>NZBA01000036.1 GCA_002686265.1 Planctomycetota bacterium
AATGCACAGGACGGCAGATCGGGTCGGTGATTCCATGGTTTCCTCTTCCTGTTCCCCTCTTCGTCCGGTGTCCGAGCAGAGCCCACGTCAGCGAGGCCTCGGCAGACAGCCCCCAAACAAGGGTCTCACCGCAAGACGGATTCTACCACGAGAGCTGCTTCAGCACTCGCGGTGCCTGCCCTGCGGTGTCGTCTGCGAGGTCCCTGGAGGCGAGGGGCCTCCTCACAGGCGATGCCGCAGGGACCTCTATTCGGAACCGAAACGGTCGTTCGGGTGGGCTGCGCACCTGGCGGCCGCCCCTCCGGCAGTCCCCGAGGCGCCGGGCCGGGAGCGCTTGCCAACCCGACGGTTTCGAGGGGCCACGAGGACGGCCACCACGTCATCGGGACAGGAGAGATCCAAGACCCCGGCCTCCGACTCCGCTCCGTCTCCCCGACCCGCGGAGTTGTCCCGCCTCCTCGCGAGGCACATCCCTGGAGTTGACCAGACTCCCATGAGGACTGGATCACTTCTTGGGGGCACGTCGGCCCTCGGGTGCGTGTTGAGCATGTTGTGGAGATCGTTGGACCGGCAAGCTGTCGTGGGGCGTGAGCGATATGCTATCCACTCCTGTCGGGACCCCGATGCCCGCCTGTTTCCACGTGCCCGCTGCACCTCGGGCCGATGGGGCCTCGGGCCCAAGGGCCGTGCCCGAGGAGCATCGGCCTCTTGTCGATGATCGAGACGGGCGCGCGTCGGGCCACTACGGCGAGCCGCTGAGACGCCCTGACCCATCATGGATCGACTTGCTCTGTTCCTGACTCGGCGGCGCGTTCCCATCATGGGAGTGGTGGCGCTCGTTACGGGGCTCGCGATCCTCGGGATGACGCGGCTCGAGTTCGATGATGGCCCCAGGCGCGTGTTCAGAGCCGAGGACGCGGCCTACGGACTGCTCGAATCCGTCTACAGGGATTTCGGCGCGGACGACAACGAGTGCGTCGTCGTGATCGAAGCCGATGACTTCTTCCGGGAACCTGCACCGAGCGCCTTGCGAGAGCTCGGGGAGGCTTGCTCGGCGGTACAGGGCGTTGAGTCCGTCCTAGGGCTCCCGGAGTCGGTGGTATTCTCGGGCATCTTCCCTCGTCCGCTGCTGCCTCCCGCCAGCGCCGGTGTGCAGGCTCGGGAGGAAGCCCGTCAGCGGGCGGCGAACAGCCCGCTGGTCAACGGTCACCTGCTCTCGGAGGATGGCAAGACAGCGGTGCTGTTCGTGAGGCTCGCGGGGGATGAGCTCTACGTGAGCGAAGTGGAGCCCCGGGTCGAGGCGCTGCGGGAGGCAATCGACCGCTGGGAGGAACGCACCGGCTTCGTCGCTCGCCTGACAGGCATCCCCCCGGTGCGGGTCGAGATCTACAGGGCCGTACGGGAGGAGACGCTCGTGTTCCTGGGAGGCGGAGCCGGCCTCTGCTTCCTGCTGACCCTCGTCATCTTTCGCAACCTGCGGGCCGTCCTTTGTACCTGTGCCGGCCCCGTTCTCGGAGCGATCTGGACCCTGGGATTCCTCGGTCTGGCCGAGATCCAGATAGACATCATCACCACCGTGCTGCCGGCGCTCGTGGTCGTGATCGGTTTCACGGATGCGGTTCACCTGATGGTCGACATGCGGCGCGCCCGGCTGGTCTCGGGCGGTGTCCAACCCGGTCAGGGGGCAAGCCGCGGTGCGAGCGAGCGGCTCGCCGCCTCACGGGGCGCCATCGCCGACCTCGGAATGCCCTGCCTCCTGGCGTCGGTGACCACCGCCATCGGCTTCGGGTCCCTGGCTCTGGGGAGCATGGAGATCATCCGCGGGTTCGGGTTGGCGGCCGTCGCCGGCGTGCTCCTGACCTTCAGCGCTGTCGTTGTCGTCGTGCCCCTGTCCGCCTCCTGGGCTGGTGACTTGGGTGGGATCCTGCCGGGAACGGGACCCGCTCTCGCCCGTTGGCGGAATCGATTCGGCCGGGGCATGGACGCGGTCACGCGTCACCCCGGCTGGGTCGGTGGGGGCGGGATCGCCCTCATCGCCAGTCTCCTTCTGCTGTCCGCTGACCTCGAGCCGGACAACCGCCTGACCGAGGCGACACCCCACGACAATGAGTCCTTCCTGGCCATGCTGCGCTACGAGGAGGCCTTCGGCGGCGTGCTGGCGGGCTACGTGCTCGTGGAGTGGGACGAGAGCGTCAACCTGGGCTCGGGGGTCGTGGTCGAAGCGGTGCGGACCGTGGAAGGAGTGCTCGGGAGCCGCGAGGAGCTGTCCAACCCCTTCTCCGTCGTGCACTTCCTCGATGCCGCCGGCCTGGAACCCGCCGCCCTGCCGGGCCTGATCGACATCCTGCCCTCCGATGTGACCGGGCGCTTCGTGCGCCCCGACTTACGCCGGGCCCTCGTGGCGGTCAGCTTCCCCGACATCGCATCCGAGCCTGTGGGACCTCTCCTAGCCTCCCTTCAGGAGGAGCTGCACGCTCTAGCGGACGAGATGCCCGGCATCTTCCTGCACCTGACCGGCACGAATGTCGTCGCGCGAGAGAACATCAACGGCATGATCGTGGACCTGGTCAGAGGCTTGGCCTTCGCCGTGGGCGTGATCCTGCTCATCATCTCGATCGAGTTTCGCTCCTGGCGCTTGGGCTTGATCAGCCTGGTGCCCAACGTCCTGCCACTGGCCGCGGTCGCCGCGGCTCTGGCGGTGACCTCGCAGCCGCTCCAGGTCACCAGCTCGATCGTCTTCAGCGTTCTCCTGGGAATCGCCGTGGACGACACGATCCACGTTCTGGCCCGCTTCCGCCGCGAGCACGCCGTCGACGGGGACCTGCGGGCCGCGATCCGCCGCACCTTCCTGGTCGTCGGTCGCGCGCTCGCCATCACGACTACGGTCCTGATCGCCGGTTGCAGCGTGGTCCTCTGCTCCAGTATCCCCTCGTCACGTCTGTTCGGCATCCTGCTTTGCTTCGGCCTCTTGGTCGCACTCCTGGGTGACCTGGTCCTGCTGCCGGCTCTGATCGTGCTCACCGCTCGCCCGCGCTCCACACGAGCACCTGCCGGGGAGTAGGACCGATTCCCTCGCCGGGCACATACGCCGCTCCAGGGCTCCTCCGCCGCTCCATCGTGTATCCTGAGGCGTCACCTCCAACGAACGGCAGCGCCCCCTCCCCTCCATGGCGACCAAGTACCCCGAGAGCGAGAGCTCGGAGACCAAGAGTATCCTCCTGATCTCTCCCAACGCGAAGAACGAGTCTCTGTGGGTCACGGGCGAGGACAGCGCGACCTGCGAGGTGCTGAACAACTTCCCGCCCCTGGGCTTGGCCACCGTGGCCGGGTTGACGCCGCGCGAGGGCTACCGCGTTCAGCTCTGGGACGAGCTGGTCCATGGCGTGATCACGCCCGAAACCGTGTTCGAGCACGAGTTCGACCTCGCCGCCGTCACGGGGTACGCGATGCACCGCAAGCGGGCCCTCGAGCTTTGCGAGCTGTTCAAGGAGCGCGGCGTCCTGACCGCCGTGGGCGGGCCCGGAGCGTCGGGAGAACCCAAGGCCTACGCCGGTACGGCGGACGTCGTCTTCGTGGGTGAGGTCGAACGCTCCTGGCCGCGCTTCCTCGAGGAGTGGCGCGCAGGCGCGGTCGAGGCCGAGTACCACCAGATCGACAAGCCGTCGCTGGAGGACAGCACCCCGCCGCGCTGGGAGAGCATGGTGGAGCAGATGGCGCACTACGGGATGGGCGCCATCCAGACGACCCGGGGCTGCCCCTACGACTGCGAGTTCTGCGATGTGATCTACCTCTTCGGCCGCCGCCAGAGGCACAAACCGATCGAGGTCGTGATCGAGGAGCTCAGGGAGATGGTGTCCTTCGGTTTCGATTGGGTTTTCTTCTGCGATGACGAGTTCGGCGGAGACCCCAAGTACGCAAAGGCACTCCTGCGCCGCATCATCGAGGTCAATGCGACCTTCGAGAAGGAGATCCGCTTCTCGACGCAGATGTGCATCACCGCCGCGGGTGACGCGGAGTTCTGCGAGCTCCTCGCCGCAGCCAACTTCGACATGGTGTTCGTGGGCATCGAATCCGCCAGCACCAGCGCCCTCAAGGGTGCGAACAAGCTGCAGAACCTGCGCGGCGATCTCCTCACGAGCATCCACACCCTGCTCTCCCACGGCATCGGCATCCGCTCGGGGATGATCGTCGGATTCGACGAGGACGACACGGGGATCTTCGACACGACCTACGAGTTCCTGCAGAAGGCCTGCCTGCCCAGCGTCGGTATCTACATGCTCTCGGCGCCTCTGGGCACGCGCCTGTGGATGCGCCTGATGCACGAGGGCCGCGTGCTCTCCCTGGCCAAGAACAAGGACCTCGGCCCGGCGCGCGCCCTGACCAACATCATCCCCAAGGGCATGACGCGCATGGAGCTCTACCGCGGCTATCGCGATCTGCTCGAGCGCGTCTACTCCTGGGAGAGCTTCGCCGAACGCATCTGCGGTTTCTTGACGCTGGCGAAGGACTCCGTTCGGCACGAGGACGGGGTCGTGGCCGAGACCGACGCGGCCGCCCTCGTCGAGAGACTCGGCGGCGGAAGCGACATGCTCGCCGCCACGCGGAGGATCCTGACCCACGCCGCCGAGTCGGCCCCGCACATGCTCACGCGCGCACGCGATCTCGTCGTGCAGCACGCCCGCTTCTTCGATTCCATCCAGGCGACCCTGCCCGCGCTCGACCGCAACATCGAGCGGGAGGAGGGCGGCGAGATGATCCTCGAGCCCTTCCAGCGTGCGACCCCCCTCCCGCGCGACTTCAAGCAGGGCCTCGGGCGCATCCTGCCGAGGGTGCACCGCCGGGTCTTCGTCAACCTCGATCGGCCCGAACGGGCTCCAAGGGCGTTGACGGACATCTTCGTCGAGTTCCTGCTGCGGGTGGGAGAGGGCTTCAGCGGCTTCGAGGATCACCACACGACGCTCATCGAGGAGCTCTGTGATCGGACCTGCGCGGAGTTCAACGGCGTGGCCGCCGTCCACTTCGAGCCGGCGAGCGAGGCCGACCTGGCGGCGGCTGTCGATCTGCCCAACGTCAAGCGTACGCGCCTCGTGGACGACCTCTTCAAGAGCGTCTTCCAGAAGCTCTCCGAGATGCGCCAGGGCGCCTGAGGGCTCACTGCGCCGTCTGAGCGGGGGTCGTTCTGAGCGGGGCGCCTGGTTGCGCGGCCCTCCCGATTGCCTGAGCCCGGTCAGCGGTTCGCCGTCAGCCGTCGCCCCGTTCGCTCTCGCACGGGGCCCGGCTTGCGGTGCCCGCGCGACCCGAGCGTCACCGCGCGTCGAGGTCTGGGAGGGCGAACGCTTGAAGAACGTCCTCCGGAAGTTCTCCGAGACGGGCGCGGGCGCCATGGTGCAGCAGGGGAGCCCGAGTGCCGTCAGTGTTTCTCGGTCGGGAGCTTCCAGCGGGGGGAGGGGCGGTAGGCCTGCTCCATCAGATCGACGAGCTCCGCGAGCACCTCGGATCTGGTAGGCGCGAGGTCCTCGCGCTCGCCGAGGTCACGCTCGAGGTCGTACAGCCGGGGAGCGGAGGCCATCGGCTGCTGTACCACCTTCCAGCGGCCGCGGCGGAGGGCCTGGGCTCCGCCTCCCTCGTAGAAGGCCCAGTACTGGTACGGCGCTGGGCGCTGCCCGAGCTCGCCGAGCAGCGTGGGGGCGAAGGAAAGGCCGTCGGTGCTCTCGGGCACGTGGCGCTCGACTCCCGCCAGCTCCGCCAAGGTGGGCATCAGGTCCCAGAACCCGGCGGCGTGGTCGGCCGTCCGCCCCGCGCCGATCGTCCCCGGCCACGAGGCGATCAGGGGCACCCGAATCCCGCCCTCCGTCAGGGAGCGCTTGGTGCCGCTCAGAGGGCCGCTGGAATCGAAGAACGCGGCCCGATGCCCGCCCTCGTTGTGGGGACCGTTGTCGGAGGTGAACAGCACCAGAGTCCGGTGGGTGATACCAAGCTCCTCGAGCAGGTCCACGAGGCGCCCCACGTCCCGGTCGAGCCGCGCGACCATGGCGGCGAACCCGCGCTCGGGAGCCGGCCAGTCCCGATCACCGTAGGGCGCTCCGGCGGGCACCTCCATTCCCTGCCGGCCCGCCTCGTTGTTGGCGTGCGGGAGGGTCCAGGCGAGGGTCATGAAGAAGGGCTCCGCGGCGTGCTCGCCAACGAAGGCCAGGGCCGCGTCGGTGATCAGGTCGTGGCTGTAGTCGATCTTCGCCGTCGCCACGCCCTGGCCGTACTTGCCCTCCTGGGGAACGGTGTTGCGCAGGCGCACGCGCTCCTCATCACGGACGAGGAAGGACGGGAAGTGGTTGTGAGCGTGGTGCTGGTCGAGGTAGCCGAAGAAGGTGTCGAATCCTTGCCGGGTCGGCAGCCCCTCCGAACCCTCGTGCCCGATGCCCCACTTGCCGAACAAACCCGTCGCGTAGCCGCCTTCTGAGAGCACCTCGGCCAGGGTCACCGTCTCCGCTCTCAAGTTCTGCTTGCCGTTTCCACGGATCTCGCAGTGGCCCGTGTGCATGCCCGTCATCAACACGGCGCGCGAAGGAGCGCAGACCGTGGAGCCGGCGTAGAAGGACGTGAAGCGACACCCCGCCGCGGCCAGGCGGTCGATGCGCGGGGTGGCGATCCGATCCTGGCCGTAGCACCCCAAGTCCCCGTAGCCGAGGTCGTCGGCGACGATCAGGACGATGTTGGGCGGGGGCGCGGGCGGGGACGCGGGTTGGGCCGCGGGCGGGTACTGGGCGTCGCTCACCTCCTGCGCGAGGGCGACCGCGGTGAGGAGGGGAATCGCCCCGCACAGCGCCAACATGCTCGTACCGAACCGCATTCCCGGGAGTATGCCAAGCGAGCAGCCCGCGGCGCACGTCCCCGCGGTCGTTCAGGTTGGAATGACCGCGAAAGCGCTCCGTCTTCCGATGAGTGTCCGTCCGACCGCCGGCCCGCCGGCCCAGGGCAGCAGGACCCCGATCCGCGCACAGAGGACCCGCGGCGTGAGTCAGAACTGACGCACGACCCCAACCACGACGCCGCGCACCTCGACGTCATCGACCAGGATGGGCTCCACGGCCTGGTTGGCGGGCTGCAGGCGGACGCCCGTTCCCTCACGGTAGAAGCGCTTGAGTGTGACCTCTTCGTCCTCGAGCACCGCCACCACCGTCTCTCCGTCAGAAGCGGTCGTGCGCCGCTCGACGAGCACGATATCTCCATCGCGGATGGCGTCTTCGATCATCGAGTCGCCGCGTACGCGTAGGGCGTAGATGTCGCCTCCGTCGGGGACCAGTTCGGAGAGATCGAGCTCTTCGGGTGCTTCGATGGCTTCGATCGGACTGCCGGCGGCGATCTGGCCGAGGATCGGCACCGTGGCGTGGGGGCCGGGTAGCTCGGGTGTGTCGGCCTCGACGATGCGCAGGCCGCGGCTGACACCGCGGGCGGCGCGCTCGATGACGCCCTTGCGCTCCAGCTCACCGATGTGGCCGAAGATCGTCACCTTGTTCACCCCGAAGGCCGCGGCGATTTCCTCCAGCGTGGGGCTGATCCCTTGCTCGGCGGTGTAGGCGCGCAGGAACTCGAGGATGTCGTGCTGTCGGCGAGTGAGGGGCGGTGTCGGAGGATGGGCGTTCATCGTGGGAGGCGCGGGTGTTGCCCAGAGAACGAACCACGCGGCTGCCGGACCGGAGTCACCGGCGGAGCTGTCTCGTGGAGGGAGGGCATCTGGGAGATAGGGCTGCGGAGGAGAGCGACTTCGCCGGCACCGGGTGGATGGCGCCCACGCGAGGGGTGGAAGAGGCGCGGGTCGGCTCAGGCCAGTAGAGCACCGGCGAAGAGGACCAGGAAGAAGATCAGGGAGCCGCCTTCGGCGCGGAGGAATCTGGTCATGGCGAAATGCCCCGTGGTTGCAGGGGCGGGGGAGGAGGATTGGGAGAGGGGACGGAGCGGAGCCGGGGAGGAGACCCAGGGGCGACGGGGAGTCTGACGAGAGAAGGTGGGAGAGTCGGTTTGCATCGCTAGGCGTCAGCCGAGGGCAGGGCAAGGGAAGCCGCTGTGGAGCGCCGTTCCCACCCGAGGGGGAGGTACGGGCGCCCTGCCCTTGGCTAACAGATGCCTAATCTATCGTCCCGCCGAACCCGAACAGGACCCGAACTTCGCAAAACGTGGCCTGGTTCCCTTGGCTGGGAGCGGTGGCTCCTCGGCAGGCCGCGGGTCGGACCGGCAGGTCGCTGGGCGAGCGTCGGCGGTAGAATGCAACCGAGGCCGGTCAACCGCGACGCACATGAGCAGGAATCCCTTGGAGGCGGACTCGCGCCTTGGTCTCGAACGGCACCTGGTCGCCTTCGATCCGCGGCGCGTGCCGGTGTACCGCTTCGACGCGGTGGTCGTGGGGGGCGGGCTGGCGGGCGGTGTCGCGGCGCTCATCGCGGCGCGCGGCGGCCGCTCGGTTGCCCTGGTCACCAAGGCGGCTTTGGGAGAGGGGAACACCCGCTATGCGCAGGGCGGGCTCGCCGCCGTGGGCGCCGCCGACGACAGCGTTGCGTTGCACGTCGCCGACACCCTGCGCGTCGGATGCGGGCTGTGCGACCCGGCGGTCGTGGGGCGTATCGTGCGCGGCGGTCCCGACGCCCTCGAGGAGCTCATCGACCTGGGGACGGAGCTCGACCGCGGCCCCGACGGGAGCCTGCGCCTTTCGCGCGAGGGCGGCCACTCGCGGGGGCGGGTGGCCCATGCACGCGGCGACGCGACCGGCCTCGAGATCCAGCGCGCCGTGAACGCCGCCCTTGCGGCCGAGCCTGCGATCACCAGCTTCCCCGAGACCTTCGCCGTGGACCTGCTCGGAGACGGGCGGGGCGACCTGGCCGGCGTGCAGGGCCGGACCGCCGGTGGCGAGCACGTTGCTTTCTGCGCGCCGGACGTGCTGCTCGCCACCGGTGGCTCGGGCCAGATCTACCGCGAGACGACCAACCCGCCGGTGGCGACGGGGGACGGCGTTGCCATGGCCTTCCGGGCCGGCGCGCGCCTGCGGGACCTCGAGTTCGTGCAGTTCCACCCGACCTGCCTCTACATCGCCGGTGCGGCGCGCGTGCTGATCAGCGAGGTCCTGCGCGGTGCCGGCGGTGCCTTGCGCGACCGCCACGGACGACGCTTCATGCCCGAGGCCCACCCCGAAGCCGAGCTCGCGCCGCGCGACGTCGTCAGCCGGGCGGTCTTTCGCACGATGGTCGAGACGGGCGACACCAACGTCTACCTCGACCTGTCGGACGTCGATCTCGACCCGCACACCGCCTTCCCCGGGATCTCGCGCGTCTGTCGCGCCTTCGGCATCGACATCGCCTCCGAGGCGATCCCCGTCCGCCCCGGCGCCCACTACCAGATCGGCGGCGTGGAGATCGACCGCGAAGGGCAAACGAGCGTTGAGGGCCTGTGGGCCGTCGGCGAGTGCGCAAGCTCGGGCCTGCACGGCGCCAACCGCATGGGGTCGAACTCCCTGCTCGAGGCCCTCTTCGGCGGGCTCGAAACCGGGCGTGCCCTCTCTCTGCGCCCAACGCGCGCACCCCAACCGCACAGCGTCGTGGCGGGCGGGGCCGATGGGCGCGAGGAGAACGGCTTGACCCAGCCGGTGAACATCGAGGACCTGACCTACTCCCTGAAGTCCATGATGTGGCGCCAGATGGGCGTCGAGCGCGATGCCGAGGGCATGAGCGAGGCCGCCGGCAAGCTCGGCTTCTGGTCGCGCGTCGTGCAGGACCTCGCCGAGCCCGGGCCGCGCACCTGGGAGCTGGTCAACATGCTCACCGTGGCGCGCCTGGCCACGCTCTCCGCCCTCGGGCGCGAGGAGTCGCGCGGCGTCCACTACCGCACCGATTACCCCGAATCGGGCGACGCGCAGCACACCCTGCTCACGGGAATCTGGCCGGAGGACGGGCCCAGCCGGGTCCTCGTCCAGCGCGAGGCGGCGGCTTCTCCGGCTCCGGGCGGGGGCGATGCCGCGGGCGCGCTCGAGCTGCCCTCCACGAAGACCGCCGGTCGATGAGCCGCGAACCCCGACCGACGCTCCCGCCGCGCGAGCGGGTCCTCGTCTGCGGCGTGCTCCTGGGCGATCAGCGCCCCGAGCACGAGGGTCCTCTGAGCGAGGTGCGGGGACTGGTACGCGCCGCCGATGGGGAGGTCGTCGGCCCCGGCATCGTCCAGCGCCGGGAGCGGCCGCACCCGGCGACCCTGATGGGCAAGGGCAAGGCGCAGGAGGTGGCCGACGCCGTGCAGTCGATGCACCCCGACGCCGTGGTGGTCGACAACGACCTCACGCCGGCCCAGGGCCGCAACCTCGAGAAGATCTGGGGCGTGCGCGTCATCGACCGCTCCGAGCTGATCCTCGACATCTTCGCGCGTCGCGCCCGCACGCGTCAGGCCAGCCTGCAGGTCGAGCTGGCCCAGAACGAGTACCTCTTCCCGCGCCTGCGACGCATGTGGACGCACCTCGAGCGGACCGAGGGAGCGATCGGGGCCCGCGGTCCGGGAGAGACGCAGCTCGAGACCGACCGGCGCCTGTTGCGCAAGCGGATCCGCGACCTCAAGGCCGAGCTGGACCAGATCGAGCAGCGCCGAATGCGCGAGGTACGAACGCGCACGGACGTCTTCACGATCGGCCTGGTCGGCTACACCAATGCCGGCAAATCGACCCTGCTGAACCGCCTCACCGGCTCGCGGGAATTCGTCGCCGACATGCTCTTCGCCACCCTCGACACGCGCACGCGCCAGTGGGAGCTCTCCGACGGCCGCATCGTCTTGCTCTCCGACACTGTCGGGTTCCTCGGCCGCCTCCCGCACCACCTCGTGGCCTCCTTCCACGCGACCCTCGAGGAGGCCCTCACCGCCGACGTCCTACTTCACGTCGTGGACGGTGCACACCCCGACGCCGCCGGGCAGATGGCGGCCGTCGAGCGCGTCCTCGGCGAGCTCTCGCACCACACTCACGCCGACGTCCTGGTCTTCAACAAGATCGACCACGTGGGCGACGGAATCGAGCTCGCCCTGCTCTCGAGCGACCGCGAGGAGTCGGTCGTCTACCTCTCCGCGGCCACCGGCGAGGGCCTCGACCGCCTCGACGCCGTCGTTCGCGAACGGCTCGACGCCCGCTCGGCTCTACTGGACCTCTTCCTCCCCCTGGCCGACGGTCGCCTGGCCGCCTCGGTGCGTGGCGTCGGGGGCGTCCTCGAGGAGGAGGTGATCGGCGACGCCGAGTTGCGCCTGCGCGTACGCCTGGACGCCGGAGCCTTGGGGAACTTGCGCCGCCAAGCAGCGGGGGAGCTGCGCTTCGAGCTCCTCGAGCCCCCGCGGGAGGGGATAGACGGCCTGGCGGCCTTCGAGTTCCCGACCGAGCCGGCCTGAGGCGCCCCGCCGCCTCCGCTCAGGGCTCGAGCTGTTCCTTGGGCGGCAGTTCGAGACTCTGCCCGGCTCGCAGGCTGTGCTCGTCGGTGAGTCCGTTGTAGCGCGCCACCAGCGCCGGCAGGGGCGGCCGCCCCGTCCCGTAGAAGTCCTCACAGATCTGCGATAGCACCTGCCCGGGGCGCACGGTCACCTCGAAGACCGGCGTCCAAGGGGGGAGGATCGGCTGCGCCGCGAGAGGGGCCCCGCCCGGCTCGTCGAACGCGCTCTCGATGAGCGGTCCGGCGCCCGCCCCGCGGTCGGCGCGCGCGGGCGCCGGCGCGTTCCCTTGCTCGGCTCGGGCGATGGGGGCCGGCCAGGAGGCCAGGGGCTCGGTGCCCGCGGGGCGGCCGATCACCACCCGCGCCCGGCCGCTAGGTGGTCCGCTGCCCTCGCCCGTCCTCAGCTCGATCCGCTCGCGGTGCAGCTCACGCGTCCAGCCGCGGTGCACGACGCCCGCAAGGGCGAAGAGGGCGAACAGGACGAACCAACCCGACAGGACTCGCACACGGGGAGTCTGCCACTGTGCGGAGGGCAGGTCGAGCCTCGCGGTGCGGCTGCTGAGCGGACTTTCGGGACTCCGCCCGCTCAGGCGCCGGCGGTCTCGGTCTGCGGGCTCTTCTCGCGGGTGCTCTCCGCCTCCCGACGGGCGCGCGAGCGGTTCTCCAGCCACAGCAGGGCCGGCGCGGCCACGAACATCGACGAGTAGGTGCCGACCAGCACGCCCATCAGCATGGCGAAGGAGAAGCCCTCCAGGACGCTGCCGCTCCCGACGTTGAAGCCGAACAGAACCGTGACCGCCAGCAGGGTCGTGATCGAGGTCAACAGCGTTCGCGAGAGGGTCTGGTTGATCGAGAGATTGAGGGCCTCCGCCAGCGTCCCCTTGGTGCGCGGCAGGTTCTCGCGGATGCGGTCGAAGACCACGATCGTGTCGTTCAGGGAGTAGCCGATGATGGTCAGGAAGGCTGCGATCATCGGTAGGCTGATCTCGCTGTCGAGGAGGCCCGTGACGTTCGTCACCGACAGCACGCCGAGGACGAACAGCACGTCGTGCACGATGGCCAGCACCGCCGCGATCCCGTAGCTGTACTCCGCGAAGCGCACGCGGATGTACATCACCACCGCGAACAGGCTCAAGAGCACGGCGATGATGGCCTTGTCGCGCAATTCGCCGACGACCTGGGCGCCGACCAGGGTCGTCCCCGGCATGGCCAGGGCCAGGCGGTACTCTTCGCCGGCCGCGTCCACCTGCCCGTTGAGGCGCTTGCCGATCTCCTGCTCGAGGGTCAACAGGGTGCTGTTGGGCTTGGCCGCGCCCGAGAAATCGTAGGCCCCGGGGTGGCCCCCGACGGCGGTGATGCTCACGCCGGTCAGCGTGCCCTCGGCCGCGAGGGCGGCGGAGATGTCGGCCGCCGCGTGCTCGTTCTCGAAGTACAGCCGGCCGGTCGCGTCCTTGGTGACGGCGTCGAGCGCGAGGTCGATCGGTCCCTTCTGCAGCACGTCCGCGAGGGCATCGGCGATCTCGGCCTGGCCCGTCTTCTCACCGCCGGTCTGACCCGACTGGACGACGTCGCCCTCGGACTTGTAGACGATGCGGAACTGGCGGAAGCCCGCCTCGTCGTCGCCCGAGTCGAGGATCGGCTTGACCTCCGCCGACTCGCCCACGACGTTGGGGATGGCCGAGATCAGCGAGCGGATGTGGTCGGTGCCCTGAGGCTCCTCGGTGCGCACGGTGACCGTGAAGCCGCCGAGGAAGTCGATCGACATGCGGTCGCGCTCTGGAATGCTGACGAAGAGCGCCATGCCGCCGACGATCAGCAGCACGGAGATGGGCAGGAGCTTCTTCGCGGCCGACATGAAGTCGATGCGCGTCTCCTTGACCAGCTGCCCCATGGAGAAGCTCTCGGCCCCCTTCTCCATGGAGAGGTGCACGAGGATGCGCGTGACGACCAGGGCCGAGAAGACCGAGGTCAAGATGCCGATCATCAGGGTCGTCGCGAAGCCGCGGATCGGGCCCGTACCCTGGTAGTAGAGGATCACGGCCGTGATGAAGGTCGTCACGTTGGCGTCGATGATGGTCACCGTCGCCCGTTCGAAGCCGTTCTTGGCCGCCTGCACGAGCTTGCGTCCCTTACGGCTTTCCTCGCGAATGCGCTCGTAGATCAGGATGTTGGCGTCTACCGCCATCCCGACCGTCAGGATGATGCCCGCCACGCCGGGCAGGGTCAGGGTCGCCTGCAGGAAGGCCATCGAGCCCATCAGCAGCGTCATGGAGCACAGCAGGCTGAGGGCCGCGAAGACACCCAGCTTGCGGTAGTAGATCATCATGAACACCAGCACGAGTGCGAGGCCGAGCACGGCGCTGAGGGCGCCCAGCTCGACGTAGCGATCACCGAGGGTCGCGCCGACTCGCTCCTCCTGCTCGAGCTCGGGCTTGACCCGCAGGGAGCCGGTCTTGAGCACCTTGACCATCTCCTCGACTTCGACTTGCGAGAAACCCTTGGAGCCGCCGGAGATCCGGAAGCTCTGGAAGAGCGGCTGCTCGATGGTCGCGAGCGAGATGATCTCATCGTTGATGACGATCGCCATTAGCTCGCGCACGTACTCGCGGGTGAAGTCGCCGAAGCGGATCGTCGCACGGGCGTTCATGTCGACGCCCACCGCCGGCAGGCCGAACTCGTCGCTCGAGGGGCGCACGAAGTCGACGTCGGCGCTCGAGAAGGCCCACTCCGTCCGTGCCTGGACGACCACGGGCACGAGGTTGTCCCGTGCTTCGGGGGCCGCGTCGCCCGCCATGACGTGGTGGGGGAACCAGCGGATGTTGACCGGCGGCCCGAGCGGCGGGTCGAGGGCGTTGAATCCGGTGATCGCGATCCCGGGATGCTCGTCCAGCCATTCCTGGGCCTTCTGAAGCTCGCTCGTTTCGTCCGTCCCCGAGCCTTGGAAGTCCTCGGTCTGGGCGCGCGCGAAGATCTCCAGGGAGCCCGGGTTCTGGATCAGGCTGATGATGCTGTCGTGGCTCTTGAGCGTGACCGTCGTCCCCGGCGGGTGGTCCGCGACGTTCGAGCCGGCGAAGCCGCGCTCGAGGTCGAGCAGTTGCCCGCCGTCCCGGCTCTCGTACTTGATGCGCTCGGAACCGATCGCGATCACGCCCCCGGTCAGGGGGAAGCCCGAGGCATCCTGGTCGGAGGCGTCGAGGGACAGGGCGCCGTCCACCGGTGCGAGGCGATCGAGCAGAGGGGCCTTCGCCTCGATCGTCGTGCGCATCATCTGCGCCGGGACCTCGACCACGAAGCTGTCAGCGCCCTCGGGCCGGATGACGGTCTCCTTGGTGCCGGTCGGGTCGACCCGCTCGCGGATGACCGCGACGGTGTCCTGCATCAGTTGCTGGCGGTTGTCGTATTCCGCCTGCGTGATCTTCTTCTCGGCCAGAGCCCGGTCGAAGTCGATGCTCAGGAGGTAGCGCGTGCCGCCCTGCAGATCGAGACCGAGCCGAAACGGCGACTCGGGCAGAACGATGCACAGTACGGCCGCGGTCAGGGCGGCGGCGATCCAGAAGACCTTGCGACCGAGATTCTCGACCATGGGAGAGATTGGTGTTTCGGATGCGGAGGAGAAGCGAACGGCGGAGATCGGAATCCACGGGCCGGCGAATCAGATCGCCGGATCTCGGTCGGAGGTTCAGCTCGACCGGGCAAGAGCCCGGGCAAGAGCCCAGCGGAGCAGGGGCGGGGACGAGATTCAGACGCGGGCGGTCTCCTCGGGAGTCGCCTCTTCTTCGGTCGTCGCGGGGGTCGGCGGAGCTTTGGGCTCGACGACGGCGCCCGCACCGCGGCGCGCCTCCTCGAGGGCACGCTCGCGGCGTGCCCGCTCACCGAGCAGCTCGCGCACGCGGGTCTTCTTCCCGACGCGGTCGCGCAGGTAGTAGAGCTTCGCGCGCCGCACGTTGCCGTGGCGCGTGATGACGACGTCCTGGACTCGGGGGCCGTGCAGGGGGAAGACGCGCTCCACTCCCTCGCCTTGGACGATGCGCCGAACGGTGATGTTGCGGCGGATCCCGCGCCGACGCACGGCGATGATCGTACCGACGAACAGCTGCACGCGCTCCTTGTCGCCCTCGCGGATGAGGTAGTGGACTTCGACCGAGTCCCCGACGTGGACCGTGGGGAGGGATTTCTTGCCGAGGTCGGCTTCCAGGCTATCGATCAGGTTCATCGCTCGTTCGGGGCGCCTTGGCGCCCCCTCGCTTCCGTCGTTTCGGGGGTCTCGGTCTCGTGAGGTCTCGTCGCCGAGTGTCGTTCGCGTTCGGTGCGCCTCGGTGGCGTGCGCGGGACGCCTCGCGTCCCGGTGATCGATCGTCGTTCTCGCGGTCTTCGTGTCGCTGTTCGTGGTCAGCTTCCGTGTTTGGTGTGAGCGTTCCGGCTTCTCATTTTCCTTCGCTCTCCCGCAAGTGCTCGCCGCGTTCATGCGCGCGCTTGCGGCGCCAACGCGCAATCGCCGCGTGGTCGCCACTCAGCAGCACCTCGGGCACCGCGCGCCCGCGATAGGAGCGCGGTCGCGTGTAGTGCGGGTGGTCGAAGATCGGGGGCGGTGGCTCGGCGCGCTCGCCGGTGGCGCCGTCGCGGGTTTCCCCCGCGGCGCGGCCGCTCCCAAAGGAGTCCTCGACAGCCGAGCGCTCGTTGCCCAGGGCACCGTCGAGCAGTCGCACGACTGCTTCGGTGACGGCTAGGGCGGGGAGCTCGCCGCCGGAGAGCACGAACTCACCGAGGGAGATCGCCTCCCATTCGAAGAGCTCCGCGATGCGCTGGTCGAAGCCTTCGTAGCGGCCGCACAGGAGCAGGATGCGCTCTTCAGCGGTCAGGGATTCGGCCGTCCCCTGGGTGAAGGGGCGACCGGTCGGGCAGAGCATGATCTTGCGGAACTCGCCGTGCCGGCGCTCGAGCCACTCGACGCACTCGACGATCGGCTCGGGGCGCAACACCATGCCGGGGCCGCCGCCGAAGGGGCGGTCGTCCACCGTGCGGTGGCGGTCGCGGGCGAAGTCGCGGAAGTCGATCAGCTCGATCCGCGCCAGGCCGCGCTCGCGCGCGCTGCCGACGATGCTCGCCCTCAGGTAGGGCTCGAGCGCCTCGGGAAAGAGGGTCAGGATGGAAAAGAACGGCACGCCATGCCTCCGGGCTGTCTCCTCGCGCGCCCTCGCGCGGGGGCTTCCTGTGCGGGTACACCCCGAAAATGGCCCAGCAGGGTAGACAGGCCGGTATCGCAGCGTCAAGGGTCTAGGCATGTTCACCGGCATCGTGGAAGGAGTCGGCGTGGTGCGCTCGGTCGTGCCCGCCGGAAGTGGTCTGGTCCTGCGCGTCAGCCCCCCCGCTGGGCCCTGGAGCGTGTCGGAGGGCGACAGTGTCTCCGTTTGCGGGACCTGTCTGACCGTGGCGGGTTTGGAACCGGGCCAGGGGGATCCCGCCCGGCCCGCGGGCGGGGGGGCGGAGATGATCTTCGACCTCTCCGCGGAGACCGTGGCGCGGACCTGGTTCGGCGCCCTCGAGTCGGGGTTGCCGCTCAACCTCGAGCGCGCGCTGCGCCTGGGCGACCGGCTGGACGGCCACATGGTCTCGGGCCACGTGGACGGTCTGGCGGAGGTGGCGGCCGTCGAGGACTCGGGCGACGGCGGCCGGCGCTTCACCTTCGAGGTGGCGCCCGGTCTGGAGCGCTACCTGATCGAGAAGGGATCGGTGACCCTCGACGGCACCAGCTTGACGGTCGTCGAGCCCGACCGACGGCGCTTCGACGTGGCCGTCATCCCGCTCACCTTGGAGCGCACCAATCTAGGCCGCGCCGTGGTCGGCCAGCGCGTCAATGTCGAGGCCGACCTGGTCGGCAAGTGGATCGAGCGCCTGCTGCCGCCGTCGGCTTGGCAGCCCGGATCTCGTCCGGGCCGCTAGAACGCGCCGAACATGACCGAGGTGAAGGTCGTGATCGGCGCCGCCTCGCGGTACTCCTCGAGGCTGCGCGTCACCAGGCCGACGGCCTTCATCAGCTCGTCGTACATCTCCTCCTCCATCACGAGCTTGCCGACGGTTCCCTCGCCCGCGCGCACCTTGGCCGTGATGGCGGCCACGTCGGCGGCGATCCCCTGGATCTCGACATACAGCTCGTCGCTCGCGAACAGGCGCCCGACCGTGCTGTCCTCGCTCGCCAGGCGTTGGGTGAAGATCTCGAGGTCGCGCACGATCTTGTCGTCGTTGACCAGGCGCCCGATGCTGCCCTGGCCGTCGTTGATCTTGCCGACCACCGAGCGCAGGTCCGCCAGGCCCTCGCTCACGTTGCGGCGCATCTCCTCGTCACCCAACAGCGCCGCCACGACGCCGTCGCCCTCGCGCACGTCCGTGAGGATCGCCTGCAGGTCCTCGCCGATGGCGGTCAGGGAGCGATAGACCTCGTCCTCGGCGAGCAGCCTCCCGATCGTCCCCTTGCCCGCGGCGAGATCGGCGGTGATCCGCTCGACGTTGTCGAAGGTGTCCGCGGCGCTGGCGACCCCGCGCTTGAGGTCGGCTCCGAGCTCGTCGTCGATGAACAGGGGACCGAGGGCGCCGCGACCCTCCTGGACGCCCGAGACCAACTCCCGCACCCCGCTGATGGCCTCCGTCAGAGCGTCGCGGTTCTCCGCCACCAGCTCGTTGACGGCCTCCATCACGTTGGGAGCCACGGTCCCCGTGAGGTCCGCGCCCGCGGCCAGGTCCGGCGAGTCAGCCGGCCCCGGATCGATCGTCAGCACGCGCCCGCCGAGCAGGGTCGCGTCCTCGATCTTGATCTCGTAGTCCCGGCTCAGGCGCACCTGGTCCTCGAGAGCGACGACGACCACGATGCGCCTACCGACGGGCGCCGCCTGGTCGTAGGTGATCTGGGCCACGCGCCCCCAGCGCATGCCCGCGACGTGCACGGCGTCGCCCTTGCGCAGGCCGTGGGCCCTTGAGAAGTACACCGTCTTCTCGAACTCGGCTCCGAAGATCGTGTTGTGGCCGGGCATCAGCGTGAAGAAGGCGAGGATCCCGAAGGCCCCCATGATCAAGAGGCCCAGGAGGAAGTGTTTTTGATTGCTCACGGGTTGTCCTTGGTCTCGGCTTCGCCGAAGAAACGCAGCAGGCGGGGGTGGTCTGATTCGAAGAACTCCTCGGGGGAACCCGCGTGGACGAGCGCGCGTCCCTCGTCGAGGAAGATCACCTCGTCGGCGACCGCGCGGATGCAGTCGATGCGGTGCTCCACGACGATGGCGGTCACGTCCAGCTTCTGGGAGAGCTCCCGGATCTGGCGGTTGATCGAGCGCGCAATCTCGGGATCGAGACCGGCGTTGGGCTCGTCGTAGAGGATCAGCTCGGGGTCGGTGATCAGGGCGCGCGCGAGGCCGACGCGCTTCTTCATGCCGCCGGAGATCTCCGACGGCATCTTGCTCCCGGTGTCGCCGATGTGGACCAGCTTCAGCTTGGCTTGCACGCGCTCGCTGATGTCCTCCTCGGACAGAGAAGTGCTCTCGCGCAGGGGCAGGGCGACGTTCTCCTCGACCGACAGCCAGTTGATCAGCGCGCCCTCCTGGAATACGTAACCCATGCGGCGGCGCAGCTCGCGCATCTCCTTGCGGTGTAGCTGGGCGACGTCGCGGTCCTCGACGAGCACCTGGCCGGAGTCGGCGCGCGTGAGGCCGATGATGTGGCGCAGGGTGACCGACTTCCCCGTCCCCGACGGTCCCATGATGCCCAGGGTCCGCCCGCGCCGGACCTCCAGGGACAGCCCGTTCAACACGGACGCGCCGCTGTAGGCCTTGTGCACGTCGACGAAGCGGATGACGGTCGAGTCTTGCACGCGTTCAGGCCTGGTACATGGCCCAGGTCATGAAGTAGTTGGAGATGATGATGGCGATGATCGAGTCGCGCACGGCGCCGCGCGTCGCGTGACCGACGCCGAGGGCGCCGCCGGTCGCACGCAGGCCCTGGGCGCAGGAGATGCCCGCGATGATCACGCCGAAGACGAAGGACTTGAGCAGTCCGGCGTAGACATCCTTGGGGATGCCGATCAGCTCGGACGTCGGTAGGAGGGCGTCAAGGGCCGAATCCATGTAGAGCTGGTAGCCGACGTGCAGCTGGGAGCTGGCCACGAAGCCGCCGCCGAAGATGCCAATCGTGTCGCAGATGATGGTCAGGATGGGACACATCACGGCCAGGGCAACCAGGCGAGGGACGACGAGGTAGCGCACGCGGTCGATCGACATCACCTCCAGGGCCGCCAGTTCCTCGCTGACCGCCATCGTCCCGATCTCGGCGGCGATGGCGCTGCCGACCGTCGCGCTCAGGATCGTGGCCGTGATGAACGGCCCCATCTCGCGCGCCATGCTGATCGCCACGATGATCCCGATCTGGTCCTGCTGGCCGATGCGCGAGAGCTCGATGCCGGTCTGCAGGGCGACGATCATGCCCATGAACAGGCCGACCAGGATTACCACGTGCAGGACGCCGACCCCGCCGTTGTACATGTGGTAGGCGATCATCCGCCGGCGGCGGGGGATCACATCCAGGCGCGTGAAGGCCTTGAACAAGAGCGAGAACAGGAAGCCCGTGTTCTCCAGGAATTGGCGCAGGAAGCTCATCGGGGGGGGGCGTCTCCGTCGCCGGGCGCCGTCGCGGGCCCCGTGGATCTGACGCGTTCCAGGGGCCAGCCCGGGCCGGGCAGGGAGGGGGCCATCCACTCTAGGCTCTCGCCCGCCGCCGATCTCCAGCGCACCAGGCCGAAAAGAAGGGATGTCTCCCGCACCGCCCGGCCCGCGCGGCGGTAGTCGCGGCGGGCCCACAAGCCGGCCAGGGAGCGGCGGTCCTCGTCGGCGTCCTTCTCGCGCCGCCAGAGCCCGAGCAGGGAGCGCTCGCGCAGGTGCTCCCCGCGCTCCTCGCGGGCGAAGACCGTCCACAGCCAGGAGTAGTGGCGCTCGAGTTGGGGCATGTGCCAGAGCGGGCTGAGGGCCGGGAAGGAGAAGCGGCTTCCCTCGCTCCCGCGCTGGCTCTGGTAGAGGGGCCAGACCTTCTCGGTCCGCTGCTCACCGCCGTCGGCGCGCTTGACGTGATCGCCGTCGTAGAAGGGCGTGACGCGCAGGGCGTTGCGCGTGTGGTCGAGGTAGGTCTCCTCGCGAGAGTTGACGAAGGGCCACAGCCACCAGGTCGAGGTCATGCCGTCACCCTCGAAGCGTGACCAGAGCGGCCACAGGCGCGTGCGCTTCGCCGCCTTGCTCGTCCCCGGTCGCTGCACTCGAACCAGGGGCCACACGTCCCAGGATCGGAAGCCGCTGCGCGGATCGCGCGCGTATCCGAAGAAGGGCCACAGGACGGTCGTGGCCTCGAAGCTCCCCTGACGCGCGCGTCCGAAGAAGGGGAACACCGACCAGCGCGAGCGCCGCCGCTCGGGGGGCAGGGAGAGCTTGTCGCGCTCGAAGCTCACGAAGGGCCAGAGGAAGAACCAACGATCGTAGTTGCCCTCCAGGTGCGCGTGTCCGGCGAGAGGCCAGACGCGCCAGCCCTCGGCGCCCTCGCCGGAGAGGAAGCGGAAGAAGGGAAACAGGAAGTGGTGCGCGACGCGCCCGTCGCGCTCGGTTCGCATGTAGAGCGGCCAGAGCGCGAAGTCGATCTTGTCGAAGGTCAGCAGCTTCTCGACTCGTCCGGCCACCGGCAGCCAGGCGCGCACCGTGCGACCGTCGGGGAAGCTGGCGAAGTAGACCAGCGGGAAGCCGAAGTAGGACCAGGTGCGCGTGCCGTCGGCGTGGGTCCGGCGCTGGTACTGGCCGAACGGAAGCAGGCGCGAGAGCTGCTCGTCGGGCGTGATCGAGACCAGACCGAGGGGCGCGAGGAACTCCGTCTTCCGGCGTCCCTCGCCCGGGTGGGAGTGGAGGAACAGCGGGCGCAAGCCGAACTCGGTGATCTCACCGCCGGGGGCGTCGCGCTGCAGGACGAACGCTCCGCCGGCGGCCTCGATCTGCTCACCCCCGCCCGCCGTGGAGAGCTGGGTGAACAGCGGCGCCACGTGGCGGTCCGTCGCGTAGCTCGCACAGCCCGCCGCGAGGAAGCCGGCGAGCGCCAGGGAGCCGACCATGGGGCGGAGTGGACGCATGGCGCCGCATTGTGGATGCGCTCCGATGCGTTGCAAGCTCCGAGCGTTGCATGCTGCGCGGCGGGCCTGTTAGCTTCCGCCCGCGGCGAGAGAGGCCGCGTCCATGAGCACCTACCTGAGCGGCATCCAGCCCAGTGGCATGCAGCACCTGGGCAACTACTTCGGGGCCATCCGCGGGCACATCGAGGCTCAGCGGGAGGGTGGCGAGCACTTCTACTTCATCGCCGACTACCACGCGCTGACCACCAGTCGTGATCCGGAGGCCCTGCGCGAGCGCGTGCGCGAGACCGCCATCACCTACCTCGCCCTGGGCCTCGATCCCGAGCGCGCGACCCTCTTCCGCCACAGCGATGTGCCGGAGGTTTGCGAGCTCGCCTGGCTGCTCGCCTGCGTGACCGGCATGGGCCTGCTCGAGCGCGCGCACTCCTACAAGGACAAGAAGGCCAAGGGCATCCAGGCCACCGTCGGCTTGTTCACCTACCCGGTCCTGATGGCGGCCGACATCCTGGCCTATGAATCCGACCGTGTGCCGGTCGGCACAGACCAGCTGCAGCACGTCGAGATGGCCCAGGACATGGCCGGCTACTTCAACCATGCCTACGGCGAGGTTTTTCGGCGGCCCGAGCCCGTGCTGCCCGAGGAGGGGCGCTTCGCGCGCGTCGTCGGCCTAGACGGCGAGAAGATGTCCAAGAGCAACGAGAACGGCATCTGGATCTTCGAGAGCGGCAAGCCCCTCGCCAAGCGCATCGGGCGCATCGTGACCGACAGCCGCGCACCGGCCGAGCCCAAGGACCCCGAGGAACTGCTGCCGTTTTGCTTCCTCGAGCTGTTCCTCGACTCCGACGAGCTCGAGGACTGGCGCGCGCGGACGCGCGAGGGCGGCGAAGGTGCCCCCGGCTACGGCCACATGAAGGCGCGCATCGTCGAGGCCGTCGAGGAGACCTTCGCGCCCGCCCGAGTCCGGCGCGAGGAGCTGCTGGCCGATCCGGGCGAGGTCGACCGCATCCTCGCCCGCGGCGCCGAGAAGGCGCGCGCCATCGCCGTCGGCGTGCGAGACCGCGCCCTTGCCGCCTGCGGCCTCCGCAACCCGCTCCCCCGCTGATCATGACCGCCCCCGGCTTCCCCCGCCACGTTCCGGCGCTCGCCCTCGTCTGGCTCGCGGCCTGCGGCGCTCCCCGGAGCGCCGAGTCCTCTGTCGAGCCCATCGCGGACGCGCCGGCGCGCGGCTGGACGAGCACCTTCTCCGAGCCCGCCGTCTTGATCGCCGACGAGGTCCGCGTCGAGGGTCCGCGCGGCCTGCTCGACCACTTCGCGGTGCGCATCGAGGAGCGCGCTCACGAACGCACGGAGAAGACCACGCCCGCCGGCTACCTGCAGCGCTTCGACGTGCGCTCCGACGGAGTCCAGACCGAGATCCGCGCCTGGCTCGACGACCTCGAGATCGTCGCTCTGCGCTCCCTGACCGCCTTGGAGCGGCCGGGCGAGGTGGACGTCTCGGTCCTCGCCCGCGGCGACGCCTTCTGGAAGAGCGTCGCCGACGGCCGGGAGCGCCGCGGCGGGGTCCTACGCCTGTCGGGCGAGTTGGAGCGCTGAGCCGTGGCCCCTCGCGAGCGTCGCTCGCTTCCCGCGGTCCTCTCGGGCGCGCCGCTGCTCGCGGCCCTGCTGCTCGTCGGCCCCGCGGCCTGCCGTTCTTCAGGACCCTCGATCCCCCTCGCTCCGATCGCCGAGCCGGGGCCCTACGACCGGCTCGCTCCGGGCGCCGCCGAGCGCCTCGCGGCGGCCGTGCGCGATCTGGAGGCGGGGCTGGCGGGCGCGGCGTACGAGCCCCTGGAGACCCTCGCTCGCTCCCACCCGCGCAATGTCGTCGTCGGCCGCTGGCTGCAAGAGGCCGAATCCGCCCTGGTCGATCCCCAGGCCCCGGTCGCTGGTGAGCAGGAGGGCGCGGACGTCCTGCGCCGGGCTTGGCGCGGGCGGGCGGATGCCGACCCGAGCCCGACCGCCCTGATCCTCGCCGCGCGCCTCGAGGACGACCCGACCGCGGCCCTGCTGCTCCTCGAGCGCGCCCTGGAGTTGGACGGCGACTGCGCCTGGGCGCACTACGCCCAGGCGGCGGTCCACGCCCGTGCAGGGGACTGGGGAGCCGCGCGCTCCTCGGCCAGGGCCGCCCTCGAGCGCGAACCGGGGCACCTCGCCACCCTGCGTCTGTGGGCCTGGCTCGAGGGCCACACGGCCCGCCGAGCGGGCGCGATCGTCGTCCTGGGCTCCTGGTTGGAGCGGGCCGCCCTCGACCCGGGCACCTCCCCCGGTCAGCTCTTCGAGGGGCGCTTGGACCTGGCGCTTCTGCTGCTCGAGGAGGACCGCGCGCAGGAGGCGCGCGAGGTCTTGGACGTGCTCTCGGCCGAGGGCGAGTCGGAGGCGCGGCGCCTGGCGGCCTTGGCGGTCGCCGAGGTGATGCTGGGCGATCCCCTCGCGGCGCGGGCCGCCGCCGACCAGGCTCAGGAAGCGGATCGGAGCGCTCTCCTTCCGGCGGCCCAGGAGGCCCTGCTCGAGGAGTTCTGGCTCCGGAACGTCGAGCGCGCGCGGGAGAGTTGGCGCAGGGTGCTCGTGCTCTCGGGCAGTCGAGCGGACTTGGGCTCGCTGATGCAACGCCTGCGCGCCCAGGTGCACCTCGGGCGCCTTCCGCGAGCGGTCGAGGAAGGCGAGTGAAGGTCGTCCTCCAGCGCGTCAGCTCGGCGCGCGTGGTCGTCGATGGGGAGACGACCGGCGCGGTGGGGAAGGGCCTGCTGCTCCTGCTCGGCGTCCTGCGCGGCGACGGCGAGGCCGACGTCGCGCGCCTGGCCGAGCGCGTCGCGCGCTACCGCGTCTTCCGCGACGACGAGGGGCGCATGAACCTCTCCGCCCTCGACCTGGGGGCCGGGATGCTGGTCGTCAGCCAGTTCACCTTGGCGGCTGACGGCCGCAAGGGACGCCGCCCCTCCTTCGAGCGCGCCGCGCCGCCCGAGATCGCCCAGCCGCTCTACGAGCGCTTCGTGGACCACTTGCGCGGGTTGGGGCTCGAGTGTGCCACCGGGCGCTTCGGCGCGCTGATGCGCGTCGAGCTGGTGAACGACGGGCCGGTGACCTTCGTCCTCGAGGAGCCCCACCCCGCCCCGCGGCCTTGAAGAGCCGTGCTCGCCGAGAGCCCGCGCGCGACGACGGGAACGGGCCACCCCGCTTTGCGGCCCCGAGCGGCCGCGACCCTCTCGCCGGTCACAAGTTCTTGCTTGACGGGAAGATAGTGCGGTTCGACAATCCGCATCCGTTCCGGGGACCATCCTCCCTGCGGACGATTCCCCATCCCATGAACGAGCAGAGCGAGAAGCCCGCCGACCGTAAGACGACGGTCACGAAAAAAGAGCTGATCCACCGCATCTCCGACGATACGGGCCTGACGAAGGTCGTGGTCAAGGATGTCCTGCAGCGTTTCCTCGACGAGATCATCAGCGAGCTCTCCGAGGGGAATCGACTCGAGTTCCGGGAGTTCGGCGTGTTCGAAGTGCGCCAGCGCTCGGCGCGCAGAGCTCAGAATCCGCGCACGCTCGAGAAGGTCGACGTGCAGGCCAAGCGTGTGGTGAAGTTCAAGGTCGGGCGCCTGATGCGCGAGCGCGTGGCCGGAGAGTGCCCCGCGCCCGAGCGCAACGACCCGTCCCGCGCGGAGGGTCGGCACGCGCGGCGAGCCGCGCCCGCCCCGACCAGCCGAGCCAGCTCCACGCCCGCTCCGCCGCCGCCCGCGCCCGCTTCCGAGCCCTCAGATGCGCCCCCCGCCTCGCCGGGATCGCCGTTCTAGCAACCCGTCGGGACTCGCTCAGGCCCGCTCGTTCGCCGCCGCCAGGGCCCGTGTCGCGTCCCCGATCAGGTCGTCGGCGTGCTCGATGCCCACCGACAGGCGCACGAGCCCGTCAGCCAGCCCGGCGGCGCGGCGCTCGGCGGCGGGGATGGCGGCGTGCGTCATGCTCGTGGGCACCTCGACCAGGGACTCGACTCCGCCCAGGGACTCGGCCAGGGTGAAGATGCGCGTCGCCACGGCGAAGGCGTCGGCCGCCGCGACGCCGCCGGCGAGCTCGAAGGAGAGCATGCCGCCGAAGTCCGCCATCTGGCGCGCCGCCAGCTCGTGCTGGGGATGGCTCGCGAGGCCGGGGTAGATCACGCGCTCGACCGTCGGTTGGGCCTCGAGGAACTCCGCTAGCGCCCGAGCGTTGGCGCAGTGGCGGTCCATGCGCACCGGCAGGGTCTTGATGCCGCGCAGCACGAGGAAGCTCGAGAGGGCCTCGAGGCAGCCGCCGACGCTGTTCTGGAAGAAGGCCAGCTCCTCGCGCAAGGCCTCGTCTCGGCCGACGAGCGCCCCGGCGATGACGTCGGAGTGGCCGCCGAGGTACTTGCTCATCGAGTGCACCACGATGTCGGCGCCGAGCTCGAGGGGCCGCTGCAGGTAGGGCGTGGCGAAGGTGTTGTCGACGACCGCGAGGGCGCCGCCGGCGTGGGCGATCTCCGCCACCGCGGCGACGTCGCACAGCCTGAGCAGCGGGTTGCTCGGCGTTTCGACGAAGACGAAGCGCGTCCGCTCGCGCATCGCCGAGCGCACCGCGTCGGTGTCGGCGGCATCCACCAGTGTGAAGCCGATTCCGTAGCGCTCGAAGACCCTCTTGAAGATGCGGTAGGTGCCGCCGTAGAGGTCGTTGCCGCCGATGACGTGGTCGCCGGGGACGAGCTTGTCGAGCAGGGCGTTGGTGGCGGCCATCCCCGAGGCGAAGCACAGGCCCCATTCGCCGCCCTCGAGGGAGGCGACATTCTCCTCCAGGCACAGGCGCGTGGGGTTGGTCGTTCGCGAGTACTCATAGCCCTCACGCGGCGCGGCCGGCGCGTCCTGCTCGTAGGTCGTCGTCAAGTACACAGGCGGCATCACGGCGCCGTTGTGCGGGTCGGATTCCTGGCCGGCATGGATGGCGCGCGTCTCGAAGCGACCGTGGTCGTTGCGGATTCTCATGATCGGTGGGGGCTGTGTTGCGTCGGGCGGGCGGCGAGTCTAGCCCGCGCTTGTCGCGAGCCTCCACGCCAGAACCCGCAATCCTCCGCTCCGCCGGCCCCGCGGGCGACCCCGTCGGGCCGTCGAGGAAGCCGACGATACGGGAGCCACCCCAGCGAGCGGGAGACCGGCGGAGCGGGGCGCTCGCGCACTCCGGCGTGGACGGTCACGGGGGGAGCGGGCGCGTTCGAGTCGCCCGCGAGGCTTCGCGCCCCGGCGATTGCGCTTTACGGCGTGAAGGCCCGCGAGGGAGGCACGCTAGAATCCCGGCTCATGGGCGCGGCCAAGGAAACGGAGGGAGCGCAGACCCTGCGGGCCGCCGTGGCCGTCTGCCTGCTGGGGTTGTTCTGGACGCTTCCGATGGGCAACGCCAGCGCCTGGGGCTGGGACGAGTCGATGCACTCGGAGTTGCCCGCCGTGCGCGTGCTGCTGGGCGCGACCTCTGGAGAGTGGCGCTCGGTCTCCGACGCCATCCACGGCTGCAACCAGTACCCCTTCGTTTGGCCGCTCTGCCTGGCCCTCGTGCAGGCGGTGTTCGGCGTGAGTGAGTTCGCCTGCCGCGTCGCCGGCACCTGGATCTGGTGCTTCGGCCTGCTCGGTCTGTTCGAGCTCACCCGCGCCGTCGTGGCGCGTCGGCGCGGAGGGGGGGCGGCCCGCCGCGGCGACGACCTGGCGCCCTGGCTCGCCTTGGGACTGGGCGCCCTCTCGCCCCTGCCGTTGGCCTACTCCGGCACGCTCTTCCTCGAGGTGCCCTTCGCCGCCGGCGCCGTCTGGGCCCTGCGCGCCTGGGTGCGCCGCGACGGAGGCGCGCGCCGCGACCTGGCCGCCGGGGCCTGGCTGGCCGTGGCCTTCTTCACCAAGTTCAACTACGGCCTGATGCTCGGAGCCGGCTGCGCGGCGGCCTGGATCCTCGAGGGAGGAGCGGCCCTGCGTGCGGGACGGGTCGGACCCTGGCTGAAGGCCGGCGCGGGCCTGGCCGCCGTCCCCGCCCTGGCCTTCGCCTGGTGGTTCCTCCTGCCGTTCCCCGAGGGTGCCGAGACCGCCGCGCGCCACCGGGCGGCCTTTGGCTCGTTCCTGGGCGGCAACCGCGACATGGTGCCGACCCCCGCGGGTGTCCGCATCTTGCATTGGGCCTGCTTCTTCTCTTTCAGCGCGCGCCTGCTGGCGGTGCAGCTCGCGGGCGTGATCGTCACCCTGCGCGGCGCCCTGCGCCCAGAGCTGCGCGTCCTGTGGCTCAGCCTGGCGGCGATGACGGTCCCCCTGTGGTCGCACCCCTTCCACCTCGACCGCTTCCTGATTCCCGCCGGCCCTGCCTTGTGGGCCTTGGCGGCCCTGGGCCTGGCGCGCCTGCTCCCCTCCGGCGCCCGATGGCGCGCCGTTTGCCTGGGGGGCGCGGCCGCGGCCGTGTTCTCCTACCCCGAGCACGACGCCCGAACCCTATCGCAGACCACGCGCCTGGCGGCGACCGCGCCCGCCGTGCGCGCCTTGCAGCTGGACACCTTCCGCGGCTGGCGGAACCTCACCGCCGGCCGGCCCCTACCGACAGCCGGTCTCGCCCGTGAGGAGCACGACGCCCTCAGCGACCTCGTGGCGAGCGAGGTGGCCGCGACCGAGCGCGTCGGCTGGCTGGGGCTCTCGTCGGGCTACTCGCCCGCCGCCATCCATCTCGCCCTCCTGGAGCGCGGTGGTCCGCCCGAGCGCCTGCTGCGCGACGCGCACCGGACGATGGACGTGACCTTCGAGGGCGTCGACCCCGGTTGGGACGACGAGCGCCTCGCGGCCTGGGCCGCGGAGTTCGACGTCATCCTGTTCACCGATCCCCCGGACCTGCGCGCCCGCCGCGCACGCGCCTTCATCAGCGACTACCAGCGCCGCCTGGTGGCGAATCTCGGCTGGCCCCACGAGGTGCTGGGGAGCGTCGAGCTCTCGCGCCGCCGGCCCGAACCCCTCTCCGTGAAGGTCTACGCGTGCCGCCCGCCGATCCGCTGAGCGCCTTCGCGGCGGCGACCCTGGACCTGCCGGCCCTGCAGGAAGTCCTGGTGGCGTTCGTGGAGACCTCGCTCGGCGCGCGCGCCGTGCGCGAGCTCGCTCCGCTCGCGTCCGACGAGGTGCGCGACGCCTTGGCGCGCGTAGGGGAGATCGAGCTCCTCGAGCGCGCCGGGGAACGGCTCGGCTTGGGCGGTGTGACCGACCCGGCGCCGCTGGTGGAAGCGGCCCGCGAGGGACCCCTGGACGAGGCGGAGGTCGCCCGCCTGCGCGGCTTCCTGGCGGCGGTCGAGCGCCTGGGGCACTGGCTCGAGCGGCGCGCGGGGGAGTGTCCGCGCCTGGGCCGGCTGGGAGCGGACCTGCCGGACCTCTCGGCCCTGCGCGAGCGCGTGGACGCGGTGGTGGACGAGCGCGGGCGCGTCGTCGACACCGCGTCGCCCCTGTTGGCGCGCCTGCGCAGCGAGGAGCGCGAGCTGGCGCGCAAGATCGACAGCACCCTGCGCCACCTCGCCACGCGCGACGGGCTCAAGCAGCACCTCTCCGACCACCGGCCCCACCTGCGCGGCGGGCGGCTGTGCCTGGCGGTCAAGGCCCAGAGCTCCGGCCGCGTGCGGGGCATCGTTCACGATCGCTCGCAGAGCGATCGCACGGCCTTCATCGAGCCGCGCGAGGCGGTCGAGCCCCAGAACCGCCTGGCGGATTGCCGCACCGAGGAGCGCCGTGAGCTGGCGCGGATCCTGAGCGAGCTGGCGCGCGACATCGGGCGCGAGGCGGAGCGGGTGGGGCTCGCGGCGAAGCTCCTCGCGCGGCTGGAGCTGGCCCTGGTGTCGGCGCGCTTCGCGGAGGCCTTCGAGGCACGCGTGCCCCTGCTCCCCGGTGAAGCCGGCGCGTCGCCCGGCCTGCTCCTGCGCTCGGCGCGCCACCCGCTGTTGATGGAGGAACTGCGCCGCGGGCGTCTGGCCGAGGTCGTCCCCATCGACCTGCGCCTGGGGGAGGACTTCGACCTGCTGGTCATCACCGGCCCCAACACCGGCGGCAAGACCCTGGCGCTCAAGACCGCCGGTCTCCTGGTGCTGATGACGCGCCTGGGGCTGCCACTTCCCTGCGCCGAGGGAACGACCGTGCCGCTCTACGCTGGCATCGCTGCCGACATCGGCGACGAGCAGGAGCTCAGCCAGAGCCTCTCGACCTTCTCGTCGCACCTGTTGCGCATTCGAGCCGGCCTGGAGCGGGCAGACGCGGACACCCTGGTGTTGATCGACGAGCTGGGCGGGGGGACCGACCCCGACGAGGGGGCGGCCCTGGGGGACGCGATCCTCTCCGAGCTGCTCGCGCGCGGGGCGCCGCCCCTGGTCAGCACGCATCTAGGGCGCCTCAAGGAGTTCGCCTACCGCAACAAGCGGGCGGAGAACGCCTGCGCGGAGTTCGACCTGGAGACCCTCGCTCCGCGCTACCGCCTGGTGATCGGGATCCCCGGCGATTCGGCTGCGCTGATCATCGCGCGGCGGCTGGGCCTCTCCGCCGAGCTCTGCGATGCCGCCGGCGAGCGCCTGGAGCGGCGCGACGAGCAGGTGTCCGCGCTCCTGGCGGAGGTGCGCGACGTGCGTACCGAGGCCGAACGGGTGCGCAGCTTGGCGGAGTCGCGCCTGGCGGACGCCGCTCAGGTTTCGCGCGAGGCGGGCAGCCTGCGTGATGACCTCGAGCGCCGCGGCGAACAGCTCGAGGCCGAGGCCCAGCGCGGCCTCGAGGAGCGTGTGCGCGAGGCGCGCGGGGCCCTGCTGCGTGCCGAGGCGCTCCTCGAGCAGGTCCCCGGCCGCCAGCGAGCGCCCCTCGCCGCCGCCCTCGCCGACGCGGAGCGGGCCCTGACCAGCGCCTCGCTCACCGAGCGCCGCCAGGCCTTCTTGGAGGGCCTGAAGAAGGGCGACCTGGTGTACCTGCCGCGCTACCGCCGGCGCTGCCCGGTGCACAAGGTGGACCGCGCCGGCGAGGTGCTGGTCGTCAAGCTCGGCTCGGTCAAGCTCGAGGTGGCCTTCGGCGAGGTCACGCCCTTCGAGAGTCTCTGAGCGCTTCGCGCCCCGATCCGTATACTCTCCGCCGATGGCCGACCTGTTGCTGGTGGATGACGATGCGCGCCTGGCCGAGCTCTGCGCTTGGTTTCTCGCCAGGAGCGGGCACGAGGTGCGGACGGCGGGCTCCTACCGCGAGGCGCGCGAGCTGCTCGCCGAGCGCGTGCCGCAGCTGATGCTGGCCGACCTCGACCTGGGGGCCGAGAGCGGGCGCGTGGAGCTGCGGAATCTGGCGGCCGAGGGCCTCCTGCCGCCCACCCTGGTCGTCTCCGGCTACCTCGACGCCGCCCTCGGCGCGGAGCTCGAGGCCATCGAGAACGTGTGCGGGACCCTCCCCAAGCCCTTCGACCCCGGCGAGCTGGCGACGCGCGTCGAGCTCTGCCTGGCGCGGGAGACGGCGGCGGAAGGGGGAGGGTGAGCGCCCTCGTCTGGCGCACCGCCGGCGAGTCCCACGGCGGGTCGCTGCTCGGGATCGTCGAGGGCATGCCGTCGGGCCTGCGCCTGTCGGCCGAGCGCGTGGACCGCGAGCTCGCCCGGCGGCAGGGGGGCTACGGCCGCGGCGGGCGCATGAAGATCGAGCGCGACCGCGTGGAGCTCCTCGCCGGCACGCGCGGCGGCCTGACCCTCGGCTCGCCGATCGCCTTTCGCCTGCCCAACCGCGACGACTCGATCGAGAAGCTCGGTGTGCCCGCCAGCGCACGTCCGGGGCACGCCGATCTCGCTGGCTGCCAGAAGCACGGTCACCGCGATCCGCGGGCGATCATGGAGCGTGCCAGCGCGCGCGAAACCGCCGCGCGGGTCGCGGCCGGAGGCATCGCGCGCCAGCTGCTCGAGCACCTCGGGATCGAGGTCTTCGCCCACGTGGTGGAGCTAGGCGGTGTGCGCGCCGACGCGGGTGCCTTCGAGGCCGCCGGCGAGCGGCGCGATGCCCTGCGCGCGGCGAGTGCGTTCACTTGTCTCGCCTCGGAGTGCGAGGAGCCCATGCGTGCCGCCATCGACGCGGCGCGCGAGGCGGGGGACACCCTCGGCGGGATCTTCGAGGTGCGGGCGGTGGGCCTGCCTCCCGGCCTGGGAGGCTACGCGGCCGCCGGCGAGCGCTTGACCGGCCGCATCGGCGGCGCCCTGCTATCGATCCCGGCCATCAAGGGCGTGGAGTTCGGCCTGGGCTTCGAGGCCGCCCGTCGCCCGGGCTCGGCGGTTCACGATCCGATCCGCCTGTGCGGAGAACGGAATGGCGAGGGGCGCTGGGGCCGCTTCGAGCGCACGACGAACGCCGCGGGGGGTCTGGAAGGCGGGATGACGACCGGCGAGCCCCTGGTGGTGCGGGCGGCCATGAAGCCCATCTCGACTCTGCGCCGCGGCTTGCCGACGGTGGACTTCGAGACGGGAGCGACCGTGGAGTCGACCTGGCAGCGCTCGGACGTGAGCGCGGTGCCGGCAGCCGGGGTCGTGGGGGAGGCCATGGTGGCCCTGGAGCTGGCGGCGGTGGTGCGCGAGCAGTTCGGCGGAGACTCCCTGGCCCAGCTCGAACGCGCTTGGGAGGCCTATCGGGCGGAGCTGGACGGGATCTGAGAGCCCTTTGGACCTCCCGCGAGGGATTCACGACCCGACTCTTGACCCGGGCGACGCGACGCGTACCATACCGCGCTCCTTCAACCGCCCGAGGGACTCAACCAGCCCACGCCGGGGAGTCCTGCTCTCGCCGGCGGCCCGCTGGTTGCACGCCAGCGTAGCTCAGTTGGCAGAGCACCTGATTTGTAATCAGGCGGTCGCGAGTTCGAGTCTCGCCGCTGGCTCCAGCGGCGGGTCGGTCTCGGCGGGCGAAGGGGACCGCGCTCCGGCGTGGCTGTTCACTGGAAACGAAGATCACTGGATGACACGGGAGCGGTGAGCGCCCGCCGGCCCATGAAAGTGGGCGGCACGGCGCCCGCGTCGGACCGGGCTCCGAGTGAGACGAGCCGAGTGCGCGTCGTCGCCATGCGCGCCGCGGAGTGAATGACGGCGTGGGCGGGGCCGACGCCTGCGCACTCCAGGCGGGCTGACTACTCGCCCTCCACGAGCGGTGCCGGCAGACACGCACCGAGAAAGACCCACATCCGGGCGGGGAGGTTCCCGAGCGGCCAAAGGGGTCAGACTGTAAATCTGATGGCTCAGCCTTCGCAGGTTCGAATCCTGCTCTCCCCACCATCTACGAAGTACCGGCAAGCACACCGGCGGACCACCCCACGGGCGGGCCCAGAAGCGGGCGTAGTTCAATGGTAGAACGTCAGCCTTCCAAGCTGATCGCGTGGGTTCGATTCCCATCGCCCGCTCCAAATCACCTGACGGCAAACCACCTGACGACAAATCCGAGCACCCGGCGGGCACCCGGCACCGACGCCAGCCCGAAGCGGGCCAGCTGCTGTAGCTCAGTGGTAGAGCACTTCCTTGGTAAGGAAGAGGTCATGGGTTCGAGTCCCATCAGCAGCTCCAGAGACCCAGCTTCCAAAGCTACGCCCGACAGGACCCATCCGAGCCAGCCGGCGATGCACCTCGGCGGCGACGGAGAAGTACACCTTACCGAGCTCTTTCCAGCCGCAGCTCTTTCCAGCCGCTCTAGCTCATCCCGGCGGTGCTCCTCCTCCCAGGCCGCAGAACTCCCGCTCCCACCAGTGATCAAGACAGCGACGACCAGGACAGCCTGATCACCGAACAACTGATTCAAGAACAACGAGTACGACCGAACGGCCCGACGCGGCGCTCAGCGCGGCGGCGGGCAGAGTCCAGAACCATTCCCTACCGACCCCACCCGCTGGGCATCGCCCACGAGCAACGAGTACCAAGAACATGGCCAAGGAAGTCTTCGAACGGACGAAACCGCACGTCAACGTGGGAACCATCGGTCACGTCGACCACGGCAAGACCACTCTGACGTCCGCGATCTGCCGCTACCAGGCGGCCAAGGGCCTGGCGAAGTCGATGGCCTTCGACGACATCGACAAGGCCCCCGAGGAGAAGGCGCGCGGGATCACCATCTCGACCGCCCACGTCGAGTACGAGACCGAGAACCGCCACTACGCCCACGTGGACTGCCCGGGGCACGCCGACTACGTGAAGAACATGATCACGGGTGCGGCGCAGATGGACGGTGCGATCCTCGTCGTCTCCGCCGCCGACGGTCCCATGCCCCAGACCCGCGAGCACATCCTGCTCGCGCGCCAGGTGAACGTCCCGGCCGTCGTGGTCTACATGAACAAGGTCGACCAGGTCGACGACCCCGAGCTGCTCGACCTCGTCGAGATGGAGATCCGCGAGCTGCTCAACAAGTACGAGTTCCCCGGCGACGACACGCCCATCGTGCGCGGCTCCGCCCTCCAGGCCATGGAGGCGATGGAGAAGGAAGAGCCCCTCGACGCCGACGTGTTCCAGAGCATCGACGAGGTGATGGACGCCATCGATAGTTTCATCCCGATGCCCGAGCGCGACGTGGACAAGCCGTTCCTGATGCCGGTCGAGGACGTCTTCTCGATCAAGGGCCGCGGTACCGTGGGCACCGGCCGGATCGAGCGCGGCATCGTGTCGATCAGCGACAAGCTCGACATCGTCGGCATGCAGGAGGAGATCGCCAGCACGACCTGCACCGGCGTCGAGATGTTCCAGAAGATGCTCGACCGCGGGGAGGCCGGCGACAACGTCGGCGTACTCCTGCGCGGCGTTGACAAGAACGACCTGATCCGTGGCCAGGTCCTCGCCGCGCCCGGCAGTATCACGCCCCACACCGAGTTCGAGGCCGAGGTGTACGTGCTCTCAAAGGAAGAAGGCGGCCGCCATACCCCGTTCTTCTCGGGCTACCGACCGCAGTTCTACTTCCGGACCACCGACGTGACCGGAACGGCGAACCTGCTCGGCGGTGCCGAGATGTGCATGCCCGGCGACAACGTCAAGCTCCAGATCAAGCTCATCCCCCCTGTCGCCATGGACGAGCAGCTGCGCTTCGCGATCCGCGAAGGCGGTCGCACCGTCGGGGCCGGCGTGGTGACCAAGATCATCGAGTAGTTCCGCTAACGGATCCCGCGAGAGGAAGGCCGGGCGCCTTCCCCGCGTGGGGGTCGGCACGGCGCCCGCGCGCCGCGCCCGGCCGCAGACGTGACGGTGCCCGCTGAAGACCGCGACCGCTGAAGATCCCCCGATGAAGATCAAGGAACGATACGTATTCCTCGAGTGCACCGAGTGTAGGAACCGCAACTACACGACGCACAAGCGGCTGAAGGCCGCCTACAAGCTCGAGAAGAAGAAGTACTGCCGCTTCTGCAAGCGGCACACGTCCCACAGGGAGAAGAAGCTCTAGTCGCCCCCCCCTCGCGGGCGGACGAAACGGAGGTTCCCAGGCATGGCCTACAAAAAAGACCAGGGGCGGATGGCGCGCATGGCCGTGTTCTGGTTCATGGCCGCGCTCTTGTTCTACGGCTGCCTCTCCCTCTACCGCGAGCTGGTCGGCCGCGTCGACTCTCTCGCGAACAACCTCGCGGGACGCATCCCCGTTCTCGGCCTTGAGGTCAACGGCGCGCTGCTCGTCACCGGCGCCGTGTTCGGGGGCGTGCTGCTGTTGACCTACCGCTACACCGAGCGTCCGCGCACGGCGGATCTGTTGATCGAGACCGAGAGCGAACTCAAGAAGGTGACCTGGCCGACCGTCGACGAGGCCTTCAAGTCCTCGATCGTGGTCGTGTTGACCGTCGCCTTTCTGATGGCCTTCCTCGCCTTCAGCGACGCCCTGCTCGGGCGCGTGGCGAGGGTCATTCTGATGGGGAGGAGCTGAATCGTGAGCCACAGATGGTACTTCGTCCGTTGCCAATCGGGGCGCGAGGACAGCATCGCCCGCAACGCCTCGACGCGCCTGAAGGTCTCGGGCCTGGAGGACATCGTGCCCCAGATCCTGGTTCCATTCGAGAAGGTCACCGACCTCAAGAACGGGAAGAAGCGCACGGTGAGCAGGAAGCTCTATCCCGGGTACCTGATGGTGCAGGCGGACATCGACGACGCCGAGGACAACCGCACGCACATGGTGCGCGGCACCCTGCGGTCGGTGGACGGGCTGCGCGAGTTCCTCGGAAGCGGGGGAGAAGCCACGCCCCTGACCGAGAGCGAGGTCTCCGCCATCCTGGCGCGCATGTCGGACTCCGAGGCCCGACCGCAAGTGCGCATCGGCATGCAAGAGGGCGATCTTGTGAAGATCAAGTCGGGGGCCTTCGACGGGTTCGATGGAACCGTCGACGAGGTCAACGCCGAGAAGGGGACGATCCGGGTCGTTGTGACGATCTTCGGCCGTCCGACGCCTGTTGAACTGGAGTACTGGGAAGTGGAGGCCGTCTGAGCATGGCTAAGCAACTGACAGCCAAGATCAAGCTGCACTGCCCCGCGGGGCAGGCGACGCCCGCCCCGCCCGTCGGCCCCGCCCTCGGCGCCCACGGTCTGAACATCTCCGACTTCGTCAAGATGTTCAACGACCGCACGCGCGAGCAAATGGGCCTGGTCATTCCCGTCGAGATCAACGTCTACCAAGACCGCACATTCGACTTCATCCTGAAGTCGCCGCCGGCCTCGGTTCTGCTGAAAAAGAAGGCGGGCGTCGAGAAGGGCGCCGGGGTCGTGGGGACGGAGATCGTCGGCCAAGTGACCCGGGCGGATTTGGAGGAGATCGTGGAGATGAAGAAAGCGGACCTCAATGCACGGAGCATCGACGAGGCCTGCCGCATCATCGCCGGAACGGCCCGCTCGATGGGCATCGAGGTCGTGGAGTGACATGGTTCGTGGAGTGACATGGTTCGTGGAGTGACATGGTTCGTGGAGTGACATTGTGAAGCGCAGCCGCAGATACATCGAAGCCGTCGCACAGGTGGACAAGGAACGCGTCTACGAGCCCGCAGAGGCTCTGGACGTGCTCAAGAGCCTGCCGGCACCCAAGTTCGACGAGTCCGTCGAGGTCGTCTTGCGCCTGGGGATCGACCCGCGCAAGTCCGACCAGCTGGTGCGGGGCGCCGTGTCGCTCCCCAACGGGCTCGGGAAGCAGATCACCGTGGTCGTGTTCGCCGAAGGCGACAAGGCCGACGCCGCGCGCGAGGCGGGGGCGGACCACGTCGGCTCGGCGGACCTGGCCGCGAAGATCTCCGGCGGCTGGATGGACTTCGACGTCGTCATCACAAGCCCCGACATGATGAAGCACGTCGGCAAGCTCGGGAAGATCCTCGGCCCCCAAGGCAAGATGCCAAGCCCCAAGTCGGGCACCGTAACCCCCGAGGTCGCCCAAGCCGTCTCCGACTTCAAGGCCGGCAAGGTCGAGTTCCGCACGGACGACGGCGGCAACGTCCACGCCGCCGTGGGCAAGCGGTCCTTCTCGACGGGCGCATTGGCCGAGAACCTCAAGACCTTCGTCGACCACGTGACGGGCATGCGCCCGGCCACGGTCAAGGGCACCTTTGTTCGGCGCATCTGCGTTTCGACCTCCATGGGCCCGGGCCTGTGGGTTTCTCCCGGGAGCTAGGTGATGGCAAACCTCGTCAATACCCTGATCTGCAAGGAGCTCGACTCGGAGCTCACCGACGCCGAAGGCATGGTCCTCGTCTCCTTCGCGGGCCTGACCGTGGCGGAGACCGAGCAGGTACGCGGCGAACTGGCCGACCACGGCGTCAAGTTCCGCATGGTGCGCAACAACCTCGCCCAGCGCGTGATGGCCGAGCGCGGGCTCGAGTTCCCCGACGACATCTACGTCGGCAACACCGCCCTGGCCTATGGAGACGCCGAGCAGGCCATCCTGGCGGCCAAGGTCTTTGCGGGCCCCGAGGTCAAGAAGGCAGGCAAGGTCAAGTTCAAGGCCGGCCTGCTCGAGGGCGAAATCCTCGACGCGGCCGACTCCCAAGCCCTGGCCGACATCCCCGACCGCCAGACCCTGCAGGCCAAGATCCTCGGCTGTGTGAGCGGGCCCGGACGCGGCATCGTGTGCGCGGTCTCCGGCGTGCCCAGTGGGCTCGCGCGGGTGGTCCAGGCCCACGTGGACGCCGGCGGCCCGCTGGAGGAGGCCGAGGCGGCCACCGAGACCGAGGCGGCGCAACCGGGCGCGGAGAGCGAACAACCTCAGGCCGAGACCGCCGCCGAGGCCGCCGCCGAGACCGAGGCGGCCCCCGTGGCGCCGGCCGAGGCCGAAGCGACCGCCGAGGAGGCGCCTGAAGGCGCGTCCGAGGATGCAGCGGGGGAGGAAGAGGCGTAGCCGTCTCCCCACAGAAACCCGAGCAGACCGAACGATCCACGATCCGCACCGCAGACGATCACGAGCGGGTTCGTCCACCGCCGACGGCGGCGACCCCTCTTTCCCTTCAGTTCCGCAGACGATTTTTCTCCAGGAGTGACCGACATGTCCGATGAGGCAACCGTCGAGCTCGATTCCGAGCTCCAGACCATCGCAGACCAACTCGACGGCCTGACCCTTCTTCAGGCTTCCAAACTCGTCCAACACCTCGAGGACAAGTGGGGAGTGAGCGCGGCCGCCCCGGTGGCCGTCATGGCCCCCGGCGCCGGCGGCGGCGACGCGGGCGGCGAGGAGGAGCAGACCTCCTTCGACGTCATCCTGCAGGCCGCGGGCGACAAGAAGATCCAGGTCATCAAGGAGGTCCGCGCGATCACCGGCCTGGGCCTCAAGGAGGCCAAGGGGCTGGTCGACTCGGCCCCCGCACCGGTCAAGGAGGGCATCCCGGCTGACGAGGCCGAGGCGCTCAAGGGCCAGCTCGAGACCGCCGGCGCGACTGTCGAGGTCAAGTAGCCCGGCGGCACCCGTGCCCGCGAACCTCCGTATGCCGGATCAGCCTCCGCAGTCGGGTCAGGTGACCCGATCGACCTTTCGGGACCGCTCTGCGGGCTCAGAGGGGAAGGACGCTGCCGGCATCGCCTGCAACCATCGAACAGAGCGCCACGCCGGGCGGGCTACCTCCCGCCGGACGCGCTCCGTTCCCCTGTCGATTCTCGGGTTCTTCGAGGCTACACCGTAGGCTCGGATGAGGCCCCGGCCGCGGCGCGATGCGCCGTGGCCCGGGCAGCGTCCGCGTCGGCGGCTCCCGCCTCCGAGCGCCCTCTTTCCATCCTGTCAGCCGGCATCGAACAAGCGACATTACCGCGATCCGGCCCAGTTGGTCAGCGGCTCACATGACAGCAACCACATCTCCCGTCGAAGTCTTCGGTCGGTACCCCTCGATCATCGATCTGCCCGATCTGGTCGAAACCCAAACCAGGGCCTGGAACGAGTTCATCGCCCGGGACGTCGCCCAGGCGAACCGCTCCGAGATCGGCCTCCAGAAGCTCCTGGGCGAGATCTTCCCGATCTACTCCTACGACAAGACCCTGTGTCTGGAGTACGTCGGCTACGAGCTCGGCCGCCCGCGGTACACCATCGACGAGTGCCGCAAGCTGCGGCTGACCTTCGGCTACCCGTTCAAGGTGCGCCTGCGCCTGATCAAGACCGAAGCCATCGAGGAGGAGGTCTACCTGGGCGAGATCCCGATCATGATCGGCGGCGGGGAGTTCATCGTGAACGGCTCCGAGCGCGTGATCGTGAGCCAGCTCCACCGCTCTCCGGGTGTGGACTTCTCCTACGACCAGGCCAGCGCGTCGGACTCGCGCCGCCTCCACAGCTGCTGGATCATCCCCGAGCGCGGGTCGTGGGTCGAGCTGAACGTGACCAAGAAGGACATCCTTCAGGTGCGCATCGACCAGTCGGGCAAGTTCTCGGCGATCACCCTGCTGCGTGCCCTCGACGAGTCGCTGGGGAACGACCGCGACCTCCTGCGCCACTTCTACAAGACCAAGCGCGTCAAGAAGACCAAGTCTCAGACCGAGAAGGCCTTCGCCAAGTCGATCACAGACAAGGTCGCCGTGGGGGACATCGTCGTTCTCAAGACCGGCGAGGTGCTCGTTCCCTCGGGTGAGATCATTCCGGAGACCGCGGCGCTGGAGATCGCGGGGAGCGACCTGGCCGAAGTCGAGATCATCGCCGGCGATGTCGAGGACATCGACATGCTGATCGTCAACTCCCTGCACGAGGACCCGACCAAGAGCCACGAGGAGGCCCTGCTCAAGATCTACGGGCGCCTGCGCCCCGGGAATCCCGTGCAACTCGAGAAGGCACGCGACCTCTTCCACGAGAAGTTCTTCGACGCCCAGCGCTATCGCCTCGGGCGCGTCGGTCGTTTCCGGCTCAACCGCAAGTTCAACCAGGACATCCCCGAAGACACGCAGGTCCTCAAGCCCGAGGACATCATCGGCTCGATCCGCTACCTGATCGGGCTTCGAAGCGGGGAAGGCGAGGTCGATGACATCGACAACCTGGGCAACCGCCGCGTGCGGACCATCGCCGAGTTGGCGGGAGAGGAGTTCCGCAAGGGCCTGCTCAAGCTCAAGCGCACGGCGCAGGAGCGCATGAACCTCGAGAACGCCGAGACGGTCTCGCCGCGCACGCTGATCAACTCCAAGACCTTCTCCAGCGCAGTCGACTACTTCTTTGGACGCAGCGAGCTCTCGCAGGTGGTCGACCAGGCCAACCCGCTCAGCCAGCTGACCCACGAGCGGCGCCTGTCCGCCCTCGGTCCCGGCGGCCTCAACCGCAAGCGCGCCGGCTTCGACGTGCGCGACGTGCACCTTTCGCACTACGGACGCCTGTGCCCGATCGAGACCCCCGAGGGCTCGAACATCGGCCTGATCTCGTCCTTGGCCCTGTACGCCCGCCTCGACGACTACGGCTTCCTCACCGCGCCCTTCCGCAAGGTGAACAAGGGCAAGCTGGCAAAGAAGGTCGTCTACCTCCGGGCGGACCAAGAGTCGGGCCTGGTGATGGCGCCGGCCGACGTGGCCCTGGACGACAAGGGGCAGCTCACCTCGGAGCGCGTCCTCGCCCGCCGCGACGGCGACAACGTCGAAGTCTCTCCGGAAGAGGTCGATTACGTCGACGTCTCCCCGAGCCAGATCATCGGCGTGTCCGCGGCGCTGATCCCCTTCCTGGAGCACGACGACGCCAACCGGGCGCTGATGGGCTCGAACATGCAGCGCCAAGCCGTCCCGCTCTTGATCGTGGAGCCGCCCACCGTGGGCACGGGGATGGAGACGATCGTCGCGCGCAACTCGAACATGCCGCTGTACGCGACCGCCGACGGCGAGGTCGACTACGCCGACTCGGCGACGATCATCGTCGGCGAGGAGACCTACGACCTGACCAAGTTCCGCGGGCTGAACGACCGCACGACCCAGAACCACCGACCGATGGTCGAGGAGGGCACCAAGGTCAAGGCCGGCGACCTGTTGGCGGACGGTGCGGCCACCCGAGACGGTGAACTGGCACTCGGCAAGAACCTGCTCGTCGCCTTCATGACCTGGGACGGGTTCAACTTCGAGGATGCGATCCTCGTCTCCGAGCGACTCGTGCGCGACGACGTCTTCACCTCTCTCCACATCGAGGAATACGAGGTCGAGATCCGCGAAACGAAGCTCGGCAAGGAGGAGTTCACCTGCGACATCCCCAATGTCGGGGAGAAGGCGCTGGTCGACCTCGACGAGACCGGAATCGTCCGCATCGGCACCTTCGTCGAGGCGGGAGACATCCTGGTCGGCAAGGTCGCTCCCAAGTCGAAGAGTGAGCTCACCCCCGAGGAGAAACTCCTGCACGCGATCTTCGGCAAGGCCGGCGTCGACGTGAAGAACGCCTCGTTGAACATGCCGCCGGGGACGCGCGGCGTCGTCATCGACGCCCAGAAGTTCTCGCGCCGCGTCAACCTGACGGACGCCGAGCGGGCAAAGGCCCTCGGGGTCATCCGCGAGGCCGAGAAGGAGTTCCTGCGAGCCCTGAGGATCCACAGTGCGGGCATGCTCGAGGGCGTAACGGCCGCGCTGGGAGAGGCCGTCATCGACGACTTGACCGGCAAGCCCGTGGAGCTGGACGACACCTCGACCTACGACGAACTGCGTCGCATTCGCCTGCTCAGCGTCGCTTCGATGGAGGCCGCCGCCGACGCCAAGAAGATGGCCAAGGCACAGGAGGTCATCAACGAGTGTCAGGAGAAGATCGACGAGAAGGAGAGCGAGAAGAACAAGGTCGTCAACCGGCTCAGCCGCGGGGACGAGCTCCCCACGGGTGTGTTGGAGATGGTCAAGGTCTACATCGCCACCAAGCGCAACCTGCGCGTCGGTGACAAGATGGCCGGCCGCCACGGCAACAAGGGTGTCATCTCCAAGATCGTGCCGATCGAGGACATGCCGTACCTCGAGGACGGGACGCCGATGGATATCGTGCTCAACCCGCTAGGCGTGCCCAGCCGCATGAACGTCGGGCAGATCCTCGAGACCCACCTCGGCCTGGCCGCCCGCACCCTCGGAATCCGCTGCTACACCCCGGCTTTCGACGGCGCGAAGGAGGAGGAGATCGAGGGAATGCTCGAGCGCGCGGGCCTGCCGACCACTGGCAAGTTCACGCTCTTCGACGGCCGCTCGGGCAGCCCCTTCGAGCAGAGCGTCACGGTCGGCGTGATGTACATGCTCAAGCTCCACCACCTCGTGGACGAGAAGGTGCATGCGCGCGCCACCGGGCCCTACAGCTTGATCACGCAGCAGCCGCTGGGTGGCAAGGCGCGCTTCGGTGGGCAGCGTTTCGGCGAGATGGAGGTCTGGGCCCTCGAGGCCTACGGCGCTGCCGCCATCCTGCAGGAGCAGCTCACCGTCAAGTCCGACGACGTGGACGGGCGGACGAAGATCTACGAGTCGATGGTCAAGGGGCTCAACATCCTCGAACCGGGGACTCCGGTCTCCTTCGAGGTGCTGACGAACGAGATCAAGGGCCTGGGGCTGAACATGCAGCTCCACAAGAAGGCCGCCACGCTCTAGGACCCGCCGCGCTCCGAGAACACCTTGAAGGGTCCCTCGCCACCATGACGACCTCCTCCGCACCGGCCCGACGGCGGCTCGCACCGCCGAGCTCTGTGCGCCTCCAGGATCTGAACCCGCACGGATCCGATCGCCCCGCCATCCGAAGCTCCTCTCGAACGGACTCCTAGACCATGGCCGAATCCATCTACAACCGCGTCAACGACTACGGCAGCGTCACGATCAGTCTGGCCTCCCCGGAGGACATCCGGTCCTGGTCGTTCGGCGAGGTCAAGAAGCCCGAGACCATCAACTACCGGACGTACCGCCCGGAGCGCGACGGTCTCTTCTGCGAGCGCATCTTTGGCCCCGAGCGGGACTGGGAATGCTCCTGCGGGAAGTACAAGGGCATCAAGCACAAGGGCATCGTCTGCGACAAGTGCGGCGTGATGGTCACCCACAGCCGCGTGCGCCGCAAGCGCATGGGGCACATCAACCTGGCCGCGCCCGTCGCCCACATCTGGTTCTTCAAGGCCATGCCCTCGCGCCTCGGCAATCTGCTGGGCGTCAAGGTCGCGCACCTCGAGCGCGTCATCTACTTCCAGGACTACATGGTCATCGACCCCGGCGACACGCCCCTGGAAGAGAACCAGCTCATGACGGAGGAGGAGTTCCGTCAGTCACGCGCCAAATACGGCTCGGAGTTCGACGCCGACATGGGCGCCGAGGCCGTGCGGAAGATGCTCAAGCGTCTCGACCTGCAGCAGACCTCCGACGAGCTGCGAGAGGAGCTCCTGTCCACGCGCTCGAAGCAGCGCCAGAAGGACATCATCAAGCGCTTGCGGACCGTGGAGATGCTGCGCGATTCGGGCAACAGCTCCGAGTGGATGGTCATGGACGTGGTCCCGGTCATCCCCCCCGACCTGCGCCCGCTCGTCCTCCTGGATTCGGGCAACTTCGCGACCTCGGACCTCAACGACCTCTACCGACGGCTGATCAACCGCAACAACCGCCTGAAGAAGCTGCTCGACCTCAACGCCCCCGAGGTCATCATCCGCAACGAGAAGCGGATGCTGCAGCAGTCGGTGGACGCCCTGTTCGACAACGGCCGATGCCGCCGCCCCGTGCTGGGCTCCTCGAACCGCCCCTTGAAGTCCCTCACGGACATGATCAAGGGCAAGCAGGGGCGCTTCCGCGAGAACCTGCTCGGCAAGCGCGTGGACTACTCTGCCCGCTCGGTGATCGTCGTCGGCCCCGAGCTGCGCCTGCACCAGTGCGGGATGCCCAAGACCATCGCCCTCGAGCTCTTCCAGCCCTTCATCATCCGGCGCCTGAAGGAGATGGGCCTGGCGGACACGATCAAGTCCGCCAAGCGCATGCTCGAGCGGCGCGACGACGAGGTCTGGGACATCCTCGAGGAGGTCACCCGCGACCATCCGGTCATGCTCAACCGCGCCCCGACCCTGCACCGCATGGGCATCCAGGCCTTCGAGCCGGTGCTGATCGAGGGCAACGCGATCCGCCTGCACCCCCTCGTCTGCGGCGGCTTCAACGCGGACTTCGACGGCGACCAGATGGCCGTCCACCTGCCGCTCTCCTACGAGGCTCAGATCGAGGCGTCGACCCTGATGCTGGCGAGCAACAACATTTTCTCGCCAGCCGACGGCTCACCGATCATCTCCCCCTCGCAGGACATGGTCCTGGGGATCTTCTACCTGACGATGAACCCGCAGGAAGGTGACGCGGTGGCCGAGAAGCGCTTCTCCTCCCTGGGGGAGTTGTTCCTCGCCAACGGTCACGGCGAGACCCACACCCACCGCCCGGTGATGGTGCGCATGGAGCCGTGCACGCTAGTCAAGTACGCCCGCGGCGCGGCGCCCGTCCAGGTGGACGAGGACGGCAAGGTCGACTCGGGAGAAGGCCAAGCCGAGTACGTCACCACGACGATCGGCCGCGCGATCTTCAACGACATCCTCCCGCTGGGGATGCCCTTCTACAACTACGAGCTCGACAAGCGCGGCGTGAAGGGGCTGATCTCCGACTGCCACCGGCTCCTCGGAAGAGATGCGACGCTGACTCTGCTCGACAACCTGAAGGACCTCGGGTTCAAGGCCTCGACTCGCGCCGGAATGTCGTTCGCGAAGGACGACATCCGCATCCCCGAGAGCAAGATCGACATTCTCCACGCCACCGAGGCCGAGGTCGAGAAGGTCGAGAAGGCCTTCTTGAAGGGCGTCATCACCGACGGTGAGCGCTACCTCAAGATCGTCGACCTCTGGACCCACGCACGGGAAGAGGTGGGCGACGCCCTGATGGAAGTCCTCGGCGCGGACTTCACCCGCGGCGACCGCTATGTCAACCCGATCTACTGCATGGTGGCGTCTGGAGCCCGCGGCTCGATCGATCAGGTGCGCCAGCTCGGAGGAATGCGCGGGCTGATGGCCAAGCCCTCCGGGAAGATCATCGAGACGCCCATCAAGGCCAACTTCCGGGAGGGCCTGAAGGTGCTCGAGTACTTCTCGTCCACTCACGGCGCGCGGAAGGGGCTGGCCGACACGGCGCTCAAGACCGCCGATGCGGGCTACCTGACGCGCAAGCTGACGGACGTCGCTCAGAACGTGGTCGTCACGATGGAGGACTGCGGGACGCCGAACGGCGTGGTCAAGTCGGCGGTCTACAAGGGCGACAAGGTGGCCATCTCCCTGGCCCAGGGGATCACCGGGCGTATCGCTCGGGACACGATCATGGATCCCGTCCTCGACGACGTCGTCGTGCGCGAGAGCGAGCTGATCACCGAGGAGATCGCGATCCGCATCGAGGGCCTCGGACACGAGCGGATCAAGATTCGCGGCCCGCTGGCCTGCGAGGCGCCTCTCGGCGTCTGCGCCCGTTGCTACGGCATGGACCTCTCGCGCGGGAGCCTGGCCGAGCGCGGTCTGGCGGTCGGCATCATCGCCGCCCAGTCGATCGGGGAGCCGGGCACGCAGCTCACCATGCGGACCTTCCACATCGGCGGTACTGCGAGCCGCTCGGTCGAGGAGTCACAGCGCAAGATCAAACGCGCGGGGAAAGCGCAGTTCGGGGCGAATCTCAAGATCGTCGAGAACAAGGAGAAGGAGATGGTCGTCCTCTCGCGCAACGGCGAGGTGATGATCCTCGACGAGCGCGAGCGCGAGCTCGATCGCTACGCCATCCCTCCCGGCGCGGTGCTCGAGGTCACCGAAGGCGCCGCAGTCACGGCCGGTAGCGTGCTCTGCACTTGGGACCCGCACAACGTGCCGATCCTCGCTGAGTGCGCGGGCGTAGTGCGTTACGAGGACCTGCTGGAGGGCAAGACTCTCAAAATCGAGAAAGACTCCCGTCGCGGGCTCTCGCGCAAGCAGGTCAGCGAGCACAAGGGTGACCTGCACCCGCAGCTGATGATCGAGGACAAGAAGACCGGCGAACCTCTGGCGCTCTACCCGATCCCCGAGCGCGCCTACGTCGAGGTCGACGACGGCGCAACCATCAGCGCCGGCGAGGTCATCGCCAAGACCGCCCGTGAGGCAGCCGGCACGCAGGACATCACCGGGGGTCTGCCCCGCGTCACCGAGCTGTTCGAGGCCCGCCAGCCGAAGGACCCGGCCGTGATCGCCGAAATCGACGGCGCCGTCGAGCTCGGTGACAAGAAACGCGGCAAGCGAACGATCATCGTGAGCGCCAAGGAGGAGGACGGGACCGTCATCCAAGAGCAGGAGCACGCCGTCCCCCAGGGCAAGCACTTGCGCGTCCACAAGGGCGACGAGGTTCAGGCCGGCGAGCCGTTGGTCGACGGCCCGGTCCATCCCCAGGACATCCTGCGTATCCGCGGTGAAGAAGAGCTGCTGAGCTACCTCTTGGGCGAGATCCAAAACGTCTACCGCTCACAGGGTGTGACGATCGACGACAAGCATGTCGAGATCATCATGGGCCAGATGGTGCGCAAGGTGGAGGTCAAGGAGTCCGGTGACTCCGAGTTCCTGCCCGGTGCGACGGTGGACAAGTTCCACTTCCGGCGCGAGAACGAGGCTCTGAGGAAAGACCGCAAGAAACCCGCGATCGGCACGACGCTGCTGCTGGGGATCACGAAGGCCTCGCTGTCCTCGGATTCGTTCATCTCCGCCGCGAGTTTCCAGGAGACGACGAAGGTCCTGACCGAGGCAGCAATCGCCGGCCGGGAGGACTTCCTCGTCGGTCTCAAGGAGAACGTCATCCTCGGCCACATGGTCCCGACCGGGACGGGTTTCCGCGACCATTACCGCACCCGGGTGAAGAAGAACATCGACTTCGGGGAGATCGGTACCGGCTCCGGTTTCTCGCCGGCGGCGATGGACGCCGACATGGAGGCTCTCTTCTCCGGGAACCTCTCCCACAGCGAGGAAGCCGGTGCCGCGGCGCTGGCCGCCGTCGGCGGGGGCGCGGCCACCGCGGTCATCGAGGAGGTCGCCGCGGCGACAGGGGCGGGAGCTCCGGCCGCGGGCGTCACCGAGCCGTCCGCGCCCGCCGGGAAGCCGGCGGGGGAGCCCGCGTCGGATGCCGAGCCCATTCAGGCCGAGCCCAACCAGGCAGGAGCCGCTGAGGAGGCGCCGACCGACGGAGGCTCGTGATTCCCCGAAGCGGTCGCCGCGACACGCTTCGGCGCGGTCTGGCGGCCCCAAACGCTTGACGGACGGTCCGTCGCTCCACACAATGCTGCCCCTTTTCAGGGTGGCGATCCCCCTCGCGAGGGGGCCTTGCGCAGAACCAAGCCAGATTCCATGCCGACCATCAATCAGCTGATCCGCAAGGGCCGCCAGAAGGCGACCAAGCGCTCGAAGTCTCCCGTGCTGGATTCCTGCCCCCAGAAGCGGGGCGTGTGCCTGCAGGTCAAGACACAGACGCCCAAGAAGCCGAACTCCGCCCTGCGCAAGATCGCGCGCGTGCGCTTGTCCAACGGCAAGGAGATCACCGCCTACATCCCGGGCGAGGGCCACAACCTCCAGGAACACTCGGTGGTGCTCGTGCGCGGCGGACGCGTGCGTGACCTTCCCGGTGTTCGCTACCACATCCTGCGCGGGACGCTCGATACGGGCGGCGTCGAGGACCGCACCCAAAGCCGTTCCAAGTACGGAACCAAGCGCCCCAAGAAGTAGACACCTTTCATTCTCATGCCGCGCAACTACAAGTCCACCGCCGTCTTCATCAAGCCGGACCCACGCTACGGGTCGATCTTGGCCTCGAAGCTGATCAACAAGATCATGCTCGACGGCAAGAAGAGCACGGCGCAGAAGATCTTCTACGACGCCATCGAGATCGCCGCCAAGAAGCTCCCCGAGGTCGAGGAGACCGAGGAGATTTTCACCAAGGCCATCGAGAACGCCCGCCCAACCGTGGAGGTGCGCTCCAAGCGCGTTGGTGGCGCCAACTACCAGGTCCCCCGCGAGGTGAAGCGCGGCCGCCAGCAGACGCTGGCGATCCGCTGGGTCGTGGACAATGCCCGCAAGAAGAAGGGCAAGCCCATGGCGCAGCGCCTGGCGGAGGAACTGATCGATGCCTACAACGGCACCGGGGCGTCGGTCCACTGGAAAGAGAACATCCACAAGATGGCCGAGGCCAACAAGGCCTACGCCCACTACGCCTAGCCGACACCCCCGCCGGGCGGTGTTCCTCCCCGGCGCTGCTCGTGCCCCGTGCTCTCCCCGCCCGGTGGCGTCCTCGGCCGGTCGGCGTTCCTGCGCGGCTGTGTCCTCGCCGGGCGGGCCCTGGCGCGGCCGCGGTGCCTCCCGCCCGCATTCGCCCCCGGATCGAACGTCCGGCTCTTCGTGATGACCGTCGTGATGACCGAATGAGCATGCCGCCCGTCCCGCCCGATGTTCTGATCCTGCGCGATCCGCGGGAATCGGTGCGCAAGTGCTCCCTGACGCCTCTACGCGGTAGGCCGGCGTTCGAGTTCGTGGCGTATCACCGTGAACGGCGCGTCGAGGCCGCCGGGCGCATTCTGCTGCACCCCGACGGGGAACCCCTCTCGCCCGCCGACCGCTGCCGCGGCCTGCTACTGGTGGACTGCTCCTGGCGCCGGCTGGAGAGCCTGCTGCGCACCGTCGACGGCGACCCTCCCCGCCGCAGTCTCCCAGAACTCGCCACCGCCTACCCGCGCCGGAGTCGCAGTTTCGAGGATCCTCCTCACGGCCTGGCCTCGATCGAGGCCCTCTACGCAGCCCTGGTCCTGCTCGGCGGAGCGAGCCGCGATCTGCTGAACGGCTATCGCTGGGCCGAGGAGTTCCTGGCGGCGAATCCCGGGCTGGACGCCTCCCGCCGGCACGCCGCCCCACAGGCGGGCGGGCTCGGACGCTGAACCCGCGCGGCCGAGGCGCTACCCTCTGCCGGCCATGGGCCCTGATCGAGTCCGCAACTTCGGCATCGCCGCTCACATCGACGCCGGTAAGACCACCGTCTCCGAGCGCATGCTGTACTACAGCGGCGTCGAGCACCGCATCGGCGGCGTCGACGAGGGAACGGCCGTCATGGATTGGATGGCGGAGGAACGCGAGCGCGGGATCACGATCACCGCCGCGGCTACACGCGTGCCCTGGCGCGATCACGAGCTCAACCTGATCGATACGCCTGGCCACGTCGACTTCACCGTCGAGGTCGAGCGCTGCATGCGAGTGCTCGACGGCGCGATTCTCGTCCTGGACGCGGTAAGCGGTGTGCAGGCCCAGTCCGAGACCGTCTGGCGACAGATGGAGCGACACGGGGTCCCGGCGATCGCCTTCGTCAACAAGTGCGACCGCCCGGGCGCGGACTACCTGGCGGCGGTCGGCACGCTGCGGGAGCGCTTGGGCGCGCCGGGTATTCCCATCCAGCTGCCCCTGGACCCGGCCGAGGAACCGCGCCTGATCGTGGACTTGCTCACCGGCCGCGCCCTGCGCTACCACGCCGATCGCGGGAGCCGCGACCCCGAGGTCCTGGACCCACCCGCCGAGGCCGCCGACGAGATCGGAGTCCTGCGCTCGGAGTTGATCGAGACCCTCGCGGAGGAGGACGAGGCGGTGCTGGCCTGTGTCCTGGAGGACAGCGAGCCGCCGGTCGAGCTACTGGTCGCGGCCCTCAAGAAGCGTGTCCTCGACCGCACCCTCGTGCCGGTGCTCTGCGGCGCCGCCCTGCGCAACCTCGGCGTGCAGCCTCTGCTCGACGCCGTCGTCGACTACTTGCCCTCGCCGCTGGAGGTCTCGGCGGTGGAGGGCGTGGAGCCCGAGTCGCTCGCGCCCCTCACGCGCGAAGCGAGGACCGACGAGCCCTTCTCCGCCCTGGCGTTCAAGTTGCACGCCGGGCCCCACGGGGATCTGACCTTCCTGCGCATCTACTCGGGCAGCCTGACCCCCGGGCAGGCTCTGCTCAATCCGCGCGTCGGCAAGAAGGAACGCGTGGCGCGCGTTCTGCGAATGCACTCCGAGGCCAGCGAAGCCCTCGAACGCGCCGAGGCGGGGGACATCGTGGCCGTCACGGGCCTGAAGTGGACCGGCACCGGCGACACCCTCTGCGTGCGCGAGGCTCCGATCCTGCTCGAGGCCCTCGACTTCCCCGCGCCGGTCATCACGCGCGTGGTGGAACCCGCCAGCGGCGCCGAGCGTGATCGCTTGCGCCAAGCCCTCGCGCGCCTTGCTCACGAGGACCCCAGCCTGCACGTGCGCGAGGACGAGGACTCGGGCCAGTGGACCATCGCGGGGATGGGGGAGTTGCACCTCGAAGTCGTCCAGCACCGCCTCGAGGCCGAGTTCGATCTCGCGCCGCGAGTCGGCCAACCGCGAGTTGCCTACCGAGAGACGGTCCTCACCGGGGCCTCCGGACGCGGCGTCGTCGACCGTCCCCTGGCGGGCAAGGAGATCTTCGTCGCCCTCGAGCTGACCCTCTCTCCAGCGCCCGACGGGCTCGCGCCGCGGGTCGAATTCCCCGGCGACTGCCTCCTCCCCGTGCCCTTCCGCGCGGCGGTGGAGGAGGCCTTGATGCTCGAGGCTCAGGTCGGGCCGCGCTTCGGATACCCCATGGTGCGCGCCGCGATCGAGATCGGCGCCGTGGAGGTGCGCGAGGGCAAGACCAGCGACGTGGCCTTTGTCCAGGCCGGGGTGGTCGCCCTGCGCCAGGCCATCAGCGCGGCGGAGTGCGCCATCGAAGAGCCGATGATGGCCTTCGAGATCCAGACGCCGAGCGAGTTCTCGAGCGGCATCATCGCCGACCTGAACGCCCGCGACGCCGAGCTGTCCGAAGTCGTGGCCGAGGCCGACGCCTGCCGCATCGAGGGACGCGTGCCCCTCGCGGCGATGTTCGGCTACTCGACAGCTGTCCGCTCCCTCTCCCAGGGCCGGGCGGGCTTCAGCATGTCCCCCTCCGCGTATCGGCCCGTGGCGGAACGCGACCTGGCCGCTCGCGGGCTCATCTGGAGCTGAGCGGGGCCGCACAGGGGGTTGGAGGGGCCGCCGGGGCTCTCCGGCTGGGGACGAGGGCTCTCGGAGGGCACGCCGGTTCAGCCCGAGTGACCCCACGAGGCGCAGGGAATCCAACTTGCGGCTCGTCGCTGTTGACGGGACCCCTCCCAGTGCCTAGTTTACTCGGCCCTCCAACGCCCCCCCCGGCGGCCGACTCGGCCGGCGGGACCGGCCGCGAAGGGACATCCCGCCCGGCTCTCCTCAGCGTCGCAGCGGTACCGAACAGAGCGGCGTCCAGCCCCGCGGCGCCAACCAGAGGCAACCCTCCTGGCTCTCCGCTCCCGAACGCGCTCGGGAGAGGGAGGGAGGGCGGCGAGCCGACACCAGACCGCTACCAGATGAAGGACAAGATCCAGATCCGCATGGAGGCCTACGACCACGAGGCCCTCGACCAGTCCTGTGTCGACATCGTCGACACGGCCAAGAGGACCGGCGCGCGCGTGGCCGGCCCCATCCCTCTGCCCACCCGGGTGGAGCGCTACACCGTCCTTCGCTCTCCGTTCATCGACAAGAAGTCGCGGGAGCAGTTCGAGATCCGCACGCACAAGCGGATCATCTACATCTCCGAGCCCACCAGTCAGACAGTGGACTCCCTGTCCAGTCTGAACATGCCCGCTGGCGTGGACATCCGCATCAAGGCCTGAGCCTCGAGCGCGGCGCCGCGAGCGCCGCGTCGGACCCGCGACACCACCGCCAGCACCTCCTCTCTCTCTCCACACGGCAGCGTTCTGCCCCGAGGTCCCGTGATCTCTGGACAGCGGTGCCTCACCCGCCCAACAACACCGAATCCGCGTGGCCAGGCGTCGAGTGCGCAGCTGATGCGCACACCTGGTCGAACCGGACCCTCACTGTTTTAGGAATCATGACGCTGATCCTGGGACGAAAAAAAGGAATGACTCAGCTCTTCGCTGAGGACGGCACGGTCACCGGGGTGACCGTGGTCGAGGCCGGTCCGTGCGTGGTGACTCAGGTCCGCACGCAAGAGCAGGACGGGTACGACGCCGTACAGCTCGGTTTCGAGGACGTTCCCGACCGGCTGGTCTCCAAGCCGCGCAGAGGCCTGTTCAAGAAGACCGGAGTGAGCCCCAAGCGCTTTCTGCGCGAGGAGCGCCTCGCGAACCCGGCGGCGACCGAGGTCGGCGAGTCGGTTACCGTCGGAGCATTCGAAGCTGGCGAGCTCGTGGACGTGACCGGAACCAGCAAGGGGCGCGGTTTCGCGGGCACCATCAAGCGCCATGGCTTCTCCCGCGGTTCCGAGACCCACGGCTGCATGAACGTGCGCCAGCCTGGCTCGATCGGTTGCTCGGCCTACCCCGCGCGAGTCTTCAAGGGCAAGCGCATGTCGGGCCACATGGGGGCGCGGCGGCGCACGACCAAGAACCTGACGATCATGCGTGTCGACAGCGACAAGAACCTGCTGTTCCTCAAGGGCGCCGTGCCCGGACCGCCCAACGGGTTCGTCCAGGTGCGGACCGCCCGGACCGGGATCGTGAAGAAGAAGGGCTGAGAGGAATGCAGGTCAAGAGCTACAAGTCCGGAAGCCTCGGCCTCGTCGAGGTCGACGAGGCTCCCTTTGGCGACAAGGTCCTCTACCGGACCTTGAAGGACGCCGTCACGATGCACCAGGCCAATCAGCGCCAGGGCACGACGAACGCGCGCGGGCGCTCCGAGGTCCGCGGCACCAACAAGAAGCCCTACCGCCAGAAGCACACCGGCCGTGCCCGCGCCGGCGACTGCAAGTCGCCCATCTGGCGCGGAGGCGGCGTCGTCTTCGGGCCGCACCGGCGCGACTACTCCTACCACATGCCGGCCAAGGCGCGCCGCGTGGCCCTGCGCACCGCTCTGGCGGGGAAGCTGAAGGACGACGAGGTCTGCGTGGCCGACCTGGGCTCGTTCTCGGCGCCCTCCTCGCGCGCGGCCCGCAAGGTGATCGCGGACCTGGGCACGCCGCGCCGGTTGACCCTCGTTCTCGCCGAGCGCGACGAGCTGGTCTGGAAGTCGTTTCGGAACTTCCCCGGCGTCACGGTGCGTACCGCCGAAGAGCTGTGCGCCTACGACGTCGTTGCAGGCGGGCTGATCGTGACCGAGGCCGGAGTCCTCGAGACCCTCGCCGGGCGAGTCGGTCTCCCGGCCGCTGCCGCGGAAGGAGCCGCCCAGTGACTTCCACCGAGAGCATGTATCGGATCATCAAGCGACAGGTGATCACCGAGAAGGCCGCCGACGACTCCGGTCGCCGCAACGCCTACCATTTCGCCGTCCCCACGGACGCGAACAAGATCGAGATCCGCAAGGCCGTCGAGAAGCTCTTCGGAGTCAAGGTCGTCGCCGTGAACACCCTGCGCGTGCGCGGCAAGTGGCGGCGGCGGGGCTACACGACCGGCACGACCAAGCCGTGGAAGAAGGCGATGATCACCCTCGCCGAGGGCCACACCATCGACGCGTTTTAGGGCCGCACTGCAGGACGAACATCGTGGGCATCAAGAAATACAAGCCGACATCAGCGGGCCGACGCCATGGCAGCGTCCTCGACTTCGAGGAGCTGTCCGGGGTAAAGCCCGAGAAGACCCTCCTGCGGCCGCTGAAGAAGACGGGCGGGCGGAACAACCACGGTCGCATCACCTGCCGGCGCCGGGGCGGGGGCCACAAACGCCGCTACCGCCTGATCGACTTCAAGCGCAACAAGGACGGCGTCCCGGCCAAGGTCCACTCGATCGAGTACGATCCGAACCGCTCGGCGAACATCGCTCTGTTGCACTATGCGGACGGCGAGAAGCGCTACATCATCGCGCCCCTCGGTATGGAGGTCGGCCAGGTCGTCACCTCCGGTCCCGAGTCAGAGTCTCTCCCCGGGAACGCCCTGCAGCTGGCGCACATTCCTCTCGGCCTCCACATCCACAACGTGGAGCTCAAGCCGGGGCGGGGCGGCCAGATCTGCCGCTCGGCCGGCAGCTACGCTCAGTTGATGGCGCGCGAGGGAGACTACGCGGTCGTTCAGCTGCCCTCGGGGGAGCTGCGCCGCATCCACATCACCTGCCGGGCGACGATCGGGCGCATCGGCAACAGCGACCACCAGAACGTCAAGCTCGGCAAGGCCGGCCGGCGCCGCCACATGGGACGCAGGCCGAAGGTGCGCGGCACGGCAATGAACCCGGTCGACCACCCGATGGGCGGCGGCGAGGGACGAACCGCTGGCGGCCGTCACCCTTGCGGTCCGACCGCCGTGCTCTCCAAGGGTGGGCGGACGCGCCGCTCCCAGAATCCGACAGACAAGTTCATCCTCCGCCGCCGTAAGAAGCGCAGGTAGTCACGATGCACTCAGACCTCAGCATGATCCGGAGCAAAGAGAACCGGCAGACGGGAAGGCGGGCGTAGATGGGGCGCAGCATCAAGAAGGGCCCCTACATCGACGCGAAGCTGGCCGCCAAGGTGGAGCGTCTGGCGGACACGGGCGGTCGGGATCCGATCCGCACTTGGGCGCGCGCGTCCACCATCCCGCCCGACTTCGTCGGGCACACCTTCCTGGTCCACAACGGGAACAAGCACATCAAGGTCTTCGTGACCGAGGACATGGTCGGTCACAAGCTCGGGGAATTCGCGCCCACGCGCACCTTCCGCGGCCATACGAACAAGAAGGAAGGGATGAGGGCGACTCGCTAGGGCGACGCGCTTCGCGACACGATGGACGCCACCGATTCTGTGACCACCGCCCGCTTCACCGCGCGGCACCGCTACGCGCGCCTGACCGCGCGCAAGGCGCGACTCGTCGCGGATCAGATCCGCGGGATGTCGGCCAACGCGGCGATCGAGCTGCTCGAGTTCTCTCCCAAGCGAGCCGGGCACTTCTACCTGAAGCTCCTGCGCTCTGCGATGGCAAACGCCAGCCAGTCCGAAGATGTGAACCTCAACCGGCTCACCATCTGTGACTGCCGGGCCGACGACGGCCCGATGCTCCAGAATCGCCTGCGCTGGCGCGCGGGGCCCCAGGGCCGGGCGATGCCCTTTGCCAAGAAGACCAGCCACTTGACCGTGACGGTATGCGAGCAGCTCTCCGCAGCCGCCGCTCCCATCGCGACCGAAGCGGACGAGATCTCGTCCGAAGACGAGGAATAGAGATCACATGGGTCAAAAGGTACATCCCACCGGCTACCGCATCGGGACCATCGAGCCTTGGCGCTCGCGCTGGTACGCCAACAAGAAGGACTTCGGGCGCCTCCTGCTGCAGGACAAGGCGATCCGCGATCACATCGAGAAGGAGTTCTCGTCCGCGGGGATTCCGCGCATCGAGATCGAGCGCTCCGGAGAGTCGATCAACGTGATCATCTACTCGGCTCGCCCCGGAGTCCTGGTCGGACGTAAGGGTGTTCGCGTCGAGCAGCTCAAGAAGGATCTCCAGGCGATCACCGGCTCCGAATGCCACCTGACCTTGCATGAGGTCAAGCGCCCGGAGCTGGAGGCGAAGCTGGTAGCCGAGGTCGTGGCCGAGGCCCTCGAGAAGCGGATGAATTTCCGCAGGGCCATCAAGCGGGCGATCCAGACCACCATGCAGTCCGGCGCACAAGGCGTGAAGGTCGAGGTTGCCGGGCGCCTGGGCGGAGCCGAGATGGCGCGCCGCAACAAGGAGCGCGAGGGGCGCGTGCCGCTCTCGACCCTGCAGGCCCACGTTGACTACGGTACCGCTCGCGCACGCACCTCCTACGGGATCATCGGCGTGAAGGTCTGGATCTACAAGGGCGACATCGAGCGCGGGAAACTGATCGATTTCCGCCAGCAACAGAGCATGACGGCCCAGGCGGACCGTCCGCGCCTCGGCCGCGGTAGGGGGGACTCTCGCCCCCGGAGGGACGGGTGACGTCATGGCGATGATGCCCAAGCGGACCAAGCACCGGAAGGTGCAGCGCGGCAAGATGAAGGGCCTCGCGACCCGCGGAAACCGTGTCTCCTTCGGTGACTACGGCCTCATGTCCCTGGACTACGGCTGGATCAGCGGGCGACACCTCGAGGCGGGCCGTATCGCCGCGAACCGGGCGACCGGCGGCAATGCGAAGATCTGGATCCGAGTCTTCCCCCACAAGCCGATTTCGGCCAAGCCGGCCGAGACGCGCATGGGCAAGGGCAAGGGCGAGGTCGACTATTGGGCCGCCGAGGTGAAACCCGGGACGGTCATGCTCGAGCTGGGCGGTGTCACCGAGGACACGGCCAAGCTCGCCTTCAAGCGCGTCGCTCACAAGATGCCGGTCAAGGTCAAGATGGTCCGGCGCCTCCCCACAAACTGACGCGAGCGAAGCCGCCATGAACATCGACGAAGTACGCGGGAAGACCGACTCCGAGCTCGAGTACGAGCTGGAGCAGATGAAGAAAGAGCTGTTCGACCTGCGCATGAAGGCCAGCATGGAGAACATCGCCAACCCCGCCCGCATCCGCGTCCTGCGCAGGGCCATGGCCCGGGCGCGGACGATCTTGCACGAACGCGCGACCGGAGTGCGCGGACAGGAGCCTCGCTAGTCATGGAAGCCGCAGGGATGAGCAATCGAAACAAGCGCCGGACACTTCAGGGGACGGTCGTTAGCGACAAGATGGACGCGACGATCACGGTGCGCGCGGAGCGCATGATTCAGCACCCCCGCTACCTGAAGTACGTCCGCCGTCATAAGAAGTACACAGCCCACGACGCCGGCGGAGAGGCTTGCACCGGGGATTTCGTCGAGATCGTCGAAACCCGCCCGATCAGCAAGTCCAAGCGATGGCGTCTCACGAGCGTGATCCGAAAGGCGAGCATCGTCGAGGAGGCTGACGCATGATCCAGATGCAGACCTTCCTTGATGTCGCGGACAACACCGGAGCCAAGCGGGTTCAGGTGATCAAGGTTCTCGGTGGCACGCACCGCCGCTACGCCTCCCTGGGGGACATCGTCGTCGCGACGGTGAAGAAGGCGCTTCCGGGATCGGAGCTCAAGACGGGGACGATCATCAAGGGCGTCATCGTCCGCGTGCGCAAGAACACTCGCCGCAACGACGGCTCCTACGTGCGCTTTGACCGCAACGCGATCGTCGTGCTCGACGCCGATGGGAACCCGCGCGGGACCCGCATCTTCGGTGCCGTGGCCCGCGAACTCCGCGAGCGGAACTACATGAAGATCATCAGCCTTGCTCAGGAGGTCGTCTGATGCACGTGCGCAACGGTGACCTGGTGATCGTCATCTCGGGAAACGACAAGGGCAAGACGGGCGAGGTGAGGGGCCTGGATCGCAAGCGCGAGCGAGTACTCGTGGACGGCGTCAACATCCGCTGGAAGCACCGCAAGCCGACCCAGCAGAGCCCTCAAGGTGAGCGGGTTCAGATGGAGTTTCCGATCCACGTCAGCAACGTGATGCACTACGACGCGAGCGCCGGCAAGGGCGTCCGCCGCCGGCCTGGAGCAAAGAGCTGAGTCATGGCCTCCGAGAAGAAGAACAAGCAGAACAAACAGGACGAGTCCGCCGAGAACGGCGCCGCTCAGGCCGCGCCGCCGCGCCTCAAGGAGAAGTACGCGGGCGAAGTCCGCGTGGGACTCAAGCAGCAGTTCGGCATCGGCAATGAGATGGCTCTGCCCCGGCTCGAGAAGATCGTCGTCAACATGGGCGTCAAGGGCGCCGTGGAGAACAAGGGCAAGGTAGAGTCCGCCGCCAAGGACCTGGCGACGATCACCGGCCAGAAGCCGACGGTCAGGCTGGCTCGAAGGGCCATCTCGGGCTTCAAGCTGCGGCAGGGGATGCCGATCGCCTGCGCGGTCACCCTGCGGGGGGACAAGATGTGGGAGTTCGCCGATCGCCTGCTCACCGTCGCTCTGCCGCGTATCCGCGACTTCCGCGGGGTCAAGAGCAAGCTCGACGGCCGCGGCAACTACACGCTCGGCGTCTCCGAGCAGTCGATCTTCCCCGAGATCGAGTTCGACCGCATCGAGTTCCAGCAGGGGATGGACATCACCTTCGTGACGACCGCACCCAGCGACGAGCAGGGGCACGCGCTGCTCAAGAAGCTCGGAATGCCCTTCCGTACGGAAGAGGAGAACTGATCCATGGCCAAGACCTCACTGATCGTAAAGCACGCGCGCAAGCCGAAGTACAAGGTGCGCGGCTATCTGCGCTGCGCCATGTGTGGCCGCTCGCGTGGTGTCTATCGCAAGTTCCAAATCTGCCGAATCTGCCTGCGCGAGCGTGCGCTCCTAGGTGAGATTCCCGGCATGCGCAAGGCGTCCTGGTAGGGAGGATTCAGCCATGATGACCGACCCGATCGCTGACATGCTGACGCGCATCCGCAACGCGAATGCGATCCAGAACAAGACCGTCCGAATCCCGGCCTCGCGCCTGAAGGTCGGCCTGGCCGAGGTCCTCCGGACGGAGGGTTTCATCGCGGGCTACGAGGTCGAGGAGGGCAAGCCGTTCAGCAACATCCGTATGACCTTGAAGTACGGACCCGAGGGCGAGCACGTGATTCGAAGCATCGATCGCGTCAGCAAGCCCGGCTGCCGTGTCTACTCGAGCGCCAAGGAACTGCGCCCCGTCTTGCGCGGCCTCGGCATCCAGATCCTCTCGACACCCCAGGGAGTTCTCTCAGACCGCAAGGCCCGCGAGCTCAACGTCGGCGGCGAGATCCTCTGCAGACTCACTTGATCCCATGTCGCGCATCGGAAAACAGCCTGTCCCGGTCCCGGCCGGAGTGACGGTGGAGCTCGGAAGCGGGCGAACCGCTACCGTCAAGGGGCCCGGCGGCTCCCTGACCATGGAGTTTCGCCCGGAGATCGAGCTGGCGGTGGAGGGCGCGCAGGTGAACGTCACGACCAACGGGTCGGGCAGCGCCCGCGAGGCGCGGGCCTTCCACGGCCTGACGCGGGCACTCCTCAACAACATGGTCGTGGGCGTCACCAAGGGCTTCGAGAAGAAGCTCGACATCATCGGGGTCGGCTGGAACGCGGCGGCCCAGGGCAACAAGCTGGTGCTCAACATCGGCTTCTGTCATCCGGTCGACATCGCAATCCCGACGGGCATCACCGTCGAGACGCCCCGGCCCACCCACATCATCATCAAGGGCGCCGACAAGCAGGCCGTGGGGCACCTCGCGGCCGTGATTCGCGCCGTCCGTCCGCCGGAGCCCTACAAGGGCAAGGGCATCCGCTACGTCGACGAGTTCGTCCGTCGCAAGGCCGGCAAGAGCTTCGGCGCCTAGAGCCGAGGGGAATCACGAACAAGGCACAGTCATGAACAAGGCACAGAGAAAGAACGCGACACGCCTGCGCCGTACCCGCTCGGTGGGCAGGAAGGTGCGCCGTGGAACGACCCGCCGGCGTCTCGCCGTGAACCGCAGTCTCAAGCACATCTCAGGCCAGGTCATCGACGATGGCGAGGGTCGGACCCTGTGCGGAATCTCCAGCACCGCCAAGGCCCTGGCCGCGGACCTGGCGGGCAAGACGAAGACCGAGCAGGCTCGGGTCGTCGGTGCCGAGATGGCGCGCCGGGCCAAGGCAGCCGGGGTCGAGGAGGTCGTCTTCGACCGCCGCGGAAGCAAGTATCACGGCCGCGTCAAGGCCTTCGCCGATGCCGCCCGGGAGGCCGGCCTCAAGTTCTAGAGAGGCGTCGAGCCCACAGACACGCGAACAGCATGAAACACAAGATCGAGTATCTGGACACGATGGAGGTCGAGGAGATCGCCGACCTCTCGGAGACTCTCGTCAAGGTCAACCGCTCCGCGGCGGTGGTCAAGGGCGGTCGACGTTTCTCCTTCTCGGCCCTGTCCATCGTCGGTAACCGCGACGGGCTGGTGGGGTTCGGCTTCGGGAAGGCGCGCCAGGTTCCCTACGCTATCGAGAAGGCCGCCAAGGACGGGCGCAAGCACCTGCAGCGGGTGCACGTGGCGGAGGGCGGGACGATCCCTCACGAGATCACCGGCCGCTTCTGCGGGGCGATGATCAGGCTCCTCCCGGCCTCTCCCGGCACGGGCATCATCGCTTGCTCCTCGGTGCGGGCGGTGTGCGAGATGGCGGGCATCAAGAACATCCTGACCAAGTCGTACGGATCCACGAACCCGATCAACTTGGTCAAGGCCACCCTCGCCGCTCTCGCGCAGCTCCGCACAAGCGAGCAGCTGAGCGCGTTGCGCGGAGTCCCGATCAACCGCTAGGCCCCGCCGCACGCCAGAAAACGGAACCATGGACCTCCAGACAGTCACCAGCAAGGGCACGCGCTACACGAAGGCGCGCCGCGTGGGACGCGGGACCGGAAGCGGTCGCGGGAAGACCTGCGGGCGTGGGCACAAGGGGTGGGGGCAGCGCTCCGGCTCCAGCCGCCGGCCGGGGTACGAGGGCGGTCAGATGCCCATCTACCGACGAGTTCCCAAGCGCGGGTTCACCAACGCGCGCTTCCGGACGGAGTACACGGTCGTCAACGTGGAGGCGCTGAACTCCTTCGAGGATGGCGACGTCGTGGACCTCGCCGCAATCATCGCGCGTGGCCTGACCAGTCTCGATACGCCTCTGCTCAAGGTGCTCGGAAACGGCGAACTCACCACGAAGCTGACGGTTCGAGCTCAGAAGTTCAGCGCCAGCGCGGCAGCGAAGATCGTGGCGGCCGGCGGGACTGTCGTCGGACTGGACTCCCGCGGGCGCGCGCCTGGAGAGGCTCGAGCGAGCGAGAAACCCCAGGCTGTCGAACCCCGGGAGACCCAAACCCCCGAGACCTCCGAGGGTGAGGAGGCCGGATCCTAGTGGACGGTTCCTTCCTGAGGCTCTTCTTCGTTCCGGAGACCCGGAAGAAGATCTTCACCACGCTGATGCTCCTCCTGGCGTATCGCGTGGGCTTCCACGTGCCCATTCCGGGCATGAGCGCCGAGTTCATGGAGACCATGAGCCAGAATGCGCTCTTCGGCCTGATCAGCGCCTTCTCCGGCGGCGCAATCGGCCAGACGGTCATCTTCGGCCTGGGCATCATGCCCTACATTTCCGCCTCCATCATCTTCTCGATGCTGACCAAGGTCTCGCCGACCCTGGAGGCCGTCCAGAAGGAGGGCGCGGCCGGCCAGAAGAAGATCAACCAGTGGACGCGCTTGGCAGTCGTGCCGATCGCATTCCTGCAGGGCCTGCTGATCTACACCGGAGTGTTCCTCAAGCAGCCGCAGATGGTCGAACCCTACATGCAGGGCCACCCGATTGTCCTTGGGTTGATCGTGATCTCGACCCTGCTCGCCGGCGCCTTGTTCGTGATGTGGGTCGGTGAGCTCATCACCGAGCACGGCGTGGGTAACGGAGCTTCGCTGATCATCATGGCGGGCATCGTCTCGAACATCCCCAGCGCCATGGCACGCATGGCCGGCCAGCCTGAGTTCTGGCAGATGGTGCTGACCACTATCGGCATCTGGGTCGTGACGATCTTCGTCGTGGTCTTCATCCACAAGGGTGCGCGGCGAGTGCCTATCCAGTACGCTCGCCTTACCCGCGGACGGCGCGTCTACGGCGGGCAGCGGCACTACCTGCCCCTGAAGGTCAACATGGCCGGCGTGATGCCGATCATCTTCGCCTCTGTGCTGTTCATCATCCCGACGATGCTGTTCGAATGGCTGGGCCTGGTCCAGCTTCGGGCGATCTTCAACGACCAGACCGGCTTCGTGTACGTCTGCACTTACATCGGCCTGGTGTTCGCCTTCTGCTTCTTCTGGAACCGTCTGATGTTCCAGCCCGACGAGATCGCGAAGAACTTGCGCGAGCACGGTTCGTTCATCCCCGGCATTCGTCCCGGCGCCCGGACCGCCGAGTACCTGACCAACATCCTGACGCGCATCCCCCTCGCCGGAGCCGCCTTTCTGGCCCTCGTTGCGGTGTATCCGAACTTCGTGACGAAGAACACGCCCATTCCCAACGACCTGCGCTACTTCCTCGGCGGGACCTCGGTGCTGATCGTCGTGGGCGTCGCGCTCGAACTCGTCGATCGCCTGAACGCTCAACTCGTCATGCGCGAGTACGACGGCGTGGCGGGCGGCTCGGGGCCGCGCTGGACCAAGAAGAAGGGCGCCTGAGCCGGCAAGGCGCTCCGACCATGATCGACCAAGTCGTCATCCTCCTCGGCCCTCCGGGCTCGGGAAAGGGAACCCAGGCCCGTCGCTTGAGCGCGGACCTGGGCGTTCCCCACGTGGCGACCGGGGAGATGTTTCGCAGCAACGTGGAAGACGACACCGAACTCGGCAGGCGCGCACGGGGCTTCATGGAGTCGGGCCGGCTGGTTCCCGATGAGCTCGTGACAGAGATGCTGTTCGTCCGCGTCGCCGCCGAAGACTGCAGTTGCGGATACGTGTTGGACGGGTTCCCGCGCACGCTCGGGCAGGCAGAGGCCTTGGATCGGGGCATCGAAGGCCGCTGGGGCGCGAGCGTCGCTTCTCTGGAGGTCCCCGACGCAGCCCTAGTCGAGCGCGCCTCCGGGCGCCTGCTCTGCCGTAACGACGGCAACCACATCTACCACGCGTCCTTCTCTCCGCCCGCGTCCGAGGGAATCTGTGACCAGTGCGGAGGCGAACTGTACCGCCGTGAAGACGACGTGCCCGAGGTCGTCGCGGCGCGGCTCGGGGTCTACCGCGAGCAGACCGCGCCCGTGCTCGAGCACTACGCGCAGGCGGGACACCTGCTGGGGGTGAACGGCGACCAGGCCCCCGACGAGGTCTACCGCACCCTGCGGGCCGCGTTAGAGGGTGAAAGCCGAGAGAACAGCGCCCTCGAAGGCTCGACGACCGAGGGGGGCGAGTAATGGCGAAGGAAGAACCGATCGTGGTCGACGCCATCGTCACCGAAGCCCTCCCGAACGCCCGATTCCGGGCCAAGTTGGAATCGGGTCACGAGATCCTGGCACACGTCAGCGGCAAGATGCGGATGCACTACATCCGGATCATGGCCGGAGACAAGATCACCATCGAGATGTCGCCCTACGATCTGACGAAGGGCAGGATCGTCTCGCGCGGCGACCGCCGCTATCAGAGAAGGAGAACCTGATGAAGGTCCGAAGTAGCGTCCGCCGCATGTGCACCCACTGCAAGATCGTCCGCCGTCGCGGTGTTCTGCGGGTCATTTGCTCCGTGGATCCCCGTCACAAGCAGCGCCAAGGAAAGTGAACCACAGGAAGCCATCATGCCTCGCGTAGTCGGTGTAGACATCCCCAATGACAAGCGCCTCGATGTGGCCATGACCTACATCTTCGGCGTCGGACGAGTGACCGCCAGCAGAGTCTGCGTGGAGCTCAAGTTCGACCCCGGAATGCAGGCCCGGGACCTGACCGAGGAACAGATCACCACCCTCGCCCACCACCTCGAGAAGAAGTACGTAGTGGAGGGACAGCTGCGACGAAACGTCGCGGCCTCGATCGGCCGCCTGCGCGACATCGGTAGCTACCGAGGCCTGCGGCACCGCCGCGGGCTGCCGGTACGCGGCCAGCGCACGAAGACCAACGCTCGCGGCCGAAAGGGCGCGAAGAAGACCGTTGCGGGCAAGAAGTCCGTCAAGGGCATGAAGTAGGCGAGCTCGTCTCAGAAAGAAGCAATCTAGAAGCGATGGCGAAACAGACAAAGAAGAAGGCCCGCAAGAACGTCTCCAAGGGGATCGTTCACATCAAGGCGAGCTTCAACAACACCCTGGTCACGATCACGGACGAGGCTGGCGCGGTCATCGCGAGCAGCTCCTCGGGCGTGATGGGCTTCAAGGGCACCCGCAAGAGCACGCCCTTCGCCGCCCAGCGAGCATCGGACAATGCCGCCGCCACGGCGAAGCGCCACGGCCTCAAGGAGGTCATCGTGCGCGTCAAGGGCGCCGGCTCCGGCCGTGAGTCCGCCGTCCGCGCCTTGAGCAATGCCGGCATTCGCGTCAGCTACATCGAGGACGTCACACCCCTCCCGCACAACGGTTGCCGTGCCCGCAAGCGGCGCCGCGTCTGATCCAACAACATCCTGATCCACCATGGCTCGATTCACGGGGAACAAGTGCAAGCTGTGCCGCCGGGAAGGCATGAAGCTCTTCCTGAAGGGGCAGCGCTGCTTTACCGACAAGTGCGCTCTCGCGCGACGCGACTACCCGCCGGGAGTTCATGCGCAGAAGCGCACGAAGGTCACCGAGTACGGCGTGCGCCTGCGTGAGAAGCAGAAGCTCAAGCGCATCTACGGCGTACTCGAGCGTCAGTTCAAGCTCTACTTCCGGGAGGCCGAGCGTCTGCGAGGCAACACGGGAGAGAACCTCCTGATGTTGCTCGAGCGGCGCCTCGACAACGTGGTGCTATCGAGTGGGTTTGCGCTCTCGCGGAACCATGCGCGGCAGCTGATCAACCACGGTCACTTCCGCGTGAACGGACGCAAGGTGACCATCTCCTCCTTCCAGGTGAGGCCTGGAGACGCCCTCGAGCCCGCTCCGCGCGACGCGACCAAGAAAATCGTCGCCGAAGCCGTCGAGGTGAACAAGTCGCAGCCCGTGCCCACTTGGCTGGAAGTCAACGGCGAGGCGATGACATCGAAGATCACGGGGGTCCCGCGGCGCGAGGATGTGCCGCACCCGATCCAGGAACAGCTCATCATCGAGCTCTGCTCGAAGTAGTCGGTACGAGGGAACAGTCATGAGAATCCGTTGGCGCAACTTCGAACTCCCCAGCAAGGTCGTCCCGGACGCGGAGACCATGACCGCCGAATACGGGCAGTTCGTCATCGAGCCCTTCGAGCGCGGTTTTGGTCACACGATCGGTAACGGTCTGCGACGGGTCCTGCTGTCCTCCATCGAGGGCAGCGCGATCACCTCGGTCAAGATCGAGGGCTCCCACCACGAGTTCGACTCGATGGAAGGAGTCTATGAGGACGTCACCGACATCATCCTCAACCTGAAGAGGCTGAGGATCCAATACGAGGGCACCGGCTCGATCTCTTGCCGCTTGGAGAAGAGCGGCAAGGGCGAGATCACCGGCGCTGACGTCCAGTGTGAAGGCGACGCCCATGTCGTGAACACCGACCTGCACATCGCCACCCTGACCATGGACCGCGACCTGACCATCGAGATGGAGGTCAAGCGCGGGCGAGGTTATGTGGCGGCGGAGGAGAACCAGGATCCACACGGTGAGCTGGGATTGATTCCCGTGGACTCGATCTACTCGCCCGTGCACCGCGTTCGTTACGCCGTCGAGGCCACGCGCGTCGGGAAGCTGACGAACTATGATCGACTCGTGTTGGAGATCTGGACCGACGGAACCGTGACGCCAGAACTGGCCTTGGTCGAGGCGGCGAAGATCTACCGCAAGCACCTGAACCCCTTCGTGCTCTTCGACTCCTCGTTGGACGAGGCGCCGATCGCGGATGAGCCCGGTTCCTCCGAGTTCAATGCGGTGAACCAGGAGACTTCGGAGCTGGAGCTGACCCTCGAGGTTTCGATTACGGAGTTGGAGCTCTCGGTTCGGGCGCGCAACTGTCTTGATGGGGCGAACCTGCGCACCCTCGGTGACCTCGTGACGCTGTCGGAGGCGGAGGTGATGCACCTCAAGAATCTGGGCAAGACCAGCCTGACCGAGATCAAGAACAAGCTCTCCGAGCGGGGTTTGGCCCTAGGAATGAGCATCTAGCTCGGTCCTTTCGAGGACGAGACCGCGGAGATTTGCCATGCGACATCGAGTAGCCGGAAGCAAGCTAGGACGGACCTCCAGCCATCGGACGGCCATGCGCCGGAACATGATGGCATCGCTCATCGAGCATGAGAGGATCGTCACGACCGTTCAGAAGGCCAAGGCCGTCAAACCCTACATCGAGAAGCTCATCACTCTCGCCGGCGAGGCGAACAACCACCGCCGCAGACGGGCTTTCGCCGCCCTGCGAAACACGGACGCGGTGGACAAGCTGTTCGATGTCCTCGGACCGCGCTTCAAGGAGCGACCGGGCGGCTACTGTCGAGTCCTCAAGCTCTCTCGTCGCCGCCTGGGGGACAACGGAGAGCGTGCGATCCTCGAATTCGTCGAACGTTCGCCGAGCGAGGAAGATGCCCTGGCCGCCGGCGCCGGGGCGAGCGAGTAAACCGGCGCGCTAGGGCGGCTGGCGACCCTGTGATCCCCGCTGGCCCGAACGCGGCGCGTGGATCAGCTCTGGCGTCCAGCGGGGCTCCGAGCGACGCCTTTCGAGGCCCCGTCGGCTAGATCCGGGCCAGCTTGATTCTGCCGCGGCCGAGGAGCTCACCGACCTCGCCTGCGAGCTCGGCGGTGATGGCGACGGTGCAATCACCTCCAGCGCGAACACGGCGCACGGAGCCGTCGGTTCCCGTGACCTGCAGGAAGACAGGGCGCTTGCCGGGGTGCTCGCACAGGACCTCGCGGATGCGCGGGAGCAGGGACGCGTCTTCGGGGGATAGGGACAGGACGACGCCGCCCTCGAAGTGCCCGAGCGCCTCCTCGACGGTCATCATCTCCGAGAGGATCAAAGTGGGCTCCTCTCCGTCGGCTTCGAGCTTCCCGTGCGCAACGACGACGGCACCCTCCTCGAGACCACCCGCGCATTCCTCGAAGGTGCGCGGGAAGCAGACGACGTTGACCGCCCCGTGCAGGTCTTCGAGACGGAAGCGCGCCATCTTGCGCCCGGCCATCTTGCCCGACTTGACCAGTAACTGGGAGAGGCCGACGATCAGACCCGCGAGGCTCACCGCGGCACCGTCGGAGAGTTCCTCGAGGCGGTTCGTGGGCACGGTCGAGAGCATTCCCATCAGGCCCGCGCGCTCCTCGAGCGGATGGCCGCTCAGGTAGAAGCCGAGCACCTCGTACTCCGCCCGCAAGGTGTCGGCGTTGTTCCAGGCCTGGTGGTCGTCGATTCCGTCGCCCACCTCCTCGGGCACCTCTCCGGCCGGAGCAGCGGCGAACAGGTCGCCCTGTCCGGCGCGGCGGTCCGCTGCTGCACGCGCGCCGTCGGCCATGGCCGCGCCCAAAGCGTGCAGGACCGCGCCGCGGTTGTGCCCACCCTCGTCGAAAGCGCCGGCTTTGATCAGCGCCTCCCAGGTCACTCGTCCCACGGCCGCCGGGTCGGCCTGCCGGCAAAGCTCGTGGAGGGTGAGGGGGAGCTCCTCGCCGAGCACCGCCGTGCGCGCCTCCTCCAGCGCCGCTACCGCCTTGGAACCCGTTCCCTTCACGGCGCCCAGGCCGAAGCGGATACCGCTGCCCTCGGTCTTGAAGCCCCATGCCGAACCCCAGACGGTCGGCGGCAGGATGGCAATGCCCGAGCGGCGGGCGTCGTCGCAGAGGAGCTTCACCTTGCCCGAGTCTCCCATCTCGCAGGTCAGGTTGGCGGCCATGAACTCGGGCCGGTGGTGAGCCTTGAGGTGCGCCGTCTGGTAGCTGATCAGGGCGTAGGCCGTCGAATGGGACTTGTTGAAGCCGTAGCCCCCGAACTTGACGATGTTGTCCCAGATGTCCTGAGCCACGGCCCGCTCGCAGCCGTTCTTCTGAGCACCCGCGAGGAAGGTGGCGGAGAAGCGTTCCATGATCTCGGGCTTCTTCTTGCCCATTGCCTTGCGCAGGTTGTCCGCTTCGTTGAGTGAGAAGTCGGCCAGGTGGTTGGAGATCAGCATCACCTGCTCCTGGTAGACGATGCACCCGTAGGTGTCCTCCAGGATCGGCTCCATGCTCGGGTGGGGGTACTCGATCGGCTCTTCGCCGTGCTTGCGACGGCAGAACATGTCCGCCATCCCCGACTCCAGGGGGCCGGGCCGATACAGCGCCAGGATGGCGATCAAGTCCTCGAAGCAGTCGGGCTTGAGGCGCGTGATCAGCTTGCGCATCCCGTCCGATTCGAGCTGGAACACACCCTGGGTCTCGCCCGACATCAGCAGCGCGTAGGTTGCCTCGTCATCGAGCGGCAGGCCTTCGAGCTCCGGCGCGTCGCCGCCGCGTCGCTTGATGTTCTCGAGGGCCCCGTCGATGATCGTCAGGGTCCTCAGGCCCAGATAGTCCATCTTCAGCAGGCCGAGATCCTCGAGCTCGGGAGCCTGCCACTGGGTCGTCACGTCGTCGCCGTTCTTGGCGAGGGGAACGTACTCGGCGATCGGGCGATCGGCGATCACGACGCCCGCGGCATGAGTGGAAATGTGGCGCGTGATGCCCTCGAGGGTGGCCGAGAGGGCGAAGAGCTCCGAGTATTCCGGCTGGCGGCGCAGTTCCTTGAGCTCGGGGTCGCTGGTGAGCGCCTCCGCGAGGTTCGGCGCGCCCGGGCCTTGGGGGATCCTCTTCGCGATGCGATCGACGTCCTTGAGAGGCACCTCGAGGACCCTACCGACGTCGCGCACGACCGTGCGGGACTTCATCGTCCCGAAGGTGACGATCTGCGCGACGTTCTCCGCGCCGTAGCGCTCACGGGTGTACTGCAGGACTCGTTCGCGTCCGGTCTTGCAGAAGTCGATGTCGATGTCGGGCATCGAAACCCGGGCGCTGTTGAGGAAGCGCTCGAAGAGCAGCCCGTAGCGCAGGGGGCAGACGCGAGTGATGTCGAGCAGGTAGGCGACGATCGAGCCCGCCGCGGAGCCGCGTCCGGGGCCCACGGGAATGTCGTGATCCCGTGCCCAGCGGATCAGATCCCAAACGATCAGGAAGTAGGAGACGAACCCGAGCTCGCGGATCACCCGCTTCTCGTAGTCGAGGCGCTCTCGGGCTTCTGAGTGGTCGCGCCCGTAGGTGCGCCCGAGCCCCTCCTCGAGGAGCGAGTCGAACAAGGCGTCGGCCCCTCCCCCGTCGTCGGGAACGAACACCGGCAGGTGGTACTCGCCGAACTTCATCTCGAGATCCACCTGCTCGGCCACGTCGACGGTCGCTTTCAGCGCGTCCGGCAGGTCGCGGAACATCTCCGCCATCTCGGCGCGTGAGGTGAGGAACAGGGTGGTCGCGTCGAACTTGAAGCGCCCGGGATCGTCACGCTTGGCCTGCGTGTTGATGCACAAGAGCACGTCCTGGGCCTCGCAGTCCTCCCGGCGCAGGTAGTGGACGTCGTTGGTGGCGACCATCGGGATGCCGGTGCGTCCGTGGATGCGCACCATGGCCTCGTTGACCTTGTCCTGCAGCTCGATGCCGTTGCGCTGCAGCTCGAGCCAGAAGTGGTCGGGCCCGAACATGTCCCGCAGGGACATGGCCAAGGCCTCCGCCTCCGCTTCCTTGCCCATCCCGCAGAGCTGGCTGAACTCGCTCGAGAGGCAGCCGGACAGGCAGCTGATGCCGGCTGCGTGCTCCGAGAGGAGCTCGCGGTCGATGCGCGGCCGGAAGTGCAGCCCCTCGAGATAGGCCGCGGAGGCCAACTTCTTCAGGTTGCTGAAACCCTCCTCGTTGCGCGCTAGGAGCGTCAGGTGGTTGTAGCCGTTGCCCTTGGCCTTGCTGTGCGGCAGGTGGCGCGACTGGCGCGCGACGTACATCTCGCAGCCCAGGAGGGGCTTGATGCCGGCCCGCGTCGCCTCGCGATAGAGCTGGACGATGCCGAACATGTTGCCGTGGTCGGTCAAGGCCAGGGCGTTCTGGCCGTCGGCCACGCAGGCCTCGACGAGGGCGGGGATGCGATTGGCTCCGTCGAGCAGGCTGTACTCGGAGTGGACGTGCAGGTGGACGAAGTCCGGGTCGGCCATCGGAAGGTGTCGGTCCGGGGTGGGGGAGCGTCGGCCGGGCGCGGGGGCTCGGCCGTTCCGAGAAGACGGCGGGCGGTTGAGACTCAGCCGATGCCGCTCATGAACACGCGCAGCGGGTGACGCCTCGTCGGAGTCGCCTCTGGAGTCGAGACTCCAAAGGCGATGCGGGAGGCGAGTCGCGGTATCCGGAGTGCGTCTTCATCAACAACCAAAGCTCAGTTGCCCAGGAGACTCGCGAGCAGAGCCTTCTGGGAGTGCAGGCGGTTTTCGGCCTGCTCGTAGATCATGCTGCGGGGGCCGTCGAGGACCTCGTCGGTGGCCTCGAGGTTGCGCCGCACCGGGCCTGCGTGCATCAGGCGCGCCTCGTCACCGCGGGCGAGCAGGGCCTCGTCGACGATCCACTCTCCCGTGCGCGCGCGTCGGCTGGCGGCCAGGGTGGGGTTGCCGTGGTCCTCCAGCGACTGCCACGAGCGGGCGTAGATGACGTGCGCTCCCGCCGCGGCCTCCTCGCGCGAGGTGCCGATCTCGATCGCGGCCCCGCTACGCTCGGCCATGTCGCGGGCGCAGCCGAGGACCTCGCCGTCGAGGTCGTAGCCCCGCGGGTGCGCGATTCGGACCTCCATGCCCAGGCGCACGGCCGAGGTCAGCAGGGAGTGCACGACCGCCGAGCTGGCGGGCGTCGGCGAGTGAGTCCAGACGATCGCGAGACGTCGCCCGCGGAACTCCCCGAGGGTCTCGTAGACGGTCATCATGTCCGCCAGAGCCTGCAGGGGGTGCCAGAGGGCGCTCTCCATGTTGATCACCGGCACCCGCGCGTGCTCCGCCCAGGCGCGGATGCTCGCGTCGCGCCGGTCGGTCTCCCAGGACTGGCCCTCGAGGGCGGGCCGGATGGCCAGCACATCGAGGTAGCGCGAGAGCACCTCCGCCGCGTCGCGGATGTGCTCGGGGGCGCGGCCGTCCATCACCGAGCCGGAGCGCGCCTCGAGCTCCCAGAAGTCGGTCGCCGCGTTGAGGTTCAGCCCGTGGCCTCCGAGCTGGTGCACGGCGGCCTCGAAGGAGGTGCGCGTGCGCAGGGAGCCGCGGAAGAAGAGCATGCCGGCGGTGCGGCCCTCCAGCCCCCCCCGGGTCGCCTCGGCCTTGGCCCGCAGGGAACCCTCGAGGAGGGTCCTCAGCTCGTCGTCGCCGAGGTCCTGCAAGCTGATCAAGTGGCGTCCCGCGCTGTCCCCGCTCATGGGGCCAGAATACCCGCTGCGAGGCGGGTTTCCAGGACTGACCGCGCCTCTCACCGGGCGCCCCCCAGCCCGGGCGGGCGGCGCTTGACAGCGCCCCGAGCCCCGGCTACAACCTGCGCCCCTTCGCGCACCCCTAGCTCAACTGGATAGAGCACCTGACTACGGATCAGGAGGTTAGAGGTTCGAATCCTCTGGGGTGTACCAGTCATGTCCCGACGACGATTCCTCGGCGAGCGCGCCGCGGAAGCCGGGCGGGAATCGCCAAAGGCGGTCAGCGCTCTGTGAGTACTCAAGGAGAATCGGCGCGAGAACGCGACGAGCGCTTCATGGCCCTCGCCCTCGCCGAGGCGCGCGCCGCCATGGAACGCGACGAGGTCCCCGTCGGCGCGGTCATCGTCCTCGACGGCGAGGTCATCGGGCGCGGGAGCAATCGGACCCGCGAGCGGTGTGACCCCACCGCCCACGCGGAACTGCTCGCCCTGCGCGATGCGACCCGCTCCGCGTGCGCGATGCGCCTGCCAGGCGCCGTGGTCTACACGACCTTGGAGCCCTGCTTCATGTGCGCGGGCGCCCTGTCCCACGCGCGCGTGGCGCGCGTCGTCTGGGGCGTGCGCGACCCGAAGTTCGGCGGCTGCGCCTCTCTGGGCGCCGTGCTCTCAGACCCGCGCCTGAACCACACAGCCGAGGTCGCCGAGGAGGTGTGCGCTGAACAGGCCCGCGCGCTCCTCCAGACGTTCTTTCGGAGCAAGAGATGTTTCGAAGCAAGAGAAGAACCGAGAACAGCCTCGCAAGACCCTTGACGGGGCCGCGGGGCCGAGCGGAGAGGTGCCGGAGTGGCTGAACGGACTGGTTTCGAAAACCAGCGTGTTGTTTTGCAGCACCGGGGGTTCAAATCCCTCCCTCTCCGCCAGTTCGAACGAAGCGCCGGGCGAGTGACGAGCGGCGCGTCGATGACCCAGCGGAAACGACCGGCGATAACGAGAAGGCAGTAGCGAACAGAAACGAACAGAAATGAACAGGAGAGGTGTCCGAGTGGCTGAAGGAGCACGCTTGGAAAGCGTGTAAGTCGGCAACGGCTTCGCGGGTTCGAATCCCGCCCTCTCCGCCATCCTCGCGAGGTGAGTGGACCGCGCCGGGTCCGCCCTCGCGGATGGCGTGCCCGATCGGTATCCTCAACCACCAGAGGGCGCAACGGCGAATCCGCCGGTGGGCCCGGCCCCGAGCGATGGATCGGGTTCGAACCGGGTCAGGCCGGGAACGGAGCAGCCCTAAGGACAACGATTCATGCGTGCGGAAGCCGGGCCCACCGGTGGACTCGCCACCCGCCGTCCCGACCATCGACGGCCGGCCCCGTTCCGATCGCCCCGCCCCGATCGCCATGTCGTACCTCGTCCTCGCCCGCAAGTACCGGCCCCGACGCTTCGCCGAGATCATCGGCCAGGAGGTCGTCTGCGGCACCCTCGGCGGTGCGATCGAGGAGCGGCGCATCGCCCACGCCTACCTGCTGTGCGGCTCGCGCGGCACGGGCAAGACGACTATCGCCCGCATCTTCGCCCGCGGCCTGAACTGCGAGCGCGGTCCGACGCCCGATCCCTGCGGGGAGTGCGAGCGCTGCCGAGCGGCCGAGGACGGCGGTGAGGTGGACATCGTCGAGATCGACGCCGCCTCTCACACCGGCGTGGACAACATCCGCGACCTGCGCGACCAGGCGACCTACGTGCCCATGCGCGCGCGGCACAAGATCTACATCGTGGACGAGGTCCACATGCTCTCCAAGGGGGCCTTCAACGCCCTGTTGAAGACCCTCGAGGAGCCGCCGCCGCACGTCAAGTTCGTGTTTGCCACGACCGAGCCGCACAAGGTCCTCGACACGATCCTCTCCCGCTGTCAGGTGCTGCGCCTCTCGCTCATCCCCGAGGCGACGATCTGCGAGCGGCTGGAGGAGATCCTGGCCGGCGAGTCCGTCGAACCGGGGGAGGGGGTCTGCGCGGCCCTCGCCCGCCGGGCGCGCGGCAGCATGCGCGACGCACTCTCCTTGACCGACCAGCTCCTGGCCCTGGCGGGAGAGCGACCGAGTCTCGAGGACGTCGCGCGCCTGTCGGTGGGCGCCGACCCCGAGCGCGTCGGCGCGGTCTTCGCCGCCCTGGTGGCCGGGGACGCGGCCGAGGCCCTCGCGGCCTTGCCCGAAGGGGGCGACGACGTCGCGCTCCTCGACGAGCTCCTGGCGTGCCTGCGGGCGTGCCTGCTCGTCTCGCACTGCGGTGCCGACACGCCGCTGATCGATCTTTCTCCCGAGGCTCGCACCACCCTCGCGGCTCAGGCCGAGGCCCTCGGCTGCGAGCGCGTCGAGCTCTTCCTCGACGAGCTCCTCGCCGCCCGCGACCGCGCCGGCCGCGTGGCGGGCGAGCAGCGCCTGGTCCTCGAGCTGGCTCTCTGTGAGCTGTGTCGGCCCGAAGCGACTCTGCCGACCGGCGAGCTCGTCGCACGCCTGGAGGCCCTGGAAGCCCGCCTGGGGGGCGCGGAAGGCGGCGGTGGCGGTCTGCCCCCTCCCGCGCGGAAACCACCGGCCGCCGCCTCCCGTTCGGCGCCCGCCGCTTCGGCGCCCGCCTCCCGTTCGGCGCCCGTTGCCAGCGACTCCGCCGCCACCCGCCCACCGCGGGGGGTCCAGACCGGTGTCGCCGAGGCCTGGAAGGCGCTGCTGGATGAGCTGGCGCAGCGCCTGCCCTCCCTGGGAGAGGTCCTCGAGCGCCGCGGGCGGCTGGTCGAGATGACCGCCGACCGCGCCGTCGTCCATTGCGACGGCCTGCGAGAGGCCGAGCGGGTGCTGGTGAGCGACGATCGAAACCGCAAGCGCTGCTCGCAAGCCCTCTCTGATCTCCTCGATCGGACGGTCGAGGTCGACCTCGTGGACTTGGCGGCGGTCCCCTCGGGAGACCAGGACGACTTCACCGGGCAGGTCGCCGACCTGTTCGGCGGGCGCATCGAGAGCTGAATCCAGAGAGCCCATCAAGAAGATGCACACCAGATTCCGCAGGCGGCCGGCCTCTGCAACGACACGTTCCCTGACGGCTCTTGCGAGAGTTCGCTATCCTCGACGACCCGTCGGAGCCGCCTCCGATGTGGGAACCCAACCCGCACCACCAGGAGACGAGCCGCCGCGCCTGGAACACTCTCTCATGAAGAACCTGGCCTGAAGGAAGCACGAGGACCATGGCTGGATCGTCCGGAGAAATGGGGAACCTGCTCAAGCAGGCCCAGCAGATGCAGCGCGAGTTCGACCGCGTCCAGGCCGAGCTGCTCGAAGAGGTCGTCAGCGGCGCGGCCGGCGGCGGGGCGGTGCAAGTCGAGGTGAACGGCGACGGACAAGTGGTGGGCGTCGAGCTCTCCACCGAACTGACCGGCTTGGGCGCCGAGGCGGCGAGCGCCCTCGAAACCCTGATCCTGACCGCCGCCAGCGATGGGATCGCGCGCTCGAAGGAGCTGCGCAAGGAGCGCCTCGGGCGCATCACCGGCGGCCTGAACCTACCGGGCCTGTTCTGAGGCACGCGCACCCGTGGCCTACCCCGAACCGCTCGAGGGACTGATCGAGGCGTTCGAACGATTCCCCGGGATCGGGCGCGTCTCGGCCGAGCGCCTCGCGTTCCACGTCCTGCGTGATCCCCAGGCGGCGGCCCTTGCGACGGCCATCGAACGCGCCGCGCGGGAGACCGGGATCTGCTCGGTCTGCTGCAACATCGCCCAGGGCGAGCCCTGCGAGCTGTGCTCCGATCCCGAGCGCGACGCGGCGGCCCTGTGCGTCGTCGAGGAGCCGCGCCACGTCGAGGCCATGGAACGCGCCGGCGTCTTCCGCGGGCGCTACCACGTGCTGATGGGGGCGCTCAACCCGGCCGAGGGCACCGAGGACCGTCACCTGAGCATCGCGCGCCTGGTCGAGCGCGTGGGCGCGGGCGCCGTCGAGGAGGTGATCCTGGCCACCGACCCCGACGCGGAGGGCGAGGCGACGGCCTTGTTGGTCGTCGAAGCCCTGGAGGCGGCCCCCTTCCGCGCCCCTCTGATCACGCGCCTCGCCCGCGGCCTCCCCGCGGGCAGCTCCCTGGACTACCTCCACCGCGGGATCCTCGAGGACGCCCTGGCGGGCAGGCGCTCGGTCGGACCGCGCTCCGGCTAGCAGTCCGCGAGAGAAACGCCGACGGGCTGCCGGAGCGCTTGCGCCGAGGGGAATCTGCGCCACAGATGGAGGGCTGCGCGCGCCGATAGGGCAGGGGAACCCGCCCGATGGCTCACCCGCGACAGGAACTTCAGGCCCGCGCCGAGCAGCGCATGGCCCTGCGACCCAGCATGCTTCAGTCCGTGCGGGTGCTGCGGCTCTCGGCCGCCGACCTCGAGGACCTCCTGGAGCGCGAGGCCGAGGACAACGAGGCCCTGCGCTTGCGCTCCGACTTCCGGTCCGCGCGCGGGAGGGCGCCGGACCGCGAGGCCGGCGATCGCCACCGACTCATGCTGGAGTCCCGGCCCGCGCCCGAGGGCGGTCTGCGGGCCGAGCTGGAGGAGCAACTCGTGATGCTCGACCGCACCCCAGGCGAGCGGGCCTGGATCCGACTCTGCCTCGACAGCCTGGACGAGCACGGCTACCTCTCCACGAGCGACGAGGAGCTCTTGGACCTCGGCCTCCGCGAGGGCCTGGGAGCCGATCGCGGCGCCCTCGCGCGCGCCATCGCCACCGTTCAGGGCTTCGAGCCGCGGGGCATCGGCGGCCGCGATCTGGTGGAGGCGCTGCTCCTGCAGCTCGACCCCGCCGCGCCCGACTACCCCGCCTTGTGCCGTCTCGTGGAGGAGTTCCTCGACGAGTTCGCCACTCGGCGCCTGGGGCCGGTGGCGGAGGCCCTGGGGGTGGAACCAGCGGAGCTGGAGCGCCTCGGGGGGCTCCTGCGCAACCTGGACCCGCGCCCGGGAGCGGGCCTGGGCGGCGAGACCGCTGCGCGCGTGATCGCCCCCGACCTGGTGGCCGAACCCGGCCGGGAGGGCTGGGACGTGCGTGTCGAAGGCTCCCTCCTGCCCTCCCTGGAGGTCGATCCCGCCTCCGCCCGCGGGGCCTGGCCGGCCACCCTGGATCCGGCCGAGCGGCGCTGGCGGGCCGCGCGCGGGGAGCGCGCGCGGGCGCTGGTGGAAGCCGTCCGCCAGCGGGAGGAGACCCTCCTGCGCGTGGCGCGAGCGGCACTCGAGCGCCAGCGCGCCTTCCTCGAACGCGGCCCGGGGCACCTCGTCCCGCTCTCGATGGGAGAGGTCGCCGAGCGCCTCGGCCTCGCGCTGAGCACCGTCAGCCGCGCCGTCGCCGGCAAGCACCTGCAGACGCCCACGGGCATCGTGGCCCTGCGTGCCCTCTTCCAGGTCTCCGGCGGCAGCGAGGGCGTCGCGACTCCCGGGGAGCTCGGGCGGGCCGTGCGCACCGTGCTCGGGGACGAGGACCCGCGCCGACCGCTCTCCGACGAGGCCGTCGCGCGCGAGCTCGCCGGGCGCGGGCTGGTCCTCTCGCGGCGGACCGTGGCCAGCTACCGGCGGAAACTGGGCATCCCCAGCTCCTACCGCCGCCGGCGCGCCTGAGGAGGTTCGGGAGCGGGTCGCCGCCGCCCACAGCGGGCGGATATCCTCTCGCCGATGAGGAATGTGCGTGCGGAGATCTCCTACGACGGCGGCGCGTTCCATGGTTGGCAGCGCCAAGGAGGGTTCGTCTCGGTGCAGGAGGCCCTCGAGGACGCCGTCGAGGCCGCCACGGGCGAGTGCGTCGTCGCCCACGGCTCGGGGCGCACGGACACCGGCGTACACGCCCTGCGCCAGGTGGCGAGCTTCCACCTCGAGACCCGCCTCGCCGACGACCGCCTGCGCCACGCCGTAAACGCCTATCTGCCGCCGGAGGTCGTCGTGCGCCGCCTCGAGACCTGCCGCGACGACTTCCACGCCCGCTTCGACGCCGTCGGCAAGCGCTACGCCTACGTGACCGCCACCGCGCGCTTCCGGCCGCCCCTCGCGCGGGAGGGAATGCACTGGATCTGCCAGTCCCTGGACGCCGGGGCCATGCAGCGGGCCGCGCGGAGCTTGGTGGGGGAGCACGACTTCAAGGCCTTCTCCAACAGCGGCTCCGAGCGGTCGAGCACCGTGCGCAGAGTGCGCGCCCTGCGCCTGGTGCGCCGCCGAGAGCGCTTCGCCCTGGTGATCGAGGCCGACGGCTTCCTCTACAACATGGTGCGCATCATCGCCGGCACGCTGATTGAGGTCGGCCGCGGCCGCCTGGATCCCGACGGGGTGCGCGCCGCCCTCGAGACCGGTCGCAGGACGCTCGCGGGGCCCACGGCGCCCGCCGCGGGGCTGTACCTAGTGCGCGTGCGCTACGCCGAGCGGCTCTTCGGGGGCGCCGAGGGCGGCCCGCACCCCACCCCGGGGCTCTTCGGCGAGTGAGTACCGCCGCGCCCGCGGCGGCTCGTTCACGGGAATCGGCTCGGCCCCGCGCCGGGAGCCCTTGACCCCACGCTGATTCGGGCCCAAGGTAGGGGTGGGTCAAGGATGTTCGTGGATCACGACAATCCGGTGTGGACTGTGGACCGCACGCTCGCACACGGGCTCGCCCGTCGGCTGCGAGGCGCCTTCGCCCGCCTGCCCGTCGCTCCCCGCGCGACCCATCCCGAACCGCCCGCTCACGCTGAATGCTGGCGGGAGCTTCGCGGTGGAGGGAGCCCGACGTCCCCCCGACCGGGAGGAGGCCCTCCCGACCCCAAATCCCCGAGAGACGAGAGGTCTGCATGAACACGGAAGTCTCGATTCTGCACCACGATTACCCCTCCCACGTCAGCGAGACCGTCGACGAGCGGCTCCAGCAGCTCCAGAAGTACTACAACGGAACGGTCTCGATCCGTGCGCTCCTCGAGCGCCAGGCCGACGAGCACCGCGTGGAGATCGTCACCCGCACAGCCAAGGGCCCGACGCTCGTCGTAGACTCCCGCTCCGAGACCTTCGGGAGCGCCCTCGACGAGGCGCTCGCCCGCATGACGCGGCTGCTCAAGCGCGAGCACGACATGCACACCACCGTCCGCCGCCGGCCGCACCGGGCGACCTCCTGAACGAGGCGGCGCCACGACCGAGATCACCGCCCCGGCGCGGAGATTCCTCGCGCCGGGAGGGACTTCCGTGTGCCGTGACCTGTGGTAGGCTCTCGCGAGCACCTCCCTCCAGGCCACGACGACAGATCCCCCCGCGTTCATGAACTTCTGGAAGCTGTTCAAGCCCAAGAGCTGCATCGCCAAACTGAAGGCCGCCGACAAGGATGACGCTCTGCGCGAGATCGTCACGCAGCTCGTCAAGGGCGGCTCACTCGACGCCGAATTCGAGGACAAGGCGATCGAGGCCTTGCGCGATCGAGAGCGCCTGGCGTCGACAGGCGTGGGCATGTCGGTCGCGATTCCGCACGTCAAGATCCCCGGCCTGGAGCGCGCGGCCTGCAGCATCGCCATCCACCCCGAGGGTCTCGAGTGGGCGGCCGTGGACGGCAACTCCGTGAGCATCTTCTTCACCGTCCTGCGCCCGGCGCGACCCGGTGAGCAGCACGATCCGCAGGCACATCTCGAGATGATGAGCTGGATCGCGCGGCTCGGACGTGATGCGGACTTCCGCCGCTTCGCCGAGAGAGCCCGCACGAAGACCGAGCTAGTCGATCTCCTGAAGGAGATGTCCGCCGTCTAGTCCGGTTTCCCCCGGAGCCCTCCGGCGCGGCGGGCCGGCGCGAGCGAGGCGAGCGAGAGCGATGGACGAGCGAACCGAGGCCGAGCGCAGCGCTCGCATCGTGAATACCGAGGGCCTGCACGCTCGGCCCTGTCACGACGTCGTCTCGGTCGCCCTCGAGTACGAGTGCGAGTTCCGCGTCGCCTGCCGTGGGACGCAGGTCGACGGGCGGGGCGTGATGACCCTGATGACCCTGGGGGCCGCCAATGGGGACGAACTGGTCCTGTGGGCCCGCGGGGAGGGCGCCGAGGAGCTCGTGGAGCGCGTTGCGCGGCTCGTGGAAGCAGGTTTCGAGCAGAGCGCCTAAACCCAGGGCCGCCGGCGGCCCGATGGGTGCACAGAACCTCAAGGTCTCGTGCGCCCGCCCGCTCTGGGGGTAGCGCGCGAGGCGCCTTCCACCGGACAACGGAGCAGGCAGAGCGCCGAAGTGCTGCGCAAGTCGAAAAACGTCATCGGATTGGACCTAGGAAGCTCGGTCGTCAAGGCGGTCGAGATCACCCTCGAGGGCCCCGAACCCGTCATCAGCGGGTTCGCCCGCGTGGAGGTCCCGCCTGGCGGGAGCATCGCGGAGGCGGTGAACGCCGTCTTCCAGGAGGGGACCTTCCGCTCTCGGCGCGTGGTGACCTCGGTGGCCGGGCAGTCGGTCGTCGTGCGCTACCTGTCGATGATGAAGATGTCCGACGCGGAGTTGCGCCAGGCGATTCGCTTCGAGACCGACAAGCACCTGCCCTTCGAGCTCGATCAAGTCCAGATGGACTGTCAATCCCTCGAGCGCATGGCGCCCGCGGCCGCCGAGGGCGACGCCGGTGGCGATGAGCAGGAGGAGATGACCGTGCTTCTCGCCGCCTGCAAGTCGGAGGCGATCGAGGAGCAAGTCCAGCTGGTCTTGTCCTGCGGCCTGACTCCGGTGGCCATCGACGTCAACCTCTTCGCGCTCGCCAACGCGTGGGAGCTGTGCGGGCTGCCACCGGAGGACGAGGAGGAGCCCACGGCCCTGGCCCTGGTGGACGTCGGCGCGACGCGCACTTCGATCAACGTCCTGTGCGGCGGCGAGACCTGTTTCAGCCGCGAAGTCGCCATCGGCGGCCAGGACATGACCCAAGCGGTGGCGCGCCGGCTGGGCGTCGAGCCCTTCGAGGCCGAAGCCATCAAGCGCGCCAGCGAGAGCCACGAGGCCGAGGTCAACACCGCCATTGCGCCGGTGCTCGAGGACCTGGTGAGCGAACTCTCGCTCTCTCTAGACTACGTTGAGCACCACTCGGGCGTGAAGGTAGACGAGATCCTGCTCTCCGGCGGCGGTGCGCTCGCGCCGGGGGCCGCGGGCTACATCGAGCAGGCCACCGCGCGCCGCGCCCGGGCCTGGAACCCGCTCGAAGGGCTGCGCGTGGACGCCTCGCGGGTGGACGTCGAGGAGCTCGAGGCCTGGGCTTCGACTCTGGTCGTCGCCGTCGGCTTGGCGACGAGAGCGAGGACCCAGTGATCAGCATCAACCTGCTCCCGGAGGAGTACCGCAGCCGCGCGCGGACGCCGCTGCGCCTGATGGTGGCGGTCTCCTGCGTGGTCGCCATCAACACCTCGCTCCTCGCCTGGTGGGGCTGGACGCGCTTTGGGACCGCGGCCGAGGTCGAGAGCGAGCGCGTCGTCCTGCAGACCGAGCTCGATGGCCTGCGTCCCCAGGTGACCTATCACCGCTCGCTCGACACCGAGAGTCGCCTGTTCCGCTCGCGGGAGGAGACCCTGGCCCAGATCACTCGTGGCCGCGTCAGCTGGACCCGTAAGCTGGATGAGTTCGCCAACGTCGTCAACCGCGGCGGAGGTGGTGAGCGCCATCTCGTGTGGTTCGACGACCTCGACGTCTCCCAGGGCGCCGACGGGCGGCGTGCCGGTGCCGGGAGCGTGCGTGCCTCGGGCCATTCCGGCTCGGACCAGTTCGCGCAGGTCGCCAACTTCCTCGAGGACATCGAGGACTCACCGTTCATCTCGGACTTCCACCCGCCCGCACCCCCGGAGGGTTCCGAGTCGGTCAAGGACGAGGAGCTCGAACCCTCGACCGTGTGGGCCTTCCCGCTCTCCCTGGAGCTGCAAGATCCCAAGGAGCGCAGGTGAAGGACCGCAGAACCTGGATAGCAGTCCTCGGCGGCGGAGCCCTGATCGCGGCGGGCCTTGGTGCGGCGATCACCGTCGAGAACGGGCACATCGAAGAGGCGCGCGGCGAGGTGACTCAGCTCGGCGAGGAGATCGACACCTCGCGCGAACTCGTCTCCACGACGCGCAACCTCGAACGCGAGGTGATCGTCCTGCGGGAGCTGGCCGAGGTGATCCAGGGCATCCTTCCCGACGAGGATGACGTCAACAACCTCGTGCGTACCTTCCAGCGTTTCTCGGAGGACTCCGACGTGCGCATCCGGGCCCTCAAGAAGAAGCCCGACCCGCGCGGCGCGCAGGAGACCGCCTTCGACAAGGTCGCCTACACCTTGACACTCGAGGCCGATGCCTTTCAGTTCCTCGACTTCCTCGACATGATCGAATCGCACTCACGCTTCATGCGCGTGCCGCGTTTCAAGGTCACCGCCGCCGACCGCACGCAGGTCGAGGAAGACGGCTTCGCCTCGCACAAGGTCCAGCTGGACATCGAGACTTTCGTCTATGACCGCGAGGGGAGCTTCCGCCCGGCGCGGATCGAGGGCTACGACCGCAAGCGGACTCTGATGGTGGGCGAGATCCACCGCCGTCGGGGCGATCTCGTCGTGTCGGCTTACGACTACCTCGGGGCGCGCGGACGCCGGGACCCGTGGGTGGATCCGCGCGTGCCCGTCCACGGGGACGGTGAGACGGCGCTCTCGGTCAAGGAACAGATGGACGTCGTGCGCGACCTCGTGGCGCGCATGGAGCTGGCGCGCGAGGGCTGGACTGCGGTCGAGGCTTCCACCAACGTCGTCGAGGAAATGGTGGCCCGGGCGGACCTGGAGCAGATGCTCGCGCACCTGGAAGAAGATCTGCGGCGTGTCGAGGCCGAGGGAGCGATTCGCTACGTTCCGTCGCGCCGCCGCCTGGAACTCGAAGTCGTGGAGGGACTCGTTGCCCTGCGCCGTGACCTCGTCGCCACCGAGGGCGGGCGTGGGCCGTCGGTCGAGAAGCTCGCCGAGGTGCTCGAGGCGATGAACCGCCACCTCGAGCGGGAGGAGTACAGGCTCGTACTCGACGCCTTCCGCCTCGTGGACGAGGAGCTGCAGTACATCGAGGGAGATCGGGCTCGCAGACCTCATGCGGTCGAGCTCCGCCGTCGGGCCGACCTGGCCCGGACAGTCCTCGAGTTCGACGAGATCGAGATCGACGTCGGGATGATCGCCATCGTCTCCGGCTCTCGCTCGGTCGCACTGATCAACGGCAACACGCGTCAGGTGGGCGACATGCTCGGCGGTGAGCTGCTCATCAGGGATATCCGCACTGATGAGATCGAGTTTCTGTTCAAGGGCGTGATCCTGGCGCGCCGCTTCTAATCACGCACACACAGCCAACAGACGAGATGCGCCCACTCCTTGCTTCGATACCCGTTCTCCTCGGACTGCTCGCCCCGAGCGGGATGGCTCAGGTCCCTAGCCGCGAGGCGCGGGTGTCCCTCAACGTGGCCGAGCGGGACATGGCCCACATCGTCGACTACCTCCGGGAACGCTCGGGTGCGAACATCGAGATCATCGACACAGCCGACGACGCGATCTCCACGACTGTCGTCACCAGCCTGCAGCTCACCGACGTCCACTGGCGGACGGCTCTCGAGATCGCAGCCGAGAAGATCGCCTGCATCGTCGAGGAGCGCCAGGGAGGTGTTCTGCTCGTCACCAAGCCCGCGCCGGTGATCTACGAGGCCCGAGATCTCGACATCGCCGACGTCATCGACGTGATCGCGAGCACCGGTAGGGCGAACGTCGTGATCGCACCGGAGGTCGTCGGGACGATCTCGGTGCGCTTCCACGGCGTTCCGTGGCGCGATGCCCTCGAGGTCGTCGCCAAGACCCGTGGCTACACCGTGGTCGAGGAGAGCGGCGGAGTCCTGCGCGTCGTCGACCCGGTCGTGCTCCAAGACCAGCTCGTGACGCGCAGCTACCAGCTGCGCTACCTGCGCCCGCGCGGGAGCTACGCGCCCAAGATCGAATCGGAGTTCGTCGTCGGCGGTTCGACGCCTCCCGAGGGAAGCGCCGCCGAGCACTTCACGGTGCTCCACGCCCTGCGCAAGGCTCTCAGTCAGGCCGGCGACCTCGACTACATCGAGCGCCAGAACGTCGTGCTCGTCCGCGATACCCAGCAGGTGCACGAGACGGTCGGGAGCATCCTGAACTCCCTCGACGTCGAGCCGCTCCAGGTGTTCTGCGACGTCAAGTTCGTCTCGACCCTCAATCAGGACATCCTCAACCTCGGCGTCGACTACGGCGGCGAGGGCCCCTTGGCCAGCTTCGGGGGCGGGCAGATCCCAATCACCTTGCCCTTCGATCCGGGCGCGGGCGGCTTCGAGGACATGATCATCGCCAGCCCCAACGGGACCGGCCCCTTCGTCGATCCGACCCTGAACGGCAGCGCCGCGACGATCATCCCCGACACTGTCTTCGGCGCGCTGTCCTTCACCAAGTTCGCCGGCACCCTGCGCATGCTCCAGCAGGACCTCTCCTCGGAGGTCATTCAGGCGCCCAAGATCGTGGCCCTCGATGGCGTCCCGGCGACCATCTTCGTGGGGGAGACGATCCGCTACGCCGAGGCCAAGTCCGAGCAGGGCCAGGCCGGCGGCTTGCAGCTCTCCATCCAGGAGGCGAGCTCCTCGCCGGTCGAGGTCGGCTTCCAGCTGCTCGTCACGCCACACATCATCCCCGGTACCGAGCGCATCATGCTCGAGGTCATTCCCAAGGAAACCAGCCTCTCGGGGACGGGCGATTCCGCCCTCGCGCCTCAGGGCTTCGAGGTCTTCACCATCGGCGCCGCAGGCCTCGAGGGCTCGATCGCCCTGCCGCGCACGCGCTCCTCGACCATGGTGACCACGATGATGCTCGACAGCGGCCAGACGGCGGTGATCGGCGGCCTGACCACCGACTCCGACACGGAGAGCGAGTCGCGCGTGCCGCTCTTGTCGCGCATTCCGCTCGTGGGCGAGCTGTTCAAGTACCGCACCCACAACCGCGACCGGCGTAGCCTGATGATCTTCCTGACGCCGACCATCGTGCACTCCGACGCCGACCAGGAGCTGCTCTTGCAGCAGGAGCTCGGGCGCCGCAGGCGAGCCCTGGCCGATGAGATCGAAGCCATGGTGGGGGGCGGGATCGCCCTCGACGCACCACCCGCCGAAGGCTGAGAGAGCGCGGCCGGCGGCCGTCTTTCGTGCCCCGGGGGGCCTTGCGGGGTCTCTGGGGAGGGAGGCGGACCGGATCGGCCGACATTTCCCTCTTCGGTATTCCAAGCCGAGCGCCGATGGGAGACGATGGGAACCGAATCGGGCGTCGAGCCTGGGGTCCCTGGCCCCGACGGGCTCGCGGCGGGGCAGGCCCCGCACGGATCGGCCTCGCCGAGCCGCCGCCCGCACCGCGGTCCGAAACCCCGGCGGGCGCCCCCCGCCGAGAGCCCGGGCCGGATTGTTCAGCGGACAGTCTTTGTGGTCCGGCTTCGTGGTCCGGGCAGTCTTGACCGCTCGGGCAGCACTGATTGTTCGGACATCATCCTTCACCGGGGTGCGAGCGCACCCCGGGCCCGCGTGAGTTCGCGGGCCTTCTCACCAGATCACGGGGACCCGCGGCTCGCCGCGGACCTCTCCTTCGCAACCAACCGGTCGGAGAACTCCGCCACCCGCTCGGGACTTCGCTCCCGAGACTCGTTCCGGTCGCGCGCCCAAGGCGCAGCGACGGACGGGAACGCCTCGCGATCGACCGATCGTGGCGCGGGGAGGGCTGCGACCCGAATCCAAGCCAGATCCGCCCGCACGGGCCGATCTCAACAACATGACACAAACGGACCACTCGGGTTCCACGACGGACCCGAGCTTCGGAGCCCGCATCGGGCTCGACTCGACGAGCGATACACGAAAAGACAAGCCCGCCAGGAAAGCTCCGCGGGACGCCGCTTCGACCCGCGACTCCGGCGGTGACTCTGGCGGTGGAGGCACCGAGACGAAACAGAAGGCTCCGCGTCGCCGAAGGGGCTCGCGTGGAGGGCGGCGCCGGCGCAAGCCGGCCGAGAGCATCGATAGCGAGGGAGGCGGCGCCGACACGAACGACTCCGGCGGCAGCTCCGACTCTGGTGGTAGGCGCGGATCCCGCAAGGAGACCGGGCGCGCGCGCGCGGCCGAGGAAACGACCGCCAAGGAGACCTCCGGGGAGGGCGCGGCCCCGACCAGCCGCAAGCGGCGCAGCCGCCGTTCGCCCAGGCGTAAGAGCTCTGGCGAGGACGCGGCGGCCGTCGAGCAGACCTCCGCTAGAGAGGTCGGCTCGGACGCTCCCGCTGAGGAGAGCGCCTCCCGGCCCCGCCGCAGGCGCGGCTCGCGAGGTGGGCGAGGGCGCCGTGAGGCAGCCTGCGAGCCGGCGGGGATCGAGATCATCCCCGGCGAGGAGGACGACCTCCCCCAGATGCCCGCGGGCGTCGAGGCCGAGCGTGAGAGCGGCGGGCGCGGGCGCAAGAGCGCGAAGAAGAAGAGCGTCGGGCGCAAGACGACGCGCAAGAAGAAGGCCACCTCGTCCTCTTCCGAGGGCGGCTCGCGGCGCAAGGCGGGCGGCGGCACCCGTGGCCGGGGGCGAGGCGAGGCGGACTCCGAGACGGAGGACGCACCCGAGGTGGGCGGCGGCGGCAAGAGTGCAGAGGCGGGACCGAGCCAGATCCTGGTCAACGCCTCCTCTGGCGAGGAGGTGCGCGTGGCGGTCGTGAGCGAGGGTCGCATCGTCGACTTCCAGATGAACGTCGCCAGCGAGAGGACCCTGGTGAGCGACATCTACCGCGGGCGAGTGGTCAACATCGAGGCCTCGATCGGGGCCGTCTTCGTCGACTTTGGCCGAGGTCGCAATGGCTTCCTGCACACCTCCGACGTGCTGCCCGCCTACGGGGAGAAGGGCTGGAGCTTGAGCAAGCTGCTCTCGACCAGCATCGATCCCGAGGAGTGGGACGAGATGAGCAGCCAGCCCGCGGTCTCCCAGGAGCTGGACTCGGAGAGCGCAGAGGACGCAGACCCCGAGGGAGAAGGCGGCGGGGAGGCGGAGGCCGCTGACGATCCCGAGGAGAGCTCGCCCGCACGCCGCAAGAAGAAGGGACGCCGCCCGGCCCGCAAGCCGCGCTTTCAATCTCGACCTCGCCTGCCGATCACGGACCTGTTGAAGGTCGGCCAGACCGTGGCCGTGCAGGTCACCAAGGACGCGATCGGGGACAAGGGCCCGACCCTGACGACCTACCTGTCGATTCCCGGGCGCCATCTCGTGTTGATGCCGTCGGTGTCGCACACCGGCGTCAGCCGCAAGATCGAGAGCGCCAAGGAGCGCAAACGCCTCAAGGGCATCCTCGACGGCCTGAAGGTCCCCACGGGAATGGGCGTCATCGCGCGCACCGCCGCGATGGGGCACACGAAGGTGGAGATCAAGCGCGCCCTCGACTACCTGCTCGGGGCCTGGGAACGGCTCTCCAAGCGCCTGACCCTCGGGCGCGGGCCCCTCGCCCTCTACCAGGAGTCGGACGTCGCCATCAAGACCGTGCGCGACCTGTTCGGTCCCGAGACCGAGTCCGTGATCGTCGACGACGCCGAGATGCACAAGTCGATCACCGAGTTCGCCGAGCGCCTGATGCCCGATCAGATCGACCGCATCAAGCTGCACGAGGGACCCAAGCCGCTCTTCCACACCCACGGCATCGAGCAGGACTTCGAGAAGATCTTCTCCCGGCGCATCGAGCTGCCCTCGGGAGGCTCGATCGTGATCGACCAGGCCGAGGCGCTCGTGGCCATCGACGTCAACTCTGGGAAGACGCGCTCCAAGGGTACCGACTTCGAGGTCGTGGCTCTCAAGACCAACATGGAGGCCGCTCCGGAGATCGCCCGCCAGATTCGTCTGCGGGACCTGGGGGGGATCCTGGTCATCGACTTCATCGACATGATGAAGCGCGGGAACAACCGCATGGTGGAGAACCGCTTCCGGGAGCAGTTCGTCAGCGACCGCGCGCGCAGCAAGCTGGGACGCATCTCTCAGTTCGGGCTCTTGGAGATGACCCGCCAGCGCCTCGGGCCCGGGATGGACAAGAAGGTCTTCACCAACTGTGGGCGCTGCCGGGGACTCGGACGCGTGCGAACCGTGGAGTCGCGGGCCACGGCCATCCTGCGGCGCCTGGGGGCTTCCCTGACCCTCAAGGGCTTCTCGATGGTCGAGGTCAAGGCGCACCCCGAGGTCGTGGAGCACCTCAAGAAGAAGCGCAATGATCTCCTCGACTCGCTGAGCGAGAAGCACGGTCGGGAGCTGCGGCTGGTGTCCGTCCCCGACCAGACCGAGGACAGCGTCTTGCGCTACCTGAGGGCCGATGGGCGCGAGGTGCGTCCGGGAGGCCGGAGGAAGCGCTGAACCGCCGCCGGGGAGCCGCGAGAGCGGCCCGTCGAGGGCGGTTTTCGTTCGACTCGGGCTTCTCCTGCGGGGGAGGGGGACGTAGAATCCTCGCCCCTCCATTCGCGCCCGACGGGCTCGGGGGAGGGTAAGCCGGAGAAGCAAAGCCGGCGAAGCGAAGCTGGAGAAGCGAAGCTGGAGAAGCACTTGCCCGAGCCACACGCCGGGAGAACGCCATGTACGCCGTCATTCGAGAGCACAGCCGCCAGACCACCGTCCGCGAGGGGGACGTGATCCTCTGCGACCTCAAGCGCGACCTCAAGCGCGGGGAGTCGATCACCTTCGACGAGGTTCTCCTGGTCGAGAACGAGGGCCGAGTGGTGCTCGGCAAGCCGACCGTCGACGGCGCCCTGGTCACCGGCGAGGTGCTCGGCGAGGAGAAGGGCCCCAAGGTCATCGCCATGCGCTTCAAGCGTCGCAAGAACGTGCGCGTCAAGCGCGGCCACCGTCAGCGCTACACGCGCGTTCGGATCACCGACATCAAGGCCTGAGGTTCCGTCATGGCACACAAGAAGGGACAGGGCTCGACGAGGAACGGCCGCGACTCCAACCCGCAGTACCGCGGTGTGAAGCGCTTCGGCGGCCAGGCCGTCACGGCCGGGACGATCCTGGTGCGCCAGTGCGGCACACGCTTCAAGCCCGGACACAACGTTGGCCTGGGCAAGGACTACACACTCTTCGCCCTCACACCGGGGACGGTGCGCTTTCAGCGCGGCCGCCGGGTCCACGTGGACCCGGTGGGCGCTGAGTAGCACGACCCGCACCGGGCCCGAGCTGCCCGCAACCCGTGTTCCGCGACGAGACCACGATTGAGGTCGTCGCCGGAGACGGCGGTGACGGCATCGTCTCCTTCCGGCGCGAGAAGTACGTCCCACGCGGTGGCCCCGACGGGGGCGACGGGGGGGACGGCGGGAGCGTGATCCTCGTCGCGAGCCCGCGGGTCAACTCCCTGCTCGCCATCGGCCGCAGCCCGCGCTATCGCGCCGCCGACGGCCGCGGAGGGGGACCGCGCAAGCGCACGGGCCGCCGCGGCGACGATCTGCTCCTGGAAGTGCCCGTCGGCACCCTCGTCTACGACGCTCGGCGCGGCAATCTGCTGCGCGACCTCGCGGTCGGCGAGATGACCCTCTGTGTGGCCCGCGGCGGAACCCACGGGCGCGGCAACGTTCACTTCGCGACCTCGGTCAATCAGACGCCGCGCAAGGCGACCGCCGGCAAGCAGGGGGAGCGTCGCGAGCTGCGCCTGGAGCTCAAGATGTTCGCGGACGTGGGCCTGGTGGGCTTGCCGAACGCGGGCAAGAGCACCTTCCTCTCCTCGGTCACCGCCGCGCGCGCGAAGGTGGCCGACTACCCCTTCACGACCCTCGTTCCCCTGCTCGGCATCGCGGACCTCGGAGAAGGCCGCACCCTCTGCCTGGCCGACCTCCCGGGGCTGATCGAGGGAGCCGCCGAGGGCGCGGGACTCGGGCACCGCTTTCTGCGGCACGTGGAGCGCTGTCGCGCCCTGCTGCAGCTGGTGGACGTCTCGTCCGGCGCCGATCCCGAGCCCGAGCAGGCGCGGCGCATGGTGGCCGCCGAGTTGGAGCGCTTCTCCCCCGAACTCGCCTCCCGGCCACGGCTGCTCGTGGCGACCAAGTGCGAAAGCGAAGAAGCCGAGCAGGCGGCGCGGGCCCTCGAGATCAGCGCCGGACAGCCGGTCCGGCGCATCTCCTCCCACACCCGCAGCGGCCTGCGCGAGCTGCTCGAGGCCGCCGCCACCACGGTCTAGCAGCCCGTCGAGGACGCTCCGCTCCGGCTCCGCCCTCTCCGCCGCTCCGGCGTCGGGCTCGTCGATCCGTGCTCGACGGGCGGCCAGCCCGCATCCCCGAGCCCCCCCGCGAGGTCCCGCGAGCAGGGCGGGGGAGCCGCACCCACGAGGAGGCCGTCGGCCGGAGACGGAGCGACTCAAGCGCGGGCCTGTCCCGCGCCGATGGAGGCGACGGTTGGCCGCGCTCGAGCGGCCCCGCCCGTGAGCGAACACCAGCGAGATCCCGATCAGCCCGCACCCGACTCCCCTGCCGCCCGGCGCACGCTGACCCCGCGCCACCAGATCGAGGCTTGGCTGGCGGAGATGGTGAGCGCGGGGGCCAGTGACCTGATCCTACGTGCCTCCGGACGGCCTTCGGTGCGCGTGGACGGGCGCATCCGTTTTCTCCCGGGGAGCGTTCCCGGTCCTGGCCCACTGCTGGAAGTGCTCGAGGGCGTGATGGGGAGCGAGCGCATGGACGTCTGGCGGGCGCGGGGATCGGTGGACGCCGCCCTGCACCTCGACGGCCTCGGCCGCTTCCGCCTCAACGCCTACAAACAGATGGGCGAACCGGCCGTGGTCCTGCGGCGCATCGCGGACGAGGCGCCGAAGCTCGAGGAGCTCCACCTGCCGGCGACCGAGCTCGCCGAGCTCGCCGCCCGCCGGCGCGGCCTGGTCCTGGTGACCGGTGTCGCGGGGTCGGGGAAGTCCACGACCCTGGCGGCCATGATCCAGCACCAGAACGAGCGCGTGGAGCGCCACGTGATCACCATGGAGGATCCGGTCGAGTTGCTCTTCCGCGAGCAGCGCTGCGTGATCAGCCAGCGCGAGATCGGGACCGACTGCGAGGGCTTCCAAGAGGGCCTGCGCCACGCCTTGCGCCAGAGCCCCGACGTGATCTTGATCGGTGAGATGCGCGACGCGGAGACCGTCTCCTCGGCCCTGGACGCCAGCGAAACGGGGCACCTGGTCATGTCCACCCTGCACACGGTCAACGCGCCACAGACCGTCGACCGCATCCTGAGCTTCTTCCCCGCCACCCAGCACGAGCAGGTGCGCGGGCGCCTCGCGGACAACTTGGCGGGGATCCTCTCCCAGCGCCTGGTTCCCGCCGCCACGGGCAGTGGCCTGCTGCCCGCCTTCGAGCTCCTTGTCTCCTCGCCGCAGGTGCGCGAGCTCCTGGCGGACGGAGCGACCGCTGAGCTGGCGCGCGTCATCGAGCGCGGCGGTGAGAAGGGCCAGATCTCCTTCAACCGCTGCCTGCGCGGCCTCGTGGCGGACGGACGCGTGAAGCTCGAGGACGCCCTGGGCGCCAGCGACCGTCCCGACGAGTTGATCCTGGCCCTGCGCGGGATCACCCCCAGCCACATGCGTCCCGCCGGCGCTCCCCGGCCCCCGCGCCCGGGAGGCGACAGTTTGCGCCTGCTCGGCGGGGAATAACTCCCCCGGCCGCGCGTCCGTGCTGGCCCCGCGGGCGGTGTGCCTGCTTGCAGCCTCCGCCGAGGGGGCCTAGCATGCCCTCCACGCACCCATGAACGTCTCTCAAGTCAAAGGCGCATCCTGGCTTACGGCGGCCGGCCTGACGGCGCTGCTGGGTTGGTACGTGCTCACCTTCGTGGGCGGGCTGGATGCCCTGCGCGCCCTCTTCCCCGAGAACGCGAAGGATGTTCTGACCGACGTCGATCAGGCGGAGGAGGTCGAGGTCAACCTGGTCTCCGCCAAGGCCGTCGAGCGCGCGTTTTACGACCTGAACTGGACTGGAGCGCCGCCACCACCGCCGCCTCCCGAGCCCGAGGCTCCCGAGCCCGAGCGCCCGCGCTACGTGCCCGTCGCCAACCTGGTCAAGGTGCTGTTCACCCTGCACGACGAGGGGCACTCCGATCGCAGCACGGTCTTCCTGGTCTACCTGCCCGCGGCCGGCGTCGACGGCGCCGGGGGGGGGCAGGGCGCGACAGGTGTCGGCGGTGTCTCCCTGAGTGTCGGTGATCGGCTGGCCGCGCCGCATACGGCCGTGCGCGTTCACGCCGTCTCGGCCCTCGGCGTGACCTTCGCCTTCGACGACGCCGAGCGCCAATTCGAGCTCTTGAGCGTGGGCGCCTTCGATCCCCAGAGCGTGATCGTGAGGACCGACGAGGACGGGATCGTCACCCCGCCGCGCCGGCACATCCCGCGCGTCAACGGGCGCGCCGCCTGGGCCTTCCAGAAGAAGACATCCCTGGTGGCGAAGGACCACTACGCCCTCGGGCTCGAGGACCAGCTCGACTTCGGCGAGGACTTCGCCGGCATCCTGGCGCGCGAGGTGCGCCACCGCCGACACCGCGACCCGCGCACCGGACGCTACGACGGCATCGAGCTGACCGCCGTCGAACCCGGTGGCGTGGCCGCCCGCCACGGCGCTCAGTCCGGCGACATCATCAAGAGCATCAACGACCACCCTGTGGCCTCCTCCTCGGAGGCCATCAATTTCGTCAAGAACAACAAGGACAACTTCACGACCTGGGTGGTCGTGATCGAGAACAAGGGCAAGCAGCGCGTCGTTACCTACGATTCGCCGCCACAGCAGTAGCTGTCTCGCGCCGGCGCGCGGCGGGGCGCTACCATGGAGGCGTGGCTCCCGCGTTCCTGACCGTCGATCTGGGCAACAGCGCCTGCAAGCTCCTGGCCTTTGAGTGCGGGGGCGACGGGCGGGCGCGCCCTTCGTTGCGGCTCGTGCTGCCGGTGGACGGCGGCCTGCCCGTGGCCGCCGCGGCGCACGTGCAGGACGGGCCGGAATGCGTCGGCGGCGCCCTGGCGTCGGTCGCCGAGCCCGCCCTGACCGCCGCCCTGTCGGGGGCCCTCGCGGCCGTCGTCGACGGTCCTTGGTGCGCTCCTCCCGATCCGGGCTTGACCGTCGCCTGTGACCACCCCGAGAGCGTCGGCCTCGACCGCCTCTTCGCGGCTCGCGGAGCCCTGGGCGTCGCCGGAGCTCCGGCGATCGTCGTCGATGCCGGCACGGCCCTGACCGTCGATGCCCTGACCACCGACGGAGCGGGCCACGCCGTCTTCGCCGGCGGAGCGATCGCACCCGGCCCGCGCCTGTGGGCCGCGGCCCTGGCTGCCGGGGCCGCTCGCTTGCCCTCCGTCGATCCGCGGCCCGAGGCCCCGGCCCTGGGGCTGGACACCGAGCGAGCCCTGATCGCGGGCTGCAGCGTGGGTTTCGTCGGCGCCGCCCGGGAGCTCGTGGAGTGCGTCGGCCGCGAGGCCGGCATCGTCGACGCTCCGTTGGTCCTGACTGGAGGGGCGCGGGCGTTCCTCGGCGGTTCCACCGGCCTGGGGCGCGGCGGGCGACGCCTGATCGAGTGCGCGGATCTGGTGCACCGCGGCCTCTTGGCCGCCGGCTGCAGCGAGGCGCTGGGCGAAGCCTGGGAGACGGCTTGAGCGTGCGCGCGGTCGAGCTCACGCCTCCGGGAACGGGCGCCGTGAGCGTGCTGGAGGTCAGCGGCGCGGGCGCCTTGAACGCGGTTTCCGCCCTGGTGGGCGAGACCGACCTGCGCCCAGGCGACGTCCGCCTTGCGCGCCTGGGCTCGGAGGGCGAGGCCCTGGACGAGGCCCTGGTCGTCGTGCGCGCGCCCGATCACCTCGAGCTGTGTCTGCACGGCAACCCACTCGTCGTGCGCGCGGTCCGCGAGGCCCTGGGCGGCGGGGGAGGCGGGCGGGAAGCGGGAGTTGCGTCCGGCGGGGAGCGCGCCTGGGCCGAGGAGCTGCTGGCGGACGCTCCCTGTGAAGCCGCCGCGCGCATCGTGCTCGACCAGCTCGGCGGCGCACTGGCCCGGGAGCTCGACCGTCTCTCGACCCAAGCCGATCCAGCGCGCCTCGCGGGAGCTCGGGAGCTGGCGGCGCGCTCGCGGGCGGCCCGCAGGGCCCTGGTACCCGCGCGCGTCGTCCTCGCGGGGCCGGTGAATGCGGGCAAGTCGACCTTGTTCAACGCCCTGGTGGGGAGCGCGCGGACCATCGTCACGCCCGAGGAGGGCACTACCCGTGACGCCGTGCGCCAACGCACATGCCTGGGCGAGTGGCCGGTGGAGCTGATCGACACCGCCGGGGAGCGGGCGGAGCGTGACGCGTCCCGGGCGGCGGGGGCGGTGGAGCGGGCCGGCGTGGCCCTGGGCCGCGCCCTGCGCCCCCGGGCCGACCTGGTGATCTGGCTGGCACCCCCCGACTCGCGTCCACCCGTGGCGAGCGACGGCGAGCGGCGCGTGGTGGTGGCGAGCCGCGTCGACGAGCTGGCCCCCGAAGTCTCTCCGGGCGAGGGCATCAGCGCTCTACACCGGCCGCGGGAGGCGTGCGACCTGCTCGGCGCCCTTTTCCGTTCCGCCCTGGGGCTGGGGGAGCAAGCCTGGCAGGCGGGGCGCGGCGTGCTGCTCGATCCGGCCGCGCTGGCGGAGCTCGAGCGCGCCGTCGAGGGGGAGCCGGCGGATCTCGACCGCGTTCTCGCGGCCCTGGAGTGAGCCCGGCCCTCTCCCGACCGCGTCCGCCGTTGTCGGCGCGTTCCTCACGCGGTATTCTCCCCTCTCAGGTGCAGCTGGCGGGCGGCACTCTCCCGCTGCGAGGGAGGCGTGCGCCCCGCTTTCCCATGAGCCCGATCCGACACCTGGTTTCCATCGACGACCTCTCCATCGCGGAGATGCGCCGGCTGTTCGAGCGGGCGCGCGAGTTCTCGGTCGAGCCTCAGAGCTGGTCGCACCTCTGCCGAGGTCGGATCTCCGCCTCCCTGTTCTACGAGTCCTCGACGCGCACCCGCCTCTCCTTCGAGTCGGCCATGCTGCGCCTGGGCGGGGGCGTGATCACGGCGGCGGACATGGGGAACTCCAGCGCGTCGAAGGGCGAGTCCCTGGCGGACACGGTGCGCGTCGTGGGGGGCGCCTACGCGGACCTGGTCGTCTTGCGCCACTCCAGCGAAGGCGCGGCGCGCCTGGCGACCGAGTACTCTTCGGTGCCGGTGATCAACGGCGGCGACGGTTCCCACGAACACCCGACCCAGACCCTCTGCGACCTGTACAGCCTGTGGGTCGAGCGCGGCCGCATCGAGGGCCTCGACGTCGTGTTGGCCGGCGATCTGCGCTACAGCCGCACGATCCACTCCTTCGCCTACGCCCTCGCGCGCTTCGGCGCGAACGTCGTCTGCGTGCCCCAGCCGGGGTTCGAGATGCCCGAGTACGTCGTCCGGCGCCTGCGGGAGGAGTTCGCCATCGAGCCCATGCGCGCCAATGCCTCGCGCCTCGGGGAGCTCGCCTCGACCTCGGACGTCGTCTACCTGACGCCGCAGAAACCGCACCAGCTCTCCCTGTTCACCGATGCCAAGGGGTGGAAGGTCGGGCGCGTGGACGCGGTCTACATGACGCGGCCGCAGACCGAACGGCACCCCACCGATCCCTCGGATCCGACCTCCTACATGCAGCTGGGCAAGCGCGCCATGAGCGCGGACTCCCTGCGCGACGCCGTGGTCATGCACCCCCTGCCGCGCCGGGACGAGATCAGCGCGGACATCGACGCCGACCCGCGCAGTATCTACTTCAAGCAGGCGGCGCGCGGGGTCCCCCTGCGCATGGCCTTGCTCGCGGCGATGCTGGGGGAGATCGAAGTCCTCGATCCCGAGCAGCCGCGCGGGGCGGAGGTCCACCCGATCCCCGAGGGCGATAATCCCTGCGAGGCACCTTCCTGTATCTCACGCACCGAGGAGCGCCACGTGACGCCGCGCGTCCGCTTCCAGGGGCGCGCGCCGCACCGGCCGGCCTGTGCGTTCTGCAGCAACGACCTCACCTTCGCCTTCGTGGGCTGCACGACCACGCGCCACTACCACGCCGCCGACTCGCCCGCCGTGCGCCAGATCCGCCCCGACCATCAGGTCTTCTTCCCCGACGCCGCGGCCGCCGAGGCCCTCGGCTTCGTGCGCGGGGCGCAGCCGAGCCCCATTGCCTGACCGAGCCCCGCGGGCCTCCACGGCGACCCTTGGCGCGGGGTGAGCGATTCTGCACGCTCGGTCGGGTCGGGTGGGCGATCCTGCGCGGTCGGGGGTCGCCGGTCGGGGGGGGTGGATTCCTCGTAAATCCCTGTAGCGGACGGTGTTGAGTGCAATACAGGCCTTGTTCGACAGGCGGCACGGCGCTTGCTGAGGGGAGGTGCCGAGCCGAATCTCGGACTCCGCTCCAGGCACCCCTACCGAACTCCATGCCGCTTCTTCGCAGAACGCGATACCACGAACTCGATCGACCCGGCAAACTGCCCGGCGGGCGCGTTGCGTGCGGCGAACGATGCCTGCGACGGACTTGGCCCGACCGACTGTCCCCGCCCCTGTCCCTGCCCCTTTCCCCGCCCCCGCCCCCGTCCCGATCCTCCCCGTCCGCCACCTCCGCTGTCGCACAGACTCCCCTGACTTACCTGGTGCAGAGAAGCCGTCACCGGCCGGACTTCCCCTGGAGAATGCTCCGTGCCACCGGGAGAGGGAGCGTGACTCCCCGCCGGGGTGGACCGCCCGGCGTCGAACGATCTCACTGGAACGAAACCGCTCAGTTGCTGCGTCCGGCCGCCTGCCGGCCATGACACACCTCCTCGTGAACATGAACCAATCTGCCTCACCCATCCGCTTCCGCGCACCGTCCACCGCAGTGGCCCTGACGGGCCTCGCCCTCGCCCTCTTGCTCGGCGCGTGCGGAACAGGCTCGGCCACGCCCATCGGAACCTCGGCCGGCGAGCCCGGCGAGAACGTCGAGCACTCCGCGGGTAGCGGTATGCGCTCGCAGTCGTTCTTCGTCGAGGAGAACCGCCGCGGGCAGGCGAGCGAGATGAAGATCAAGAGCGTCCTCTGGGGCCGCTTGGTGGACGTCTACGACTCGAACGGCTCGCTGCAGCAGGTCGACTACCCGGTGGGGGAGGACATCCGCACCAGCGCCGACTACACGGTCTCGACCAACCCGGTCACCGAGAAGGCGCAGGTGATCATCAACGCCGAGGCCGGGAGCGTGGAGTTCGTGCAGCTGCTCGATGCTCTCGACACCAACCTGACGCCCGTGCAGGAGAAGAGCCTCGACCCCAGCGAACTGCCGCCCTTCTCGGTGATGGCGCGTAACGCGGCCATGGTCGTGGTCTTCGACGACATCCTGGATCCGCGCTTCGAGGCCGGCGTGTGGGTGGACAGCTACGCCGGGCTGCTGCTCGACCCCATCACGGGCGTGCTGAACCCGCAGGCGATCCGATTCATGACCGACTACCCGCCCGACCAGCCCTTCGAGGCGCGGGTGATCCTCGACCCCAACCACGGGGACCTGGCAGACTACGACGGCGACGGCGTGCTGGAGTTCCACTCCACGCGCGTGATCCTCGACGCCACGGTCTCCGACAGCGAGGCCTCGGAGTCGCTCCTGCCGGTGAACTCCCTCGGCCTGCCGCCGAGCATCACGACCCAGGAGCCCAACATGGTCGTGCGCATCCCCACGCGCCTGGATGCGTCCCTGGGCCAGAACGTGATCCTGACCAACCCGACCGGGCACGCCTGCGCCTTCTTCTCCAACGGCCCCAACGACCCCGGCTCCTACACCAACGACGTCGTCCGAGCCTTCCGCTCGGGCGGGGACACGCAGATCACCGGCGACCTCAACAACGGCTTCCTGCTCGACGAGGAGAAGCCGCGCGTCATGGGCCAGCTGGCGGTCGAGTTCAGCGGGAACCCGGTTCCGATCCCGGGCGTTACCGACGGCTACACCCTGCCCCAGATGAGCTTCTCCGTGCCGGCCTGCGCGACCACCCTGAAGCCGGGTTTCGACGTGATCACCAAGGCCGGCCTCAAGGCGCTCATCCTTGGCTTCGGGGCCCAGAGCGGCTCGGAAGTGACCTTCGTGCAAGTGCAGGTCCTCGCTCCCGCGGGCGGGGTGTTGACCCCGGGCGCGGCCCAGTTGCAGACCTCCTTCGACCCGGCGACCGACGTACCGTCCTGCTTCGTGCGCTTCTCGCCCAACGCCTCCGCGCCGCCGGCGAGCGACGTCTCCAACGACGCCCACGCGATCGTGTTCTTCAGCGAACCGATGGATCCGACCTCGCTGACGTCGTTCGACAACTTCACCGTCACCCGCGTCCAATCCAACCCGACCGCCTTCGACCTGATCGTCGGGCAGGTGCTGCCGGACACGACCCTGCGGGAGTACAAGTTCGTTCCCACCCTCCCGTTCACGCACCAGCTCGGCCTGGACGAGGGCTACTACCTGAACCTCGCCAGTGGCGACGACGGCCCGACGGACCTGGCGGGCAACCCCCTCGATGAGGCCCTCAGCCAGGTCCTGTTCCAGCTCGATCCGACCGAGGGTTCGGAGTCCAACGGCGGCGTGGCCCTGCGCTTCGCCGGCACCGATGAGCTGTACGGGGACACCTTCCCCGAGCTCCGCGCCGGGCAGATCCTCTACAACCTGAGCCGCGAGGTGATCCTGCCGCGCCCGGTGAACCGCTTCTCGGTCGCAGCCGACCGCGACAAGCCCGTGCCGAGCGTGATGACGCCCTTCCCGCTCGGTGTGCAGACTCCGCTCTCGCCCCTTGGGAGCAAGATGCAGACCCTGTGGCGCTACTGTGATCTGGGCTTCTCGGTCACCGACGAGACCAACATCAACATCGATATCGAGGGCATCGCCTGGGCTCCGATCGGCGCGGCGGTCGTCTCCGACGCCTACGACGAGTTTCAGATCGCCCTGACGCACTCGATCTTCCAGCCCGACGAGATCCTCAATCCGATGTCGGGGTTCCCGAACTACCCCAACTCCGGCCTGGTCAAGACCTACGCCAACAACGTCCTCGACAACGACAACGCGCCTTTCGAGGTCGTCCACCCGCGCGACCGGGGCTACGCGGTCAACCCCGCGGACCTGTTCCAGGCGGAGTCGGGCACGCTGATGATGCCCTGGCCCATGAACAAGGGAATCTCCGCCGAGGAGTACAGCTACTGGACCTGGCGTGACACCTCCGTACTGAAGAAGGGGGCACCGATCGGCGCCGGCGCGATGTTGGCGATCGAGGTGAGCGTGCTCGGCACGGGAACGCAGGGCGTGCCCTATCCGACGGGCCAGGTGCCGACCGCAGGTCTGCCGGTCCTGATGGAGTTCCGCTGCTATCCCGACGACGGCGGTCTGGGCCTGAACTCCTTCGACATCTCCCTGGCGTCGAACTCCTCGGCGCGGCCCAACTTCCGTGCCTTCTCCACCGGCGGCTACGATCAGAACAACCTGCCGGTGATCCGTGATCCCGACCTGGAGAACGAGGCCAACGGCGGTTTCAACCCCAACAGCAACCCGCCGGGGGCGATCACCCAGGGGATCGACAACTCCTTCTACATCGGACAGCTCGAGCTGGTCACCCGCATCAGCCGCGTACACACGATCTGGTTCGACACTGGCTTGCAGTCGCCCGCCTACAGTGGCGGCGCCTTCAATACGCCCAACCCGGTCGTGGAGCCCGGGCCCGGCGACCAGCCGGCGGGGACCCAAGTCGTGCTCGCCTACCGCGGTGCGACGGTGATCACGGGTACGGACCCGGGCCTCGTACCGGATGACATCACCACCAACGCGGGGAAGCTGGACCTCTACGGAGATCCGGTCACGGTTCCCACGCCCGAACCGAGCGCGCCGGTCTTTCTGAACAACGACAGCTCATGGCAGAGCCAGATGAGCGAAGTCGACGGCGCCAAGGCTTTCCAGGTGCGCGTCAGCTTCATCTCCAACCCGATTTCCAGCAAGACTCCTGAACTCTCGGCCCTCGGCTTCGCGTGGCAGGACTAGACGTGATGTTCCCCCGATCCAAGCAGGACACCAACGGCAATACGAACGACATGATGCAGACCCATCGAGCGCTCTGGACTACCTCCGCCGCCGCCCTCGGCACCGGCCTCCTTGCGATCGGTTGCAGCGGCGGCTCGCTGGACGCCGATGAGGCGGCCGCCGGGCTGTTCACGCTCCAGAGCGTTTCCGTCGCGGAAGGGCAAACCTGGCAGATCAACCGCCCGATCACCTTCACCTTCTCCCACGCGGTCGACTTCGACAGCGTGAACATGAACACCATCAGCATCGCCCAAGTCAGCGGCGGGCCGGCGGTGGGAACGTATACGGTGGACCCCGCGGATCCGCGCAAGGTCACGTTCCAGCCGACCTGCCCGACCGCCGGAGACTTCTCCGACGCCGGCTTGATCCCGGGTGGGATCGACTACCGGATTTCCGTTCCGGAAGACGGGAACGGAGCGGGCACCGTCCTGTCCGCTGGCGGGTCCGTATTGCGGGACGGGCACACCATGTCGTTTTTCACTCCCGTCTCGGAGATCCTGACCGACCTCTTCCTCGATCCCCAGACAGGTCCGCCCGCGCCTCTCGAGGGCTACGTGGACGCTGACGGGATCGTCCAGGGCACGCGCCTGGAGACCGGCGGCGGTAGCGCGATCCTGCCCTTCGTCATCGATCCCACCGGCGAGGGCAACTTGGGCGTTTTCGAGATCCCGCTCAACCTCTACAGCGATACCGAATCCCGGGTGGAGGTCCTCGTCGAGGTCAACCAGCCCGTCAGCCCGACGGACGAGAACATCAGCCAGGACAGGCTCCAGATCCAGTTCGAGGAGGCGACCGGGTCCTGGGTTACTTTCCCTACGCGCGTGTCGCTCGATGCCAACTGCACCGAGACGGGGGCCGTCCTGCGGCTCACGCCCCTGGGAGTGCTGCCCCAGAACCGCAACCTGCGGGTGATCGTGAAGCCCGAGTTCGAGGACCTCGTGGGGGATCGGAACATCCTCCCCCTCGAGGACTTCGCGGTCATGAAGAGCTCCACCTTCACGGAGGGCGGTGAGGCGGTGGACTACGCAGACGACTTCTTCGAGGACTTCGTCTTGAGCGGCGGTGACGTGGGCTCGTTCGAGGATGTCGAAGCGACATTCGACACCCCGCGGGCGGAGTGGGGCGAGATCTCGCCCGGCGTGTACGGCGTGCGACCCTCGTTCGACTTCGACGGAACCGGCGGCCCGGGTGGCGATTTTGATTGGCACATCCCGTCCAACCAGACCGTCATTCTCGACACCACCTCGACCCTGATCATCGGCGGTCCCGGCGGCGTACCGACGGCGACGCAGCTGGTGATCAACGGCATCGTGAACATCCGCGACCTCTACATTCCCGAGAACTCGGTACTCAAGGTGCAGGGGCCGAACCCGGCCGTCCTCCTTTGCGCGGGAGAGGTGCGGATCGAAGGCGAGTTGGACATCTCCGGCAACAACGCCAAGCCGGTCTTCACCCTCAACACGCCCTTCCAACCGGAGCCGGGCGCATCTGGCAACGGCGGCGGTGGCGCGGGCGGCACCGGCAGCTACCTGACGAACCAGGTCACCCCGCGGGGCGGCAACGGCTTCGGCGCCTTCGACACCCCCGGCGCGGGAGGCCAGGGCGGGGAGAGCGGCTGGAACTCGAACACGGGCAACTACGGCCAGTTCCGCGGCGCCGCCGGGGGCGGTGGCGGGACCCTCGGCTTGGACGTGGTGCTCGCCGACGGATGCAATGACCAGATGACCCTGGGACTCGACGCGGAGAACGGCTTCGCGGGTCACCCCTCGGCCAACGCGGCGACGCGTCCTGGGGAGACGCTGCCCTGGGGCGGCTTCGCGGCGGACCGTCCCTTCACGGACATCAACGGGACAGGTGACGACTTCTGGGGCACGATGCGCAAGGACTTCGGCACCGAGGACGAGGAGCTCGTCGAGGGTGAGCTGATCCAGCCCTGGCCGGCGTCCGGCGGCGGCGCCGGCGGCGATGCGACGCGCGCCACCGAGTACCCGCCCTCGGAGCTGTTGAACAGCGACCAGGACAAAGGCTGCGGCGGCGGCGGTGGTTCCGGCGCCTTGACGGTCCTCGCCCTGGGCAAGATCAGCATGGGGATCAACGGCAAGATCACCGCCCGCGGAGGCCACGGGTCCGGCGGCGAGAACACCAACTACGTCAACCGCATCGGAGGGGGCTCGGGTGGAGGCGCCGGAGGTCACATCATCCTGCAGACCGCCCAACATATCGACCTCTCCGAGCTGCCGCAGAACGGCAACCCCAACGCGGCCCCGTCGATCCTGGCGCGCGGCGGACAGGGGGGCGCGGGCTACAACAACGCGGGCGGGGCGGACGACAACGAGCTGACCCCGCAAGCCGACGCCCACCACACCGGTGGGGGGGGCGACAACCCCTTCGAGGAACCCCTGCCTCCGCAGTGCGCCGTGCAGACTGGGATCGTCGTATCCGCGGGCGGTGACGGCGGCCCGGGCCTGATTCAGTTCCACGTGGGCACCCTGCCCGATGACGTGATCGGCCCGTCCGATGACTCGGGCCTCGTGCGCGATGCGGTCAAGCCGGCCCCGGTCGGTTACGACATCGGGACGGGTTCGGGAGACGCGGACTGGGTGAATCAGCTCCTGCCGATCTTCGGTCGCCTCTCCAAGGCCCAGTCCAAGTGGATCCCGTTGGGCGGGGCGAGCATCAACCCCGATGACCCGAATGACCCGGATCCGATCCAGTTCCTCTTCGAGGGGACCGACCCGGCCACGGGGCTGGTGGAGTCGACGGAGGAGGTCGTGGAGAACCTCCCGGCCATCCTCGCGCCGGCAGCGGCGGTCGAGTCCGAAGGCCTCCCCGACATCGGCGCGGACGGACGCACGATGCTCTTGGACGCCGCTGAGCTGGCGCTGGGAGACGAGGTCTATCGCCGCAACCCGAACCTGTTCCGCCTCTTCCGCCTGCGAGTCGGGAGCGAGGACCACGACGTGACCGCGGCGAGCTACGACGAGCAGGCGAACGTCCTCTCGCTCACGGTCTCTGGGAGCGATCTGCCCACCAGCGGGCAGGTAGAGGTCTTCCCTCGCTACTTCGCGGTCAGCACGAACGGCGTCGCAGACGCGATGCCCGACAGTAGCACCGTGCTCGTCAGCTTCCAGGCCACCGGAGCCAACAGCCTCGGGGACCCCGACGAGAGCGCCATCTTCCCCGGGACTTCCGCCTGGTCCACGGACATCGGAGCCCTGTCGGGAGCACCGGGCAACACGGACTTCCGCTTCTTCCGCTTCCAGTTGTCCTTCGACATCCTGGCGGACAACTCGGACCTGTCCTTCAATACCCCGCGTCCGGTCATCGATTTCCTGCGGATCCCGTTCCGCTTCTAGTCCGTTTCCCCGCCGAGGGAAGCTGGCCGCCCGCTCGATCGGGACGCGGCTCGAGGGTGCGCTCGGCGGGCCTCGGGACCGGCGAGCACACCCCTTGCCGGGGTGACCGACCGGCTGTGCGGGCCGTGCCGTGGGCCGCTGGGACTGGGCCTCCGCCGGGGGGCCCGGGTGCGGCAAACCGGGGCGGCGAGAAGGCTCGCCCCCGAGGGCGAACTCGCCCCCCGCAAGTGCTTCAATGGTGCGGTGGACTCTTGGAGTCGGTTCGCGCTCGGGGGTGTCGCCGCCGCGGCGCTGTGCACGGCCTGTGGGCGAGCCGCGCGGCCACAGCCGCGTTGGGTCGAGCTGCTGCAGGTGCGGCCCGAGCAGAGTCAGGGGCTGTTCCTCAACGAGAGCCTCACCTTCGACTTCTCCCATCCCATCGATCCCGCGTCAGTGACCTCCGAGAGCGTGCGCATCGTGGACCAGCGCGGGCAGCGTGCGGCGGGGGAGTTCCGGGTCGATAGGAATCGCATCCGCTTCAGGCCAGACCCGGTCCTCGGCGCGGAGCTGGCCGACGGCGGCTTCCGACCGGGCACCCGCTACACCGCCCTCATCCAGGGTTTCCCCGCACCTGACGGCCTGCGCGGACGCGATGGGCGCCCCCTTGCACGTAGCGTGCGCTGGAACTTCGAGACCGCCCACCTGACCGAGCCCCGCGGACAGATGTTCGTGGACCACACGCCGTTGTTCGGCCTGCGCTTGCACCCCGGCGAGGCGCTCACGACCGTGCGCACCGATCCGCGCGTGGTCCTGTTCTGCGAGGAACCTGTCGACCCCTCGACCCTGCGGGCGGAGGACTTTCATTTCCTGACCCCCGCGGGAGAACGGGTCGATCTCCAGGTGCGCTTGCTCGCCAATCACGATCACCTCGTCGTTCGCGGACGGCGGGCCCTGCGGACCGCGGCGGAGATCGAGCTCGTCTGCATGGCCGAGCTCTCGCCGGGCGTACATTCGATACGCATGGCCCCTGACATGGAGCTGTTGGACTTCGGCGGCAACCGCGTGCAGCCCTACAGCGGAACGATCGAGGTCGATGTTCGAGAAACCGCCGGGACCCACGTGCAGGACTTCCTGCGGCGCGAGGCCAACACGCGGCCGGTGCCGGGAGCGGACGGCACCGCGGCCTGGGGCGCGGGGCGCGTCACGATCCGCTTTCCGCGGGCCGCGGGCGACGGCCGGGACGGTGAGATCGACCTCCCCGACGGGAGCTCGGACACCAAGGACCTGCACGCCACGCGGCTCACCCTGCCCGCGGGGCGCACCTGCCGCCTGGAGGCGTCGGGACTCGTGGTCCTGCGGGCCCAGGGCAGGTTGAGCATCGAGGGTGACCTCGTGCGCAGCGTGGGGGAGGCGCCGGGTCTGACCGTCGAGGAGGGAGAGCGCCTCTCGACTTGGCTGGAGCGCGCTCGGGAAGAGGACCCCCCGTGGACGGTCATCGTGGCCGGCGGTGACTTGGTCGTGAACGGCCGTATCGAGGTGGACGGGCCCCTGCTGTTGGTGGCGGGCGGGTGGATTCGCGTCGCCGAGCGTCCGCGGGCCGCGGAGAACGAGCTGTGGATCCTGGGCGAGGGCGGCGGCCTGGCTCTGCCGAGCACCGCCAGCACCCTGGCCCTGGAGCTCGATCCGCCCACGGTGAACCCCCTGCGGACGCCCCTGACTTACGCCGTGCTCTCCGATCCGATCCCCTCGTCGGGGAGCGTCGTGCGCTGGGAACGGGCCTCTGTCTCGGGGCGCGAGAACCTCGGCCGCTTCCGCGTGCGCTACGTGCGCGAGGAGGATCTGCCCCTGGGGGGCTCCCTGGCCGACTGGGACCCGCGGGACGATCCGCGCCAGGTGCGCCCCCTCGGCCGCCTGCGGCTGTTGGTCGAGCTCACCGTCGGCCCGGCCGGCTACGGGCCGGGGAGCGACCGGCGCTGGTCCCCGCCCATCGTCGACGGGGTCAGGCTCAACTGGTCGTGGCCAGGGGAACAGGCACGATGAGCTCCGCTCCCCCCTCTTTCGCCTGGCCGGCCCCCGCCGTCTGGGCTCTCTTCGGGACCTTCGTCGGCTCGTTCCTGAATGTCGCCATCCACCGCTACTCGATCGAGGGCCAGAGCGTCTGGTTTCCGCGCCGCTCCTCCTGCCCGCGCTGCGGGCACGCACTGGCCTGGTACGAGAACCTCCCGATCCTCTCCTGGCTCGCCCTCCGTGCGCGCTGCCGGTCCTGCCGGGCACCGATCTCCTGGCGCTACCCCCTCGTGGAGGCCCTCACCGGCGTTCTGTGGTGGTTGGCGGCGACCAGCGCCGGGCCCGGGAACGCCGAGCCGGAGTTCGCCCTGATCCTGCTGCGGGTGACGGTCTTCTCGGGCCTGGTCGTCGCGACCTTCGTGGACTTCGACTGCTTTGAAATCCCCGATTCCATCTCTCTGGGAGGGATGGTTCTCGCGCCCTTGTGCGCCCTGCTCATCCCCGCCCTGCACGCCGACAGCCCCCTTGCGCGGCAGTTCTCCGACGATCCGTCGGCCGTCGGCCCTCTGGGTGCCCTGGCTGCCTGTCTGGCGGGCATGGCTACTGGCGGGGGCGTCCTGCTCGCCGTCGCCTGGCTGGGGACCAGGACCTTTGGCCGCGACGCCATGGGCCTGGGAGACGTCAAGCTCCTGGCCGCCGGGGGCGGCTTCATCGGTGCCGGTGGCGTCCTGCTGGCATTGATGGTCGCCTCGGTGCTGGCGTCGGTGGCGGGGGTGGCGAACATCGCCCGCTTCTTCTGCCTCGTCCGCTCCCGCGCGCGCGAACGCGGCGGCCGGCGCGGCGCGCTCGAGGCCCTGAGGGTCGCGCGCCTCGCCGGGCGCTACCTCCCATTTGGACCGTATCTGGCGGCGGGGATTGGAATTGTCCTCCTCTATTGGAATGATGTCGTCACCCTGGTGCTGCGCGGTCGAGGCTGACCCGTGGACCGGGGCGAACATCATCGCGATCGACAGAAACGAGGGGAGTTCTAGGGCATGAACAAGATCGAGACCAGACGAGCCCGGATGGGGCTGGGCGTGCTGCTGGGCATGATGGCCGTCGGCTGCACATCACCGGAAGCCTATCGCCAGACCATCGCGGATCGCGATGGCCAGATTCGCCTGCTGCGCGAGGAACGCGCCTCCCTGAAGCGCGAGCGCGAGGGGTACTTGGGGCGCATCGATGCATTGGGGGTCCAGCTGACCGAGGCCAACGCGCGGGTCGTGCAAGCCGAGCCCCCCGCCCGGGTTGTCACCGACCCACGTCTCGCTGAGTTGGGCATCGCCTACGGCGTGCGCGACGGAATGGCCGTCATCTCGATCCCATCGTCGATCTCCTTCGCTTCGGGGAAGGCCGATCTCTCCGAAGGGGGGCGCAGCGCCCTGGCCGAGGTCGCCGCGGTGCTCGAAGCGGCGCACCCCAGCGGCTCCTACCACATCGAGGGGCACACCGACTCGGATCCGATCCGCAGGTCGGTCTTCGAGACGAACCGTAGCCTGTCGATTGCGCGCGCCATGGCGGTGCTCGCGCATCTCGTCGAGCACTGCGGCATCGCCGATGAACAGTGCGTCGTGGTGGGCCACGGACAGTACGCGCCGCTGGTGGCGGAGGGGACGACCAAGGCCAAGGCCCAGAACCGGCGTGTCGAGATCGTCGTTCACGCCGGCGGGCGCTGACTGGCGCTGACCGGGAGCGGGTCGTTGGGCCTCGAGTCTCCCCGTGCCCCGGCCGCTCGGCGGGGGCGCAGGGTTTGTGCGTTCCCGCCCAGACGCTAGGATGGGCGGCCTATTTCCATCGCGGCGCCCACGGGCGCATCCCCAACCCCCGAGCGCAGAGCGATCTCGATGACCACCGGCGCCCTCGCATCCCGCAACCTCGCCTTCGTCGGCCACCCCTCGTCGGGCAAGACGACCCTCGTCGATGCCCTCGCCCACCTGACGGGAGCGTCGGGACGCAAGGGCTCGGTCGCCGAGAAGACCAGCATCTGCGACACCGAACCCGAGGAACAGGACAAGCAGCACACTCTGCAGCTGGCTTCGGTCTACGCCGATCACGGCGACCGACAGTGGACCTTCCTCGATACCCCCGGCTACCCCGACTTCGTGGCCGAGACCGCGGGTGCGATGTTCGCCTCGGACATGGTCGTGGCCGTCGTCTCGTGCAGCAGCGGCGTGACCTTCAACCTGCGCCAGAAGCTGAAGCGAGCCGGAGAGCTCGGCCGTCCGCGGGCTATCGTCGTGACCCACCTCGACGGCGACAACGCCGACTTCGACGGGCTCGTGAACGAACTGCGCGAGGCCGTCGGCGACAGTGTCGTTCCTGTCCTGCTCCCCGATACGTCTGGCGCGGGCTTCTCGGCTGTGACGCGCACGATGGACGTGGAGGACTCCGAGTGGCGCCAGCCCCTGATGGACACCCTGATGGACGCCTGCGAGGACGAGGAGCTCATGATGGAGTACCTCGAGTCGCAGACGCTCACCGACGAGCAGTTCTCGGTCCTCACGCCCGCAGCCATCGCCGCCGGCGCCCTCGTGCCGCTGTTGGTCTGCAACCCCGACTCGGGACTGGCGGCCGAGAACGTGCTGCAGTTCTTCAACCGCTTCACGCCTTCGGGGCTGTCGACGATCCATGACACGGAGGGCGGTGAGGTCGAGCCCGACCCCTCCGGCGAACTCTGCGCGTCGGTCTTCAACGTCAAGACCGACGCTCATGTCGGCAAGGTCTGCTTGGCGCGCGTGTGGCGCGGGACCCTAAGTGCATCGGACAGCGTCCGAGGAGCGGGGGACGACAAACCCGAGAAACTGGGCGGACTGTTCCACATGGTCGGCAAGCAGCGCGAGGCCATCGATTCCGCCGGTCCGGGGTCGATCGTCGCCTTTTCGAAGGTGGAACACATCGGCTGCGGAGACTCGGTGCGCAGGGCCGGGGAGGATCTGACGAGCGTCGCCGGCCCCGAGCCGGGCATCCCGATGGTCGCACTGGCAGCCTCCCCCAAGAGCCGTGCCGACGAGCAGAAGATCGGTGAAGCTCTCCACAAGTTGAGCGCCGAGGATCCGACCTTCACGATCCGCAACGACGGCGTCACCCACGAGTTGGTGATGAACGGCATGAGCGACCTGCATCTGCAGGTGATGGAGGCTCGGCTCAAGCGCCGGTACGGCGTCGAGATCGAGACCAGTATCCCGCGCATCGCCTTCCGGGAGACGATCACCAAGGCGGCGGACGGACACCACCGGCACAAGAAGCAGAGCGGCGGACGGGGCCAATTCGGCGAGTGCTTCCTGCGGCTCAAGCCGCGCCCCTCGGGGGAGGGCGTCGAGTTCGTCGATTCGGTCGTCGGCGGATCCATCCCGCGCAACCTCATCCCCGCGGTCGAGAAGGGCATCCGCCAGGCCTGCGCCGAGGGTGTGCTGACCAACAGCGTCGTGGTCGACGTCGCCGCCGAGGTCTACGACGGCAAGTTCCACGCCGTGGACTCCGACGAAGCGAGCTTCAAGATGGCCGGCTCGCGGGCTTTCCGCGAGGGCTTCCTGAAGGCCAAGCCGACCCTGCTCGAGCCGATCATGGAGTTGGAGATCCACATCCCCACCGAGATGGCGGGGACTATTTTCAGCGACATCACCAGCCAGCGGCGCGGCCAGGTCATCGACCAGGTGAGCGAGGCGGACGGAGCCATCACCGTCGTCAAGGCCGAGGCTCCCCTGGCGACGGTCCAGACCTACCACCGCGACCTCAAGTCTCAGACCTCCGGTGAGGGCAGCTACTCCATGTCCTTCCTGCGCTATGCGCCCGTCCCGGGCCTCGAGCAGGAGAAGATCCTCAAGAGCGAGGGCAAGAAGCACGAGGAGGAGTAGGCGCAGGACCCGCACAGGGTCCTCGTCGCGCGTTCACCGAACGCCCCGCCGCGCCCCGTGAGACGGGGGCGGCGGGGCGTTTGGCGTTCGGAGTTCGCGGGTGGGAGCGTTCCACCTCCAGTTGGCCCCACCGAGGGGTCGATGGATGGGACCGCGACGGGGGCCCGATCCCCCGCGCCCCGCTCGTCTGTGCCCGAAGGAACGCGATGATCACGATGGAAGAACTGCTCGCCCTGATGGTCCGTCAGGGCGGCTCGGACCTGCACCTGAGCGTCGCCAGCCCACCGCGCATCCGCGTAGACGGCCTTCTGCTGCCGGTGGAGACAGCGCCGCTGAACGCCGACGATACCAGGCGGCTCGCGACCAGCATCCTGGACTCCGATCAGATCGCGAAGCTCGACCGCGACCTGGAGCTGGACTGCTCCTTCGGCCTCGAGGGCCACGGCCGGTTCCGGGCGAACGTGTTCCACCAGCAGGGCGCCGTGGCGGCGGTCATGCGCTCGATCCCTTCGGAGATCCCTGCTTTCGAGGATCTCGGGATGCCGGCCGGCGTGTGCGAGCGCATCTGCTCCTTGCGTTCGGGACTGGTGCTCGTCACCGGGGCCACGGGCTCGGGCAAGTCCACTTCCCTGGCGGCGATGATCGATTACGTCAACACGAACCGCCAGGCGCACATCGTCACCATCGAGGATCCGGTCGAGTTCACCCACCAGCACAAGGGCTGTGTCGTTACCCAGCGCGAGATCGGCGGTGATACGCGGGACTTCAGGGCCGCCCTGCGGAGCGTCCTGCGCCAGGACCCCGACATCGTTCTGGTGGGAGAGCTGCGCGATCACGAGACGATCGAAGCGGCTCTGACCCTGGCGGAGACCGGCCATTTGACCTTCGCCACCTTGCACACCTCCGACGCGGTCCAGACGGTCAACCGCATCGTGGACGTCTTCCCGGCTCACCAGCAGTCCCAGGTCAGGACTCAGCTTTCCTTCACCCTGGAGGGGGTCTTCTCCCAGCAGCTGATGCCGTCTGCTGGCGGCCGGGGGCGCGTGCTGACCGCCGAGATCATGCTCGCCACTCCGGGCATCCGGGCGCTCATTCGGGACGGGAAGTCGCACCAGCTCTACTCGCAGATCCAGACCGGCGGGCGACTGGGGATGACGACCATGGCCCAATCCATGGCGTCGAAGGTGCGTGAGGGGGCGATCGATCTGCTCGACGCCGAGATGGCCCTGAGCGACGCTTCCGAGCTGATGAACCTGATCAAGGCCGCCTGATGGTCCGGGTCTCGGGGAAAATCCGTCAGCTGTTGGTGGACGCGGGGCTCGTGGACCGCGCGACTTGGGACAGCGCCCGCGACCAGGGCGGAAACGTCATCGAGACCCTGCTCGAGGATGGGAAGATCACCGAGGATTCCCTGCTCGAGACGCTCGGGCGCGCCTCGAGCATCCCGCCTCTGGACCTCGCGCGCGTCGAGCCCGACCAGGCCGCTCTCGAGAGCATCAGCCAGGAGCTGTGCGCGAAGTTCGGCGTGTTCCCCCTCTCACGCAACGGCGAGGTGCTGACGATCGTGGTCAGCGACCCCTTCGACGTGCTCCTGATCGATGATCTGCGACGCCGCACGGGCTGTCAGATCCGCCAGTTGGTCAGCTCGCCGGGGATGATCGAGCGCGCGATCGAAGCCTCCTTCCAGGCCGGGGAGCGCGAGGTAGAGGAGTTGATGGACGAGGTCGGGGGGACGGAGGCCTTGGAGGTCTCGGCCGTGGACGAGGAGGCTGACGGCCTCGACATCGCCGCCGCCGGCACCGGGGACGATGCTCCGGCCGTGAAGCTGGTGAACATGATCCTGCTGCGCGCGCTGAAGGAGAAGGCGAGCGACATCCACGTCGAACCGACCGACAAGCACATCAACGTGCGCCTGAGGGTGGACGGGCGCCTAGGCAGCATCATGACGGTCACGCGCGTCGTGCTGCCGGCGCTGATCTCGCGCCTCAAGATCCTCGCTCAGCTCGACATCGCCGAGCGCTTCACGCCCCAGGACGGGAAGTTCCAGATCCGTTACGAGGGGCGGCAGATCGACTTCCGCCTCTCGGTGCTGCCGGTCGTCGGCGGCGAGAAAGCCGTCCTGCGCGTCCTCGACACCGGGAGCATGAGCCTCAAGCTCGACTCGATGGGGTACGAGAGCCGCTCCCTCGGGCACATCCGCCAGGCGATCCGGAGTCCCTACGGGATGCTCCTGATCACCGGCCCGACGGGCTCGGGTAAGTCGACCACCCTCTACTCCTGTGTCCAGGAGGTCGCCGATCCAACGGTCAACCTGACCACGGTCGAGGACCCGGTCGAGTACCGCATGGACGGGATCAACCAGGTGAACGTGAACCCCAAGCGGGGCCTGACCTTTGCCGGTGCCCTGCGTTCCATCCTGCGCCAGGACCCCGACATAGTCCTCCTCGGGGAGGTCCGTGACACGGAGACGGCGGGGATCGCCGTCAAGGCGGCCCTTACCGGACACCTCGTGCTCTCGACCCTGCACACGAACGACGCTGCCAGCACGATCACGCGCCTGGTCGACATGGGCGTCGACCCGTTCATGGTCTCCAGCTCGTTGTTGTGCATCGGGGCACAGCGCCTCGCCCGCAAGCTCTGCGAGAGCTGTCGCATCGAGGCGGACGTGCCGGAGCGGGAGCTGCTCGGCGTCGGCTTTCGGCCCGAGGATCTCACCCACTGCCAGCTCTACAGCCCCGACCCCGGCGGCTGCTCGCGTTGCAACGCCGGGTACCGCGGTCGCTTCGCGATCCTCGAGACCATGGCCTTCAACGACGAGCTCAAGCGCATGGTCGTCGAGGGACGATCCGTGCACGACATCAAGGCCGCGGCCGTGCGCGAGGGGATGCTGACCCTGCGCCGGGTCGGCTTGCTGAACGCCCTGCGTGGCCGGACCTCCCTGGAGGAGATCCTGCGAGTCACCTTGAGCGACGATACCTCCAGCTGAGAAGGAACACCGTGACCCAGTTCAAGTACGCAGCCAAGGGGCCCGGCGGGAAGACCGTCGAGGGCACCATCGACGCCGGCGACCGCAAGGATGCCGTGGCGGAGCTCAGACGCCAGAACCTCGTCGTCATGCGCGTGGACGAGAGGGGCGCGGGGCGCACGGGGGTCACCACGAGCCTGTTCCAGCTGCGCACGCGCAAGGCGAAGCCCGCGGCGACGCGCGTCGAGCTGGTGCTGTTCACGCGCCAGCTGGCGACGATGGTCAACTCGGGGCTGTCTTTGCTCGAAGGTCTGGAGACCCTCGGTGAACAGGCCGAATCCCCGGGATTGCGGTCCGCTTGCGAGCGCCTGGTCGCGGAAGTGCGCGGTGGTTCGGATCTCTCGGCTGCCATGGAAACCTGCCCCAAGGCCTTCGACTCGCTCTACATCAGCATGGTCCGGGCGGCGGAAGTCTCCGGGCAGATGGATGTGATCCTCGAGCGCTTGGCCGAGTACCTGGAGCGAGCGGAGGAGCTGCGGCACGAGATCAAGGCCGCCATGACCTACCCGGTCGTCTCGATCGTGCTGGTGAGCGCGATCACGGCCTTCTTGATGATCGGCGTCGTCCCCGGCTTCCGGGACGTGTTCGACTCCCTTGACGCCGAGCTGCCCGCGCTCACCGCCACCGTGCTAGGCATCGCCGAGTGGATGAAGGCGAACTGGGTGGTCATGCTCGCTTCCCTCGCCGGTGGCGCGCTGGGCCTCAGCCTGTTCCGCAAGACCGAGGCCGGCAAGCTGGCCTTCGATCGGCTCAGCCTCAGCGCTCCGGTCTTCGGGCCCCTCTTCCGCAAGGTTGCCTTGGCCCGTTTCTCGCGCACGTTCGCGACCCTCATCCGCTCCGGCGTGCCGATCATGGCGACCCTCGACATCGTGGCGGACACGGCCGGCAACCGCGTGATCGCCGGAGTCGTGCAGGGCTCGCGCGACAGCGTTCGCAGCGGAAACATGCTCTCAGAGCCCCTGGCGCAGTCCTCCGTTTTCCCGCCCATGGTCGTGAAGATGATCGCGATCGGCGAGCGCTCCGGCGCCCTCGAGGTGCTGCTGGAGAAGATCGCCGAGTTCTACGACGGCCAGGTGAAGGCGGCGGTGAAGGGGCTGACGAGCATGATCGAGCCGATCCTGATCACCGTCATGGGGGTCATGGTGGGAGGCGTCGTGCTGTCGGTGTTCCTACCCATCCTCGAGGTGGTGGGGAACCTCAGCCCGGGTTGAGGGCACCCGCCGAGATGCGTCGAAAAGGGGGCCTGTTCCTCAAGTCGGCGCTGCGGGGGAGCCGATAGATCGGGCTGGATACGGTGCTGGAGTCCACGTTCGGGACCGGATCTCGAAACAAACGGTGATCGCGTCGGCGTGTGCCGACCACCATGAACGCCCTTCGGGGCAGTGAGCATCTGGACAGAATGGCCGGAACCGGGAATCCAGCCCCGGAGCGTGCCCTAGGCAAGAAACACATACACAAATGACCCGCAACCGCAAGAACGCCGGCTTCACGCTCATCGAGCTGATGATCGTGGTCGCCATCATCGCCATCATCGCTTCCATCGCGATTCCCAAGCTCATGAGCGCCCGCCTGTCGGCCAACGAATCGGCCGCCATCGCGACCTTGCGCTCCCTGTCCTCCGCTCAGGCGCAGGTCCAGTCCTCGTCGGCCGTCGATACGGACGCGGACGGCGGCGGTGAGTACGCCTACTTCGGCGAGCTGTCCGGTGCGGACGAGCTCCGCGTCTCCAACGGCGGCGTGCCCGGCGCCGGCACCGACGGTACGGACGAGCTCCAGCCCGCCGTGCTGTCCGCCGCCTTCGGCAACGTCAACAACAGCTTCGTGACGCGCTCGGGCTACGTGTTCCAGATCTTCCTGCCCACCAACGGTGCCACCCCGACCGGCATCGCCGAAGCCGCGGGCGGCGGGGCCAGCGGCACGTTCCCCGATCCCGACAACGGCGAGATCCTCTGGTGTGCCTACGCCTGGCCCCTCGACTCCGGGAACACGGGCAACCGCTCCTTCTTCATCAACCAAGAAGGTGACCTGACCTCCACGACGAACCGTGGCGCGGCCGCCTACAGCGGCAACACCGCCACCTCGGCGACCCCCGGCTACGACGCCGCCTACACGGACAGCGACATGTCGTCTCCGATGGCGATCGGCGTGGCGGGCAGCGACAACAAGATCTGGGTCTCCGTCCAGTAGACCTACCAAGGTCACCGCACCGAAGCCTCGTCGGCCCCGCGCCGACGGGGCTTCGCTCTCTTCAGGGGACGGGCGGCAGTCCGAAGAGGCGCGCAGCGTTACGGCTGGTCGCGCGGGCGAGCTCGTCGGGTCGTTCACCGCGCACGGTGGCGACGCACTCGAGCACGTCGGCCACGAGGGCCGGCTCGTTGCGTTCGCCGCGCCGCCTGTGGGGCGCGAGGAAGGGGCAGTCGGTCTCCACCAGCAGGCGATCGGCCGGAACCGCGCGCGCCGCCTCGCGGTTGGTGTCGTTGCGCGGGTAGGTGACGACGCCTGAGAACGAGATGTAGAGGTCCATCTCCAAATAGGGGGCGAGCTGGGCGGGTCCCATCGTGTAGCAGTGCATCACGCCCGTCACGCCGGGTGCCTCGGCCAGTAGCTCGGCCGTGTCCCGGTGGGCCTCACGGCTGTGGACGATGACGGGCTTGGCGAGCTGCCGCGCCAGCTCCAGGTGCCAGCGGAAGGCGCGCAGCTGATCCTCGCGCGGCGAGTACTCCTTGAAGTAGTCCAGGCCGGTCTCGCCCACGGCCACACAGGTCTCCCGGCGGCAGAGGGCCTCGATCTCCTCCAGGATCTCGGGCGAGGCGTTCCCGGCATCGTGCGGGTGGACCCCGGCCGTGGCGAACAGATCGGGATCCTCGGCGCAGAGCTCACTCGCCGCGACCGAGGTGTGCAGGTCGGTCCCCACGACGATCATGCGCTGCACGCCGGCCTCGCGCGCACGGCTCAGGACGGCGGCCCGGTCGGCGTCGAAGGACTTCCAGAACAGGTGCGAGTGAGTATCGGTGATCACGGACAGCCGAGGTCCTCGAGCATGTTGTTGAGGAACTTCAGGAAGTTCACTCCCGCCTCGCGCTCGGCCACCGACCCGAACAGGGTGCAGGCCTGCTCGGCGGGGAGGATCTTCCGCAGGGACTGGGCGGCCTTGATGCGCAGGTACGTGTTGCCCGTGGACTCGATCAGGAGCGTCTCGAGGGCCTTGACCGCCAGGGGCTCGTGGCCGAAGTCACCGAGGGCTTGGGCCGCGTAGTGGCGCGCCGCGTCCTGCTTGAAGATATTCGTGGCCACATCGACCAGGGCGTCGACGGGCGAGGTGTTCGAACCCTGGCAAGCGGTCACGTAGCTGCGCACCAGGAACTCGTCCTCGGGCACGGTCTGGCTCTTGCGCTTGACCCGCACCAGGGGATCGATCACCTCCACCGCACGCGCCGGGGCCGTCTCGGCCAACAGGCGCAAGGACTCGGTGCGCACGTCCATGGGATGGCCGTACTCGAGGATCAGCTTCTCCAGGAGCGGGCGGGCGTCCCGCGGCGCGGCGTGGGCGCCCACCTCCAGGGTGCGCAGGCGGACCATGAGCGGGTTGTCCTCGTGGGCCAACTCTCGATAGGCGCGCAGGGCCTCGAGGCCGACCTCGCGCCCGGCGGCCTTGAGGCGCGCGACTTGCTCGCGGCGCTCGCGCAGTTGGCGGTCGTGGTGGTCGCTGGTCAGGGTCGGGTCGAGAGGCGTGCAAAGCTCCACCAGGCGTGCCACGGCCAGTTCGGGGTCGATACTCGCGGCTGTGGCCGAGATCGACTCGGTCCCGCAGCCGCCGCCGCTCGAGAGGCACAGGACGAGGGCTCCAGCGTGCGCAAGCGCACGCCGTGAGAGCGATTCGGCACACTCACCCCGTTCCGTGGGCGTGGCCCGCCCCGTTGCGGCCCGTCGCGGGGCCTCCAGGGGGGGGGGCGGGAGGAGAGCGTCTGGCACGTATTTTGAGGTCAGCATGGGATAGAGGCTCCGTGGTGGGCGGTCCGAGCGACGGTCCGAACCGTGGTGGCTCGTCCTGGCAGCGGGTCGGGAAGGGGACACCTGCAAGACGCGGGCCGACCACCGACTCGCCGAAGCTATCATGTTCCAGGGACCGACCCGCGCCCAGACACTCATGCGCATCGAAAAAACTGGCAACCCCACCACGGCGGCTCCTATAGTCCCTTGTACCGCGATTCCGGCGCGTCCCCGACGCTCATGCCGGACCGCCGCGGATGCCCCAGAGAGGCAGCAGGGCGATCCGGGCCGCGGTCCGAGGTGCCCTACTGCGAATCTTCGTTCCAACCCTCCCCACGCGTCCTCGCGATCGCCGATGAGAAGCCCGTATCTGACCGGTCTGGCTGCGGCCCTGTGCCTGCCCACACTCACCTTCTTCGCCGCCTGCTCCGCGGGGGACGCCGGCCTCTCGGCCGGAGGGATGATGTTCGTCGAATCCTGTTCCCTGGGCTGCGCCAACGGCAACGCCGGCGAGCAGGTCGGCTGCTCGATCGTGAACGTCGGGCGCAACGTGGAGATCACCCTGCTCTTTTCGGAGGAGATCGACCTCGCGAGCGTCAACAGCTCGAGCTTCCGCATCATCAACACGACCAACGGCTCGGTCCCCGTCGGCACCTATTCCCTGGACCCCGATGACGCCCGGCGGCTGATCTTCCGGCCCGCCCTGACCTTCGACGAGGTCGGCAATCCGCTGTTCGCCCTCGACGAGGACGAGACCTACGAGGTACTCCTCCCCGGGGAGAACCAGGGTGACACGGGCCCCTACGTCCAGAGCGCCGGCGGGCGCCGCAATACGTCGCGCCTGCAGTGCACGATCCGGACCACCGAGGGCCTGCTGGACCCGGTCCCCGGGTCTCCCACGCACACCGCGCGCATCGAGGTGCGCGATGCCTCGGGAGCCGCCATCGAGGTCTTCGACCCCGCCGATGGCGCCGTTGACGTGCCGGTCTTCGATCCGGCCTTGGATCCCGAGCAGACCGTGATGGTCGTCGAGTTCGACGACATCATGAACCCCGCCACCTTGACCAACCTCTCCACGGGCCAGTCGAGCACGATCACGGTCAAGATCGACCCGGACGGGAACACGGTGGATCCGAGCGATCAGGTGGACCAGGCCGGCTCCTTCACGGTAGAGGTCGACTTCGAGAGCTTGAGGACGACCCTGGTCTTCGTTCCCCTCGGTGGATTCCCCTCCGCCGGTGACGACCCCCTCACCCCCCGGCGGATCATCATGAACCTGCCGACCGGGCTGCTCGACCTCGTGGGGAACGAGCTCGCCAACCCCGGGGAGATCGTCTTCTCGACCCAGGTGATCGCCTTTGACCCGATGATCATGCCCGATGCCGACGGGGAGAATTTCACCGACGACTCGAACCACGACGTGCCGCGTAGCGGCGCTGACTGGGGCAGCGGCAGGCTGACCTACGGTGCGGGCGGCGGCTCCGGACGCCACGGCGAGCTGGTCATTCCTTCGGGCCTCTCGGTCACCATCCGTACCGGCAACGAGGACTTCCCGATCCCCGGCTTGATGGTGCGGGACCTGCTCGACAATGCGATTCCCGGTGTCGACTACGACCCCCTCGACTCCGACACCTGGCCGACCCTCAACGTCGGAGACGGCGCCTTCGAGTTTTCGCGCGTCGAGATCGAGTCCAACGCCAATCTGTTCCTGATCGGGCCTCACGCACCGCGCATCTACTCGCGCGGCGAGCTGGTCGTCGCGGGCACGGTCCACGTGGAGGGAGGCACCGCGCCACCCCATCGCTCGAACACGGGCGGCGAGAACGCCACCCAACCCTCGCCCGACGCTCAGGAGAGCGCAGAGGGGGGCACGCCCGGCGCTAACGGCCCCGCCGGCGGAGCCGGTGGCAGGGGCGGGGCCCGCTTCGATCACACGGACTCTTTCCTGCCGTCGATGCTGAACGTCGGCGGGATCGAGAACCCGATCTTCAACCCCGATAACACCCGCCTCGACGGCGAGGGCGGCGTGGGCGTCGGGGGCGGCGGGCACGCCGCGGGCCAGGGCGGGGTCCATTGGCCCACGACGATGCCCACCTGCATCAACATCGACCCAGCCTGCAACCCACCGTACTTCTTCGGGGACGCCGAGTTCAGCCCGACGGTGCACCCGGACACCGGCGTCACGGAGTGCCGCGTGGCCCAGGTCGCGGGCCCGGGTAGTGGTGGGGGCTACGCCCTCGCCGGCGGGACGGGGATCCCAATCTCGCCGCACACACCCAGCGACCCCGGAATCAACTCGAACACGCCTTCGGAGACCCCCGGCGGAGATCCATCGGCGCTAGGTATCGAGCCTCCGGGTTCGGTCGCCGTGCGGGCCCTCAGCTACACCCTCGGCCACCTGCGCGGCGGCGCGGGCGGCGGCGGCGGCGGCTGTCACCTCTACGGGTCCAAGTCCGGCGGGAGCTCCCCTGAGACCTGCGCCACCGGGAACATCTACCCGTACTTCGATCATAGTGGCGCGGGCGGCGGAGGAGGTGGCGGGGCGATCCAGCTGACTTCCGGCAAACGTATCAGCGTGACCGGAATCGTGAACGCCGGGGGAGGAGACGGTGGTAGCTCCACCGGCTTTACGAACCCCATCAACCAGTGCACTGAGATCAACGAGAACTACAACTGCGAGGAGTTCGCCTCGCCGGGCGGCGGAGGCGCGGGCGGAGCGATCAAGCTTCAAGCCCTGGTCGTCGACGTTGCCTCCCTTCCCGGGCGCTTGAGCGTCTCGGGCGGCTCGGGGGGATTGGGCGTGGGCGGCTCCCTTGGCGGCGACGCAAGCCCGGGGCTGGTGCGGATCGAGTTCTTCGGCGGCCCGAGCGCGGCCGACCAGGACGATCACGCTGGAGACTACGCGCCCTGGATCGACCCCTACGATCCCGAAGACGCCGACCCGGGCGGATTCAACGACCCCTTCGTCTCGGCTGCGATTCTCTCGGTCGGCGCCTGGGGCGCCTTCGCGAACGGCGCGCCCGTCGTGGAGCGCTTCCGGCCCGCGTCCTTCAGCGCCGGAGCCTCGTGCTGGATGCAGCCCCAGGGGAGTTTCTTCGAGCTCAGCTTCAACGGCGACGATCCCGCAGCCGCGGACGACCCCACCGTGCCCGATGCCAAGGGCTGGAACATGGACGTGCTCTACGATACGGGCGCGAACGGCGTGAAGGCCTTCCCCTACCGGGGGCGACCCCTGACGGCAGATCCCGACTATCCGTTGGGCCCCGGTACGGACTTCCAGACATTCTTCGGCCAGTTCATCAATCACGACCAGGCCGCGGGCGAGGGCTCTCTGTTCGCCGTTCGCTTCCAAGGTGCGCGCGCCACCGGCGTCCCTGCCGACTTGTGCGAGGTGGAGCTGGCGGGCTTTGGCGCCGAGATCCAGCTCGGGTCCTTGACCCCCCACGTGCGTCACCCCGAGGACCTGAACCTGTTCGTCCCGCGGCCGAACATGATTCGCTTCACGATCGTCTTCGAGGAGTTCCTGCGTTCCCTGGGGCCGATTCACTTCAACATCGTGGGGCTCACCAACCTCAAGATCGGGGTGCAGCCGAACTGATCCGCGGACCGCTCGGGCGGTGCGCGGAGGCGAGGCGCGCCGGACGCCGGGCCTGCAGGGGCTGGATTGCGGGGGAGCTCACTTCGTATGGAGCCGATTGTCGTCACCGCCCGCGGCCTGCTCTGCGAACCCGACCGCTTGCTGGAAGGCGGGGGGGTGGTCGTGCACGGTGGGCGGGTGCGTGGGCTGCTCGACTCGCGTGTAGCCGTGGGGCGTGCTGGATTCGCCGTGCGCGATCTGGGCGACGTACTTCTGACACCCGGGATGGTGAATGCGCACGCGCACCTGGAGTTGGGGGCGCTCGGAAGTGAGCTGCCCGCCGACGGCGGTTTCGTGTCTTGGGTCGAAGCCCTGATTGCGCGCAAGAGCCGCGTCGATGCCGCGGGGTTCGCGCGCGCTGTTGCCCGAGGCGTAGAACGCCTGCTCGCGGGAGGGACCACCTGCGTTGGTGACGTCGACTCCACCGGCGCCGCCTGGGAGATCTGCGGTCGGACCGGAGTGCGGGCGCGCGTCTACAGGGAGGTCCTCGATGCCGGTGACGAGAGTCGCACGGCGGGCGCGCTCGAGGAACTCCCCCGTCCGCCGGCGGAAGAGTGCGAGAGCTTACAGCCGGGCATCGCCCCCCACGCTCCCTACACGGTCAGTCCGGCCCTCTTCGCCGCTTGTGGGGAGCTCATGCGCGAGCGCGGTTTGGCGTGCACCGTCCACTGGGCCGAGACGGAACAAGAGGAGGCTTGGGTCGAGCGCGGGGAGGGCGATTTTGCGCGCCTACTGACCCGGTCGCCCGGAGTGAGCGGGCTCGACGCGATCGAGGCCGCGGGTCTGTTGGGCTCGGGCACGAGCCTGGTGCACGCCAACCACGCCCGCCCCGAGGAACGCGAGCGGATTGCTCGCGCCGGGGCCGTGGTCGTCCATTGTCCCGGCACCCACGCGTTTTTCGGGCGTGCTCCCTTCGACTTCTCGGCCTGGACCGCGGCCGGCGTGGAGCTGGCCCTGGGGACCGATTCCCTGGCGAGCAACGATACCCTCGACATGGGGGACGAGGTGGCTCGTGTGCGGGCGGAGGCTGGCTTGGAGCCGGCTGCGATCTGGGCCATGGCCACCCTGGGGGGAGCGCGGGCGGTGGGCCTGGCCGGCGCCGTCGGGGCGCTCGTGGAAGGCGCCTGGGCCGACCTGGTGGCTTGGCCTTGGAGTGGTGGTGACCGGGACGCGGCATTGGACGCCCTGACCTCGGGAGGCTTGCGCCCGCGGTCGGTGTCGCTCGCCGGCCGGGAGTTCTCGCCGAGGAGCTCATGAGCGCCCGCAGAGCCTACGGGGACCAGGAGGAGGTGCATGGAGTAGGATGTCGCGCCAAGCGGACGCCGGCGGTGCAGTCGGGAGCTCACCCCCCTCCCAGGCGAATCTCACGGCATCCGGTGCGCACCCTTCCTCGCCGATGAGCTTTCGCGTCCACAGGACACCGCCATGCTGCCGCAACCCCGGGGGCGGTTCGGGAACGAGGAGGAGGTGCCGATGAAGACCGCGATCATCTCCGACCTGCACTCCAACCGCGAGGCCCTCGAGGCGGTGTTCGAGCACATCCGGAGTCAGGACGTCACGCGCCTGTTCTGCCTGGGAGACATCGTCGGCTACGGCGCGGAACCGGAATTCTGCGTGGACCTCGTGCGTGGGCACTGTGAGGTCTGCCTGATGGGCAATCACGACGAGGCCTTGTTTCGCGACGCTTCCGACTTCAACCCTCACGCCCGCGGCGCCGTCGAGTACACGCGCCGGATCATGAAGCCGCGTTGGTACAGCGGCAACGAGAAGAAGGCCCGCTGGCGCTTTCTCGGCGACCTCCCCGAGACCCACGCGGAAGGGCGTTTCCTGTTCGTTCACGGCTCTCCCCGGGATCCGGTGCGCGAGTACGTGCTCCCGACCGACGGGTTCCTCAATCCCGAGAAGCTGCGTCTCGTGTTCGATTCGTTCGAGGGCGTGGCACTGGGCGGTCACACCCATCATCCCGGCATCCACGACGAGTCCCTCGCGTTTCACGGTCTCGACGGCGAGGCGTCGACCACCATGGAGATCCCGTCCGAGGGGAAGTTCTTCATCAACGTGGGGAGCACCGGGCAGCCGCGAGACAACGACAATCGCGCCTGCTACGCCATCCTGGAGTCCGATCGCGTCACCTGGCACCGCGTGCCTTACGACTATCGGGCCACGATGCAGAAGATCCTCGACACCGGTGAGCTCTCGGACCTCCTGGCCCGCCGGCTCGCCATTGGGAAGTAGACCGATCAGCGGAAGGCGTTGCGCAGCACCGCGCGCAGCAGGTCTGGGTTGCGGCTCAGGCGTCGCTGGCTGTAGGCGCGCCATTGAGGACCGAAGGGCACGTAGACCCTCACCGGGTGCCCGGCCGTGCGCCAGCGCTCCCAGAGCGCTTCCTGCACGCCCATCAGGACCTGGAACTCGTAGTCCTCGTGGCTCTTGCAGAGCTTTCCGACAGAGAGGATCAGGCGCGCGCCCAGGGCTTGATCGTGAGTCGCCAGGCAGACGCGGGCCCCACGCTCCCAGAGCCGCTCGCAGGCGGCGACGAAGGCCGCGCGGATCGGCTCGGGCTCGGTGTGGGCGATGTCCTCCGGCTCGATGTAGACGCCCTTGACCATGCGCACGTCGAGGCCCTCCGGGGAGAGGGAGTCGATGTCCTGCGTGGTCCGCAGCAGGCGCGACTGGAGCACGATCCCGACATTGGGGTGCTCGCTGTGGAGCTCTCCGAAGACCCGCAAGGTCGCGTCGGTGGTCGGGTGGTCCTCCATCTCGACGCGCAGGAACACGCCACGCTCGCGGCAGTGGGCAGCGAGCTCGGCGTACAGCTCCAGGGCCAGGGAGGAGTCGAGATTGAGGCCGAAGTGCGTTGGCTTGACCGAGACGTGGCAGTCGAGCGAGCGCTCGGCGATGCCATCCGCCGCCGCGCGGTAGGTCGTCAGGGCCCGGCGCGCTTCGCGCTCCTCACGCACATCCTCACCGAGCAGGTCGAGGACCCCCGGGTAGCCCGCTCTGGCGAAATGCCCCACCCGCTCAAGGGCCTGTTCGAGCGTCTCACCCGCGATGTAGCGGGAGGCGACGCGGCGCATGATGGGACGCGGGACCAGGGGCATGGCCCGGACGATCAGGCTGTGCAGCATGGTGGGATTCTAACTACCCTCTAGGGGTGTCCTCTTCCCCCGAAATGGCGGCTTGGGCGGTGCGCGTCGTTCTGAGCACGGCCCCCGATGAGGATGAGGCCCGGCGGCTGGCGCGCGCGCTGGTGGAGGCGGGACTGGCGGCCTGCGTCAACCTCGTGCCGGGCCTCACCAGCGTCTATCGCTGGGAGGGCGCCGTCGAGGAGGCCTCCGAGGTCCTGCTGGTGATCAAGGCCCGCGCGGAGAGCCTGGGCGAGCTCGAGCGCTTCCTCGACCGGGAGCACCCCTACGAGGTCTTCGAGTGCGTCGCCCTCGCCCCGGCGGCCGTGTCCTCCGCCTACTTGACGTGGCTCCTGGAGTCGGGCCGAGAGGCCTGAGAACGAGTGCTCTCCGCGCGCAGCCGCGGTCAGGGCGCGAAGGTGACCGTGTAGGCGTCGGAGGTGTTGAAGTGTGGCGCGGGACCCTGGGGGTCGCGGTACCAGGCTTGGAAGTACCAGGTCTCGGCCGGGTCGATGATCGCCGACGCGGCGCCGGGATCCGAGAGGTCGAGGGGGAGGGTGAGCACGCCGTCGACGCCGGTGGAGCCGATCCTCAGGCGCAGGAGCTCCGTACCGTCCACGCAGAGCAGGCCGTTTCCGAACGGGACGGAGGTCTGCTCGGCGCCGAAGAAGAACAGGCCGAACTGCCCCGTGGGGAGATCGCGGGCCACCAGGTCGAGGTCGTTCGCGATGGTGCTGTTGGTGCCGGTTGGGTCCATCCTTGCAGCGAGTCCAGTGCTGTTTGCGAGTGAGCTGCAGTAGGAGACTCCGGGGCAGGCGCCGGGCAGACACAGGAGGAACCCGCGCCACGGATCCTCGTCGACCTGTCCCAGGCCGCGAAGATCTCCGGCGATCAGGTTCCCGGTCAGGAGCCCCTCGACGAACGTGATCCGGGCGTAGGGAGCGAGCAGGGTCACGTGGTTGCCTCCTCGCAGGTTGATCTTCTGAGCCTCGGGGAAGTTCAGCGCCAGGCAGCTGCGCTCCAGGCCGCCCGCCACGGTCCAGGTGATCGAATCGAACTCCGAGAGCAGTCCCAGGACGTTGATGACCAAGAGGGCGTCGGCGGGGCCGGTGAGATCCACCGCCTCGACCTCCTCGATCCAGGCCTGCCCGACTTCGATTACGTTCAGGCCCGACACCAGCTGCGCCGTGAGCCGTCCGTACATCCAGGTCCAGTCCACGTTCGGCTGCACGGCCGCGTAGGCCGCGCTGGTCTGGCGGTAGAGCTGTGCGTACTGGGCCAGGTTCGCGGTGGGGGCGAGGGGCACGCCCTCCTGGATGTCGCCGCCGACGTCGTCGGGGTTGCCGCTGAAGACACCAGCGACGGTCACGCCACCCGAGATGGTGCCCGAGGTCAGGATCGCGTCGCCGCCTCCCCGCACGTTGCCGTCGACCTGGGCGCTTGTGAGGCAGAAGTCCCCGTGAATCTCGACGCCCCCGTGGTGAATCGCGGCCCCGCCCGAAGGGCTGCCGACCCTAGCGGCGCCACCGCAGTACAGGGAGACGCCGGTCTGGGGACCTGCGCTCGGGTTGGAGTGTAGGGAAAACGAGTTCACATCGAAGTCGCGGACGCAGCCGGCGACGCCTTCGATATCACTCCCGCCGGGGTAGCGGATGTCGTGACAGCTGAAGACGTTGAACTCCTCCGGTGAAAACGGAAGATCCTGGGCGGCCGCGGGGGGCAGGCCGGCCAACACGAGCGAAAGGAACAAGGTGCGGATCAAGGCTGTTGATTCCTGGTGAGGGCGAGCGGGGCTGAGTGGGGACCGAGATGAGCTGTGAACCCGATCATGAAGATACACGATCCTAGACGCCTGTATACCCTCTCGGGCCGGTCCTTTTCCCCTCAGGGGCCGATTGAGGACGATTTCGACCCTGGTTCGGCCCTCCGACCGTGCTTCGATGGAGGGTACACTCGACCGACGACTCGCCATGACGACTCGCCCTGAACGCTATCGGTGGAGCTTGGCCTGGCTGCTCTTGCTCTTCGCCGCCTGCGGCCGCCAACCTCGCCCCGGCGTGCCTCCGACCCACCTGGTGCTGGTCACGATCGAGCACCTGCGCGCCGATCACTGCACGGTGCTCGGCTATCCGCGCGAGACGACCGCCCTGCTGCGCCCCGACGGTCTGCGCACCATGGGGCTCGACCACCTGGCCGAGACCGGCGTGCTCTTCTCCCAGGCCTTCGCGCCCTCGGGCTCCACGCGCACCTCTCTCGCGAGCCTGTTCTCGTCCGAGCCGCCGCCGTCCACGGGCGTCTTCGATGACGAGGGTGTCCTCGGCCACGAGTTCCCCGTCCTCGCCGAAGCCTTGGGCGCCGGGGGCTTCGCCACGGGAGCATTCTGCCTGCCGTCGAAACCGCTCTCGGGCTCGGGTCTCGAGCGGGGATTCACGACCTTCGAGGAGGGGGAAGATCAGGTGCTCGTGCTCGGCGCCGCGCACGAGTGGGTCTCCGCCCAGATCGAGGCCGAGGAACCGTTCTTCTTGTGGATTCACCTCGGTTGGATCACGCCGGCGCTGGGTGAGATGCCGATCACCTCGGAGCCCATCGATGATCCCTATGTCTCCCCCGATCCGTGGGACATCACGGATCGCTACGACAGCGCCCTCCACGCCACCGTCGCCTACATGCGTGCCTTCCTCGAGGCCGTGGGCCTCATCGACGAGGAGCTGATTCCCGACAGCTTGATCGTGCTCGCCGGCCTCCAGGGCATGGAGCTCAAGGAGCGCGGCGAGTTCGTGGGCGCCGAGGGGAGCGTCCACGAAGAGAGCCTGCACGTCCCACTCATCCTGCGTCATCCTGCGAGTTTGACCGGCAGCCGGATTCTGGATGAGCAGGTCGAGCTCGCCGACGTCGCGCCCACTCTCCTCGACTGGTTCGAGCTCGATCCGCGCACGATCGGAACGGGTCGCAGCTTGCTTGCCTTGTGCGACTCCTACGTCGAGCGCCCCTTCGAGTCCCGCCCGTCCTTCGCCCTCGGCGGGGACCACGGCAGCGTGCGCACGCCGCGCTGGCGTCTGGTGATCCGGCTGGAGGCAGCCGGGGAAGCCGACGGAGACCAGCGCCTGCCGGATGTTGCCTTGTACGACGCACCGAGCGATCCGGGCCTACTCATCGATGTAGCGGCTCGGCATCCCGAGGTGGTCGAGACCCTGCGCGCTTCCCTGAAGGCATGGCTTGCCGCCGCGGGGGCGGCGCGTTGAGCGCGGTCTCGCGCTCCCTGAGCACCCGCCCCCTCGCGAGGGTCATCTCCCTGACGACCGCGGCCGCCGCGGTCGCCCTCTGGCTGGACGCGCCCGCGCCCCTCGTAGGCTTGCTCGCCGCCCCCGCCTTCCTCGGAGGAGCGGCCCTCGGGCTCCTCGCTCGCGCCGCGCCCTCCGTCCCCTCTGCGGCCGAGGTGGGGCTCTGGGCCTGGCTGCTCTCACCGGCGCTCCTGACGGCGGCCTATGCGGCGGCTCGCGCCCTGCTCGACTTGGAGAGCCGCACCGCCGCCGCTGCGGCCCTGGCCCTGGCGGCCCTGGCCGTGTTCCCGGCCCTCGGCGCGCGTGTGGCCTGGGGAACCCCGCCGCGCAGCACCCGCGCGGCCCTGGCGGCGGGCGGCATTCTGGCCCTGATCGTGCTCACGGCGCACGCGCTCCTGCCCAGCCTGCGCCTGGGCGAACAGGGCCTCTGGCACGCGGGCCTGATCGCCGCCACCGAGCGCGCCCTGCCTCCCGACAACCCCTGGCTGGCTGGGACGGCGGCCCGCCAGGCCCTCCTGCCCCACGCCCTCGGCGCGCTCCTGCGGGTCGTCTTCGCCCTCCCGCCGACGTGGGCGGGCGCCGTGGGAGGCACTTGGGCGGCGGCCGGCCTGCCCTTCGCCCTGACCCTCGTGGCGGGCCCCGCCTGGCGTGTGGGGCGGCGCGTGGTCCTGTCGGTCGCTCTGGCTCTGGTGGGCTGGAACGCCCTCTCTGGTTGGCAGGCTGGCCGCTGGTGGCTGGCCGAGAGCGCCGGAGCGCCGTCGGGAGGAGCCGGTCCCCTCGCCGCCCTGCTGGCTTCCGGGCCCGCGCCCCTGGCCCTGGCCTGGGCCGTCGGTGCCTGGGCCGCCGCGGCCGGAGCCCTGCGCCACGGCGCGCTCCTTTCCATCGTGCTCTGCGGGCTTCTGTCCGGGCTGGCCTTCGCAGCCGATCCCGCCCTCGGCGCCCTGGCCGCTGGCGCCATCGCCCTGGCAGCCTTCACGGCGCCGGGGACGAGGGTGGTCCGCCCGGCACTCCCTCTGGCCCTGTTGATCGGGCTGGCGCCCGGCGCCTGGCTCCTGCGTGCGGGCTTGGCCGGGATCGATACCGCCCCGGGCGCGGCGCTGAGCTGGGAGGCGTGGGCGGCTGGGGCCGTGCCACTGTTGCTCGGCGCCATGCCCCTGGTGCGGGGCGTCAGCCGCGGCGGGCGACCGATCGTCGCCCTCTTGGTCGTGGCTTTCCCTGTGGGGCTGGCGGTCTCCCACGGCGCGCTGCCAGGTGCCGGCCACGCCGCTCTCGTCGCCGGCGTGGGCTTGCCCCTGGGGATGCTGGCGGGCGGAGGCCTCGCGGCCGGCTGGGTCGAGGGCGGCCGCTGGTGGCGCTGGTGGAGCGGGGGAACGGGGCTGGTGCTCGCGGCGGGCGGGGTGCTCTTCGTCGCCCCCTTGCCGCCGATCCTCGCGCGCGCTGCGGCGGCCGCGCCGGAGCTGGTCGAGACGGGGGAGGGGCTCACACCGCGCGCGCGCGGCGGCCTTTCGGAGGACGCGCTCAAGGCCTACGCCTGGCTGCGCGACCACCTGCCATTCCGCGATCGAAGGCCCCTGCTCCTGCTCAGCGAACTGCGCGAGACTCAGCGCCTGCCCCACGCCCGCCGGCCTCACCCGGCGCCCTTGTTCAGCGGCCTCGAGCTGTGGTGCGACCGCAGCGAGCCCATGGCCCGGGCGCACCCGCTGCTCGAGCGCCGCGCGCGCGTCTTGCGCTCGTTCTTCGCACTCGAAGCCGCCGGGCACATCGGGCCCGTGCGCGAGGCCGAGCGCCTGGGCCGGCCCTTGATCGTCTGGGTCGAGGCCGACGACCGCCTGCGCGCGTTGGGTATCGAGGGGCAGCTGGAGCGCTCGGGCTTCGCACCTCTCTTTCGGAGCGGGCAGGTCGCCTTGTTCGTCTGGCCCTCCGAGCTGGCCGCCTCCGAGGCGCCCTGACGGGCCGCTTCGGGGAAGGAGCGCCCGGCTCGGCCCGAGCCCCTCAAGGGTCGTGGCCGGCACTCCGATAGGCAGAGGGTGCGCTTCTCCAGGATCCTCCTGACCCTCGCGGCGCTGGGCTCGGCCCTGTCCGGCTGGGCGCCGTGCCTTCCGCCGAGGAGGACGCACGCCGAGCTCGAGCGCCTCGAGCACTTCGTGCTCGAGGGGGCGCCCCTCGCGGCCGGAGAGCGTCCCGGACGCGGTCCTCACGGAGCGCTTCGCGGCGACGGCGCGCGGGGGCTGATCGAGTGGCGCCGCCGCCGCGCCGAGGGCGGCTGGCAGCTGGAACTCGAGGTGCACTACCCCCTCGAGGGCCTGCGCCTGATGGGCGTCGAGTGTCTGACGGAGAAGGGCCCGCGCCTGGTCTGGCGCGAGCTCTCGCGTGGGGCGGGCCGCACGCTGATGGCCGAGTGGTGCGACGACGGCGGTGGCCTGCGCGTGCTCGAATGGGGCTGCGACGGAGTCCTGCGCGAACGCACCGATGCGCGGGAGGGCGCGGTCATGCCCCTCTACCTGCTCGAGCTGCTTCGCACCGGGCGCGCCACCAGTGGGGAGTTCCTGGTCTTCGATCCCCTCGGGCGCGAGCTCGAGCCGCTCACGGTGCGCACCACCCACCTCGCGCTCCCACAGACCCCCCACTTCGCGCGGCGCGTCGAGCTGCGCCGCGGCGACGGCTCCCTGGCCGGGCGCTACACCTTCGCCGGGGAGTCCCTGGAGGAGTTCCAGTGGCAGGCGAGTGCCGTGCGCGCGCGGCGCATCGACGCGCGAGAGTACGCCGAGCTGCGCGTCCGCTACGGGATCGACGCGGAGAGCGGGACCGTCAAGGAACTGTGAAGACGGGCCGCGCGCCCCCCTCGGGAATGCCGGGAGGCCGCCCGCCGCGATCAGCCCGTGATTGCATTCTCCTTTGGGTGGTCCCCGTGCCGCGCGCTGGCTACGCTCAACGGCCGTTCCCCGCTCGGCGCGGGGTCGAGATGACCATCCAGCGCAACTCCCTCTGTGCCGCGCTCCTCGTGTCGGCCGCCTGTCAGAGCCCGGCCGAGCACGCGGCCGCGGCCGATGAGAGCGTCTACGCCCTCATCGAGGCGCGCCGTGCCGCCCTGGTGGGGGAGGCGGCGCCCTTCGAGATCACTCCCGCGCCCGACAGTCTGCGCCAGCGCATTCTGCGCGGCGAGCCCGCGGGTATGGACGGCCTGGGGTTGGTCGAGTGTCTCGAGATCGCGGCCGAGAACAGCCGCGAAGTACAGACCCGCCGGGAGTCGCTCTACCTCACCGCCCTGGACCTGACTCTCGAACGCTGGCGGCTGGGCTGGATCGGCGGTGTGACCGGCGAGGCGGGCGCCGACGGGACCCTCGGCGAAGGTGGCGAGGCCTCGGGCGGCGTGTCCCCCTCACTCTCTCGCCTGCTCGGTACCGGCGCCCAGATCGTCGCCGGCATCGGCTTGACCGCTGCGCGCAGCATCGGCCTGGGAGGTGAGTGGACGGCCGACAGCTCGCTCGCGCTTTCGGTGACCCAGCCCCTCATGCGTGGAGCCGGCCGCCGCATCGTCGAGGAACCTCTGACCCAGGCCGAGCGTGATCTGGTCTACGAGGTGCGCTCCTTCGAACGCTTCCGGCGCACCTTCGCCGTGGACATCGCGGGTAGCTACTACCGCCTGTTGCAGCAGCAGGATGCTGTGGCCAACGAGGAAGCGAACATCGAGACCGTGCGCCAGATCCGCCTGCGCAACGAGGCCCTGGCGGACGCCGGGCGGTTGAGCGCGATCCAAGTGGACCAGGCTTCCCAGGACGAGCTGCGCTCCGCCAACCGCCTGCTCGACACGCGCGCCTCCCTCGGTTTGGCCCTGGACGACTTCAAGTTGACCCTCGGCCTGCCGATCGCCACCGACATTGGCCTCGACGCGGCCGAGTTCGACGGTCTGCGAGAGGCGGGTCTGGGAGAGATCGGGGTCCGCGTCGACGACGCCCTCGCTTTCGCCCTCGGCCATCGCCTGGACTTCATGACCTCCCTCGAGCAGGTCGCGGACGCGGGGCGGCGGGGGGAGCTGGCGGCGGACGCATTGCGCGCCGGGCTGGACGTGTCCCTTTCCGCCAGCAGCACCTCCGCGCCCGACCGCCCCGGGAAGCACGAGGCAGACGATGTCGCCTGGGTCGCGAGCCTGGGCTTCGACCTGCCGGTCGATCGCCTCCCCGAGCGCAACGCCTACCGCTCGCAGCAGATCGCGCTCGAGGCCACGCGCCGCGCGCACGAGCAACTCGAGGATGTGATCCGCGTCGGTCTGCGCGACACCCTGCGCTCGGCGCGCTCCACGCGCGAGGGCCACGAGATCAACGAGAACGCCGTGGCCCTAGCCGAGCGGCGGGTCGCGAACGCGGGCATGAACCTGGAAGCGGGCCGCGCATCAACGCGCGACATCCTCGAGGCCCAGACTGCTCTCCTGGAAGCGCAGAACGCGGCCACGCGCTCGTTGATCGACTTTACCCTCGCGCGGCTTGCCCTGTACCGCGACATGGAACTCCTGATCGTGGACGAGGAGGGGATCGACGTGGATGAGACCTTGTTCGAGGATTGGAGCGAGACCCGGCGATGAGTGCGAATACAACGACGAGCGTTCCCCGCAAGCGCGGCGGTTTGGGCCTGGCAGTGGGGGCCGTGATCACCCTCGCGGTGGGGGGCTGGTTGGTCTTCCTCGGCCTCTCGAGTTGGTCTGGGGACGAGGTGAACCTGGCCGAGGGCTACCGCGTCGAGCGTGGCAATCTGCGCATCAGCGTCATCGAACGCGGCAACCTGACTGCCAAGAACAGCCACAGCCTCAAGTGCGAGGTCGAGGGTCGCACGACGATCCTCTACCTGATCGAGGAAGGGACGCAGGTGGCCGTGGGAGATGTGATCGCGGAGCTCGACGTCTCAGAGCTGCTCGACCGGCAGGTGGACCAGGAGCTGCGGGCGCAGAGCGCCAAGAACGCCTTCACCAAGGCCAAGGCCAACCTCGAGATCCAGGAGACCGAGAACGAGAGCCTGATCGCCCAGGCGGAGCTGGCCCAGGATTTCGCCGAGCAGGACCTGGCAAAATTCATCGATGGCGAGCGCGACGAGTTGGTCGCCCTGGCCGACGAGGAGATCAGCCTGGCGGAGGAGGACCTCAAGATCGCGGAGGACCAGTTTTCCTGGAGCGAGAAGCTCGCGGAGAAGGGCTTCTTGACGCGAACGGAGCTCGAGCGGGATGAGCTGGCCTTTGCGCGCGCGGAGATCATGTTGAGCCAGAAGCGACGCGCCAAGGAGCTCCTGATCAAGTTCGATCTGCCCAAGCGCCTCGCGGAGCTGGAGGGCGCCAGGGACGAGACCGTTCGGGACGTGCGCAAGGTGGAGCTGCAGGCCGAGGCGCAGGTGATCGACTTTCGGACCGCGGTGGAGACTACCGAGCGCATGCTGGAGCTCGAGGAAGCGGAGCTGGCCAAGAACACGACCCAGATCGAGAAGGCCGTCATCCGCGCTCCCGTTGAGGGGATCGTTGTCTACGGCCGCGAGGAAGGTGGCCGCTGGGGCGGGGGCGAGCCGGTCAAGGAGGGCACGGAGGTCCGTGAGCGCAAGGAGATCGTCAGTATCCCCGGCGGCGGCCCGATGGTGGCGGACGCCAGCATCCACGAGTCGGTCCTCGAGCAGGTCACCGAGGGGCTTGCGTGCCTGTTGAGCATCGATGCCCTGCCCGGCCGCGAATTCCACGGGACGGTCTCGCGCGTCGCGCGCCTGCCGGACAAGAACAGCTGGTTCGCGAATCCGAGCCTGCGCCTGTACAAGACCGAGATCGTGATCGAGGGGAGCTCGCAGGAGATGCGGCCGGGGATGTCCTGCAGCATCGAGATTCTCGTGGACGAGCTGACCGACGTGCTCAAGGTACCGCTGCAGGCGGTGGTCCACCACGGTGGCCGCAACCTGTGCTTCGTGCGCACGGGCGCGAAGGTCGAGGAGCGCGAAGTAGACGTCGGCCAGCACAACACGAAGTGGGTCGAGGTGCGCGCCGGCTTGAGCGAAGACGAACTCGTCCTCCTGACTCCGCCGCCGGGCCTGCTCTCCGACAGATCGAAGCCGGCCGAAACCGAGGCCGAGCCCAGGGGGGTCGGCGGGCCGGGCTCCGACCGCGGCGGCCCGGCATCGAGGCCCACCGGCGCCCCGTTGGGTCGCGGTGCGGGTGGTGGGGGAAAGTCTCCGCGAAGCGGCTCCGCTCCGCCGCCGGCGGCCTCCCACGGTCGGTCCGCGGGCGAGGGCTCGTGAGCGGCCGGGACTCGGCAGAGCCGGTCGCCGAGCTGGAGGAGGTCAGCCGCGTCTACCACCTGGGTGAGAACGTGGTCACGGCGCTCGACCGGTTCAGCTTCCGCTTCGAGCAGGGAGAGTACTGGGCCGTCATGGGTAGCTCCGGGAGCGGCAAGTCCACCCTGCTGAACATCCTCGGTTGCATCGATCGGCCGAGCTCCGGCAGCTACCGCGTGCGCGGCGAGGAATCGGCGGCGATGGACGACGACGCGCTCTCGGATCTGCGCAGCCGGGAGATCGGGTTCGTCTTCCAGTCCTACAATCTGATTCCGCAGCTCGACGTACTCGAGAACATCATGGTGCCGCTGTTCTACCAGGACGAGCCGCCCGCCGACGGGCCCTTGCGCGCCCGGCACCTCGCGGAAAGGGTCGGCCTCGCCGAGCGCCTCGACCACAGGCCGCCCGAGCTCTCCGGAGGCCAGCAGCAGCGCGTCGCCATCGCGCGCGCCCTGATCAACGACCCGGCGTTGATCCTGGCGGACGAGGCCACTGGCAACCTCGACAGCGCCACGGCGGTCGAGATCCTCGACCTGTTCGATGAGCTGCACGCCGAGGGCAAGACCATCCTGCTCGTGACCCACGAACCCGCGGTCGGCGAGCGAGCCGAGAGCGTCCTGCGCCTGACCGACGGACACATCGCCGAGGTTGTGCATGGCCGGGAGGTCGGGGCATGATGCGCGGTTCGTTCATGAGGACCGTCCGCCTCGGCGTGCGCAGCCTGCTCTTGCACAAGCTGCGCAGCGCGCTCACGACACTCGGCGTCCTGTTCGGCGTCAGCAGCGTGATCGCGATGTTGGCGATCGGCGAGGGTGCCAGCGAGGAGGCCCAGGAGGCGATCCGACGCCTGGGCAGCCAGAACGTCATCCTGCGCAGCGTCAAGCCGCCCGAGGATCAGGCCTCCGAGCAGACCACGCGCGTCCTGACCTACGGGTTGACCTATGAGGACTTCGAGCGCGTCGAACAGACCTTCCCCGGAGTGGAGCGTGCGATCCCCATGCGGGAGCTGCCCGACGAAGTGCGCTTCGGATCTCGCTCCCTGCACCCGCGCATCATCGCCACCGTCCCCGAGTACCAGGCCGCGACCGGGCGCGTCGTCCACGAGGGACGCTTCCTGGAGGAGATCGACGACCGCGACGTGGCCAACGTCTGCGTCCTCGGCTACGAGGTTGCGCGTCACCTTCTCCCGTTCCAATCCTCGATCGGCGAGAGCGTGCGCATCGGCTCGGACTACTTCACCGTCGTCGGGACGCTCCTACCCCGCGTGCGCTTCGAGAGTGACCGCGCCGATCCAGGCGAGGGAATCACCGGCGAGGTCTTCATCCCACTCAAGACCGGCAGGCGCTGGTTCGGCGACACGATCTTGCGCGTCCGCAGCGGCAGCCGCGACATGGTGGAGGTCCAGCTGCACGAGATCGTCGCGGAGGTCGACCTGACGGAGAACGTGCCCTTCGTGGCCGCCGCCTGCCGCACGATGCTCGAGCGCGAGCACACCCAGCGCGACTACGAGGTCATCGTGCCCCTCGAACTCCTGCTGCGGGCCCAGGAGACCAAGCGCATCTTCAACATCGTGCTCGGCTCGATCGCCGGCATCAGCCTGCTCGTGGGCGGGATCGGGATCATGAACGTGATGTTGGCGACGGTCACCGAGCGCACGCGCGAAATCGGGATCCGGCGCGCCCTGGGAGCCAAGCGCCGCCACATCGTGACCCAGTTCCTGGTGGAGACCGTCGTCCTCTCGGTCGGGGGCGGGCTGCTCGGGATCTTGCTCGGTTTGGTGATTCCGGCCGGCGTCGAGCGCTGGGCGGACATGCGCACGATCGTCACGCCCACGGCGCCGTTGTTGGCCTTCGGCATCTCCGCCGGAGTCGGGGTCGTCTTCGGCCTCTACCCGGCCTGGCGAGCTGCGACGATGGACCCGGTCGAGGCCTTGCGCCACGAGTAGGCGCCGGACGGCTTCCTCCCCCCCGAGCCGGACCGTCAGGGCGCGCCGCGCAGGGCGAGGGCCTCGGCTAGGTGCGCCCGGCCGATTCCCTCGCTTCCCTCGAGGTCGGCGACGGTACGCGCGACGCGACGCAGCGACTGTACGGCTCGGGCCGAGAGGCCGCGGACCTCCACGGCCTCGCGCAGTAGTTCGAGGCCCTCGCCCCGCGCCGGCGCCCAGCGTTCGAGGTCCGTCGTACCCAGCCTCGCGTTCGTGCGCGCGCCCTGGCGTGCGCGGGCGCGCTCGCGCGCCGCACGGGCGCCGCGCGCCAGGTGCTCCTCGGCTTGGGAGGCGGAACCGGTGGGCGCGGGGCCGATCAGTTCCTCGAAGGAGGGCGGCGTGACGCTCACCCGCAGGTCGATGCGATCGAGCAGGGGCCGCGAGAGACGCGCGCGGTAGCGGGCCACCGCCGCCGCGGAGCAAGCGCAGGGCACGCGCGGATGCCCGTGATGGCCGCACGGACAGGGGTTCATGGCGGCCACCAACAGGAAACGCGCGGGGAGCTCCATGCGCCAGCGGGCCCGTGCGAGCAGCACGCTCCCGCTCTCGAGCGGTTCGCGCAGCGCTTCGAGGACCTCGCGGCGGAACTCGGGCAGCTCGTCGAGGAACAACAGCCCACCGTGGGCCAGGGTGATCTCCCCGGGGGTCGCCTGCTGGCCGCCGCCGATCAACCCGGCGTAGCTGGTCGTGTGGTGCGGCGCCCGGAACGGGCGACTGCGCACGAGCCCCCCCGGCCAGCGTCCGGCGGCCGACAGGCAGCGGGTGATCTCGATCCGTTCCTCGAGGTCGGGGGGCGGGAGTAGGCGCAGCATGCTCCGCGCCAGCATGGTCTTGCCGACTCCCGGTGGGCCGAGGAGCAGGATCGGGTGGCCACCGGCGGCGGCAACGGTGAGGGCGCGCTTGGCGGTGGGTTGGCCGCGGACCTCATCCAGGCTGGTGCCGGCGACGGGCGGGAGCTCGTCGGCCGGTGCGTGGCAGGCCGCAAGGGTGCGCCGGCCGCTGACGTGGGCTACGACCTGGGCCAGGTGCTCGGCCGCGCAGACCTCGATGCCCGGCAGGCAGGCCGCCTCGCACGCCGTGGCCGTGGGGGCGACGAGGCTCGGCAGGCCCGCCTCACGGGCGGCGGTCGCGGCCGCCAGGCCGCCGGGGACACCGTGCAGGCGCCCGTCGATGCCCAGCTCGCCCACGAACAGGGCCGTGCTCAAGGCGCGGCCGTCGAGGTGCCCCGTGGCGGCGGCGGCGCACAGGGCCATCGGCAGGTCGAGGGTCTCCCCGCTCTTGCGGCGCGCGGCGGGGGCGAGGTTGAGGTGCAGGCGGCCACCCAGCAACCCCAGGCCGTTTTCCTTCAAGGCCGAGAGGACGCGCCCGCGGCTCTCGCGCACGACCGCGTCGGGCAGGCCGGTGATCAGGACCTCGGTCTGCTGCCGATCGGCGGGCTCGAAGCGCGCCTCCACGGTCACGAGTTGCGCGGCGACGCCCGCGAGGCAGGCTCCATGGACGCGGACGGCTTTCACACTCCCTTGGACCGCGCCCGGCGCCCGCGGTGACCGGAAACCGCCGTCGGAGATCGACCTCGCTTGCCGCCGGCGAGCGCGGGCGCCATGCTCGCCGCCGAGATGAGACACGCACACTCCCGGGGAAACGGATCAACGGTCCCGTCGCGGGGGCTCGCCGTCGCCGCGGTGGTGCTCGCGGGAGCCTGTGCCGCTCCCAGGACGGCCCCGCTCCCGACCCCTGGGGAGTCGATCGTCGTCTGCGGCCGCCCGGTTTGGATCGGAGCCCCGGTCGTGACCTGGAACGACCCGGGTGGATACGATGCGACGGCGACGGCGTTCGATTCCCAGGCGCCTCCCGAGCACGCTGACCGCGCCTCCGGTCGCCGCTACCTTCCCGGCCGCCGCAGGGGGGAGCGCGTGGTCGTCGCCCCCGGCTCCGCTGATCGCGAGGCCCTCGCTCGAACCGTCGATCAGTTCGTCCTTCACTATGACGTGTGCGGCACGAGCCGCACCTGCTTCGACGTCTTGCACCGCCGGCGCGGACTCTCGGTGCACTTCTTGCTCGACCTCGACGGGACGATCTATCAGACCCTCGACGTGCGCGATACAGCTTGGCACGCGGCCGTTGCGAACTCGCGTTCTCTCGGCGTGGAAATCGCTCAGTGGGGAGCGCGCGCCCCCGCGCGCATCGGCGAGCTAGACGAGTGGTACGCCTCGGTGGACGGCGGGACGCGAGTCACCATCCCCGAGCGCTTCGGGGACGGCGGGCTGCGCACGGCCGGTTTCGAGGGCTGGACTGCCCGCCCGGCCTTGCAGCGCGGCGTGATCCACGGTACCGAGCTCGTGCAGTTCGACTTCACCGCCGAGCAGTACGACTCCCTCGTCCGGCTCCTCGCGGGCCTCTGCACGGAGCTGCCGGGCCTGCTGCCCGACGCTCCCCGCGACGCCTCCGGGCGCGTGCGCACCGACGCTCTGGCGCCGGCGGAGCTGGCAGCCTTCCGCGGCATCCTCGGCCACTACCACGTCACCTCCCGCAAGACGGATCCGGGGCCTGCATTCGACTGGGAGCGCGTTCTGCACGGCGTGCGCCTGCGCATGGCACGAACCGGCGCGGTTCAGAGGTAGTACAAGGCCGCCGCGCCGCCGGCGATGGCCACCAGCAGGGCCGACAGCACCCGCACACCGACGCGCACGCCGCCCAGGATCATGGCCAGCGTGCCCTTGGTGAGGGTGTTCACCATCACCGCCAACAGGATGCCGTTGCGCGCCACCGTCAGCTCCAACTCGTCGCCCGCCATGCGCGAAAGGGAGAGGGTGATGGCGTCCACGTCGGTCAAGCCGGAGATGGCGGCCAGGATGTAGATCCCGCGGTCACCGAACTCGTCGTGCAGGGTGCTGGCGAGCAGCATGATCGAGGCGATCAGGGCGCCGAACTTCAGGGCGGTACCCAGCTCGAATGGGTTGCGCAGCTTCAGCTCTCCCTCCTCGCCGCCGCTCCCGCCCGAGCGCAGCAGGAGCAGACCGGGGAGGATGCAGATGACCATCATCACCGCCAGGGTGGTCGCCAGCTCGCTCACGAGCGGGCGGCCGACCAAGCTCACCTCGACCAGCACGCGCGGGAACATGATCGCCGAGGAGAAGACGATGCCCGCGGCGAGGATGCGCGCCATGCCGGGATTCGCCCGGCCGAGGCGCGAGAAGCTGAGGGTCACGGCGGTGGAGGAGGCGAGGCCGCCGAAGAGGCTGGTGAGGGCCACGCCGACTCGCGGGCCGGCGAGCTTCACCGCCAGGTAGCCGGCGAAGGAAATCGTCGCGATCAGGACGACCAGCCACCAGATCGCGTAGGGGTTGAGGGCCTCGCCCGGGCCGAAGCCGCGGTTGGGGAGTGCGGGCAGCATGACGACCGAGATCAACAGCAGCTTGAAGGCGGCGTGGATCTCGCGCCGCTCGATGCGCTCGACGAGGCCGTGCAGCGTCGGCTTGAGGCCCAGCAGCACGGTCGTGATCACGGCCACGGCGGAGGCCACGACCAACTCGCCGGACATCGCCAGGGCGCCCAGGGCGAAGGTCACCAGGGATGCCACGGTCGTCGTGACGCCCAGATCGTGGTCCTCGCGCACCTGCAGGACGTGGGCCGTGGTCAACAGTCCGGCCAGGGCCAGGAAGCCGAAGCCGAGCAGGGCGGAGTGATCGAGGGCGGTCGCCAGCAGGCTCCACAGCGCTCCCAACAGGCTCATCAGGCCGAAGGTGCGCAGTCCGCCGACGTTGGCGTGCTCTTCGCCCTGTTGTCCTGACCAGCCGCGCTCGAGCCCGATCATGAGCCCGACGGCCAGGGCCACGCCGAAGCGCACGAACACGTCCATCAGGTCCACTTCCACAACCACGACGATTGTTCATTCGACCCGTCCGGACGGCGTCCGTAGCGGAAACCCGGGCCATTTCGGCTCTCACCGCGACCCTTGGCCGATTCTGGGAGGGAAGGTGCTTTCCGGGGCCCCGCGGCGTTCACGCGAGGGCCCGGCTGAGGTCGCCGCCGGCCGCGGCGAGGCGCTCGCGGGCGGGGCCCGGATCCAGATCGTGGCGCTCCATCAGCACCGCCAGCTTGACGCTTCCCCGGGCTCGATCGAGCTGCCGCGCGGCCTGCGCGCGGTCGAGGTCGCACAGTTCGCAGACGAGCCGGATGCCGCGGTCGCGCAGCTTGACGTTGGAGAGCGTGTTCACGTCGACCATGCGGTTGCCGTACACCTTGCCCAAGCCCGCCATGGCCAAGGTCGAGACGGCGTTCAGGACCAGCTTGGTCGCCGTCCCCGCCTTGAGGCGCGTGCTGCCCGCCAGCGCCTCCGGCCCGGTCAGGACGCGGATCGAGAAATCGGCACGGTCGGGCACCTCCGCGCTCGAAACGCAGGCGAAGAAGACCGTCGCCGCGCCGCGCGTTCGCGCGTGGTCGAGGGCGCCCTCCACGAAGGGCGTCGTGCCGCCGGCCGAGATGCCGAACACCACGTCGCCGCGGCCGATGCCGCGCGCGTCGAGCTCCGCTCGCGCGCCGTCGCGTTCGTCCTCGGCGCCCTCGACGGCCCCGGTCAGGGCAGCCGCTCCCCCGGCGATCACAGCCTGGACGCGCTCGGGGTCGCTCTGGAAGGTAGGTGGGCATTCGACCGCGTCGAGGACCGCCAGGCGCCCGCTCGTGCCGGCGCCGACGTAGACCAGCCGGCCGCCCGCGCTCAGGCGCTCGCGCACGAGCTCGATCACGGCCACGATGTCCTCGCGCGCCGCGGCCACCGCGGTGGCGATGCCTGCGTCGAGGGCGTTCATGCAGTCGAAGGCGGCCGCGACGCTCATGCGATCGAGCCCGGCGCTCGCGGGATGGGCGCGCTCGGTGTCGAGGTGAGCGCGGGAGGGAGGGAGGTCGCTCATGCCACGGCCTCCCAGGCGCGAGGGGCGCGGCGCCGCGCCGTGGGGAATGCGTCCATGAGAGCAGGGTAGCGGTTCGCGCCCGTCCCGATCTTCCTCTCCCGGCACGAGTTTCGCCGCGCCCCGGGCGGCGGCACGAGGTCCGCCTCCGTTATCCTCTCGCCCATGCAGAGACTCTCCAGTTACGTACAGGGAGCGTGGGTCGAGGGCAGCGGCACGCCGGTTGAGATCCACGATCCCACCAACGAGGAGCCCATCGCCGCCTGTGACAGCACCGGCATCGACTTCGCCGCCGTCGTCGAGCACGCCCGGGCGCTGGGCAGCCCGGGCTTGCGCGCGCTCTCCTTTCCCGCCCGCGGGCAGCTCCTCAAGCGACTCTCCACCGCACTGCACGGCCGCCGCGAGGAGTTGATCGAGGTCGCGAGGCGCAACGGCGGTTCCACCCGCGGCGACGCCAAGTTCGACATCGACGGAGCGACCTCCACCCTCGCGGCCTACGCCTACTTCGCGCGCGACCTCGGAGAGCGAGCGCACCTCGTCGACGGAGGACCGATGCCCCTGGGACGCACGCCGCGCTTCAGCGGGCAGCACGTCTGGGTGCCGCGCACCGGCGTGGCGGTACACATCAACGCCTTCAACTTCCCCAGCTGGGGAATGCTGGAGAAGATGGCCTGCGCTCTCTTGGCCGGGGTGGCGGTGATCGAGAAACCCGGGACCTCCACGGCGCTCCTCGCTTGGGAGGTGGCGCGCACCATCGTCGAGTCCGAAGTCCTGCCCGAGGGCTCCTTCCAGTTCCTCTGCGGCGGGGTCGGCGACCTGCTCGAGCACCTCGGTGCCCAGGACTGCTTGGCCTTCACCGGCTCGGCCGCCACCGGGGCCAAGCTCAAGGGGAACGCGAACCTGGTGCGCTCCAACGCGCGCGTGAACATCGAGGCGGACTCGCTCAACGCCGCCGTCCTCGCGCCGGATGTGGACGATGAGAGCGAGACCTACGGCCTGTTCCTGGCCAACGTCGCCCTCGACATGACCCAGAAGACGGGCCAGAAGTGCACCGCCGTGCGGCGCATCCTGGTCCCCGCCGAGCGCGTGGAGGCGGTCACCGCCGACCTCGTGGCCGAACTGGGCCGAGTGCGGGTGGGGGATCCGGGCGAGCGCGAGACGCGCATGGGACCGCTCTCGAGCCGTGCGCAGTTCGAGGACGTCCGTGCCGGCATCGGCCGCCTGGCGGAGGTGGCGGGAATCGCCTGCGGGGGTACCGCGCCTCTCCGGGAGCGCGGCTGGTTCGTCGCTCCGACGCTCCTCGTGGCCCGCGACCGCGAGGCCGAGATCCTGCACGACGAGGAGGTCTTCGGTCCGGTCGCGACGATCCTGCCCTACAGCGGCTCCGCGGGCGAGGCGGTCGAGCTCGTCTCGCGCGGGGGCGGCGGGCTGGTCGTGAGCGTCTACAGCAACGACGCCGACTGGACCGAGAGCGTCGTGCGCGGGCTTGCGCCCTGGCACGGCCGGATCTGGATCGGCAGCGACCGCACGGCCGGCCAGTCTCTGCCGCCGGGCATCGTATTGCCGGGGATGGTGCACGGCGGTCCCGGGCGGGCCGGCGGCGGCGAGGAGCTCGGCGCCCTGCGGGGTCTGGAGTTCTACATGCAGCGCACGGCCCTTCAGGGTTACTTGGGCCTGCTCGAGAGTCGCTTCGGACCGCCGGCTCCCGAGGCGGCCGCGGCGGGCTCGGGATCCGAGTAGAGCAAGGGGCCCGCGTCGGCGGTGCAGCTCCACGGGACACCGCGCCGTTCGAGCTCGTCGGCGGCGGGCGGGCGCTGCGAGGCGCTCACCCAGACCGCGCGCGGGTCGGAGGCCACCAGGAGCCGCCCCAGCCAATCGGAGTCGGCTCCGTGGTGCGGCAACAGGAGCCGCGCGTGGGGGCCGACGAGCTCCCCGCGCGCCAGCAAGGCCTCGAGCCCGTCGGCGTCCGCATCGCCGCACAAGAGGAGGCGTTCTCCTGCCCACCCGACCTCCAGGCTGCGCGATCCCTCGTTGCCGTCTCCCGGCTTGCCGCGCAGGAGGGTCAGGGAGAGCCCGCCGTCCTCGGCCGCGGGCCGCAGCAGATCGAGGCTGCCGCGCAGGAGGTCCGTGCGCCGCGCCGCGGGGGGCAGGCGCCGGGCGAGCCGTGGCGGCAGGGCGCCCGCCCAGGTGCGCGGCGGGTAGCGCTCGACGACCCAGTCGAGGGCTCCGTCGTGGTCGCGGTGGGGATGGGAGAGCACGACCGAGAGCGCCCCGACGTCCCACGCGGCGAGGGCCGGTGCGAGGGCGGAGCGGGCGACGCCGGGCCGATCCCGCGAGCCGGCGTCGAACAGCCAGCAGTCCTCGCCCGGAGCCCGCAGGCAGACGGCGGTTCCGTTGCCGACGTCGAGGGCCCAGACCTCCAGGCCGCTCGGCCCGCGGGTCCACGGAAGGAGTGCGAGTCCCCAGGCCACGGCGCTCGCCCGCCCCGCGCGCCGCACGCCGCCCAGCCACGCCAGGGAGCCGGCGCAGGTGGCGGCGAGTAGAAGGAACGGGCGCGGCGGCAGGGGAGCGGGGGTCGCCGGCAGGCTGTCGCCGAGCTCCGCGATCGCCACCAAGACGGCAGCCCCCAGGTCCAGGAGGAGCTCGAGCCCGCCCACGGGCAGGATCAGCCACAGCCAACCGCTCAAGAGCAGGAGGGCCAGGGAGGGCAGCATCAAGGGCGTCAGCAGGATTCCGACCCAGCTCCACTCTCCGAAGCGCGTCCAGACGAAGGGCAGGGTGGCGAGGGTGGCGGCGATCGAAAGGCCGACCCCGCCGGAGAGGGCGTCGACCAGACGCTGGGCGAGGACGCGACCCCACAAGGGCCGGCGCCGTCCCAGGCGCCCGACGCCGGCGATACGCCCACCGCCAGGCAGGGCTCCGCGCAGGGTCGCGACCGTCCCGCGCCCGGCGCAGATCAGGCCTCCGGTGGCGGCGTAGGAGAGCAGCAGGGACGGGCTGGCGAGGGCCGCGGGTCGGGCCAGGAGCTCGACGCTGGCCGCTAGGGCCCACAGCGAGAGGGCGTCCGGGCGCCGGCCGCCCAGGCGCGGGGCGAGCTGGCCCAGGGCCAGGGCCAGGCTGGCGCGCACCACCGGAGCGGCAGCCCCGGCCAGGGGAGCGAAGAGCGAGAGCAGCAGGGCGCGCCAGATCTCGGGGGCGGCCAGGGCGCGCCACCAGAGCGTGCGACCTCGCCCGCGGGCGGCGCAGAAGGCGAGGGCGGAGCCCGCCGGCCAGACGAACAGGAGCGCCACCAGTCCGACGTGCAGACCGCTGACCGCGAGGACGTGGCGCGTTCCGGTGCGCGTGAAAAGGTCCGTCAGGCGCGGCTCGAGCGCGCCGCGCTCGCCTAGGAGCAGGGCCGCGCACAGGCCGCGGGTGCGCGGATCCGCGAGGCCTTCGAGGCGCTCGAGGGCCGTGGTGCGTAGGGCGGCGATGGCGCGCGCGAGGCGGGCGGGGAGGCGTTCGGAGGCCGGTGCGAGGCGCTGGATCTGGTCCGGCAGGAGCCGGCGCGGCACGCTCCCGCCGGTCGAGGGGGCTACGGGTCCGCGGGCCGCTCGCACGCCCGGTCCGGCGACCAGCAGCCGTACGCGCTCGCCGGGAGTGATCAGGCCGGGGGTTACCGACCAGGTCTCGCCGCCGCTCTGCAGGCGTCCGACGGTGTGCTCGCCGTGGCGCAGCTCACTCCACACGCCCGTGGTGGGATCGACCGGTTCCACCGCCGTCGCCGCCGAGCGCAGACCCGCCAGGCAGAACAGCATCAGCCACGGAGCGGCTCGGCTGCGCCAGACGAGGAGGCAGGCCAGACCGGCGACCATCCACCCGGCCGTGGAGCCGATCCCACCCGCCAGGGTTCCCCCGGCCAGGATCGCGCCGACCGCTAGCAGTGGGCGGCGCGGGCGGGGGCCGGTCCGTCCGTCTCCGGCGCGGTCGTGATCTGCGGCGCGTTCGGTCACGCGAGGGGGGACCGCGCGGGGGCGGCGTTGGTTACGCGCTAGGCCTGCGCGCCCTCGGCCTGCTCCCGCGCCGTCCGGTCTCGGACGGGTCTTGCACGCTAGCGGCGGGCCCCCGGTTAGACTCTGGTCGCCATGGCTCCCAAGCAGACCGCCGCTCTCTTCCCCGGGACCTTCGACCCGCTCACCCTGGGGCACCAGGACCTCGTCGGGCGCGCGCGGGAGTTGTTCGGGCGCGTCGTCGTGGGCGTGGCGGTTCATCCGGAGAAGGAGCAGCTCTTCGACGCCGCCGAGCGCGCCTCTCTCGCGCGCGAGGTGACATCCGATCTCTCCGGGGTCGAGGTGTGCGTGATCGAAGGGTTGCTGGTCGAGGCCTGTAGGACGCTCGGCTGCTCGGTGATCGTGCGCGGCGTGCGCGGTGGCGCGGACTTCGATTACGAGGTCTCGATGGCTCGCACGAACCGTGAGCTCGACGGGGGCATCGATACGATCCTGCTCGCCCCTTCGCCGGCCTTGACCCACATCTCGAGCACCCTCGTGCGCCAGATCGCCTCCATGGGAGGGGATGTTTCTCCCTTCGTCGCGCCCAAGGTGGCGCGCGCCCTGCGCGAGCGTTTCGCGTCCTGACCCATCGCCTCCGCCGATCCATGAGCGACCGCCGCGCCGTCCACACTCCCGACGCTCCCGACGCCCTCGGTCCCTACAGCCAAGCCGTCGTCGCCTGCGGGCTCGTCCACTGCTCCGGGCAGATCGGTCTCGACCCCGCCAGCGGGGAGTTCGTGGAGGGGGACGTTACGGCGCAGGCGGAGCGCGTCCTCGCCAACCTGTGCGCCGTGCTCGAGGCCGCCGGCTCAGGGATCGAGTGTGTGTTGAAGTGCAACGTCTACCTGGCCGACCTAGCCGATTTCGCCGCCGTGAACGAGGTCTACGCGCGCACTTTCGAGGGCGACGCGCCGCCCGCGCGAGCCTGCATCGAGGCGCGCTTGCCCAAGGGCGCCCTGATCGAGATCGACTGCGTGGCCCTCGCGCGCTGACGGAGACGACATGAGCCTCGCCTGCGGTATCGTCGGCCTGCCCAACGTGGGCAAGACCACCCTCTTCGAAGCCCTGACCGGCTTCGGCTCCGTTCCCGCGCCCTACGCCTTCAGCACGACCGAGCCGCAGCGCTCGGTCGTGGCCGTACCTGACGGGCGCCTCGAGGTGATCCACGGCTTCATCGAGACCGACAAGATCGTTCCCGCGGACTTGTCGGTGATGGACATTCCGGCTCTCGCGCCCGGCGCCTACAAGGGCGAGGGCCTCGGCAACAAGTTCCTCGGCACCGCCAAGGAGGCAGACGCCATCCTGCACGTCGTGCAGTGCTTCGAGCGAGCCGATCTCGGGCGAGAGCGGCCCGTCGATCCGACCGGGGACATCGAGACCCTCGAGCTCGAGCTGTGCATGGCGGACCTGGACACGGTCGAGCGCAACCGCGAGCGCGTGGCCAAGAAGGCGCGGGCGGGCGACGATGCGAGCCGATTCCAGCGGGACGTCTTCCAGCGCGCCGCGGCCCAGCTGGAGGAAGGCGGCCTGCTCTCCGCTCTTCCCTGGAAACCGACCGAGGCCGAAGCCCTGCGACCGCTCTTCCTGCTGACGACCAAGCCGGTGTTGTACGTGGCCAACGTGGGCGACGACGACCTGGCGGGGGAGGGGGAACTCGCGCGTGCGGTGGCCGAGCACGCCGCCGCCAGCGGCGCCGGCTCTATCGCCCTGTGCTGCGACATCGAGTGCGAGCTGCGCTCGATGGAGGCCGACGACCGCGAGCTGTTCATGGGCGAGTTGGGAGTCAAGGAACTGAGCCTGCCGCGCTTGATCTCGGAGGCCTACGACCTCCTCGGCCTGCAGACCTTCTTCACCGCCGGCGAGAAGGAGATCAAGGCCTGGACCATCCTGCAGGGAGACAGCGCCCCCTTGGCCGCCGGTCGCATCCACACCGACTTCGAGAAGAAGTTCATCAAGGCCGAGGTCTACTCGGTGGCGGACCTCGTCGAGCACGAGAGCGAAGCCGCCATCAAGGCCGCCGGGAAACTGCGCGTCGAGGGGCGTGACTACGTCATGCGCGAGAGCGACGTGGTCCACTTCCTCGTGGGCCGCTGACCCGCGAACCCAGGGACACGGCGCGCCCTCAGCGCGCGTCGAAGTCGATCCGCCGTGATGGACCGAAGAGGAAGGTGTGTTCGTAGCGATGAACGTTCAGAATGCGGTCGCGCGCCCACTCGTCACGGCGGAAGGGGATCGTCTCTCCGGTCTGGGCATCGCGCAGCTCAACCCGCAGCGCCGCGGTTCGTCCACCGGCCAGGTCGTTCTTGTGGATCACCCAGTCCTGCGAGCCGTCGGGGCGCTCGACGGGGACGGAGTGGAAGTTGTAGCGCATCCCGATGACGTTGGGGCATCGCCGCCCCGGACAGTGGTGCCTACCGATCCTGTCGGCTGCGATGAGGGGCTCCATCTCGTCGATCGGCACCAGCAGCGGGCGCAGGTCCTCAGTCGTGAGCGTCAGGGGGGCATGACCTTGGAGCAGGCCGTCGATCCACACTTCGGCCGGTAGGCCGGGCTCGGTCTCCAGGCGGAGCTCCACCAGCTCCACTACTGGTGCGCTTCGTAGCACGGCGAGTGCGCCGGCGACCATGGCGGCCAGGGCCAGCAACCCCTTGGCGAGCCGGTGCGACGGGCGCGAGTCGCCGGTCCGCCGCCGCGAGCCGAGCACGATCAGGAGGCCTCCGACGATGAGGGCTCCCAGCAGGAGAACGGCGGCGATCAGGAGCGGGACGATTCCCCAGGTCATCGGCGGGAAGTCGGAAGAAGTGAGGGGCGGGGCGGCGGCATGGCGAATCGGGGGGCGGGGAGCAGCCCCTCGTGCGCCGCCGCGACCCGGGCATTTCGAGAAAGCCCGCGCGGGCCGAGACGGAAGGGCTGAGTGGGGATCAGACCCCCGCGGCCTCCATCCCTGCCGTGTAGGCGCCGCTGCGCGCCGCGCCGTTCATGCGCGCGCGGTGCAGGAAGGCGGTTTGCCCCTGGGCGAAGCGGTCGCGCGAGCCGGCCCAGGCTGCGAGGGCCGAGGCCTGCAGGGCCCGGCCGTAGGAAAACGAGAGCTGCCAGGGCAGGTCGGGATGGCGCTGGTTCATGGCCGAGAGGTGAGTCGTGGCCTGCTCCTCGGTCTGGCCTCCGGAGAGGAACACGATTCCGGGGACCTCGGCTGGGACGGTGTCGAGGAAGCAGGCGACGGTCGCGTCGGCCACCGCTTCGACACCGGCCTGCTCCGCACAGTCCTTGCCGGCGATCACCATGTTGGGCTTGAGCAGCATGCCGTCGAGCGCGACACGCTGCAGGGCGAGTTGCTCGAAAGTGCGGCTCAGGGTCCGGCGCGTCACCTCGTCGCAGCGCGCGAGGTCGTGGGCGCCGTCCATCAGGACCTCGGGCTCGACGATCGGGACCAGGCCGGCCTCCTGGCAGAGGGCCGCGTAGCGCGCGAGAGCGTGAGCGTTGGTCGCGATGCAGGTCTCGCTGGGAATGTCGTCGCCGATCGTGATCACCGCGCGCCACTTCGCGAAGCGCGCGCCCAGCTCCGCGTACTCGTTCAGGCGCTCGCGCAGGCCGTCGAGGCCCTCGGTCACCGTCTCGCCCGGCGCCGCCGCCAGGGACTTGGCGCCCTTGTCGACCTTGATGCCGGGGTGGATGCCCTGCTCGCTGAGGATGTGCGCCAGGCGGCGGCCGTCGAGGGCGTCCTGGCGGAGGGTCTCGTCGAAGAGGATCACGCCGCTGATGAACTCATTGCCCCCCTCGCTGGTGAAGAGCATTTCCCGATAGTCCCGACGCTGGTCCTCCGTGTTGGGCACGTCCACGCTCGCGAGGCGCTTGGCGATGGTCGGGGTGCTCTCGTCGGCGGCCAGGATGCCCTTCTGGGGGGCGACGAGGTCGAGGGCGATGTCGTTCAGGGATTGAGTCATGGGTCGGTCGGCGTGCAGGCTCCGCTGGAGCGGTCGAGTGAGGTGCGAAACGCGGGGATGGTAGCATCTGCCCGCCGCGGGCGCGCTCCCCTCCCGGCGACCTCGCGTGGGGTATCCTTCGGCCTGGGAACCGTCCCCCCAGGCGCAGGACCATGCTCATCCCTTACCGACCCGCAGTCCACCGCCGCCGCCGCGGTGCGGTCCGCGACCTCTTGGGGATCGGCGTGACCCTGGCCTGTGCCGCCCTGGCGCTGGTCTGGATCGCCGGCCTCGAGGGCGGTCCCGCGGCTGTCGATCCGAAGTCCGTGGACGAGGAGGACTCGGGGTCCGTGGACGAGGTGGACTCGGGCACGTCGCTCATCGACGCGACAGCGGCGCACGAGGACCTCGACCCCGCGCGGGACGGATGGGAGAGCGAGGTCTTCAGCGAGGCCGCCGGCGCCCGCCTGGGCGAGCTGGCGGAGATCCTGGCCGGCCCCGCCCGGGGGACCCCGGAGTCCCTCGAGCCCTTCCTCGACCTGGCCTTCCGCTGCTCCGATCTGCGCCCGGACCTGTTGAAGGAGACCTACGCGGCGGGCGGCGTGCGCGCCACGCGCGGGATCATCCCCGGCGGAGAGGCGATGCTCCTCCTGCACGAGGGTCCGCGCGGCCTGGTGAGCGCCATCGAGGACCTCTGCTCGCCCTGGCCTGAGCTCGCTCCTGCGCGCGCGAAGCTCAAGATCATCGCCGTCAACCGCGGCGACGACGGTGAGTGGTTGACGACGGTGGCCGCGCGCACCTCGGCCTCGGATCCGACCACCGGCGTCCAGCAGGACGGCCGCTGGTTCTGTCGCTGGGGGGCGCGCCCCGGCGGCGAGCCGCTCCTGCGCAGCGTCCAGGTCACCGCCTTCGAGGAGGTCGTGCGCACGACGATCGGGGAGCCTTGGTTCGCCGATTGCACCGAGGCCGTTCTGGGAGCGAATCCCTCCTACCGCGACCAGCTCCTGCCCGGCATCCGCTCGTGGAGCGAGCGCCTGGACCGGGCGACCGGCGTCTCGTTCCTGGGGTTCGAGGGACTCGCCGTGGGAGACGTGGACGGCGACGGGCTCGAGGACCTCTACGTCTGCCAGGTCGGCGGACTGCCCAACAGGCTCTACGTCCAGCAGGCGGACGGGACGGCGCTCGACGCCTCGGCGCGCTCGGGGGCCGACTACATCGACCCGACCCACAGCGCGCTGTTGTGCGACCTCGACGGGGACGGCGACCAGGACCTGGTCGTCGCCACGGACCCGATCTCGATCCACTCCAACGACGGGACCGGGCGCTTCACCCTCGAGACGACCTTCGACGCGACGATCGTCTACGCCATGGCGGCGGCGGACGCCGAGGGCGACGGCGACCTCGACCTCTACCTGTGCCGCTACAGCGAGGCGCGCGACACCGCGCCCCTGCCCTACCACGACGCGAACAACGGCCCGCCCAACCTGTTCCTGCGCAACGAGGGGGACTTCACCTTCACCGACGCCACCCTGGCCGTCGGCCTCGAGCGCAACAACCGCCGTTTCAGCTTCGCGGCGGCCTGGGTCGACTACGACGCGGACGGGGACGCGGACCTGTACGTCGCCAACGACTACGGGCGCAACAACCTCTATCGCAACGACCGCGGCCGCTTCACCGACGTCGCACCCCAGGCGGGCGTGGAGGACGTCTCGGCGGGCATGTCGGTGGCCTGGTCGGACGTGGACGTCGACGGCGACCTCGATCTCTACGTAGGGAACATGTTCTCGTCGGCGGGCAACCGCATCGCCTACCAGCGCCGCTTCAAGCAGAGCGCGGACGCGGGCACGCGGGCCGAGTTCCAGCGGCACGCGCGCGGCAACTCCCTGTTCGTCAACCGCGGCGACGGGACGTTCGAGGACGTGAGCGAGGCGAGCGGAGTGACCATGGCCCTGTGGTCGTGGGCCTCGAAGTTCGTCGACATCAACAACGACGGCCTCGAGGACATCTACGTCGCCAACGGCATGGTGACCAACGAGGACCCCGGTGACTTGTGAAGCTTCTTCTGGCGGCAGGTCGTGTCGCACTCACCCTCGACCGCCGGGGCCCCGCCCGAGCAGAGCTACCTCGACGGCTGGGCGGCGATGTACCGCCTCATCCGCCAGGGGCACTCGTGGAGCGGCCGTGAGCGCAACACCTGCTTCCTGAACCTGGGCGAGGGCGAGTTCGCCGACATCTCGGCGGTGAGCGGTCTGGACTTCGCCGACGACGGCCGGGCCCTGGCGGTCGTCGACTGGGACCAGGACGGCTCCCTCGACCTGTGGGTGACCAACCGCAGCGGCCCCCGCCTGCGGTTCCTGCACAACCGCTCGGCGCGGGCCGGGGAGCCGGGGCACCGCTGGGTCGCCCTGCGCCTTGAGGGCACCACCGCCAACCGCGACGGCATCGGCGCGCGGGTCGAGGTGCGGCCGGCGGCCTCCGACCGCACCCTCGTGCGGACGGTCCACGCGGGCGACGGCTTCCTGGGCCAGTCGAGCAAGTGGCTGCACTTCGGCCTGGGAACCGACCGGGCCCTCGACGAGGTGCGCGTGGTCTGGCCCGGGGGGCGGGCGGAGACCTTCGAGGGCGTGGAGGTCGGCGGTCGCTTCCTGCTCGTGCAGGGGAGTGGCCGGGCGCGGCCCCTGCCCGTGGGGCGCGGCGTCGCCCTGGACCGGGGGGCACCTCCTCCCGCTTCGCCGCCCGTCGGCCTGCGCACCCCTCTCTCGGCGCGCGTGCCGCTGCCTCGTCTGGCCTACGTCGACGAGGGCGGACTGCCGACCTGGTTCCAGCCCGCGCAGGAGGGCCGCGCCCTGATCCTGTTGTGGGCGAGCTGGTGCGCCCCCTGCCGGGTCGAGCTGGCGGAGCTCGCCGAACGGGCGAGCGAGGTCGAGGCCGCGGGCCTGCGTGTCCTGGCCCTCTCGGCGGACCTGCCCGAGGACCGCGCGGACGCCGAGGAGCTCCTCGATCGGATCTCCTGGCCCTTCGAGCGCGGCTGGGCCGAGGGTGAGCTGCTCGACGTCGTGGAGACGGTCAGCGGGGAGGTGCTCGATCCCCAGCGCGAGCTGGCCCTGCCCACCGGCCTGCTGGTGGACGAATCTCATCGGCTGGCGGTGCTCTATCGCGGCCCGGCCGACGTCGACACGCTCCTCGCGGACGCGGCGGGGACCGAGCGGGACGCGGCGGACGTGCGCGCCGCGGCGGCGCCCTTCCCCGGCCGCTGGCTCGCCCGCCCCCGAGTCCACGACGTCCTCGGCATCGCCCACCGCCTGCGCGACGCGGGCCACGTGGGGATGACCGCCGAGTACCTGCGGCGCCTGGGCGTCACGGGGGGCGCGGAGGGCGCCGAGCGCGACGAGGCCAGCCTGGGGTTGGCGGGCTCGAACCTGGCCCTGGGGGACGACCTCGCGCGGGAGGGCCGCCACCTCCAGGCGATCGAGTCCTACGAGCACGCCCTGAGCCTGGAGCCCGACTCGGTGCCCGCCTCGCGCGGGCTGGGGCTCGCGCACATGATGCTCGGGAACCTCGAGGAGGCGGGGGCGCACCTCGAGCGCGCCCTGTCCCTGGACCGCGGCGACGCCCTCTCCCACGCGGCGATGGGCATGCTGTACGGCAAGCGCGGCGAGCTCGAGCGGGCCCGGGGCGAGTTCGAGCGCGCCGTCGCTCTCGACGCCGACAACGCCGAGGCCTGGTTCCGCCTGGGGTCGATCCACGCCGGCTCGCGGCGCGACGCGAAGGCCCTGCACGCCCTGCGGCGGGCCCTCGACGCGGACCCCGAGCACCTCCCCGCCCGGCGCACCCTGGCGATCCTCCTGCACCGCGGCGGGGACGTCGCCGCCGCCAAGCGCGAGTACGCGGTCCTCTTGGAGGCCGATCCCACCGACGAGGAGACCCTCTTCCGCCTGGGCCTGGCCCACGTCCACGGCGGGACCTTCGAGGGCGCCGAGAGCCAGCTCGAGACCCTGCGCGCCGCCGGCTCACCCTTCGCCGGGCGCCTCGAGCTGGCCCTGCTCCAGGCGCGCGGACGCTGAGCGCCCCCTAGGGCCAGAAGGAGACCTCGACCCCGTTCGAGAGGTTGAAGTTCGTGCCGCAGGAGCTCCCCACGGGGTCCCGGTACCAACCCTGGAAGAAGCGCACGTCGCCCGGGCCCCACTGGCCGAGGGCGGCCAGGCCGGGGCCCCAGTGGGCCGTCCCGGCGGCGTCGGGCACCCGCACGCCGAGGCGCTTGACGCTCCCGCCGGCGCAGCGCAAGCCGTCGCCGAAGGAGAGGCCCATGCCGCCGTTGACGGCGTTCAGGCCGGAGAAGAGCAGGGCCGGCTGGCTCGGGAGGGCCTGGCGGAGCTCGAACTGCAGGTCGTCGGCCACGGCGTCCTGGCTCCCCGTGGCGGTCAGGAGTGCTCCGGCGCCGGTGGAGTTGGCGCAGCCCTCTCCGCCGCCGCCGAAGTTCCCACAGGGACAGGTGGCGCCGCTCGCGTCACCGAAGCAGTAGGGCGTGCCCGTCTGCGTGTCGTACTCGATCACGTAGCGGCCCACGGCCCCGTCGGCGACCTGGTAGTCGTTCCACCGATCCGCCGGCCAGTAGCCGCCGTAGTGCTCGGCCCCGGCGCCGTCGTTGGGCTCGCCGGCCGTCCAGTTCTGGTAGGTGACCGGCTCCCCCGTCACCCACCGCCAGCCGCCGGCCGGCTCGGAGTAGTCGGGGGCGCTCTGGTCCTGGTAGAGGCCGATCCAGGCGTTGCCGAGGTTGCCGCCGGCGAGCTGGAAGTACACCCACTGGTCCTCCGCCGCGTCGCTCAGGGTCACCAGGTGTCCCGGCACGCCCAGGAACGAGGTCGCCGCTGCGTCGTCCCGCGCCTGGGTCCAGCTCGGTGCGCTCTCGACCACCAGGTAGTGGTGGCCGTTCTGGGTGTTCAGCACGGGCGTGGGACAGGCCGCGATGGTGATGTCGAAGCTCCCCGGACCGGCGGCGCCGCCGGGGAAGGTGCCGACCTGCAGGGTGTAGGTGGTCGAGTTGCTCACGGGCCACTGGATCTCTGATTCGAAGGCCGTCGTGCACGCGGCGTCGTCGTTGCAGGCCAGGGCGCTACCGGGCGCCGGGCAGCCGCAGCCGGGGTAGGCCGCGATCTTCGTGTCGACGGCGGGCGCCAGTCCGCATGCGCTCAGGGTCGCGCAGCCGTCCGCATCCGCGCTCCAGCAGAACCAGACGTCGCTGGTGATCCCCGAGGTCCCGAAGGCCATGCAGAGGGTCTCGCTTTGACCCTCAGTGCCCGTGGTCGCGCTGGTCACGTCGAAGGTGAACAGGCCCTGGCCTGCGATCGGAACGGGCGCGACGCAGTCATCGCTGCCTCCGGTCCAGGAGCCGCCGGAGGGCTGCGCGGCTATCAGTGGCGCACCCGGCTTGCCGAGCTGTGCCGTGGCCTGGGAGACGAGCAGGAGTGAGACAACGACTGTGAGGATGGAGCGCATGCTGTCAATCCGTGGTTGGGGCAGGAGGGCGGGGAGGTTGACGGATCCGCCACCGGCCTCCATGAGACCATCAAACCTCCCCATCTGCCACCAGGGGTCTCCTCGGTGTGCCTGCGCCGGGAGGGATGGTCGATCCGGGCCGTAGCCCTCGCCTCGGGGGACACGGATTCCTCCTTCGCGCGAGCGGAGAAACGCACTCGCTACATGTGCGATACGGCCGAGGCTCCCGCGGCGAAGAACACGAGGAACAGGCTCAAGCAGATCAAAATCAGATTCAGGGCGAGGCCGATGATGCCGCACAGCTTGCCCGCCTGGGTCAGGCCGCGTCCCTCGGGGTCCATCAGGCCAGCGTCCATCTGCTTGAGGTCCGCGTTGCCCATCACCCAGGCGGCGATGCCGAACACGAAGCAGAGGAGCAAGCTCAGGATTCCGAGCACGAGGATGACGACGCCGCGATGCGGGGTGAGTTGGGTGGAGTTCATGGAGGAGTCGGAGTGGGCGGGTGATGCGGCGGGGCCGACGAGTGGCCGGATCAGGACGATGGGATGATCCAGACCCCAATGACCATGAAAACAAAGAGCCCTATCCAGAGGATAGAGAGCAGGCTCGAGATGATGCCGCAGAGCTTCCCGGCCTGGGTCAGGCCGCGCCCCTCGGGGTCCATCGAGCCCGCGTCGATGGCAGCCAGGTCGCTGCTGCCCATGATCCAGGCGGCCACGCCGCAGAACGGGCAGAGGACGAAACCCAGGATGCCGAGTACGAGAATCACTGCGCCGCGGTGCGGTTTCATCGCAATACTCCTTGGAAGGACATTGCTCGGAGGAGATGTCGAGGGCTCACGCGACCATCCTACACGCCTCGGACCGTCCGCTCCAGGAGCGGACCGTGGCGCTGAGGCACGCCCTACGCGTCCACGGAGCCCCTATTCGAGGCCAGCTTCCAGATGGCAGGCGGTGTGGTGCTCCGGGGCGCCCCCGCAAGGGCCGAGTGGCGGAACGCGCGCCTCGCAGGCATCGTCCGCCACGCGCTCGCGCTCGGGGCAGCGCGGATGGAACGGACAGCCGGCCGGCGGGTCGAGGGGCGAGGGCACGTCACCGCGCAGCACCGTGCGGCGGCGCTCGCGCTCCCGCTGGGGATCAGCCACGGGGACCGCCGAGAGCAGGGCGCGGGTGTAGGGATGGCGCGGGGAGGAGAAGATCCGGTCGCGCTCGGCGACTTCCACCACGCGGCCGAGGTACATGACCGCCACGCGCTCGCACAGGTGGCGCACGACCGCGAGGTCGTGGGCGATGAACAGGTAGGCCAGACCGAAGCGTTGTCGCAGCTGTTCGAGCAGGTTGATGATCTGGGCCTGGATCGAAACGTCGAGGGCGCTCACCGGCTCGTCGCAGACCAACAGCTCCGGCTCCAAGGCCAGGGCGCGCGCGATGCCGATGCGCTGGCGCTGGCCGCCGGAGAACTCGTGGGGGTAGCGCGCAACGTGGCGCGGGTTGAGCCCGACGGCTTCCAACAGGGCCATGGCCCGAAGCCGGCGCTCGCGGCGGCGAGCGAGGCCGTGGATGGCCAGGGGCTCGGCCAGGATCGAGCCCACGGTCTGGCGCGGATCGAGGGAGGCGTAGGGATCCTGGAAGATCATCTGCACTCGCCGGCGGTGGGGGAGCCAGGCGCGTCGGTCGAGACGGGTCAGGTCGACGCCGTCGAGCTGCACCGAGCCCGCGGTGGCGCGCTGCAGGCCGACGATCGCACGCGCCGTGGTCGACTTGCCGCAGCCCGACTCGCCCACCAGCCCCAGGCTCTTCCCGCGCTCGAGGTCGAAGGAAACGCCATCCACCGCCTTCAGCCAGCGTGCCGGGCGACCGAGGAGCCCGCGGCGACCGACGGGGAAGTGCACCGCCAGGTCGCGGACGCTCAAGAGGGACGGCGGGCTCACGACGTCGCCTCCCCCGCGGCGTGGCGTCCGAGGAGCGCGGGAGCCACGCGGCAGGCCGAGTAGCGCGGCGCGGCGGCGCGCGGGTCGGCGACCTGCTCGAGGAGCGGCGTCCCAGAGCGGCAGGCCTCTTCGGCCAAGGGACAGCGTGGAGCGAAGGCGCAGCCCGGCGGGAGCTCCGCCAGGTCCGGCGGCTGCCCGGCGATCGAGGCCAGGGGCTCGCTCGGATCGCCGTCGAAGGAGGGGATGCTCGCGAGCAGGCCCTCGCTATAGGGGTGCGCCGGTCGGGCGAACAAGGCGTGCGTCTCGGCCGCCTCAACCAGGCGCCCGGCGTACATGACGTGCACGCGGTCCGCCACGCCCGCCACGACGCCGAGATCGTGGGTGATGAGCACGATCGCCGTTCCGTGGCGCTCTTGCAACCGGGAGAGCAGCTCGAGGATCTGGGCCTGGATCGTGACGTCGAGAGCCGTCGTCGGCTCGTCGGCGATCAGGACACGCGGCTGGCACAGCAGCGCCATGGCGATCATCACGCGCTGGCGCATGCCGCCCGAGAGCTCGTGGGGCCAGGAGTCCAGGCGCGTCTCGGGCTCGGGGATCCCCACGTCTGCGAGGCCGCGGGCGCAGAGAGATCGGGCCTCCCGCCGCGACAGGCCCCGGTGCTCCTCGAGCACCTCGGTGAGCTGGCGGCCGACGGTCAGCAGCGGGTTCAACGAGGTCATCGGGTCCTGGAAGATCATCGCGATCTCGTTTCCCCGGATGCGCCGCAGCTCCTCGGGCGCCAGGGCCAACAGGTCGCGTTCGCCGAAGCGCACCGAGCCCGCCTCGATCACGCCGGGCGGGCGCGGGATCAACCCCATGAGTGCCAGGTTCGTGACCGACTTGCCCGACCCCGACTCGCCCACCAGCCCCAGGGTCTCGCCCTCGGCGAGGTCGAAGGAGACCCCGTCCACCGCCCGCACGCTGCCGTGCGGCGTGTCGAAGCGGACCGCGAGGTCGCGCACGCTGAGGAGGGGGGTGTCCAAGCTCAGTCCTTCCCGCGGAGCTTGGGATCGAGGGCGTCGCGTAGGCCGTCGCCGAGCACGTTCAAGGCCAAGAGCGCGCTCGCCATCGCCGTGGCCGGGAAGACCACCAGCCACCAGTAGATGCGGACCGGGTTGACCATCTCGCTGCCGTCCACCGCCAGGAGTCCCCAGCTGACCTTGGGTGGCTCGATGCCCAGACCCAAGAAGGTCAGGAAGGCCTCGAAGAGCATCACGGCCGGGATCGTGAGCGTCAGGTAGACGATCACGATCGAGAGCACGTTGGGCACCAGGTGTACGAACAGGATGCGCGTGGTGGAGGCTCCGATGACGCGCGCCGCGTCCACGAACTCGGTGTTGCGCAGGGAGAGGACCTGGCCACGCACGACGCGCGCCATGGTCAGCCAGTAGACGGCGCCGATGACCACGAAGAAAACGACCTCGCGGTCGACGCCGAAGCGGTCCTCGAGCTCGGTGCGGTACTCGTTCACGAGCGTGATCAGGAAGATCACCAGGAAGATGAACGGGATCGAGTAGAGGACGTCGACCACGCGCATCATGAGGTTGTCCACGCGCCCGCCCATCAGGCCCGAGAGGGCGCCGTAGGTGACGCCGATCACCAAGCTGCAGAGGGTGGCGGCCAGGGCCACCAGGATCGAGGTGCGGCTTCCCCAGACGATGCGCGAGAGGATGTCCCGACCCTTGCCGTCGGTGCCCAGCCAGTGGCCCGTCTGCCAGTCGCCGAACAGAGCGCAGCGTGCGCCGACCAGCAGCTCGTCGGCGGCGCTGAGCTCCCAGTAGTCGGGCTCGAAGCCGCCCTCGCCGAAGACGGTCCAGGGCGGGACGGGCGGCTGGGGCTCGAGCTGGAGGTCGAGGGTCACCGGCGAGGGCAGGGGGAGCACGGGCGCGAGCAGGGACAGGAGGGCGAAGACGCCCAGGAAGACCAGGCTCG
>NZBA01000037.1 GCA_002686265.1 Planctomycetota bacterium
AATGCACAGGACGGCAGATCGGGTCGGTGATTCCATGGTTTCCTCTTCCTGTTCCCCTCTTCGTCCGGTGTCCGAGCAGAGCCCACGTCAGCGAGGCCTTCCGCCAACAGCCCCCAAACAAGGGTCTCACCGCAAGACGGATTCTACCACGAGAGCTGCTTCAGGATGCGCAGGAGCCAGAGACTCGAGTAACCCAGTGCCTGCATCTGCAGGGGAGGGACGTCGTTGTTGGAGAGGTTCGCGAGGTCCAGGGTCCCCGGCCCCGTGGTGCTGCCGACGACCCACGCCTCGGGTCCCGTGCCGTCGTCATCCATGGGCCCGGGGAACTCCCCGGCGGACTGATCCGCCGAGCAGAGCGCCCAACCGCCTCCCTGGAGATCCCCGGTCACGGGGACGGCGTTGAGGATGTCGGTGTCTCCGTTGACGACGGCCGTCGTGGTCCAGTTCACCAGAGTCGCCGACCCCGGGCCGCTGGCCGGGTCGCCCCCGGCGTAGAGCGCGACCCTCGAGGGGGCGCCGTTGGTGACGGAGCCGGGGAACATGGCGGACCCGTAGGCGCTCTCGACGGCCACGATGCCGCCGGGGCAGTCGAAGTAGTGCAGCCAGCCCATCTCCCCGCCGGCGGTCAGGCCCAGGGCGCCCTCGGTGGAGCCGTCGTCGTACCGGGTGCACGGGGCGGGCGGGGTCTCGGTGACGTCGAACGTCCCGCTGGTGGGGGATGCGCCTGGGAAGGCGCCGAGCTGCAGCACATAGCTCGCGCCGACATCGGTGGACCAACTCACGCTGGACTGCGTGCCGCAGGCGTCGTCGTTGCAGGCCAGGGGGCCGCCGGTGGGGCAGCCTCCCGTGTCGTCGTAGCAGGCGAGCTTGGTGTCCCCGCCCGTCCCACCGCAGAGCGTCACGCTCGCGACCCCGTCGAGCACGGCGGTCCAGCGGAACCAGACGTCGCTCTCGATTCCCGAGACCCCGAAGGCGAGGCAGACCGACTCGGATTGATGCTCGGGCCCCGTGGTGGCGGTGGTGGTGTCGAAGGGCTGGCCGAGGAGGTCCCCGCTGCCGATGTCCTGAGGCGTCGCGCAGGCGTCGCTGCCGCCCCAGTAGCTCCCACCGGGGACCGGCGCGGCGAGGACCGCGACCTTGCCGGGACCGCTCTCGTCGGGCCCTTGGACAGGGATCGGCCGAGGTGTGGCCGAGAGAACTGTGCGCCTGCCGGGGACTGGACGAGGACGGCGACGAGGAGCGCTGCCAGCGAGGTGTGGATGGAGCAGCCCGCCATGGCCACTCGATCCTCTTCTCTATGGGGCCGTGTCCTGTCGCGCGAGCGGCACTCCCCGAGGGGTGTCTTCAGTGATCGCATGGCTCTCGTGCTCCTACTCGGTTATCCGAGCTCCAGCGTTCCCACACCCTCTATCGCTCCGACCGTCACGAACAGGGGAACGACACCCGCGACGGGGAGGTAGAGCCTGTCGATCCGCCGTGACTTCAGGGTGTTCGGGCCCAACCCGATCACGGGGTATCCGAGCGCGAGCGCGGGTCCCGGCGGCACTCCACCACCGGGCGTCCGATCGCCCTGCACCCATATCACACCATCTGTGCCTCCCCCGGGAGCCAGACCGTACTTGACGAGGATGCCCAGTCTGGATGGCAGGGGGCGAACTGGGGCAAAGGGAACAGCCTGAGCTTCCGCAGAGGAGAACCTCCTCCCAGAGGACCGTGAAGTACAAGACCGAGCGCGCCGGACCGCGACTGGCATGACCCCAAAAAGTGGTCCAGTCCCAATGAGAGTCAGGTGAGGAGGAGGGTGGTGCCCCTCGAGGGGGCGTGAGGAGTGCCCGGGTAGCTGGAACGGACGATGTCGCAAACGGATCACAAGGGCCCCGACTCCAAGGAGCCCCACGACACCTGAGCACGTCGCGGCGGCGCGGGGGGCAAGCGCGACGCCTCAGGGACAGAGCGCGAGCTGCAAGGCGTCCGAGAGGTTGTGGCCGATGCCGCCGTTGCCTCCCGGGCCGGGGGGATCGCGATACCAGAACTGGAAGTGCCAGGTCTCCCCCGGAGAGAGCTGGCCGGCGGGTTGGGGCGGGTCGTCGAGGTCGAGGGGCTGGACGGCCGAGCCGCCGGGGCCGGTCGTCAGCACCGGCAGGCGCACGACCGGCGAGGCGATGCAGCGCAGGCCGTCCCCCAGCGGCAGCCGGGTCGGCGTCTGGCCGTAGAAGAAGACCCCGAACTGACCGGGAGGAGCGCCGTCGGCGCGCAGGACGAGGGCGTTCGAGCCGTAGGAGAGCGAGCCCTCGTAGCCCATCACGGCGCCGGGGCCGACGGAGTTGGGCGAGGTGCTGCAGGTGCTCTGGACCGGGTCGATCGTGCAGCCGAGGCGGTAGACCGCGCGCACCGTGTCCTCGGTCACCGCCTGGGCCAGGGCCGCGGGGAGCTGGTCGGCCACCGAGAAGGTAGGGGGCATGGTCGGCGTCCCGTCGGTCGTGTTGCCGGGGCTGCCGAAGAAGGCGTCGGAGCCGAGCATGATGCGGTCGGAGAAGTCCGCGATGAGCTGCAACCACTCGGGCCGCAGGTTGCCGCTCAGGTCCACGGGTCGGTTCGACTCGACGATCGTCCCGCCGGCGCCGGGGGTGACCTTGATCGCCAGGTAGAGGTTGTCGTGGGCGCCGAGCATCGCGCGCAAGAGGTCGACGGTCATGTCGCCGATGTGGTCGGTGCCCGCGTGGGTCCAGACCCAGCGGGCCGCCGGGTTGTGGTCCAGCAGCGTCGCGAACGCCGTCAGGTTCTCGTGCACGACGTCGGGCGGCTGGGGGTTGGGCGGCGGGAAGCCGGGGCCGAGCGTGCGGTCCTGGGCGACCGCCTCCATGTGGAAGTCGATCGGCAGGTCGTTCGCGGCGGCGACGTCCGCGAGCAACAGGAGCAGCTCGTGGTCGGGCTGGACCTCCTGGTAGCTGTGGCCGGGGAACAGGGAGAGGTGCAGGGCCGTGAGCTCCCCGAAGCCCGCCGCGCCCGAGTCGGCGACGGCCTGGGCGTGGGCCGCGAACTCCGCGCGCTCGGCCCCGGTCGCCGTCCCGTCGGGGATCGAGTGGATCATCGGGTTCAGCAATAGGCCGCCACCGAGAAAGCCCAGGCGGTCGGGGTGCTGCGCGACCACCTCGGTCAGGACGGTGTAGTCGTAGGCCGTCGGACCGACGGCGTTGTCGGGGGAGAAGGGCGTCGGCATCAGCAGGGCCTGGGAGACGCCGATCGCGTCCATCTCGTCGATGGTGTGGTCCGCCGCCCCGGGGAAGTCGCTCGTCCAGCTGCCGCCCTGCATGAAGAAGGCCCGCAGGTGGACGTGGGTGTCGATGCGCAGGGGCGCGCCCGCGTCCTGGGCCATGACGGCCGGCGCGAGGACGAGGGGCAGGGCGAGTGTCTTCATGGATCGGGTCATGGAAACCGCGGCGAGGGCTTGGGGTGTCTGCTCCTTCCAGGCTACTCCCCCGAACCGAGCCGGGGGCCGGAGGTTGCGTCCCCCGCCTGCCGGGGGCCCTGGCGCTACACTGGGCGGTCATGGACTCCGCTTCATCGACCCCCGTCCGCAAGCCGCGCCACGGCGACGAGCTGGTCTGCGACGTCGACGGCTACGACCGCCGCGGGTGGGCCGTGGGGCGCGCCGTGGACCCCCAGGGGCGCGCCTATCGCGTCCGATTGCGCGGGGCGGTCCCGGGAGATCGGGTGCGCGTGGCGGTCGTGCGCCGCCGGGGAGAACGCATCGACGGGACCTCCGTCGGGCACCTCGCCCGCGGGCCCGATCTCGTCGAGTCCCGCTGCCGTCACTTCGGCACCTGTGGCGGCTGCAGCTTCCAGGACCTGGCGTACGGGGCGCAGCTCGCCGCCGCGCACGCCGCCGTCACCCAAGCCCTCGCCCTCCACGGCCTCGAAGCGTCCGTCGACGCCGTGCTCGGCGATCCCGAGCCCTGGCACTACCGCAACAAGATGGAGTTCACCTTCGCCGCCCGGCGCTGGATCGAGGCGGGCGAACCCGAGGGCGTCGACGCGGACTTCGCCCTTGGTCTGCACGTCCCCGGACGGCACGACAAGGTGATGGACGTGGAGGAGTGCGTGATCGCGTTCGGCGAGGCCCAGGGGATCGTGCGGGACGCCCGCGACCTCGCCCGGGAGGCAGGGCTGGCGCCCTGGAACCTGCGCGATCACACCGGCCTGTTGCGCCACCTCGTCTTGCGCAAGGCTTCCCACTCCGATCAGATCCTGGCCTACCTGGTGACCTCGACCGAGGCGGCCACCCTCGTCGATCCGTTCGCGCAGCGGCTCTGCGCCCACCAACCGGCGATCACGACCTTCGTCCAGGGCATCAACACCCGCCCCGCCTCCGTGGCGGTCGGAGAGCGCGACCGCGTGCTCACCGGCCCCGGCTTCATCACCGAGCGCCTCGCGGGCCTGGACCTGCGCATCTCTCCCACCTCCTTCTTCCAGACGAACACGCGCCAGGCCGAGCTGTTGGCGCGCCTCGTCCGCGAGGAGGCACTGGTGGGCGGCTCCTCGCCCGAGTGCGTCTTCGACCTCTGCTCCGGCGGCGGCGTGCTCTCCCTGCTCCTCGCCTCGAGCGCCGGGCGCGTGGTCGGCTTCGAGATCGTTCCGTCCGCCGTGGCCGATGCGCTGGCGAACGCGCGCCGTAACGGGATCGACAACGTCGAGTTCGTCGAGGGCGACGTGGCGCGCGAGCTTCCCGCCCACGCCGGCGGTCCACCGCCGGACGTCTGCGTCGTCGACCCACCGCGGGCGGGCATGCACGCCGACGTGGTTCGCGCGCTCGGCAAGCTCGCGCCGCGGCGCATCGTCTTCGTGGCCTGCGACCTCGCCGCCTCGGGGGGAGACGTGGCGGCGCTCGTCGCCGCCGGCTGGTCGCTGGCGCGGGTGCGGCCGATCGACCTCTTCCCGCACACGCCGCACGTCGAGTGCGTCCTCACCCTGGAGCGCTGAGAGCGACCACGGGCCGTGCGTTCCCGTGGGCTTGCGCGCGGGCTACCCTGGACGCGGCCACCATGGACCTCACCGTCTCACCGGGCACGCTGCTCGCGTCCGCCCCCCACATGCTCGACCCGAATTTCATGCACGCGGTCGTGCTGATGTGCCAGCACACGCCCGAGGGCGCCTATGGGCTGGTCGTCAACCGGCGCACGACGGCGACCGTCGCCGACCTCCTGCCCGAGCACTCCGTCCTGGGCTCGGCCGTCGTTCCGGTGCACTGGGGGGGGCCGGTCGGCTCCGACACCCTGCAGATCCTCCACACCCACTCGGACAGCGTGAGCGGCGGCCTGCACCTGGGGAGCGGCTTGTGCCTGGGCGGGGACCTCGACGAGTTGGCGAGCGTCGTGTCGGGAGAGCCGGGTGGGACAGGCGTGCGCTTCGTCGTCGGCTACGCGGGCTGGGGCGAGGGCCAGCTCGACGGCGAGCTGGCCGCCGGGGGCTGGCTCCCCACGGCTCTCGATCCCGCCCTAGTCTTTCAGGACGACCAGCAGCGCACTTGGCGCGAGGCGATCCGCGCCATCGGTGGCGAGGCCGCGGGTATGGAGAACCTGCCGCCCGACCCTAGCTGGAACTGAGCCGCGCGCCGGGGCCGTGCTCCGCGGCGCGGTCGCTCCGCGTGCGTCAGAGCTCGGCGGGCAGGCGCTCGGCGACGTCGGGTGCCGGCGGCTGGACGCGCCCGCGCGGCGGGCGCGGGACCTCGACGACCGGCTCGCGCCATGGCGTCAGGTAGCGCGCGCCCTCGCACTTGGGCTGCAGCCCGGCCAGGTCGATCACGCGCGAGAGCAGGCGCGTGCGCTCCTGCATCGAGAGCGACTCGACGGGGATGTAGGGCACGTCGAACATCTCCAGCAGGACCTTCACCATCCCGTCGATGCGCACGACCTCCTCCCACTCCACGCCCGCGCGCACGCCGTCGTCGGCGAGCAGCTCGCGGTGGGGACGCAGGAAGAAGACCAGGCCGCGGCGCACCGAGCTCATGTAGCGCTCCAGGCGCGGGTCGCGGAAGACCTCCGCCAGGATCGTCCCGTGGTGGGCGGCGTAGGCCAGGTTGCAGAAGGCGCGGTCGGAGACGAACGGGCCCTCCTGGGCGGTCTCGGCGGCGATCTGGCGCTCGTAGACCTGGGCCTGGTAGTGGTTCACCAGCTCCAGGTCGGTGCGCAACGAGTCCAGGCGCGCCTCCATCTCCGCCAGCACGCCGCGGGCGACCTCGGCGATCATCGGGATGCCGTAGCGGTCCCGGACCCAGCGGGCGAGGGTGGTCTTGCCCGTGGAGTGGGCGCCGACGAGGTAGATGCGCGGGAGCGATTGCATGGGGGCTGGAGGTCGGGGTCGCGGGCCGGGGGAGGCGGGAGGTCAGGATACAAGATGTTGTGGTTTCTGTTGCCTCAAACCACCAGGGAGGGTGGTTAGCTCCCGTTTGCGGGACCACCGGCTAGCGGCGGGTCGAGGCTCCGCCCGACCTGGCTGCCGACGCTCTCGGCCAAGGTCGCGAGGAGCTCGCGCCCCTCGCGCCCCTCGCGCCAAGTGCTCGCGGCGGCATCCCAGTCGAAGTGCCAGGCGCGCGCCCCCGCCGCCAGCCACATCTGCACGGCGGCTGTCTGACGGTTGAGGATGTGGCGCGTCCCATCGGCGAACTCAATCGTCAGGACACCGTCGGCGAGGGCGAAATCGACCTCGTCCGGGTCGAAGGGCTCGAGCCAGGCCGCGACCGTCTCGAGGCAGGTGTCGGCGCGAAGTAGGAACTCTGCGTCGCTCATGGTGGCGTCATCTCCTTGGACCGCTCGGCGCACCGCGCCGGGAGCGGGGTTTCTTCCAGCGCGCGTGCTCCTCGCGCTTGCGTCTTCCAGACGACGCCCAGGAGCAGATCGGGCAGGCGTCGAGGTCGTGGCGCAGGGCCGGACAGTGGGAGCGGCCGAAGAGGATGATCCGCAGGTGCAGGTCGTTCCAGCACTCCTCGGGGAACACGGCCTTGAGGTCGCGCTCGGAGCGCTCGACCGTGCTGCCGTTGGAGAGGCCCCAACGCGCGGCGAGGCGATGGATGTGAGTATCGACCGGGAAGGCGGGGTGGCCGAAGGCCTGGGCCATCACCACGCCTGCGGTCTTGTGCCCCACGCCCGGCAGAGCTTCCAGCTCCTCGAAGGTCGAGGGCACCTCACCGCCGTGCCGTTCGACGAGGAGCTCGGAGAGGGCCTGGAGGTTGCGCGACTTCGAGGGCGCCAAGCCGCAGGTTCGGATGTGGGCGAGGATCACCTCGGGCGACAGGAGCGCCATGTCCCTTGGCGTCGAGGCCGCCTCGAACAGCGCCGGCGTCACCAGGTTGACCCGCGCATCGGTCGTCTGGGCCGAGAGCACCACTGCCACCAGCAGCGTGAACGGGTCGCGGTGGTCGAGCGGGATCTCAATCTCGCCTTGCAGCTCCTCGAGGAGCACCCGGATCCGCTCGGCCTTCTCCACGCGTTTCATGTGTCGCTTAGTCTACCTGCTCCCTACCGGTGGGCTTCGCCCGGCCCCGCGAGAGCACCGTCCCCAGCAGCCCGTTGTCGTTCCTGCTGCGGGCTGCGAGGCACTCAGCCTTCGGCGATGGCTACCGCCATCGCCAGCCCACCGTCGTGGGTGATCGAGATCCACACGCGACGGATGCCCTTCTCCTCGGCGATGCGCGCCGTCTCGCCGTGCAGGACGACCGCGGGGGCCTGGTTCTCGGGGCGCTCGACCTCGATGTCCACCCAGCGCACCCCGCCGCTCCAGCCCGTGCCCAGCACCTTCATCACCGCCTCCTTCACCGCGAAGCGTCCCGCGTAGTGGGTCTGGGGCCGGTTCCTGGCCTCGCAGTAGGCCCGTTCGCCGTCGGTGAATACGCGCCGCAGGAAGCGCTCGCCGCGGCGTTCCAGCGCCTCGCCCAGGCGCTCGATCTGCACCAGGTCTGTCCCGACGGAGACGATGGCCATCGCCGCTCCTAGCGGTGTAGGAGCTGCCGCAGGGCGGGCTCGAGCTCGGGAAACTCGAAGACGAAGCCGCTGTCCAGCGCGCGTTGGGCGCTGCAGCGCTGGCTGGCCGTCAGCACCCCCGCCACCGGACCGAGGGCGGCGCGCAACGCGAGCGCGGGCACGGGGAAGAGCGTCGGCCGCTTCAGGACCCGGCCCAGGCAGCGCGTGAAGTCGCGGTTGGTGAGTGTCTCGGGCGCCGTCGCGTTGAGCGGACCAGTGATCGAGTCGTCGTCGGCGGCGTGGAGCAACAACTGGCAGAGGTCCTTGATGTGGATCCAACTCATCCAGTGCTTGCCCAGGCCGATCGTGCCGCCCAGGCCGAGGCGGAAGGGCGGCAGCATGCGCTGTAGGGCACCACCGTCGAGGCCGAGGACGATCCCCAGGCGCGCGGAGACCGCGCGCACGCCGAGCTCGGTGGCGTTCGCCGCCTCGCGCTCCCACTCGGCGCAGACGCTCGCCAGGAAGTCCGGGCCGGGTTCGGCCTGCTCGTTCAGGACCTCTTCGCCGCGCTCGCCGTAGTAGCCGATGGCGGAGGCGCAGACGAAGACCCGTGGCCGCGGGTCGGCCTGTTCCATGGCGGCCACCAGCTTGCGCGTGGAGGAGATGCGGCTGGTGCGGATGTGCTCCATCTGGTCGGCGCTCCAGCGCCGCCCGAAGATCGGCTCGCCCGCCAGGTGGAAGACCGCGTCGTAGCCCGAGAGGTCGGGGAGCCAGGGTGCGACGTCCACGTCCGCACGCGCCGTGCGCAGCGAGCTCGGCTCGCGGGAGACGATCGTCACGTGGTCGCGGCGGGCGGCCAAGCAGCCGGTCAGGAAGTTGCCGACGAAACCGCGTCCACCGGTGATGAGGGCTTTCATCTCGTTCGCTGAGCCGGGGGAGCCGCCGCCGGGCAGGCTCCCCGTCTCACTCGGGAGTCTACCGTAGGCCGAGGCTCGCTGACTACAATCGCGCAGCCCCATGAGCACCCCGTACCTTCTCCCGGCCACCGTCCTCGCCGTGCTCTGCGCCGCTGGGTCGAGCGCCTGCTCCGAAGAACCCGCGGAGCGCATCGAGGTACGTGAGGTCGTCGCCTCCTTGCTCGCCGGCGGCGAGCTGCGTCGGGACCTGCTCGTCAACGAGGCGTTCCCCGTGCGCCACGACCTGATCAAGCCTCGCGGCTCGGGAGTAGGGGTGTACGCAGCCCGCTCCGCACTCGAGCTCTCACCCCCCTCGCGCGTCAGCTACCGGATCCCAGACGCCTACGCGGGCCTGTGGTTCGACTTCTCGATCGCGATCATGAAGGGCTCCTACGCGGGGGAGGGAAGCGTGCGCTTTACCGCCGAGCTCGCCGGAGAGGTCGTCTTCGAGCGCTCGATTCCTTCGTCCGAGGCGACGCCGCGCGAGGAGCGCCGCTGGCACGACGAGCGCTTCCAGCTCGCCTCGGGAGGAGACTTGATCCTCTCGACCGCCTACGAGGGGGATCGATCCGTTCCACCGCGTGCGGCCGTGGGCCTCCTGCGGATCGTCGTTCCCTACGACATCCCGCGCGCTCCGGCCGATCCCGAGGAGCCCAACGTCGTGCTGATCGTGATCGACACCCTGCGCGCCGATCGCCTGCACACCTACGGGACCCCCGCCGAGGTCAGCCCGGCCATGGACGCCCTCGCCGCGCGCGGGGTTCTCTTCGAGCGCGCCTTCGCCAACGCGCCCTGGACCCTGCCTTCGACCGTCTCGATCCTGACGGGCATGTCGCCCCCCGAGCACGGCGTGGGGTTCACCGATTCGTTCACCGTGGCCGACTCGATCCTGACCCTGGCGGAGGCCTTCCAAGGTTCGGGTTTCACCACCGGGGCGATCGCCTGCAATCCGCTCATCTCGCCCGCGCGCAACTTCGACCAAGGCTTCGAGGAGTTCTTCGTCCACCACTGGCGCTCGGCGCCTCAAGTGGCCGAGGAGGCGGCTCGCTGGCTGCGCGACCACGCCGGGCGGCGCTTCTTCCTGTACCTGCACTTCGTCGATCCGCACTTCCCCTACGAGCCGTCCGCCGAGGTGGCCGAGCGCCTCGTTACGCCGCCGCCCGACGGCTACATCGGCGAGGAGCTCGACCGCTTCCTGCGCGCCTGGTATCCCGATGGAACCGTCAGCGAGGATGTCGTGCGCGAGAGCGCGGCGCACCAGCTCGAGCTGTACGACGCCGAGATCTTCGAGGTCGATCGCGTCATCGGCGAGGTTACGGCTGTGCTCGAGGAGCTTGGCATCGCCGAGAACACCCTCGTCGCCGTGACGAGCGATCACGGCGAGGAGTTCCTCGAACACGGCTGGGCCGGACATCACAACCAGCTCTTCGACGAATCGACACGCGTCCCGTTGATCCTGGCGGGCCCGGGAGTGGCGGAAGGAGAGCGCGTGAGCATCGGCGTGGAAAACCGCCACGTAGCCTCGACCCTCCTGCGCCTGTGCGGCGTCGAGCCGACGAAGAACTTGCGCGGCCCGAGCCTCGTCGATCCCGCTGGGCTCGCGCGCCTCGCAAAACGGCCGGTGTTCATGACCAACACCAAGGGGCGCTGGGCGGATCTGAACGCGCGCAGCCTGCGGGAGCTCGGGCCTCTCCACAGCATCATCCACGAGGGCTGGCGGTTCGTCTGGTCTCCGGGCGGGAGCGAGGCGGGTGATCTGGTTGCGCTCTTCGATCTGCGCGAGGACCCCGGCGCCTTGCGCAACGTGGCGGACCAGCACCCCACGCGCGTCGCGGCCCTGCGCCAGCTGGGCGATCGGGTGATCACCGAGGGCCGGGCGCGCCAGCCGGCGCTGGTGCCGTCCACCGACGCCACCCTCGAGCTGTTGCGCGACATCGGCTACGTCGGCGACGACTAGGAGCCGGTCGAGCGCGGCCGGCGGCGCGACGCCGACCTCGTCCTGGATGCAGCGCGGCGGGGGACGTCGCGTGCGGGCCGAGGGGCCGGCGCGCGCGCGGCGAGAGGACGGAGGCGCCCGCGGGCGCCTGGCGACGGACGCCTAGGCGGGTTCCAGGACGAAGAGCGCGTCGCCCGCGGCGACCTCGGCTCCGTCCTCCACGGCCCAGCGGATGAAGCGCGCGCGCTCGGGCAGGCCGTCCACGGCTCGGTACACGATCTGCGTGAAGGTCTTCATCACCTCGATCAGGCCGACGGCCACCCCTGCGGTGAGGTCCTCTCCCGGCGTGAGGTAGGGCGGACGCTCGGGACCGGGGCGGTGGTAGAAGCGCCCCGTCTGGGGCGCGCGCAGGACGAGACCGTCGCGCGCCGCCTCGTCGGGCGGCGGGGCCTGCTCGGGGGTGTCGGCGGTGCCGCCGACGGCCTCGAGCTCGTAGAGCAGGTCGCGGTAGGCGACAGGCGCGCGCACGCGGACGGGCGGGGCGTTAGCGATGCGCCCGAGGACACCCTTCGGCACGACCAGCGTCACGTCGCGGCCGAGGATGCGCAGGACGCCCGCGCTCTCGCCCGGGCCCACGACGGCGCCCCGCGCCCGCGGGCAAGTGAAGGTGCCGACGGCGGGGGAGCGCAGGGTGCTTCCCGACCCGGTGCGCTCGACCAACAGCACGAGGGTCTCCCGATTCATCCGCGCACCTCGGTCAAGGCCGCGAGGTCGTGCAACGTCCAGATGCGCGGGTTGCGCACGCGGCGGTAGCCGCTGGCCTGGTAGCTGGCCGAGACGAATAGCTCCAGCCACGCGCGCAGCTCGTCGGTGCGCACGATCTCGTCGGTGTCCATCTGCGCGGCGGCCCGGTAGGGGTCCATGTCCGCCTCGATGCGCTCCTCGGTGGCACGCATCCCGCGCTCGATCTCGGCGCGCTCGCCGGGGTCGTCGGTGGCGATCTGGAAGTCGTCGTCGAGGCGCGTGTTGTAGGCGGCGATGGCGAGGGTGCGCCCCTCCATCACCGACTGGCGCGTGAGGCAGGTCGAGAGCTGCACGACCGGCTCGTAGGGCATTCCGGCCATGGCGTAGTAGCCCGCCCCCGAGGCGCGCCGCAACAGTACCGTGAACATCGGCACGCTGTTGGTGCTGTTGGTGTGGATCAGGCTCGAACCGTAACCCAACAGCCCCGTGCGCTCGGCCTCGACCCCGATGTCGAAGCCCGAGACGTCCTGCAGCCACACCAGAGGGATCCCGTCGGCGTCGCAGGCGCGGCTGAAGGCCGAGGCCTTGGCGATCCCCTCCTTGTAGAGGATGCCGCCGACCTTGTGCGCGCCGCGCTCCTCGGGGTCGTCGATCACGCCCTGGCGGTTGATCAAGAAACCCGTGTAGAGGCCGCCGACCCGACCGACGCCGCAGATCATCTCGCGCCCGCGGTCGGGGAGCGTCTCCCAGAACAGGCCCCGATCGACGAGGCGCGCGAGGACCTCCCCGGCGTCATAAGCCATGCGGTGGTCGGCGGGGAAGAGGCCGGAGAGCTCGCCGGGGGGGTGGTGCGGCTGGGCGGGCTCGACGCCTGATCGGTAGAAGTCCTGGGCGCCACCGGCCAGCCGCCGCAGTTCGGAGCGGATTCTCAAGAGGCAGGTTTCGTCGTCGGGCACGCGTACGTCGGCACAGCCGGACTGGTGCACGTGCACCTCCGGGCCGCCGATGTCGAGGCTGGAGAGGTGCTGGCTCTTGGCTCCCTTGATGAGCGCCGCGCCGGCGATGACCATGTAGGCCTGCTCGGTCATGTACACGCGGTCGGAGATGATCGGCATGTAGCCGCCGCCGGCGATGCAGTCGCCGAAGACCCCGGCGATCTGCGGCACGCCGGCATCCGAGAGCTCGCTGTTCTTCTTGAAGATGTGCCCCGCCCCGGTGCGGCCGGGGAAGGATCGCGATTGCTCGTGGAGGTAGAGCCCCGAGCAATCGACCAAGTAGACGACCGGCAGGCGCAGGCGCAGGGCCATCTGTTGGGCGCGCTCGATCTTCTCCGGCGTCAGAGGCCACCAGGAGCCCGAGGCGACCGTGTTGTCGTTGGCGATCACCATGGCGAGGCGGCCCTCGATGTGGCAGAAGGCCGTGACGACGCCGGCGCCCGGTGAGGAGAGCTCACCGAAGGTGCGGCCGTGGTTGACGAAGGTGCCGACCTCGAAGGTGCGCGTGCCGGGATCGACGAGCAGGTCGATCCGCTCGCGGGTCGTGAGTTTGCCCTTCTCGTGCACGCGCGCCGCGTACTTCTCGCCCCAGCCGAGGGCGACCTCCGCTCGCCGCGCGTCCAGCAGAGCCTCCTTCTCTCCCAGAGCCGCGCGGTTCTCGGCGAAGGTCGCGTCGTCGCAGAAGCCGGCGCGGACCCTTCCGGTCGGTTCGAGAGGGACCTTGGCCATGGCTCTAGCTCGCGCTCGACGTGGAGAGGGTGTCGAGGCCGGGGATGTGAGAGGTGTCGATTTCACCGCTGCGGAAGGCCTCGCTCTCGAGCACCGCGACGTGCAGCGGGATCGTCGTCGAGACGCCCTCGACGCGCGACGCGCGCAGGGCGTCGAGCATCAGCTCGATCGCCTCGGCCCGCGTCTCGCCGTGGGTGATGATCTTCGCCAGCAGGGAATCGTAGTGCGGCGAGATCACCTCGCCCTGGGCCAGGTGCGTGTCCACGCGGACCTTCGTCGCCGCGGGGGCGAGGTCGAAGACGGTCAGGGTGCCCGGCGTCGGCAGGAACCCGCGCGCGGGATCCTCGGCGTTGATGCGGCACTCGATGGCGTGGCCGGAGCAGCGCACGTCCGCCTGGTTCAGGCCGAGTGGCTGGTTGGCCGCCACGGCGAGCTGCTCGCGCACGAGGTCGATGCCGGTGGTGAGCTCGGTCAGCGGGTGCTCCACCTGCAAACGGGCGTTCATCTCCATGAAGTAGAGCTCGCCGTCGGCCGTGCGCAGGAACTCGACCGTGCCCGCTCCCGCGTAGCCGATCGCCGCCGTCGCCCGCGCCGCCTGCTCGCCCAGGCGCAAGCGCTGCTCTGGATCGAGCGCCGGGCAGGGGGCCTCCTCGATCAGCTTCTGGTGGTTGCGCTGGATGGAGCAGTCGCGCTCTCCGAGGTGGACGGCGGCGCCGTAGGAGTCTCCGAGCACCTGGACCTCGACGTGGCGGCCCGCGGCCACGTAGCGCTCGAGGTACAGCCCGCCGTCACCGAAGGCCGCCGCCGCCTCGGTCGAGGCCTCGACGAAACCCGCGCGCAGGCTCGCTTCGTCGGTCGCCAGGCGCATGCCGCGCCCGCCGCCGCCGGCGTCGGCCTTGACCATCACCGGGTAGCCGATCTCGCGTGCCAGCGCGACCGCCTCGTCCGCGTCGGCCAGTAGGCCGTCGCTGCCGGGCACGACCGACAGGCCCGCGCCCAGCATCGTGCGCTTGGCGGAGAGTTTGCGGCCCAAACGCTCCATGACCCCCGGCGTGGGGCCGATGAAGGTCAGGCCGAACTGAGCGCAGAGGGCGGCAAACTCGGGCCGCTCGGCCAGGAAGCCCCAGCCGGGGTGGACGGCGCTGCAGCCGGTCTGCAGGGCCGCCTGCAGGATCCGCTCGCCCAGCAAGTAGCTCGCGCCGGGAGCGGCCTCGCCCAGGGCGACGCGCTCGTCGAAGCGCCGCAGCCAGGCGGCGCCGCGGTCCGCCTCGGAGAAGACGCCGACCGTGGCGATACCGAGTTCGCGCGCCGTGCGCGCGACGCGCACGGCGACTTCTCCGCGGTTGGCGACCAGGAGCTTCTTGAACATGGACTCGGCGGGCTTGCGCCCGCGGCGCAGAGCCTATCAGTCCGGTGGCGCGGACGGGTAGGATCGCCTCCACCGACCATGCGGCTCCTCCCGGTCTGTCTCCTCGCCTGCACCATCGCTCCCGCCGGATCGATGGCGACGCGCCACGCTCCCGACGAGGCGCAGGCGTGGCTCGATCGCCTCGCCGCCCCCTCGGCCGACGAGCGGGACCGAGCCCAGCGCTGGCTGGCCGTGCACCTCGTGCGCGACGACTACGCCGCGCTGGCGCGTGCCGCCGAGGATGGCGATGCTGAGCTCGTGCGGCGCCTGGCCGGCGCCCTGGCCGCCGACGACCGCCACTTGGCCCTGGCGGCTCTGCTCCTGGTCGAGGATGCCCCGGCCCTCGCGGCCTTGGGCGCCGACGTTCTCGAGGAGCTCGTGTCCGCCTGGTGCCCGGGGGCGTCGGACCTCAGAGCGCCGCGTGGGACCGTGATCAGGGCCCTGGCGCGCGTCGGCGAGCACCGCTTCGAGCTTTCCGCCGGGGTTGTCTCTCTCCCGCGCCTTGCGGCGCGCCTGGCGCGCCTGGGGGATCTGGGGGTCCCGCTGGTCGTCGACCCGCGCCTCGAAGGGCGCGCGCCGCGTGCGCTCACGGAGCGGACCGGTACCGCCTGCGATCTCCTGGCCGAGCTCGCCCACGCCGGCCGCCTGTCCCTCTCGGGCGTGGGGGACTGGGAGGCCGAGCAGCCCGGCGCGGGCGCCTTCGTTCTGATCGCTCCGCGGGGCGGCCGGAGCGACTCGGGGGTGGAGCTCTTGCGCGCCTGGTGCGCCTCGGTCCAGCGCGCCGACGAGCGGGCCTCCGCCGCGGCGCGCGCCTTGGCCGCCAGCGGCTGGCCGGCCGCCCTCGCCTGGCTCGAGCGCTCCTGGTTCGAGCGCGACCACGCCGCCGCTCTCGACGGTCTTCTGGCGGCCGCCGCCCGTGGGCGCATCGCTCCGGTCCTGTGCCTGGACGAGGGACGGCGGCGCGTGATCGCCGCCGCGGACGAGGGCCTGGCCCGAGGCGACGCGGTGGGCCGCCGTCGGGCCGAGGAGGTGGCGCGTGCCCTCGCCCGCGCCGGTTCGCTCTCGCCCTTGGGGGAGGATCTCTCCCCCGCGCTGCTCGCCGGTTGGGATGCCGGCGACGAGGAGCGGACCTGGGTGCGCCTGACGGCCCTCGAGGGGCGCGGCGCCTTGGCGCCGGCGGTGCTCGCGCGGGTCGTCGAGATGGCCGAGCGCCCGGCCGGTTCGGTCGCTCTGCGCCGCGCGGCCCTGCGCGTCCTCGCGGGCTTGACTCGGCCGCCCGAGGAGCTGCGCGTGGCCGGCCTCGGGGCCTTGTGGGCGGCGAGTGGAGTGAACGGTGGCCAAGCCGAGCTGGGGGACCTGCTGGCGGCCGTCGGTGGCGTCGATCCCGACGCGGCGGAGGTGCCCGCGCCTCTGCGCTTCGACGCCTTGGCACGAGCGGAGCGCGGCGCGGCGGCCCTGGCCTTGCTGCTGCAATCGATGGCCGAGCGCGCCGCGCCGACGACGCGCCGAGAGTGGGTGCGCGCCCTCGCCCGCCGCGTCGAGCGCGAGGGCGCCACGAGCACCGCGCGCTTGCTCGAGCCCGGCTTCACCGCCGCCCACGCGCCCGCAAACGAAGCCCTGATGGGCCTGGCCCTCGAGGCCGGCTGCCTGGCCCCGACCTTTGAGGTGCGGCTGTTCGAGCGCTTGCGCGAGGGCGGTGCCAGTGCTCCCGGCGAGTTGCGCCTGCTGGGCGAGTTGGGCGCGGGGCCGCGCGGTTCGAGCGCCCGCGAGCTCCTGCTGGCGCGCCTGGACGAGCTGGCCGCGGCCCCCGGCGGCGACCCCGCCGCCGCCGAGGAGCTGGCGGCGGCCTTCGATGCGGCCGCCCGCCGTCTGGCGGAGGCGCGCCGGGACGACCTCCTCGCCCGCTTCGTGGCCGCCGCGCACATCGCGACGGCCGAACCGACCCACCCGCTCCACCGACGTCTGGCTGCCCCCGCCTGGCCCCCACCGCGCCTGCCGCGCGCGACGCCCTTGTCCGCCCTCGAGCGTTCCCTGCCCTGAGCAGGCCGGGCCGCGCGGGCGGAGAATGGCGGCGATTGGCCTTGGTACTTCCCTCGCGGCCGCCGATGAGCAAGATGGGGCGTGCGCGATCCCCGCCCCGCCACAACGAGCGATTCCATGGACGAGAACCCCGAGACCACCCAAGCCGTCCCCTCCGACGAGCACAGTTCCGCCGGGGAGTCCGCACCGGCGGGGGGCGCCTCGAGCGCTACCGGGCTGTTGGACCGGGCGGATCCAGACGAGGCGCGCGCGACGCCCGTGCGTCGTGAGGAGATCCAGATGATCGGTGATCCGCGCGGGCGGATCGCCGAGCAGTTCCGCAGCCTGCGCAACTCGATCATCGCCCTCAACCCCGACGGCGCCCCGCGCACGATCGTCTTGACCAGCGCCGTGGAGGGAGAGGGCAAGACCGTCTCGAGCCTCAACCTGGCGATCGCCCTCGCGGAGCTGCCGGGTACCCAGGCGCTCGTCGTCGACGGCGACTTGCACGCACCGGCCGTGGAGGAGCTCCTCGGCATCCCGCGCCGTCAGGGTCTGGCTGACATCCTGCGCGGCACCTGTGGCATCGACGCCGCGATCCGCTCGACTTCGATCGCTCAGGTTTCCCTGATGGGGGCGGGTACCCTGCCCGAGAATCCCTCCAAGCTGCTGGGCTCCGAGCGCATGCGCACGGTCCTGAACTCCCTCAAGCAGCGCTACTCCTACGTCCTGATCGACACGCCGGCGGCCATGTCGATCAGCGACGCCAGCCTGCTCGGCGCCATCGCCGACGGCATCGTGCTCGTCGTGCGCCTCGAGTCCACGCCGCGCCCCTACGTCGAGCAGACGCTGAACGATCTCGAGGCCATGGGTGGCAATGTCCTGGGCACCTGCCTGACGGGCGCGCACCCCCAGTAGGCCGCCGCGATCACTCCTCCCTTCTGCGGGCGCGCTCACGACGCGTGCGCGCCAGGACGCGGTGGCCGAGGGGGCGGCCGGTGCGGGCCGAGCGCACGAGGGCTCCGACGTGGGCGGCTTCCCAGGTCAGGGCGCGCGCGTGATCGACGTAGGCGCGTTCGCGGCGTCGGAACTCGGCTGTGTGGTGGCGGCGGCCGGCACCTCGCCGCTCGCTGGGCAGGATTGCGTGCAGGAGCTCGTGGTGGAGCACGGCCCCCACGAACCAGCGAGGGACCGCCTCCTGATCGAGGACTGGATGGATGCGAATCAGGCGCGTGCGCGGCTGGAAGCTCCCCAAGACCAGCCGGCCGCGCGATGTGCTGCGTGCGCGCCGGCCCCAGGTGACCCCCGGTGTCGGCAGCTCGCGGCCGAAGGCGTCCGGGAAGCAATCGGCGACGAGAGCGCTGGTCAGGGGTGCGAGGTCGTGGTGGGCGCCCCTCGGCCGAAGGCGCGTGGGGCGCTCGCCGCTCGCCGGGAGGGCCGCCAAGGCGGCCTCCAGCCACTCGTCCAGCTCGCACGACGCCCGGCGCGCGCGGCGCCCGACGCACAGCCAGCGGCCGAGTGCCGCGCGCACTCGGGTCGGGGCCAGGGCGAAGAGGGTGTGCAGGCGCACGACGCGACCGCCGCGCAGGGTGGGGGTCGCGCGCAGCTCGCGCGGTGTCGGATCGCGGGCCACCACCGGCTGGGTGCGCGAACGACCGTAACGCACCCGCACGGGGCGGCCGAGGGAGCGGGCGAGCTCTGACTCCCAAACCTCGACGGGGATCGGCGCGGGCTCGCTCACGGTGCCCGGCCCCTCCGCCACGAGCGCCGGCCCAGCGGGGTGCGCCGGCTCGGCGAACAAGCTGGCGGTGGTGTCGCGGCGCGCTGCGGCCATCTCGGCTCCAGCATGGGCTTCCGGCGCCGCCGGACCAGCACGCCGGGGCATCTGCGGCCCACCCGCCGGCTCAGTTGCCGCCGATCTTGAGCTCGATCGTCAGACGTTTGCCGTCGGCGACGTTGATCGTCTTCTGATTCTGCTGCAGGTCGCCCATGTCCAGCAGGAAGTCACCGCCTCCCCGGCCCGCGCGCGGCGGCATGGCGTTCAGGCGGTAGCTGCCGGGAGAGATGTTGGCCAGGACGTACTTGCCCGAGGCGTTGCTGCGCGCCTGATAGAAGCGCGGGATGCCGCTGGTGCGGCCGTTGACCCGCAGATCGACCCGCGAGCCGGCGACCGCCTGTCCGGTGGCGTCGAGCACGACTCCCGAGATCGTCCCTCCGGCCATCAGCTCGATCGTCCCGACCGAGGTGTCACCGCCCTCGCTGACGAGAATCTCCTGCTTGATGAACTCGCAGTGAGCGCCCGACTTGACGCGGATCTGGTAGGTCTCGGGCATCAGGTTCGAGAGGGTGAACGAGCCGTCCGCCGCCGTGGTCACCTGAGCCTTCGAGGCGTTCGTGGGCATCATGTCACCCATCATCCGATCGAACTCGCTGTCGGTCCAAGTGTTGTCGTGCGTCGTGATGCGGGCGCGCCCGACCGGATTCCCGGCTCCGTCGACGACCACCCCGGAGATCGAGCCGCCCGAGGTCATGCGCACCATCACGCCTTTGACGACGCCGCCCTGGTCCACCCGGAAGGGATCGGAATAGGAGCCCGCGAAACCCTTGGCGCGGGCCTCGACAACGTAGTTCCCCGGCGGCACGTCCGTCAGGCGGTAGGAACCGTCGCGGCTGCGGAAGTCGCGCTTGATCTTGGTCTGGCTCGTGGCCGGGTGGTTCTCGTAGGTCTGGCGCAGGATGCAGGTGAAGCTCGTGAGCGGCTCGCCCGAGGCGAGGGAGATGACCGTCCCCGACACGCTGGCCTGGGGCGACATCTCGATCACCACGTTGATCGAACCCGTGTCGGCGCGGACATTGTTGATCGCCTTGTAGCCGGGCTTCTTGACCGCGAGGGTGTACTTGCCGGCGTTGAGGGCCTGCAGGCAGAACTCGCCCTTGGCGTCGGTGACGGCGGCGTCGCGGCACTGCTGCGTGCTGTTGGAGTAGGCGATGGCCACCACGTTCGCACCCTCGATGGGGGTCTGGGTCGTGTCGAACACGCGCCCGCAGATCATCTCCGCCACCTCGAGGGTGACGTCGCGCTCGAAGGCGGGCTTGCCTGAGTCGAAGGTGAGGCCGTTGATGAAGGCGTTGCCGAAGCCCTCGGCTGCGACGCTGAGGGCCTTGTTGCCGGGGTCGAGGTTGGTGAACTCGTAGTAGCCCGACGCATCGCTCGCCGTCGTGTGGTCGTGCTCGGTCGCCTCGTTCATGGCGTAGAACATGCTGTCGAGGTGCAGCGTGGCGTCGGGCACCGCGCCGCCGGTCACGTCGCGCACGTAGCCGCGCAGGGTCACGCCTCCCATCATCACGATCGGCGGCTGCTCGAAGCGACCTTCGGCCCCGACCGTGACGCCTTCCAGCTCGGCCTTGGAGTAGTCGGCGTGCTTGACCGTCAGGGAGTAGCTCTCGAAGGGCTCGACCTGCTCGAAGGCGAAGGCACCCTGCGCGTCCGTCTTGGTGCGCCGCTCGCCCGTGCGATCCACCGGGTCGTTCACGAACACCAAGGTCGAGAGAGATGCTCTTCCCAGCACGATGGTCGCGCCGACCACAGGCGCGCCGCGCTCGTTCTGCACCGAGCCGGCGAGGGCGTTGTCGAAGCCTTCATTCAGGCCCGCCCGGGCCGTGGGAGTCTCGCCGACTTGGGCGGGGGTGGCGATGTCGCGCCCGCTGCCGGAGTCGGGGCCGCGCAGCTCGGCGGGGGGCGGTTGGGGGTCGTCCTCGGTGGGAGCGACGGCCTCGGGACCCAGACCGCCCGTGGCCGTCGTGCCGCCGTCTTCCGCGAGTTTGAGGGCGAAGAAGAGTGCGCCGGCCGCGGCGATCACGATCACGAGGACGAGGAGGGACTTCATCGGCAGTCAGGGTCTGGAGTGGAGCGCGCCCGCTGGTGAGTGGGCGGGCGGCAAAGGTCGAGAGCGTCGTGCGGTTGGAAGAGGTCCGGCGGAAGATCGCTGAAATGATACTGATCGGGCGCCCTGCCCGACCGGAGCCGACACCGTGGACGCGCCGGGAGCCCGCGTCTTCCCGGGAAACGGCCCGGGAAACGGCTCTTGAGGGACCCGCGGGGGCTCTCCACGGCTCAGGAGCGTCCGGCCGCGGCGAGCACGGCGGAGGAGCCCTCGGGGCGGGGGCCGGGCCAGCGCGACTCGCCCATGATCTGGGCGCCGAGGAAGTAGGCGAAGAGCAGGAGCTCGAAGTCCAGGCGCCGGCCGACTTCGATCGACACCCCTCGGCCGAAGGCGTGTCCGTGGATGCGGGCCACCTCGCCGGTCTTGGGGGCGACGAGGCGCCAGCCCTTGCGCAGGCCCGGCAGGGGGACGATGCGGAACGGGCGCCCGCCGGTCGAGATGGAGATCTCGCGCGAGACGAAGCTCCAGCGCAGGGAGGCTCCCAGCCATTCGCGCCCCTCGGTCCACAAGGAGAACTGGCTGCGGAGGAGGCCCGGGTCGCGGCGGAAGAGGAGGAGCTCGCCCTTCACGGGCGTGTAGCTCCCGCCGACGATCATGCCCCAGCGGTTGCGCTCCATGCGGACGACCCCCAACTCCCCGTCTCGGTCGGAGACGACGTGGCGCCGGCGGAACAGCCCCCGGATGCGGACTTGGTAGGAGGCGGTGTGGTCTCTCTGGCTCATTCGGTCAGCGGGGACCCGGCGCGAGCCGGGTGTGTTCTCCATCGGCAGGATTGCCCTGGGCCTTGGGGCTCGGCGGCGAGGGACGCCGTGGCGGGCCGACGCGCGTGCCGGAAATCAGAACAGGGCGCTCAGGAGGGCCGGGAGTGCAGCTCCCGTCCGTGCGCAGGGCTCGCAGTAGTTGTTTTCGGGATCGGGAGAGTGTTCGCATCCGTCGCAGGAATCGAGCTTGCCGAGGGCCGAGCGGATGCTCGCGCTCTGCTCGTCGAGCATCTGCATGCGTTTGCCCAAGAGCTCCAGGTGCTCCTCGAGGGCACGTCGCGTTCGTTCCAGGAGGTCCCCGTTGTCCTCCAGAGCCTCGCGCGATCCCATCAGGTCCCGGATGCCGTCGAGGTGCAACCCCAGTTCTTGCAGGTTGCGGATCAAGAGCACGCGATGGACGTCGGTCGGGCGGTAGTAGCGGAAACCGCCCGCGCTGCGCGAGGCGGGGCTGAGCAGCCCCAGCTCCTCGTAGTAGCGCAGGGTGCGCAGGTTGGTCTGCGCCGCTTCGGCGAAGTCTCCGATCTTCAGCAGTCCGTTCGTCTCCCTCATGCGCGCCGGGGACATCGTGCCCCAGGTTCGTCCTTCACCCGGCATGATAGTGGAGGTTGTGGGCCGGAGGGAACCCAAAGTGCCCCGCGAGCCGCCCGGTCGCCCAAGTCCGGGGAGAAGGGCTCTCACTCGGCCCGCCCAGACCGTATAGGAGGGGCTCTCGAATCCGCCTGAAAAGGAAGCCGACCATGTACTTCGAATACCTTCTGATCACGACCGTCTTCGCTCTCCCGGCCATCTGGGCCTCCTTGCGCGTCAAGACCGTCTTCCGCCGCTACGAGAAGGTCGGCGTGCGCTCGGGCATGACGGGCGCCCAGGCGGCCGCCGCCGTCGCCCGCGCCGGTGGGGCCGAGGTCTCCATCGAGCGCCACGCCGGGTTCCTCTCCGACCACTACGATCCGCGCACCAAGACCCTGCGCCTGTCGCCGCAGGTCCACGACGGGCGCTCGATCTCCTCGATCGCCGTCGGCGCCCACGAGGCCGGCCACGCGATCCAGGACGTTGCGGGCTACGTGCCCCTCGGCCTGCGCAGCAAGCTCGTGCCGGTGACGATGATCGGTTCTCAGCTCTGGGGGCCGCTGCTGCTGCTGGCGTACTTCGCCAGCATCCCGGGCTTGATCTGGCTCGCGATCGGCGCCTTTGCCTTGACGGTCGTCTTCCAGCTCGTGACCCTGCCGGTCGAGTTCAACGCCAGCAGCCGCGCCAAGGCGGTCTTGGCCTCGACCGGAATCGTTCAGACCCAGGAGGAGGCCCTCGGGGTCGAGAAGGTCCTCGGCGCCGCGGCCATGACCTACGTCGCCGCCGCCCTGCAGGCGATCCTGACCCTCGTCTACCTCGTCCTGCGCACGCGGGACTGAGGGCGACGCTCCCATCCGTCCCCCGACAGCACTCCTCGCCCATGGTTCCCCTGCAGCTGGACTACACCGCCGCCCTCGCCGACGCCGTCGGTCCCGAGCACGGGATCGCTGAAGCGGACCTCGAGGCCCTCGCCGCGCCCTCGGCCCGAGCCCTGCGGGCGGTCCTCGCCCGCCGCGAGCGCGACCTGCGCTGGCTCGACCTGCCGCGGGCGGACGACGTCCGCGCGCGCATCGACGAGTACGCAGCCTCGGTCGCCGGGCGCTTCGAGAACGTGGTCGTGCTCGGTATCGGCGGCTCGGCCCTGGGGAACACGGCTCTGTTCACCGCCCTGTGCGGCCCCTTCCACAACCTGTGCCCGCCGGCGGGCCTCCCGCGCCTGTTCGTGCTCGACAACGTCGATCCGGACCTGATCGGCGAGTGGATCGAGCGCTTCGACCCTGCCAAGACGCTCTTCAACGTGATCAGCAAGTCCGGCGGCACGGCGGAGACGATGAGCCAGTTCCTGATCTTCCGCAGCCTGCTCGTCGAGAGCCTCGGGGAGGAGGGGCACCGCGACCACGTCGTGATCACGACCGACGCCGAGAAGGGCGTCTTGCGCGAGGTCGTCGAGCGCGAGGGCTACGCCTCCTTCGTCGTCCCCGAGGGCGTCGGCGGTCGCTTCAGCGTGCTCTCGCCCGTCGGCTTGGTCTCCTCGTCCCTGGTCGGCGTGGACATCGATGGCCTCGCGGCCGGCGCCGCGGCCATGGCGCGCCGCTGCGAGAGCGAACGCCTCACCGACAACCCGGCCCTGATCTACGCCGCGCTGCAGTGGTGGATGCAGGCCCGGGGGAACAAGCCCGTCTCGGTCACCTTCGCCTACAGCCACCGCCTGCGAAACCTGGGCGACTGGTACGCGCAGCTACTGGCCGAGTCGATCGGCAAGCGCGTGACGCGCGCCGGTGCGGAGTGCTTCGCCGGACCTACGCCGGTGCGCGCCGTGGGTGTGACCGACCAGCACAGCCAGGTCCAACTCTACGTCGAGGGACCGCACGACAAGTGGTTCACTATGCTCAGCGTCGGTAGCGCCCAGCGCGAGGTGACGATCCCCGCCGTGCCCGAGGGCCTGGAGGCCCTCGACTACCTCAGCGGCCGCGACCTGGGCGAGCTCTTCGCCGCCGAGCGCGACGGCACGCGCGTCGCCCTGCGCGAAGCCTCGCGCCCCAGCGTGAGCGTCCTCTTCCCGACCGTTGACGCCCACAGCGTCGGCCAGTACCTGTTCCTGATGGAGCTGGCGGTGGCAGTGATGGGCGAGCACTACGACGTGGACGCCTTCGACCAGCCGGGCGTCGAGGCGGGCAAGCTCGCCGCCTACGCCCTGATGGGCCGCGCGGGCCACGAGGAGCGGCGCGCCGCGATCGAAGCTGCCGCGGCGGGCGCCGCGCGGGTCGTCTGAGCGCCGATGGAACACTGCCAGCGCATCCTCGTCGGCCTGGATCTGGCCGGAGACGCGGTCTCGCCGGGGAGCTGGAACGCCCTGGAACAGGGCCTGTGGCTGGCGCGCTCGGTGGGCGGTTCGGTGACCTTGCTGCACTCGGTATTCCGCCCGCGCTACCGGGACGCGGCCGGCGTGGCGCGGCCGGTCGGGCCGGACCGGCCCGACGGGCGTGGGGCCGCCGCCTTGGGGCGTGCCCTCGGTGAGGCGCGGCGCCTGGGTGTGTCCGCCGAGCTGGAGGTCACCACCGAACGCGCCTGGCTGGACGCCACGCGCCGCGCCCTGCGCGGCGAGATTGACCTGGTGGTGGTCGGCAAGCGCAACGAGTTCGCTGCCGACGGGCGCGGCCTGGGGACGGTGGCGGTCAAGCTCCTGCGCAAGTGCCCCTGTCCGATCTGGGCCGTGAAGCCCGGGCACGACCTCGTTCACCGCATGGTGCTGGCCGCCAGCGACCTCAGCCCGGTGGCCGACGAGGCCGTCCGCGACGCGGCTTGGATCGCGGGCCGCGGGGAGAGCCAGCTCACGGTCGTCCACGCCTGGTGCACGCCGCTCGACCTGCGCGAGCGACGCGAGGAATTGGGAGTCGATGTCTACGAGGAGCTGCGCGACGCCCTGCGCAACGGCGCCGGCGAGCACATCCGCGCCACGATCGCCGCCGGACCCGCACCGACGGTGGAGAGCGAGGTGCTCTTCGGCAAGGGACGCCCCGCGGGAGTGATCCGCGAGGCGGTCGATCACCTCGACCCGGATCTGTTGGTGTTGGGCACGGTCTCGACCCCCGACCTCCCCGGGCGCTCCTTCGGCTCGACGGGCGAACGGGTTCTCGACCGCGTCGACTGCTCCCTGCTGGCGCTCAAGCCGGCGGAGTTCCGCTCGTCGGTGAATCCCGACTGAGCGGCGGCGCGGCGCGGCGGGCGCGGCGTGCGGTGGCCGGCGGGTGGCGCCGATCCTCTCCGAGACGATCTTCAGCCAGGCGGCGTGGACGTCCGATGCTCGTCGTGGGACCTCCGGTGGGGGAGGACGAGCAGGCCCGCCCGCGCCCCCGGCTTGGCGCAGACCCATGAACAAGCGCCTGGACTCGGAGATCTCGAGTAGCGGTGGCAAGCTGGAGGACCGGCAATGCGCCGATTCCGCGGTCGAATCGAATCGTCCGCCCGGGGGCGAGCCGGCGCGGGCGGGGCTTGGGAGCGGAGGAGAGCGGGGAACCTCGTCGGACCTTCGCGCGAGCGAGCTGATCATCGATTCCCTCGGAGCGGAGTACGACGGACTGCGTGACGACTACGTCCGCTCTCGCTCGTCATCGACCCTCTTCCACCTCACGGGATGGTCCCGTGCCGTCGAGCGGGCGTTCGGTGCCGGGCGCCGGGACCTCGTCGCCACCGAAGGGGGCCGCATCGTCGGTGTCCTCCCGCTCTCGAGCTGCCGGCGCGCCCTGGGTGGGCACTACTGGATCTCGGCCCCGTGGGGGGTCTATGGCGGGCCGCTAGCCGATCGCCCCGACATCTCCGCGCAGCTCGTGGCGGTGGCGCGGGAGCGAGCGGAGGCGGCCGGCGTCGGTCGCATCGAGCTGCGCTGCCGCGAGGACCCGGGGCTGGGGGAGCTCGTCGCCTCGGACCTCTACTGTACTTTCCGCAAGCCGCTGCCCGAGCGCGAGGAGGACGTCCGACGCACCTTCCCGAGGACCGAGCGCAAGGCCCTGCGCCATGCGGCCGAGCGCGACGATCTGTGGGTCGAGGAGGGGCACCACCTGCGGCCCGACCTCGAGCGCCTGTTCCTCTCCAGCAAGCGTGGCCTCGGCTCGCCCGGTCTCCCCGAACGCTGGTGGGACGCCCTCGAGGCGGAGCTCGGCGAGCAGTACGTCCTGCACGCCGCCCGCCGTGGCGGCGAACTGCTCGCCGTCAGCCTGACCTTTCTGCACGGCGGCGAGGCGGCCATGTACTACATCGGCACCGCGCCCGAGGCGAACCGGCGCTATCGCGCCACGACCTTCCTGATCGCCAGCTGCATGGAGTGGAGCGTCCGGCATGGCTACCGGCTCTTCGACCTCGGCCGCTCGCGCCGCGACTCGGGCGCCTGCACGTTCAAGGTCAACCAGGGCTTCGAGCCCGAGCCGCTCCACTACCGGTTCGCGCTCTCGAGCGCCGGTGCGGGGGTGCCTTCCTTCCATCCGTCGAACCCGAGGACGGCTCTGCTCCGCCGGACGTGGTCGCGCCTTCCCCTGTGGGCCTGCGGCGCCCTCTCGGGGAGACTCGCGACGTTCCTTCCCTGAGTCGGCCCGGGTCCGGGCGCCGGAGGCGAGCCGGTTGCCGGGGAGGCGGACCTGCTAGGCTTGAGGTTCCATGGAGCATTCCTCGTCTTCCTCGCCTCGTGCAAGCGGGCCCTTGCCGACTGCCGTGCTGGGAGCGACCGGACTCGTGGGCCAGCGGCTGGTGAGCCTCATCGAGGCTCACCCGTGGTTCGAGCTCACGGCCCTCGCCGCGTCCCCCGCGTCCAGCGGCCGAGCCTACGGCGAGGCCGTGCGCTGGTGCTTGACGGAGTCCCTGCCGGCGCGCGTCGCCGCCCTCGAGGTCGAGGCGGTGAGCCCCGAGCTCGGTGCCCGCGTGGTCTTCTCCGCCCTCGACGCCGAGGTCGCCGGGCCGATCGAGCGCGGCCTCGCCGCGGCGGGAGCCTGGGTCTTCTCCAACGCCGCCAGCCACCGCATGCACCCGGCGGTACCGCTGCTCCTGGGGGAGGTCAACGCCGACCACCTCGCCCTCGTCGAGCGCCAGGATTTCGGCCCCGGCGCCATCGTCTCCAACCCAAACTGCACGACCGCCGGTCTGGTCCTGGCTCTCGCGCCTCTGGCCGAGGTGGCCGGCCTGCGGCGCGTGCAGCTGGTCACGCTGCAGGCTCGCTCGGGAGCGGGGCAGGCCGGCGGCGGGGGCCTGCGACTCTCAGACAACCTCCTCCCGCACATCGCCGGCGAGGAGGAGAAGATCGAATGCGAAACCGCGCGCATTCTGGGTGACTGCGACGGCGAGCGCGTGCGGCCCCACGCGCTGGCCCTCTCGGCCACCTGCAACCGTGTCGCCGTCCCCGACGGCCACACCCTGTGCGTGTCGGTCGAGCTCGAGCGCCCGGCCTCGGCGGCGGAGCTCATCGAGGCGTGGGACGGCTTCTCCGGCGAGCCGCAGGCGCTCGGTCTGCCGACGGCGCCGCGCCACCCGACGCGCTACGACGCCGCCGACGACGCGCCCCAGCCCGCTCTGCACGCCGAGCTCGACGGCGGCATGCGCACCACCGTCGGTCGCCTGCGACCCTGCGCCGTGCTCGACTGGAAGTTCACCGCCCTCACCCACAACACTCTGCGCGGCGCCGCCGGCGGTGCGCTCCTGGGAGCGGAGTTGGCCGTGGCCCGCGGCCTCGTGCCGGTGGACTGACCGCGCCCGCCGGCTCCTCTCAAGCCCCCTGGTCGGGGAGTGCGCAGCGGTTCTCGAGCGTATTGGTCGTCGTCAACCCCAGGGCCTTGCGCGAGTCGAGCAGCTTGGCGACCGCCTCGGGCGGCAGGGGATCGAGCTCGCCCTTGACCGTGTGGGCCAGCCACAGGATGCGGGCGGTGTGCTCGAGCATGTCGAGCTTCTTGAAGGCGTCGAGCAGGTTGGTGCCCAGGGTGACCGAGCCGTGATTCTGCATCACGAGTGTGTCCGAGCAGCGCACGATGTCGCGGATCGTCTCGGGCAGTTCGTGCGTGCCGGGTGTTCCAAAGGGCGCCGTGGGGATGCCGCCGATGGTGACGATGATCTCGGGGATGACGGGCTGCTGGAGGTCGATCCCGGCGATCGTCATCGCCACGGCGTGGGGCGGGTGGCAGTGCAGCACGGCCTTCATCTCCGGACGCTCCTCGTAGCTGACGAGGTGGATGCCCGTCTCCGACGAGCAGCGCGGTCCATCGTCCACGCTCGCGCCCTGCATGTCGATGTGCGCCATCTGCTCGGGCTTCAAGAAGCCCTTCATGGCGCCCGCCGGCGTGATCAGCAGCGTCCCGTCGGCCAGGCGCGCCGAGATGTTCCCGTCCGTACCGACGATGAACGACTTCTGGTAGCACAGGGCGCCGATCTCGCAGATCGCCTTGCGCAGGCGCGCCTCCTCGTCGGTCCAGCCGTGGCTCTCCGTCGACTGCTCGATGCTCATGCGCGTGCTCCCGGTTTGGGCGGGAGCTCCCGCGGCTGCTCACGCCCGCGGTGGTCGTAGGTGAGCTCGCCGCCCTGCTCGACGTAGTCGACCACGCCGACGACAATGGTCTTCACCGGCGCGTCGGGGGCCTCCAGGATCTGCCGCCCGCCATTGCCCTCGTCGAGCACCAGGACGCGGTCGCCCACGCCGGCCGCGGCCCGGTCGATCCCCACCCGCGTGCGCGCCGTCGGGCGACCGTCGGGAGTGACCGGGCGCAGGATGAGCAGGGTCTTGCCCTCGAGGACGGGGATTCCGACCGGGCTCACGACGGTGCCCACGACGTCGGCCAGGAACATCAGCGTCCCTCCCAGCCGATTTCGCGGCCACAGACCGTGGCCTCTTCGACGAAGCCCACGATGGCCGCGTCCACGGGGACGAAGGTCTCCGGGCAGGCCAGGGCGCCCTCGCGCCCGTCAACGAAGCACACCAGGTCGCCCGGACCGCTGGAGATGATGGCGGTCGCCACCAGGGCGTCGCCCATGTCCTCGCCGCGCTCGTCGAGAGGCTGGATCCACTGCATTGCCAGGCTCTCCATGCCGGCGTAGCGCTGCGTGGCCACGACTCGACCCGTCACCCGCGCCAGGTACACTCGGCCTCTCCGCGCTCGCCGGCGTTCATCGCTTCAGGCCCACTTCTCGTAGACGTTCTCGCCGCCGAGGTCCCAGGAGTCGACGATGGCCATCACCACCGCGTCGCAGGGGCGGCCGTCGGTCAAGGTCGTCTGGCGCGCGCTCGAGCCCGTGGCGATCATCACCATGTCCTCGGGACCGGCGCCCACCGAATCGACGGCCACCACGTATTGCTCCTTGGGCCGGTTCTCGTGGTCGTGCATGTGCACGACCAGGAGCTTGCGGTCCGTGAGCTTCTCGTCCTTTTGCGTGGCGACCACGCTTCCGACCACCTTGCCGATCAACATCGTGGGCTCAGTCCGTGTCCAACCAGGTCTCCATCGAGCTGCGCTGGAGCGACTCTTCGATGAAGCGTCGGCGCAGCTCGGTGTGTACGTGCACGATCATCGTCTCCCAGGCGGGGGCCGGGCGGCGACGGCCGAGCCAGAGTAGCATGCTGCCGGTCGCGGTGCGCACGGGTCCCGCCAGGCGCTTGCGGCCCTCGGCCGGCCCGTCGGGGTCGAAGCGGGCGCCGTCGAGGTGCCCGAAGACCGCCGCTCGGACCTCGGCGGGAGTCCGCGGCCCCTCGCGCGTGACCCAGCCGAACAGGCCCTTGCGCTCGCGGGAGGCGGTGTCCTCGGACAGGCGGGCGGCGAGGGCCTCGAACTCGGCGCGGGTGCGGATCGCCTCGGCGCCCTCCACCAGCAGCTCGCGGGCCTTCTCGAAGGTGCGCCCCTGGAGGTCGTTGGCGAACTCCACGGCCTTGAGGAAGACGATCAGGGTTTCGACCGCCTCGCCGAACAGCCCGTCGAAGTGCTCGCGCTCGTCGGCGTAGACGCGCTTGAGATCGTCGGCGGTGTAGCTGCGCTCGACCCACAGGCGGGCGAGGGCGGCGACTTGCACCGCCGGATCCTCGGGCCAGGCCTCGACGCGGATCCCCTGGGCCGCGAGCAGGCGCTCGTACTCCACGCCCTGGTAGCGCGGGTCGGCCCGCACCTTGTTGCGCCGACGGTCCAGCTCCTCCTCGACGGCCCGCGCGAGGGCCGCGGGGGAGAGGTCGGGCATGCGCGCGAGCAGGCGCTTGCGCAGCAGCAGTTGGTAGCAACCGTCGCGCACGTCGTCGGGATCCGTGCGCGATCGCAGGTGGACGAGGAACTCGTCGCGGGTGATCGTCAGCTCGCCCAGGCGGCACACGATGCCGTCGTCCCACGGATCGGGAAGCTCCTCCAGACCGCGCTCCGAGATCACGCTCTCGAGCCACATCTCCTGTTGCTCTCCGGTGATCGGTGCGTTGTCGGGGATGCCCAGAGCGCGGCGGGCCAGGGTCTCCTGCACCACGGCCAGGCGCAGGAAGTCGCGGAAGGTGGCCAGCGTCATGCGCTCGGCGGTGAGCATGTCCGCCAAGCCACCGGGGAAGCGCGGGTCCGCGCGTAGCTGGCGCTCGAGCTCGGCTACGCGCCCGTCAACCGTGCTCTCGGGCACCTCGAGGCCCGTCTCGCGGGCGAGGACGTCGAGCAGGCGCGACTTGAGCAGGTGCAACAGGGCGTCGCGCCCGTTCTCGGAGAGGGCGTGGCGGTCGAGCAGCAACCGGTCGACCTCGGTCCAGGAGAGGGTCGTCTCCCCGGCGCGGGCGGGCGGTTCGGCCTGGGCGGGTGCGGCGGGAGCGCAGAGCGCGCAGAGCGCCGCGACGAGGCCGGCGGGGAGGAGTGTCGAGGGGCGCGGCATGGATGTCGGGGACAGACCGGGAGCATATCGACGCCCGGGGGGCGTGGGCAAACCCGCAGGCTGCGAGGAGCTGCTTCGCGTAGGATGCGCCCATGGGACGGGTCGCTCTCATCACCGGAGGCGTGCGCGGGATCGGCCGGGCCGTGGGCCTGCGCTTGGCCGCCGGCGGGTGGTCGGTGGCCGTCTGCCACCGGGGCGCCGACGAGGACGCCGCGCGCACCGCCGAGGACCTCGCCGTGCACCCTGCCCGCTCCCTCGCCGTGCGCTGCGACGTCTCCGACCCCGCCGCCTGCGCCGACCTCGTCGATCGCGTGTCGGACGAGCTGGGCGGGATCGACGCCCTGGTGAACGGCGCCGGTCCCTATCACCGCATCCCTCTGCTCGAGGAGACCGTCGAGGGTTGGAACGAGATGTTCGACAACAACCTGCACCCGGTCTTCTACCTCGCGCGCCTCGTCGCGCCGGGCATGATCGAGCGCGGCTTCGGGCGCATCGTGAGCTTCGCCATGGCGAACGCCGACCGCATGTCCGCCCAGCCCTTCGTCGCCGGCCACTACATCGCCAAGGCGGGCGTGTTGATGCTGACCCGCAGCCTGGCGCGCGTGCTCGGCCCCCACGGGATCACGGTCAACGCCGTCTCACCGGGGTTCATCGACTCCGGCTCGGCGCCGCCCGAGGAGCTCGAAGCGATGGCCGGCAAGATCCCGGCGGGCTACATCGGCGAGGTCGACGACACCGTCGCGGCGACGCTCTTCTTCCTCTCCGACGAGGCGCGCTACGTGAACGGCGGCAACCTGCACGTCAGCGGCGGGTGGGGGATCTGAGGCTGTCGCGGCAGATCAGTCGGGCGCGACGAGCGCCTCGGCCTTCGCCGGTCCGCGGCGCCAGACCCAGCCGACCAGGGCCACGGCCACCACGCCCAGTCCGGCGCACAGTCCCCACCACAGACCTGCTAGCCCGCGCTCGAACCGGAACGCGAGCAGCCAGGCCAGAGGCAGGCCGACGGCGTAGAAGGCGATCAGGTTCATGACAGCCGCCGGGCGCGTACGGCCCATCCCGCGCAGGACGCCGGTGCCGATGATCTGGGCGCCGTCGAAGACCTGGAAGGCGGCGGCGATCGGCAGGATGGTCGCGGCCAGGGCCACGACGGAGGCGTCGTCGGTGTAGATGCGTCCGAGGACGTCTCGGCCCAGGAAGAACACCGCGGCCGTGGCACTCATCACCACGCAGCCCGAGGCGAGCGCGACCCAGGCTGAGGTTTGCGCGAGGGCCGAGCGCCCCGAGCCGATCAGGTTCCCCACGCGCGTGGCGGCGGCGATCGAGATCCCCAGCGGGATCATGAAGGAGATCGAGGCCAGGTTGAGCGTGATGATGTGGCCCGCGAGGGCCATGCTCCCCAGCAGGCCGGCCCAGAGCATGGTGATCTGAAAAGCCCAGACCTCCAGGCCGAACTGCAGGGCCACCGGCAGACCCAGGCCGAGGATCTCGCGCAGGCCGCGCGGGTCGAGGGCGCGCGTGGACCAGGGGACCCAGGCGCCGCGGTGGAGTCTGCGGTGCAGGATGATCGCGACCAGGGCCGCGAGCATCAGCGCCTGGGTCAAGGTCGTGGTGATTCCGGCGCCGACGATGCCCAGGCGCGGGAAGCCCAGGAGGCCGTGGATCAGAAGGGTGTTGGCGACCACGTTGAAGAGGTTGGCGAAGAGCATGACCCACATCGCAGCCCGCATGATCCCGCGTCCCTGGAGCCAGGAGCGCAGGACCCAGTAGCACAGGAAGCACGGCAGGCCGGGGAGCTGCACGAGGGCGTAGCTCTGGGCCAACTCGCACAGGCCGCCCTCCTGGCCGAAGAGGGTCAGGGCCCGTCCGGTGAACAGCCACAGGGCGCCGATTGGGAGGCTCCCCAGGAGGGCGATCACCAGACCGCGCTGGAGGGCGCGTCCGAGGCGCTCCCGGTCGCGAGCGCCGTGGCTCTGGCTGATGATCGGGTCGAGGCCGAGCAGCACGCCCATGGCGAACAGCTGCGTGCCGAAGATCCAGATGCGGCCCAGGGCCGAGGCGTTGAGGGCGGCGACGCTGAAGTGGCCGAGCATCATGCTGTCGACCACGCCCAGCATCATGCCTCCTAGTTGCGTCACGATCACCGGCGCCGCGAGGCGCCGGATCACGCGCAGCTCCCTTGCTGCAGGGGTCAAGGGGAGGGCGGAGGGCACCGGAGGACGGTGGGCTGGTGGACGCGGCGGCGTGGATGGTCGCGCGTGGGGGTGTTGGGTACAATACGCAGCGCAACACCTCTGCCGCACGGACCTCGTGGAGCCGACCATGATACCGAGCCCTCTTCACCCCTTCCGCGCCCTCTCCGTGCTTCTCTTCTCCCTGGTGATGGTCGGTTGCAGCGTGACCGTCACCCGGAGTCGGTCCAGTCACATCTCTGACTGGGCTCTGCGCGAGGGCGGGGTGGCGTCGACCTCCCACAGCGAAGGAGGGGTGACCGAGTACGAGGTGCGCTGGATGGAGGGCGGCGTCGTGACCGAACTGCACACGCTGGGGGAGGTCGAGTTCCGCCCCGATGAGCGGGGCGTCGAACGCCTCATTCCTGGCGGCTTCCTGCGCGTCGAGCGCATGGAGGACAGCGGGCGCTGGGCGCTCTCCCTGGAGCCGGCCGAGGACGGGGCGCTGCTCATGACCTTCACGCGTCACGGAGGACCGGCGGAGTTCGACGCCGAGGCCGAGGAGGCCTTCGCCGAGATCATCGCGCAGGTGTTCCGCTTCACTCCCCTGGGCGCTGAGCCTCGGGTGCGGCGCCTGCTCGCCGAAGGCGGCGCGCAGCGTGTGCTGGATGAGGCTGGCGGGCTGGCCGCCGACTCCGTGCGCCGCGTCTATTACTCGTCGCTGATAGAAGCGCACGGGGACGATGCTGCCGTCGTGCGCGCGGCGGTGGAGTGTGCTGCAGACTCGATCTCATCGACCAGTGGCCTCGCGAGCCTGCTGATCTCTGCCGTCGAGAGAGCTCCACAGGATCATGGCCTCACCGCCACCCTGTGTGAAGCGAGCGCACGTCTCTCGACCAACTCCTCTCGCGCGGAGCTGGTGGAGGCCATCGCCGCACGGCGCGTGATCGACGAGAACGACGCGCTGCATCTGCTTGAGGCAGTGGCTGGACTCTCCACCATGTCGATCAAGAGCCGGCTCCTCGTCGATCTGCTGGACGACATCCCACCCGACGACGCGATCCTCAGGGAGGTCCTGCGCATCACCCTCACGATCACCTCGCCGAAGGGCTTGGCGGACACCTTGCATGCGCTCTACGAACGCCGGGGCCTGAGCGATGAGCTGCGCCTCGACATCGTGTCCTCGCTCACGCGCATCTCATCGAACGGCATGCGCACGAGCCTCCTGGTCCACATGCTGCGCACGGCCGAGGGAAGTGAGCGCTTCTTCTCGGTCGCCCTGAAGGTCGCCGACGGGATCTCCTCGATCAGCGGCAAGGAGCAGGCGCTCGACGCCTTGCTCGACCGCGACGACCTCGACCGCGCGACTCTCGAGCAGGCCGGGAAGGTCATCGCGCGCATCTCCTCGTCGAGCGCGCGCTCCAGGCTGCGGCAGCGCCTTCTGGAGCAGGCCTTCGACGACTAGGGAGCGCTTCGGCTCAGAGGATGCCGAGGGAGTCGATCGCTCCGGCGGCGAGGATCACGCACACGCCGATCAGGACTTCGAGGGAACGGCAGACGGTGTGGGCCAGTACGCGGCTCATGGGAACCTCCTGGTGATCTGTGGGCCGCCGACGGGCGGCCCCCGTGGATCCCGCTTCCGCAGCATCGCCACCTGAGGGTTGGGTTTTCCTCGAGCGACGCGCCAGACCTCTCCCCGATCCGGGAAGGCCTGGAGGCGACAGCGCGCCTCCAGGGGCCTGTGGAGGTGTGGAGTCGGGATCGCTGAACCACGGGTGCCGGCAGTCACCCTCACTCGCGCGACCGCGGGCAGCCCGGGCCTGCTCCTCCAGCCAGCGTCTTCCCCGGAGCGTGGAGACCGTCCTCCAGGAGGCGGGCTAGCGCTCGACCGAGAGGGCGATGCGCCCCCCGCGGATGCGGGCCCGCACGAGGTGTGTGTCGGTGACCTCGCCGGAGAGCAACAGGCGTGCGAGGGGAGGCTCCAGCTCACGCTGGATCACGTGGCGCACCTCGCGGGCGCCGTGCTCCGGGCGGAAGGCGCGCGCGGCAACCCAGTCGGCCACGGCGCGAGTGAAGGCCACCATCGCACCGGCTCGCCGCATACGGACCGCCAAGTCGGTCAGCTGGCGACGGGCGATCTCGCGCGTGGCACGCTGGTCGAGCTCGTCGAACACGATCACCTCGTCGAGGCGGCCGAGGAACTCGGGTGGGAAGCGGCGCGCGAGGGCGTCCTGGGAGAGGTCCCCGACGACCTGAGACGTCAGAGGCCGTGCGCGGTGGAAGCCGACCGCGCCGGCGGCGGCCCGGATTTCGCCGGCCCCCGCGTTGGAGGTCATCACCACCAGGGAGCGTTCGAAGGAAACGCGCCGGCCACGCCCGTCGGTCAAGGCACCTTCCTCCAGCACCGAGAGCAACAAGCCGTGCAGGCGTCGGTGTGCCTTCTCGATCTCGTCGAAGAGCACGATCGCATCCGGACGCCGGGCGAGAGCCGCGGTGAGCTGGCCGCCATGCTCGTGGCCGACGTAACCGGGAGGTGAGCCGATCAACCTGCTGTACTCGTGGGCCTGGGCGTACTCGGCACAGTCGATGCGGACCAAGGCCTCGCGATCCTCGCCCGCGAGCTCACGGGCCAGACTGCGCACCAGCTCGGTCTTGCCCGTGCCCGTGCGGCCGATGAGCAGCAGGCTCGCCAGGGGACGGTCGGGCGCCGCCAGACCGCAGGCGCCGCGCTCGACGGCGCGGGCGACGGCGCGGATGGCCGAGGGCTGGCCGACGATGCGACGCGCGAGCCGGTGCTCGAGGCCGTGCCCGCGCTCGCACAGGCGCTGGCGGCCGGCGTCGGCGGCGCGCTCCTCCTCGCCCGCGCCACCGCGGTTCCCCGCCCGCAGGCGGACGTGCTCCAGGGCCAGGTGCGGGTTGACCTCGACGCACAAGGCGTAGAGGGCGTGCTCGGCCTGGTCGGCCTCGTCCTCGAAGAGCTGCTCGAGGTTCTCCGCGACGTCGGGGGCGAACTCGGGCAAGCAGGCGGCGATGACCGTGCGCCGGTAGGCGCTGGCGTCGAGACGCCGGGGCGCATCGAGCACGAGGGCACCGTCGCCGAGCTCGCGGATCTCGACGAAGGAATCCGCCGGCTCGAAGTAGCGGTGGACGCAGGGGTGCGGCTGGTGGGGCAAGGCGGAGCGGTGGGCGGGGCGTGGACGCGAGCGCCGGAGCCGGCACGGACGCGAGTGCGAACGCGAACGGGGCGCCGGCCCGGGGGTCGAGGGCTGCCCTCGGGGACGGGCGGGGAACCCCGTTCTCGGCTTCGGCCGTGCCTAGACTTGACCCGCTCCCGACAACCCTGGACAACCGGGGGCTCGCCGGCCCATCGACCGACCCCATGAGCACCCGAGACGACCTTCAGTTCCTAGCCCTCCTGGTCCACCGCGGACATCTCGCGCGCGCCGAGGCCGAGCCCCTCCTGGCGTCTCTCAAGGCCGGCGAGGCCCTCGACGACCTGCTGGAGAGCGAGGTCGGCTGGGAAGCGGACGAGGTGGCGCGCATGCGCCGCACCCGCGGCGGCGAGATTCCCGAGATCCCAGGCTTCGAGGTCCTCGGCAAGCTCGGCACCGGCGGCACGGCCGACGTGTTCAAGGTGCGCGACAAGCGCAAGAACCGCATGCTGGCCTTGAAGGTCCTGAACCCCACCGCGACCCGCGAGGCCCCCACGCGCAAGGCGTTCATCCAGGAAGCGCGCCTCTTGGAGGGCTTTGACCACCCCAACCTGGTGCGCGGTTTCGGCGTCGCGAAGAGCGGATCGACCTTGTTCTCGCGCATGGAGGTGATCGAAGGCTCGACCCTGCTCGAGCTGATCGACGGCGGCCAGGCCTTCGACGAGGACGCCGCCCTGCGCATCGTTCTCGACGTCGCGGCCGCCCTGCGCTACCTGGCCGAGCAGGGCGTCATCCACCGCGACATCAAGGCCGGCAACATCATGTTCACGCCCTCGCGCCAGGTGAAGCTGATCGACCTCGGCTTCGCCGCCGAGCGGGACGCGGCGGCGTCGCCCGACGACTCGGCGGTGGGGACGGTCGCCTACTTGTCCCCGGAGGCCGCGCGCGGCGGCGCGGGCGCGGACATGCGCAGCGACATCTACAGCCTTGGCGTGACCCTCTTCCAGCTCGTCGTGGGCCGCCTGCCCTTCGAGAGCTCCGACGATCAGGAGCTCTTGCGCCAGCACATCATGGAGTCGCTCTCCTCGCCGGAGCTCAAGAGCCGAGGTTTCTCGCCGCACCTGCACTACTTCATCGAGCGCATGATGGCCAAGGACCTCTCGCACCGTTTTCAGTCCTGGGAGGAGCTGGAGCGGGAGATCTCCGATCAACTCGAGGGGCGCGAGAGCCTCGACTTCCGCTCGGACTCGACGGCCAGCCGAAGCCGCAGGCGTGGCGGACGGCGCGGTTGAGGGGCGCGGTGCGGCGGGCGTCGTGCCCTTTCGCTTCGAGTGCCACCGTTGCGGACACTGCTGCACTGGAGGGAGTGGTCTGGTGTGGGTGGAACCGGACGAGCTTCCGGGCCTCGCCGCGGCCCTCGGCTGCGGGGTCGAGGAGCTCGCCGCCGGCTACCTGCGCCGGGTGAGCGACCCGACCGACGGTCGCTCGCGGCTCTCTCTGCGCGAGCGCGCCGGTGGCGGCTGGGGTGGGCCCTGTCTCCTCCTCGACGGTTCCGCGCACTGCCGCGCCTACGCGGCCAGGCCGCGCCATTGCCGTGAGTTCCCGTTCTGGCCGTCGATCCTCGAGGATGCCGACGCCTTCGAACGTGCCCGGTCCACTTGTCCGGGGATCGCCGTCGTGGTCCCGGTCGAGGTCCGCGCTCGGGCGTTCGAGGCCCTCGAGTGGCTGTACGGCGAGGTGAGCGCTCTCGTGCAGGAGACCGGCGCCGCCTGTCGTTCGAGCGGCGCCTGCTGCCGCTTCGAGGAGGCGGGCCACGAGCTCTTCGCGACCGCTCTGGAGGCGGACTACGCCGCGGCGCGCCACCCGGACGCGCCTCCTCCCGAGGCTCCTGGCCGCTGTCCCTATCACGTCGCCGGACGCTGCACCGCGCGCGGGGGCCGCGCCCTGGGCTGCCGCACCTTCTTCTGTGAGCCGGAGACCGCGGGCGAGCTGGCGGAGGCCCACGAGCGGTTCCTCGCGCGCCTGCGCGCCATCGAGCGCGACTGCGGTTACCCTGCGGCCTACGGTCGCTTCCCCGCCCTCCTCGCCGCGCGCGGGGTCGGCGGCGTGCGCGCCGGAGGGGAAACGAGCGAGTGAGCGGGCGAGAGACGATCGGCTTGATCCTGGTGGTCGGCGTGTCCGCCGGTGGCGCGGCTTGGGTCGCGCACCGTGCGAGCGGGGGCGATGAGCCCGCTCCCTCGCCGCCGCCCGCGTCCCTGGAGCCGTCCCATCCCGGCGGTGGGGGGCGTGTCCCGCTCGGCGGATGGGAGGCCGGGGACCCGCTCGACCCGATGGCGGCAGAGCGCAGCGAGTGGAACCGGGAGGCGATCGCGGCCCTGGAGGCGGGGGAGCTCGAGCGCGGGGTCGAGCTCTTGGAGCGCTGTCACGCGGGAGCGCCCGACCACGCGGTCTTCGCCGCCAACCTCGCCGAGGCCCTGGCACGCCTCGCGCGGCGCGAGCACGAAGAGCCCGAGTCGCGCCCGCGGGCCGTCGAACGCCTCGCCCGCGCGGTCGGGCTCGCGCCCGGGCGCGACGATCTAGCCCGGCTCCTCGAGCGCTGGCGGCGCGAGGCGGAGGCCGAGCGCGGTTTCTGGACCGATGAGTCCGATCACTTCCTGTTGCGCTACGACGGCGAGCGCGGCGAGCTCCTCAACCGCGGCCACTACCTCCTGTTGAACGACCTCGAGGCGGCCTACCAGGACTTCGGAGAGCTCTTCGGACGCTTCTTCGTCGAACAGGGGCGGCCCAAGGTCGAGGTCCTCCTCTACCGCCGCGAGGAGTTCTCCGAGCTGACCGGGATCGGCCACTGGGCCGGCGGCGTGTTCGACGGGAAGGTGCGCATCCCGATCGAGGACCTCGACCGCGAGCGGAAGGCTCTGACGGGAGTCCTACGCCACGAGCTGTTGCACGCCTTCGTGAAGGAGGTCGGTGGCCGTGGCGTGCCTGGTTGGCTGAACGAGGGCCTGGCCCAGTGGGTCGAGGCGTCGTTCCTCGACGACCGCGGTGCGCGCGTGCGGCGGGCGCGCGAGAAGCTCGTGGGTGCGGAGCTGTTCACCCTCACCGAGCTCGCCGGGAGCTTGGCGAGTTGGCGCGACGAGGAGCGCATCGCCCGCGCCTACGCCCAGTCGTTGGCCTTCGTCGCCTACCTCGAGCACCACTACGGCGAGCGGTTGGTGATCGAGCTGGTCGAGGGTTATTCCGCCGATCGCGACGCCGCGACGACGTTCCTGGAGCGCACTGGCGTTGGGTTGGATGCCGTCCTGGACGACTTCGCCGACTGACTTGCGCTGTCGCACATCCTTCATCCCGCCCCCGACACAGGATTGCCGAACGCTCTCCCGCCGGCCGGGTGGGCATTCCGCTGTCGGCAGGGCGACTCCCGTGACCTCCCCGGCGGCCTGCACGGGGTCGTTTCGCGGCCCCGCGCCTTCGACCCGGAGGCCATCCGCGCGGGGGCCCTTGGTAGCCTGACCGCTCCGGGGGCCGCCTGAGTCTCGTCCGCCTCCCTCCTCCTCGCGCACTGGAGGCCGGACCTCGGCGCATTGGGCGCGTGGAACGCGGGGGATACGCGGTACTTCCAGGCCTGGTACCGCGACCCGGTCGCGGGGGGGGCGACCTTCAACCTCTCCGACGGCTACGAGATCGTGTTCCAGCCGGACGTGGGCGGCGGCGTGTACGACGGCATGGCGCTCGTGCCCGGGGGGGGCTTCCAGATGGGCCGCCACGTCGGCGGCGGCGGCGGCGACGAGCTGCCGGTCCACACGGTGAGCCTCGACGCCTTTTACGTGGACGCCTGCGAGGTGACGATCGCGCGCTACGCGACCTACCTGAACAACGCCCTGGCCCGCGGGGAGGTGGTCGTGGGCGGGGACTCCGTGGTCTACCAGGCCGGAGGCGGCGTGGTGGCCCTGTGCGACACGAACACCAGCAGCTCCTGGAGCCACCTGGCCTGGGACGGCACGGCCTTCGGGGCCCTGGCGGGGTGGGAGGAGCACCCGATGAACAGGGTCTCCTGGTACGGCGCCTGCGCCTTCGCCAACGGCCGCGGCCGGGACGAGGGCCTGCCGCCCTGCTACGACGAGCTGACCTGGGCCTGTGACTTCACGGCCCTGGGCTACCGCCTGCCGACCGAGGCGGAGTGGGAGTACGCGGCGCGGGGCGGAGAGCACACGCCGTCCTTCATGTATCCCTGGGGGGACGGGATCGACGGCTCGAACGCCAACTACCAGAGCTCGGGAGACCCCAACGAGAGCGGCAGCCCGGAGACTACGCCGGTGGGCTACTACGACGGGAACCAGGTCCCGCCCGGCGTGGACATGGCCAACGGCTACGGCCTGTACGACGTGAGCGGGAACGTGTGGGAGTGGTGCTGGGACTGGTACGACGGCAGCTACTACTCGAACAGCCCTACGGACAACCCGACGGGGCCGCAGACGGGCACGTACCGCGTGTTCCGCGGCGGGAGTTGGAGCGGCGGCACGTCGAACCTGCGTTCGGCGGAGCGCGCCTACGACGTCCCGCCCTATCGGACCAGCTACGTGGGCTTCCGTGTCCTCGCAGTTCGTCCCTAGTCGAGCTCCCGCCATGCCCGCAAGCAAGTCGAGCAGCGCAGGCCCGGACGGGAGGGTGCGGGCGGCGCCTGGCGCCGCCGCGCGGAGCGCGAGCCCCGACCGGACGAGGCCGTAGCGGGCCGCGGGTCCCGCCGCAGACTCTCGCCCATGGACGGACCCGTCCGGGCGAAGGACGCGCACTCCGCACTCTCCCGGTGGACGGACGTTCTCGTCCTCTGGGTCTTCGGAGCCTCTACGAGGGCGGCGTGCGCGTGCCGGGGCTCGTCGTCTGGCCCGGCGGGATCCCGCACCCCCGGCGCGTGAGCGCGCCCGCCTCGGTGCTCGACATTCTGCCGACCGTGGCCGAGGTCCTCGGGGTGGACCCCGAGCCCCGGGGAGCGCTCGACGGGGTGAACCTGCTGGGAGCGCTCCGTGGGGGCGGGGCCGGCGGGAGACCCCCGGACGCGCCCCTGACCTTCGTCTCGCCGCGGGCCGCGGCGATCCAGGGCGGGGGCCACAAGGCGATCCGGCCCGCGCCGCAGGCGGCGTGGGAGCTCTACGACTTGGGCGCGGACCCCGGTGAGACCGCGGATCTGGCGGCCGAGCGCCCCGGCGTGCTCACCGACCTCGTCGCCCGCTACGAGGCCTGGCGGGAGGAGGCCGAGGCGGACCGGCGGCCTTGAGGGGAGCGGGCGTCCAGGGGAGGGGCACACCGGAGGCCGCGGTCGGCCCGAACCGCTAGGATGGTGCCGACCCGCGCGCGCCGGTGACGTCGGAGTGCGCCGCGCGCCTCGCAGCAACCCACCGACCTCCTCCCATGAAGAGCATCCACCTCGCCGGCTCCGCGTCCCTCCTCCTCGCCAGCCTCCCCGCCGCCGGTGCCCAGGAGGCGGCGCCCGCGCCCGGCGCGAGCTTCCTGCCGCCGGTGCGGCTGATGGCGGGCGAGGAGTTCCTGGGGGCGAAGCGCCGCTACCCCTCGCCGGCCCTGTTCGACGTCGACGGCGACGGCCACGCCGACCTCGTCGTCGCGGACCTTTCCGGGCGGCCGACCGTGGCCCTGGGGGTCGCGGGCGAGCCCCAGGGCTTCGGTCCCGAGACGGCGCTGCGCGACGCGGACGGGGAGAAGCTCGACTTCAACAACTGGTGATGCATCGGCATGGGTTCACAGTTCGTGGACTTCGACGCCGACGGCCGCACCGACTACCTGAGCGCGACCTTCGACGGCTCCGTGCACCTGGCGCGCGGGGGCGAGGGGGGCTTCGCCCAGCCCGAGCACGTCCTGGACGCCGAGGGGCGGCGGCTCGTCGTCTCCAGCTTCTGGAACTACGAGGACGAAGAGCACCAGGACACCGGGCGCGCGCTGCCCGGTGGCGAGGAGAACGGCCTGCGCTGCGTCTCAGCCCTCGCCTACGACTGGGACGCGGACGGGGACTTCGACCTGTTGCTCGGCACGTACAAGGAGGGGCGCCTGTATCGCCAGATGAACGAAGGCTCGAACGCCGAGCCGCGGTTCACGGGCTTGAACGTGCCCGTCCTCGCGGGCGGCGAGGAGTTCGAGCTTCCCGCCAAGATGACGACGCCCAAGCTCGTCGACTGGGACGGCGACGGCGACCTGGACCTGGTCGCCGGGACCTTCGGGAACCAGTACGGGTCGGAGGGCACGAGGGGGCGCGTCGTCCTCTCGCTGAACCGTGGCGAAGCGGGGGAGCCCGCCTTCGGCTCCTTGGAGGACCTGATCCCGGCTCGTGCCCTGGGAGCGACGGAGCCCACCGGACCGGACACCGGCCTGTACCCCGAGGTCGCCGACGTCGACGGGGACGGGGATCTGGACCTCGTCGTCGGCGCCTACTCGACCTGGACGCCCGAGGGACGCCCCCTGAGCGAGGAGGAGACCGCGCGCGTGGCCGAGCTCGAGGCAGGCCTCGAGGCGCTCGACGCCGAACTTGAGGCGTTCTTCGAGCGCGTGCAGGCCGAGGTCGAGGCCGCGGCCGAGGCCCGCGGCCTCGACCCGGAAGGGGAGGAGGCCCGGCCGCTCTTCAAGGAGCACTTCGACGCCGCCGCCGACGAGCGCCGCGAGCTCATGGAGCGGCGGACCGCCGTCCAGGAGGAGCTCGACGAGCTCGTTCCCCGCGACCAGCGCTCCTCCTTCGTCTGGTTCTACGAGCGGATCTGAGTCTCCATGAAGGCGCCGCTGTTCGGGGGCGAGGACGCTCCCGAGGAGGGCAGCCCGACGCGCTTGGTGCGGGCCAAGGAGGAGCTCAGCGCCGCCCTGGGCCGCCTCTCGCCGAGTCGCGAGTTCGGCGTCATCGCCTTCGGCGGCACCCTCGACCCCTTCACGCCCCGGCCCGTTCCCGCCACCGAGGAGAACGTGGCGCTCGCCCGCGAGTGGCTCAGCGGCCTCACCATGAACCTGGGGACGAGCACCTACGACGTCCTCGACCTCGTCTTCTCCGAGGCCGGCGGCGGACCTCTCGACCGCTACCACGACAGCGCCGTCGACACCCTGTTCGTCCTGACCGACGGCATTCCCTACCGCGGCAACGGGGGCGACTCCGTCCAGCGCATCCTCGCCGCCGTCCGGCGCTGGAACCTGCTGGGCCGCGTGGTCGTCCACGTCGTCTGCCTGGGGGAGATGGCGCCCAAGCGCTTGGCCGAGGGCCTCGCCGAGCAGAGCGGCGGCCGCTACGCGCGCGCGCCGTAGGCGACCGCCGGCGCCCCCTGGCCGCGCCGCCGCCGGGTCAGGGCCGTGGCGCCATCGAGACCAGGAGCACGAGGCGCTTTGGCCCGCGGTTCGCGACGCCGTGGACCTCGCCGGGTCCGGACCAGGCCAGGCCGCCGGGGCCGAGGGTCTCGACGTCCTCCCCGCAGGTGAAGGTGCCCTCGCCTTCGAGCACGAGGTAGAACTTCGTCGCTCCCTCGTGGGCGTGCGGCTTCTGGAGCTGGCCGGGCTCCAGGCAATAGACGTCGCAGAACATCTGCTCGGTCTCGAACAGGTTGAGCTTCTGGAGCTTGTCGGGCGCGAAGCGGCGGTGGTCGCCGGTGTCGGTGAAGGCCATCTTCGGCTACCGGTCGCCTTCGGTCTCGGAGGTGCTCTCGACCTCGATCTTGTGCCGACCGAGCACACGCGAGAGGTGCTCCAGGCGCAGGTCTCGCGGTGTGCCCTCGCACTCCAGGACGAGGGTGTTGTCGCCGGGTTCGAGCCAGACGCGACGGGAAACCTCGCCCGTGCCGTCGCTCCAGGCGAGGTCCACAGGCAGGTGGAACTCGCCCTCGACCTCTACGGTTACGGTGACCGTTCCGTTCCGGGCCACGAGGGTGCCGCGGGTGATCGGTACGCCCTTGCCGTAGAACCACTCGGCGAAGAAGCGCTCCCAACTACGCTCGCTGTTCTTCTCGAGGACCGCGCGGAAGTCCTCGGTGTCGGCGTTGCCGTAGCGGTGGGCGAGGTTGAAATCGCGCAAGGACTTCCACCAGACCTCGTCGTCGGCGACGAAGTGGCGCAGGGTGTCGAGGACGCAGGCGCCCTTGCTGTAGATGACCCCCGCGTAGGCGTCACCGGATTCGGGGTCGTCGCCGCGCCACAGGCGCCCTTCGGGGAGCATCGCTCCGTTGCGCTGGGTCCGGAAGTACGCGTCGGCGCGCTCGCGCCCTTGGGTGAACTCCACGTAGACGCCCTCGGCATAGGTGCCGAAGCCTTCGTGGATCCAGAAGTGACCCCAGTCGTCGGCCGAGACCGCGTTGCCCCACCACTCGTGGGCGGACTCGTGGATCAGGATGTAGTCGAAGAAGCGGTTGCGCCGTGCGTAGGGGTCGCGTTCTCCGTTCGCCTGGCACCAAGCCGGGTAGCTCGAGCCGTAGGCCACCGCGGTCGAGTGCTCCATGCCCCAGAAGTTCGTCTCCACCAGACCGAACTTCGAGTCGGGGAACGGCCAGGGACCGAACGCCTCGGAGAAGACCTCGATCATGCGCGGCACCTGCTCGAACTGCACCGCGGCCTTCTCGGCGTTCTCGGGCAGGACGTAGTAGACGAAGGGCACTTCCTTCTCGACCCCCGGCAAGTCGAGCATCCGTTCGACCACGACGTACGGCGCCACGTTGAGGGTCACTGTGTAGGTTTCCAGCGGATAGGGGTGCTCCCAGGAGTAGGTCTTCCAGCGCCCGCCCCCGGGAGCGAACCAGTCCGGGTGTCCGTCGCTCTCGTCCACCAGCCTCCCGTTGGTGACGCCGTAGAGGTCCGCCGGTACGACGAGCTTCGTCGTCGTGCCCTCGGGCTTGTCGTCGGGGTTGAAGTAGCTCGCCTTGCAGGGCCACCAGGAGTGGGCTCCCGGACCCTGGCAGGAGGTGTTGATCCAGGGCCGGCCGTCAGCCGTCTCGGCCCAGTGGAAGCCGCTGAACCCGCCGCGCCGGGCCTTGGGCTGGCCGCGGTAGTGGACGCGCACGGACAGCTCGCCGTCGCGCCCGACGGGGCGGGTCAAATCGCAGGCGAGGGTGTCCTCCTCATGGCGCCACTCGAGCGCGCGTCCCTCGCCGTCGGTGCACTCGAGCACTTCCATGGCGGCGACGAGGTCGAGTTGGATCGACTCCAGCTCTTCGGCCAGCACGCGCGCGTGCACCGTGACCCTCCCTTCGAGGGTGCGCGTCTGTGGCTGGACGGCGAACTCGAGGTCGTAGGCCAGGACGTCGTAGTGGTCCCGCGGATCGCCCGCCGCCGCGATCGTGATCAGAGCCAGGAGGGTCAGCATCGGGGAGAGGGTACCGTGTCGCACGCACTTCACGCCCCTCCCGGCAGGGAAGTGACGCACACCCGTCCGGTCCTCAGGTGCGGGCTTCGGGTGGGCGCGACCTCCCTCGGCTTCGATCGACTCCGGACCCGTGGCGATGCAGCCGCCGGCCGGCCGAGCGCCCACGGGGTGGAGCGGGGCGCGGGCATTGCGCCGCCGCCGCGCTGCCTCGGGTCGCGGAGCGACGACCCTGCAGCGGCCCGGGCCGGCGCCCGCCC
>NZBA01000038.1 GCA_002686265.1 Planctomycetota bacterium
GTTCTTCGTGGTGGGGCAGTTCAGGCCGGGCGCGCATCAGCCGGTGTGGTTCAGCCAGCCGAAGATGATCTTCGACACGCAGTTCGTGGGCGTCTTCCCCCTCTACAAGAAATGGTTGTCGATGTACGCGAGTTTCACCCACTACAAGGGGCAACGCATCCTCTGGTATTCGGACCGGAAGATCTTCGTTCTGGGCCGCTACATCACCGATGAAATGCTGGCGGGCATGACCGTGCCCGATTAGCGCCGGACGACGGCGGCAGTTTACAGCTGCAAAGGCTGCGAATGGGGCCCGCGGCCGGACGACTACTGGAAATAGCCTTGCGCCCGTCCGGCCACCTACTGGGACATCGTGGGCAGTCCGTCTGCTGTCTCATCGCATCCATCGGGGCTGGGAGAGCGAAAGGGAGGGCCCGTCTGGAGAATTTCCAGTCGTTGCGTATAATTCGAGCGCTGCTATGCAGAGGTCCGCTCTCGTTCCTGTCGGAACGCGGCCAGTTCCCGTTCAAGCAGGCTGGCGTCCCAGACAGCAGCGTCACGGGCCGCGGCAAGACGTACCGGCGACGGGTGCGACGCCAGGCGCGCCCGTGCGAGCATATGGCCCTGAGCAACGGAGATCGTGACGGAATCGACGAACTGGAGGGCCGCCGAATTCACCCAGGGACGAATGATCTGGTCCTCGTCAGCAAGCTTCCCGATCATGCTAACGAATTGGGGTTCATGGCTGCCTAATTGACGTCGTCTACAGCGATTGCGAAGAAACAATATTCTCTTGGGCCCCTAACCATGTCAAAAATCTTCATCTCCGTCGATATGGAGGGTTGCTCCGGCATCGTCAGTCGTCAGGAGACCATGCCGGCCGGCGCTTTCTACGAAGAAGCACGCCAGTGGATGCTGTGGGATACAAATGCGGCCGTCGAGGGTTGTCTGAACGGCGGTGCGACCGAAGTCGTGGTCTGCGACTTCCACACGAGAATGAATATCCCGTGGGACGAGATTCATCCGCGGGCGAAGTTGGTGCGCAGTGACAGCATCGGCGGGCGGATCCTGTATCTGCTGGAGGGCCTCGACGACACGTTCGATGCCGTGTTCTTCGTGGGCCAGCACACGGCGTACGGTGATCCCAAAGGGATCATCAGCCACAGCTTCACGCGACCGTTTCGCCATGTTCACTTCAACGGACAGCGGGTCGGCGAAATTGAGATCTGGACGGCCCTGGCCGGCCATTTCGGTGTGCCCGTGGGGTTGGTCACGGGCGACGACGTGACCTGCCAGCAGGCGAAAGGCTGGCTACCCCAGCTTGACACGGCAGTCGTGAAATATGCAATTGACACGTATGCGGCACGCTGCCTGCCCAAGGACCAGACCCATCGGCGCATTTGCGAAGCGGCGTGTCAGGCGACCAAAGCCGTTTCGCAACTGAAGCCTTTCTGCTTCTCTGCCCCCGTCGAGGTGAAGATTGACTTGGTCATGCCCAATGCAGCCGGTCGAATCTGTCTCATGCCTGGTGTCGAACGGACCGACGGCACGCAGATCTTATTCACGGCCGAAAGCTTCTGGGACGCTTACAAAATGTTCGTCGCCTCGGCGTGGCTGGCAATGTCAGCCAACGATCCACTGCCGTGCTGAGACGAGACATGGCAGGAATGCATGCGCATGAAAACTCTCATCTCGGTTGACATGGAAGGGATCTCGGGTATCGTGAGTCGTCAAGAGACACTGCCCCGCTCGCCATCCTGGCCGGATGGCGTCAAGGAACGGTACCGGCAGTGTCGGCACTGGATGGTGTGGGACACGAATGCCGCCATCGAAGGCGCCCTGTCCGGCGGGGCCACCGAAGTCGTTGTCACCGATCCGCATCATCAACTGAACTTGCCATGGGATGAGTTGCATCCGAAAGCGGAATTGGTTCGCCGCGACCTGATCGCCTGCACGCCCGACAACATTCTGCAGGGCCTGGACGAAAACTTCGACACGGTCCTGTTCGTGGGCCAACACACGCGATACGGTCACTCGCGCGGACTGTTGAGCCACACGCTGACACGTCCGTTCTCTCACGTGCGCGTCAACGGTGAGCTGGCCGACGAGGTGAAACTGGCCACCGCCCGATCCGGTGAACTGGGCGTTCCGGTCGCCCTTGTGACCGGAGACGACGCGATCTGCCACGAGACACAGCAGTGGCTGCCCCAAGTGGAAACAGCGGTGGTCAAGTACGCGATCGATACGTACAGCGCCGTCTGTCTGTCGAAGGACGAGGCACATCAGCGTATCCGGCAGGCCGCGAAGCGGGCCGTCGAGAAAACACCGCAGTTGAGACCGTTCACATTCCGCAAACCCGTACGGCTCGAAGTCGACCTGCTGAATCCGACGGCCGCCGTCCGACTGACGCTCCTGCCCGGCGTGAAGCGAACGGCAGATCTCACGGTGGCATACGAATCACACGACTACGATCTGGTGTGGCGAATTCTACGGGCCATGGTGTTGATGGCCATGACGACGCGGGATCCGATTCCATGGTGAATCGTGTGGGAGAACGTTGTGTCCGACAATACTTGCGAGATTCTTGAAGCAGTGGTCGAGGGCGGCGAGCCGCAGACCCCATAGGCAAGAAACCGGATGGTGCTCATGACGACAGACGACGATCACGCGGGTCTGAAGAAGAATCTGGAGCATCTCTTCCTCGACATGACCCAGATGAAGTCGTTCCGTCAGGCTGCGACCATCATCCGTCACGGCGACGGCCTGATCGTGACAGACACCGTAGGCAATCAATACATCGACGGCCTGTCCGGCATCTGGGTGGTCAACATCGGCCATGGCAACCAGGCCGTGATCGATGCAATGACCAAGCAGTTGCAGCGCGTCACCTTCAACATGCCCATCGGCACGATCAACGAACCGGCGATCCGCCTGGCTCGACTCATCGCCGATATCACACCGGCCCCCTTGACGACTGTGAAACTGGTCAACAGCGGGTCAGAAGCAACCGAGACCGCCCTCAAACTGGCTCGGCAGTACTTCCTGCAAATGGGTCATCCCCGCAAGACGAAGATCATCTCACGCTACCTTTCCTGGCACGGAGCCACGATGGGAGCACTGAGCATGTCCGGCACGACGGGACTCAAAACGCCATTCGAGCCGCTGCTCGGCGGCTGCCTGCAGGTGCCGCCGCCCTATTGCTATCGCTGCCCCTACGGCCTGAGGTACCCGGACTGTGATGTCGCCTGCGCTCGCATGATCGAAAAGGTGATCGACTGGGAAGGGCCACAGACCGTAGCCGCGATCATTGTCGATCCGGTCATGGTATCGGCGGGCATTCTTGTACCGCCCGATGAGTACCTACCGATTCTGCGGAATATCTGCGATCGCACGAACACGCTGCTCATCTTCGATGAGGTGATCACGGGCTTCGGACGCGTCGGCAAGCTGTTCGCCATGGAGGTATTCGGCGTCGTGCCTGATATCGTGGCGATGGGCAAAGGCATGAGCAGCGGCTACGCGCCACTGGCCGCGATCATCGCATCGCAAAGGATAGCCGACGCATTCTGGGGGAAGCCAGATGAGCATCTTGAGTTCATGCACGGTCATACCTTTGGAGCCAACCCGCTTTCATCGACCGCGGGGCTGGCGAGCATCCAGCAGATGCTCGCGCACGACATGCTCGAGCACGCCGAGCTGGTGGGCAAGCATTTGCAGCAACAGGCTCAGAACCTCTACCGCCATGAGATGGTCGGCGACGTGCGCGGCGTCGGATTGATGATGGGAGTGGAGTTCGTCACAGATCGTCAGACCCGGGAGAGCTTTCCGGCCGAAGTCAAAGCGGGGCTGAAGGTCCAGGACGCATGCAAGAGGCGCGGCCTGCTCCTGAGAGCCAACCCCGATTGGATCGCCCTCGGACCACCACTGATCAGCACGCAAGTGGATATTGATCGGATGTTGGAAATCATCGACGCCTGCATTGAACAGGTTCAGGAGGAGATTCAGGACTTGTAGTGGCGCAGGGGATTGTGACTTTATTCGACGTAGTCCAAACGAGGTCATTATCGGAGCTGAGTTGATCAACTTTCGGCAGAGACGTGGGCACCGTAGCATCTGCAGTTTGCCACCAGGAGATCAAGAACATGCCCTTGTTCACGAATGCCACCGCATCGGAGGTCACGCACGCCGCGACAGAGGTGGTCAACAGGTCATCAAACGCCACCTGGAAGACCCCACATGGATGACGGAACCCCCACGTGCGACCTGTTGATCCGCAACGGTCGCGTCCTCGACGGCACGGGCGCCGACTGGTACCGGGCCGACCTTGCCGCCACGGGTGACACGATCGTCGCGATGGGTGATTTGCGGGGCTGGGGGGCCCGGCAGGAGATCGACGCGGCCGGCCGATTCGTCACTCCCGGCTTCATCGAAGAGCACAGCCACAGCGATACCACGTTGCTCGTCGATCCGCTGGCCCAAAGTGCCGTGCGTCAGGGCATGACCACCATGGCGGTCGGCATGTGCGGCATGTCGGCGGCGCCGATCGCCCCGGCCCGGCGCGAGGAGTACCGTCAGACCACGGGGTTGCTCGACTACGAGGGCGTCGACTGGTCGTGGAGCAGCTTTGGCGAGTATCTGGCCACACTGCGCGCTGCCGGGCCATCGTTGAACGTGGTGGCGATGGCGGGGCACATCCCGCTGCGCATGAGCGCCATGGATGATCCGAACCGGCCCGCCACCCCGGCCGAAATCGACACCATGCGCGACATGCTCACCGACGCTCTCGACCAGGGCGCCGCCGGCTTCACCACCGGGCTCAACTACACCTCCAGCATATTCGCCACGACCGAGGAAATCATCGAAATCGCCCGGGCCCTCGTGCCTTACTCCGGACGGGCCTATCACACCCACATGCGCGACTATGGCCCGCACTTGGTCGAGGCCGTGGAGGAGTCGATCTGCATCGCCGAGACCGCCGGCGTGCCGCTGGTGATCTCGCACATGTACCCCAACGGCCGCGACAACTGGGGCAAGTCCAAGACCTGCATCGAGCGGGTCGAACAGGGCCGGGCACGCGGCGTCGAGATCGGATTCGACGTAACGCCCTGGCTGCGCGGCGGCGGGCCGTTCGCGCAGACGCTGCCGCCGTGGATCCGCGACGGGGGTATGAACGCCGGCATCGAGCGGCTCAAATGCGATCCGGAAGTACGGGCACGCCTGGCGCGCGACATCGAGCAGGGCGGCGACTGGCCCGGGTGGCTGCGACCGGAATGGGACCAGTGGCTGATCTGTGCCACGGGCCGCCCGGCCAACCGCAAATACATGGGGCAGTCGATCGCCGAGATCGCCGCCCAACTCGGTATGACCCCGGTCGAAGCGACGATCCATCTGTATGTCGAAGACAGAGGTCAGTTCTGTATTGCGCCGCTAAACAAGTGCGACGAGGACATCGACCGGCTGCTGCAACACCCGCTGGGCGTGCCCGTGGCCGATGGCTTCGCACTGGCGCCCGAAGGTGCTTTGGCACACCGGGATCGGCCCAACTCCTACGGCACGTTCCCACGCGTGTTCGAACACTACGTCCGCCAACGCGGCGTATTGACCTGGCCCCAGGCCGTGCAGAAGCTGACCGCCGTCCCCGCCCAGCGGCTCGCGCTCTGGGACCGCGGCCTGCTGCGCCCGGGACTCAAGGCCGACATCGTCGTCTTCGACCCCGACACCATCGCCGCCGTCGCCGACTACGCCTTCCCCCAGGAATACCCCGTCGGCATCGACTGGGTCATCGTCAACGGAAAGGTCACCGTGACCGCCGACGGACACACCGGCGCCAAGGCGGGCGCGGTCGCTTAGCGTTGAGGCCATCGTCATTCGTCCTTGACCCGGAACCCCCCAACATGAGCGCCCCCCTCGCCCTCGACGGCGGTACTCCCGTCCGCAACATCCCCCTGCCGCTGATCCGCGTCAGCTTCGACGAGCGGGAGAAACGCCAAATCCAGTCCGTACTCGACGCTGGCGTCTTCTGCAGCGTCATGCCGACGGCGACGAAGGTCAGGCAGCTCGAAGCCAACTTCGCACGCTACATCGGCGCCAAACACGCCGTGGCCTTCTCCTCCGGCACGACCGCCCAGCATGCATCGCTGACAGCACTCGACGTCGGCCCCGGCGACGATGTCATCGTCCCACCACTGACGTTCATCTCCACCGCTTACACCGTCCTGCTGCGCGGCGCGACCGTCGTGTTCGCCGACGTTGACGAAGGCACGATCAACCTCGACCCGGCCAAAGTGGCCGAGAAGATCACGCCCCGCACCAAGGCCGTTGTGCCTGTGCACTGGTTCGGCCATCCGGTCGACATGGACCCCCTGTTGGCGCTGGCACAACAACACGACCTCGCCGTCATCGAGGACTGCGCCCACGCCTGCGGCAGTCGCTACCACGGCCGAACCGTCGGCACGCTGGGCACCAGCGCCTGCTGGAGCCTGCAGGAATCCAAGCTCATCACTGCCGCCGGTGAAGGGGGCATGTTCACGACCGACGACGATGGGTCCGCTGACGCCGCCCGCATGCTGCGCGACCACGGCAAGAGCCAGCAGCACCGCCCTGAGCAGCGTAGCTACGAGGTCGTTGCAGTCGGCTGCAACTACCGCATGACCGAGATCCAGGCCGCCTTCGCCATCGCCCAACTGGACAAACTAGATGATTTCAACGTCCGGCGCCGCGCGCACACGGAGTACCTCGATGCGACCTTGGGACGGATACCGCAACTGCGCCGCCAGGCCGTCCAACCCGAGGTCGAACTGGCCTACAGCTATTACCCCATCCGCTTCCTGAGCGACCGCTTCAGCGTCGACCTGCACCGGATCTGCGACGCCTTGACCGCCGAAGGAATCGGCTGCTCGGACATCGGGAAGCACGAAATGTGCCACGTACACCCCCTGTTCACACAGCAGAGCGGCACGAGCGGCCAACAATACGGCCGCGGCACTCTGCCCATCGCTGAGCGCATCGCCGAAGAGCTGCTGATCCTCCCACTATACCCTGACCTGACCCGCCGCGATCTCGACGACATCATCGCCGCCGTCGAGAAGACAGTCGCCGCCTACGGCAAGTAAACCGCCGGCTCTGTCGACCCGTTTTCGCTTCCGGGGAATCCTGTCATCCGGTCGCAGACGACTGCGGCGCAGCGCGAGGTGAAGTCGCAGTTGACGACAATCTTGTACCGCCGTTCTTTCTGCAACGTCACGCTCGGTGCTCCCTTAGCGTCAGACAAAAGGCTGGCAGTCTGCCTGTCCTTGCTGCGACAGATAAACGTGCCTTCTGCTAACCTGTGGCCTCAGCTTGAGCAGGTTTGGCCCCAGGGCCGGATCTGACGGAGATCATCGTTCATGACAACTTTCACGACGGGCGGTGAGGCGGCCATTTCGCAACTCGTGGCCGAGGGTGTGCGGGTCGTCTTCGGAATTCCGGGCGAGCATAATGTCTGCTTGTGTGACGCGATTCTGGATTATCCGGAGTTACGATTCATCGGCGGGCGTCACGAGCAGGATATTGCCTTCATGGCCAACGGATTTGCCCGAGTGTCGGGCAAGGTGGCCGCGCTACTGGTGATCAGCGGACCGGGTGTGACCAACACTCTCACCGCCCTCGCGGACGCGTACGCGGACTCGGTTCCAATGGTGTTGCTTGCGGCATCCCCGAAGCAGCAGTTTGTGGGAAAAGGGGCGTTCCACGAACTGAAGGATCAGACGGCTTTGCTGGGCTCGGTCACCAAGTGGCACACGCGCGTCACGACGGTGGCACAGGTGCCGGCGGCGATCAGCACGGCGGTGTCACAGGCATACGCCGGCCGCGCCGGGCCTACAGCGGTCGAGATTCCCTACGATGTGCAGGAGGCGCACGGTCGACCGCCGCCCGTGTCCGCGACACCTCGCGTGCGTCGTGGCGCTGACGATGCCGCGGTGTCCGACGCGGCCCGCAGGATTGCCGGGGCGGCCCGACCCCTCGTCCTGCTGGGATCGGCGGCAGCGGAGGGCTCCGCCGAGATCATCGGCCTCATTGAACGGCTCAATGCGGTGTGTGGGGCCACGGCGCTGGCGTCGGGCATCGTGCCCAGCAATCACCCGCTGTGCCTGGGATGTTGGATCGAGCGAGAGCTTGCCCGACCGATGCTGGAAGACGCCGATGTGATCGTGGTGGTCGGCTGCGGCCTCACCGAGATCGACACGCGCGGATGGACACTCCCCCTATCCGACAAGCTGATTCAGATCGACGCCTGTCCAGAGACGATCGGCCGCAACTACGACGTCGCGGTGGGCATGGCGGGTGATCCGAAAACGGTCCTGGCTCAAC
>NZBA01000039.1 GCA_002686265.1 Planctomycetota bacterium
ACATTGGAGAATGTCTCGATTGTCGAAGTTCGAAAGACAGGCGAAGGTTATTATACGCTAGCTCGAATGCCCAGCCGGCCGATTGAAGACATTCTAGAGTCGCTTCGATTCAAGAAAGTACCGCCCACCGCAGGCGAAATTGCCAGATCTGTCCTCTTGCCCGGATGGGGGCAATTCCAGAAAGATCAATCGCGAAAGGGATTCGGCATTTTATCTGGCCAGGCACTTACCATCGGAAGTTCAGCGCTGTTTTACGTCCTCAAATCATCGGCTGAAGAAAACATGATTTACGCCAAAACCCCCGGTGTCCGAAAGGCCTTCCAACAAGACTCACAAACCTTAAAAAGTTTGATGATCAGTTCTTTGGTAACAGCTGGGGCTGTCTATATCTATAATCTGGTTGATGTAACCGCTGTTCCTAAAAAGGTACCGATTAACCAGGAATGATCTGCAATAATAAATTACCTCTTGCATTTGCAATTCTAGGAATGACAATGGCCTTGAAACCCGGATTCCCTTTCAGTTAACCGATGATGCCAATGTTCAGCTCAATACCTTTGAGGTCGGTGGCAATCGGGTCAGACTAATTGATGTGGGGCAAGCGCTAGCTGGATCGTATGTAAATCGGCATCGTGCCATCTACTGGAATGTCCGAACCGATCTAGGCGGACATGTGTCGTCAGGCATTTACTTTGTTCATTAATGACAAACAGCACCTTCGAAACACGCCGGATGGTGATCCTGAAGTAGCCTAACGTTCAATTCAAAAGGAGTAAGACAATGAATCAGAGAATATTTGCTCGTTGTAATCAAAGCCGTATCAACCACCTTTTCTGCCTTTTTTTCGCTTTTTCGATCTTGACCGTTTTACCCTTTGATACGGTGGTCGCTAACCCCATTTTCACCTTTGTGGTGAAGGTGAAAAATGAAGATGGTTCAGCCGGTGAGGATGGTCTAAAAATTACGATCAAGAACGAGAGTCGAGATCTAGAAATAATCGGGATTCTAGGTCAGCAAGAAGACGGTAGCGGCAGTTGTGCCGTTACGTTTGTTGATCTAGATGAAGGTCGAAAAGTAGCCGATATCGGCGATCAGACCACAATTGAAGTTCGTTCTGCCCAGGGTAAACTCTTGGCTCAGACAACATATCAGATCACTGCCAGCGATGTAGCCGATGCCAGATCCGTTATAGACATAAGGATTGAACCTGTCTACATCCAATCGGTTTCTATTTCAGCCGAAATTGCCAGAAGTGGCGATACACTAGTTTTCTCTCTGGTTGGAACGCCAGAGGAACAAGCCTTGGTATCAGTGGCAGGTGTATTTAGTAACCTTAAATTGGAAGAAAAGTCAGCTGGCGAGTACACGGCTAATTACACTGTCAAAGATGGTGACAATGCGTCCGAAGTCCCGATTGTGTTTCAGCTGTCGGCCCAACGCAACTCGAAAGAGACGATTACCATTGACACGTTGGGTCCTCCTCCACCAACTCAGCTAAAGGTAGACGGTGGGCAGATTGATCTAAACAACCTGAATGCAGTAACAGTTTCCGGTGTTGCTCAACCCTACACTGATATTACGCTGTCACTGGCTGATAGCGCAGGGACGACCATTGAAGAACGGGTCAAGGCTAAACTCTCTGGTCGCATCTCGGCTAAGTTCGACGCAACTAAGCTAATCGATGGCACAATTACGATTTCTGCTCAACAAGATCCAGACAAAGCCGGAAATTTGGGGGAAGTTGGCACTATCACCGTTGAGAAAGATACACCGGATGCGATCTTTACCCTCAAAGCTTCACAAGAGGTACAGAAGGCTGCCGTCGGTGTAGACGCTAATTTCGTTTTGCTAATTCTAGGACAAAATGGGTTTAGCCAGCCGATTAATTTCTCTGTCGACCTATCAACGTTGCCGGAAGGTGCCAGTGCAACTTTCAATCCGGTACAGGTTGCGCCTTCTGCGGATGAACCGCTTCGATCTACCACCCTAAGCGTTAGTACCGAACCAAGCACACCTTCGGGCGACCATAACATTACAGTTCTAGCTATCAGTGGTAATAAGCAGCTTAACTTGACTGTTACTTTGACCATCGAAAAGCTGGGCGCTTTCATGATGCTAAATTTGGATCCGTCGGCACAGGCGGCATTTGGACAAACTATCAGGGCATTTGGTTCAGTAATCTTGATTGATGAGAAAGGAGATTCACGCACCAACCTGCCGATCCAGCTAGTAACAGTGTCTCCCGACAAAACAAATAAAGTTTACGAAGTTACCACTAAGTCAGACCGGACGTATGAACTGGAAGGCATCGTCTTAGATCAGGTTGGGAGTTGGACTATTAAATCCACTTGGGCTGGAGATGTAAAATACAGCTCGGTAGAGGACAAAGAATCCATAGAGGTCACTAAAGCCAAACCCAAATTAGTTTGGGTCGATCAAGGAGATGCCAACCCGGAAGTGACAACGCTGGGGACCTCTGCCGTTTTTGCTCTGAAAATCGAACCCAAGATTGAGGACACTACTATCCTACTTTCGATCTTTGAACCAGGGAAATTTGCCAGCGAAAAGATCCGATTGACAACGGATAAAAACGGTATCATCATGAAAGAGTTGGATCTAAACACGGATGGCACATGGGCTTTACAAGCGGAATGGGAAGGCAACGAGAATTACATGGCGGCTAAAAGTCTGGAACACCAGACGACGGTGACAAAGCAACTTGGCAAAGCCATTGTCGTGCTTGGCGGAGGTGACGAAGACCATAATGTCAGTTGGAAACGCTTTGAGTCCACTGTCAATCACGCCTATCAGACGCTGCTTAAGCGTCGGCTGACTGACGATGACATCTATTTTCTTTCACCGACCAAGACTCCAGATGCAACAGTTGACGAACGTACCTCTGAGTTTGGATTGGAAAAAGCCATTACCAACTGGGCTAAAAACAGAGTTAGTGCAAATGTCCCCTTATGGATTTATATGATGTCGCACAACACCAACACCAGTTTTCTGCTAACGGAGTCCGACCAAAATACGACTTACTTAGAGGCAGAAAAGTTTGCCGGCTGGTTGGATCAAATTCCGGATACTGTACAAGTAACAATTATCATTGAGGCTTGTTACAGTGGTAACTTCATTCCTGTTATTGGCAAAAATAAAAATCGGGTTATCATTACTTCGGCTGATGAGAGCCATCAAGCTCAAATTCACCGCAGTTCATCCTTTTCTCGGTACTTTTTTGAAGATGTTCGGCGGAATATGACTATTGCTGACGCTTTCGAGGATGTTACCAAACGAATGCGTCGTAATGTGATCCACTCCAGCCAGAATCCGAAACTAGAAAGTAACGGGAATGGTATTCCAAACCAGCCTAGCGATTACGTCGGGGTTGAAGATCTTTATGTGCCGGACAATATCGAACCTTTGACCAAACCGATTATGACCGATCTGAGTGCTAGTGAATTAGAGAAGGGCATATCCGTATCCCTATTTAGTGTTCGGATTCCGGGCTCAGCCGTAATGTCGGAAGTCCGTGCTACAGTTATTCCGCCCGACTTCGACCCTGGCAAAAGCTTCGACGGTTGGACTGCCTTCGACACCTTCGGCCTGACTGACCCTGATGGTGATAGGGTTTTTACCGGTAGCTACACCAAATTTACCAAGTCAGGAAATTACTCTATTATGGTGGATGCCACTGACGAGCATGGTAATACGGCGGATCCACTTCAGATCACACTAACTGTTGAAGGGGAAGCGCCTAAGCCCAAACTAATGGGCGATGTCAATGGTGATAATATGGTCAACATCTTTGATCTGGTTATAGCCGCTGGTCAGTTCGGTCAGACGGGCAGCGGTCTGATGGGTGACGTTAATAGCGACAGTAGCGTGAATATCTTCGACCTGGTCATGGTAGCAGGCAACTTCGGTAAAACAGCTGCTGCTCCAATGCTATTGGCAGACCCGATATCGACCCGACAACTCTCCGATCTAGCGCGTGATAGCAACCCGCACCGACTGCAACAAGCAATCATCGCACTAGAGCAACAGCCGGATAGCCAGATAGCCATCCAGGCCTTGAAGCAGATTTTGTCGGTAATGCAAAAACCGGAGAAAACCCAACTACTGCAAAACTATCCCAACCCGTTCAATCCCGAAACCTGGATCCCGTTTGAACTAGCACAAGATACCGGTGTCACTATCGAAATCTATAGCTTCGATGGACAGTTGGTCAGAAAATTGGATCTGGGTTACCTATCGGCCGGTTTATACCTGAGTCAGGATCGAGCTGCCTACTGGGACGGCAAGTCTGATCTGGGCGAAACCGTTGCCACCGGTGTTTACTTCGTTAAATTCACTGCTAATGGCCATGCGCAAACGCGGCGGTTGGTGATCCTAAAATAATTGGTTAGGAGGTCAAGCAATGCTTGGCCTCCTTTTCCGCTCTATTTCTTTCCCACACCAAATAGTCCCTCATCCGAGAGATCTAGAGAAAACCTAAAGAAGAGTAGGCGTAGAAGTTGTGAAAGGCTATTCTTCTTTTTAGCCTTGCGTCCAAGTGTAGGTTTAGTAGGAGAAGCATTTATATGAAGAAGAATTTAGTATTTATCACACTTGTATTGTTTATTTTCGTAGTTAATCAGATGTCCTATGCTCAGGAAAAAATAGAAGGACCTTGGTTGTGGATGATAGCCCCAGCAGAGGAGCCTGGTCGTGGGGGTAGCCAAGCTACAGACTTTGATTCACTTCAAGCGGCCAGTGATGGTGCAGTAACAGAGGAAATAATTGCCAATAGAGGGGCAATGCCGGGTCAAAAAATTGGTGATTATGTCTGGACATGGGGAACCATTACCCCAACGGGAAGCAACAATATTCAAGAGACAATAACCCAAATTGAACTTAGCCAAAACGATGACCTGAATGACATCTCATCTTATGCGCTTCTTGTTTTCAATGCTGAAGAAGAAAAAAACGTTACCATGAGAGTGGGCAGCGACGACTCGATAAAAGTCTGGTTAAATGGAAAAGTTGTTCATAAAAAACCAGTTGATCGTGGAGCAGGAGATTTCCAAGACGAATTTCAGGTCGACATCGAAGATGGAGCTAATCTTCTGTTAGTGAAGGTATGTGAGCAGGGGGGCGGTTGGAGTATGTTCGTGGGGATTGATGCGAATTATGAGATCGTAGATTCTATTTCGGTTGTCGCCCCCGTTTATATTACCCCTTCACTTCATAAGCCCGCGACTATTAGTGACATGATTTCCCTTGAATTAAAATCATATCTCTCAACAGATATTCGCGACTTCAATTTCAAGCTGAGTTTTAATGCGGATATCCTGCGTGTCAAAGACATCAATTACGGAACATTTTCCAATAACGGCCAAGAGGTGGCTACAACCTGCGGAACACCGAATATTGATAACTCTTCAGGTGAAGTGAGCGCGATTAGCTGCCAGGTTAGCCAAAATAGCACTCTTAACGACCAAACAATCTTAGCCACGGTCAATTTTGAGGCAATTTCTGCAGGCCAAGCAACAGTTCAAGTTGTAGACCCTGAATTTAAAGACGCAGATGGAAAGTCAGTCGAAGTCCTACATAGAGATCGAGGTATTACTGTTTATGGACCACACGGAAATATTTCTGGTGTTGTCAAGGATGGTAGTGGCAAGCCTGCAAAAGGGGTGGATGTCCGAGCTTTTTCTGATGGCCAACCGGTTGGAGTTGACACCAAAACGGATACAAAAGGCTACTATTTAATTGAAAATATTACAAAAGCCGGTGAAGTTGAAGTTGTGGCTTCTATGCCAGGTGTTTTACCAATACCATCTGTAAAGGCCAATATCCAAATTGGATTACAAACTGAAGATGTGAATTTTACTATCATCCACGCTACCTCCTTCCACAGTGTCACCGACTATAGAGGTTTCATTCGTAACTGGTTATTGCTGGGTCCCATTTTATGGGAAAAAGATTCGACTCTATTTGTGTCAGATCAACTGAATTCCCGGGCTAAACCGGACGCACACATCCCAGTTCAGGAAACCGAATTCAAGGAAATTGATCCAAAGGACGGCGATTTTGGAACCGGGTTAGCAACAAATTTGCGCTGGACGCTGCATGCTGATCCTAGTAGGGACGATTGGCAACGTAACGACCAGCGGATTAGATTCTATGAACTTTATTCTAATCTTCAACATTCGAATTACATAGGTTATGCATTTACCCATGTCAAAGCGGAAGAAGATATGGCTGTTACAATGCAATTGGAGCATAAAGGTGTTGTGGTTTGGCTGAACGGAGAACTGATTCATCTGGAACCTAAAGGGAAATGTTGTTGGGAACCCGGTCGGTCTGATCCAAACCAGATGGACAAGATAACAAGACTAGAGCTAAAAAAAGGGTGGAATTCCATCTTGTTTAAGACGCGGATTAATGAGTTTTCCTGTCGATTCGTGAAATCGGAATTAGCTACGGGAGAGGATATTCCGCTGAGCAATTTGGCTGTTTCCCCTCAACTCGGCAACACCACTATCCCAACTGGCCAACCGATTGGATTAACCCGGGGTACCTTTAATATGACGTTGGAACAAGGCTTGAATATGATCTCCATGCCAGTCAAGCCTGATCAACAGATGACCTCCAAATCACTGGCTAAAGAGTTAGATGCTACTCTGGTCATCCGTCTGGATCCTAAAGATAAAGTCTTCGTGCCTTTTGTCCCCGAACACTTTGAAGGTTCAAACTTCACCATTGGAGGTGGCATGGGATTGATCGTCAACGTCAAGAGATCGCAAACCTCCACTTTCACCGGTACCGTTTGGGACAATACTACCGCGGCCCCTATAGTTCCCTTGAATGTTCAATCTGTCTGGGCTTTCGGTTTGGTCTTTGATCGTTTACCAGTTAATTCTCCGTTGCGTATCCACAACCTGAGGACGGGTGAAACGGTTCAGACTTCGGTTGACACGCCCGCCATTGCCTTTGTGGATCAATCGCAACAGTCGGTGGTCCACCCCCAAGATTGGATTGAGGTTGAAGCTAAGGATAACCGTTGGCGATACCGCGTAACCAGCAAGGATTTACAGCAAGCCTTTGCGGTGGTTTCGCTGGACGAACGGATACAGATTCCCAACCAAACACGATTATTACAAAACTATCCCAACCCCTTTAACCCGGAAACTTGGATACCTTTCCAGTTGAGTCAGGGCAGCCAGATCGTGGTGTCGGTCTTTGGTGTAAAAGGAAATCTGGTACGCAGGCTAGATTTGGGCTGGACGATAGCCGGAAATTATCTGGAAGCGAATCGGGCAATTTATTGGGACGGAAAGTCTGAAACGGGAGAGGTGGTTGCCAGTGGCACTTACTTCTACCAAATTGCAGCCGGTGACTATTCAGAGATACGTCAAATGGTAATTCTGAAGTGACATCGAATACGGCTAAAACTGTTAAGGTTATTTCGGCCCGGTTTATAAAAGATATCTCACTACTTGGAGAAGTAGTAGAAAGATGGCTACAATAGACAAGAGATACAAGGCTTTTTCTCATAGCCCTTTAGTTATGCAATTCGTAGTGCCTACGTATGGATCGTCCACAGTAGCCATTACCTGGCCAAATTGTTCCGTATACGTTATTTCACGAATGAAGTGGAAGTAAAATAAGGATACATTCCTCATTCCTAACAGGGATTAGAAAAATGAAGAACACAATAATGAAAAGAAACAACTGTTTCGGTTTAGTCACCTTTCTATTGGTAATATTTGTTGTTGCTCATGCTTATGCCGGAATCGATGAGATCGCTATTTTTAATGAAGTTGTCGCCTGGACTACAGTTGACGCTGCTCAAGCAGCAACTGATCAGATTATAGAAAATGTGAAAACTGCTAGAAACATAAAAATTGTTAATAGAACCGAAGTCGCCAATTTCATCGCCAAAACCTCCAACGATAGAACAATTGATGCCCTAATTTTGTTTGGTTATTTACCAGAAACCGTGTATGCACCAGGTAATTCACAAGAAGAAGATTCCCTGATTGAGAAATTCATAGAAGGTGGGAATATCGTCATGAATACTGCTGACTATATTTTCTATGTTAGCGCAGATGGCGGTTCTAACGGTGAAAATGGGTTAAAAACTATTACCGACAGTAATTTTGACTGTTGGGGTGTAGATGATGATGTGTTTAAACCTACCGCCGATGGCAAAAAGTACATGCCCAGTTTGCCTGCTGAATACAATGCCCCACGTCCGATAAAAAAATCGCAAATAGACGCTGATGAAAATTGGGAGGTGGAAATTAGCTTTGGTGCTACAGACGATGGCGAAAGGCATGATCCTATTGTCGTCAAAAACAAAAAAACGGGTGGTCGCTTTGTCATCGTCCGTCAAACGGAAGAAGAAACACTGGATCGAGGCGCTGTATTTAGCGAAATTATCGACAACTATTTTGGCTTAACTATTAATTTAACTGAAAATTACCTTTCTACGGATGGACCAGAAGGAAATGAATCTCCCAGTGTGGGCAACAAGTTTTCGGTGTTTTTTTCTATTGTAACTCCAGCTGACTTACACCATTTCACAATGAATCTCAGTTTTGATCCCTCTGTCCTCCGGGCGGAAAATATTGAATATGGTGATTTCCTTAATGCAGGTAAAAATGGCCTAACAACTAACAGTACACCTGTTATTGATAACGATGTGGGATTAGTTACCAGCATCAGTGCTCGCAGGAATACAAATACTGGAATTAACGGTTCGGGTAATCTCATGAAAATTAATTTTGAAGCGGTTGGAGAAGGTAGCACCAAGCTACAGATTCAAAACCCGGAGTTTGCTGAATCTAAAGACCAACCACTGGTGTTTGATGAAATATCAACCACAACTATAACTGTCTTTCCTGTTCGAGGTCAAATTGCAGGTGCCGTCACTTCGAGTAGCGGGAAACCAATTGCTGACGCTAGGGTAGAAGCATCTCTAAATGGACAACAGGTTGGTAATTCAGTACAAACCAACTATCAAGGGGAATACCTGGTCGACCAGATTTATCAAGCAGGTTTGACTACTGTTAAAGTTTCAGTGCCCGGTGCGCTTCCGATCCCCAAAACTGAAGTTGAAGTCATTATGGGACAAAGAACCAAGGCTGTCGATTTTCAAACGATTCCAGAAACAGCGTTGCAAAGCGTGACAGATTCTCAAGGTTTTATTCGGAACTGGTTGTTGCTAGGTCCGATTTGGTGGGAGAAGGATGACACCCGACTGAGGACCAATCAACTCAGCCCAAAAGCTAAACCAGATGCACTCGTCCCAGTCCAAGAAACCGAGTTTAGAGAGATCGACCCTAAAGATGGCGATTCTGGCACCGGGTTAGCCCAAAATCTTCGCTGGTCTCTGCATGTGGATCAAAGACGGCGAGAGGGATGGGAATGGGGAAGCCAACGAATTAGGCCCAATGACCTTTATGGTCAGGATGACGATAACTACCTGGTTTATGCTCATACTCACGTCAAAGCCGAGGAGGATATGAAGGTCACGATGCAGTTAGAGCATCACGGAGTGGTGGTTTGGCTAAATGGAGAACTGGTTCACCTGGAACCAGAATTCAGGTGCTGTGTTTATAACAAGCAAGAATACCAAAGTTTTAAATCAGACAGAAGAATGGAGGAAATTACCAAACTAGAATTACAAAAAGGTTGGAATTCTATCCTAATCAAAGCGGGCCGATATGACTTCAGTTGCCGATTTGCCACGTCAGGATCGGTTCTAGGACAAGCTATACCCTTAACCAATTTACCCGTCTCTCCTCAACTAGGAGCCGCAACTGCTTCGATCGATCAACCAGTTAGCCTGGCACGTGGTGCCTTTAACCTGGAGCTGGAAAAAGGCTTGAACATGATCTCCTTGCCAGTCAAGCCGGACCAACCGATGACCTCCAAAACACTGGCTAAAGAACTAGATGCCACCTTAGTTATCCGCTTGGACTCGAAAGATAAGACCTTTGTACCATTTGTCCCCGAAC
>NZBA01000040.1 GCA_002686265.1 Planctomycetota bacterium
CCTGCTGCGCGGCAGCGCCGGCGAGCTGGGCGAGCGCGCCGGCGGCGCCGTGGCGCCCCTCACCGTCGAGGTCACCGGCGGTCGCTGCGTCGCCGTCCATGCCGGCGACCACGCGGCAGTCCTCTCCCCCATCGAGCGCGACCTGATGGGCACGGTCGCCTCCGGCGCCACGGTCACCTCGACGATGGAGGGTGCCAAGCGCGTCGCCCTCCACCGCACCCTCGCCTCCATCCGCTCCGGCGCCGGCGCCTACCCCGCCGCCGAGGCCCTCGACGACATGGTGATCGACACGCTCCTCGAGAAGACCCGCCGCTTGCGCGCCACCCCCCTGACCGACGTCCGCACGCCCCTCGGCCGCGCCCTGCTCAGCGCCACGGCGCGCCTCCTCGGGCGCGGGTGAATCGCGGACCAAAGCCGCGCGCCCTGAGCCGCCGGGTGTGCCGAACTCCCTTGTCGGCGGGGTGACGATGGGTGTGCGACTCTGTACGGCTCACGACTCTGTACGGCTCATAGAGTGATCTCGACGAGCTCGTGGAGCGGTACGGCGACTCGGCCGTGAAAGGGCTCGTGACCGGGAGGGGCGAAGGCTGCGCCGGTCATCGCCCCTACGGCGTAGTCTCCCGGTTCGATCCCGCACACACGGTAGGGCGGGCACTCGAAGGCGATCAGGACCTCGCCCCGCTCGCCGGTCCGCCGCAACCGCAAGAGCACCGCACCCTCGAACAGGGAATCGGAGCCGGTCGCGATCCGGACCTCCAGGGAGCCGAGACCCGCGACACCGATGGCAAGCTCCGCCGGCTCCCGATCCACGTCGAACGAAAACGTCGCACCCTCGGCGGGGATACGGGTGAGGCCTTCGTGCGCCGAAAGGTACCCCTCGTAGCGACCCCAGGGGAGCACGAACTCCTCTTCGCCGACGGGATACGCGCGCAAGAACAAGCCGTAGTGGTCCGCGCCCTCGGAGACGAGGTGGAGCGTCGCTGGTCCACCTCGGATCTGTGTCGGACTGCTCGCGGTGAGACCCTCACCGCCCTCGTAGCGCACGGTGAGCGCGCCCCCCCCCGCGGCCACGGGCGCCAGGGGCACGGTCCGGACGGCGAGCCCCTCGGCGAGGGGCGGCGCCCAGAGGCGGGGCGCGGCCTGAGCGTACCCCGGGATGTCGATGCGGGTCTGGATCGGTCCTACGGCCGGGACTTCGTTTGCCGACAGGTAGAGCAGCACCCGGTCGTAGCGATCGGCGGACTGGAGGTCGTCGTAGGAGACCCCGGCCAGGAGGGCGGCCGTGACCCGGTGTGAGACAGACCGTGCCCCGACGTCGGCCAGCTTCCACTCCACTCCTCCGGCGGTCATGAGCTGCCGGTCGGTGAGCGGAGCTCCGCCCCCCTCGGCCTCCAACCGCACCTTCACCGCGTAGACGGGCATCAGGATGAGCCGGAGATGGGCGGCTCCCGGTGCACCCGGGCGGTCGGGGGCCACTCCGGTGAGGTCTTCCTCGATCATCATCCCGTGGCACCCCGCTGCCAGGCGGTACCGCAGGAGGGGGTCCGCGCCGTGGATCTCGAAGTAGCCGTGGGCATCGGGCGTCGCGAGCAACAGGCACGGGTTGTCCGAGGAGAGATCACGGAGTGCTCCGCGCGCCCGGGGCCAACCGTCGGTCATGGCCAGGACCCGAGTGCCCCGGGGAGCCGGCGCGCCGCCGACCTGCTCCACGAACCCGCGGAGGACGCCGCCGGGGTCGAGAGTGACGACAACGGGAACGGTCGGGTGCTCGGGCAGCCTGACCGTCTTGGCGGCATAGTCGGGGTGACGCAAGGTCAACAACGCCCCGCTCCAGGGCGATGCGGGGGTGATGCGTCCCTGGGGATCCGTGCGACCGAGCGGGCGCAGTGGATCCGCGTCCGCGTTCGTGACGAAGGCCTCGACTCCACGGACCGGCACACCCGCGCGGTCGACGCACAGGATGTGCGCGCTCGCTCCCTCAGCGGATTCGATCGCCTCGGATGCGAGCCGTCCCCTCCGCACCGGGCTCGCCGACACGGCCGGCGGGTCGGTCGCGGGCGATGTCTGGCTCGCGTGCGGCAGCGCCACCTCCGGCCCGAGGGATCGGTGGCTGACTCGGACCCAGCGCGAAACGAGGAGAGCCCCCAGGCCTGAGACGAGGACCACCGTCACGAGCTTCGGGCTGCAGTTCATCGCAGGAGCTCGGCGGAGTGTCCCGCGGGCCAGCTCCCCCCAAGGCCGTCAGTCACACCACGCCAGGTACTGTGCGCCATCCCAGAACACGCCGCACTCGCCCGAGGGCGTGAGGCAGTGCACCGGATCGCACAGACCGTATCCGAACGGTTGGTCGGGAAGGAACGGGTCGGTGGATGCGGGGATCCAGCCCAGCTCACAGCAGACGTTCGCGGGGATGAGGCCGCAGGCACAGATGTACCCCATGACCCCGGGCGCCACCTCGACACTCGTGTCGGTGCAAGGACTGAGCGGTGGACAGGGATTGGGGCAGCCGTGGCCGCGGGCCGCCGTCCAGAGCAGTTCGCAATCTGGATCGTCCAACCCGCGCGCGATCCTCAAGGAGGGCGACGGCTGGGGGGCCAGGGGCCGGGAGACCACGGCGAAGAGCGCACAGGCCACGCTCCAGCGGACGACGCGAGAAACGAGCATGTCGGCAATCCTCCTTTCGGGATCACTCTCTCAGCGAGCCATGCACGCCAGAGTAGCTCCCGAGTCCAGCCCGGTCAAACCAGGCCGCGGCCCCGTGCGGCGGAAGAGCCCCGCACCGGGACCTAGCGTCCGCGGCGGTGCTCGGCGAAGACCCGCAGCCAGTGGGTCAGGCCGGCGGGGAGCTCGGGGGAGAAGCCGAAGGAGCGCTCGGCGAAGCGCAGGATGCCCGCGGAGTCGATGAAGCACAGCCAGGACTGGCGGTAGCCGGGGATCGGATCGTCGGGGCCGACGGTCAGGCGGGGCTCGGCGAAGGAGACGACGTGGACGCGATCGCCGTACTCCTCGCTGAGCTCCGCGCCCAGGGCCTCGCGCGCCTTCGGCGGGACGAGGTCGGAGAGGGCGAGCACCACGGGCTGGGCGGCGAAGGCGTCGTGGAGCAGGGACAGGGTCCGGCGGGCGAAGCGCTCGCCGCGCTCGAGCGCCATCTCGACGTCGGCAGCCTCGCCCACCTCGGCCAGGGGCATGGGCGACCAGGCGACGAGGGTGCCCCCCAGGGCGGGGGCGAGGCCGCGCACCGAGCGGTTGACCAAGGCCTTCAAGGGCGCGGGCGTCAGGCGTGAGAGGTCGAGGCCGGCGAGGTCGGCATCCGTTCCCTCGACGGCCGTCCCCAGGGCCGCGCCGCGGTCGAGGCGCTGCACGGTCGGCTCGATGACCTCGATCGCCCCCATGCCCGTGGCGAAGCCGACGAAGCCCTCGATCGGTTGGCCGTCGACGGTGTGGTAGGTGCCCACGTGCTCGCCCTCGATCCAGAGGTGCAGGGCCGCGCCGTCGACGACCGCCTCGAGGGAGAAGTGGGCCCGCGGGGAGTCGAAGACCGCCCGCCCGCCGCGCAGGGAGCCCGAAAGCGGCCCGTCGCGGTCGCGCAGGCCGGCGACGCGCCAGCCGACGCCCTCGATCTCCTCGCTCTCCTCCTTCTTGCCGATCGCGTACTGGAAGTCCCCGGCGGAGAGGTGGACGCGCAGGTTGCGGTCGCGGCGGGTGTAGCCGAGGACCAGGGCCGCCGAGACGTAGGAGGTCGTGAAGCGCACCCGCGCACGGACCGCGTAGCGGCCCGCTCGCTGCCACTCGGCCGTGCGCGCGAACGCGTGGCGCTGGTGGGAGGCGCGGTCGAGGCGGCCGGTGGCCTCGCGCGGGCGCGAGCGGCCCACGTGCAGGTCGCCGTCCGTTTCGGTGTACCACAACCCGCGCACGCGGCGCTCCTCGTAGCCGGTCAGGCCGTCCTCGACCCAAGCGTCGGAAGCGAACAGGCGCGCGGGGGTCTCGATCGAGACCCCCGCGCCGCCCGCCGCGGCGGAGGACGCGGCGGGAGCGGCCCGGCCCGACAGCGGCAGGCCCAGAGCCGCGGCCCACCGGTCGTGCTCGCCGGCGAGGGCGCGGGCGGTGAGCGGCCGACCGTCGTCGTCGGCGGTGGCGACGGCTCCGTCCAGCGCGGCCAGGAAGGCGATCGTGCGCCCGAGCTCGCGGGCGAAGGGGCACGGCGTCCCGCCCCCGTCTCCCGCCCTCCGGCCGCGGCGCTCGTGCTCGTTTCGCAGGCACCAGGCCGCTCCCTGCGCGCCGAGCTCCTCGAGCAGCTCCGCCAGGCGCGCGCTGCGCCGGGGGGAGCGCTCGTCCACGGCCACCGCCCACAGGAAGGCCTCGCCCGCCTCGCGCTCCTTGCCGAGCTCGGCGAGCAGCTCCCCCGCGCGCCGCGCGTGGTCCTGGCCGTAGTAGGGCTCGGCGCGGCTGCGCTCCCAGGTCCAGGTCGGCTCGTCGTAGACCCAGGGCCCGCCGACGCCGTCGATCGAGCTCTCGTAGCGGGACGTCCAGGGCGCCCGCGAGTCCCAGTAGAACCCGCGCACGAACTCGCCGAAGCCGGTGGCGAAGGCCTCCATGCCCGCCGGGCGCCCCGCCGCGCCGTCGGCGAAGCGCTCGGCGAACCAGGCCGACGGGTCGTCCCGCCCATTGGCGATGTCGCGCATGTAGCCCTCGAGCCGGTCGGCGAACAGGCGGCGGCCGTCCTCCTCCCAACTCGCGAGGTACACGTACAGGGCGTAGCCGGCGACGTAGTTGTCGCGGTAGTCGTCGATGGTCCCCTCGATCAGCCGCTCGAGGTTGCGCTGGGCGCCGTAGCCCTTGATGAAGGCGCTCTCGACCGTCCCGAAGGAGACGTAGTCGTCGACGAAGCGCTCGTCCCCCGACCAGCCGTAGGCGCCGCCGGTCCAGACCGCGCGGCCCTCGGCCAGCCAGGCGGGGATGCCGGGGAAGAGCGCGCCGTCGAAGCGGTGGGTCAACTCGTGGGTCAGGCCGTGGCCGAGGCCCTCGATCGTACCGCAGCTGAACTTCAGCACGGTGAGGTCCCCCGCCTGGAAGCCGCCGGCCCACCAGAAGGGGGTGTTCTCCGCCTCCAGGCCCGCCGACTCGGGCACGACGCGAACGAGCCCGCGGCGGCCTTCGAAGGGGTCCTCGCCGTACCAGCCCGCGAGGCGCCGGTGGTGGTCCTCGACCGTCGCCACCACGCCGAGGATCGTCTCGAAGCCGCAGAGGGTCTCGACGAGGTAGAGTCCGTCGGGCGAGAGGCCGCGCGCGGGGTTGGCGAAGTGGCCGTGCTCGCGGGTGAAGGCGAGGGCCTGCTCCTCGTCGAGGTCCTCGAGCTCCTCGAGGGACCAGGGCTCGCGCAGGCCGCGGGCCACCATCCTGCGGGCCTTGGCCAGTCCGCTCGCCGCCTCCTCGGCGAGGCCGGAGGCGCTGGAGTGCGGCTCGTCCTGGAGGTCGTCGAAGCCCGCCTGGGCGCCGAGGCCGGCGAGGACCAGGGCGGCGCGCGCGGCCTCGCCCCCGCGGCCGCCGGTGAGGGCGCCCCGCATCACCTTGCGCACTGCGGCGGTGACCTTCGCCGGCAGCTTGCGGGCGAGGGGAACCTGCGGGCCCGGGGTGTCGCTGCGGGAATCGAGGAGTCTTGGAGCGGCCCCGGCCAACTCGCGCGCCAGCCCGCCGGCCCACCAGGCCTCCACGGCCCGCGCGGGTTCGCGGGCGATGCGCCTGGCGCGCGTGCGCGCCAGCTCCGCCAGCTCCTTCACCGCCGCCGCCCGAGCGCGGGCCAGCCCCGGCGCGGCCGGGGCCGCGCCCGCGACGGCGGCCGAGGCCTCGCGCCCCAGGGTCGAGCGCCCCGCGGGATCGACACCGGCGGTCGCCAGGACGTGGGCCCACAGCGCCGCCTCATCGGGCGCGTCCGCGGCGGCCTCGATCAACAGGGTCAGGATCTCCTCCGACCCCGGGCGCCAGCGCAGGGCGTCTTGGAGGTGCCCGACGGCCTCGGCGGTCCTCCCCGCCTCCAGGGCCTCGCGCCCGCGTTCGAGCCGCACCTCGTGGGACGCCCGGGAGGCGTCCTGCGCGAGGGGACCGAGCGCGAGGCAGATCGACAGGCCGGCGGAGATCATCGCCCGCCGACAGTACGGTGTCCGTTCCACGCCGCCCAGCCCCCGACCTCCGTCCGATGGGAAGGTGCTGCACAGCGCCCGCTAGGCACCCTCCAAGAGAGAACAGGCGGCAGGACGCGCGAGACCGCGAGAGTCCCTGGAAAACGGGTCACGAGCAGGCACGACTCCCTCTTCTCATTCAGTGGTTACTACCGTTCCGGACAACGAGAGGAGGGCGGAAAGATGAGAGCCTCCATCCCGATGGTGCTCGCGGTGTGCGCGTGCCTGACCCCATTCCCCTTGGCTTCCTGTGGAGGAAGCGGGGGACCGGATTGCTCCGACAGCGCCGACGTGTCGGGAACGTGACGGTTCACACGGTCCCTGCCGACGGCGGACATGGAGGACTGTTGGTGGGAGCTCGTGGCCGAGGAGGTGTACACCTTCGAGCTCGAGCAGGACGAACGACAGCTCACGATGTCGGGGTTCTGGATGGAAGGCGGGGGTTCGGTGTGCGGCACCTCCGTGAGCCTCAGCTCCGGGGAGGACGAGGGGGCCGACTGGCTCCACGAAGAGGAGTGGGACCTGGAGGTGTCCGCCGACGGACTGGCGATGACCGGGACCGCGGAGGTCCATCACAGCGACGACGGCGTCTCCTGCACCGTCACCGGCACGGTCTCCGCTGCCTTCATCCCTCCGGCGCTCTTGTTCACCGGCGATGGGAGCGGCCCCGCGGTGATGATCCTGGACGACCACCGCTAGGCCCACGGCGTCGAGCACGCTCCTCCCACCCCGCGGCGGGAGCCTGCCGCACGCCTACCGCCGAGCGCCCTCCTCCGACGGCTCCCGGCCGCCCGCACGGAGGACCGCAGCCGCAGGAGGGAGTGCCGGCTCGTCCGCACGCCGTAGCACCCAGGCCCGGGCCCTCTCTTCCAGCACGGGCAGGCGGGCGCCGCACACCCACCGCCCCCCTCCGCCGCGAGGGTCTCCCGAGCGCCGCGGGCAGGTCGGGAGGCGGATGAGGGTGCTCGGGTCGCCCCCCCCCCGGGCGGGCGC
>NZBA01000041.1 GCA_002686265.1 Planctomycetota bacterium
CATCTTCGCAGCCTCCTTGCTAGCGTTACGCGTTTCACACCACGTAAACTAACAGGAGGCTGCGATTTAGGCTTCATTGAACGGTATTGGGGCTAGCCCACGGTTTCCGCGAACCGGCCGCTAGCGCGGTCCGGCTGATACTGGTACTCGCCGCCATTGTGGCTGTTCACGCTGATGCACGTCGCGCAACCGCCGGCGAGCTTGAGCATATTGTCGTGCATCGCGACGACACGATGTATTACATCACGCCGTGGCTGATACGGCTGAAGAATGGCGAGCTGATTGTGACGGCTCGCGAAGCTCATCGGCGGCCAAGGCATCTCATCAGTCACGTCGATCCGACTGCGCGAGGCATCCTGTTGCGATCGCGCGACAGCGGTCGGACGTGGGGCGAGAAGCGGGTCATCGACGACGAAACGCATCGCTTCTCGCAGACTGAGGACGTTCCGGTTGCACAGCTCTCCGACGGCAGCCTGATCGTGAATACGTACTCGTGGACGGTCAGTGCGTTGCCGGCCGGGGCCGAGGTGAAGGGTGCCAACCGCTACGCGATCAACGACGTCGGCGGGCATCCTTACATTCCGGTGTTCGAAGGCACTTCGCTGTTGCGCAGCGTCGATCAAGGCCGCACGTGGAGCCCGCGGCAAAGGATTCGCATGGAAGGGCTCGGCCGCTTCGGAGCACGAGCGCCGGTCACCGAAATGCCCGACGGTTCATTGTTTCTCGCCGTGCACGCCAAACACGGCCGCTTCGACCGCTTTCGTTCGTATCTGATTCGCTCGCGCGACCACGGCAAGACGTGGGGCGAGCTGACGCCGATGGCCGGCAAGAAAGACGACCAGCGTACGTTCGTGGAACCGTTCGTACTGGTCCGCAAGAACGGCGACATGATCGCGATGTATCGCACCAGCGGTGTCCTCGACCGGTACGTGTATCAGAATGAATCCACCGACGGCGGGAAGTCATGGACCGAACCGCACAACACTGAATTGTATGGCTTCCCCAGCTTTCTGATGGAACTGAAAGACGGCCGGATTCTCTGGCTGCGCGGTTATCGCCGCCAGCCATACGGATTACGCGCCGTGTTGAGTCGCGATGGCGGCAAGACGTGGGACGCGAAAAACGAAATCGTATTACGGGACGACGGTGGCACGTCCGATCTGGGCTACCCAAGCGCGGTCGAATTTGAAGACGGACGAGTGCTGGTTGTGTATTGGTTCAATCAGGAAAAGGAAGGCGACCCCGAATCGGAGACGCGATACCTCGCAGGTACGTTTTTCAAGCCGTGAAACAACTAACAGAAGTGGTCCAACGAATTTATAACGCGGGGAATGTAATGAAAACGATGACTGGATCGTGCCAACGCGGGCTGTTCGTGCTGGTCGTCTTAACCTTTGCAGCTAGTGCGGCGGCAGATTCGTTTGTGATCGACGCTCGGTCGGTTGATCGGGAGCGACAGGTTGCTGCGGAATTGAAGATTCCTGTCGGTCAGGTTGATGTGCGGATTGACGGGCGTTTGGACGAAGCCGTCTGGAAGTCGGCTGCCGTGATCGAGCGATTTCGCGAGTACCCGGCAAGGAATCCGTTTTCGGCCGATGCGCGGTTTCGCCTGCTGGCGGATGAGAGGCATGTTTATGTCGCCTTTGACGTTCGGCATAAGCCGGGAGATTCACCGAGGTTCAAAGAGCCGAAGGGCGGCGACGAGTATGGCGGCAGTTTGATTGAGGTGTTTCTCGATCCCGGCGCGGAAGGCAAGGAGCGGTTTCAGTTCATCTGTAATCCACTCGGCCTGCGGTATGACTCGCGCGATGCCGACAAGCAGTGGAATGGCAAGTGGAAGTCGGCAGGACAGGTGCGAGACGACGGCTGGAGTGTCGAACTTGCGATTCCACTGAGCGACCTTGGCCGAGAACGCGTACAGAGTTTTGACAACTGGCGAGCGAACTTCTGTTACGTTGGGCCCGCTGATCTGCACCTGTCGTGGACAGGCGGGTGGGGTTCGCCTGCACCGGATTACGCGGACATCGTCTTTACGAAAACGGGCGCAGACGTACGGCCGAATTTGTTACCCGATCCGGGATTCGAAACCGTCACGGAAAGCGGCTTGCCCGCCGGCTGGCACTTCTCGTCACGCGCGGAGAAGTCGATCGCTGCTGCGGACGAGTCGAGTCCTCGGTCGGGCAAGAAGGGGCTGCATCTGGAGTTCCCGCAGCCGGCGCAATCGAAGGGCGGTAACGACATCGTCGCGTATCGAATGGTCGGCCCCGGATTCGACGGCGGTCAGACTTACACGTATTCGTGTTACGTGAAGACGAAGGGACTCGAGGGGTCGGCATATATTGCGGCATTTCAATACCCCGCGCCGTTCGGGCCTGATCACAGGCATAAGTCGCGTGAACTCAAAGGCAATCAGGATTGGACGCGGTTGAGCATTACATTTCGCGCCCGGGAAGACATTCAATCATTGCAGGTGCGCTGTGGCGTTCACGCGTCAACTCCTGAGAAGCGCGGAGCGGTCTGGTTCGACGATGCCAAACTCGAACTTGGTGACAAGGCGACGGACTTTGTTCCTTCAGCGCAGCCTGTGCTGAACGTAAAGCGGTTCGCGATGTGGCTTGATCGGGACGTCTACGACTTGCGCGACAAGACGGCCGTCGGGCTGTTGGAACTGGACGCTGATGGCATCGACCGCACGGATAATCTGGCGGTGCAACTGGCGGTTCGCGACGACAAGACGAACAAGAACGTCATCACCGATCGCATCGAGCCGCTGCCAGGCTTTCGCACCGATCTGACGTTCGACACAGGACGATTCTCGCCGGGCAAGTATCGCGTGTTCGCCCAGTTGGTTCGTAACGATGGCCGAGTGCTGGCAACATCCGAGCGTCAATTTACCAAGAGGTCGCGGCGGATGCTGGCCCACGGAACGGCCGCGGGGCGGATTCCCCTGCGCGTGTCGGTCCGAGCGCGGGCGGACGGTGTCGCGTGGCCCGTTTCAAGCGGAGTTCCGTTTGCACAGGGGGTGCTTACCGACACGAAGCACGTGCGACTGCTTGCTCCGGACGGCCACGAAGTGCCCGCTCAATTCACCGTGCGATCGACATGGAACCGACGCGGCAGCATCCAGTGGCTGGGCGTCGATTTCGTTCCCACGCTGGCGAAGTCGGAGCAGGAATACGTGCTGGAATACGGTTCTATCAGCCGGAACGCGCTAGCGTCCGGTTCCAGCCAGAAACCGGGGGCTAGCGCCCGGCGGCTGAGCGTCGAGCAGACCGATGATCGCATTCGCGTCACCACCGGACCGTTGCAGTTTTCGGTCGGTCGCAAGTCGTTCCAACTGATCGACTCGGCGTTTCTCGACGCCAACGGCAACGGAAAGTTCGAGCCGGCCGAGAAGGTTGTCGATGCGAGCAACTCATCCGGTCCGGCTCTCGTTGATCACGAGGGTACGCGTTACGTCGCGGCGGCCGATCGTGACGTCGAGGTGGTCGTTGAAGAATCGGGCCCGGTGAAAACTGCGATCCGTGCGACGGGTTGGTATGTGAAAGAGGGCACTGTCGGCGAGCGGCTCTCGTGCGAATTGCCGACCGACCGCTTGTGTCGATTCACGTTTCGCATCACGGCGTGGGCCGGACAGGCTGACGTCCAGATCGCGGCTTCAACCGTCATTACGTACGACTCGGACAAGGTCCGGCTGCGAGATCTTTCGCTGGGGCTGGGACTGGCTGATGTCAAAAAGATTCAGATCGGCACGGATCAGCCGCAGGGCGCTAGCCCGCGGTTACCCGGCGAACCGGACGCTAGCGCGTTCCGGCTGATTGGTTCTGACAAAGACGCAGTCGTCTGGAATGCAACACGGCTCGCCGAATCGCCGCATTTCGTTCAGCATCGCTGGGACGAAGCCTTCGATGACAAAGGCAAAAGACAGCCTCGCGCGATGGGCTGGATTACCGCGACCGGCGAACGGACGCAAACGCACGTCGCGGTGCGCAATCTGTCGAAGATGTTCCCCAAAGAGATCGAATGGACTGACAATTCGCTGCTGCTGCATGTCTGGCCTGCCCATGCGCGCGAGCGGACCTTCGGGCTCGGCGAGGAGCTGGATCCGCAGAACATTTACAAGCTCTGGTATGCCCATCAGGGGCGCGAGCTGGACTTTCGCTTTCCCGATGTTTACTTCGCCCGACTCGACGAGGAACTGCGCAAGTCGCCCGGCGCGTTCGGGACTTATTACAAGGCGATGGAGTACTCCAACGCTCAGGGTGTGTGTTTGCACAACGATATTGTCGTTGGATTCCGAGCGAAGGACGGCACGAGTAGCCAAAGTCGTGAGAATTCGGTGGAGTCAGGCCCTATCCGAAGTCTCACGACTTCGGCTACCTCTGAACAACTCAGCAGCCTGCTCGACAACGCCGTTCATGCTGCCCCCGATCCGAAATACGCCTGCGCCACGGGCGTTTTCGGACCAATACTGCACGCCGATCGCGAGAAGTTCGGTATGATCGAAGACACGGTCCACGACGGATTCCGCTCGCTGGCCGGACGAACTGAGCCCAACAACGAATACGGCCAGTTGATCTTTGGCGGACGACACACTTACTGGTTCTACCACCGCCAGCCGCCCTTCGCTGGAGTGCATCGCGTTTGGATCAACGGGCACTACAACATCGGCCGCTTTCCGCTGATCCAGTATGTCCGCACCGGCGATCCTTCCTATTTGCACTGGAGTCGCAATTTCACCAACAACCTGCGCGACATCGGCATGGTGCATTACACGTCGGATGAACGACGATTCCGCTATCACACGCTGGGCGCGATGTACCACTGCAAAGGCTTCGCCCCGTGGGCAGGCGACAGTCACGTCGCCGCGCATCTGATCTCGCACGATCAGTTGATCTACGACTGGTGCATTACCGGGAACCAGCGCAGCCGTGACGCGTTGCTGACGTGGGTCGAGGGCGTGAAACAGACATCGCCCGGCGGCTACGGAACGCGGGAAGGAATCAACACGCTGTCGCAACTTGTCGAGGCATATCGCTTCACGTGGGACGCCGAACTGCTGCCGATCATCGACCGCTTTGCCGTCGCGATCTTCCGCAAGCAGCCGCTCAGCGAGCAGCACTGGTGGGATTACGCGCCGTTGCTCTTGCCGAGGTATTACGGACTGACCGGCAGCGAGGAGTGTCTGGACGCCTATCGAACCGCTCGCCGGAGCGACGAACCCGGCACACGCGGCGGCCGGTCGGCGTTGCGAGGCGGAAGCCACATCGACGGATACCTCGCACTGCTGGACGTGGACCGTAAGACAGGCACTCCTGCCCGTCCCGAATACAATGAGACGGGCAAGAGTGCCCGTCCTACATTAGCCGACACCGGTCTACCGGACTGGCAGGAGTTGCTTTACCAGCGGGCCGTGAGTTGCGTGCGGCAGCCGGACATTCCCAACAACGGACACGTGAAACATCAGTGGCTCGAGTTCATCTATCCGGCGCACAAGCTGCCGTACATTTTGAAAGCGATGGACGAGTTCGATTTACGTCTTCGCCGACCGGACGAAACGCCTGATGCACCGTTGCCGACGAACAACGGCCGCAGCATCGTCTACGTCCGCGAATCGAAAGACGCCGCGTTTCCCGTGCATCTCCGCTTTGCTCGTGTCCCCAGCGGTCCGGTCACCGTGAAAGTCACTGGTTCGCAGGGTGATGTTGCTGCGAAACAATTCACGCCGACCGGCGACGAACCACCGCAATTCGAATTCAAAGTCCCGGCAGACAACCGCGCCGACCAGTACCGTATCGAGATCGATTACGCCGGCTCGTACGACGCTGCCCTCTGGCCATTAACATCGCTTCCACACGAATCAGCGGCACTGACGCGCGGGCAGAACAAGTTCGCCGGCAGCGGACTGGGCACGCGGTTGTATTTGTCTCTCACTGACACGGCTCCGAAGAAGATCATCGTGTCCAGCAACTCGAAACGAGCGATGGGCATGCAATTCGTGGACGCCAAAGGCCGCACTCTCCACCGCGTCTCGGACTCACGCTACGTGGGCCGGCCAGAGACTGTCGAACTGAAATCCGTCGGCGATGTGCGCTCGCTCTACGTCAGCGACGAAGCAGAAGTGCGTATTGACGAGCCAGCCCAATGGTTCGTCTCACCCAGCTCAGATCGCCTTTTTCAGCCACGGTTGAAGTTAGTCTCGGGGACCGACTAATCACTCGCGAGATCACCGAGGACGTATTGATTTTCTGATTACAGCGATACACAAGACAACAACCATGCAACACGACATTCGTACAAAACTTTCCCGACGTGCATTCCTCTCGTCGCAGACGATGGGGCTGGGGGGATTGGCGGCGACGTGGCTGCTTGCCAACGACGGCTACGCGGCTGATCCGGTCAAGCCGACGCTTGAGCGACCGACGTTCGACCTCACGCCGAAGCGCCCCGCTTCCGAACCTTCCGCGCGTGCTATGATCTCGATCTTTACCAGCGGCGGGCCAAGCCAGATCGACCTGTTCGATCCAAAGCCCGAAGTCGACCGGCGCAATGGCACGAAGTTCACCGGCGACCTCAAGCTCGATTCGTCGGCCATGACGGCGCGGAACAGCCGTGAACTGCTTGGCAGTAAGTGGAAGTTCCGGCATTACGGCGAAAGCGGCATCGAGATGAGTGAACTGCTGCCGCAAATTGGCGGAATCGCCGATGACATCACGCTGATTCGTTCGATGCAGACGGGCAACAGTTCGCACGTCCCGGCTCTCCACATCATCAACACGGGCCGACCACGTTCCGGCCGACCTTCACTCGGAAGTTGGATCACCTACGCACTCGGCTCCGAAAACCAGAATCTCCCTGCGTTCGTCGTGCTGACGGACGAAGCCGGGTTGCCGGTCAATCGTGAGGCCAACTGGTCCAACGGCTTCATCCCGTCGATCTATCAGGGCACGGTGGCCCGACCGCGCGAACCTCGCATCCTTGATCTTGACGCTCCGCCGCATCTGCGGGGGCGGGGCCAACGGGAATGGCTCGCCTTCCTGAACGAGTTCAATCGTGAGCATTTGAAGCAGCATCCGGGCGAGAACGATCTCGAAGCCCGCATTGCCAGCTATGAACTTGCCGCCCGTATGCAGGTCGCGGCCAAAGAAGCGTTCGACATTTCGAATGAGACCGCGGCCACAAAGAAGTTGTATGGACTGGATCAGGATGCCACGCGCGAATTCGGAACGCGCTGCCTGATTGCCCGCCGGCTAGTGGAGCGCGGCGTCCGCTTCGTGCAGCTCCACAACGCGTATCAGCAATGGGACCATCACAGCGACATTCACGGACGCCTGCCGGAGATGTGCCGCAAGACGGACCAGCCATCAGCCGCGCTGGTCAATGATCTGAAGTCACGCGGGCTGCTCGACACGACGCTCGTGCACTGGGGCGGCGAGATGGGCCGGTTGCCGATCATCGAGACACAGAAGCCGATCGGTCGCGACCACAACCCGTACGGCTTCAGCATGTGGTTGGCCGGCGGCGGCGTGAAAGGCGGCCACATCCACGGCAAGACTGACGAACTCGGCTTCCGTGCGATCGCCGATCCCGTCACGCATTTCGATTATCACGGCACGCTGCTGCACCTGTTCGGTCTCGATCATCGCGAAGTGGGATTCGAGCGATCGACGCGAAGGGAAGCACTCACCGACGGCCAGCCCGCGAAGATCGTCAATGGGATATTGAAAAAGACCATTGCCTGAAAGCCCGAAGCTGAATTCGGGAGACTTTAGACGTAAGCGACCGACAATGGGAGTCTCAAACGCGCAGTTGAGAAAGAGAGTCATCCAATTGAAATGCACACTCGTACTAATCGCGGGGCTCATTCTCCTGCCCGTGCGCGTCTCAGCTGAGGATGACATTGGTGCGATTGCGATGTCGCCTGATCGACCGTTGATTATTCGAGGCGTGCTGCCGACGGACTGCCGAGTCGTTCGAGGTTTCACGCATGGGCCAGTTGATGGGCGCGAGGATACGCGGTACTCCAACGGCGTGGTTGGCGAGTGGACGGGATTGACGGGGAGTCCGGCAGTCAACTATCGGGTGTTTAATGGGAACAACGGGCTGCATCTCACTTTGCCGGACGGTGGGTTTCATGTCGTGCAGGTTCGCGGTGACTGGCGCGGCAAGGTTTATTTGAACTCCGCTTCGCTGGTCGAGCCGAAAGTGAAGCCGTTCTGCGAGATTCCTTTGCGGAAGGCGATCACGAATCAGTCCGACGCGCGGCGGCTTTCGTTCTTCTATAGCGAAGGGCAGACCGGAGCGTTGAAACAGGTTTCATTGTTTCGAATTGAAACTGGCGAGCTGCCGGACGACTCACCGGAGATCACTTCGAGTGACAAATGTGTGACTCCAGTTGAACTGAGTGCGCCCTGGAAGGGTTGGACGAAGGGAATCGCAGCGGTCTCGTTAAAACTGGGAATTTCGAAAGCTGAAGCTGGAGCGGTGTTGACGGTTCGAGTTGGCGACGTGCTGGACGCTCGGCGGAAGGCAACGATGGTTGATCTGCGTGTGCCGGGGCCGGGTGAGTATTCAGTCACGCTCGACATTCCCGATCAGGTTTATCTGCCGCCGAAAGCGAAGTGGAATCCACCGCCGAGACTGGACGGTTCGCTGGTTCCGAAACCGACACTTGATGTTTCGCTTGAGTCTGCTGACGGCGTTGCGTTCGAATCGGTCACATTGGGTGTTCACAGCGTTCCTCGCGCGAAAGCGTTACCCGAAGCCGTTGCATGGCGAAAGTTTTTGCTGCGCGGGTTGTTCGCGGCGCTGAGTGAACCGCGGCCATGGATGCATCTGGTCGATGGCAAACCGATTCGCGAACAGATCGCGAGTCATCCGACCGTCAAACGCTACGAGATGGCGATCACCGAAGTGCTGGAGACGGCCGAGATTGCGCGGCTGCTGTCGCCTGATGACAAGTTGATCGTTCAGTATCACAACTGGTTGTATCAGAACATCGACCGGCGGAAGCCCCATCCCGCGCCGGTTTTGTCGAAAGAACGCGACGCACCACGCTGGGCCGTTCTTGTCCGAGACAATTGGGTCGAGCAGACGCATATCGCTCGGTGGTGGCTCGACAATCGGCTGACGTCCAATGGCGAACTCGGCGGCGGGCCTCAGGATGACACCGACATGTTTCAGGTCTGGCAGTGTCTGCCGATGATCGAAAGCGAACCGCTCGGAGCAGAACTGAAAGCCGCCAGCAACAAACTGACGGAGATTCTGTTGGACCGTTATCTGGAAGAGGGCATCAACAAGCGGTCAATGGACGCGCTGCACGCTTACGAGGAAGGCGTGAATCAACTGGCGCTGAACGCGTGGTGGAATTATGGCGATCCGGTGCACTTCGAACGCGTCATGCAGTCGGCTCGTTCGGCAACGCGGCTGATGGTGAAAACAAAAGACGGGCGACTGCATTTTATGAGTGATCGTAAGGTCGGGATCGACGAAGCCCGCAACGGATATCTGACAATGGGTCAGACGCCCGGTACGTGGAATTGGGCTCCGATTCGCCTGATGTTCCACCCAATGTATGTCGTGGCGGACTACAACGGGAATCCGGCCGTGCTGGAGCGGTTCGCGAAATGGGGCGAAACGTGGCGGAGCTATCAGTCGACGAACGCCTTCGTGGATAAAGTGGAGATCGACACTGGAAAGCCAGTTCGCACGTCGAATCTGCCGGAGTCGGCCAACATTTCGCCGGTGGATGAGTTTCTTGCGTTGTATCAGTTGACCGGAGATGCGAAGTGGCGGCGTCCGTATCAGATGGGCGTCGATGGCGGCGGCTTCAGCGGCGCACCGGCTCAATACGGTCGGTCGATCCATGCGCTGCTTCGATGGCCCGAGCCGTATCACAGTTATCATCGCAAACAGTACTCGGAAGCCGGCAGCGGCTACGCGGGGTTCTTCGTCAATAAGGACCGAGCGTTATTAGACAAATGGCTGAGCGATTCGCTGTCATGGTTTCAAAGGTACCGTCACATGAACACGGCCGCCGAGCAGAAGACCGACCGCGTCCTCACCTACAACGCGACGACAGCGCTGTCGTGCTATCTGGGCGATGCACCCAATCGCAATCGCTGGCTGAATCTGGGCGCCGTCAGCTACGAGGGCCTGCAGGGAAAGGACTTCGCAGCACTGGTCTGGGATGCGGGGCCGAAGAAGTTGAAAGTCGCGATCTACAATTTCGCGGGTCGTGATCTCACGGGGCGTATGCGAGTCTGGCGTCTGCAACACGGACGGTATCGAGTTCGCACGGGCCCGGATCACAACGACGACGGTTTGTTGGACGAAGCGGTCATCGATCTGCATGCGGAACTACAGCGTTACTCGGCGATTCCTCTCAAACTGCCGCCGCGGCAGGTGACAGTTGTGGACGTCGAGCAACTGGAACAACTCGACGACATCCGCGACCGCGCGGATTTGGCGGTGTCGCTACTCGACACGCGGCTGGAAGGCGACACGCTCTCCGCAAGGATCCACAACATCGGGAACCGACCAGCGAAAGACGTTCGCGTTGTGCTGATGCGCGGTGAAGCAGTTGTCGCCACGAAGGTGATTCCGCGGATAGAAGCTCCCCTCGACGCAAAACCTCGCGTGGTAGAATTGCGATTTGATGCGGTGAAGTCGGGTGATGTGCTGCTGGTCGATCCGGCCAACGACGTGCCGGAACTTGCAACACACAACAACTCGCTGGTCTGTGTGGGGCCTGACTCAGAAAGCGAGTTCGAATGATCGTGCTTTCCATCAACAGGTGAGTCTTCAATGAATCTACGCACGGTCATACTGATCCTTTCGTTACCAGCGCTCGCCAGCGCAGCGCCGCCGTTTCGAGTGGCGGAAGGATTGTTCGACCTCTCGAACTCGAAGTCGGTGGGGCTGACGGCGATTGCCGGCGAACACGTCGAGATTCATCACGCGACTGAAGAGAGCGGATTCCGGTTCGCTCATCATCCGGGATTGATCGTGTTCAAGAATCGGGTTTATTGCTCGTGGTCGAACGGACGCGCGCATGAGGACCGGCCAGATCAGCGAGTTCTGTATTCGTCCAGTGCCGACGGCAAGACATGGTCGGCGGCGCGGATTCTCGCCAAACCACCAGAGGGCGTTTATGGGAGCTGCGTCGCCGCGGGGTTTCACGTTCATGACGACACGCTGGTTGCCTTCTACACGCTGACGCACGAATACCCGACTCACAATCTCCACAACGAGAAAAACGCCGTGTGGGCAATCACTTCGCGAGACGGCGAGAACTGGAGTGAGCCGACGAATATCGCGTCGGGCTTCTACATTGAAGGGCCACGAGTGCTGTCGAACGGCCGATTGTTTCTGGGAGGCGAGCACGCTGGGGAACTCTGGAAGTCTCATCAAGCACGGATGCAGCTGCTGTACACCGACTCGCCCGACAGAATCACCGGATGGAAACAGGCCGCGATCGACCCGTCCGCAGCAAAACCCAACGGCCTCAAGGTGTTTGGTTACACCGAGCCCTGTCCATTCGTCCGCAAGGACGGAACTATCGTCTGCCCATTCCGAAACCAGAGCGGATTTCTCTATGCAAGCGTCAGTCAAGACAATGGCAGAACGTGGAGCATACCGCAGCAGACCAACTTCCCCGACTCAATGGCTCGTTTCAGTACGGGGCGCCTGCCGGATGGTAGAGTCTATCTCATCAACAACCCCGGCCCCGGCCGAATGAATCGCAGCCTGTTAACGATCGCCCTGAGCGGCGATGGCGTTCTATTCGACCGTGCGTGGATCATCCGTGGAGAACCAACGACGCAGCGATTCAAGGGCAAAGGCAAACGCGATGGCTGGCAGTATCCGAGTTCGGTGGTCTGGAAGAACTCCCTCTTCGTGGCGTACTCGGTCAACAAAGAGGATGTCGCGATCACGCGGATCACGTTGAATGCATTTGGAAGGCAGAAGAATTGAGGACAGAGAGATGACCTTCTCGCACGGCCAACGCCTGTTTATTTTCGTGTCCGCAATCTTCTTGTCATTCGATCTTAGTGTTGCGGCTGCGCAGGTCGAGACCGTTCGCACGTTTACGGGTGGCGAAAGCCCTGCGGCGCAAGGTTGGACGGAAGCAACGGATCCGGCTGAGTCGGCGCCGGGAAGACTCGTCGATGAAGCGTGGCGGATTGAGGACGATGACGACTCGGGACCTGAGTGGCGGTCTTATGAAGTCACGCTTAGCGATGATGAACGCGACCGGGCTCGGCGCGAAGGTTTCCCGTATCGCTGGCGAGTTCGGATTCCGGATGAGACAGCGAAGCCGATTCGTGCGATCGGAACGGAAGTCGCCATTCGGCGCAAAGACGGCAGCTCGAAGCTGCGATTCGCCGTTCAGATGGGACGTCGGCACGACGAATTGCTGGCCCAGTTTCACACCGGACCGCGCGGGCATGTCGAACACGGCCTGCGTGTGAAGAACGCCGACGACTTTCACGATTGGGAGTTGGCGTTCGACGGCAAAACGCAAACGATCAATCTGCGAGTCGATGGTCAACTATTGATTGCGGAACGGTGCGAGCACGAGGACCACGGCCCGCACCTGCTGTTCGGATCACGGGCGACAGATGTGGGCGTCTCCGAATGGGAACGCGTCGAGTTTCTCATCGGAAAGCCACAGAGCACACTGGCTGAGCCGCCCAGACTGCCGTTCGTGAACCACGTCTATATTTCCCGCACCGAGGGTTATCACACCTACCGCACGCCCGCACTGATCGTCACGAAGAAGGGAACGTTGCTCGCGTTTGCTCACGGTCGGAAGGAGTCGGTGCACGACCTTGGCAATCAGGACATGATCCTGCGGCGTTCGACAGACAACGGGAAGACATGGAGCCCGATGCGAGTGTTGCTCGATGAAGGCAAGGCGACCGTTGGTACTCCCGCACCTATCGTCGATCGGGAAACCGGACGCATCATCGCGGTGTTTCATATCGACGCCCGTCGCGTTTATACGATGTACAGCGACGACGAGGGGTTGACGTGGTCGAAGCCGGTTGAGATTACGGCTCAGGTTTCGCAGCAGGAGTGGAAGATGATTGCCACCGCGCCGGGGATCGGAATTCAGATCAGACACGGTCGTCATGCGGGACGTCTCGTTGTGCCCGCCTATTACCGATTGACCGAGCACAAAGGCAGTTCGCCGTTCGCGTACGTGATGTACAGCGACGATTTCGGTGAGACATGGAAGCACGGCGAGTCGGCTGGGCCGGAGACGTGCGAGGCTCAGGTTGCGGAAACGAAAGACGGCGGGCTGATCATCAACGCCCGTAACCATTGGGCTCGCACGGGTGGACGGCCGGATCTGGCGGGCAAACGCATCATCGCCCGCAGCAACGACGGCGGCGCAACGTGGAGCCAGCCGACATTCGACGCGGCGCTGATCGAGCCAACATGTCAGGCGAGTCTGCTGCGATATTCGTTTGCCGGTGAAGGCTCGCGGAGCCGGCTGCTATTTGCCAATCCCGCCGACACACCAACAACTCGCCATGGCGGTCCGCGCCGCCGGCTGACAGTGCGAGTCAGCTATGACGATGGCCACACGTGGCCCGTAAGTCGATTGGTCGATCAGGGCGTGACCGCTTATTCGACGCTGGCTCGTCTGCCCGATGGCCGTGTCGGTCTGATGTATGAGTCAGGTGGCTATCGTCGCTTGACGTTTGCCGCGTTCGATTTGAAATGGCTGGGTGAAGAATGAAGCGACTTGTCGTAACCGGTCCGCGGCAGGCGGAGTTTGAGAAAGTTGAAGTGCCAGAATGTCCCGTGGACGGCGTACTGGTCCAAGCGAGTACGACGGCGATTAGCACGGGCACGGAAATGCGCGTCTTTCGCGCGATTCCGGTTGATGAAGCCGGTCAGTTCCTGCATGAACGCATCCCGTTTGAACTGCCGACGGAAAACGGATACTCGATGGTCGGAGTGGTGACGGCGAAAGGTCCTCAGGTTGAGGCCGTCGATGTCGGTGATCGCGTCTTTGTGCCGGCGCGGCATCGGCAGACCGCGGCGATGGAACTCGCCCGCGTTACTCCGCTTCCGGACGCAATCCCGGATCACGAGGCCGTCTTCCTCAGCATTCTGGAAGTCGCTCACAAAGCCATTCGTCAGGGCGACCCGCAGGCTGGTGCAAATGTTGTCATTGTGGGACAGGGCGTCGTTGGGTTGTCGCTGCTGGCTTACTCGGTCGTATTTGGGTGGCGGACGGCAGTGGTCGATCTCGATCCAACGCGTCTGGAAATCGCGCGGCAGATGGGAGCTGGCCTTGCCGCTTCTCCGAACGATGCCGACATGGCCGGGCAGGTCACAGAATACTTCGGTGGCGAAGGGGCCGACATCGCCTTCGAAGCCGGTTCAAATTGGGCCGCGATTCGTACCGCGATGGAACTCACGAGAACGGATGGCCGCGTTGTCATCGTCTCGCGACACACGCAGAAGCCCGACTTCAATCCGGTCGGGCACCCGTTTCTGGGGAAACGCCTGAGCCTCGTCACGTCTTATGCTTATCCGCCGGATGGAAGCCGGTGGGATTATCGCACGTCGGTCGATTTGACCATTGATCTACTGGCGAGTCACCGACTCCAGATTGAGCCGATGATCACGCATCAATTCGATTGGCAGCAGATCCCTGAGGTGTATCGTCGTCTGGATCAGGGCGACCACTCGATCGTGGGTGCGGTGTTCAACTGGCGTGACGAACCGGAGTCAATGCATGGCACGATCTGACGGGAAGAGCATGCGACAGTTCACGCGACGAGAATTCGGGCAGTTGACGACGGGTTCCCTCTTGATGGCTTCGACAGCCCGAGCCGCGGACCGGACCGACGGCGCGACTGAAACGGACATCTGTATTTACGGCGGCACGGCCAGTGGCGTCATGGCAGCGGTGGCTGCCGCCAGAGATGGCTGGCGAGTGATGATCGTCGAACCGAGTCGCTGGCTGGGTGGCATGACCGGCGGTGGGCTCGATCATGTGGACTGGGGTCGTGAGGAAGAAGTTTGGCGGTTCGACGCGCGGGATTCTGAAACTGGAGCTTGACGATACGGGCTATCGGAAGCTGTTGGGCGAGCTTGTCGAACAGCATGGGATTCACGTTGTTTACGAGCATCGGCTAAGCGCCGTCCGGAAGCGAAATGCGACGATCGAAGTCATCGACCTCGATCACGCTCCGCCCGATAAAACTGGTTGTCCTACCGGCGAGTCGAAAGAGAAGAACGCCAAGGCGATCGCGGCAAAGGTCTTTATCGACTGCTCCTATGAAGGCGATTTGATGGCGAAGGCCGGGGTCAGTTACACGTGCGGTCGTGAGTCGAAAGACCAGTACGGGGAATCGCTGGCAGGAGTCCGTCCCAACCTGTGGGAATACGACATTGATCCATACGTGAATCCGGGCGACCCAAAGAGCGGACTCCTGCCGTTGTTACAGGATGTCAAGATGAAGCCGCTGGGGGCGGCGGACAGACTGACGATGGGTTACTGCTTGCGGTACAAGTTCGCCTATGACGATGGCTGGCCAATTGAGCGTCCGGCTGACTATGACCCGCACGACTTCGAGATCTTTCGCCGTGCATTCAACAACGATGTCAACCTGATGCGACAACGCAAAATGAAGGTGCTGGGCGAAATCCTCGAACAGCGAGCGAAACCGTATCTCACACGGACGGGAAATCTGGTCCGTTCACTGCTGACGACAACCGTCTTCGGTTGTAACGCGGACTACCCTGATGGCGACTGGAACTCTCGCGCCTCGATCTGGAAGTTCCATCAAACATTCCTGCGGGGCCTGACCCATTTCCTGCGCACCGACCCATCCGTCCCGAACGAACTCCGCGAAACCGCAGTCAGGATTCGTCTGCAACGTGGCCCGTTCGATGAGACGCAAGGCTGGCCACATCAACTCTACGTGCGCGAAGCAAGGCGAATGGTGTCCGACTATGTGGTGACTCAACACGATCTGGCCGGCAAGAAGTCGCCTGAAGATTCAGTCGGACTGGCCTCGTACGGCGTTGATGATTTCCCATACGCCATGTATCCGCACAAAGGCGGCATTGCTTTGAGCGGCGGCGAGTTCTCGGTCATGTACCTGCCCAGCCCGCACGATGGTATCTATTGCCTTCCCTACCGTGCCATCAGGCCGCGGAAGGCGGAGTGTCAGAACCTGCTCGTGCCCGTCTGCGTCTCGGCCAGCCACATCGCCATGACCTCCATTCGTATGGAACCGGTCTGGATGATCCTGGGCGAATCGGCAGGAACTGCAGCATCGTTGGCACTTACAAACGGAATCACCGTGCAGGACGTGGATTACACGTCACTTCATCGCAGACTGCTTGCTCTGAATCAGCGGCTTGAGTTGCCAGATAAATGAAACGCATCTTTCTTACGATTTGTGCGCTCGTGTAATGGCCTCCGTGACGTGACGGCACTCGAAGGAGTCCCATGGACGAAATACAGTAGATTGGTTCAACCGTGAAATACTTTCCTGGTTACTGCTCATGAAAACCTGCTTGGCCGCACGCTCAACGCTTCTGCTACTTCTTTCATTCGCGACCGCAGCCATGGCGGGAGATGCCGATGAAGCGATCGCCAATCGCAAGTGGCAGGGAATTCCGGGGCTGGAGAAGACAGCAAAGGGACGAATCTTCGTATCGTGGTTTAGCGGCGGAACACACGAACCGACACCGGAGAACGTCGTCCTGCTCTGCTTCAGCGATGATGGCGGGCAATCATTTTCCAAACCGCAAGCTATGGCGCTGCCGAGTGACGATGGGACTCGTTGCTTCGACCCGACGCTGTGGGGCGATCCGTCCGGCCGGCTCTGGTACATCTTCAATCGTGGTAACAGAAAAACGGCCAGGCACGATATCTGGGCGCGGATCTGTGATGATCCCGACGCCACGCCGCCCGTCTTCGCGCCGGGGTTCCGCGTCGGGTTTGATGAAGCTCCCTTTGCCTTTCGGATGAACAAGCCGACCGTGCTGTCCACGGGGGAGTGGATTCTTCCGGTCACACACGCCAGCGAGAAGATTCATCAATGGTTCGCGGGTCCGAAGCAACGGCAGGGAGTCGGTATCTCGACGGATCAAGGGAAAACCTGGAAGCTTCACGGTGCGGTCAAAGCGCCTGAGTGGGCCCTCGAGAATATGATTGTCGAATTGAAGGATGGACGGTTATGGATGCTGATTCGAACGGGCGGCGGCTTTCTCTGGGAAAGTTATTCGACTGACGAGGGCCGCACCTGGAGCGAGGGCAAAGCCACCACAATCACCAGTCCCGGCTCGCGCTTTTTTATCCGGCGATTGGCGTCGGGGAATCTCCTGCTAGTCAATCACTACAAGACCACATGGCGCAGCCGCCTGACCGCACGTCTCTCAACCGACGACGGCGAGACGTGGAATGAAGGATTGCTGCTGGACGAGCGGGGCATTTCCTATCCCGACGGGGTGGAGGACAAAGATGGTCTGATCTGGATCACCTACGATCGCGGACGCACCAATGAGGGATTGATCCTGCTGGCCCGATTCCGCGAAAAAGATGTGGCCGCCGGGAAAGACGTTTCCGGCGATGTCCTGCTGAAACACGAAATCGATCGACTCAGAGATCCAAAACCGAAACCATAAGCGATGGCAGCGATGTCGCTTTGCGCCCAAAGCGGCAAGAGGAGAAAGTATGAATCCACTCGAGAGACGCGAGTTCCTTGGTACGTGTACCGGAGCGCTCGGCGCGGCGATGCTTGTAAAAGGACAATCAGCCCACGCTGAGGATCAACCGGCCCAAGCGACTCCGGCCGACCGTAAGAGATTCGACAGCGGACGTGAAGATGGTCGCTTCGTCGATACGGCTGGCTTTGTTCACGCGTATATCAAAGAACACAAGCCAAAACTTGCGTTTGATCCCCACATGGATCCAAGTGAGTTTCCCGCATGGCGTGAACGATTGCGGCAGAAGGTCTTTGAGTTGATGGCCTTCCCCGAGGTCGCTGCGCAACCAGTGCCCAAACGCGTCGCAGTCGAGCAGCGGGACGGGTATCAGCTGCAACGCTGGGAGGCCTATCCGGAACCGTTCAGCGTCGTGCCATTCTTGATGTTAGTTCCCGATGGAACGAGCGCCCGATCGCCCGCACCAGCGGTGATGTGTTTTCCAGGGTACAGCGGCAGCAAGGAAGGAATGGCAGGTGAGCCGGAGTTGAATGACCGCAAGCTTAACTGGTCGGAACAGAAACGGCGAGACAATAGTTTCGCCCTGCACTACGTTCGCCAGGGGATGATTACTGTGGCGATCGACAACCCCGCGCGAGCCGAAGCGGATAGTGATCTGCGCGGCCTCGCCGAGATTTCTCGTGCCATGATCTGGGCGGGTCGCAACTACTTGGGCATTTCTGTTTTTCACAAGACGCAGATTTTGAAGTGGCTCGCCCAACTGGACATCGTAGACGCGAAACGCATCGCCACTTGCGGCCTTTCGCTTGGATCTGATCCCGCGGACATCGTCGGACTGCTCAATCCTGATCTGGTCAGCGCCGTCATCCACAATGATTTCCTGTGTGATTGGCGAGAACAGACCATCGCCATGAATGCCTATGCTGCCACAGCGTGGCACGTTGTCCCCGGCATGTACGCCTGGTTCGACGCACCTGACATCCAGGCGGCGTTGGCACCTCGACATCTCTTGTTTACGGAAGGCGGCCGCACGCCACACATCAATCGGGTCCGCGCCGCTTACGAAATGGCAGATGCTGCAAAGAACGTTCAAGTCTACTACTACAATAAATACGCGACGCCGGACTTACGCCTCTACGATGACAAACCGATCCCCGAAGGCCTCACGGACAAAGAATATTTCTTGTACGCCAACGTCGATGTCGCGGACCATCGGTTTCATCCAGAACACGCCGTGCCCTGGCTAGCCGACGTTTTCACAACGAATGCCGACCAATAGCAACGATCGCATCCGATTGCGTGGTGAAGTCGCGAGGCTTCCAAGGGAAGGGACAGCCGAGAGTGAGTAAGAATACGCTGCATTTGTCGGGTCGACAGGGGCACGGGTCGCATGAAGTCAGTTCAACGATGTGAGTCCAGCGGACTCGATTGCCGTCATGCGTTAAAGAATACACTGGACCAGCGATTCGCCAGAATTCCCATCGCCAGGGAACCTGGTAGAGATGGCTAGAACTCATACCGACCGGCGACTGATGAAACACCAATTGAAAGCACGCCGACTACGTTGTCCTCGTTTCTTCCTCCAGACGCTGTTCAGCCTGCTAGCCGCTGGTGTAGGTGTTGCGGCCAAAAACAGTGCGCCTGCTGCAAGCGACGACCGACCCAACATCATCGTTGTGATGGCGGATGACATGGGGTTCTCGGATATCGGCTGCTACGGCGGTGAGATCAGAACGCCCACGATTGACCGTCTCGCCGAGGACGGGATCCGGTTTTCACAGTTCTATAACTGCGCCCTCTGCGGTCCGAGCAGGGCCTCGTTGATGACCGGCTGTTACCCGTGGGATGTGGGACAGGCGCCAGGGACCGGAATTTTTGCCAACCTCAGCCAGAACTGCGCCACGGTGATGGAGTTGCTGAAGGCTGGCGGCTACGAAACCTGCGCTGTCGGACGACTGGACATGGTGACGGCCGGGAACTGGCACGCTCCGGACTCGATCGCCGAATGTGCGGATCGGTTTCTTGGATCGGCAAGCGGAGGAGCCGGTAACTACTTCAAGGAAGCCAGGGGGACGCCGTGGTTCAGGGACGGAAAGAAGTATGACAGACCGTCCGGGGCGTATTCGACGGATCTGATTTCTGAATTCGTCGCTGATGTCATTGAAGGATCAGCCGAGAGCGATAAGCCATTCTTCATTTATGTCTCACATTACGCTCCGCACTGGCCGCTGCAGGCGAACGACGAGGACATCGCTCCGTATCGAGAGTTGTACGGAAAGACGGAGCGAACGACGTTGATGCGCGCGCGGCTGAAGCGTCTCGTGGAAGCTGGACTGATTCCCGATGGGACAACGCTGCACGATTCCGCGTTGAATGCGAAACCAGTGGCGGGCGGAGCGTTGGCAGTCGAACGAATGGCCATTCATGCGGCGATGGTTGAGAGCATTGACCGCAGCCTCGCCGCGACCATGACCGCGCTGAGGAAGGCCGGCAAAGCCGACAACACACTGATTCTCGTCCTGTCCGACAACGGGGCCAGTCATCAGGCCGGCCGCAACCGTGCCGTGCCTGCGGGCGTACGGCCTGGAAGCATGGAGACGTTTCTGTGCCAAGGGCCTGCCGTGGCCGCGCTGAACAATACACCGTTTCGCAACTACAAAGTCTCCAACTATGAAGGCGGAATCGCGTCGCCTCTCATTGCATGGTGGCCACGCGGTTTGAAGGCCAGGGGACGGATTGCCCGTCACCCCTCTCATATCGCGGATATCACGCCAACGTGCCTGGAACTCGCGAACGTGACGTATCCGTCGCAATTCAAGGGCCGGACGCTCATTCCGCTGGCCGGACAGAGTCTGTTGCCGGCGTTGAAAAACACTGACCAACAGGAACCACGAGTACTGGTCTGGCCAAAGGCGGTGCGCGACGGCGATTGGAAGCTGGTGCTGGAATCCAAGCGGTCGCCGGAGCTGTACCAATTAAGTCAAGACAGAAACGAGATGCAGAACGTGGCAGCCGAGTTCCCGGATCGCGTCTCAAAGTTGACGCAGATTCATGCAAAGAGGTTTTCTCGACGTTAGTAGCAGCCCGTCATAATAAGCCAATCCGACCCATGAAAACAAAGATCGCATTGCTGATCGCCCTCATGCCTATGTTGATTTCCGCCTCGACCGCGGCGGAGCGGAAGCCATTCCTGGAGTCGATTCCTGCCTGGGTGAATGCGAAGAGCGGGGCAGAAGTTGTGCAGCTCACCAGTCAGCCAGTTATCAGCACCAATATCCACATGGAGCAGCGCTTCGCTGCGGCCGACGGGCGGCGGATCGCCATCGAGCGGCAACCGTTCGGGCAACCGCCGGAGCTGTGGGTGTGCGACCTGAAAACGACCCGGCTCTATCGGATCGGCCCAGGCAAGGCGGTGACCGCCAGTTTCTCGCGGAATGCGATTTACTATCTCACCCCGTCGCCTGAGGCGCGGCTGATGCGACTGAATCTCGCGGATCTCTCCACGCGCGAGATCATGCCGATCCCGGACGATCCGCTGCCGCGCAAAGTGGCCATCTCACACGACGAACGCTGGCTTGTCGCAGGACCGTTCTGGTCGCGGGACAATCTGTATCGACTCGATCTCATCGAGCTGGCGAACGGAAAGCGAACAACGCTGTGCGAGTTGGTGGACATCCCGAACCCGCATCTGCAGTTCGATCCCGGGAACTCGGCCCGGTTGCTGGTGCAGGTCAACCGGGGCTCCAGATTCACCCCGTCAACCGGATTGACCCGACTCAGCGGACCGCGAGGCGCAACGCTTTCCCTGGTGGCCGTGCCCTCCGGAGACGTCGCGCCGCTGCCTGTGGGGTTGCCCGACACTCCGCTGATCTCCGGTCATTCCACCTGGGCCGGGCGGAGCGGGCGCGTGGTGTTCACCACAGCGCCGGGAGTGGCCGACAGTCTGCTCTCCAACACAGGCATCTTTCGCCTGACGCCGGGCGAGGAGAAGCCCGTTCAGATCGTGTCAGACCAGCCATTCAATCACCTCGCCGTTTCCGACGACGGTCGATTCTTCATCGTGGACGATTACCGCACTCAGACGATCCACATCGGCAGCATCGAGACCGGCCGGACTCTCAAGTTGTGCGATTCCCGCACCCGACAGGGCAAGCCGCAATACACGCATGCTCACCCTTACCTGACACCCGATGACCGCCACGTTATTTTTAACTCCAATGTCACTGGCGTCACCCAGGTCTACGCCGCCACCGTGCCGGATGCGTTCCTCGAAAAGTTGGCACCTCTCAAAACGAAGGAGCCTGATAAGCAGCCATGAAACGAGACACTCCAGACACCGCATCAATCCTGGCAGCTCGCCTTGCCGTGTTGACCGCGTTTCACTTCTTCGCGGCGACGGCGCTGGCGCAGGCGGACGGTGGTCAGACCATCACACTCGCCGAAGCTGGACGGGCGCGTTGTCAGATCGTGGCGGCTCCGGACGCGGACGGGATCGAGGCTTATGCGGCGAAGACGCTGGCGGGTTATCTGAAGGAAATGACCGGAGCGGAGTTTCCAGTCGTCTCGCCCAATGAATTCAAGGCGGATCGGGCGGCCATCTTCGTGGGGCTGAGCGAACCGGCAATGAAACGTCTGGAGTCGGAGCCGTTGGCGAAGCTGCGCGATCAGGAGCACGTCGCGCGCAGCGTCGGGCAGGACATCCTGCTCTACGGCAAGGGGCATCGCGCGAGCCTCGATGCGGTGATGGAGTTTCTTGAAAACTCGCTCGGCTGGCGGTGGTATTCGTATTTCGAAAAGCCGGTTGTGCCGAAGCGGGCCACGTTGACACTAAAGCCGTTTTCCCGGAATCGCGACTTCGATTTCCGGTCGCGTCATCTGGCCCTTCGCTACAACGCCGAGTTCTTTATTCAGCACGGCGTCAACATGGGGCTGGAAACGAAGCTGCGCAAACGACGGCAAGCCGTGCCTGGGTATCTCAAGTCGTGGCTGCCGAATGAGAATTTCGTCCACACTTCGTTTTCCTACATCCCGCCGACGCCGACCGACAAGTACGCGAACGGATTTGCCTGGGTCGAGAAACGCAACTACTTCGAAACCAACCCGGAATTCTTCTCCGTCGGCGATTCGGGAAAGCGAGTTCCGAATCTGCAACTTTGCTACAGCCATCGCGGATTGCGGGATGAGCTGACCCGTCAGGTGCGACGGCAAATTCAACTCTCCGGCCCGCGGCAGCTCATCATGATCGACGCTGCGGACGTGCCGGGGCGGTTCTGCCACTGCGATGGCTGCATCGCGCTCGAGGAGCGTTATCAGACTCCCGGCGGCCCGCTGTTCGACTATCTCATCGAACTGTGCAACACGTTGAAGCGCGAACACCCGGAGACGCGACTGAAGACGCTGGCTTATCGCCGCAGTCAGACGCAGATTCCGCCACGCCTGCCCGAGGGCGAGAAACTGCCCGGCAACCTCATTATCGAGTTCGCGCCGATCGAGGACTGCTACTTCGCCGACTGGACCCATCCTGATCCGAAGATTCAGGAAACGTTTCAGCATCTGCAGGACTGGGCGGCGATCACCGCGCCGGGAAACCTCTGGGCGTGGATGTATCCAAACCCGTGGGGCACGGGGCACGAGGTGCCTGTCGGCAATGTCGAGCGGGTCATTACCAATATGCGACTGATGCACAAGGCTGGCGTACGCGGCATCTTCCTCGACCACCACGGCGTCAACTCACGCAGCGGCTGGAGCGAGCTGCAGGCGTTCCTCGTGCTGAAGCTCTCACAGGACATCGAAGCGGACACCGACGCGCTGATCGCCGAATTCACCGACCACGCCTTTGGCCCGGCCGCGCCGCAGATGCGGCAGTATCTCACGGAACTTGAAGCCGCCCGCAAAGCGATAACGACGCTGCCGACGCAGGTGGGCTACAAGTCCCGCAACCTCGACGACCGTACCTTTCCCTACCTGACGCCCGCGAACCTGCATCGCTGGCAGCAGGTGTTCGAGAAGATGGAAGCCGCCACCGCGAAGCTGCCGGTCGAGTTGGCCAACGTGCGTTCGCAGCGCCGCGAGCTGGACATCGCTACGCTCTGGGAGTGGTTCGACCTGAGCGCCGCCTGGCCTGGCGTTTACACCGATCATCGGAAGGTTGCCGAGCGAGTCCTCGCCGCGAACAAGGCGAAAACACCATCCGGCGTTGTTCCAGTCTGGACACTCGGCGAGCCACTCGTCGCCCACTTTGTCACCCTGATTGACGCGGGCGGCGAAAAGCCGTTACCCGCGGACTTTGACGGCATCGCCCGCGATCGCATCCGCACCTTGCTCCCCCGAAACAATGCCCGCGGCGAGAACAAACGCAGCATCCAGGATCCCGACGCTGCGTTCGGCACAGCCGCCGTGGTGGACCAGCCGCAGATGCCCTTCCGCTGCGGTTTCGCCGAATGGAAATCACGCACGCCGCGCAACGTCCTGCGAGGCCCGGACCTCGAACTCACTCCCGCCGACATCACGCCCGGCGAATACCAGCTCCACCGTCTTGGTGAGTTCGATGTCACCACCGATGACAGCCTTATCTGGTTCGGCCGCAGCTGGCAGACCAATCTGCAGGTCGGGTCGCAGCTCTATTTCCCTGGCGAAACCAGCCACTGGGAAGCCTGGGTCAACCTGAAGTTCGACGGCAAATCCTGGGGCGGCAAAGGCGAAGATCTCGTGGTCTGCGACCGGGTTATTTTAGTTCGCAAGACACCTGAGTTGCTGAGGGACTGATGAATTACCACATCGGTAACTAACCAAGTGCCGGCGGCGTGTCGGATCGAAGCGAATCAACGTTCTAACGAAACTGCCGAATGCACTCGTCGCGAAAAGCTGATGGCGTTTGTATCTGACGATGATGGCCGAACATGGCAGGGCGGTCTGATACTCGACGAGCGCGAAAAGGTGACCTATCCCGACGGGACACAGGCTCCTGATGGAACGATACACATCGTCTATGATTACAACCGCACGCCAAACGGCGAAGTGCTGATGGCGACGTTCACCGAAGCCGACGTTCGCGCCGGCAAACCTGTTAGCGACAAGGTCCGTCTGCGCGGCGAAGTGGCTCGGTTGCCGATTGAAGCATCAGCCGACACAGAACAGCCATGATGCATCGCGTTCGGATTGACATTCACCCAACACGACTCTGATAGCCTCATGAAACGAATTTTCTTGATTGTCCTGACGTGCTTCTTGATTCTCTCCGCCGCCACTATAAGCGAGGCGGAAGAACGCAAGCCAACCAGAGTTCATCACTCGTCGGACTTCGGTTGGAAGGCGGGTCAGGATGTCACCAAAGCTTTCCAGCAGTTGCTGGAAGGCGGCAAACTGAAGGCGGGCGATGAATTGCGCTTGCAGCACACCTACCGCATCGCCGGTAGCCACAGTCTGCCAGACAACTTCACGCTCTCCGCAGTGAAGTGTGCCGGGTTTGACGTGACCGACGCGGTCGATCCGAAGAACAATCGCGCGTTGTTGGAACTCGGCGATGGGGTCACGGTCAGGAACCTGACGATCAAGTATCTGAACACGCCGCCGCTCGGTCCGACCGGTGGAAAGCACGACGTGAATTTCACGAGACGGCTTGGGATTCAGGCTCGCAACAAGAAAAGAATCCGGATCGAAAACTGCCGGTTGACCGGCTCGATCAACCATCATCTTCGATTGACGGATTGCAACGACATCGAGATCGTCGGCACGCATGTCGCTGGCGGCTATTGGTCGATCATGCTGACCGGCTGCGACAAGCTCGTCTTTCGGCGTTGCCTGATCGAACAATGTCAGGGCGACGGCATCAAGACCGGCGGCGGAGCGAGTGGTGCGGTACGAAACGTCCTGGTGGAGAACTGCGTCTTTCAGGACAACGCGCGCGACGGAATTGACACTACAGGCGGCTTTAACAATTCCATTGTACGAAACTGCGTGTTTCGCCGTCTCGGAGTTTCCGGGCTCGATGTGAAATCCCACTACGAGTCCCGTACGGGCCGAATCGAAGATCTCGCGCCGGAGAACATTGGCATCCTCGTCGAGAAATGCCTCTTTCATGACATGCCGAACGCGTTGGTGATTACTACGCTTGATTGCGGACGCCGCACGGGTCTGGGGAATGAGCTTCTCAACGCCGCCAACATGAAGAAGTATGCTCCGCACGATATCGACATCAACAACTGCGTGTTCGGGCATGTGGAAAAGCCGCTTCGCACCGCACACAAGGGCGGCTATGGCGTGAATTATCCGAGCGACGAGGGCGAGCACATGCGGATGATCCTGATGAAGGATGCTTATGACATACGATACAAGGATGTCCGCATTTTCGGCGATCGAGTCATGCCCGTTCATATCAGTAGCATTGGCGGCTCACGACACCTCTCCAAGGAAGCCGCCGAGGGGATCATCCCCAGCATCACTGGCAACGTGCTCGACCAACCCGCGAAGCCAGTCAAGCCGGGAGTGAAAGAAGTACCGTTTGCCTGCGGACCACAGCCAATGAAGTGAGCATACTAAATGACTCATTGGCGTTGATCTTCGCTGATTGTAGCTGCAGTCGCCAGACCGCGGAAACAGAATCAATTCGGAACTGAAATGATGAATCGAATAATCACCCTCGCCCTCACACTGTTCATTCCCGCAATTGCCAACGCCGAGACCTTTCTCGTCGAGAATGGCCAGCCGCGCGCAGAAATCGTCATTGCTAAAGATTCGCCGCGTTCGACTCGACTGGCGGCTCATGAATTGCAGACATCCATCGAGAAGATTTCCGGCGCTAAGCTGAGCATCACGACGAAGCCCGACGCGGATGTGCCGGTGCGGATTTACGTGGGAGCAAGCCCGCACGCCGAAAAGCTGGGTGTAACTGCCGATCGGCTGAAGCACGGCGCTTATCGGATGGTGTCCGGCGAGAATTGGCTGGTGCTGATCGGCGAGGACACGGACTTCGTACCGATCGAGCCGTGGGCGAAGAATAATGGCGATCGCCGGAACCTTCAGGCGAACTGGGAAAAGGCGAGCGGGCTGCCGTTTGGTGTTCCCAATGGCGGGATGTACAAGAACCGCGAACGCATGCCCAAAGAGTTGGCGAAAGAAGACGGTGAGTATCTGTGGGCTTTTGATGAACGCGGATCGTACAACGCGGTTTGCGGTTTTCTGCGAAGACTTGGCGTCCGCTGGTACCTGCCGGACGAGTTGGGCGAAGTCGTCCCGAAGATGGCAAGCATTCCACTGCCGAAGATCGACGAGACCGTCAAACCCGACTTTGAGATCCGACAGTTCAGCGTACGTTTCGGCACGGCGGATGACGAAGTCATGCGATGGGCGATGCGGCTGGGGATTCGTCAGACCTACGGGCTGATGATCGCTCACGGGATGCACACGATGACGCACCCTGACTCGCTCAAAAAGCAGCACCCGAAGTGGTTCGCCCTGTATGGCGGCAAACGCGACACGCAAACCGGCAAGCGTCTCAATCATCTCTGCTATTCGAACGAAGAGCTTTTCAACGCCACCGTGAAGTGGGCGCGGGCACAGTTCGATGTCTACGACTATGAAACCGTCTCGATCATGCCGCCGGATGCTTACGGTTCGATCTGTCAGTGCGAGTTGTGTGGAGGCAAGCAGGTCGATGAGATGGGATCGCGCGGCAAGCTATCCAATCACGTCTGGGACTTTGCGAATCGCGTCGCCAGAGAAGTTCGTAAAACGCACCCCGACAAGTTGATTGCCTGTTGTGCGTACGGGGCCAACACGCTGCCGCCAACGAACATCGACAGGCTGGAGCCGAACGTGCAGGTCATCATCGTCGGTGGACGCCGCCCGCGCAACAGCCTGCCGGAACAACGCGAGTACGTTCGAAATCTCCGCGCAGGTTGGCTGGAGAAGACCGACAGACCAATCATCATTTTCGAGAACTATCCTTTCACCGGGCGCGGGACTTATCTGCCCGGATTTGTCGCGAGGACCAATGGTAGAAGCATTAACGCAACCAAAGGCGTGTCGCGCGGCGAAGATATCTGGCTGAGCTTCCCCCGCTACCACGACGATCCCAACATCGGCTTCGATCACTTTCAGGTCTACTTCACGGCCCGCATGTGGTGGGGCGGCAAGGACGCAGATGTTGAGGCGTTGCTCGATGAATACTGCCGTCTGTTCTACGGACCGGCGGGATCGAAGATGAAAGCGTTCTTCGACTACTGCGAAGTCAACTATCAGGCGATGGAGAGTGACAAGGAGAAGGTCGATCGTGCGCTGGCCATGTTCGCCGAAGCCAAGGCGAGTGTGTCGAAGGCGTCGGTCTACGCCAAGCGACTCGCGCTGATCGACAAGTTCCTCAATGCACTGCGAAGCAAGGCAAGACTGCTCGCACAGGGACGCGGCCCGGTTCCGAAACTCCGCACGGTCTGGGAACCGCAAGAGCCGATCAAGATCGACGGCAAACTCGACGAGCCGTATTGGGTGAAGCATCGCGAATGGTCAGTCGGCCGACTTCGCGAGTTGCAAACCGGCGGACGGCCGATCTACGGATCGACGGTCATGGCCGGATGGGACCGGAGTGGCCAGAACGTCTATTTCGGCATCCGCTGTGAAGAACGACCCGGCGAGAAGCTGAATGTCACAGCAACAAAGCACGACGATCAGGCTCTCTTCTACGGCGACGCGATCGAGATCGAACTCGATACGGACAAGCACAGCTACTACCAGATCGCCGTCAGCCCCGCAGGTGCAATCGTCGATTTGGATCGCAGCACGGGTCGCCAGTTCGACTGGCAATCGCAGGCGGAAGTGGCGACGCACATCGCGGACGATCACTGGACGGTCGAAATTCGCATCCCCGTCACCGAAGACGAAAACGATCCGCTCAATCAAGTAATCGGACGCAAGCCGTCGCAGAGTCTGCCGTGGCATTTCAACGTCTGCCGCCAGCGGATTCGTGAACACGCCTCGGAGTACTCGGCGTTTGCACCAACGGGAACGGCTGGTTTCCACGTCCCCATGAAGTTCGCCCACTTCTACGACGGCCGCTCGCACGCCTTCGATGTGGACGAAACCGTGACCGACTGGCTTATCGAATCGTCAGCGGCAGGCAAGCTGATGAGCAGCCGCAAATTCGGGGAAGCTCTTGCGGCATTTGTTGCTCTGTCGAATCGTGAGAAGGCGACCGACTACCAGAAATCGCACGCTCTGTCACAGGCGGCCGCGTGTGCCCGGCTCGCGAAGGATTTTGAAAAGGCCGCTGAATTGGCGAAGCAGATTCCGCTCGAAGCCATCTCAAAAACATCGCAAATGCAGAACCTGTTGGCCGAGCGGAAGTGGGATGCCGTCATCGAGCGATTCGGCTCCGAAGATTTCTCGCATTGGCCCTTCACGCAGATCGGAGCGGCGGCGTTTGCTCGCAGCCGCGCTTACTACGCCGCAAAATCAGGCGAAAAGGCGGATACCGATTTGCGGTCAGCGTTGGAGTTCACGTCCGATCCGCGGATTCGCCTGAGCATACTTCAGACCATGGGAGCAAACGGCGAACGTGTCCTTGGAAACGATGATCTGGCCCTCGAAGCGTACCAGTCGATTGCTGCTTCAAAAACGGCGACTGGCAGCGCCGAGTACTTCACTGGGTTACAAGGCGCGGCCCGCATACTCACTCGGCGCGGCGACTATGCCGAAGCGCTGAAAGTGCTGAGTCTCGTCGATGCCGAAAGACTCGGCGGAAGCTGGACCGGTTCGATGTTGCTCGCCCGCGGCCAGACGCTCGAAGCAGCAGGCCGCAAAGCTGACGCCTTGAAGGCCTACCGAGCCGTGATTTCGAGCAAGGCGGCGAACAAAGCTCACCGAGACGCTGCGGAAGCGGCAACCAGACGTTTGGAGAAGAAGTGACAGCTATGAAGGTTCTGATGTACACCGTCGTTGCCGTTTTGGTCACTGCCTCACATGTAACCGCCGATGTCCGACTGACCGAACTCGACGATCGCATCCGCGTTGAGATTGATGGTCGGCTCTTCACCGAGTGGCGACATAAGGAGTGGCTTGGGCCTTATTTCTATCCCGTGATCGGACCGAACGGTGAGACGATCACGCGTCACTATCCCATGAAGGACGGCGTGGCGCATGAGGCGCAGGATCATCCGCATCATCGTTCGTTGCGATTCGCGCACAGCGACGTGAATGGATTGAACTTCTGGTACTGGCGTCCCGGCAGGGAACGCGAGTTGTCCAATGCCGAGATCAGGTTGGAGAAGGTCGAGAAACTGACTTCCGGTTCAGTTGGCGAGCTCGTGCTATGGAACCGCTGGTTGGACGGTGACAAGCTCGTGCTCCGATTGCGCATGCACGCGCGATTCATTCCGTTGGAGCGCCGGCAGGTCTTGCTGGACTACGACGTCAAGCTCTTCGCCGGCGACGAGCCGGTTAGATTTGGCGACACGAAGGACGGCGGTATGTATGTTCGCGTCGCGGGCACCATGAAGGTGCAGGCCCATCGGCAGGCGGGCAGCAAGGAGTTCAAGGGGACGATTCTCAACTCCCGCGGCCATCGCAACGCTGACGCCTGGGGCAAGCGCGCCGAATGGGTCGATTACTACGGACCGGATGCAAGCGGCCGCACCGTCGGCATCGCGATGTTTGATCATCCGGACAATCTGCGATTCCCCGTCCACTGGCACGCCCGAACGTACGGATTGCTGGCGGCAAACCGGTTTGGAGCCGACCACTTCGATCCGCATCTGCAGAAGCCGCCCGGAACTTCCTGCCGTCCGTATGGCGATGGTTGTCCGGCCTGCAAATCGCAGGGAGGCGCTTACACCATTCCCGCGGGGCACAATCTCGAGCTGCGCCATCGCTTTTACTTCCACCACGGCGACACCCAAGCCGCCAGGGTCGCCGAACATTATCGCGCCTACGCCCAGGCGCTTGCCGCGCAAGGTGAATTTGCTGGTGAAGTGACAGCCAACTCCGTCCTGTTGCAAACCCGCCTGACTGCCACCGCCGGTCTCGACGTCAATGGCGATGTTCCCGGAGCCTCGGGAGTGGCCTGTTTTGAATACGCCGCCAGTCCGGACTTCAAGTCCGCGAAACGTACGGATTGGACGAACGCCCGCGCCGATCGTGATTTCATCGTGCGCCACAAGCTGACCGGCCTGAAACCCGATACCATCTACTTCTATCGTGCGTTGATCGGCGGGAATCGAAAGATGTTTCGCAACGGCCCTGTCCGTCAGTTCCGGACCCATCCAGGTGCGCAGGCCAATCGTGAAGTCAGTTTCTGCATCGGCAGTTGCATGATCTACGAACGCTTTATGGACGGCACATCCGCCAACAAACTACCACTCGCCACGACTCACGAAGATCGTCGTCTCGGCTACCCATCGTTTGCGGCTATGACGAAGCTCAAGCCGGACTTCTTTGTCGGGACCGGCGACATCGTCTACTACGACTGGCCACGCACGAAGGAACATCCAGCCGCCACCACGCTGCCCGAATTGCGTAAGAAATGGCATGAGCAGTTCCGTTTTCCACGTCTTGTCGAATTCTTTGGTCGCACTCCAGCCTACTGGTCCAAGGACGATCACGACTTCCGCTATGACGACGCCGATCACACCGGTCCGAAACTTCCGGCAGCCCAAACCGGCATCGACCTCTTCCGCGAACAACTGCCCATCGTTCCCGCCGGCGACGCCGAAGCCCCGACCTACCGCACTCATCGCGTCAGCAAGCATCTGCAGGTTTGGCTTACCGAAGGTCGCGATCATCGCTCGCCCAACAAGATGCCGGACGGTCCCGGTAAGTCGCTTTGGGGCAGGACCCAACGCGAATGGCTTCAACGCACGCTCAAGGCAAGCGATGCGACCTGGAAGATCCTCATTTCTCCCACGCCCATGGTCGGCCCGGACGGCAAGCACAAGAAAGATAGCCACGCCAACCTCGGCGGCTTCCAACACGAGGCGAACGAGTTCTTCGCCTGGCTGAAGCGAAACGAAATCAAGGGCTTCTTCACCGTCTGCGGCGACCGCCACTGGCAGTTCCACAGCATCCATCCGTCAGGCGTCGAGGAGTTCGGCTGCGGAGCCTTGAACGACGAAAACGCCATCCTTGGCCACGCCCCCGGCGATCCTCGCAGCACAGATCCCGCCGGCCTGATCAAACAACCCTTCAAGTACGCCGAGCCAACCGGCGGATTCCTGCACGTCCTGAGTCGAGAAAGCGGAACCCTGCGAATCGAATTCCGCGACGACCAAGGCAAAGTGCTTCACGCCGTTGAGAAGTAATGAACTCGTAGTGGATTTCGCCAGAAATCCCACTACAGCAATTGATGGAGAAAGCAACTATGTACCGACTGGTGCTGATCTCGTACGCGATAGTAGCAACGTGTCAACTGGCCGTTGCGGACCAGAAGCAGCCGCAGGAACCGTTCGTTTTCGGGTACGCGGATAAACTGAGCTATCTGCCCGGAGAAGATGTCGCCTTTCATGTTTCGAGCAGTGCGACCAGTGTTCGCATCGTCATCGAACGACAGGGCGGAACCAATGAAACGGTGTTTGAGAAGCCTGATGTTCCTTGCCGGACTCATCCCATTCCGGATCGAGCGTCGTCGCACGGATGCAACTGGCCGGCCACGTTCAAGCTGCAGATTCCCGATGACTGGAAGTCCGGCTGCTATATCGCGACGCTGATTATCAAGAGTAACGACAAGGAAACTCGCAGTCAGGTGCTGTTTGTAGTCCGGTCTGCCGAGCCGGGAAAGAACACTCGGATTCTGCTGCAGCTCGCAACCAATACCTATAACGCTTACACGAACTGGGGCGGGCACAGTCTCTACTCGTACCACGACCGCGACGGATTGCAGGGGCATCGAGTTTCCTTCAACCGACCGATGCGGCATCAATACTTCAACTGGGAATTGCCATTCGTTCGCTGGGCCGAGAACAACGGGTACTCAATCGACTACGCCGTCAACAGCGACCTCGAATTCCATCCGGAAATCCTGAAGCACTATCGGCTGGTGCTGAGCGTCGGACACGATGAGTACTGGTCGGCTCCGATGCGGGATCATCTGGAGAAGTACATTGCCGACGGCGGCAATGTGGCGTTTTTCAGCGGCAACACGTGCTGCTGGCAGGTCCGTAGCGAAGACAAAGGTCGCGCTCTCACATGCTGGAAGCAGTGGTACAACGTCGACCCACTGTATCGACGAGGCGACCACAAACTGCTGAGCACGCTATGGAGCCACCATCTGGTCGAGCGACCGGAAAACCAGCTCACGGGAGTCGGTTTTCTATGGGGCGGTTATCACCGCAGTCACGGTCAGTTCATGGACGGCCCGGCATCGTTCAAAGTGCATCGCCCCGATCACTGGTTGTTCGAGGGAACGAAACTCAAACGGGACGAACGCTTTGGCGGTGAGGACACCATCGTCGGTTACGAATGCGATGGTTGCGAGATGACATGGAAAGACGGCCTGCCGTTTCCGACGTACAAAGATGGCACGCCGGAGTCGTTTACGATTCTCGCGACCTGCCCCGCACGGTGGGCTCCCGGCGACAGTTACTGGTACGACCGCTTCCCGAAAGACCGCACTGGCGCGGCGGTTGTTGGCGTTTATACTCGCGGTGGAACGGTTGTCACAACCGGCACAACCGACTGGGCTCATGGCCTGCGTGGTAAAGATCCCGCCGTCCTGCGAATCACACAAAACATCCTCGACCGCCTGTCAGCACCGAATGCAACAAAAACCGAAGACTGAATACTCACTGAAGAAGAACTTACCAATGAGCAACTACTTGACCAATCTTGCCGTCGTGCTTTGTGTAATCGCTGCCTGGCCGATGTCGACGTGTGCGGACGATGGCGCGTTCAACGTGCAGTCCAACCTTCACGCGGGCGTCGCCAAGGTCGATATCACTCCGCGCGATGTCCGCGATTTTGAAGTGACCGGGCATCGTCGCAAAGTAACCGGCGTGCGAGATCCGTTGCGCGCCGGAGTGCTCGTCCTGACGGATGGCGAGATCAAAGCGGCGATTGTGACGCTCGATACCATCGGCGCGTGGGACGAGATGGTGAAGTTGGCCCGGCAGCGGATCGAAAAAGTAACGGGCGTGCCCGCGGCGAATATCTTGGTCGCCGCTTCGCACAATCACTCCGGACCGAGCTTCAGCAAAAACGCCGATTGGGGACGCGAACTAATTGACAAGCTCGGCAAAGCGGCGAACGAGGCTGCGGCGAACATGCGGCCGGTGAGTGTCGGTTACGGAGAAGATCGGATCGGTTTTGGAATCAACCGCCGCAAAGTCATCAACGGCCGGGCCGTCGTGCGGCTGAATCCCGACGGTCCCAACGATCCACGCGTCAAGGTGCTGCGATTTGACGACGGGAAGTCGCTCACGCCGATGGCGGTCGTGATGCACGCGGTCTGTCATCCGTGTTTCTTCACGTGGGGCGATAAAGGTTCGCGGCCTTATCCCAACGGCTATCCGATGATGAGTGCCGACTTTCCCGGCGAAGCCCAGTCGTTTGTCGAGATGTGTTACGCGGGCAAAACGAGTTCGTTGTTCCTGCAAGGCTGTGCGGGCGACATCCGTCCGAACCTGCCAGGCTATCCGTATCGCTGCGCCGACGAAGCCGACATTCAATGGGCAGGCCGCGATCTGGGCGGCGCGGTCGTGAGAACACTGGCCCGCAGCGTCACTCGCGAACAACTGCGAACGCGGGCCGAGTTTTATCCGATTCGCGTTGCCAGTTCCGTCGTATCGCTTCCCGGCAAGCAGAGCAGAATCGACGCCGAACTGATGGCCATGAAAATCGGGCCGTTCCTACTGTTGACCATGCCGGGCGAACCGATGGTCGAGTATGGCTTCAAGCTGGAAAAAGCCATCGCCGACCGCGCCACGCCGATCATCATCGGCTATGCCAACGGGAATCTTGGCTACATCGCCACAACGGACGCCTACAAATTCGGCGGCTACGAGCCGAACACTTCCAAGCTGGCCCCCGAAGCCGAGCCAATCATCCTGACCGAACTCAGCCGACTGGCAGACCGAGTCGTCGGCGACGTCTTCGAATCGTTTTCCAAACACCCCAAAGACGTCAAACGTCGACAGGAACTTGAAAAAACGCAAAAGCCTACCGGGAGTTCCCAATGAGATACTCAGTGGTTGTTAAAGAAGGATTTAGGGGTAGCGAAACTCGCCAAGAGTTTCGGCCATCCCGAACTCGCCGAATGTCTTGGCGACTTTCGCTACAAACTCCTTCGACAAGAGTAGTTTTGACGGCTCACTTCTTTGCCGCGATGCTCATCTGCTTTGCAGCGCGTGGGGCGGTTTCCGAAGACGATCTTACCGTTCTCACAGACCAGCCCGGCAAGCAACTCGAATTGCTTCTCAAGCGACAGTTCAACGAGCAGCTTGACAGGCGGCTCGAAGCTTACAACGCGATCAAGAGCCGAGCCGATTGCGAGAAGTGGCAACGCGAGCGGCGTGACTTTTTCATACGACAAATCGGCGGCTTCCCAAAACGCACTCCGCTGAATGCAAAGACCGTTGGCGAATTGAAGGGCGAGGGTTATCGCGCTGAAAAGGTGCTTTTCGAAAGTCGCCCGAATCATCACGTTACGGCCACCCTGTATTTGCCGGAGACGAAGGGACCGCATCCCGGCGTGTTGATTCCGTGTGGTCACAGCCACACGGGCAAGGCCGCGGGCGGGTATCAGCGGATGTCGATTCTGCTGGCTCGCCACGGCATGGCGGCTTTGTGCTACGACCCGATTGGACAGGGCGAGCGGTATCAGTCGCTCGACTTCGAGCACGACCACGAGACGTTCGCTTCGGTGTCGTATCGGCTGGAGACGCCGCATCCGCGCGTGCGTTTTCTTTGTACGACCGAGCACACGTTGATGGGCGTCGGTTGCATCCTGCTAGGGACGAACACCGCTCAATACCGGATTTGGGACGGCATGCGGGCGATCGACTATCTGCAAAGTCGCGACGACATCATCGACGACAAGATTGGCTGCGCGGGCAATTCCGGGGGCGGAACTTTGACGGCGTACTTGATGGCGCTCGACGACCGCATCGTCGCGGCGGCTCCAGCCTGCTACCTGACGACGTTCCGGCGACTGATCGAAACCAAAGGAGCGCAGGACGCAGAGCAGAACATCTTTGGCCAGATCGCCTTCGGCATGGACGAGCCGGATTACGTGATGATGCGTGCTCCGAAGCCGACGCTGATCTGCGCGAGTACGCGCGACGTTACTTTTGACATTGGCGGGACGTGGGATTTGTTTCGACAGTCGAAACGGTTTTACGCTCGGCTCGGTTTTCCCGAACGTGTGGAGCTGAACGAAGCCGACGTTCCGCACGGGATGTATCTGCAACATCGTGAAGCCATCGCCCGCTGGATGCATCGCTGGTTGCTGGGCAAAGACAAAGTGATTCGTGAAGTCGATCCGACGACCCTGCCCGATCCCATCAGCGACAAGGAGTTGCGCGCGCTGAGCGAAGGCGATTGGACTAAGGAGCAACTCTATTGCACGCCCGAAGGCCAGGCGTTGCTGATGAAAGGCGAGAAATCCGTTTTCAATATCAACGCCGGTATCGAACGCGAGCTGCGAGTTCAGCGCAAGGTGGCATGGGAGAAGCTGAACACAAATCAGCGTCGCGAGTTGGTCCGCAAGACGATTGGGCCGTTTGATATCAGCCGCAGGGCGCTAGCCCACGGTTCACAAGGAGAACCGGACGCTAGCGCGTCTCGGCTGATCAAAGGACCGAAGTCTCACGACTCCGGCTACGATGCGAAGACGATCGGAACCATCCAGCGAGACGGTTACCGAATCGAGAAACTCGTCCTTGCCGGAAACGAAAAGCACCTTGCCTTGCCGGGCCTGCTCTTCATTCCTGAAACCGTGTCCAAGCCGCCCGTCCTTTATTTTCACGGCATCAGCATGAAAGCCGAGGCCAATTCGGGCGGCCGTTGCGAGCAACTCGTGAAACAAGGCCACATCGTCCTGTCCGCCGAACTCAGCGGCATCGGCGAAACAGAAACCGGCCACGACAAGCGCGACTACGGCCGCGGTCGATTCGGGCGCGATGTGCAGGAAATCTATCTGGCTTATTTGATGGGTCGCTCGTTCGTGGGCATGCGGACGGACGACGTATTTCGCTGGTCAGACTATCTGTCTCGTCACGGGGCGAACGAAAAGCCGCTCCGGATTCAACTAATCGCAATCGGCGAGGCCGCCATTCCGGCGCTTCACGCGGCGGCCCTCGAACCGTCACGATTCGAGTCAGTCCGCTTGAGAGGCATAATTCGTTCGTGGGCGGAAATCGTCGCCGCGTCGGAAAGCAAGAACCAACTGGTGAACGCCGTTCATGGGGCACTACGACATTACGATCTACCGGATCTTGTCGAACTCGCAGGCAATAATCTTGTGAAGATCGACGCTTCGGTGGACGCAAGTGGCAGACAGGAAGATTGAGGATAGGAACATGAAAGTGGTTGGCCGGATCAAGGACCGAAGCGACGACGCTCCGGCAATGGAATGAATGGCAAGGCCGGTTCATACTGACCGTGCCGGAACGGCGCTACGCCTGGTCCGGTCTGCTTGAACCTGTTGTTGCGTTAGAGGAGGCGCATTCACATGCACAGACGCACGTGTTATTCCACTGTTACACTGTTGGGGCTATTGGTGTTCGCCAGCATAGTGGCAGCCGAGGATTGGCCTACCTGGCGGCATGACGCCGGCCGTACGAATGTCTCCGCCGAGAAGATTCCCGATCCGCTGCGCCTGCAATGGAAGCGACAACTTCCGCCGGTGAAACCCGCTTTCCGCAAGTCCCGGCTCCAATTTGACCAGGGTTACGAGCCGGTTGTTCTGGGCGACACCATGTACATGGCGTTGCCGCACATCGATGCGGTTGTCGCCTATGCGGTCGAGACCGGGAAAGAGAAGTGGCGGTTCTACACAGCCGGTCCCGTGCGTCTGGCACCGGTTGCGTGGCGCGACAGGCTCTACTTCGGATCGGACGACGGGCATCTGTACTGTTTGAATGCGTCCGACGGTGAGCTGCAATGGAAGTTTCGCGCCGTCCCTTCAGCTCGGAAAATCCTGGGCAATGGCCGGTTGATTTCTGTCTGGCCCGTCCGCGGGGGACCAGTGCTGGCCGACGAGACCGTCTATTTCGCTGCCGGAGTCTGGCCGTTGGAAGGCGTCTTTGTCTACGCGCTCGATGCCCGGTCGGGCCAGGTCGAATGGGTCAACGATCGCTGCGGAACGTTGTACGGCAAGCAGCCGCACGCGGGCGCCGAAGCGTTGGGAGGACTCACTCCGCAAGGATACCTGTTGGTTAACGGCGATCAAGTGCTCGTCCCGTGTGGTGCGGCGCGACCGGCCACGTTCGATCGCCATACCGGCGAATTGCTCGACTTTACACTCCCGTCCGAAGGAACCGTTCCCGGCGGATGGTTCATGCGGATGGACCCGGAAGTTGCCCGAGATATTCGCCGCGGCAAGATTACGTACGACAGTGTCGTCAATCGCGATATGCATGAAGGCGGAACACGCACAGGCAAAGGAGTCGCCGGAACGCGAACACAAGTGACGCTGGGCGGCGCTCTGTTGAAGTACGCGGACGGAGTGAAGGGAGTCGATGGCGACATTCACAGCATCGTCGCCGCCAACGGCCGGTTGTTCGTCACAACTCGCGACGGAATGATTTATTGTTTCGGCAATAACGAAGTTTCACCGACCATTCACCCGGCACAACCCGCCCGCAAGCCGAATCCCGAGAAGGCGCTGACGTCAACGATCGCCCACCTGCGCACGCTGACCCGCGTTCGCGACGGCTACGCGCTCGTGCTCGGCACGCGCGATGGCCGGTTGGCGGAGCAACTGGCCGCCGAGACGAACCTCAACGTCATTGCATTAGCCCCCGCTGAATCCGACGCCGACGCGATACGGCGAAGGATTCTTGAGCCGTCCGCGCCGTCCGGCCAACTGTCGATCGTGGCGGGCAAGCTCGAGGAAGTCGCGTTTCCGCGGTATCTGGCCGATCTGATTGTGGCAGAAGATTGGAACGCAACGCGGCTCAACACGAGCCCCGACTACCTGCTGACGTTATATGAACGACTGAAGCCGTACGGGGGCGTCGCCTGCCTCGCCGTAGAACCGACCCGCGACGAGGAGATTCACGAATGGATCCGCGCGGCAGGTCATACCGAAGCCCGTGTTGAACGCCACGGCGATCTCCTGGTCATCCGACGGGCGGGCGCGTTGCCCGGCGCTGTCGATTATACAAACAACTGGAACGCGCCCGACGCCCGCGTCCGGGCTCCTTTGGGTATCTTGTGGTTCGACGATTCCGTGGCGCGATTCAAGCGCGCCCCGCAACCGACGATCGTGGGCGGCGTCATGATTTCGCAGGACAAGGACTGGCAAGGCGAAGTCGAGAAGATGGGGCCCGTTAACCATCTTCATCGAGACGGGACTGGGCGGTTCCGCTTGCTCAATGCATCCTTCATGGACGTCTATACCGGCCGCGTCATGTCGCGTGACGAAGCCGAGTCGCGGTTAGAGCAAGTTCCCAAAACGCCGGACGCCGACTTTCGCCCGCCGTATCAATTTCGTCCGCCGTATGTCGAGGAGCAGTTTCAGGAACTGGAGTCTCGGGGCGAGAAGCCAAAGATCTATCCGTTCCAGAGGCAGGCCGACAAGGGCCGGATGACAAATCCGCTGACCGGGCTCGTCGAGCCGCGATGCTATGTCAAGAGTTATGGTTGCGACGGCGGTGTGGACTACGGCCACTTGATAACGATGCGTTCGGCGACTCCCGCTTTCTACGACAAACGAATTGAAAGCGGCACCATTAATATTGCCGGGCCACGTTCCGGTTGCACGAACAGTGTCATCCCGGCGAACGGCGTCCTGAACATGCCGTATTTCTACGAAGGCTGCACTTGCAGCTACCCGTTGCCCACCGGCGCCGCGCTGATCAGCATGCCGCAGACATTCGAACAATGGACTGCCTGGGGCCAGGGCACGGCCAAACCCATCGTGCGAATCGGCGTCAACCTGGGAGCGCCCGGCGATCGGATGACCCACGGCGGAACTTTGTTTCTCGACTACCCCAGCGTCGGCGGACCTTCGCCGGAGATAAAACTCCAGACGAAACCGGCGGACCCCGACTACTTTTATCACCATTCCTTGTTCATCCAGGCAGGTAAAGGCTGGCCCTGGGTCTGTGCCTCTGGCGCACAAGGCATCGAGTCATTGAGGCTGACGGAACTGAAGTCCGGAACCTTCACCTTGCGGCTCTACTTTGTCGAACCGAAACACACCGAAGCCGGAGCTCGCGTGTTCGATGTCGCTTTGCAAGGAAAACCAGTGCTAACGAATTTCGATATCTTCGCCGCGGCCCAAGGCAGGATGAAGTGCCTGGTTAAAGAATTCACCGGTGTCCAACTCGACGGCGACTGCACACTGTCTTTTACCGCGCACAAGGGCCAGAGCCTGCTCAGCGGGATCGAACTCGTATCAACGGGTCTGCCGCTCGACCCGCTGCCGGAAAATGGTCCGAGTACACTGAAGTAGCACGTTCGTTGTAGAGTCGAGTTGACTGCCATGAAATTCACTCCTTATTTACTGAGCCTGCTGACATTCCCACTGGTTGCTGCCGACGACGACGTAGAAGTCGTGGTTAGTCCGCGCGTCACGGTCGTCCAGCGCGAAGGTATCACGGGTGGCGGCTGTCCGGTGAAGGTGGGACATCGCGTGCTGAGTTTCTATCCGAATCACCCGGATGATTTTGGTGGCTCGAAAGGGATGGCATCGGCGATTTCTACCGACGGCGGCTTGAGCTGGACGAAGGGCCGAGACAACTGGCCCATGTCAGGAATGATCGCCATGTGGGCGGAGCGGCTCAGCAGTGGCGACCTGCTCGCTTTCGGTATCAAATGGCTGCCTGATCCGGCGAAGCGACGTGAAGCCAAACTCCCTGACGTGCCACCCAACGCCTACCGAATCGCCGTCTCGAAGGACCAAGGCCAAAGTTGGAAGCTAGAGCGAGCCACGATCGCGTGCCCGCCGGAAGTCGGCGGCATCGCTCGCCCCTTGCCGCACATCATTGAAGGTGAAAACGGCTTGTTGCTCATGCCCGCTTATACCTGGAGCAAACGCGGCAACAAGGTCGTGTTGTTGCAAAGCGAAGATGGCGGTCGGGCGTGGAAAGTCCGCTCCGTCATCACGACCGCCGTGGCGATGATCAAGGCGGAAGCCCGCGTCACGACACCCTGGCTGGAAGCGACCGTATCGCCAACCAAAGACGGCGAGATGCTGGCGATCGTTCGCACCGGCAGCACCGTGAAGTCCAACCTTGTTTCCGTGCGTTCGACGGATGGCGGCAAGACCTGGGACCCGCCGCAAGTTCTTGCGTTTGCTGGCAAGCTACCCACGTTGCATCTGCTGAATAATGGAGTTCTCACCCTCGCAACCGCGTTGAGCCGTAACCATTGCCGCGTGTACCTCTCCGCCGACGGAACGGGCCGCAATTGGAGTCGCGCCTTTGTTATCAGTAGTCTGACGGGCGGCAACGTGGGCGTAGCCGTCGCCGGAGAAGACAGACTCATCATGACCAGCCCCGCGAACCGCAGAATCGACGCCTGGCGTCTGCTCGTTGGACCTGAACCGTTGCCGTCCAGCAACCTCGACTCGCCGAGCAACCTGAAGTTCAAAGCTGGCACACTCACCTGGACAGCGTCGCCGAACGCGGTGGCCTATCGCGTCACTCCTGTACTCATCAAGCCCGGCGACCTCTGGCCCACGACCCTGATCCAGCCCTACGCCGCCATCCAAACACCAGACGATTCCTGCAGCTTGGACCTGCGGCGCCAGCTTCTACTCGGTAGCATCTATACTTTCGAAGTCACCGCCGTGGACGCGAAGGGCCGAGTGTCTTCCGCCGCGCGGAGTCAGGAGTTTCAACTTCGATGAATGCGGTCAGAATCCATCGTCGCCCCTGGACCTAATGCTCATCAGTCGACCTTCGTTTCATTGAATGGCTACTACTCACGAAACAGCACTTCGGCTGTCATCATAAGCAACAAATGAGCGAAGCCTTATCCAGGTACTGCACGGAAACGCGATGAAACAGCACGGCTCGACGAGATACTCATTGATCGGCATCGCAGCGCTGGTGCTGGTCAGTTCCCAACCGGGACTCACTGCTGCAGAGGATGCCGTTGAGTTCTTTGAGAAGAAGATTCGACCGGTACTGGTACAACACTGCTTTAAGTGTCATTCCGAGGACACGGCCGAAGATGGCGGCGACCTGCGTCTGGATCGGAAGCTGACGGGAGATAGACGGCTGATCGTGCCGGGCGATCCAGACAACAGCCTGCTGATCACTGCATTGCGGTATCGCAACTCGGACCTGCAGATGCCGCCTTCCGGGCGCCTGCCGTTAGCGGTCATTGCTGACTTTGAACGATGGGTGCAGATGGCTGCCACCGATCCTCGACCAGCGATCAATGCACCGGACGAGCCGACCAGCGACTCGGTGGCGGCCAGTATGGAAGTCGGGCGTCAGTTCTGGGCGTTTCAACCAGTTCGTAACGCGTCGCCGCCGCAACTCAACGATGACTGGGTAGAGTCACCAGTCGATGCCTTTGTTCTGCGGAAACTCGTTGATGCGGGACTGCGACCTGCGCCTCAGGCAGACCGGCGTACGCTGATTCGGCGAGCCTCATTCATCCTCATCGGACTTCCGCCTACACCGCAAGAGGTTGAAGATTTTGTCAACGACGATCGGCCGGATGCGTTTGCTCGGCTGGTCGATCGACTGCTGGCGTCTCCTGCTTACGGAGAACGCTGGGGACGCCACTGGCTCGACGTGATGCGGTACGGCGATTGCAACGGTGGAGACGAAAGTCGTCCGTTTCCAAACGCGTGGCACTTTCGAAACTATGTGATTGGTAACTTCAATCGCGACGTGCCGTACAATCGCATGATCAGCGAGCACCTTGCGGGTGATCTGCTTGAGTTTGATGACGGCGCGGAGTATGAGCCTGTCGTCGGTACAGGTTTCCTTGCCATCGGGACAAAGATTCTTACGCAGCTTGATGCAAAGAAACGCATTGCCGATCTGGTCGACGAACAGATTGACGCGTTTGGCAGGGCGATGCTGGGAATGACCATCGCGTGTGCCCGTTGTCACGATCACAAATTCGATCCGATCCCCACCGCTGACTATTACGCACTTGCGGGTATCTTTCGCAGCACGACGACACTTGTCAGTTATGGCAAATGGGTCGAACGTCCTGCGCATACCCCAACGCTCCGGTCACGACCGCACAGTTCAAGTACATGAATCCATCAACAGACAAGCGACTGGAACGCCTGCAACTCGAACTGATGCAGAGACTGGCTGCCGAACAGTCTGACACGAATGCCGAACTGAACGCGCGACTGCAGTCGTTCGAGCTGGCATTTCGAATGCAGATGGCGGCTCCGAAGGCACTCGACCTATCATCCGAGTCAAAGACGACTCAACAGCTTTACGGAATCGGATCGAAACCGACCGATGACTTCGGTCGTCAGTGTCTGCTGGCACGACGCCTCGTCGAACGCGGTGTCCGATTCGTGCAGGTCAATCACGCCGGCTCGCTGCGAAGTCAGGGCATCCCCACCAACGAGCAATGGGACCAGCACAGCTATCTCGAAAAGGGACACACCGTCAACGCGGCTCAGGTCGATTTACCAATCACAGGATTTCTCCAGGACCTCAAGGCTCGCGGGCTTCTCGATGAAACTCTCGTCATCTGGGCGGGCGAGTTCGGTCGAACTCCAACGTCACAAGCCGGCGGTGGTAAGAATATCGGGCGCGACCACCACACAGACGGCTTCACTATCTGGATGGCAGGTGGCGGTGTGAAAGGCGGCATCCGTTACGGCGCCACCGACGAGTTCGGCTACTACACCATCCAGAACCGCATGACACTGCACGACATGCACGCCACGATCCTGCACCTGCTCGGTCTAGACCATACGCATCTGACCTGGCACTACGCCAGCCGTGACTTTCGACTCACCGACGTGTATGGCAACGTCGCACACGACATCATCGCCTGAACTTGAACGCGCCGCGTAAGTCGCGACGCCAAGCACCTTGAGCCACGCCACGTTAATCAGTCAATGAAATGAAGCTTATGAAAAGACGCCTTCTTCTCTTCGCTGTCGGCCTGTTCCTCACCGCTCTGACCTCGACATTGTCAGCGCAAACGCCTGCCAAGCCGGTTAAACCCACGCCGACCGAACGCGTGGCCCTCTGGTCCGGCAAAGCGCCCGTTGGCGACGGCAAGTTCGAGGATTGCAACCTGGAACTCGAGGTATTCCTTCCGCCTGCCGACAAGGCCAACGGTGCCGCCATCGTGCTTTGTCCCGGCGGCGGCTACATCCGCCATGTTACTGATCGTGAGGGCTATCCGATCGCGCAATGGCTCTACGAGAACGGCATTGCGACAATTATCCTGGAGTATCGACTGCCAAAGCTGCGACATCAGGTGCCACTGCTCGACGCCCAGCGCGCCATTCGCCTCACCCGTGCCAACGCCGCAACGTGGAAGATCAACCCGAAACGTATCGGCATTCTTGGTTTCTCCGCCGGCGGCCACGTTGCTTCGACGGCCGCCACGCACTTCGACGATGGTGATGGCGATTCGCCTGATCCCATCGAGCGAATCAGTTGCCGACCCGACTTCGCCTGGCTCATCTATCCCGTCGTCACGATGGGTAACTTCACGAACAAAGGTTCCAGAGACGAACTCCTTGGTCCTGATCCGAAGCCTGAACTCGTACGCCTCTATTCCAATGAAACGCAGGTCACTGCCGACGCTCCGCCCACGTTTCTGGCGCATGCCATCGATGACAAGCCGGTGCCTCCAGAAAACAGCCGTCAGTTTGTCGCAGCCATGAAAGCCCATCGCGTTTCGGTCGAACTGCTCGAGCTCCCGACGGGCGGTCACGGCCTCAACGGCTGCAAGGGGCCGCTCTGGGAGCAGTGGAAAGCCGCCGCACTAAAGTGGCTCGCAGGTCAAGAGCTCGTCGGTGCAACTGAGACTGAATGATTTGGGAAACACACTGACTACCTGCAGGCAATTCCTGGCGACGTCGGGGATGATCCGGACCGATGATTGGAAGCTGGTGTTCCACTTCGATGCGGCCGGCAAGCCGCTGCCGCACCGAGGGCACGACGTCAGATTATGATTCTGTTCAGTTTGCGGTACAACTGTAACTCGCGTCGAATGGCAGCTTTGAAGGACAAAGGTATGTTAAGAACCTACGCGCTGAGCCTGACCTTTGTTTTCATGTCCGCGTTGTCGAACGCACAGGATTCGCTGGATGATCAGACTCGCGCGCTGATTGCCCGCGGGGCATCATTGGAACTGAAGACGAAATCGGTCCCGCCGCCTGGATATCCGCTGGAGCATCACGCGGCCGGCTTCGCGAAGGTTCTTTGTTCGGCTGTGTTCGTCACTGGCTTGGATCCAGAATTCGCAGCTGAGAGTATTGGCTACTTCACGGCTCCCTACGAGGAGCGCGCCAAGATGAAGTGGCGTGTCGATAGAGAAAACAAAGCGGTTCACGTCACCTTGCCCAACGGTGTCACTCGCACGGCGAAGTTCATCGGCGATCTTGGCTGCCTGACTCTGCCTCGCGGCAAGGAAGCGCCTTTCTTCGGTCCGCCGACCATTCAATCCAAACTTCCAGACGCAGCGACAACGCATTGGCCGATGGGTGACGTCTTGGCCAACGATGAATTGCCCGCGGAACTGGATGCGAAATTGGTAGCGAAGGCAGTTGACGCTGCTTTTGAACCGGAAGATGGTTTGACCGCAGCTTATGTAGTCACCTGGAAAGGACGAATCATTGGCGAGCGGTATCGGGATGGCATCACCATGCACACGCCTTTGGAAAGTTGGTCCATGGGCAAGAGTCTGACCGCCACGTTGATGGGGATCTTGATCAAAGACGGCGTTTACTCACTGGACCAGCCCGCTCCGATTCCTGAGTGGCAAAGCAAAGATGACCCACGCAAGAAGATTCGCATTGCCGACATTCTGCACATGTCGAGCGGTCTGAGATTCCGAGCGCCGCTTGACCCCGACTTTGATCCGGCCGATGGCTATCCCGATCATCGCTACGTCTACACGGGCTGCGTCAATTCGTTTAAGTGGGCGGCCGATCGGCCTTTGCAGTGGGCTCCGAATTCCGTGGGACGCTACCGCAATTCGGATCCAGTTGTAACGAACTACCTCATCCGCCTGGCCGTCGAGAAACGTGGCGAAGCCTATCACAGTTTTCCTCAACGCGCGCTCTTCGACAAACTGGGCATGCGCGACATGGTTCTGGAGACCGACCCGTACGGGAATTTCCTGTTGCAGGGATATGAGTTTGGATCGGCGCGCGACTGGTCGCGGCTCGGCAATCTTTATCTGCAGGACGGTGTCTGGAACGGCGAGCGTTTGCTGCCTAAGGGATTTGTGGATTTCGTCAGCACACTTGCACCAGCCTGGATCGCGGACGGTAGGCCAATTTACGGCGGTTTCTTTTGGATCAACGGTACGCAGCGGTTTCCGATTCCGAAAGACGCCTATTACATGGCGGGCGCCGGTGGGCAATACACGATCATCATTCCTTCGCACGACTTGGTCGTCGTGAGAATGGGTCACTACAAAGGATCCAGCGTGGGTTTTGAATCACTCCGCAAGTCGCTGGCGTTGCTGATGCAGGCCGTCCCCACAAATCACAATGAAGATGTCGATTAGGATTACGGAGCTACAAGGATACAGCGTTGGCCCCTACCAACAGAAACAGAACACAAAGAAACAATGAAATCCAAGATCATTCTGCTGGCGCTTTTCGTTCCTGCCGTCGTCGCAGCCGAGTCCAACCAACCGAAGGTGTTTCGGGCGGGTGCGGCGACAAGCAACATCACGCCGTTTCTGGGAACGGACCTCATCGGCGGTTTCCTTCCGCGCGGCTCGACTCACATTCATGATGACCTGCATGCCCGTTGCCTCGTCCTCGACGATGGGAAAACGAAGCTGGCGATCGTTATCATCGACAACGTCAAGTTTCCCACGGAAATCCACTTTCCAACGAAGCAACTCATCGAGAAGAAAACCGGTCTGCCACCGGAAAATGTTCTCATCGCCGCGACGCACACACACTCCGCGCCGAGCTTGCGCGGGACGAGCTATCTCAAACTGAATGAGCCGCTCGATGACTACCAGATGTTTGTCATTCGCCGAATTGCCGATGGCGTCCAGCGAGCGATCAACCATCTGGAACCGGCTCGAATCGGCTGGGGCGAAGGTAAAGTGCCGCAGCATGTTTTCAACCGCCGCTGGCTGCTGAAGGACGGGGAAACGGTGACAAGTCCGTTTGGCGAGGAAGAACTCGCGGCCATGAATCCCGGGCGCTATCTCGACGTGCTCGACGAACCAGCCGGACCAGTCAACCCAAAGGTCTATGTGCTGTCCGTCGAATCGACCGAAGGTCGTCCGATCGCTTTGTTGGCCAACTACTGGTTGCATTACGTTGGCGGCGTGGGCAAAGGCCACGTGTCTTCGGATTACTTCGGTGTGTTCGCCGACCGAATCAAGCAGTTGCTGGCTGAGCCCACACAAGCTCCGCCGTTCGTCGGCATGTTGAGCAACGGTGCCAGCGGCGACGTGAACAACAATGACTACGCGAACTACAACAAGCCCGGCCGCAAACGATACGCGCGTTATGAGAAGATGCGCGAAGTTGCCGAAGACGTAGCAGAGGAAGTCGTTCGGATTGAGAAGACGATCGCGTATCGTGATTGGGTCGAGCTTGGCGCCGCTGCCGAGACGCTACCCTTGAAACGTCGCCGACCGAGTGCCGTGCAAGTGAAGCGGGCGCGTGAGCTACTCGACAGCGCCGAGTCCGAGGCACAGGAGGATCGCGACTTTTCTCGGCGAGTGATCTTTGCCCGCCGCGCGATCGAAGCCGCCGAGTGGCCCGAAACCGCGGACGCCTTCGTGCAGACGCTGCGCATTGGCGACCTCGGCATCGCCGCGCTGCCGTTTGAAGTGTTCGTCGAAATCGGATTCGACATTCAAAAGCGCAGTCCGTTCAAGGACACCTTCGTCTTGGGACTAGCCAACGGCGGATTCGGATACCTGCCGTCCCCGCGCCAACACAAGCTGGGTGGATACGAAACGTGGCTGACCGTCGCGCATGCCGAAGTCGGCGCTTCGCCAAAGCTAGTGGACAAGCTGACGCAGTTGTTTGGCAAGTTGAAAGATGATTCGGAAACCACTTCCCAGTCATCGTTTAACGGCAAGCCGAAGGCGAAAGGGAATCGCAAGGACGCTGACGCCTTCGGCTCGCCGTTAAACGAAGCAGTGCAACTCAAGTTCGAATCGCTGGGCTCGATTCGAGGAACGCAGCGCTGGGACTGGTGGCAGGCGCGAACGGCTTTTGTGCCAGGAAAACAGCCGTTCTTTCTGACGACAATGTCGCAGACCGGTAAGACAACCAGTCATGATTTCCACGACATCCTTCAATCGATCAGCCGCGATGGCGGAAGAACGTGGAGCGAACCGACAATTGTCTCCCCGTTGATACGAACGCGACAGAGCGACGGTTTCGAAGTCGCGCCGGGTGATTTGTGGCCCACATTTCATGCGAAGTCAGGGAAGGTCCTCGTTACGGGAAAGACGTTCAACTTCGAAAACGGCAAACGCGAAATTCGTCTGCGCGAGCGAGTTTCCTACGCGGTCATGGATCCGTCGACGGGCAAATGGGGATCGATGCGACTGCTTGATGTGCCGAAAAAAGATCACAACGGCGCGACCATCACAGGAGCTAACGCCGGTTGTACGCAGCGAGTTGATCTGCCGAATGGCGATGTGTTGTTGCCGGTTCGCTACTGGCGCGATCCGAAAGTGCATCGTTACACAAGCGTCGTGATGCGTTGTGCGTTTGACGGTAAGACGCTCACTTACAAGGAACATGGTTCGGAGCACACGATCCCTACGGGCCGTGGACTCTACGAACCATCTCTTGTTCAATTCGATGGCCGCTACCTCCTCACGCTGCGCGCCAACCACTCGGCATACGTCACGCGGGGGACCGACGGCATCAACTTCGAACCTGTCCGCGAGTGGAAGTTCGACGATGGCGCAGTGCTGGGCAGCTACAACACGCAGCAACACTGGGTGACGGTCGGCGGTGGGTTGTTTCTCGTTTACACACGGCGAGGCGCTGACAACGACCACATCATCAGGCATCGTGCTCCGTTGTTCATCGCGCAGGTAAATCCCGAGACATTGCGAGTCATCCGATCCACCGAACGCGTCTTGATTCCGGAGAATCACGCCACGCTTGGCAACTCCGGTGTTTGCCGCATCAACGATGCCGAGAGCTGGGTCACGTGCGGCGAGGGACTCCTGAGAGCAGGCAAACGCAAAGGCCAACTCAATCAGGTGTTCCACGTGCGGATTACGCCAAAGTGATCGGATAGAGAACGATGGTCTTAGCTATCCGCCATCTCCATTTCCTGTCCACGCAGAAGAGTAGAACATGATCCGACGTCGCTTCCTCATCGCTGTCACGGTTCTGCTCGCCGTCGGTCAGATTCAGGTGATCGCTCAAGTTCCCAAGGAGCCGGTGGACATCGCGCGAGGTGTTCCGCAATTCTTCGTCGATGACTGGCTGGTCGATAACCGTTTTGCGGTCAAGTACAAACACAACGCGGTTGTGCACTCAGTTCATCCGCCGCAGAAGCACGAGGCGAACCCCGTTTATCGTGGCGACTGTGGGTACGTCAACGTTGCCCGGCATCCAGAATCCGGCAAGTTCCAACTGTGGACTCAAGTGCATTATTGGGCGGAAAAGCCCAGCGGCCGCAGCAGTCGATATGCCATCGCTTACGCCGAATCCAAAGACGGTCTGAGCTGGGATTCGCCGAACCTCGGCCTGTTCGAGTGGAATGGCTCGACACAGAACAACGTTGTGATTCGAGGCCCGAAGAACGCGCGAGCCAGCGGTCCGCAAATCCTGCTGACTCTTCCGGATGAACAGAAACGCGGCTTCACGTACGTCATGGCGTATCGGACCGGCGGTGCCGGCAAGGAGCACGACGGTATCAGGCTCATCGGCTCGCACGATGGAATTCACTGGGATACCGAAAGTGAAGTGCGACTCAAGCACGTGCATTCCGATACGCTGAACAGCATCGTTTTCGACGCCGACCGTAAACGTTATCTCATGACCTGCCGCGCGAAAGATCGGTACCGGCGATTCAAAGGCCAGATGATTGACACAGGGGCGTCGCGTCGCATCTCGTTCCTGACGAGTGACGAATTGTGGACTGAGTGGCGCGGCAGTCCCAAAGCGTTGCTGACACCGGACGAGATCGATGCGGAGAGCCACTACAACTTCTTGTACGGTATGCCGGTGCATCACTACGCCGGCATTTACTGGGGGTTCCTGTGGGTCTTTCGGATGAACGATCCCATCCACACCGAACTGGTGACCAGCAGGGATGGAGTGCACTGGCGGCGGTCGCCCAAACGAGTTCCGCTGATTCCACTCGGAGAAGAAGGTGCGTGGGACGACGGTATGACTTTTGGTGGGCCCCACTGGGTCGAAGTCGGTGATCAATGGTGGTTCTACTATGCCGGACACGACGGCGGCCATGACACGGAAGGACGCAAAGCCGCGATCGGACTGGCGACCTGTCCGAAAGAAAGGCTGATCGGACTGTACGGTCCCAAGAACGGAGGCGGCGGCGTGGTGACGCGGCTGATCAAATGGCCCGGCGGTGATCTGTTCATCAACGCCGCCTCACGCGGAGATGGCGCGGCGCAACTCTCGGTTCGCATAAGCGACGCGATACGCAATCCTTTGGCAGGTTTCGACCACGGCGACTGCGTGCCTTTCAGCGGCGATGCCGTGCGGCACAAGGTCACGTGGAGAGGGGACAGATCGATGGCTGAGCTTGAAGGCAAGGTTGTCCGTCTGGAAATCTTCCTGCAAGACATGGACCTCTTCACGATCGTGGCGGAGTGAACATCATGGCGAGAAGCAACTCGCTGCGCCGCCGGTTTGAGGCCGCCGGTAGCTACGCACGCCAGAGCGTGGATTGGCATCGCGATCACCGTCTGGCGACGGTAGCAACCGATTGCCGGCGGCATACCTCCCCAACACTACGACGCATCGTACTTTGCGTTGCGCTGCTTGTGACGGTTGTTTCCTACTCGTTGCGCGCGTCGAGTGCTGCAGAGCCGCCGGCAACGCGTGAAGCCAAAGAACCGACAGCCGGGCTCGTGGCACACTGGCGGTTTGATGAGGGCGAAGGTGCGAACGCCATCGACGCAAGCGGCAATGGAAACGTCGCTTTGATTCATCATGCCAAGTGGATTGAAGGTCGCGACGGACTCGGCAAAGCCTTACGGTTCGATGGTCAGCGCGCGTGGGTCGATTGCGGGAATGTCGAGGTGATCAACTCGGCGAAGCAGTGTACGGTTGAGGCGTGGATCAAGCCCAAAGAACCGCGACTCCACAACATGACGATTGTCGCCAAAGGCTATCGGTACCGCTGCCTCTTCAATCTGCAGATGGGGATTCCCTGGGACCGCAGCAAGCTCGTCTTCGGAGTCGGAGCCTATCAGACTCACGAAAAGCCGATCCCTTTCGGCGAGTGGTCGCACGTCGCCGCTGTGTGTGACGGACAGCGAGTCGCCACGTTCGTCAACGGAAAGCTGCACTCCGTCCGGCCGTTTGGTGGTGCGTTCAAGCCCAATGACACGCCGCTGACCATCGGCAAGGCGATTGGCGCACCCAGCGGCGGCGAGTTCTTCAAGGGAGTGATCGATGACGTCCGCATTTACGACTATGTGCTGCCGAAGTATCAACTCAGCGGCCCGACCGGAGCGGACATCCATCGCGCCGGCCGCACGATTACCACCAAAGGCGAGTGGGGAGGTTATGAGGGGTTCCCGAGTGTCTGCCTCACTGCCGACAAGCAACTGCTCGTCAGTTTCTATGCCGGACGAGGTCACATGGATTGGCCCGATCCGGAATTGCCCTCGCGCGGCCGCATCTGCGTGATGCAGTCCGGCGACAATGGCAAAACGTGGTCCAAGCCGCGCACGATCATCGACACAGCGGCGGGCGAACGCGATCCTAGCCTTACCGTGCTGAGCGACGGCACAGTGATTTGTTCCTACTTCCAGACCGTCTGGTATGAGCGCGGCCGAGTCTGCGAGGTGCGGACGATCCGCAGCTTCGACAACGGCCAGACGTGGGAAACCAAATCGGCGATCGTTCCTTCGCCTTGGTTCACGAACGAGCAGAAAGCCGCGGTGATCCGCCGGGCCGGTCCGCCGTCGAAATCCGCTTCGCACGAACATCCCATCAAAGAGGAATTCGCCGCGATCAACGCGACGACGGTTCCTGTGACCGAGTTGTCAAGCGGCGAACTGCTGCTACCCATCTATGGCCATCGAACCGGAACGAAGTACCACTGCGGCGTCGCGCGTTCGACTGACGGCGGAGCAACTTGGAGCGAAACACACCTCATTCCGGGCAGTGAACACCTGACCGAACCGGACATCGTCGAACTTCCGGAGGGCCGGCTGCTGTGCGTCATGCGAGCCGAGATGTCGCACAGCTTTTCCACCGACGGTGGTCGCACATGGAGCCCGGCGCGAACCGGACTTCTTCCTCGCGGCCATGCGCCGGACTTGCTTCTAACGCGCGACGGCGTACTGCTCTGCGGCATCCGCGAACAGCCGCACGCGCGAACGGGCCTCATCATTTCCACCGACTTTGGCAAGAGTTGGAGCCCGCCACGATTGATCGGCTTTGCCGGCGGCGCCTATCCCTCCTTCACAGAACTAACTGACGGGCGCATTTTCAGCGTGCACTATCAAGAAGCCCTCGGCGGCAACGTGATCCAATCTATCTTCACAATCGATCGCAAGAAACGCGATATCGTTCTCGAACCAATGCGGTGAAAGGAGGACACAATGAATCGCAAACTCTGGCACGCCGGTGCGTGTGTAGTTTTTTACCTTTGCAGCCCCAGCCTGAATCAAGCAGGGGCCGAAGCACAATCGCCTATGCGTGGTGAATTGTCCTCGCGGCGTGTCGGCATTCATGTTGATGAGAAACGTCCGATTGCCGGAGAACGCAGTCGCTTTGCGGTATCCGCACGCGGTGACATCTTCTTTACGTACACGCTGGCGGCCGGCGACTTCTCCTGTAAACCGCTCGGACACATCTCTCCTTCCGGCGAGATCCGAATGTCGGCGATCGATAGCGAATCGACATGGAACGTCGAAGGCTGGGGGACGTACGGCTGCCCGTTTGACCTGGCGTTTGATTCCAACGGGGGCCTGCACATTGCGACGCGGCATCGAGGGCCGCCGTATGGCGTTGACTACTGGCGGCGGGTGGATGGCGTGTGGCGACTGGAATCGTTCGGCGCGGGCGTAACATTCGGTGGTAACAACGTGTCACTGGGTATTCTTCCAGATGGGCGGCCGGTCGTGGTGTGTCTCGACCGGAATCGCAATCAGCTTGTGGTCTGGCAGCGCAGCGATGGAGGACAATGGTTGGCATCGCGTCCGAAGACTCTGAACTCAGTCGCGCCTGGGCAGTTCGCTCTTGTGGTTCGGAAGGACGGGGCGTTGCAGGTCGTCTTCTGTCCGGCTCAGGGAGGCCCCGTTTGCGCGACTCGTCATGCAGACGGGCAATGGACGACGCAGCGGATTGCCACGACGACGGTCTCGCGAATGATCGACGCCGAGATCGATGACAAAGGTGATCTCCACGTGTCGTTTGGCGCTGGCGAGTCAGTGAATTCTATTCGCACCTTGCATCATGCGACGCAGAGAACCGACGGCCATTGGCACGATCGCGTTGTCGCGCAGTCGGATGTCGAGCGCCACGTCGGATGGAACGATCTATCAGTTGCCGGTGGGCGAGTGGCGATCGCGTGGGAACACGGAGCGGGTCGGCAGTTTGCACCGAAGGATTACGGCGGCAACGTCGGTTCCGTGATGTTGACGGTGATCGACCGCGACGGCGATCCTGCGACGCATGAACTGGTCGCGAAGCATGGTGGGCGACCGGGACTGGCGTTGACTCCAGACGGCAAGGCGGCCTTTGTGGGCGTCTATACCGGCAATGACCACGGTGACGATTTCTATCTGCTAAACTGCCGGCTCGATGATGGCGAGCCGCTGCCAGCACGGGTTGTCGCGGGCGATCCGGCCAGCATGTTTCGTGATGGGTGCCTGAAGGACATTGACTCGGGAAACGCCAAAGCCGAGCGGCGGGGTTTGCAACGAATCGACCTCAGCGGCGTGGCCACCGAGCAGCAGCGCACGTTGATCGATCGCTACCTGAATCACGGCGACCCAACCATCCGGAAAGCGATCGTGCGCGAACTGGGTGCCTCGCCAGACGCTGTCGCACACTTCGCGGAACGGCTCACCGGCGTACTCAACGATCCGGACCGTCTTGTGCGAAAGACATTCCTCGAACGACTCGCGACCAGCAACGCAGATCCGCAGTTCGTGCGGCCGGTTCTTGTTCAGGCAATTGGCAGTGGCGATCCTATGACGCGGCTGACTGTGACCGAACTCGTGCGCCAGCGTAGCGACCGAATCCCGGCTGAATCGCTGGCGGAAGCTGTTGAGCGCTTCGTAGCCGACCTCGGTGAAACCGATCTTTCCGTTTCCGGATCGGCCGCGATGGCGCTGGAACAGCTGATTGATACTGGCGGCACGCGTGATCGTCTGAAGTCGGCGATTGGTGAGGGCTCGCCTTTGCAGCGAGTACGCGCCGCGCTGATCCTCGTTCGTTGCGGCGAATCTTGGGCAAAGCTTCCAGCTTGCGTACCGAAGGAAGATGGCAAGCTGGAAGCTTACCGCACCGAGGCGCAACTCGCGCTCTGCGGGCTGCTTGGGCGCGTTCGGACTGCGGATTGTGTGCCGTTGCTGGAAACGTGTTTGCACAGCGACGGTCCAGCCGTCCGGACGGCGGCCGTGTTTGCCCTGCGATCGATCGCCCACGTCGCTGAGTTGAAACCGGTTGCAAAACATCCCAAAGGCTTTGACCTGCTGGCCCTCCGGAGTGTCGCGCCGTCTTCGGCCCAGCAGCGGGACACTCGGCTGGCGGCCGTTGCGGCGCTGGTTGCCGCGTTGCGTCACAGCGATCCCAATGTTCGCCAGAAGTCCTGTGACGCGCTCAATCGGGTCATGGCAATGGAAGCGATTCCCGCCATTAAGGAGTTGCTCGACGACCCCGACGCCGGAGTGCGGTTTGCGGCGCGCACGGCCGTCGCAACTCTACGCGACCGTCCAGACGATGGGTTGATCCATCACGGGCAGTGGGAGCAGGCGTCGACGACTCGTTCTGCCCGACGGCTCGGCGCCGTGCAGCGTCCGCCGACACAGGTTGTGGACGGAGTCGTGCAGGTGGGCTCCGACAAACAGTTGCTGATCGACGACTTCGTTATCGATGAGATGTCCCGGTTAAAGCGACGCCTCCATCCGTTCGAGAAGCATCCTCGCAATCCGGTCTTTCAGGCGCAGATGCCGTGGGAAGAAGGCTGGGCGGACCCGTTCATGTCGACGGTGATTTACGATCCTGATCAGCGCTGTTTCCGGATGTGGTATCGCTGCGGACCGCGGCATTCGCTGAAAGGCTATGCGGTTTCCGCAGACGGCGTTCACTGGCAGCGAACGGACATCGCCGAGTCGCCGTGGCAGCAGTTCGAACGCCACAATCTGCTCGGTTTCGAAGGCCGGATCGCCACCTGGAAGAAGCCCGGCAATAATGTGCTGTTCTTTCCTGGAGCCACTGGAGTCGATCGCTTTCTCTCGCTGTTCTACCAGCCGCCGACGAGCGACTACGCCGTCAGCCGTTCGGCCGACGGTGTGACGTGGCAGCAGCCCGAGTCAGTCCGTCATGCATACGGCGACGTCGTCTCACTGGTGTATGATCCGGGCCGCGCGCAGTTCCTCTTCTTCCCGAAGTACATGCGTCAGCACGAAGGCTTCGTCCGCCGCAGCTTTGCAGCGACGACATTGAATGATCTCAACAGTCCCTTCACCGCCAAGATCCCGTTTCTCGCCGGCCACCGTGACGATGCCCGCGTGGCCGATGACGCCTGCCGCGCCTACGGCAGTCTGCTGAAGGAGACGCTACGACTCCCAGAGTTTCACAGCGAGATCTATTCGGTAACGGCAATCCCGTACGAAGGTGTCGTGGTTGCGTTGTACGACCTGTGGCCGGTCGTCGGCAGCCGGGAAGGCCCGCTGGACATGCCCATGAAGATCAGCCGCGACATGCAGACATGGCGTGACGTCGACTACCCGCGACGGTCCTTGTCAATCGGCCGGTTCGGCGAATGGGACTCCGGCATGGTCTACGGCGGCAACACGATGCTGGTCGTGGACGATCAAATTCGGCTGTACTACCTCGGTGCAAATATGGGCCATTGCACGCGCATCCTGCCGACAACAAAGCCGTACCACACATTAGGAGTCGGCCTCGCTACGCTGCGGCTGGACGGCTTCGCGTCACTCCGGCCCGATGGCGCGCAGCCGGGTGAGTTCATAACAAAGCCGCTCAACACCGACGGCACTCGTCTGCAAGTCAACGCTCGCTGCGAACCGGGTGGCTGGTTCAGAGTAGAATTGCTCGATGCCAATGGTAAGCCGCAAGACGGATACACGCTGGAAGACTGCGACAGCTTCACTGGCGACTCGATTCGTCACACGGTAACGTGGCGTGGAAAAGCAGAGATGAAGAATGTCTCGTCGCCCGTTCGCCTGAGAGTCCGGCTGCACAACTCCGACGTTTTTGCATTTCAACTCCAATGAGTTCACGCAGAACGACTGGTGACGGATTGGTAAGAGCGATTTGTTGAACTTCTCCCCAGCGGGACTACCCGAAGCCATGCGGCTGGGAAGCGACGGGGCAGTGGCCGGCGGTGCTAACGCCCTGCCGCGGTTGTTTGTGGAGTGCTGCTGAAACACGAGATCGATCGACTCAGAGATGCAAAGCCGAAACCATAGGCGATGGCAGCGATGTCGCTTTGCGCCCAAAGCCCGAAAGACGATCAGTGGTCGCTCTGGAGCGGTATACCTTGTTCCGTAGAGCTGCGAAAAACTCAGCCGCTGGGCGCTAGGCCATGGTTCCCAAGAACCGGACGCTAGCCCAAGTTCCCCAGTAACGATCCGAAACGACTTTTTTGAAAAGTATTTTCGGTGTCGAATCACCGTAAGTTCTTTTGCCTCGGTGGGGAGTGGATTCGTTGTTGGCAACAACAATCTCAGAGGCGTTGTAGTGACGACCTTTGCTCTAGCCTTGTGCGGATCTGTCGGTAGCATGGCGGGGTATGTTTCTTCGACAGTGTTTCCGCAACAAGGACGGCAAGCGGCATGCGTATTGGGCGCTCGTTGAATCTTATCGCACCGATGCTGGGCCGCGACAGCGAGTTGTTGCGTGGCTGGGGAAGCTTGACGAAGCGGGGCGTCTGGGAGTCGAGCAGGCGGCGCGTGACGCGAGTTCGTCCCACTCGAAAGAATCAGCAACGGCGTGTGGCGAAGACCAGTTGTTGCTGTTCAGTCAACCGGACGACAAGGAATCGGTGCAGCCCCAGTGGGTCGAAGTCGATGCGTCGGGCGTTCGCGTGGAGAACAGTCGACAGTTCGGTGGGCCTTGGTTGGCTTTGGAAGTGGTCCGCAGGCTGCAGTTGGATGAATTCCTCCAGCGTTTCATGCCCCGAGGCCGGGAGCGTGTCTCGCGGTGGCGCAGCGCGTTGATTCTGATGGTGGCTCGGCTCTGTCGTCCGTCGAGCGAGTTGTACGTCGCGGAGCAGTGGTATCCGAAGTCGGCGCTGCCACAACTGCTCGGTGTCCCGGCAGATCGCGTGGATGACAACCGACTGTATCGCACGCTCGATCAATTGCTGCCGCACAAGGCGAAGCTCGAGGCTCACCTGAAGAACCGCCTGGGTGAGCTGTTTGATCTGGAGTACGACCTGTTGATGTATGACATCACGAGTACGTACTTCGAAGGCCAGGCGAACTTCGAGATGGCTCAGCGTGGCTACTCACGTGACGGGCGTGGCGACTGCAAGCAGGTCTGCATTGGGTTGGTCGTGTCGCGTTGCGGCATGCCGCTGGGCTATGAAGTATTCTCGGGCAATACGGCGGATGTAACGACGGTGGAGCAAATCGTCACGACGATGGAAGCTCGCTACGGAAAGAGCGATCGCATTTGGGTGATGGACCGCGGCATGGTCAGCGACGACAACATCGACTTCCTGCGAGAAGGCGATCGCCGTTACATCGTGGGGACACCGAAATCGATGCTGAAGAAGTTCGAGGCGGAACTACTCAAAGACGATTGGAACACGATTCGCGAAGGGCTCGAAGTCAAGCTGTGTTCCTGGCCACGCCATGACGGCGAGACGGTGGAAGCGGGCCAAGAGACGTTCATCTTATGCCGCAGTCGCGATCGGTCGCACACCGAAGAAGCCATCGTCAAACGCTTCGAGCAGAAGATCGAAGCGCGTTTGGTGTCCATGACAGCTCGCTGCGAGAAACAGAACCGCGACCCGATGAAGGTGGAACGCGAGATCGGTCGCCTGCTGGGCCAGAATTCGCGGGCCGCCAAGTTGTTCGAGGTGCCCGTCGAGAAAACCACCGACGGTGCCGCTCGCATCCAGTGGAAGAAAGTCGAAGCGGCTCGCGACTGGGCGACGTTGAGTGCCGGCTGCTATTTGCTTCGCAGCAATGTCACGAACTGGAGCGATGAAGAACTGTGGAAAGCGTACATCCAACTGACGGAGGCGGAAGCCGCGTTTCGCATTCACAAGAGCGACCTCAAGATCCGTCCGATTTGGCATCAGAAAGAAGAACGCGTTTTGGCTCACATCTTCGTCTGTTTTCTGGCCTACGTGTTATGGAAGACGCTTGGCCAGATGTGCGATCGCGCCGGTCTTGGCAGCGAGCCGCGTCGAGTCCTGGATGAGATCGGGGAGCTGAGAACGATCGACGTCATCCTGCCCACTCGCAGCGGCATCGAGATTCGCAAACGCTGCCTCTCCAAGCCCACCGAGCACCAACAGATTCTCCTCGATCGCCTCCAACTCCGGCTGCCAAAAATAAACCAAACTGAAATGTAGTGACGACTTCGCGTTCGCCACCCTTGAAAACACCGTACTTCCGCGATTTAGTGGGGAACTTGGGCTAGCGCGTCCCGGATGGTTTCCTTTGGCGAACGTCCCGCTAACGTCTCTTCTTCGCTTGTTGCTTTCTCTGTTGCTCCTCGTAGATCTGACGCCAGCGCGGGCCGACGCGGCCGATCTTGCCCTGTTTCTCCCGCACTTCGCGAATCAGTCGTAGATCAACCTCATCCCGCGGCCACGCTCCGACTTGAGCCAGTACCTGTCGGTAAGCCTGCTCGGCGGGTTGCGGCTCGAGCATTGCATCCACGGGGCCGCCGAACGGCTTGCGGGCGATGAACTGCTCGGCTTCAGCCCCATAGATACCAGCCTTCGACTTCGAGTTCTCTTTGCCGTAGATCATCACCATGGACAGTTCGTCGAGATCATCGGTCTGGCGGTGTGGCCCCCGATTGCCCGAACAGAACACCTGCGGCTCCATGCTCACGTCTTTCCAGCGTTTGTGCTTGGGAAGGATGTTGACTTCCCACTTGCCGAGACTGGAATCCGGACCGGGTCGGAAGTAGTTGCCGACAAAGTTGACCCGCGCGTAGCCCGCAAACTTTGATGCGTTCCAATAGTTGTAAATCACGTTGTTGATGACGTCGTAACGATAGTCGTCCAGCGGATACTTCGGTTCTTCCTTCGGGCCGGTGATGATGGGATTGCGATCAATGTTGCCGGTGAAAAGGCAATGGTGAGTCGTCACACGGGCCGTGCCACCGGATTGCAGGCTTCCCATGGAGTGAACTCCTTCGTGGTGCCCTTCGACCGCCCCTTCGGCGACGATGCACCACGCCAGCGTGACGTCGCGACTGTCCCACACGTCGATGTTTTCATCCAGCGCCCACGCCGTGGAGACGTGGTCGATTAGAATGCGGCGGCTTTGCAGGATCAGCAACGTGTCGTAGCCGCCGCGGCTGCGGATGTGCCGCACGATGACGTCTTCGCAACCGCGAATGTGAAACCCGCCCTGCACCGTGATACCGCCCTGCGCCGCCGCTGAAAGACCGTCGATCGTGACACGCCCGAACTTGACGGCAATGGGCCTCTCCAGTTCGATCACGCCGCCGACCTTGAATTTGACGATGCGCGGCTCTTCGATCGCCAGCGCTGCGCGCAACGAGCCGGGACCGGAGTCCTTCAGGTTGGTCACCCAGATCACGCGGCCGCCATCACCACCTTTGCTCGCGGCACCGTAGCCTTCACGCCTGAGCGTCTGAACTTCGACCGGGATGGAAGACGTGGGATCTTGGCTCTCGGCCATCTCGGGCACCACGCCAACGATGCAAAGCAGAGCAACGACGGCGACAGCCACTCTCGTAATCATTGAGTCAACTCCGGTGCAATCCAACGCGTCTCGTCACTCACGAGCTGTGTGGTGATGTTTCATTCTAGCGAACCAGATTGTCATTCGCATTGAGCGGTTCGCTACAATACAACTTCTGGGTAAGAAGCGCTGCTCAAGCAAAGAATAACTCAGCAACAATGTTCTGACGGATCGCTGGAATGACAAGGTGAATCACAGCATGACCAATCAGCCGTCCAACAGCATCAGTCGCCGCACACTCATCCAACGCGCCGCGCTAGCGACCACGATTCCCGCCGCACTCCAGTCGGTCGCTGCTGGTGACACCGAGTCTCGGCCGCTCATTACGCAGGGAATGAACGGCTGCCAACTGCTGCCCGGCGCTCAGTTCTACGTTGCGATTGACAACAAAGGACTTTGGCCGAATCTGACGAAACTGCCGAACGGCGAAGTCGCGGCCGCTGTCTACAATCATCCCAGCCACGGTTACGGAGATAACAGCGATGTCGAACTTTGGCTTAGTGCCGATGGAGGCGTCAACTGGAAGTTCCGCAGCAAGCTTTCGAGTCATCCCGAAGAGCCGGATGGTATTCGCATGAACCACGCGGTGGGCCTGAACAGCGAAGGGCATCTGGTGGCCTTGGTCAGCGGCTACCACAAAGGTCAGAAGCTGCCATTTCTCAAACTGCAACGGTGCATCTCGAAAAACAACGGCCGGATGTGGGATCGGCAACTGCTGGATCTCGATGTCATCCCGCACGGCGACATCTTGGCACTGCCCGACGGCCGGCTCGTTTGCCCGGCGTATCGAAAGCTTCCCGGCGAGGGGAGACGACGCAAGGCCAGTGTGATTTTCAGCTCCGATGGTGGCCGAACGTGGGGCGGCGAGCAGACGACAGCGGACGACGTCAGCGAGTCGTTTCTTCTGCGCCGCGGTGACGGAGAATGGCTGGCCGTGTGCCGCACCAGTTGCCGCGACCAGATGGACGGTGCTCTGCCGCATGGCAGTGGCGAAACTCTCATCCGTTCCCGCGACGAAGGCAAGACGTGGTCCAAGCCCAAGCTGATATCACCACAGGGCCAGGAAAACGCGCATTTGGCGGAGTTGGCCGATGGGCGTCTGCTGTGCTCGATCACCAGCCGGATCCCCGGCCTGTTCGGCGTGGTCCTGCGGATGAGCAATAATGGTGGCGACACGTGGTCACTTCCGGTCGTGCTGATCTCCTGTGCGGCGCGCGACTGGCACAAAACGGATTGCGGTTATCCTTCGAGCGTGCAACTTGACGACGGCTCGATCGTCACCGCCTTTTACTTCGGACCGAAGCATCCCAAGTACGCCGCCCACACCCTGCCGTGGCACCAGCGCTATCACATGGGTGTGGCGAAGTGGGATCTCTCGATGTGGCCAAGGGATGAGTGATTATGTTCCGTGCGATATGCGAGAAACAATGATCGATCTGATGGCGATGGTTGAAGACTTACAAAGTGTCCCGCCGGAACTTCAACCACAGCAGTATGAAGGGCAGCGAGATCTGTGCCACATCATTCCAGGCATGCTGAGTTTGAGCGATCGCAATCTGATGCCTGTTGCTCTTTCTCCCCGGCCGATGCTGGCTGGTCATGGACGAAAGGGCGCGTGCTCTCATCAGGAGCACGCCGCCAACTTTCGTACGATCTGCGAAGCACAGAATCAGGCGCTCAGTGCATCAGCAAGCTACAGCTACCTGATCCATGATGGAGGCGACACCATGCCTTCCCACCCAAGACGTCATCGCTTGGCTCCAAGAACGGTTTTCCAAGTAGCAGGCACAGTCTCTGTGCCGTTCGCAAAGAAACGCGAGTCTTTGGCCGAGGAGTACGGCACGGCAGAGTGCGGGAATTCGTGCAAGTACTGAGACAGGGAGTGGTTTACGTCACAATTCGAACCATGGATGGGGCAGGCAGCCGATGACTTCGTCACATAACTTGGCGCACTCTGCTGCGCCCGACGACGCTGCGGGGGGACAAGCGACCAATGTCGGTTAGACATTGGCGCGCCACGGCTGGCCCATCATTGACTGCGGAGTTTAGATTCCTGTGCGCGTTGAGGCGGATGAGCCTACAATTTGCGATGCCTACCACGGATCACACTGTGCGCGCTCCGGTCTCCCACAATCGAGCGTGAATCCGTTCGGCCGCGACTTCGCCCGATGCTAGGCAATCCGCCGTAGGATCCGTAGTGTCACTCTGGTTTTTCAAGCTTTCTAAGGGAATTGTTGATTGGCCTGCTGAAATCTACTTTTGGCCGCTTCTTTTCGGTCTCCGTTAATTCCCGGGGTGCAAGTTCATACTTCCTCGCAACACGTTCCATTTTTAGCACCTTGGCGCCGATTTCAGTCCCAATCCGAAAAACATGTTGGCACTGCATTTCCGATGTGTTCATTCCTAAGAAAATGGTGGTCACGATGCCAGGAGCCGAGATTGGCCTGTTGCCTTCATGGGTTACGATGCGATATTCCTTTTCGTAACTCCAATCCCTGTGTTTCATAAACAAGGCCTTCATGCCTCGAATGATGAATCCGTTTTCGTACTTTTCCCGAGTATGTGGACCAGTGTTGTATTTCTTCAATTCATCATTGAAGTCTTCCAAGCTCTGAGGAAGCTGTTCAAGTTGGTCGTTTAACTCTGCTGTTGACAGATATTTGAGGGGAGTCGCGTTGCGAATGATGGGTAGCTCATCGTGTGTTTCGTCATAGGGGTTGATATTGGATTTGAGCGGCAGGGCGCTTAGTTGCTCGTCCGTGTAGTCGGTGTACTCAATGCACACGCCTTTGTGTGAGTCCGCATAGTGCGACCACATCATGATGTTCGAGCTTATCGCAGACAACGAAAGGACACCCCATTGATCGTTGGTTCCCATAAGGCTCTGCGACAGTCCACAGTCGAACGGGTCATTCAAAGCTGATGGTTTCGGGAACCATGCATATCGCTCGATCAAGGCACTCGAAGTGTTGTCGTTAATTCGGGTGTATTTGTATAGTTGCTTCATCGGCTTTCAGTGGTGTGCGACAGCGTGCCACGAACGAATCCGATCCCAAAGCGAAGTGCCAGATAACGTCCGCAAGCACGGGGCCGGGACCAGTGGTCGTCCATGTGAACACGCCCAACTTCGCGGCTCTGGTGCATTGTTTATCCCGCGATTTGCGGTTCGGTCGCGGGACAATCGTCAAGGGCAACTAACTCGGCGAGCTTGGCTGCGACGTTTGCCATCGTATCTTCAGCAGTGTTCAGTCCGCTTCGCGAGCCAAGGAGAGGGCTGACGTCGCGGAGAGCTTCGTACGTCGTATCGTGCACGATGGGAACAAGGAGGTCACGCGCTAGGAGTGCCGAGAGCTCTTTCTCGGCGATGCCCGATCCTTCGATGCGGCGCAACAACGCAGGAGTCACCAACACGATACCGACACGCGATTTCGCCAGCCCCTTGTCGATTTCGCGGAGCAACGGCGAGCCGAGGAGGACGTCCTTTTCGCTGAACCAGACCGAAACACCAAGCGACTCGAGCTGGTCGTGAAGATCCTTGGCGGCGCCTTTCCGGTCGTCCCATGCATGACAGAGGAAGATGTCCCGAAGGTCTGCCAAAGATGCTCGCTTTTCGACACTTTCGCGGATTGGCGTGAGCGCCCGCACCTGCGCAGGCGTGTATGCCACAGAAGAACCTGCTCGCGACCATCGCGGCCTACTGCTGGTACCTGATGTGCTGCCACTGTTCCGACCGCCGGAGCTGGCACCATATCCCCCGGAGCCGCCTGACGTAGAATAGGATGGGGAGTAGGACGGGTACGCGCTGTATCCACCATAACGCCCACGACATGCGGGGCAATTCGCCGCCGCAGCGGCAGAACGATGGCCCCGCACCGGTGCTGTGCATCTAGCCATTTCGCAATCCTTCCATTTGTAAACTAACACGCCTCTTAGTGTGATTTGAACACTTAGATATTACCGTCTGCGAGTGCGGAGACAAGCTAGAAGTTTGAACGCCCCACATTCACGAACCACAGGCTACCCTCAATAGTCGGTTCGATACTTTTGAACGGCTTCCGTTCCGCGTAGACGGACCTATTGGACACTTGGGCGGAGTCCGAAGCCGAAACAGCTTCGGTGTCAACTGGGGCCGCGTCGTTACTGACACAGACTGCGAGTCTTGAGCTGCTAACGAGAATACGCGAGCTTCCATGAAGACCTCGCCCTGCGGTCCGGCCGTGGCGAGACAGAAGACCATGTGCATGTAACCGGCGCCGGGTGGCGCGTGGTTGTAGTCGATCCACCACGGACTGCGCGAGGTGACTTCGCCTGGCAGCCACTCAAGCGGCTTGGGCCCGCCCGCGTTGCTGATCCAACCGTACCAACCACCCCGCCCGTTGTCGAACTGCTCGTGATAGATGCGATCACTCATCCGCGGCATCATATCTACTTGTCCACAACGATGAACCAGACTCCCCGATGGCAATGCTTCCGGTGACGTGCTGTATATTGCGGGAAAGCGATTCGTGATCAAGGACGCGGACTGGTGCTCGTTTCAGTTCCAGCCGTGGCTGTTCAACATTCCCTGTGACCGAAATGTAGCAGGCACGCTCCGCCGTGCCGTTCGCCCGTTCGACGATGCAAACATCGCTGTTTATCGCGGACGGCACAGTGACTGTGCCTGCTACACTACGCCGCACTACCGAGGAGCATGACGAGTGAGTGATCTCGACCCTGTTGTCGTTCTTTTCAATGGCGGTCGGCTGCCCGCGTGGCATCAGTTGAGTGACGAACAGCGACGTGAGTTTGAGCAAACTCACGTGGATCTGATGCTGTCAGTTGCCCAGCAGCACGAGATGTCGCGACTGGAAGGCTTTCGTTTGATCGGACCGCAGGGCGATTGGCAGCGATTCTGGCTGATCGAGTTTCCCGCCATGGAAGGCGCCGAGGCGTGGATTCGAGCCGAGATGGCTCCTCCCTACGGACTCTACGGCCATTACGAGTATCATCTCTCCCGACAAATCGAGCCCCAGCGCTATTCGGCGTGGGTGACGCAGCCCGCGCCGCCGATCGTCCCCCGCGCCGCAGATCCCCATTCCATTGGGGAGTTGCGAATCGATCCGAGGAGCATCGTTGTTTTGATGTTCGCCCGGTATCGGCCTGGTGCCGAAGCATTGACCCACGACGAACGCGGCGATACGCGGCACGTCGATTTGATGAAGGGCATCGCTCGCGAGCACGGCTTGATGCGGCTCGAAGGGTTCCAGCTTCTGTCTCCGCAGGCGGACTGGCATCGGGCGTGGGTGATCGAGTTGCCGACATTGGAAGCGGCGGAAGCCTGGATGGAAGGCGAGGAAGCGCTCCCCCACGGCATGCACGCCCAACGCACGATCCACCTTGCGCGCAAGTGGGCCCCAGAGTACTTTGCGACCTGGAGCAATATGTGAGCTGAGCGGTTACCGGAAGAACAGAAGGAAATGCGATTGGTGAGCGTTGAATAACGAGCGTTTCATTCCACCAGGAACAGGGGCGCACGGGACCAGAGCACGGTGCGTCGTGCCGCCCGGTTGCGTTACATCACTCTCGTGTTCGGATCTTTGCGACGAAAATGCTGTTGTTGCTGCCGTGCTTTTCGCATTGCGTCGGGTCGTGGGCGTGGGGGGCGATCGACTGCATCCACTCGGCCACGGTCACCCACGACTCGTTGTCGTTGATCCGAGTGACGCCGAAATTACCCAGTCGTGCACCGCGCTCGCGGACGATGACTCGCTCGGTGTCCCGGATCACATGCATCTGATCGACGTCGAATTCGGCCATGAACAACGGTGCCCGATGACGGAATACGTGGTCGTTATTGGCTCCGCGGCGCGTGTACACAAGGTACAGCCGATTCGCCAGGGTTAACCAGTGCGTCTGTGTGTTGTAGCTGCCGAGATCCTTTCCGTCGTCAAATACCAAACGCCGCGGCTCGTCAAAATGCAGACCGTCCTGGCCGCCGGTGACGTAATTGTGTTCGTCGCTGCGGAGTGTCATCAGGAATCTGTCGCCAACGTGAACCAGCGATGGCTCGCTGAATCCACGGGCATCGGCTTTCTTGAGAAGGTCCCCGTGCTCGATGTACTTCAGCGTTTCACCATCGAACGCGCATCGCATTACGGTTGCGACGCTTATGGAGTTAAAACGGCCCGATGATTTCTCTCGCAGCTGACAGTAGGTGGGCAGGAGGATCTCGCCGTCGTCCAAATCGACCCGCTGCGTGCTGCCCGCACCATCCATGAAGAACAAGTCATCGTTGGGCATCTCCAACTTGCGGAACGGCGCCCAGCGTCTCGCTTTCGGGTCGTAAACCGAGTACGTCGTGTCGCGGGGGCGCGGATGCGGATGCAGGTTGTCGTTGCGGTATCGCACCGTGTGTCCAGTGCCCAGCAAGACACCGGTGGCCTTGTGCCATGTCGGCCAGAAGTCGCTGATGCCTTCTTCGACACCATCGGGCAGTTGGCGACGAGCGAATGACTGACCTTGGCTCATGGGCTTCGACCATGTCCGTCCGCCATCGTCCGATCGCAGATCGTGAATCGGGTAGTACACGTCTGAGCCGGTGAGACGGAGTTCGTGCATCGTCATCACCACGGAAAACGGCCTGCCCGAGCCTTCGATCGAACCAGGAATCGTGCCGGCGCGTGTGTGGACCCAGCAGGTCTTGCGATCGTATCCGCTATGAGCGGTCTGCAATTCCACGGTGAAGTCTGATTTCGGCTCAGCGCTCTCACTCGGTAACACTGCCACGAGTAGCACAGTGGCGACAGCAAACGGCGACTTCAGGATTGCAGGGCTCATGGCATCAACCTCGTCCTGTCTGAGAATTCTTGTGGTGGTGTGCCGCGGTCGAGTACTTTTCTCAAGGCGTTTCAATTGCCCCTCCATCCAATATACTCGTTCCAAGCGCGGCTCAATGGTTGCGAAGTTAACAATGACTGTTCTCTTTGAACTTGAAACCGGCTGTTGAGTGAAGGGTGACTGAATCATGAATCGATCAACGCTCCTCCTACTGGTCGTTCTCAGTACTCATTCCACGATCGCGCTTGCTGACCAAGAGGCCGTGTTTAGAGTGCGGCCGGGCCAACGGCAGTTGTTTGTGGATGACCACGGAATCGCCAAAATGATGAACCTCACATGGACCATGCATTCACCCGTGAAGAAGGGAGCGGTGATCGAACCCGACCAGCCTTGGGAGAGCTTACTGCAGGTTCGTTGCGCCCCCGTGTGGGACGAATTGAGGCAGCGGTACAAGATCTGGTTGATCAGCGCTGCGCCCGGTTTCTCGATGACCGGCGTGGGGTACGCCGAGAGCCGTGACGGTTTGAAATGGACCAAACCAATTCTGAATCAAGTCGACCGAGGGGGGTCCACCAAGAACAATCTGCTCGCGATGGAAAGCCTGTTGGAGAACGTCGTCTACGACCCTCACGAACCCGATCCGACGCGGCGCTTGAAAGGGTTGCTCGGCACCAACGGCCGCCAGCCGCTCGCCAGCGGTGACGGAATCACTTGGAAGAAGCTGCCTGTGGCGCTGCTGCCGTCGCAGGACGAATCGAACCTCAGTTACGACCGGCACCGGCGGCAGTTCATCGCCACGCTGAAACAAAGTGGACCCAACGGCCGGTCGGTCACACTGACGACGAGCAACGATTTTGAAACCTGGACCAAGCCCGAATTGGTGTTCCACACCGACGACGAAGATCAGCGCCGCGCGAAAGAGAACATCCAAGCCCGGCTGGCCGATCCGAAACTCCGCAACCCGCTATTCAACGATCCGGCCGATTACAACGCCGACGTCTATAACATGGGCGTGTTTGCCTACGAAGGCGTTTACATCGGTCTTCCCGCGATCTATCACGCCGTCGGCCGCCGCCCGCAAGGAAACACGGACGGCTTTCACTTGATCCAACTGGCAATGAGCCGCGACTTGAAGCACTGGCGGCGGCTCGGTGATCGGCAGCCGTTCATTGGACCGTCGGCGGTCGATTCCGGAGCGTACGATACGACGCAACTGTTGCCACCCAGTTCACCGGTCGTGCATGGCGATGAACTGCGGTTCTATTACACGGGCCTGAAGTACCGGCACGTTCCCGAAGACGCGGATCCGAAAGGCGGCGCGATCTGTTTGGCGGTGTTGCGCCGCGACGGGTTCATGTCACTGGATGCCGGAGACCAACTGGGAAGCGTGTTGACGCAGCCGTTCACATTCCCGGGCGGCACCCTGCATGTCAACGTCGATGCGGGTGGCGGGACGCTGAGTGCCGAGCTAATCGCTGTCGGCGGCGCAGACGACGGCCAGATGCTTGCCCGCTCGAAGTCAGTGGCTGGCGATCAACAGGCTGCGCGAATCGAATGGACCGACGGCGCGCTCGACAGCCTGCAGTCCAGAACCGTTCGTTTGAAGTTCACCTGCCGGCGGGCGAAGTTCTACTCGTACTGGTTCAGCGGCAACGAGCCAACGCAGCCGCCTTTCTATTCGGACAAGATGAGGCTTCTGCATTGGCTGGATGACGCGGGCGAGTCGCACGCCATCAACAAGCCGGCCCAGTGGCGGCATCGGCGAGGTCACGTCTTGCAAAACATGTCTCGTGTGATGGGGCCGCTGCCGGAGCGCGACGGCACGCCGCTGGATGTTCAAGTCGTCAGCTCCGAGCGGCTGGAGACGCTGACTCGCAAGAAGGTCACGTATCTTTCGTCGCAGGGCGATCGCGTGCCGGCCTATCTGCTGATCCCGCATGACATCCAGCGGCCGCGGCCAGCCATGTTGTGCCTGCACGGCACCAGCGGACCGAAAGGGCGCACGGCGGGATTGGGCAAGCCATATCCTCGCTACACGCTCGAGTTGGCTCAGCGCGGTTACGTGACGATCGCGCCGGACTACACGCTGTTGGGCGAGAATCAAACCGATCCGGCTGCGGTCGGCTACGTGAGCGGCACGATGAAAGGCATTTGGAATCACATGCGGGCCGTCGATCTGCTGGTGTCGCTGCCGGAAGTCGATGCCCAGCGCATCGGCTGTTGCGGCGTTTCGTTGGGCGGGCACAATTCGCTGTTCGTCGGCGTGTTCGATGCGCGGTTGAAGGTCGTGGTGACGAGTTCCGGCTTCGACTCGTTTCTGGATTACATGGACGGCGACCCAACCGGCTGGTGCCAGACCCGCTACATGCCTCGGATCGAAACGGTCTTTGACAAGGACCCGCAAAGGCTGCCCTTCGATTTCCCCGAAGTGTTGGCTTCCATCGCCCCGCGGCATCTCTATGTCCACGCCCCGCTGAGTGATTCGAACTTCAAGGTGGACAGCGCCCGCCGCTGCGTCGATGCGGCGAAGCAGGTGTACGGGCTGTTGGGCGCCGAACCGAATCTCGTCGCCGTCTACCCGGAAGGCAAACATGGCTTCCCACCCGACCAGCGCCAGGCTGCCTACCGGTTCATCGACGAAGTACTGCAGTGGGATCCGCCTGAGAGCTGACTTGCCAGCGATGCGCTTGAGAGAGGTCTTGGGTCTTCGCAGGTGTCGACTGGTTCAGCTACGATAACTCAAGTCATGATGTTGAATCAGAGCAGACTGGGTCATCTTGTGGCGCTCGTTGTCATCGCCAGTTTTGTGGCGGTGCTCTGTGCCCCGCGTGCTCTCGAGCACTGATGGATTAGCGATCCGTTTCGCAATTTCAGGTCGTGTTCTATGACTGTGTTAAAAGTGACAGGACACGACCCAATTTCAACGAGACTTCCGTGCTCAACCGACTGCTAATCGAGTTGTTCAAGTCGCCGAACAATGGCAGACAGATTGCCATTTTGCCATCGGGTCGCCGATTGCTGTTGACGCATTCCGGGGTCAGCGGTCCGGCAGAACTGAGACTGTGGGGCGCGAAGCAACCCGCCGCCGCAAGCGTCCGAGGCGACTCAACCACTCCGGCATCGCTGTCTGATTTCGAAGACCTCGGTCCGCTCGTTGGGATCAGTGGAGCGGTTCCTGATGGTGGACCGTGGGGATTTGGCGGCAGTCTGATTCGCGCCCGTGATTCTTTGCACCTGTCGTGGACGAGCCCGCACGGTGTCGCGTATTCGAGCGCGAAGGTCTCCGACAAACCAGATTGGTCGCCGGCTGAATCTGTTTGTCCGGGCGAGTGCTTGCTGGGGGACCTGTTTGCCGTCGGAGGGCAGGTTGCCTTGACATATCAGCAGACCCACGATCGTCAAACAGAATCGGTCGGGATGGCGTGGCTCGATGGTAAATGGAAAACGAAAGAAGTCGATCGCGGCAAGCCGGTGTTTGCGCCCGTTGCGGACGTGGATCAGAGCGGTCGCGTGCATCTGGTGTGGAGTGACCCTGCCGAGCAGCTCCACTACGCGCGTCTCGATGAACTCGGAGCGGAAGCTCACATCGAACTGCTTGGCGCCGGACGACAACCGTCGATCCTCTGCCGTGGCGACCAGGTTTTGATCGCCTGTGAGAGTGAGTATGGACACATTCGATACTACTATCGATCCGAGAAGACCCCCTGGCGAAAGTACCTGCCGTTAACGACGACCGATCCGTGGTTGACGTCGGACGAAAACCATTCGCCGGGCCTCACGCGCGACCGTCATGGCGTGGTCTGGCTGTTGTTTGCGAACAATACTCGCCAGAGCACTTTCTGGTCGCGTTGGATGGGTGACCGTTGGGGCGACATCGTCAACGGGCCGCGGATCTACTATCGTCGTCCGCGTTTCGACGCCAATTTGCTGCCGGTTGGTCGATTGAGTGTTGAGAAGCGATCGGACGCTCACACAGCACGGCCGCAGGAAGAAGACTTGGGATTATTGCTCGCTTGCGAACCTCCCATCCGTCGGCTTGAGTACCGATGTGAGAAGGTTCCTGAGCTAACACTGACGCCAAGCAGGAAGATCCTGTTCCTCGACATGCTGGAAGTTGCCGAGGCCAGGAACGTCTCCTTGCACGTCGAAACCGCGACGAAGCATCCGGCCAACCCGCTAATGGAGCGAGGTCCTGAAGGCGCGTTTGATCAGGACCGCGTCTTCAACCACGGCTGCGTGCTGCTGGACGGCGGCAAGTACCGCATGTGGTACGGCGGCATCCGTGAGCCTCGCGGCGGCGAGCCGCGCCCGCCTTGGTACGACTGGATTCGCTGCGGCTATGCGGAAAGCGACGACGGCATTCACTGGAAGCGGGTCAAGACACGGCAAGTCGAGTGGCGGGGCTCACGCGACAACAACATCCTTCCCTTCTTCCGACACTCGCCGCTGATCTTTCGCGACGACGCCGAGCCCGATCCGCGACGCCGTTACAAAGCCTTCTATTTCTGGAACAGCGGCGAGCACCTGGACATCGCGCGCAGCGGCAAATACGGGAAGACGTGGGATCCGCGCGACGAACGCTTTCTAATGGACTTGTTCACCTCGGCGGATGGAATTCACTTCGAGCGTCAAGAAGGCGAAGTCGTCTTCCCAGGCGAGCAGGCCCGCCCCTTGTCGCTGATCCCTCAGAGCATCTTTCGCGATGAGCGCGAACCGGATCCCCAGAAGCGTTTCAAAGGGTATGGCTTTAGCTCGCTCGATCTGCGTCGTCGTGGCACATCTTACATCTGGAGTCCTGACTGCCTGCACTGGACCGCGCACCCGGAGCTGCCGGTCATCGACCCAGCCATCCGCGGCACACCCCCGGCCGCGGGCGGACCGACCGGACAAGTTCACGACACGGTTTGCTTCCCGTACGAGGGCTACTACATCGCCCTCTATCAGGACCAGCACGATCCACTCAACATGCCGGTGGAATTGGCCGTCAGTCGCGACTCCGAATCGTTTCGGCTCGTGCTGCCCGGCCACAAGGTGATTCCGGTGGGATCGGAAAATGAGTGGGATGCACTCACCATTCTGCCGACGACGCCAGTCTTCAGAGACGATGAGATTCGGTTGTACTACGGAGGAGGCACGGAACGTCGCGAAGCCGGCGGCGCGAAACGTTGGCAAACTCTCCCCGGCCTGGCCACGCTACGCCGTGACGGCTTCACCTCGATTCGGCTGGACGTGAAACAGTGCCGCGGCGAGCTAACAACGATTCCCTTCCAACTACCCGATCAACGCCATCAACTTCACCTCAACGCTCTCTGTCCCAGTGGATCGGAGCTGCGAGTCGAACTCCTTGACGCCTCCACAGGCAAGTCGCTGCCAGGGTTCTCCAGCGAAGATTGTCACCCCATTCAAGGCGATCATCTTGACACGATGGTCAAGTGGCGAGGCCAAGAGATGCCGAACAGGAGGGTTCGTCTGCGTTTTCAGTTCCGCGGTGCCGACCAATCTCCCAGGCTCTATGCCTTTTGGTTTTGAAATCCAAAGTAGCAGGCACAGTCCCCTGTGCCATCCGCAACGCCAGGTCTTCACCAGGTAGGTCAATAGACAAGGTGATAGTGTTGCCCACGATTGTCGTGTGGCGAGTTGTGTCATGCTGCCTCCCGGTGGAGAATGGTCGCGGAGGTTGCAGAAGAATGAACATCATACCAAGCCGAACGTGCCCAGTGCACGGAGTATTACTCGCCGTTTGCGCGTGTTTCGTTATTACGGCCGATGCGGCGGGCGAGAACTTCGAGTCTGTCGACTACCAGCGGCGGGCAATCTATCACTCGCCACAGACGCCGGGGTTCACGAGTTGGGCCGGTGCCTGGACGATGCCCGATGGCACCCTGATGGTTTGCTTCACGCAAGCGACCGGACCCGTGGAAGGACGCCCCCGCGCGCCCAAGGAAGTGCAACACCAGTTGACATGGCCACCCGCCGGTCGCCCTGGTTACGACATGACCGGTCTCGATTTGCGCAACGTCCATCTTCGCTCGAAAGACGGTGGCAAGACCTGGCAGCAGGTGAGCGCTGATCCGTTCAAGTCGTGCATGAACGGAATCACCGGCGAAGCTCAAACGGCGCTCGCTGACGGGACCATCATCCGCGGCGTCTGGGGATACTACTTGCCGTACAACTCAGAGTTGCCGAAAACAGGCTACCTGCAGCGATCAACGGACGGCTCGAAGACTTGGGGAGAACCGGAGGTCTTGCTGGATCCCGCGAAGTTCTCGGCCTGGCCCAAGCGAATACGCGTCCTGCATGACGGTCGGTTGATCGCGCTCGGCGGCGTGGCCCACGTCCCAGCGAACAGCCGCACGCGAGCTGAATACAACGGCCTCTTCGAGCCGCTGCTGATGGTTTCCAGCGACAAAGGCAAGACGTGGATTGGCCCGATTCAAGTTGTCCCGCATGCGCATCGAGAGAACTGGGGCGGTGAGGAGTTTGATGCGGCGGAACTGCCCAACGGGGACTTGCTCTGTGTCTTCCGACGCATTGCGCCATCAGGCCAGCGTCGCGAGGTGCGTTGGCAGGGCATGTTGAAGAAGTCCGGCAACACCTGGATTCCCGGCGAGGTCGGTCTCGCGCCGTTCCCCCACAGCGGTCACCCTGATGTGCTGGCGACTCGCGAGGGCCCAATTCTGCACATCGCCACGACCGGTATCCACTACACCACCGACGCGGGACAATCGTGGCACAAGCTCAACGTACCTGGAACGGCCTACTACCCCCGCGCGGTTCAGGCCGCCGACGGTCGCATCTTCATCTTCGGCCATGTTGGCGGCGACGACGCCTACGGTAAGACGGATCAATCGATCGTGATGAGCTCGTTCCGGCTGGTGAAGAAGGACGAGTCACCTGGCAAATAAACCAGCTCAAGCAGAACACCGCAACTGAGAAACTAACATGAAAACCGCGATTCTTCCCACGATACTTCTTGTCCTCTCAGCCGTTGCACAATCCGCGGAGCCGATCGACATCGGAGCGCGCCGCGAATTGTTTGTCGATCACTACCTTATTGAACGGCTTGACGGAGTGCGGCTCCAGCTACATCGTCCGGTGCGCCGCGAGGTTGTGTTCCGCACCGACGCACCTTGGGAAGGAAACGGCAGTGCGTATCAAAGTGTGTTCCAGGATGGCGACCGCTTCCGAATCTACTACCGTGGTGGCCATCATCCGAACTCGAAAGCCTACAAGACCAACCCGAGCCCCTGGGAGACGCTATGCCTGGCCGAGAGCAAGGACGGCATTCACTGGACGCGTCCGGAATTGGGCATCGTCGAGTTTCAGGGTTCCACCAAGAACAATCTGATCCTCAACGAGGCGATGGTGCAGGAGATCGGCGGAAGTCCCGCGCATACCGCCGTGTTTAAGGACCCAAACCCCGACTGCCCGGATTCGGAACGCTACAAGATTGTGATCAAAGGCAGTCCGCGCGGCCTGTACTTGATGGTGTCGGCGGACGGAATTCATTTTCAGTTGAAGAGCAACAAGCCCTTCACAACGGCGGGCGCGTTCGATTCCCAAAACCTGATGTTCTGGGATTCGGTGGGGGCGGTGTATCGAGAATATCACCGCAGTTTCGACAATGGGGTGCGCGGCATCATGACCGCTGCGTCGAAAGACCCTGGCAGTTTTCCAAAGCCCCAGTGGCTCGAATATCCTGGTGCGGCCGAGCAGGCTCTTTATACCAACCAGGTCCAGCCGTATTACCGTGCGCCCCACATCTTCATGGGCTTTCCGATGCGATACAACGACCGGGGATGGTCGGAGTCGATGACCAAACTGCCCGGTTTGGAAGAGCGAGAGTTTCGCTCTAAACAGTCCGGGAGATACGGCACAACGGTTACCGACGCGGCTTTCATGACCAGCCGCAATGGCGTGACTTTCCATCGTTGGGGCGAAGCGTTCATTCGGCCGGGACCGGCTCGCAAGGACACCTGGGTCTACGGCGACAATTTCATTTTTTGGGGGATGGTGCAAACGAAGTCGCATCTTGTGGGCGCTCCCGACGAAATCTCGCTCTACGCGACAGAAGGCTACTGGGAAGGCGCTCACACGAGTTTCCGCCGCTATACGCTCCGCATCGACGGTTTCGTGTCAGCCCGGGCGCCGCTGAGTGGCGGTGAAGTGGTCACCAAACCACTGACGTTCGACGGTTCGCAGCTCGCCATCAACTTCTCAACGTCCGCGGCCGGCAGCGTACGCGTCGAGTTTCAGGACACCGCCGGCAAACCGATTCCCGGTTTCACGCTGGATGACTGCGACGTGCAATACGGCGACCAGCTGGAGCGCGTTGTCTCGTGGAAGTCAGATGCGGACGTCAGACAACTCGCTGGCAAGTCCGTCCGGCTACGATTTGAGCTGAAGGATGCCGATCTATACTCGTTTCAATTCACCTCAAAGGCCAAACCATGATATGCACCCGATTCCATCTTCTCGTTCGAGGTCTGAACGTATTGACGATTCTCTTCGCATTGGCCAGCTCGGCGCGAGCCGATGATCCGATCCCCGTTGAGTCGCGACGAGAATTGTTCGTCGATCATTATCTCATCGAGCGGCTTGATGACGCTCGGCTCAAGTTGCATCGGCCACAGGCTCGCGAAGTGGCGATCGTGCATGATCAGCCATGGGAAGGAAACACGTGCTTCTATCACTCGGTGTTCCGGGACGGGGACGTGTACCGCATGTACTACCGTGGTTCCCACCACGTGCCCGGCCAAAGCGCGTCGCATCAGACCGTCTGCTATGCCGAGAGCAAAGACGGCGCGGAATGGATGAAGCCGAAACTGGGAATTGTCGAATTCGAGGGCTCCAAGGAGAACAACATCATCTGGGTCGGCGTCGGCCAGCATAACTTCGTGCCGTTCAAGGATCCCAATCCCGATTGCAAACCGGAGGCACAGTACAAGGCGATAGGCGGCAGCAAGCACGAAGGCGGACTGTTCGTCTTTCAGTCGCCGGACGCGATTCACTGGTCGCAGATGAGCGACAAGCCGGTGATTACCGACGGCGCGTTTGACTCGCAGAACCTCGCATTCTGGGATGCAAAACGCGGACTGTACGTCGATTCCCATCGCCAGGGGCGAGCCGGCAAACGGGACATCATGACGTGTACTTCGCCCGACTTTCTCAATTGGACAAAACCGAAATTTCTGGAGTATCCCGGCGCACCGGCCGAACACCTCTACGTCAACCAGATTCAGCCGTACTTCCGTGCGCCACACATCTATCTCGGCTTCCCGAAACGCTTCGTGCCGAGACGCAAGTCGCCGATCGACCATCCGCTGCCCGGTGTGTCAGACACGATCCTGATGAGCAGTCGCGATGGCGAGACATTTCACCGCTGGCAGGAAGCCTTCGTGCGTCCCGGTCTGCTACCGGATCGCTGGGTGTGCCGCAACAACCTTGTCGCGTGGGGATTGGTTGAGACAGCTTCGCATCTGGCGGGCGCGCCTGACGAGATCTCGTTGTACGTCGTCGAAGGGTACTATCAGGGCGAGAGTTGCCGAGTCCGCCGCCATACGATGCGCGTTGACGGATTCGTTTCCGCAGCGGCGGACTTTAAAGGCGGCCGGTTGCAGACCAAGCCAATTGTCTTCGCTGGCGCTGAGTTGGAAATCAACTTCTCGACGTCGGCTGCCGGTGGCGTCCGCATCGAGGTCCAGGACACAGATGGCAAGCCACTCAACGGTTTCTCAGCGGCGGACTGTCCGGAACTCTTCGGCGATTCGATCGCTAGACGCGTGAAGTGGAACAGCGACGCCGATCTCTCCTCGCTCGCTGGCACACCGGTCCGGCTACTCTTCGAGTTACATGACGCGGATCTGTATTCGTTTCAGTTTGTGAAGTCAGCGTCACCATGAGATAGCTGGAGCATCTCGACAAGGAGCCTTGATTTGACGCCCGCCGCATACACAGAGCATGATCGCCAGATTTGGGAAGAAGAGCTGGAGGAGTTCGTCCCGCCTCGTGTCTTCGATGCCCACATTCATCTGTTCAACCCACAACACATGGGCGAGGGGACAGGACGCACATGGTCGCATGCTGACTTGGAGACGCTCCAATCGTGGGCACAGCGGCTCTATCCCGGTCGTGAAACGCACTTTCTCGTTTTAGGATCACCTGCGCCGGGGATCGACGTGCAAGCTCACAATGATTGGGCAATCCAGCAGGTGAGCCAGGATCCGCAAACGCGAATGAATCGGCTGGTGACACCTGGCTGCAATATCGAGGACATTCGCCGCGACGTCTTAACTCACGGCTTCGTTGGCTTGAAACCGTATCGGCTGTTCTCCGTTACCGGTGACGTGGCGCAATGCCGCATTCATGAGTTTCTGCCTCACGAGCAAATGGAACTCGCCAACGAACTGGGCTTGTGGGTAACCATGCACCTGTCGCGGCATCACGGCTGTGCGGATGAGCACAATCTGGACGATCTGGCGGACTTCACCACCAGGCGCTACCCAAACATCAAGTGGATCCTGGCCCACTGTGCCCGGAGTTTTACCTATTGGCCAATTCGCAAGGCGATCGACCGCCTGCGCGACATGCCAAACATCTGGTACGACCTTTCGGCCGTGACCGACGTGAGGCCATTCATCACACTCTTTTCCAAAGAGAACACGAAGCGATTGTTTTACGGATCAGACGGCATCGACTCGACCTATTTCCACGGGCAGTACGTTGCTTTGGGTCGAGCGTGGCAGGCGCTGGATACATCGCGATTTGAACTTCAGTTTCCTCACTGCGAAGGACGTCCGATCTTGGCCATCTACGAGCAATTACTCTCCATGAAGCAGGCCGCAGAGATTGCTGAGCTTTCCGCCGACGATATCGAAGACATCATTTGGCGCAACGCAACGGAAGCTCTGGAAATCGGCGATCCAATGTCGACGCGGAGCAATACAACGTAAGTCGCGGAGGAACAGAACGTCCTCGATCCCTGCGGTCGCCAGTTAAGTAGGACCCGTTCCTAGCGGCCATGCACAGCTCGAACGGCCGGTTATAGCTGAATGGCAGTCCCCGGATGAACGGGCCCGCTGGTCGTCGCTGACACTTTCGACGTTATGCTTTTCTTAGTTGGGTGTCCGGAACCGGAAGACGCAGCGCTAAAGGTGCCCCCGGAGTTAAGTCCTCATGCACGAGCGGTCCTGGGCTTCTCGACACCGGACACGCCCTCATGAGCGCGCTGAGATGAGGCCGTAACACGCTTCGGTCGCGATGACCTCTGTCACCAAGCGAAGAGCCGAAGTGCAGATTTGACTGCGCTTTTGCGAATTGGTACGAAATCTGCTCAGAAGACCGCGAAAATCGGGGTGATTACGCGCATTTACTGCTCTCGGTTTGTTTCCCCTCCGCGCGCTACGGGAGATGGCAGGAGCCGCTGCGTGCCGATTTGAAGGGTAGTTTCGACGGCGGGCCTGGGGAGATCTACGAGCCCCTTCAGGGTGCCAGTTGAGAGGGCAGTTTAGCACCAAAACCCTTGCTGCCTGCTTCGTAGGCGAAGGAGTTTCGCCAGCAGTGTGGATGCTTTTTCACGATAATTCTCTCGAAACTGGTGGGGGCATTGTGGCGAATTGCTTTCTGTAGATAATATTGGATTACTAAGCATTTTTGCTGTTTGTGTTGGAGTGAGTCGGCGGTGAGTGTACTAAGTGTTGAGGATCAAGTGCTTGCGGCCCTGAGGCGGATCACCAGAGCGATCGATTTGCACTCTCGCGGGCTACTGCAGCAGGTTGGACTCACTGCACCTCAGCTTGCAGCACTCCAAGCGGTTGAGAGGCTCCAGCCCATCACGGCTGGGGCACTGGCGAAGTCCGTGCACTTGAGCCAAGCAACCATCACAGGCATTTTGACACGACTGGAGTCGCGAGGCTTGGTCTCCAGAGTTCGCAGTGAGAGCGACCGGCGAGCGGTCGTTGTGGAGCTGACCGAGCAGGGGCAAACGATCTTGGAGAACGCCCCCTCTCTATTGCAGGACCGGTTCCGTCGGGAATTGTTGATGCTCGAGGAGTGGGAGCAGACACAGATGCTCGCAACGCTACAGCGCATTGCCTCCATGATGGACGCGGAGGAACTTGATGCCGCCCCGGTCCTGGCCGCAGGTGCGGCTACCGCCACGCCGGAGGAGGTGTCGGAGTTCTTGGACAAAGCTGTCGCGCCCAACCACGACGCTCCGACTCCCAGCTCGGAGCAACCAGAACCTGTCGGCTCCGTATCCGCAGACGGACGAGCCACGGCAGACATGTAATTAGTTTCCAATCAAAGTGGATTGAAGAGAGGACGGACAGCAGATGACCGGGCTTGCGACAGACACTGTTTGGCAGAACCGACTTGAGCGAATCGACAGCGACGTCGAGGGCATCCACTTTCCTGATTCGGTTGACGGCATCGACCAGGACGAAGAATGGTGTGATATCCAGCTGAACGGCGAGAGTCGCCGTATTCGCTTTCACGATTACTCTGACATCTTCGAGATTCCAGGCCTCTATGAAGAGCTGTTCTACGACCGCCTGAAGTGTTGTTCTCCCAGCTACATCGCGAATCTGCTGGACAGCGTAGTTCGCGAGTATGGAGAATCCACGGACGAATTTCGCGTGCTCGACGTGGGCGCAGGTAACGGCATGGTAGGCGATGAACTGCAGCGTCACGGCGTCGAATCCATCGTTGGCATCGACATCATCCGCGAAGCGCGCGACGCAGCCGGTCGTGATCGCCCGAACGTTTATGAGGACTATCTCGTTACTGATTTGACTGACTTGCCGGAAGTCGAAGAGGAGAGCCTGCGGCGAGCGGAGGCCAACTGCCTGACGACGGTCGCCGCACTCGGATACGGCGATATCCCGCCACTGGCGTTCGCCAAGGCGCTCGACCTGATCGCGACTCCGGGCTGGCTCGCGTTCAACTTGAAGGAGAGTTTTCTCCGTGAGCAGGATACCAGTGGTTTCAGTCGGCTAATCCCAATACCGTTCAATGAATCACAACTACTGACTGCTTAAAGGTTTTCGTTGGTGGCGGTGGGTGTCGGTGTTGTGGTCGCTTCTTCGGCCAGCCAGAC
>NZBA01000042.1 GCA_002686265.1 Planctomycetota bacterium
CTACGAGGACCGCGCCTTCCGCTGGCTGCTCGGCACCCAGGGCGTCGGCCTGGACATTCCCGGCGTCTGTCAGATTCGGCACATGGTCAAGGGACGCTATCAGGGCCATTCGCCCGTGGCCCGCCTGCGCGCCAACATCCGCAAGGCCCAAGACCCCTAACGCGTTCCCGTCGCAAGAGAGGCGCGCTAGTTGAGGTTCGGCCCCAAGCCGATGTCGTGGAACTCGACCACCACACCCTCGGATTGCAGGCAGATCTTCTCCGGCACCTCCTCGCACCAGCGTGCGGCGCTTCTTGACCACGCCGTCGCCCTCCAGGGGCCAGTCGCCGCAGCTGCGGAAGCGGTTCCATTCGCCCAGCGGGGTCGTCATCGATGGCGGTGGGGTTGAACAACGACGGGGACTCTGCCCACAAGGTCAAACGCGTCCCTTCGGGGCGCCTCGAAGCGCGCGGTGAGGTCCTCGGGGAGCTGTGCCGCGAGGGCGGAGAAGCAGGCGGCAACAGCAGGCCAAGCTGGGCGAGCGGAGCTGGTCCCTCTCCACTCGGCTCAAGACTCCGGGCCGGTGCCGCGCAGGACGAAGGCGACCAGCTCGGCTATCGAGTCGACGCCCAGCTTCTTCATCGCGTTCAGGCGGCGGGCGTCGATCGCCTGGGAAGAGACTGAGAGCTTGAAGGCGATCTGCTTGTTGGAGAGACCATCGAGGATCAGATCGACTACTTGCCGCTCGCGTGGAGTGAGCAGAGCGAGCGCCTGTGCGTGCCTCTCGCCGCAGGCCCGACTCCCGCGCCTCTCGCTGTCGGCCTTCAAGGCGACTTGCACCCTGTCGAGCAGGCGTTGGGCGCTGAGTGGCTTCTCCAGGAAGTCCACCGCCCCCTTCTGCAGGGCCTCGACCGCCATCGAAACCTCGCCGAAGCCGGTCATGAACAAGATCGGGATCTCGATCCCGCGTGCGGTGAGCTCGTCTTGCAGCACGCGCCCGCCCATGCCCGGCATGCGCACGTCGAGCAGCAAGCAACCGGGGGAGTCCGGCATGAACTCCTCGAGGAACCGCTCCGCATTCTCGAAGGCGGCGTGGGCGATTCCGACCTCGTCGAGCAGGCGGCCGATGAAGCGGCGAATCCGCTCGTCGTCGTCAACGATGTAGACGGTTGGGGCGCTTGAGGGTTCGGTCATGCAGTCCGGTCGGCCCGCCACTCTAGGCGCTGCGAGGTTCTCAGTGTAGTGCGCGGTAGGGGGGCGTTCGACGGCGCCACCCCTTCACTTGACCCTGTCGAAGAGGGAGGACGACGTTGTTTTTTCCAACCTCGGTCTAGAGAGCGGCAATCTTGGCGCTCCCCGCGTGGGTGCGATGCTTGAGGAGCGACTCACTCCCTGTCGTGAGAGACACCCTAGAGAATCCCAGCAGACCGCTCACCCCAAGGTCCCCCAGCATGGCCCACAATCATCCCGTAGCCACATCAGGCCGCTCCAGCGACGACAGTACCGATCGGGAAGCGGCGCCCTGGGGCATCCCCGGTGTCGCCGAGCTCTCCAATCCGGTCCTCGTGCTCGACCGCGAAGGTCGCGTCTGCTCCTGGAACCTAGCCGTGGAGAAGCTCACGCGCGTGCCAGCAGAGCAGATCCTGGGCGAACCCCTCCCCGACCGCCTGCTGAGCGCGGAATACAGGGAGGCGGCACGCGCCACCATCGCGCGGGCGATCAGCGGCGAGCACGCCGGGCCCGTCGAACTGCGCTTCGTGACCTCCGATGGCGAGGAGTGCGCATTCGTAGGCTGGTCGACCCACGCCCGAGCCCACTCGGGGGAGATCACCGCTACCGCCCTGGTCGGCATCGACGCGACCGGCCTGTTGGCGGCTGCTGGCTGGCAGGGTGGTGTCGAGTCGCGCATCTTCAGCCACTTCTCCCACGGCGTCGCTCATCGCTTCAACAACACGTTGATGGTCATTCACGGGAATCTCCAGCTCGTGCAGAGCTTCAAGAGCGAGCAGCTCGACGAGGACACGCTGGCGATCGTTGGGGACGCCCTGGCGGCAGCCGAGGATGGCGCCGAGTTGGTCCGGGGCCTGCTCGGTGTCTCGCCGCGAGAGCGGCGTGCTCCCCAGGTCCTGGACCTGGAGTCGATCGTCAGGGAGTTCGCCGGCATCGTGCGCAGCGGACTCCCCGAGCACACGGAGTTCACCGTGTCCATCGAGGCGGACGTACGCGTGGAGATCGAGTTCGCACAGTTCAAAGCGGCGCTCTTGCACCTCGTCGTGAATGCTCGTGAGTCCATGCCGTCGGGGGGCGTCCTCTCGCTCGCGGTCGAGATCGCACGGGTTTCCGGAGCGTCTTGCCGGGAGCTGGGAGGGATCGCTCCCGGTCGCTACGCCCTGGTCACCGTCGAAGACAGCGGCCATGGCATCACTCCAGCGGACGTGCACAAGGTCAGGGAGCCGTTCTTCACCACGAAGTCGAAGTCCAGGAGCCTGGGGCTGGGCCTGACCTTCGTGGACGATTTCGCTCGCACCGCTCGCGGTGGCCTGGCCATCGAGTCGCGCCTGGGGGTCGGCACGAGGGCCGTCTTGGCTCTGCCCGTCATCAATCACCAATCCCCCCCAACGGTCCGCAGCAAGCGCCGCTGCGCGAAGAACCCCTGCGAGTGACCATGAGAAACGAAGTGAGTTCAGACCCACGTGCATACAAGGTGAGCGGCAGCCTCGCTCCGCTGTTGATCGTGGATGACGATCCCCGGATCTGCCGCTTGATCGGCAAGGTGGCCGAGGAGATGGGGCTCCGATCGGAAGCCTTGAGTAGACCCGAGGACCTGCTGCACTTGGACGCTTCCGGCCGCGATGGCCTGGTCCTCCTGGACCTGGGGATGCCGGGCTTGGACGGCATCGAGGTCCTGCGCCGCTTCGCCGCGGTTCACTGCGAGGCCCGCATCTGCCTGATCTCGGGGGCGGCGCAGGAGGTGCTCGCGTCGGCCAAGCGCCTCGGCCTGGAGCTGGGGCTCGACATGGCGGAGCCCCTGGCCAAGCCCCTCGACCTGCGCACACTGCAGGGCATTCTCAAGCCCCTGCAGAGCACGGGCTTCCATCGCTGCCCGACGGTCATCGATCTCGCGGCGGCCCTCGAGAAGGGGGAGGTCGTGCCGCGCTACCAGCCGAAGATCGCGCTCGAGACCGGCGAGAGCGTCGGCTACGAGGTGCTGGCGCGCTGGACGAGCGACGAATTCGGCGAGGTCCCGCCGGCGATCTTCGTTCCCATTGCCGGGGAGGGGAGGCTGATGGAGGAGCTGACCGGCACTCTGGCCCGGCGTGCACTCGAGGAGATCGGCGGGCGCTGGCGGGACGCGAGCATCTGCATCAACCTCTCGCCGAGCCTGCTCGAGGACCTGCGCTACCCGGACTTGATGGAGGGTTGGGCTTGCGACGCGGGGGTGTTCCCCTCGCGCGTGACCTTCGAGATTACCGAGAGCGAAGCGATGCGCGACCCGAAGCGCTACATGGACATCCTGATCCGCTTTCGGCTGAAGGGATTCCACCTGTCGATCGACGACTTCGGGACCGGCTTCTCCTCCCTCGATCATCTCTACCGCCTGCCCTTCGAGGAGTTGAAGATCGATCGCACCTTCATCCGCGACCTCGCCGACCGCGAGGAGGCGCGCGTGATCGTCGGGACGATGATCGCTCTCGCCCAGGGCTTGGGCATGACCTCCGTGGCGGAGGGCGTTGAAGATGCCCAGACCGCGGAGCTGCTGCGCGAGATGGGCTGCCGTCTAGCCCAAGGGTACCTCTACGCCCCGGCCTTGGATCCGGAGTCGCTCGAGCGATGGGAGGAGCTCCGCAGGCCGGGCGTCAGTGAACCCGGACATGACCCCGGGGGCCCGGCCGTCGACGAACGCCAGGGCGAGCTGAATCAGGCGAGGCGGGCTTGAAGGTTGCGAACTCCAACCCCGCGGTTGTCCACGCCTCTCGAGTCGTGCGCTCTCCAATCCGATAGGTGGGCTGATGATCGAAACCGAAGTGAAGCGAGGAGTTGTCGCTGATAGTGGTACGGCCGCGGACCTACTGGCGATGGAGACCGAGGACTTGTGGGTGCTCTACGAGAGCCGCGGTCGTAGCGATGACGAGCGTGGGCAGATTGACGTCCGCAATGCCCTGATCGAGAAGCACCTGCCCCTCGTGCGCATCATCGCACTCAAGCTGCTGCAGTCCCTGCCTCGCTCGGTCGAGCTCGACGACTTGATCAGCGCCGGGGTGTTCGGCCTCATGGACACCATCCGGGGGTTCGACATGGAGCGCGGTGTTCGCTTCAAGACCTACTGCAGCACGCGGATCCGGGGAGCCATTCTCGACCAACTGCGAACCGAGGATTGGGTCCCGCGCCTGGTGCGGATCAAGGCGGGGCGGATCTCCAAGGAGCTGGTGAGGCTCTCGGGCGAGTTCGGCCGGGAGCCCACGCACGCGGAGCTCGCCGAGGCCCTCGGGCTGGACCACAAGGCACTCACGACGGAATTGGACGCGGCCCGGCCGCGAACCATCCACCCGCTCTCGGACTTCTGGAACGAGAACGAGGACGGGGAACCCTCCCCTCGCGACGGACTCCTCGAGGATCATGGCGGCGAAGCGCCCATGGAGAACCTCGTGCAGCGCGACGCCATGCACGGTCTCACGCGCTCCCTCTCCAACAAGGAGCGCTTCATCATCGAGCAGTACTACGAGGTCGGCCACCCCATGCGCGAGATCGGCGAGATGCTCTCGCTGACCGAGAGCCGCGTCTGCCAAATCCACTCCTCGGTCGTATCGCGTCTGAAGCGGCTCATGATGGACTAGCAGCCCGTTGAAGGTCGCCCGACCACGACTTCGCCCTCTCCACCGCTGCCCGGTCGGGCTCGGGAATTCGTGTTCGACGGCCCTACAGGGCCGCCTGCGCCGTTTCGGTTTCCCCCCCTTGCGGCGATGAACACGGCATCGGCTCGTTACGGCCCTTCTTCCACGGGTTACTAGCTGGACGATGTGAGGGGGCTGGCTCCAGCAAGAGGAGCTCGTCCGATCACGCCCTGCGAGACCCGCCGGGCGATCCCGTGGGCCCGCCGTTCACCTCTCCCGTGTATCTCCTCCCCCTGTCACTTGTGTGCGCGGCTTGCGCCGCGCCTGGCGATCCCCCGCCCCCTCGCGTGGCGGGAGCCGGGCAGGAACCGCTCGACGAGATCGGCGCGGCGCGGCCCCCCGGCGCATGGAAGGTGGATTTCGACGACTGGCTCTTCGAACTTCGTCCCGCGGCCGAGCTCGCCGTCGACCTCGCCACGCGGGTCGTCTACCGTCCGGCGAGCGGCCCGCCGGGTGTGCTGAGCTGGATCGGTCTGGACTACGTTGAGGAGCTCACCTTCGGCGACGGGCGCTCGATCGGCACCCTGCTGCTACAGCCCTTCTTCCTGCTCGCCGACGGCCTTCCGATGACGCCGCTCCTCTTCGACGAGCCGCAGGACTGGGAGGTGCAGTGGCGCTACGTCTCCTTGGACGTCACGCGCTGGGAGCACCGCGGCCTGTCCTGGTTGACTGGACACTTCGAGCTCCCCTTCGGGCTCGAGCGTCAGGTTGACACGAACGGGACCTTGCGCCAGTACTCCAACGCCCGGAATCTGGGATTGAAGGCCGACTGGGGCACGGGCCTCCACAGTGAGCACGCCGGCGTCGATTACCACGTCTCCCTCACGCGTGGGAGCGGCAATGACTACCGCAGCGCCGATGGCAGCTACGCCTTCTGTCTGCGCATCGGCAACTCCTTGACGGAGAACCTCAGCTACGGCGCTTCCTTCATGGACGCGCACTTGACGGGACAGGACGCTCCCGGCGATCTGCAGGCCTTCCCCACGCCGGATCGCACGCGCTTCGGGATCGATTGTCGCTGGCGCCGCCCGAGCTTCGCCGTCCTGGGAGAGGCGAGCTTCGGTAGCAACGGTGACGAGGACGTCTGGTCTGCGCTCTTCGAGGTGAATCGCACGTCGGATGACGAGAGCGTGCTGACCTACGCACAAATCGTCGGCTACGGCTTCGGGGAGGCCGAGGGCTGGCAGGATTACCAGTCCCTGCGCCTGGGGGCGCGGCACACGCTGGGAGCGAGCGCCACGATCGGTGTAGAGTGGAGTCGGGACATCGTCGCTCCCGCCGCCGCCGGCGAGGGCGACGCCCTGGCGATCCAGTGGAGATACCGATTCTAGGCCGCTTCCCTCACCAGGCTCTGCGCCCGGGCGTGCGAGCCGTGACCAGGATCGGCCTCGCATTCCTGTGCGCCTTGGCCGTCACCGTGCCCGCCACCGCCCTCCAGCAGCCGGACCGCACCAGCCCGTTCTGTTCCTACCGCAGCTACAAGCGCCTCCTGCCACGGTTCCTGCCAGTGGACAGCATCGCCGACGTGCGGGTCTTCCCCGGTCGCATCAGCGCGGCCCAGCGCGGTGAGATCAGTCGCGACCTCGCCTTGGGAATCGGGCGCAGTGAGCTCGGGCGCCACATGCTCTACGTACCCGTCGATGCCAAGGGCAAGGCCCACGGTCTACTCCGGATCCACTCGGAGCCGGGCGACCACGGTCTGGTTTTCATGGCTGTCTTCCTCGACCGCGATTTGCGCGTGAGCGACTACTCCGTGATCCAGTATCGCGGTCGTGCCAAGGCCTGGCTGCAGGGTCGCGGTGACCTCGGACGGCGCGTGAGAGGTGCCGACTCCAAGACCTTGCGGAGCTGGCTCGACGCCACCGGCGGCGTGCTGAGCCCCACCGGCATCGCGGCCCTCGGCCTCGCGGAGAGCTCCACCGCCGAGCGCCGCATCGTCGTGCACCTCGTGCGGATTGCCGCGAAGGCGATCGCCACGACCGAGAGGGCGTGGGGGACCCGCATGCGGGCTTTGGGCTACCTGGCGCCACGCCCTCCCGTGGAGGAAGCGGAGGAGACGGGATGCGAGCAAGAGTGAGTGCTGCTCCGGCACGCGAGGAGCGGGGCGGGCGCGCGCCCGCATCTCGACGCCGCACCGCACGCTCCTTCCGCACGGAGATCCTGCTCGTCGTCCTGACCTCCAGTGTCCTGGGGATCAGCCTGACCGCCGCCAGCTCGTGGCACTACGCCCGTCTGCGCAGGATCGAAGAGAGCGGACAGGCCAGCGTGCGGGCCGTGGAGCGTAGTCAAGCGCGGGTCTCGCGCTCCACAAGCGTCGTGCTCAACGCCCTGGACATCTTCCAGCTCCCCGACACGGCCGGCGTCACGAGCTACCACCTCGATGCGCTCCTGATGAGTCAGGACTTCCTGCGGCGCGAGCTGCAAGAGTCCATCGCCGAGGGTGGTCTGGTCTCTGCGCTGGAGAATGCCGCGCCCTCCGCGCGGGAGCTGATCGGTAGCGCCGAGGCTCATCTCCTACTGCTCGAACGCATCGACGCATTGATCGGGAGGATCTTGCTCATCGATCGGCAGGCCAGCGAACAGGGGAGTGACGCCGTGGACGGCGAGCAGGCGCGGGCGCTCGCCGACGAGCTCGTGGCGGCCATGGAGGACAGCGAGGTCGCCGCTGCTGACCTCTCGCGGGGTCTCGCGACGCTCATGGCTCGCCGCAAGTCCCGCCAAGTGACCCTCGCCGGCTTGACCTTCGCCCTCTACGCGTTCCTGGTCCTCTACCTCCTCCTCTGGTGCGCGCGGTCGATCGCCGGTCCGGTCGAGCGCCTGGAAAACGCCGTCGTCCGCGCGAGCGAGGGTCACCAAGTCGACTTCGACTTCACCAGCTTCCGCGAGGTTGACTCTCTCAAGGACGCGCTCCTCTCCCTGATCGCTGCCCACGATGCTCGGGAGAGCGACCTCGCGCAGCGCGTGCGTGACAAGGTCGGTGAGCTGCGGCGGCGGGAGCAGGAAATCCACCACCTCCAACGGATCGAGCAGCTCGGCCAATTCGCAGGTTCGATCGCCCACGACTTCCGCAACCTCCTGACCGTGATCGTCGGATACGCCGAGCTGATAGAGCTCAGCTCGCCCGACGAGGGGACGCTCTCGCGCAACATCTCCGAGGTCCTGCTCGCCTCCCAGAGAGCGACTGAGCTCACGGAGAAGCTGCTCGCGTTCAGCCGGCACGAACCGGAGATCGGGAGCGGCCCGCTCGTCGTCCAGGACTGGTTCGACGAGTGCGTCGTCCTGCTCTCACCCTTTGCCGGCGTGGAGGCGGGGGTCTTGCAGCTCGAGTGCGAACCCGGCTTGCCCGACCTGCTGCTGCCGCGCATCTCTCTAGACCAGATCGTGCTCAACCTGGTCAGCAACGCCCGTGATTCCCTGCCTGTCGAGGGAGGTTGCGTGCGCGTCCGAATCGCGGCTCACGATGAGAGCGTGCACGGCCGAGTGAGCCCAAGGCTCGCCTCCGCGGACTCGGTGACGGTCCTGCAGGTGAGCGACGATGGACCCGGCATCCCCGAGGCCGCGCAGTCACGGATCTTCGAGCCGTACTTCACCACCAAGGGGCGCGGACGTGGAACGGGGTTCGGCCTCTCGATCGTGCGAGAGATCGTCGAGAGGGCGGAGGGCGAGATCTCCCTGCGCAGCGATCCCGGGGGCGAGACTACCTTCCTCGTGTTCCTCCCCGGCCATCCCCCGGTCGAGAGCGGCGCCTGAGGGGCACCTGGGAGCTCACCAGGGGTGATGCACCCTCGCTCGCCGCTGTCGTTGGATCTTCCAACCTCGCCCTGCCCGCCAACAAGTAGTCGCAACCCTTGGGAAAAGCGAGAATGAGGTCTATGGAGGGGGGACTCCTCGTTCCTCTCGACCCCGAGGGGCTCGGTGTCTTCGAGATGCCCTCCCGGAATCGGCGCGGTGGAGGCCTCGCGCCGTGAGGGGGCGTGCTCTGCAACCATGACCCAAGTGTTCAACAAGCCCGTTCGAGCCTCGGAGCAACGCCCCATGCTCGGGACGCTCGGGCACCCGTGGGATTCCGCTCTGACGAGCGCGGTCCGGAGGCCAGCCAAGGAAGGCGCACATCCCGATGAGCAAGCTGTCCACGCACTTCTCGGAGGACTCCCGACTCGCGGCCCTGCGACAAACCGGGCTGCTCGACACGAGTGACGAGCCCCTCTTCGACGAGCAGGTTCGCCTGCTCGCGGCCGTGTTTCAGCGTCCGATCGCGGCGCTCTCCCTGGTGGATCGAGACCACGTCTACCTGAAGTCGGTCAGCGGCGTCGACCTGCGTGAGATCGAACGCGCCGGGTCCTTCTGCGGAGCCGTCGTGGACGGGGGGGAGACGCTGGTCGTCTCCGACGCGAGCCGGGATTCGCGCTTCAACGACACCGACCTCGTCCGGAACGCCGGGATCCGCTTCTACGTCGGCACGCCGATCGAGGTGTTCCCCGGCTGCTGCATCGGCGCCCTGTGTGTCCTCGGGTCGGAACCTGGCGAACCGACTCCGCTGATGTTGGACACCCTACGGGCCATGAGCACGCAGCTCGGACATCTGGTAGCCCTGCGCCGCGAGCTGATGCTCAAGGACCGCATCCAGACCGAGACCCTCCTTGCGGTCGGAACTCTCCATGAGATCAAGAACTCCCTCACTCCGGCGATCAACTACCTGGAGCTCCTGCTCGATCAGGAGGCTGCCGGAGGCTCGATGCGCGGTCGGGAAGAGTGGATTCGACGCGCGTCACTGACTCTCAACGAGGCGGTCGACCTGCTGCGAAGCGTGCGCTTCGACAGGCCCGGGTTCGAGCCGCCGGAGGCCGAGGACGCTCCCCATCTCGGAGAGGTCATCGCGAACATCCTGCGTCAAGTGGCTCCTGCCGCCGTGGAGGCAGGAGTGACCTTCCGCCGAACGAATCGGTCCGGCGATGGCGTGCGAACGAACGCCGCGTGCCGCGATCTGCGCCAGATCATCTCCAATCTCGTTCTGAACTCCCTCGACGCGATGACACGCGGCGGCCTGTTGGACGTCTCGACGAGCCTGGAGGAGGGAACCGTGGTCCTCGAGGTCAGCGACGAGGGAGCGGGCATGAGCGAGGAGACGCTCTCGCGCTGCTTCGAGCCGCTCTTCAGCACCAAGCGCGACGGAACCGAGGTCCACGGCGGATGCGGGATTGGCCTGACAGTCGTGCGGCAGATCGTGCGCGATCTGGGCGGGAGCATCGTCGTGGACTCCGAAGTCGGGTGCGGCGCGACATTTCGCGTCGAGCTTCCTCGCCGAGGGCGCGAGGAGGTCGCGGCAGTCGCGGCCAACGGCCTGACGGAGTCAAGGGGAGCCGATCCCAAACGCGTCCTCGTCGTGGACGATGAGCCCATGGTCCTACGCAGTGCCTGCGAGGTCCTCGAGTCCCTGGGGCACGATCCCACGCCTTTCGAGGATCCGCGAGCGGCTCTGCGTCGCTTTGAGCGCGTTCCCGATGACTTCGACCTCGCCCTGCTCGATCTGGGGATGATGCCCCTCGACGGACTGCAGTTGATGCGTTGCCTGCGAGAGATCCGCCGCGACTTCCCCGTCATCATCGCCTCTGGCAACACTCTCGCCGACTGCGCGCTTGCTGCGAACGTCGTCTGCATCGAGAAACCCTACCGCCTCAGTCAGCTGCGTGCGGCCTTCGAGTGGGTTCACGCCCGGGCTTGAGCACGCCTCAGCGGACGCGCTCGAGAAGCGGCGCCAGGGCGGGAGCGGAGGTGACGAACCGCTCGGTCGCGGCGGGGTCGAGCGCCCAGGCCCCCCGCAGCTCGCTCTCCGCGGCGATCTGCTCGCCCAGCTTCAGCTGTGCCAGGGCCAGCAGGACGCGCGCCTTCACGTTGGTCCCATCGAGAGATTTCGCGCGCTCCAGGCAGGGCCGCGCCAGTTGCTGCTCGTTCGTCGCCACGTACAGCGCGCCCAGCTCGTACCAACCGAGGGCCGAGCTTGGAGCGGCTTCCACGGCCTTGCGGCCGGCCGCGACCGCGGCCGGAGCGTTGCGCCGGAGGGTCTCGATGCGGCAGACACCCAGCCAAGCGGGCGCGTGTCGCGGGTCGAGCTCCAGGGCCTTGCGGTAGGCGGCGAGCGCCGCCTCGGGATCGCCGGGCAGGTGAGCGAAGTCAGCCTGGCTCACCCACGGGCGCGGGTCGTGCGGGTCGAATGCCTTGGCGAGCTCGAGGGAGGCGCGCCAGTCGCCGACGCCCAGTTGGCGCTCGAGGTCCGCGACCACCATGAAGTTGTCGGCTCTACGACCTGCGAGAGTCAGGGAACCACGGTGGATGCGGAGGGCTTCGGCCTCGTCGTCCTGCTCGATCAGGATTGACGCCAGGGCATCGCGCAGGGGGACGGCGGCGGGATTCTCGGCCACCGCGAGGCGATAGAGGGCCGCGGCCTCGTCGAGGCGCCCTGCGAGGCGTAGGCCCTCGGCCTTCTGCGCCCGGGCGATCTCCCTCACACGGTCCTTGGGGTCCGCTCGTTCCACTGGCTCGGGAGCCTCGTCTCCGCCGAGGACGTAGCCGAGGTCGGCGAGGGCGGCGCGCACATCGGGATCGGCGCCGGGGCCGGTGAGGGGGCGGGCGTCGGCCTCCCTCGCGGGGAGCAGGGCGTCAAGGCGAGCATGGAGGTCGGCGGCGACATCGGGGCGGGCGCCACTCACTTCGGACCGCTCGCCGGGGTCGGCCTTCAGATCGTAGAGTTCCGGGCGCGGCGCGCGCACGTACCGCCAGGCCTCGTTACGCAGGGCGGTCAGGCGCGCCCAGCCGTAGCTGTAGTAGGGGAACATCGACTCGGAGTAGGCCTCGCGCGCCTCGAGCGGGGCCCCGTCGGGGCGAGTGAGGCGGGCCAGCGAGCGGCCGTCCGACCTCCCGGCGCCCTCGAACCCCAGCAGCTCCAGCACCGTCGGCGCGATGTCCACCGAACCGACGACCTGATCGACTCGACGCCCGCGGTCAAGCCGACCGTGAGCCAGGATCAACGGTACGCGCGTCGTCGCGTCGTACAGGAACGTGTCGTGGGTGCGCTCGCCGTGCTCTCCGAGGGACTCGCCGTGATCCGAGGTCACGACGACGAGCGTCTCCTCCCGCTGCTTCCGCTCCTCGAGCCAAGTCAGGAACCTGCCGAGCTCCGCGTCCACGTACGCCAGTTCCCCGTCATAGGGCGAGTTTGCGAAGCGCGCTCCCCAGGGCTCGGGCGCCGCGTAGTCGGAGTGTGGATCGAAGAGGTGGACCCAGAGGAACCAGCGCTCTCCGCCGCGCCGTTCCAGCCACGCGCGCGCCCGGCGCAGGGTGTCATCCGCACGCGTTTCACGGAAGCCGCTGGCGGTGTCGCCCTTGCCATGCGAGAGGTCGTCGTCGTAGGCGTCAAACCCCTGGTCCAGTCCGAAGCGCGAGTCGAGCACGAAGGCCGAGATCACAGCGCCGGTGGCGAAGCCCTCCGCCGAAAGGCGCTCGGCGAGCGTCGCGACCTCGGCGGGGAGGTGGTGTGTCCCGTTGCTGCGCGCGCCGTGGGAGTAGGGCTGCAGTCCGGTCAGGATCGTCGCGTGGGAGGGAAGTGTGATCGGCGCGGGCGTGATGCACTGTTCGAACAGGACTCCGTCCCGCGCCAGGGCGTCGAGGGTAGGAGTGCTCGCCGAGCCGTACCCGTAACAACCGATGCGGTCTGCGCGGGTCGTGTCCAGGGTCACGAGTAGCAGGTTTCGGGGCGAGTCGAGCCCGCGAACGGACCGGGGCTCCGTTGCGCCGGGTGGGCTCAGCCAGCCGCGGGCTCCGGCGAAACCGAGAGCCAAGGCGCCGAGGCAGATCACCGCGAGGAGCCGGGCGCGCGCGCCTCCGCGGTGCACCCGCGTCGGTCTCGTACCGCGGAGGATCATCGCTCGCTCCTGGATCGAAGTGGGCGGAGACCTCCCTGGGCGAGCAGGACGGAGAGGAAGAGGGGCACCGTGTAGCCGACCCTCCAAGTCAGAGCGCCAGTGGAGGGCTCGAAGGTGGCGAGGAAACCGCAGATCGAGAGGGGAGACGGCAAGTCCGCCGCGATGGCGAGCCCCGTGTGAGGGGCGGCAGTTGTCAACGCTCGTCCTCACCTGCGGTCGAGCGCAGGTAGGCCAGGAGATCGAGGATCTCGTCTTGGTCGAGGGTGACCAGCAGCCCGGTCGGCATGGGCGAGAGGGGGGTCACGCGTCGAGACTCGATCTCCTCGACGTCCACGACGGTCACGCGCTCGGGTTCCTGGAGGTCCTGGAGCACCCGGAGCTCGGCATCATCATCCGCGAGGACACGCCCGATCACGCTCGATCCGTCCCACAGACGGATGTAGTGGGCCTCGTATCCCTCGAGGATCTCCAGCGAGGGCTCGATGATGTGCCTGAGGTGTTCGGCGGCCTCGTACTTCGCGGCCGTTTGTGAGAGATCGGGACCTCCCGCCGTTCCCTCGCCGCCGAATGCGTGGCACTTGATGCAGCCGGTGTCGGCGAACAGGCTCCGCCCTCGTTCTGAGGAGCGCCCCGCCGCCCAGTCGCCCTCGATGAGGGGCAGCAGGTCATCGGTGTTCCAATCGTGGACGAACTCGCGCGTGGGTGTGGGAGGCGCTTGTGTTTCTCGCCGCGTCACCACGTGATCCCCCGTCAGCTCCTCCACGACGTGCATCACGCCGTTCATCACCGCCCAGTGGCCCGGAAACGTGCAGACGAACGGGTAGTCGCCGGGGGTCGTGGGGGCGACGAAACTCAACCGCTCGAACTCGCCGGGATTCAACAGGCCCGTGTACCACAGGACCTCGTCGGTCTCGGGGATGAAGCCTCGGCTCCCGTCCCCGGTCAGTGCCTCCGCCGCTCGGCCGACGCGCTCCAACGCACCGGTGGCGGTGATGACCAGGTTGTGGGGCATCAGATCGTTGTTCTGGAACAGCACCGCGACCGGCTCGCCGGCGTCAACCCAGAACTCGGTCAAGTCGTAGAGCATGCGGTGGGGGAGCGTGCGGATCAAGACGATCGATCCCCCCAAGCCGGCGAGCTGCGAATGGGCCGTGTCGGCTTGCGCCGCCGGCAGGGCGTCGGCCAGCTCCCGGCCGAGCTCGAGCGCAGCCACGACGTCGGGGCGGGTTCGTTCCCGCGCGTCCAGCCCGGCGACGTAGGCGGCGATGGCGTCCACGCCGGAGCGCACCCCCTTGGTGGAAACTCGTTCGACCCTCACCCCGTCCAGCAGCTCGATCGCTTCGCCGAGCAGTGTGCCCTCGCCGATCAAGTGTGCGGTGTCGCTGAACTTCTCCTCCTCGTGGCCGGGAACGTGCGCCATGGCCCGAATGGCCGCCGAGCGCACTCTGCGCGAGCCGTCGCCGCCCAAGGCCTCGTCGGGGATCGGGCGCTTGGAGAACCCCGGGCCCTCCCAGGCGACGGAAAGGTGCTGTGCGCCGCCACGCTCGTAGAAGGTGACCACGATCGGGTGGCGGCCCGCCTCGAGCTCGATCGAACCGCTGCGCTCCGCGATGCCGTGATCGCCGTCGTTGTTCACGACGCAGGTGCGATCGATGTACAAGCGCGAGCCGTCATCCGAGCGCGTGCTGAAGGTGTAGCGCCCGCTGACGGGGACGCGCAGGATGCCCTCGAAGCGCAGTCCGTAGGAATCGCTGCGCCCGTTGATCGGGAGCTCGTGGGTGACCTTCGGTGCGCGGAACAGCTTCGTCGCCGTGAGGTTCGCAAAGGTCTCGAGCTGCGCGTCACGAGGCGCGGGCTCGAAGGCGGCGACCGCCAGGCCCGGCTCTCCGCGGACCTGTCCGCCCTCGTCGCGGGCGAGGGCCGGCGGCAGGGCGAACATCAACGGGCGGATTCTCCCGTAGAGCTCCGTGCGGAGCTCGGGGTCCGCGACCAAGCCGACGCCGCCGAGGATCGACTGTAGACCGTCGCGCGAGCGGGCTGCTTTCGTCCAGAGCACGTCAAAGGTCCCATCCAGCGTAACCAGCGCCGCACTGGCCAGCTCGCGTGTGAGGTCGTTGTGTCCCCGCTCAGTGAGTTCCTCCAGGGCGGGGCGCAAGCTGTCGGAGAGTCTGGTCGTGAGCAGCTCACCGAGCCCGCGGAGGACGTGCGCCGCGTGCGCGCCCTGGGAGCGATCGACGACCCCGATGGCCGCGAGGATCTCCCCGCCGACGCTGGTGCCGCGCTCGCGTGCCAGCTCGGCGGCGGCCTCCAAGCGCAGCTCCTCCTCGACGCCGTGGCGCGTGAGCAGCGCCTGGAGCACCGCCTGGACACGCGGGAGGCGCAGGAGCTCCTCGGGGCCGACCCGCTCCAGGAGGTACTCGATCCCGGCGGGATTGTCGCTGACGAGGGGACGACCCTCGGCCAGGGCCTCTCGCCAGTGGACCTCGAGGGCACGCATCGTCTCGCGCAAGGCGTAATCGAGGAAGCGGTCGGTGGGGTGTCGCAGGGCCTCCAATGCCGCGCCCGCGGCCTCGCTCGACTGGAACGCGCTGGCGGCCACCACGGCCTCGAGCCTCACCCTGGGGTGCTCGTCGCCCGCCTGGACGTGCAGCAGCTCCACGGCGTCGGTCACTTGTCCGCGCATGGCACGCAAGACGCGGGTCGCCGCGGCCCGCGCGCGCGGGTCCTCGGCTCGCAGGCAGCGCACGAGCAGCTCGCGATCCATGCGGTCGTGCTGCTGGTGGAGCCAGAGAGCTTCGAGTAGATCGTGCTCGTAGCCGGGGGCGGTATCGTCGCGCTCCGCCGCCCACCCCGCGGCCGCGCGGACGACTTCGTCTGAGTCGTGGCGGGAGAGCTCGATCCGTGTTCGATAGCGCACACGATCAGCGGGCGAGCCCAACAACGCCAGCAGGGCTTCGATCCCCTGTCCCGCGATGGCGGGCGGTGTGGAGAGAGGCCGGTCTTCGTAGGTCACGCGGTAGACCCGTCCGTGCTCCGCGTCGCGGCTGGGATCGCGCAGGTGGTGTTGGAGGTGGCCGATGATCGGGTTGTGCCAGTCCAGGAAGTAGATCGCGCCGTCGGGTCCCATCTCCACGTCCGCCGGGCGAAAGTTGGGGTCGGAGCTCTGTACGATCGGGTCCACCTCGACCGCCGAGAAGCCGGATCCGTCGTCGACGATCTCGTACTGGAAGATCCCCTGGAACCCGATCACGTTGCAGACTAGGTAGTTGCCCTGCAGTTCCACAGGGAAGTGCTCGCTGGAGAGGATTTCCGTCGCGGCGCAGGGGCGGCTGCGTTGCTTGAAGAACGGGAAGTAGCCCGAGTGCTTGGCGGGGTGGGCGATAAACCCCGAGAAGGGCAGGGCGTAGTAATTGACGTTGCCCGTGCCGTCGGTGACGAAGTCCTGGCCCCAGCGGTCGAAGACGTGCCCGTGGGGGTTCGCGAAGTTGTAGGGCACGTAGCGCTCCACTCGCCAAGTGCGCGGCTCGAAGCGCCAGACGCAGCCGTCGTTGTTGTGCATCGGCCCGTGGATCGTCTCGATCTGGGAGCGGTGGAAGGTGCCCTCTTGGAAGTAGAGCGCGCCGTCGGGCCCGAGGACGAAGCTATTGGCGGAGTGGTGCGTGTCCCCCGAGCTGATCCCGTGCAACAGTCGCTTGCGGACATCCGCGCGCCCGTCCCCGTCGGTGTCGGCGAGGTACAACAGGTCGGGGATGGCCGCGACGATCACGCCGCCGTCGTAGAACTCGAATCCGGTCGGGTTGTGGAGGTCATCGGCGAAGGCCTCGCAGATGTCCGCCCGCCCGTCTCCGTCCGTGTCCTCGAGCACCAGGAGCTTGTCGTTCAGCGGCTGATCCGGCCGCCAGTGCGGGTAGGTCGGCCAGGCCGCGACCCACAGGCGATTACGATTGTCGAAGGCCATCTGCACCGGGTTGACGAGCTCTGGGAAGCGGCTCTCGTCGGCGAAGAGATCGACCCGCATGTGGGGCGCCACGGTCATCCGCTTGCGCGCTTCGTCAGCGTCGAGGAACGGAAAAGCCCCGTCGGGTCCTGGACCGGGCTTGTTGGTCTGCACCGCGATCAGGGCAGGCAGTTCGACTTCGTCGCCGGAGGCCGCGCCGCCTTCCGCCATGGAGTGAATGAGCCGATCGTCACGGTCCGCCATCGCGTCGAGGACCGTCATTTCCTGCTGCATCACCTCGTAGTTCGTCAGGCGCGGAACGTCTGGCAGGCTGTTGCCGCGCGGGTAGCGCTCGCGCGAACGACCGCCGTAGACGTTGTAGCCGTCAGTGGCGCGGTAGTGATTGAACCACAGGAGGTTCTTGGCGATCACCGCTTCGCGCACGCGCCCCTCGAGTTGTGCGTCGTCTCGGGCGTTCCTTGCCGGTGCGATGCGGGCCGCGATGATCTCCGCCAGTGCCTCGTTTCCACGCGAGGTGAGGTGGATGCCGTTGATCGTGAGGGGCGTGTCGCTCGCGGCGTAGCGCTCATTCATGGGCCCGTAAAGGTCCACGAATCCAACGCCGCGCTCGGCGGCGACCGCCGCCGTGACGGCGTTGTACAGTTCGAGGCGGCGGTTGTGGTCGGCGCCGTCGGGCAGGCTGTCGTTTCCGAGATCCTCGAAGGGGATCGAAGAGAGGAGGACCAGGAGCGGCGCGCCCTCGCCGTTGTAGCGCTGCTCGGCGACGTGGTCGACGAAAGTCTCGAGGTCATCCCGGAAGCGCTCCAAGCCCGCCTCTCCCGCGAAGGACTCGTTGTAGCCGAAGAAGGCGAAGAGCACGTCCGCGTCGCAGTGGCTGAGGAAGCGGTCCCAGACGAGGAATCGCTCGTTCGGCAGATTCAGCTCCAGATCGTCCTCGGGGAGCTTCCCGAAGTTCATCATCCGCCGGTGCACGGAGAGCTCGTCGCCGGAGAATCCGAGGTTGCGGAAGGAGAGCTCGTGTTCGGGCAGGCGCAGCTGAAGCAGCGTCTCCAGCCAGCCGTCGTGCTGCATTCGCTCCGCGAGCGCGGTGCCCAGAAGGCAAACGCGATCGCCTCGATCGAGTTCGATGGGCACCGCACCGCCATCGGGAACGGGGAGCGGGGCGATGGCTAGGAGCAGGGTCGGCAGCGAGGGCGTCGGCATGGGTGAGACGGCGGCGGGGAGGGCGATGGAGTGCGCTGGGCGGTTCAGAGTAGCGCTTTCCCTACTACGTGGCTCACCCCTAGCACTCTCTGCTCACCGAATCCCAAAGCAGAAAAGGCGCTCCCGGGTGCGCAGCCAGATGCGGCCGTCTTCGAGGGCCGGCGTGGCGTGGCACAGCTCGCCGAACTCGGCCCGGTGCAGAACGGCGAGTTCCCTGCCGCACTTCAGTACCGAGAGGATGCCCGACTCGCTCAGCAGGTAGACCTTGTCGTCCGCGGCGACCGGAGATGCGAAGTAGTCGTCGATCCCTTCCGCCAGACGCTCGCGTCCGAACCGCTCTCCCGTGTCGGGATCGATGAGCGTCAGTAACCCGCCCTGGTCGCTCAGCATGTAGTAGACGCCGCCGTGGACCAAGGGAGACGGTAGCTGAGGCGGGGAGCGGTAGGCGCGCCAGCGCACGCCGCTTGCGGTCAGGTCCCCGCTGCCGCCTAGCCGGATCGCCATGGCGCAGTTCGCGGAGGTGAAGAAGGCGCGCGTGAGCTCCCACTCGTGCGCGTCGAGCCCCCCGTCCCCGTCGAGGTCGATGAAGCGGAAGGAGTCTGCCACCTTCGGCTCGCTGATCTCGTCAGCGGAGAGCTGTCCGTCGCCGTTCGCGTCCATCTCTCCGACAGCCCGCGCGAAGGCTGCGAGCTCGATCTGGTTGCCGTGGTCGTTCAGCGGCAAGGAGTAGCCGTGGACCCAGACCGTGTCGTTCAGCACAACCGGGACGGACTTCATCTCCGCCGGCAGGCCGTTCACCCACCAGCGCCGCTCGCCCGTCGTGAGGTCGTAGGCGTCGAGTTGGAAGGACCCCGCCACCAGGACCTCCGTGTCCGCCCCTGCGCGCGTGTAGAGGGCCGGCGTGCAGTGCCCGCTGACCGCTCGGGGGCGTTCCTGTCTCCAGAGCTCGCGGCCATCTTCCTCCGCGAGGGCGACGACGAAGGAGCCCCTCGTCTGGTCGCAGGCGATGACGACCGCGCCTTCGTGCAGGATCGGCGAGGCGCCCATGCCGTAGATGTTCACGAAAGGGCCCATGGGCACGCGCCAGCGCTCGGCGCCGTCGTGGTCGTAGGCCAGGACGCCGAACTCGTCGAAGAAGACCACGATCGTCTCCTCCCCCGCGGTGGCGCTCGCGGCCGCCGGCCCGTTCTTGGAGTGGAAGCTCGTGCGCCGCGGGCGCGGGGCCTCGCGCCGCCAGCGCGTCTCGCCCGTCTCGCGGTCGAGCGCGTAGGTGAACAGGCGCTCCTCCGCGACACCCGTCAGCACCACGAGATCGCGGGTCAGGACGGGCGAGGAGCGCCCCACGGCCAGTGGGCGCTCCCAGACCACGTTCGTCTGTGGGCCGAGGGCCTGAGGGAAAGGGCCGCCCTGGGCGACGCCTGTGCCGTTGGGTCCGCGGAAGCCGTTCCACGCGGCCCGGCGACCACGACTGCGATCGAGGCGCGCGAGTCGCCCACCGGCGCCGGCGGCCCACGCCGTTCCGTCCGGCGCGCACGAGACCGCGTGGAAGCCGAGCTCGGAGAAGCGGCGCCAGGAGTCTCCGCCGTCGGTGGACACGTCGCTCCCAGTGGGGCCGACGGCGACCAGCGTCGGTCCCGGACGCCCGGCGAGGAGCTCGACGCAGGAGCGGTAGCCGCAAGGCGGCGCACCGCCGGTGGCGCACCAACTCGCGCCACCGTCGTCGCTGACGGCGATGTTCGCCCGGCGCAGGTCCTCGCGCGTGTAGTCGCCGCCGACGGCGATGAGGCGATCCCGCGGGCCGATCGCGAGGGAGTAGATGCCCGTCGATTTCGTCTCCGAGAGCACGGGCGTTCGGGCGGCTGTCCAACTCGCGCCACCGTCTCTCGTGCGCAGGACGCGGGCGCCGTGGGGGCCGCCCAAGCCGATCCAGGCCTCCGCGCTCCCGCGCACGCGCAGGCTGCTGCCGCTGGCCGCGAAGCCGGCCTCGCCCTCGGGTGAGACGGGCAGCGCCCCCGGCTCGACCGAGCGCCAGCTCCGGCCTCCATCTTCGGTCACGACGACCGCCACCCGACCGTCGATCGGATCACTGAAGGCCAGCCCCCGCTGCTCGTCCCAGAAGGCCATCCCGTCGAAGAACGCCGCCTCGTCGTCGTGCTCGAAAGCCCGCGCCCAGCTGGCCCCGCCGTCCTTCGTGCGGCAGATCCGTGCCGGCTGGCCCGCACTCACGACGACCGCCGTTTCGGCGTCGAAGGCATGGATGTCCCGCCAGTCCAGGGACTCGTCCCCGGGGATCGCACAGCGCTCCCAGTGCACCCCGTCGACGGTACGCAGGATTGTGCCGTCGGCGCCGCTGGCCCAGCACACCCGCTCGTTCACAGCGCATAGGCCGCGCAGGCTGGCTTCACAGCCACTCTCCTGAGGCGTCCAGACGAGAGTCTCGCCGGGCGCGGCGATAGACAGGAGCAGCAGGGATGCTCGGAGGTTCATGGCGATGGGGTGTGCGGAGGGGGGCGGGGGAACGCGCCGTCATTATGCTCCGCCAATCGCAGCCTGGAGCGGACCGTTCCAGGGCGATCCGCGGGGACTACCGGGCGCAATCCACCGCTCGCTCGGCCCGCCCCCCGCCTCGTTTGCAGGGCCCACTCCTGCCAGGAGATCCGATTCCCTCCCTGGTCAGGTGGGAGTTCACTATCCTGGAGCGGGACGTACAGACGGAACGAGACTCCAACCCACCCATCGACATGCAACCCTCTTCACGCCGGCTCCTCGCCGGTCTGCTTCTTCCGCTCCTCTCCCCTCTTGCTGCTTCCGACATCGTCGAAGTCTGGCAGCAAGGAATGGGTTTCAACTCCAACGACCTGACCATCAACGTCGGCGATACGGTGCGTTGGGTCTGGACGAGTGACTTCCACACGGTCACCGAGGGGACCGACGCGAACCTCGACGGGAGCGAAGCGTTTCACTCGCTGCTGTCCTCGGGGAACCAGGTCGTCGAAGTCACCTTCGACGCGGCGTTTCTTGCGCAGTGGCCGCGACCCGGTAACCGCTACGACTACGTGTGCATCCCGCACATCACCAATGGGATGGTTGGCGTGATTACCGTGGAGGACGGGCCGGGCGCGACGTTCTGCTATTGCGACGGTACCGGCGCCGCCCCGCCTTGCGGGAACTACGGCCAGGGGGGCGCGGGTTGCAGGAACTCGACTTTCATGTACGGGGCCATCCTGTTCTCGAACGGCTCGAGCAGCGCATCGGTCGATGACCTCGGCTTCCAGGCCGTGCACGTGATCCCGAGCCAGCCCGCGTTGCTCTTTGCCGGGACTACCGCACTCAACGGTGGGAACGGGGTGCCGTTTGGCGACGGCCTGCGCTGCGCCGGGGGCACGGTCGTGCGCCTTGGCGTTCAGGTTCCCAACACCGCCGGCGTCGCGAACTGGGGCGCGGGGCTGGGCGCTACCGGTGGCTGGTCCTCGGGAGACACGCGCATGTTCCAGGTCTGGTATCGGGACCCCAGCGGCGGCTGGTGTGGAAGCGGATTCAACTTGACCACCGGGAATCAGGTCACGTTTACCCCCTGAGCGCCCACTCCGGGCTTGCCGCCGGGAACGGGCGGTCGGGGCGGGCGCCCGAACGGAGCGGGGCGCCCGCCGCTGATCTCGGTGTGTTCGACTAGAAGTCGATCTGTACGCCGCTCGACAGGTTGAACGTAGCCCCGCAGGGAGAGAGCGCGGGGTCGCGGTACCAACCCTGGTAGTAGCGGGTTTCACCGGGAGCGCCGCCGCCACCGTTGCCCTGGATCGTGCCGGAGAGGTTCGTATCCCCGTTGGAGTCCATCACCTCGACGTTGAGTCGGACCACCGAGCCCCCCGCACAGCGCAGGCCGTCACCGAACACGATGCCGGCGCCACCATTGACGGCGTTGACGCCCTGGAAGAACAGCATCGGCTGGTTGGGCGTGCCCTGGGTGAAGGCGAGGCCGGACGCGGCTACCGTTCCGGTGGCCTCGAGGTGTGCACCGCCCGCGAAGGTCCCGTTACCGCAGCCATTCCCGGCCGCTCCCGTGTTTCCGCAGGGACAGGTCGTGCCGGTGCCGTCGCCGAAGCAGTAGGTCGTCCCGATCGCGGGCCCGGCCTCCACCTTGATGGCGATCTCCATCTCGGCGTTCAGGGAGGTCGTGTTCTCGAGGACGTTGCCCGCGCCGGTCGCGAGATCGAAGGTGGCGAAGACGCCCGTCCCGCCGCCCGTGTAGATCGTCGCGTAGAGCGTGTCGTCCGACCAGTCGAAGTCCATGCCTTGAGCGAAGTTCGCTGCGTGGCCCGTGGGTCCGATCAGCGTCCCGCCGCCCGAGGCCGGATCGATCGACAGGAGCGAGTCGATCGAGATGCTGTGGCCGTACAGGTTGCCCAGGCTGTCGCACGCGATGTCGATGATGATCCCGGTCCAGATGGGCCCGACCAGCGTGAAGGTGCCGGTCGTGATGTCGCCCGCGTAGAGCTGGGAGATCCCGACCGCGGCGTCGTACTCGCAGACATACCAGGTTGAGCCGTCGGGGGACGCCGTCAGACCGGTCACGGCTGCTGCCGGGCCGCTGGTGAGCCCGAGGGAAGTGAAGACGCCGGTCGTGAGGTCGAACGTGCCGTAGTTCAGCGTAGCGTAGTCGATACCCCAGAGCGTCGTCGCCGTGGCGTCGAAGTCGATGGCGTAGATCGGGTCCTGATTCGTTGCGATTTGGGTGTAGTTCCCGACGAAGCTGGCCGTGTCGGACGTGAAGAAGAAGCTGGTCCGCACGTCGAGGCCGTAGATCGTTGACTGTGCCCGCGCGCTCGTTGCGGCGAGAGCAAGGGTTGCGATGGACAGGAGGAAGAAACGGTTCATGATCAACTCCCTTGGGGTCTCGTTGGGACAGTGGTTTCGGCCGCCCTGGGTGCAGGGTGTGTTATTGTCCTGTGCCTCGTTCATTCTGACAACCCGGCTCCGACGCCGGGGCCGCGGAGTGCGCTGGGAGAGCCACGGTGGGCATGGGCTGCCTCGTGGGGATAGCCGGGGCTGGAGCACCTGCGGCGCCTGGAGCCGCCAGCGGTTATCCTGCGCCCGCCGCCCCACCCCCGCGACCTAGATCCCAGACGATGAAGACTCTCGACACGGTCCTGCTCCTGGCCTTGCCCGCTTCCGGAAAGTCGGAGGTGCGGCGCTATCTCGCGAGCCTCTCCGAAGCGGAGTGCCGCGGTTCCTTCGGCCTCGGGCCCACCGTCCAACTCGACGACTTCCCCTACGTCCACTTCATGCGTCGCGTGGACGGCGTGCTCGAGGAGGCAGGACAGGCGAGGCTCTTCTACGACTCCGACCAGAGCTCATTCAGCGACTCGCGTGACTGGGGCACTCTGATCGAGTTGATCAACCAGGATCGTGCCAGCTTGACCTCGGTCCGCGCTCCCGCTCCCACCGCCGCCGCCGAGCACCTCTTCGAGCGCATCGACGAGGCGGCCGGTCGATTGGGAATCGAGGCTCGGATCGCCGGCCTTTCCGACGAGGTGCGCTCCGCGGCCGCCGCAGCCCTCGAGGGCGAGGCACGCGAGTTCCTCGGCGAGCTGGAAGCGGCGCGTGTCGAAGACCTCTCGGACAAGACGATCGTCGTCGAGTTCGCCCGCGGGGGCCCGCAGGGTGCCGACATGCCCCTGCCCGCGCCGCTCGGCTATCGACACTCCCTGGCGTGCCTCTCCGACGAGCTCCTCGAGAGCGCCGTCATCCTCTATGTCTGGGTGACCCCCGAGGAGTCGCGGCGGCGTAACGACGCGCGGACCGACCCCGACGATCCGGGCTCGATCCTGCACCACGGTGTCCCGCTGCAGGTGATGCTTGGCGACTACGGCACCGACGACATGGGCTGGCTGGAGGAGACCTCCGGGCGCGAGTGCTGTGTGACCGTCGAAACGCGCGGCCGGCGCTTCCACCTGCCCGTGGCGCGCTTCGACAACCGCGAGGACAAGACCTCCTTTCTGCGCGATGACCCGGCCGCTTGGGAGCTGGCGGCCGTGGCCGCCGTCCACGAGGGCTTGCGGGACGCCATCGAGCGCGCGCGTACCGCAGCGGGCGTTAGCTAGCCCGCTCTCCTCACGGGGTTCCACGCCGGAACGCACGAAGGGCCGGCTCCGCCGGCCTTCCGCCAACGGGAGGCGCTTCGGTGCTCGGGCGCGGAGCCGAAGCGCTAGTCCTCGTCGGGCGCGGTCTCGGCTTCGACGAAGATGCGCTGCACTTCGGGCAGCGCCGCCTTGATCTCCGCATCGATCGTCGCAACGGCCACCTCGATGGTCTCGGTTGACTGGCCGTCGCGGAACTCCACGCTCAGGTTGACCAGGATGAAGTCCGGTCCCATGTGCATGGTCAGCACTTCATTGAGCCGCAGGACGCCCGGTCGACGCATCGCGATGCGACCGATCTCCGCGCGCACGCGTTCGTCGGCGGCCTCGCCGATCAAGAGGCCCTTGGTCTCGTAGGCCAACCAGACGGCTGTCCCGGCCAGGATCAGGCCGATCACGACCGCGGCCGCGCCGTCGAGCCACGCCAGCCCCGTGGCGCGGCTGAGGGCGATCCCGGCGAAGGCCACGAGCAGGCCGAGCATGGCGGCCGAGTCCTCGAAGAGGACGACGAAGAGCGAGGGGTCCTTGCCGCGGCGCACGGCCTCGAAGACCCCCAACGAACCTCGAGCTCGCGAGAACTCGCGCCAGGCGAAGAACCAGGCGGCACCCTCGAAGAGGAACGCGAGGCCTAGGACGACGTAGCTGACGGTCGGGTCATCGATCGGGCTCGGGTGGAGGATGTGCGAGACACCCTCGTAGATGGAGACGCCCGCACCCACGGCGAAGACCGAGAGCGCCACCACGAAGCTCCAGAAGTAGATCTCCTTGCCGTGGCCGAAGGGGAACTCCTCGTCGGGAGGGCGGCGCGCACATCGCAGGCCGTGGAGGAGCAGAAGCTGATTGCCCGTGTCGACGACCGAGTGCACCGCCTCGGACAGCATGGCCGACGAGCCGGTCATCGACGCCGCAACGAACTTGATCACGGCGATAGCCGAGTTCCCTAGCAGCGCTGCGTAGATGACTCTCTTGGGACCTGATGCCACCGGGTGTGCTCCTTTTCTTCTCGCCAGGCTCACCGAGAGCTCTCCGGGGCTGTGAGGGAGGTTACCGTAGCGATCAGGTGGCCTCTCCCGCAGCCCCCAGGTGCGAAACCCCTTCGCCGGCCGTGCCGGGGGCACGAGCAGGCCTCTACCCAGAAGACACGCCGGCAGGTACGAAACCTGGCGAAGCGCCAGCAGGCGGGAGTCTCGACTAACGTGGTTCCCTGCCTTGAAAGGAGCTTGCCATGAGCGAGACGGAACGATTCCTGGAGCGACCCTGCACCGCGACCACCTCCGAGAGCGCGCGGGAAGCCGCCCAACGGATGCGAGACACGCACGTCGGCTCCCTCGTGGTCGTCGACGGCGACGATCGGCCCTTGGGCGTCGTGACCGACCGCGACATCGCGCTGCACGTACTGCCGACCGGCCTCGACGGCGCCCGGTGCTCGGTCGGAGACTGCATGAGCGGGCCCGCGATCACCTTGAACAGCAACGCATCGCTCTGTGAAGCCTCGCGCCTCATGCGCACCAGCGGCGTTCGGCGGCTCCCGATCATTGACGGGGAGGGGAAACTGGTCGGAATCGTCACTGCCGACGACTTGGTCGCGATGATCGCAAGGCAGGTGCAGCAGCTTCCCGCAGCCGTGTTCCGCGGCTTCGAGAACGAGCTCGTCGGAGAGCCCCCGGGTAGCGTCGTCTTCGGACGCGAGTGAAGGGAAACGCGATGATCACGCCCCACATCAGCAGGAATGTCGCGACAGTTTCATCGGACGAGTGCGTCTGCACAGCCGCCGTCAGACTGCGTGACGAGGGAGTCGGATGCCTCGTCGTGCTCGACGACGACGGCGAAGTGACCGGCATGCTGACCGACCGCGACCTGGCCCTGAGGGTGGTCGCCGCCGATCGAGACCCGAATCACGTGCGGGTGGCGGACGCGAAGACCTCGCCCCCGGTCGTCATCTCCGAGGACGCCGACCTCGACGATGTCATTGCGCTCATGCGCGCCCGCGGCATCCGGCGCATCCCGATCTGTGAGGACGGCAAGCCCGTGGGCCTCGTCGCCCTAGACGACGCCCCGCGAACCCTCGCGGGAGAGGTGAGGGATCTGGGCCGTGGGGCCGGCACCAAGGTCCGCAAGGCTCGCCGCCGGGCGCGCTACGAGCGCGTTCGGCACGAGGCCGAGGAGCTGCTGGAGGAGATGTACCGCCGCCTCGCACTCGGAAACTGGTATGCGCGCGAGGCGTTTCTGGACCGCCTGGATGAGGTGCGCGACCGGTTGCGCATCAGCTCGAGCGAAGACTGAACCACCGCCGGCTCAGCCTCGATCGAGAGACCACTGGTCGAGGAGGATCGAGCAGTCGCGGGCCTCGATGGCGAGGGCCGCCGACGCGTCAGAGGAGAGTTGGATGTCCCGCAGGGTCCAGCCGGCTGCGGCCTCACGGTCACCGCGGATCGAGAGCAGCGCGGCGTCCTCCGGCGCTGTACGGACTTCGAACTCGTGGAGGGGGAAGGACAAGCCGTCGCCGACCGCCTTGATGAACGCCTCCTTTCGCGTCCAGCAGTCGAAGAATGCGCGCTCGCGCTCGCAGGAGGCCATGGCCTGGATCGAGCTCCGCTCGCCGGTCGCGAAGTAGTGCTCCATGAGGTCCTCGGTCGCCCGCCGCGGATCGTGGAGCTCGATGTCCACTCCGACCTCCCCCGCCGCGGCGATCGCCAACAGCGCGCGATCACCGGAGTGGGAGAGGTTGAACCACGGCCCCGTGGAACTGTACTCGGGCAGGAACGGTTTGCCGTGGGGACCGGGCTCGAACGACAGGCTCGCCGGGTCGCGTCCGAGCGTGTGTCCGAGGATCGAGCGCAGGGCACCGCGTCCCATGGTCCAGCGCACGCGGTGGATCTCGAATACGAAGCGCGCGGCCCGATCGCGCTCCTCGGGCGTGAGGAGCGCGCGCATCGCCTCGAGCTCGCCTGGCTCGGGTCGCAGGTCCGCGCGCCACACGCGCACTTCACCGCCGGCGGGCGGTGGCAGGCGAGGGTGCGAAGGGGAGGGGGACATGGAGACGAGACGATGCCTGCGGCGGTAGCCGGGATCCACAATCATGCCATTCCGTGATCGTGCCGGCTCCCGCGGAGGAATCCCGGCTACCATGCGCGTGTTCTTCCGGCCGCCTGAAGGCGCTGGCGATCCGCGGATACGTGAGCAGGCTCCGATTGTGAACATCCCCCGGCTGCGCGGCAGCTCCCTCGCCCTCCTGCGGGCCCTGGCGTCGACGGGCGCCGGGGCACGTTTTCTCTTGTCCCGGATGGGGCGCGTGTACGGTCTTCCCGAGTTGCGTGGCCTGCCGAGAGAGGCACGCGCCGACCTCGACCTCGCGCCGCGGCCGATCGCCGGCGCGCCCGCGCGCCGCTGGGAGGATGCGGGCCTGGCGGAAGAGGCCGCCGCGCGTGGCGCGGGGAGCAGGCTGCGGCGGGCCTTTGCCTCGGGCGCTCACTCTCCGGTCGAGATCCTGGAGCGGGTCGCCACGCGCGTGGAGGCGGAGGACTTCGGCTTGGCGCTGCACAGCCCCTTCATCTGCTGCGACTGGGAGCGGGCCCGCGTGGCGGCGCGCGAGAGCGAGGCCCGCTACCGCTCCGGCTCTCCGCTCTCGTCCCTCGACGGCCTCCCCTTGCCGATCAAGGACGAGCACGACATGGAGGGGTTGGTGACCGGCGCGGGGACCGCATACCGCAAGGTGCCGGCGGAGACCGACAGCACCCTGGTCCGGCGCCTGCGAGCGGGCGGGGCGCTGCTCTTCGCCAAGACACACGCCACCGAGTGGGGGATGAACCCTTGGGGGATGAACCCGCACCACGACATGCCGCGCAACGTGTACGACTCGGAGCGCGGTGCGGGCGGCTCCTCCACGGGAGCGGGTGTTGCGGTCTCGCTCGGGCTTGCACCGATTGCCGCGGGCTCCGATGGTGGCGGCTCGATTCGTATCCCCAGCTGCTTCAGTGGGGTCTTCGGGTTGAAGCCGACCTTCGGGCGGGTCGGGCGCGGCGGGAGCGCATTCGGGCGTGGGTCCGTCAGCCACATCGGTCCCCTCGGACCGTCGACGGCCGATCTCGTGGACTTCCTCGACCACACGGCCGGGCAGCCGGACCTCGCCGACCCGCCGACCGCCTACGCGGACGATGGTGATGAAGCGCCGGCGGCCTGGCGCGCCGCCCTGGGGCGCGGCGTGCGCGGTTGTCGCATCGGGGTGCCGCGCACCGAGTTCGCGGCGGCCACCGAACCGATCCAACGCGCCTGCCACGCGGCCCTGGCGGCGCTCGAGGCCGAGGGCGCCGCGCTGGTCGAGTTGGATTTGCCCCTGGCCGACCAGGCCCTGGCCGTGGGGGTGTTGAGCATCGGCATCGAGTGCATGGGCGCCCTACGCGACGATCTCGTCCGGTTCGGCGCGCGCATGAGCGATGACCTACGTCTCTCGATGCGCTTGATGGAGCAGCTCCCTTCGCGCGACTACCTGGGCGCCTGTCGGACGAGGGCAGCCCTGCGACGCGGCGTGGCCTGCGCCATCGCTGGCGTGGATGTCTTGGCCTTTCCGACGACGGCGATCCAGCCGCCCGTCTATCTGGCCGAAGAGGCTGGCGTGGCCGCGGCGGATGCTTCGGCCGTCGCCGGAGCTTGCCGCTTGGCATTCCTTGCCAACCTGACCGGCCTTCCCGCGGGCTCCGTGCCCGTCGCGGTCAGCGGCGGCCTGCCGGTCGGGCTGCAGATCATGGGGGACGCTTGGGATGAAGCCAGCGTCCTGGCCGTCATGGCCCACCTCGAGCGCATCGAGGTCAGCGCGATTCCATCGCCTCCCGCACGGGGCGAACTGGCGGGATGACGCTCGAACGCCGCTCTCCTCGGCAGATAGGCCGGTGGAGGTCAGCGGCGATCTCGCCGCTCGCCTTCTTCATCCCCGTCCTGTTCCTGCTCCTGCTCCTCCACTTCCTCTTCCTCACCCGTCCAGCGCAGGCCTTCGTCGTCATCCCCGTCGAGACTCAGGCCTTCGTCGGGAACGTCCCCGTCTTCTTCCTTCTCGCGTTTCTTCTCGGCGCTGCGCTCGTAGCGCCGCTCGAGCTTCTCCTTGCGCTTCATCTGCTTGCGCCGCTCGCGCTGGCGCTTCTCGAAGGACTGGGGGGACTTCGCCAATGGGCTACCTCGGGATGAAGTGGGGAAAACGGACTGGGGGGCCGAACGCGTGAGCGACCGGCCCCCCGTTGAACCGGTGAGGCGAGCCGCTCGCGAGCGGCTCGCCGTGCGACTCTACCAGCGACCACCTCCGCCGCCGTAGCCGCCGCCGCCGCCACCGCCACCGCCGCCGCCGCCGCCGCTGCGGGGTTGACGTTCGCGGGCTTCGTTCACCTTGATGTTGCGCCCGTCAACCTCGGCGCCGTCGAGAGCTGTAATGGCGGCCTGGGCGTCCTGGTCGGAGCCCATCTCCACGAAGCCGAAGCCGCGGGAGCGGCCGGTGTCGCGGTCGGTCAGGATCTGGACGTCTTTGACGTCACGTCCGTCCTGAGTGAAGGCCATGCGGAGGGATTCCTCGTTGGTGTCCCAAGAGAGGTTTCCCACGTAGAGTCTGTTACCCATCTGTCTGATCGATCTTTGGAAAAAGTGCTCGTCTGACAGCATCCCGAAGGATCCATGAGGGATCGGAGCGGGGCACAAGCAAGCGGAGAAGAGAGAACTACCGCCTCCGGGTGACCTGTTGGAGCGGGCGACGGGACTCGAACCCGCGACATCAAGCTTGGGAAGCTTGCACTCTACCAACTGAGTTACGCCCGCAGGGTCACCCTGGGAGGACGGGTCGCACAGCGTACAGGCAAGACCGCCTGCCATCAATGCGGCAGTGCTGTATCCTGCCCGCAACCCACCTCCACCACCACTCCCGGACCTCTCCCATGATGATCGCCTCCACAATCCTGCTCTGCGCCGCCCCCTGCGGGCCTCTTCAGGAGCCCAACACCCTCAGCGAAGTCGAGCGCGCCGCGGGCTGGACCTTGGCTTTCGACGGCCGGACGCACGCCGGTTGGCGCCGGTTTCGGGGCGAGGGCTTCCCCGAGGGGGGCTGGGCCGTGGAGGAGGGCTCCCTGCACAAGCTGGCGGGGGCAGGCGGTGGAGATCTGGTCAGCGAGCGAGGGTACCAGGACTTCGAGTTCGCATTTGAGTGGAAGGTCGCCTCCGGTGCCAACAGCGGGATCATGTACCGCGTCAGCGAGGAGCGCGGCAACACCTGGGAGACGGGGCCGGAGTACCAGATCCTCGACGACACCGGGCACCACGACGGTCGCCGCGCCGAGACCTCGGCGGCTTCCCTGTACGCGATGATCGCCCCGGAGCCGAGCGTCCTCAAACCCGTGGGCGAGTGGAACAGTGGTCGCATCCTCGTCGTCGGCAACCACGTCGAGCACTGGCTCAACGGTGCCCGTGTCGTCGCCTTCGAGCTGCACGACGAGGCCTGGAAGGAGCTCATCGAGGGTTGCAAGTTCAAGAACATGCCCGGCTTCGGCAAGGAGCGCCGCGGGCACATCGCCCTGCAGGACCACGGCGACGACGTGTGGTACCGCAACCTGAAGATCCGAGACCTCGACTTCGACGACGAGCGAGCCGGTACCTTGTTCAACGGTCGGGACCTGGCCGGCTGGACACACCATCTCGACGGAGAGGTTGACGCATCGGCGGTGTGGAGTGTCAGCGAGGAGGGCGTGCTCGTTTGCCGTGGCCGGCCGATCGGCTACCTGCGCACCGAGGACGATCACGAGAACTTCGTCCTGCGGCTCGAGTGGCGCTTCAACCCGGTGACGAAGGAGGCCGGCAACAGCGGTGTCCTCCTGCGCCAGCTCGGTCCCGACAAGGTCTGGCCCCGCAGTATCGAGGCCCAGCTCCAGAGCGGTGCGGCCGGGGATTTCTGGAACATCGACGCCTTTCCGATGAAAGTCGTCGAGGAGCGTACGAGTGGGCGCAACACCCGTAGGACCGGAACCAACGAGTCACCGATCGGTGAGTGGAACCGCTACGAGATCACCGCTTGGAAGGGAAACGTCGTCCTGCGCGTGAACGGCGAGGTCCTCAATCAAGCCTGGGACTGTCTGGAAACGCCGGGGAAGATCTGCCTCCAATCGGAGGGAGCGGAGATCCACTTCCGGAGGATCGCACTCACCTCCCTGGGTTCCTGATGCGGGAGCTCAGGGTAGCCAGATGATCTCCATTCCGTTGGTCAGGTTGAAGGTCGTGCCGCACGGGCTGGTTTGCGGATCGCGATACCACAGCTGGTAGCGCTTGGTGCCGCCGACTGATACGCCACCCTGTTCGGCGATGCTGACCGTCGTGCTCGAGGCGCCACTCGCGTCGGCCACCCGCACCTGCAGGCGAACCACGTTGCCGCCGGCACAGCGCAGTCCGTCTCCGAAGACCACGCCCGCGCCGCCGTTCACCGCATTGTCGCCCTGGAAGTAGAGACCGGGCTGGTTGGGAGCCAGCTGCGAACCCTCGAGGGCGAGGTCCTCGGTGGTCACGCTGCTCGATCCGCTCGCCCCCAGCAAGGCTCCCAGTCCCGTGCCGTTCATGCAGCCCTCGCCCGAGCCGCCGAAGTTCCCGCAGGGGCAGGAAGCACTACTGCCGTCCCCGAAGCAGAACGCCTGCTGGGGCGTGATCGAGTCGGCGATGATGTCGCCCATCAACGTGAAATCGAAAGTGATCCCCGTCGAGGGCTCGACGAACTGCAGGAGATGGAACTGGGGAGAGTCGATATGGACCGTTCCGTTGGGGAGCACGGTGAACTGACCGAAGACGACTTGCGAGGTTCCCGAAACGCCGGCGAGGTCGTACTCGTAGGGAAACGTCCCGAGCAGAATGAAGTGCACGACGCCGGCGGAGAATTCGAACGTGAACTCACCCTGGAAGCTGCCGTCGGAGGTCGTCGGGTCTCCGAAGTCCAGCGGAAGGGACGTCACTCCGCACACGACCCCCTCGAAGTGAAACTCGACCAGCGGGGGCGCGCCGGGGATCGGGTTGGGAAAGTAGCCCATGATGTCGGGAGTCCAGGCGACGGTTCCGTTCTCGAAGGTACCGGAGCTCACGTTCCCGCTGGCGTTCATGCCCAGCTCCGCGAACTGCACCCCCGACCACTCGAATTCGTTGTCGATGACCGGGACGGCGCTGGCGTTCATGGCCGTCATCGTCCACTCCCACTGGGACTGGGCGCTATCCATCCAGAGTGTGGTGTTCTGGGCTTGGGCCGCCGTCGTCGTGAGAGTGATGACTCCGAGGACGCTGATGAGGGTGTGTTTCATCGCTGGTTCCTTCCTTGTGGAATTGGTTCAGGAGGAGCGGGGCTGCCGCCGGTGGGCCGGGTTGATCAGGGAAGCCAGAAGATCTCCATCCCGTTGGTCAGGTTGAAGGTCGTGCCGCACGTGGTCGTCTGGGGGTCGCGGTACCAGAGCTGGTAGCGCTTGGTGGAGCCGGCCGCGACGCCGCCCTCGGCCCCGACGTCAATCGTGGTGTTCGAGGCGCCGCCGGAGTCGGCGGCGCGCACCTGCAGGCGGGCGACTCCGCCGCCGGCGCAGCGCAAGCCGTCGCCGAAGGTGACGCCCGCGCCGCCGTTCACGGCGTTGTCGCCTTGGAAGTAGAGTCCGGGCTGACCGGGGACCAGCTGGGAGCCGTGCAGGACGAGATCGCCGTCGGAGATGCTCGTGCTGCCACTCGCGCTGAGCACGGCGCCCTGGAGGGTGCCGTTCATGCAGCCCTCGCCCGTCCCTCCGAAGTTCCCGCAGGGACAGGTGCTCGCGCTGCCGTCACCGAAGCAGAAAGCCTGCTGCGTGATGAGCGAGTCCGCAACGATGTCCCCCCACAGGTCGATCGTGAACGTGATTCCCGTGCTGGGCTCGGTGACGACCGCGTTGTGGCTCTGGAACGAGTCGAGGTGGATGGTCCCGCCGGGCAGGACGGTGAACTGCCCGAAGACCACCTGGGAGTTCGTCGCCAGGCCGGTGAGGTCGAAGTCGTAGGGGAATCCGCCCAGGATCACCAAGTGGACGATGCCGCTGGTGAACACGTACTCCGAGTCGCCCTGGAAGCTCCCGTCGGAGGTAGCGGGATCACCGAAGTCGAGCGGAAGGGACTGGGCGGAGAGCTCGACGCCGTAGATCTGGAAATCGACGAGGTTGGGGAGCCCCGGGATCGGGTTCGGGAAGAAGCCCTCGATGTCGGGGAAGATCGTGACCTCCGAATCGATGAACTGACCCGAGCTCACGTTGCCGCTGGCGTTGGTCCCCAGCTCGATGTACAGGGGGCCGTACAGATCGAACTCGTTGTCGATCAACGGCACCGCGTTCTGATTGAGTGCCGAGGCGTCCCACTCCCATGCGGAGGCCGCGGAGTCGATCCACATGGTCGTGTTCTGGGCCAGGGCGGCGGGGGCGCCGAGGGCGAGCAGGGCGGAGAAGGTGGCGATCGAGGTCTTCATGGGGGTTCTAGTCGGGTGGGCTCTGTCTCGCCCCCGGGGCGCGGGAGCGCCGGGACGGGGGGCGCAGGGGCTCCGGACACTGGATCAGGATTGTAGCCTGGATTCCAGCGGGCGGCAGGAGGGCACCCCGGGAGGGCCAGTGAGGGTTCGGGGAGCCGCTCCAGAGGCCTGCGCGGGCCCCGGCAAGCCGGCATCGAGCCGGCGTCCTCCTTATCATGGCTTCGATGCTCATCGTCGTTTCCCTGCTCTGCTGGTTCGCCGCGAGCCCTGACTCGGATCCCCTGCCGGACGCGGCGCTGCCCGACTCCCTGCGGCTGCACCAGATCCAGGCTCTGGGGACGCACAACAGCTACCACGTCGCCCCGCGTATCGCGCTCCATCCCTCCCACCGCTACACGCACGCGCCCCTGGCCGAACAGCTCGCAGTCCAGGGCGTGCGCCAGCTCGAGCTCGACGTCCATCTGCGGGAGGGCGAGGGCTTCGAGGTCTTCCACCTGCCGGTGATCGATGATGCCACTCGTTGCCTGGAGTTCGGCGCCTGCCTGCGCTCCATCCGCGACTGGTCGCGAGCGAATCCCGTGCACGTCCCGCTCTTGATCTGGATCGAGCCCAAGGACGAGCTGGACGGGAGCGTGGACGGATTGGTCTCGATCGAGGGGCGTTACGACTTGCTCGAGGCGGAGATCCGGGCGACCTGGCCGCGTGAGCGCCTGATCGTCCCCGACGACGTTCGCGGCGAGAGCGACTCCCTTCCGGCCGGGATCGCCGAGCGCGGCTGGCCGACCCTGGGTGAGTCGCGCGGGAAGACGCTCTTCGCCTTGCTCGACACGCAGCGGCACCGCGACGCCTACGTCCAAAGCGCCCCGCTCCTCGAAGGGCGTGTTCTCTTCGCAGCCGCCACGGATACGAGGCAACCCTACGCCGCGCTCTTCAAACTGGGCGACGTGAGGGGGCGCGAGGAGCGAATCCGCGAACTGCTCGGGGCGAGCTTCATCGTGACCGCCACGGCCGACCACGCGGACGCGGAGCCCGCGGAGAACCAGGCGCGCATGCGCGCGACCTTGCTCTCGGGCGTGCAGTTCATCAGCACCGACTTCCCGGCGGCGGGGGAGGAGGGGACCTACTGGATGCGGATGCCCGGCGGGGCGAGCGTGCGCGCCAACCCTGTCACCGCTCCCTCCTCGGCCCAGGGAGCCTCGGAGCCGCGACCTTCGGGCGGGCCTGGCGAGGATGCCGCTCTCGAGCCTCCCGGAGGGAACCTCGGCGGCGCGGGAGGGTTACACTCCCGGACCATCCCGTGATCGCTCGCGCCGCTGCCGCCTAGCCCTCGCGAACAAGCCTCCACCTGCATGATCTACCGCCACATCGCCGCGCACCTGAGTTCCGTGGGCCTGGCCATCGCCCTCGCCAACCCCACCGCCCTCGCCTTTCCCTTGCCCCAGGAGGGCGGCGACGAGATCGCCGACGCCCTACGCAAGCTCGAGACCGAGGCCGACTCCGTCTGGGAGTACATGACGAACGTCTACGACGCCGACCACGACGGTGCGATCACCTTCACCGAGTACGCGCGCACGAAGGAGGCCTTCGAGCGCCTCGACGTGGACAAGAGCGGGACACTCACCCGCGAGGACTTCGCGCGCGGCGGGGCGCAAGGGGGCGGCGGCCGCCGGGGCGGTGGCCGCCGAGGCGGGGCGGGGCGCGGAGAGCGTGGTGGCCGGGGGGGCGGCGAAGCTCGCTCGGGCCGCGAGGGCCGTCGTTCCGCGCGGGCGCGCAGCCCCAAGGTGGGGGCGCCGGCTCCGGATTTCGAGCTGGTCGTGCTCGAGGAACCCGCCGCTCCGCCCGAGAGCGGCGCAGCCCCAGCCGCCGGCGGCGAGCGGGAAGAGCCCGCGCCGCCCGCGCCGCCCGCTGCAGGAGAGAAGGGCGAGCAGGGGAAGAAGGGCAAGAAGGACCAAGAGGGCGAGGACGGGAAGAAGGAGGACCCCGAGAAGATCAGGCTCTCTTCGTTCAAGGGCAAGCGAGCCGTCGCTTTGATCTTCGGCAGCTACACATGACCTCCCTTTCGTCGCTCGGTCGGGCGACTCAAGGAACTGCAGGCTTCCTACGGTGAGAAGGTCGAGTTTCTGGTGGTCTACATAGCCGAGGCCCACGCCTTCGACGGCGCCTCGCCCCGTGGGGGCCGCGACGGGAATCCAATCGTCGAGGAGCCGATATCGATTGATGAGCGCCTCGCGGTCGCGACGGTCTGCCGCGAGCGGCTGGACCTCTCTCCGATGACCGTGCTGATCGACGACATGAAGAACACCGCGGACGGGGCCTACGCGGGCTTCCCCGACCGTCTCTACCTCGTCGGCAGAAACGGCCGCGTGGCCTACGCCGGGGACCCGGGGCCGATCGGATTCCGTCCCGACGAGCTGGAGGCCGCCATGCGCGCCGAGCTCGGCCTGCCGCCGTTGCCGAAGCCGGAGCCCGAGTCCCCGGCCGAAGACGGCGCGGGGTCGGACGGGGGCCGCCGGCGGCCTGGCGGCGGGGAAGACGCGCGCTGACCCCTACGCCCGAATCCCTCGCGACCTTCGGCGCGGCGATGGCGCGCCTGGAGGAGGAGCTCGACTGGGAACGCCTCGGACGCACCTACTGCAGCGAGGGCGGCGAAGCGTTCTTCCCGCCCGCCCAGCGCGAGGCCGTGCGTGATGTCGGGCTGCTGATGACCTCCGATCTAAGCGAAGCCCTGGACGGGCGGGCCGGGGGCAGCGTGTACGTCGGCGCGGCTCTCGCTGAGCTCGCGCCCCTGCTCTGCGAGCGCATCGTCCTCGGCCGCGAGGTTCGCGCCCTGAACCTCCCCAACGCCGAGACCGAGGAGCTCAATCGCGCCCTGAGGGTCGTCTCCGCTTCGCTCGGACGCGAGTTGGGTACGATCGAGGTCCAGCCCTTGGCGTCCCTGGCGGGCGCGGGCTTCGACCACGCCTGGGTCGTGAGTATCCTGACCGACCCGGAGGCCTTCCCCGCCCTGCACGACGAGCTCTACGAGCGCCGAGGCACGGCCCTCGCGACGGGCCGCGGTGACCTGGATCGGGACCGTCGGCGCGCCGCGGCCCTGGTCGACGAGCTGCTCGACGCCCTCGCGCCGCCATTCCTGTTGACCACGACCGACGAGGAGCTCGCGCTGCTGGTTCCCGCCTGCGAGCGCCGCGGCCTGCGCCTGGCGATCCCCGACCACGCACGCCTCTCGGCGGTCGTCGGGGACCCGGTCCGCATCTGTCGCGCCGGGCGCGCCTCGCGCTAGCCGCGCGCCGCGCGGGCGAGCTTCTTACGCTGGTCGGCCCCCAGGACGCGCTTGCGCAGGCGCAGGTCGCGGGGCGTCACCTCCAGGAGCTCGTCGTCCTCGATGTACTCGAGGTACTCCTCGAGCGACATCTCGCGCGGCGGCGTGAGCTGGACGGCGATGTCCTTGGTGGAGGAGCGGATGTTGGTCAGCTTCTTCGTGCGGCAGGCGTTGACGGGCAGGTCGTCCAGCTTGCCGTTGGAGCCCACGATCATGCCCTCGTAGACCTCCACGCCCGGGCCGACGAAGAAGATCCCGCGATCGGAGAGGGAGTCGAGCGCGTGGGCGACCGCTGAACCAGCGCGGTCGGAGACCAGAACTCCGGTCGAGCGGCGCGGGATGCGCCCGCCGTCGGTCTTCCATGCGTCGAAGACGTGGCTCAGGATCGCTTCGCCACGGCTGAGGCTGAGCAGCGACGTTCGCGCCCCGATCAGGCTGCGCGCGGGCAGGGAGAACTCCAGGCGCGTCGTGTTGCCGCGCGTGTCCATGTTCAACAGCTCGCCGCGGCGCCGGCCGAGGTACTCGATGATGCGCCCGGCGTGGTCGGCGGGGACCTCGACCGTCGCCCTCTCGTAGGGCTCGTGAGCTCGGCCATCGATCTCCCGGATGATCACGCGCGGCTTGCCCACGGCGAACTCGAAACCCTCGCGGCGCATGTTCTCGATCAGCACGCCGATGTGCATCAGGCCGCGGCCTCTGACCTCGAAGCGATCCCCGGCCGAGCCCCGGTTGACCGAGAGGGCCACGTCGCGGATCTGCGCGCGCTCGAGGCGGTCGAGCAGGTGGCGGCTCGTGACGTAGCGTCCCTCCTGTCCGGCGAAGGGCGAGTCGTTCACCAGGAACTCCATGGTGATCGTCGGCTCGTCGATCGTGATCGCCGGCAGCGGTTCGACGTGCTCGGGATCACAGAGCGTGTCGCCGATGGACAGGTCGTCGATTCCGGCCACGACGGCGACGTCTCCGGCGGAAACCGACTCGACCGCGATGCGCTCGAGCCCCGCGTGGCGGAAGAGGCCCTTCACCGAGACCAGCGGGCTCGACTTGCGGTCGGGGTGGCACAGGCGCAGGCGCGCGCCCGCTTCGAGCTTGCCGCGCTCCACGCGCCCGATGGCGATTCGGCCCACGAAGTCGTCGTGTTCCAGGGTCGTGGCCTGGAAGCGCACCGCCGCTTCCGAGTCGTTCAGCGGCACGGGGACCTCCGTCAGGATCATCTCGAACAGCGGAGCGAGGTCCGTCCGGGGCGCCTCGGGCTGAGCGGCGGCGTAGCCGGCGCGGCCGGAGCCGAAGATCACGGGGAAGTCGAGCTGCTCCTCGCCGGCTCCGAGCTCGACGAACAGATCGAAGACCTCGGTCAGCACGTCGTCGGGGCGGGCATCGACGCGGTCGATCTTGTTGACCATCACCAGCACGCGCAGTCCCCTCTCGAGGGCCTTGCGCAGCACGAAGCGCGTTTGGGGCATCGGCCCCTCGAAGGCGTCGACCAACAGGAGCACCGCGTCCGCCAGGGAGAGCGTGCGCTCGACCTGCCCGCCGAAGTCGGCGTGTCCGGGCGTGTCGACGATGTTGATGCGCACGCCGGCGTAGTTGATGGCGGTGTTCTTGGCCAGGATGGTGATACCCCGTTCGCGCTCCTGCGCGTCGCTGTCGAGCGCGCGCTCGCGAAGTTGCTGATTGGCGCGCACGGTCCCGGCGAAGCGGAACATGGCGTCTACCAGGGTGGTCTTCCCGTGGTCGACGTGGGCGACGATGGCGATGTTTCGGATGCTCACGGGGAGGTCGTGGTCTGGGGCAGGATGCGGCGGACGCGATCGAGGCGGTAGGTCCGCAGACCTCCGGCCCAACGACTCTGTGCTTCCAGGTAGTCTCGCTTCTGACGGCGGTAGAGGAAGCGCGGCAGGAGGGTGATGCGCGCGGGATGGTCCGTGCCGTCGCCGTAGAGGAGCGTGACCTCCTCTTGGCGCTCCAGTGCGCGCTCGAGCGGCCGTAGGCGCGGGCTCATGCGCGGTGGGGCCGGCTTCTTGGACTCGATCGTCAGCGGAGAGCGGCCGCCGTGGCTGGTGGGGAGCAGCTCGGAGAGATCGCCGTCAGCCGGGGCTGGATCGTCGTCGGCCTCCACGCAGGCCTCGATGACCTTCCAGCAGTAGACCGCGTCGGCCAGGGCTCGGTGGCGCGGTCCGTCCTCCAGCCCGAGCAGCTCGACGAGGGTGTCGAGCTTGTGATCGGGCGCATCGGGGAGCGCGCGACGGGCGAGGACGAGAGAATCGACGAAGGCTCCGGGGGGCGGCGTGAGTCTCCAGCGCGCGTACTCGTAGGCCAGAACCCGGGCGTCGAAGGGGGCGTTGTGGGCGGCCAGCGTGGCTTTGCCCGCCCAGGCGGTGAAATCACTCAGCACCGCCGCCGTCGCCGGAGCGTCGCGCACGTCGTCCTCGCGGATGCCGTGGATCTGCGTGGCCAGCGGGTCGATCTCGACCTCGGGGCAGACCAAGCTCTCGAATTGGTCGGTGACCTCTCCGTCGAGGACGCGCAGGGCGCCGAGCTCCAACAGGTGCGGCGCGCCCTGCAGGTTGGCGGTCTCCGTGTCGAGGATGATGATCGGTTCACTCATGGTCAGCGGGCGGTGGGCAGCCCGGCATCGTACCCCCGGGTGCCGGCGGCAACAACGGCCGCCGCCACGGGATCCGGCGGGAGCCCTCGCTCGGCGGCTGGGGCGTGAAGGCCCGTGGGGGAAGCGGTCCAACAGGCCGCTGGGGAAGAGCGCCCTCCTCCAGCTCCGCCCTCTCCGCGGCTGCGGGCTCGTCGATCCGTGCTCGACGGCCCTACCCGAGCGCCTGCGCCGTCTCGACTTCCCCCTCCTCGCCGCGACGCGGAGGTCTGCCTCGCGCTGCGGCCCGTCTAGCCGACGAGAGCTTCGAACTCGGGGGTCCCGCGCAGGAGCTCGAGGTCGGTATTGTTGCGCAGCTCGCTGTGGATGAAGAAGCCGCGCGCGTGCGCCTTCTCGAGATGGTCGAGGGCCTCGGGCACTTCTCCGATGACCGCGAACACGCACCCGGCGTGGTAGCTCGTGTAGCCGTCCTTCGGGGAGACTCTCAGGGCGGCGGTCACCACCCGCAGCGCTTCATCATGGGAGCCCATGCGCCCGAGCAACAGCGCCATGTGCAAGCGCGCCTCCTGGTTGTCGGGGTTCTTCTCGATCTCCTTCCGCGCTGCCGCGATGCCTCGCTCCGCCAAGTCCTCGGCCTCCTCTTGGCGCTCGAGGCGCTTGAGGACGCGGTAGAGGTGATCGAAAGCGCCGATGTGGGCGGCGTGGAGCTCGACGGCCCGCTGCAGGTGGGTCTCGGAACTCTCGAAGTTACCCTCGCGGGCCATCACGGCGCCCAGTAGGCGGTGTGCCAGCCATTCGGTCTCGTCGCACTGGATGGCGAGACGGTACTCCCGCTCGGCGTCGGTCGATTGCCCGCTGAGGTGGTAGGCGAAACCCAGTGAGGTGTGGGCTTCGGCGCATTTGGGCTCGAGTGCCAGGGCATGGCGGGCGGACTCGCGGGCCTCGGCCAGGTACCCGGTGTCTCCATCCCAGTAGAGGTACTTGCGCACCATCGCCTCGGAGAGCCCGGCGTGGGCCTTGGCGCAGTAGCGGTCGGCCTCGATAGCGGCCCGAAAGCGATGGATGGCCGACATCAGGTGCTTGGTCGTGCCCCGCAGCAGCTGGTCGTGGGCCTTGCGGGCGATCGCCAGGGCCCGATCTTTGTCCCTATGGCTGCCCCGGCTGGGATTCAGGGAGAACTCGGTCAAGCGCTTCTTCACGCGCCGTACCGCCGTGCGCACCAGGTCGGCCTGCAGGGACCACTCGTTGGGATCGGATTCCTCGACCAGGTCGCGCGTGCTCTCGCGCGAGGCGTCTCGATCGGTGCTCGGCGAGCAGCGCTCCAGGTTCAGCACCAGCTTCCCGTGGGGGCTGTGGACCTCGAGCGCTGTCCGCAGCACGTAGTCGAACTCCTCACCGTCGCGAATGTCGTCGTCCTCGCGCAGGGCGACGGCGACCCCCTTGAGCCGCGTCAGCTCCGCCGCGAGGTCCTTGCGGAGGCCCCCGGCGATCACGGAGCACTCTCGTTCGCTCGTCCCGCAGGCGACGGGCGGGAGCAGGAGGCGCGCGTCGAGGGTTCCCACTTCGGCTCCGGCGTTGCGCGCCGAGGCGTCCACGCTCAGCAGGGCGCCGAGGGCCTCGTCGGCGTTCTTGAAGCGATCCTCGGGCCGCCGTTTCAGGCAGCGCAAGATGAACTCCTCGAGCTGGGAGGGGAAGCCCTGCCGGATGTGCGAGGGCCGCCGCGGGCTCCCGTCGAGGATCCCCATGCAGACCTCTGGGAAGCTCTTGCCGGGGAAGGGCAGGGCGCCCGTCATCACGTGGTAGAGCACCGATCCGAGGGAGAAGATGTCGGAGCCTGCGTTGAGGTCGTCACCGCGGACCTGCTCGGGGGACATGTAGAGCACCGTGCCGACCAGCATCCCGTGCTGGGTGATCCCCGACTCGTCGGACGCCCGCGCGATGCCGAAGTCGAGCAGTTTCACTTTCCCGTCGTCGAGCAACATGATGTTGGCCGGCTTCAGGTCGCGATGGATGAGCCTCCCCGTGTGGACGCTCGCCAGGGCCGAGGTGATCTGGTTGGCGATGCTCCGGCACTCCTCGTAGCCGAGCAACTGGTCCTTCAGGACCTTGTCCAGCGTGCGCCCGGCGAGGTACTCCATGACGATGAAGGACGTCCCCTGGTCCTTCCCGTACTCGAAGATCGTCGCGATGTTCGGGTGGTCGAGGTTGCTGGCGTGGCGCGCCTCGCGGTGGAACCGTTCGTCGGCTTGCGGGTCGATCTCGGCGTGGGCACGCAGAACCTTCAGGGCCACCGTGCGCCCGAGCTCGGTGTCCTTCGCCTTGTAGACTTCACTGAGAGGCCCTTCCCCGAGCCGGTCCCGCTCGGGGTCGAATTCGAAGTGTGCGAATTGCATTGGGGACTGGGGATCCCGGACGGTCGCTCTCCAACCGTCGCTTGGATTGCATTCTACCGGTTCGAAAGCCATCTGAGGGGGAGGGCGGGCAGTCTCCTTTGCCCGGCGGGCCCACGCCAATCTCCTAGGCTATCGTGAGGAGCGTGTAACAACCGATCTCCCGGCCGGCCCGCCCCGGTCGGGGCGAGGGGGCCGTGGCGCACTCAAGGCAGGAGGTGGTCGAGGCCGTGGATCAGGGAACCCCCGAAGAACCCCGTGGCGGCGACCGCGAGGGCGCAGACGGCCCACACCGCGCGCGCCGGCCCGCCGACCCGCTCCGCGCCCGGGCGCAAGCCGCGTTCGAACAGCCAGGCCAGGAGGAGGGCCGCGACGGCCGTTCCCACTCCCAGCCAGCGATGGGTCGTGAGCATCCAGCTCGCTCGCACGTCGAGGGCGTTGAGCCAGCCAAGACCGGCGGCGGCCAGGGCGCCCGCCGCGCCGCCGTGGATGCACAGGCGCGCGGCGGAGCGCGTGCCCAGGGCCATGGCCACACCGGCGACGAGCAGCAGGGCGATCGGGAAGTGGGCGATCATCGGGTGCATGCGGCCGATCCAGGAGCGCCAGCGATTCCAGGCCGAGGGAGTCGCCTCCATGCCGTCGGCCGCGCCTGCCTCTGTGCCATCCTCCGTCGCCGGCAGCGGTGCGCCGGCCTCGATCCACCAGCGCATCAGGGCTAGCTCGTCGAGGCTCATAGACCCCGCTTCGGAGTCCGTGGGCGGCATGCGGAGGTCCGGATCGGGCTCGGTCAGGCTGACCCAGAGGGAGACGTCGGCGAGGTCGCCGCTCTCCCGGTAGTCCTCGATCTCCACCCAGTCGGGGACCCAGGTCTCGTGGTCGCGCACGTCCTCGATCCAGTTCCGCGCCTTCTTGTTGCCGGGGCCGGGGGCGTGGCACTCGACACAGCGCAGGACCATCAGCTCGGTGGCTCGGCGAGCGAGGGCGTCCGCTTCGTCGGGGGCTGAGGCGAGGGCGAGGGCAGCGAAGAGAGGAGCGATCACGGGCGGCGGTGGGGTTGGGGGCGTCCGGCGGTCTGCGCGCTCGCTCATCCTGGCAGAACAGAGCGCCGCTCGCACCCCCCCGCCCGTGGCGGAGGAGCCCGGTACGTCCCGCGCCGTCCCGCGGGCCGGGCTGCGCACTTCGACCGAGGCGAGTTCGGCCTGTGCGCGGGTGCCATCGGCTCGGGCGACCTGCTAGGCTCCCCGGCGCTTGCGCGCCCTGCGCGGAGCACTTCGATGCAGGTCTTCATCCCTACCGAGATCCTCCCGGGCGAGACACGCGTGGCCGCGACGCCGGAGACCGTCGCGCGCCTGGTGAAACGCGGCGTGAAGGTCGCGGTGCAGGCCGGGGCCGGGGCGCGGGCCTACTTCGGAGACGAGGCCTACCAGGCCGCGGGCGCCGAGATCGTCGACGCCCCCGCGCCGGACGCGGCGGCCCTCGTGGCGCGCGTCCAGCCGCCGTCCGATGAGGAAACCGACGCGCTCGCCGAGGGCAGCGTGCTCGTCAGTCATGTGTTCGCGACCGCCGACAGGGCCCGAGCGGAGCGCATCGCCGCGCGCGGGGTGACGACCTTCGCGATGGAGCTCATCCCCCGCACCAGCCGCGCCCAGACGATGGACGCCCTGAGCTCCCAGGCCACGGTGGCGGGCTACAAGGCCGTCATCCTCGCGGCGGAGCGTCTCGACAAGCTCTGCCCGCTGTTGATGACCGCTGCCGGGACCGTCAAGCCCGCCCGCGCCGTCGTCTTTGGTGCCGGCGTCGCCGGCCTGCAGGCCATCGCGACCGCTCGACGCCTGGGGTGTGTCGTGGAGGCGACCGACATCCGCGCGGCCGCCAAGGAGCAGGTAGAGAGCCTCGGTGCGCGTTTCATCGACGTGCCTGGCGCGGAGGACATGGAGGACGAGCGCGGCTACGCTCGCGAGGCCGACGAGGAGTTCCTGCGTCGCCAGCGCGAGGAGGTCGCGCGGCGCGTCGAGGGTGCGGACATCGTGATCACGACCGCTCAGATCCCTGGGCGCCCGGCGCCGCTGTTGGTGTCGGAGGAGCTCGTGCGCTCGATGCGCGCGGGCAGCGTGATCGTCGATCTGGCGGTGGAGAGCGGCGGCAACTGCGAGCTCTCGGTCCCCGGCGAGACCGTCGAGCGCCACGGCGTCTGGATCGTCGGGCAGCGCAACCTCCCGGCCAGCGTCCCCCGCGACGCGAGCTTGCTCTACGCCAAGAACGTGCTCGCGTTGCTCGGCCTGATGTACGACGGCGAGGGCGCCTTCTCCCTCGACCTGACCGACGACGTCCTGGCCGGGTGTCTGTTGACGCGCGACGGTGAGATCGTCCATGCCCCGACTCTCGAGCAGCTCGCCGTGGCGGAGGCGCCCGCATGACGGATCTCGCGCTTCTCGCCCTGCCCGCCGCGACCCTCGCCGACGACGGGGCCGGGTCCTTCTTGATCGTCGGCCTGTGGGTGTTCCTGCTGGCGATCTTCGTCGGCGTGGAGCTGATCACCAAGGTCCCGCCGACGCTCCACACGCCCTTGATGTCGGGCGCCAACGCGATCAGCGGCATCACCCTGGTCGGCGCCCTCTCCTGCGCGGCGGCGGACTTCCCTCAGGCGGGTCGCGTCCTCGGCTTCCTGGCAATCACTCTGGCCACGATCAACGTCGTCGGCGGCTTCCTCGTCACAGACCGCATGCTGGGGATGTTCGGCTCCTCCGGACGCGGCAAGAAGGACGCCGACTGAATCGATGGGCGCCATCACGATGGAGAGCCCGCTCATCCAGGGCGCCTACATGGCGTCGGCCCTGCTGTTCATCTTGGGCATCTCGCGTCTGGGCCGCGTACGGAGCGCCCGCGCGGGGAATCGCATCGCCGCCCTGGCGATGCTCGTGGCGGTCGTCGCCACGACCATCGTGCTGTGGGGAGACGCCGGGCGCGAGACCCTCTGGGCGGTTCTGGCGGGCGGCGTCGCCCTCGGCTCGGTGATCGGCCTCGTACTGGCCAGGCGCGTGGCGATGACGGCCATGCCCGAGCTGGTCGCGCTCTTCAACGGCCTCGGCGGCGCGGCGTCGATGCTCGTCGCCTGGGCCGAGCTGGAGCGCGCGCGGGGGACTTGGGCGAGCGGCCCGCGCGGTGCGGACGGCCTAGTGGTCAGCGAGGGCCTCTTCGGCCTCGGTACCGTGAACCTCGCGACCTTGTACGGGCCGCTGTTCGTCGTCGCAGCGGTGCTCTCGATCCTGATCGGGGCCGTCACCCTTTCGGGGAGCTTGGTGGCCTACGGGAAGCTCGCGGGCAAGATCCGCGGCGCGCGCCTGGGTCCCCTGGGCATCAGGCCGCTCAACGCAGTGCTGCTGGCTACGGCCGTGGCCGTCGCCGGGGCGGTGGGCTTTGCCTTCGCCGGTGACCCCGAGACCGCCGCCTGGGCGATCTACGCCTTGGTCGGCCTGACCCTGCTCCTGGGGATCGGCCTGGTGGTCCCGATCGGCGGCGCTGACATGCCGGTGGTGATCTCGCTGTTGAACTCCTACTCGGGGCTCGCGGCCTGCTCGACGGGCTTCGTCCTGCAGAACAACCTCCTAATCGTGGCCGGTTCGCTCGTCGGCGCCTCCGGCCTGATCCTGACCAAGATCATGTGCCGCGCCATGAATCGCTCCCTGGCGAACGTGCTCTTCGCGGGCATCGACGCGGGGAGCGCGGGCGGCGACCAGGAGTACACGGGCGTCAAATCCACCTCGGCCGCCGAGTTGGCGATGGTGCTCGACGCGGCTCAGTCGGTCATCATCGTCCCCGGCTACGGCCTGGCGGTGGCTCAGGCCCAGCACAAGGTCCAGGAGCTGGCGACGCTGCTGGAGGGTCGCGGCTGCGAGGTTCGTTACGCGATCCACCCGGTCGCGGGCCGCATGCCCGGGCACATGAACGTGCTGCTGGCGGAGGCCAGCGTGCCTTACGAGCGACTCTTCGAGCTCGACGAGATCAACGGCGACTTCAAGAACACCGACGTGACGATCGTGGTGGGGGCCAACGACGTCTGCAACCCCGCCGCCTACGAGGAGGGCTCGGCCATCGCTGGAATGCCCGTGCTGGACGTCTGGGACTCGCGCACGGTCGTCGTCGTCAAGCGCTCCCTGAGCCCCGGCTACGCGGGCATCAAGAACGAGCTGTTCGAGCGCGACAACGCGCTGATGCTCTTCGATGACGCCCGCGCGGCCATCGAGGAGGCGGTAAGCGAATTCGGCGATCTCTAGCTCGCTTTCCTCGCGAGCCACCGGGTCCTTGGTGTCGCGGCGCCGGGGCCCGTGGGGGAAGCGGCGCGCAGGTTGCTACCGTATCGCCGTGGACCATCCCCGTTCAACCAGGCCCACGCCGCCGCGCAGGGGGCCGCTCGGACATCGGGTCTTCTCCCTCGGGGAGCTGCTCGGAATCCGAATCGGCGTCGACTCGAGTTGGCCGCTGATCTTCGCCCTCTTGTGCCTGGCCTTCACCCAGAGCTTCGAGGCGCGCCACGCCGACTGGTCGGCGGCCTTGTGCTGGAGCGTGGGAGTTACGGCCAGCGGAGTCTTCTTCGCCTCCGTGCTCCTGCACGAGCTCGGACACAGCCTGACCTCGCGGGCGGTCGGCCTGCCTGTCGTCGCGATCACCCTGTTCCTCTTCGGCGGCGTGGCCCAGCTCTCCGGGGAACCCTCACGGCCGCGCGACGCCTTCATGATCGCCGTGGCCGGACCGGCGGTGAGCCTCTTCCTTGGCCTATGCTTCCTGCTCGCATGGCTGCTCCTGCCCGCCGACCTGTTGGCCGGAACCGTCTCCTCGTTCTGTGTGCAGTTGGGTGTCCTCAACCTGCTGATCGCGGGCTTCAACGCCGTCCCCGGTTTTCCCCTCGACGGCGGCCACGTCCTGCGCGCCCTCCTGTGGGGGGCGACCGGGGATTTCGAGCGCGCCACGCGCATCGCAGCCGGCGTGGGGGCGGTCTTCGCGCGCCTGCTGATCATCACCGGCCTGGCCTTGGTGTTCCTCGCCGGCTGGTACGCGATGGGCGCGTGGCAGGTCCTGATCGGCTGGTTCCTGCTGCGCGCCGCCCGCGCGAGCACCACCCAGACCGTTCTGCGCGCGGCCCTCGAGCGCCTGCGGGTGGAGGACGTGATGAGCGCCGAGCTGGTCACGACCGAAGGCTACACGAGCGTCGCGGACGCCCTGGAGGGGCCTCTGGCGGACGCCGCCCGCTCTTCGGTCTTCGTGGTCGAGGGTGGCGAGCTGATCGGCGTGCTGGGCCCCGCGGAGATCGCAAGGCAACCGCCCGGCCGCCGGCCCTTCGTCTCCCTGCGCTCGGCCATGACGCCCCGCTCGCGCATGGTCGGAGTCTCGGCCCGTGAGAAGGTACTGGACGCCCTGCTCTTGATGGGAGAGCTGGCCGTGGATGAACTGTGCGTGTTCGCCGACGGCGCCCCCGTGGGGGAAATCCGCCGCGGACAGGTGCAAGCCGCAGCCCAGGCGCGCGGGGGGCGTTGAGCCCCATGTCGCAGCTCACCGGGCACGTTCATCGGCGAGTCATGCAAGATCACGTTCACCTCTTCACGCCCGCTTCACACTCTCCCGCGACCTTGCTCCGCAGCGTGGGCGTCCGCTCGTGGCGCCGCCCCGCACCTTCACCCTCGATGCTCCGGAGATCCCCGAAATGCACTCCAAGACAGCTGTCCCCCTGCGTTGTTCGCTTCTCGTCTTCCTGACCCTCCTCTGCCCGCGGGCGTTGGCGGGTGATCCCACCTCGGCGGTCGAGTCTCCCGCGCCCGCCACCGGGTCCGCCGAGGCCGGCGGGCGCTGGATCCCGGCGGGCGGCACGGCCTGGTCAGCGGCCGAGGGTGATGTGAGCGTGGAGCTCTTCGGTCGCTTGCAGAACGACTGGGCCTTCAACTCCTCGGGGCCGGGCATGGAGGACGGCACGGAGTTTCGCCGTGCTCGCCTGGGGGTCAAGGGCACCCTCTACGAGAACGTCTTCTTCAAGGTGCAGTACGACTTCGCCGGTGGCGACGCGGACTTCATGGACACCTACCTCGGCTTCACCGACGTCGTAGGCGAAGCGGACGTGAAAGTGGGGCACTTCAAGGAGCCCTTCAGCCTGGAGGAGCTCACCAGTAGCAAGTACCTGACCTTCCTCGAGCGCTCCCTTCCCAACGCCCTCTCTCCGGGGCGCAACACCGGCGTGGGCATCTCTGACGCCTCGGGCGACGTGACCTGGTCGTTGGGGATGTTCCGAACCTCGGGCAGCGATGGCGACGACGTCGGCGGTCCCAGCCAGGAGTACAGCGCCACGGCGCGTGTGACCTTCACCCCTGTCTACGCCGACGGCGGAGACGAAGTCCTGCACCTCGGCCTGGCCTACAGTGATCGCAGCGCCGACGACGGCGTGGTCTCCTTCGCTACCGGGCCCGAGAACCACCAGGCGCCCGACGTCGTGGACACCGGCGACATCATCGCCGACGGCTACGGACTGCTCGGCCTCGAGGGCGCGTGGGTCCACGGCCCGCTCTCGCTCCAGGCCGAGCTGATCCAGGCATCGGTCGACGCCGCCGACGGTTCGGAGCCCGAGTTCGTGGGCCACTACTTCTACGCTGGCTGGTTCGTCACCGACGGCGATCGACGCAACTACGACCGCAGGTCCGCCGCCTTCGGCCGCGTGAAGCCCGAGGCCAACTACGGCACCGAGGGCAACGGCGCCCTGGAGCTGACCGCGCGCCTCTCGGCCCTCGACCTCGACGGTGCCGGTGTCCCCGGTGGCAAACTCGACGACTTCACTCTCGGGGTCAACTGGTACCTGAACCCCAACACGCGCGTGATGCTCAACTACGTCACGGGCGATGAGGGCGGCATTGACCGCGAGGCTGTCCTGGCCCGCTTTCAGATCGACTTCTGAGCACAGCTACATCCTCGAGGTTGCATCCACGAGGCACCTAGGAGCCGCGGCTCGCCTCGTCGGCGAGCCGCGGCTGCCGTTCCGCTGCATGAGGCTGCGAGGGCCGACGCCCAGCTCGCCTCAGCGCGTCTGGGGCGTGCGCACCCCCTTGGAGTCGGGCACCGGCGGAGTCGGGTGGTGCGTGGCGGTCGCGGCTGCGTCCCGCAGCTCCCAGCCCTGCCGCGCGGCGGTTCCCTCGTCGGGGGTGCCGTCAGCCGTGAGTGTGCCGTTCTCCACGAGGATCCGCCGCAGCTCTGCGGGGTATTGGGTGCCGAACTGCTCTCCGCGGACCTCTGGGACGAAGGAGCGGTTCTCGCGAATCGGCTCGAACTCAGCGAACCCGCATCGGACGCCGTTGACGAAGTAGTGGAAGCGCACGTCGGCGTCACCGCGCACGGCGATCGTCGCGAGAGACTCGCCCTCGGTCCACAGGACTGCACGTCCACCCGCGGGGGTGAGTTGCACGGTCAGGCTCTGGGGCTCGCTGACCAGCGCGAAGGCCTCGGGGACGGCGATGGTCGCCCGACCGTCGACGATCCGCCCGCTGCCGCGGAAGTAGGTGCCGGACTCGTCACCTTCGAGGCAGACGAAGCGGATCTCCTTGCCGGGATCGGCGGGGTGGGGCTGGATGAAGGACTTGACGCCGGTCGCCCCCATGTCTCCCCCGGAGAAAACCCCGTAGCCTGCGGGAGACGCGGTCTCGCCGTAGACGCCGTAGTTCGCCCCCGCGGTCTCGGTCGCGTACCCCTCGACCCCCGCACCCGAGTCGGCGTTGCTCGCGCCGCGCACGCCACTCGTCGTGCCCGTCGCGGCCGTAGCCCAGCCGAGCACACCCGTACCTTGATCGGAATCAGTTTGACCGGACACGCCTACCGTGGTCCCGGTCAGGCTGCTCGCCCAGCCGAGCACTCCCGCGCCGTTCGGTGAGTCCGCCTCGCCGTAGACTCCTGAACAGAAGCCTCCGGTGAGGTCGCTGGCCCAGCCGAACACGCCCGTTCCGACGGGGCTGTCGCTCTCTCCGAACACGCCGGAGTTCGCCCCTCCGGTCGTGTCGCTGGCCCAGCCGAACACGCCGGTACCTGCTGCCGAGTCGGCTTCGCCGGAGACGCCCACCGTTGCACCGGTGAGGTCCGTGGCCCAGCCGAGGCCGCCGACGCCCGCGTCGCCGTCGCTCTCGCCGTAGAGGCCGAAGGCGCCCGAGCCAGTGGTTGCCGTGGCCCAGCCGGTGACGGCGCTGACGTCGATGGCATCGGTGGAGGAGAAGATGCCGGGGAGGGCGCCGCCGTCCACGCCGAGCCGGGTGATGGGCGACATCGTGCCGATGCCCACTTCGCCCGTGGGCGTGACGAAGAACTCGGGGCCCAGGGGCAGGAGCATGCCGGAGGTGGGCACGGTCGAAGCGTTGATGCAGGAGCCGGGAGAACTCTGGTCGTCGATCGTCGCCGGGCAGGTGGCCAGGGAACTGCTCGAGCCCGATCCGACGGTGGAGACCCGGGGCGTGGTGGAGATGGACTGGCTCGTGGCCGTGGGTGCGAGAGCGAGGCCGACGACGGAGACGAGGACGAGGTGGTGGTTCATCGCGGAGTGAAGCTGCTCGAGGAGGGGGATGGAAGCGGACGGGGGGATGGTCTCCGCGGTGATCTGAACCACTCAGGTTCGGTTCGGTTCGCCGCCGCGGCGCCAAATCCGCTCGTCTTCTCGGCCTAAGTCGCTGCCATGGCGATCGCGTCCGAGGGCGTTCATCTCCAGTGTACCAGCCCGCCGCGGGAGCGCTGAGCGAGCCCGGCGGCGCCCTCATCGCGGGAGAACGCCGGCCCTAGATGCGCCTAGCGCCGTTTCGGCGCCGCCCCAAAGGGAGCCCGCCGACGCCGCGAGTCACCCGCCGAGCACGTCCCGCCAGTCGCGGACGAACTCGGACCATTGCCTGCCGAAACGCTCGATGTTGACGGTCAGCAGGGGGGCGAGGAGCGCCTGTAGGTCCTCCGGGCGTCCCAGGCAGGCGGCGCGCAGGCGCACGAACGGGCCGGGGAGCTCGGGGAGGGGAAGCTCGCCGAAGCGCTCGGGCTCGTCGCGCAGGGGATGGACCCTTCGGGCGTCTTGGAGTAGGGCCGCCCGCATGGCGCGTGCGATGTGCTCGTCGTCTCCCCCGAGCGGGGGGAGCCCGCCGACCTCGTGCTCGCGGGATCCCGGGGGCCGAGCCCAGAGCTCGCCCGCCAGGAAGTGATCACGGCAGAGGGCCTCGAACAGCTCGGCGGGTCGCGGGGGCGGCGCGTCGAGGGTCGCCGGAATCAAGGAGTCGTCCTCGCGGCAGCGCTCGAGGACCTCGTTCGCCAAGGAAGTCCCGACGAGGAAGGTCAGCAGGTGGCCGCGACGTTGCATGTCGCGCGCGAGGACCAGAAGGCGTTCCGTGCGGTCGGCATCGGCGCCTTCGGCGGCGAGGGCGCGCCGGGAGAGCTCGAGCAAGGGGAGCATCGTCTGTCCGTCCGCGGGCAATCGCTCCGCCGGGCCGGCTAGGGTGTCCAGGAATCGTGCGAGGAGCTCCGAGCGCTCGCTCTCGCTCTCCGCCGCGCTCCACGCCTCTCCGATCCTCTCCAGAGCTCCCGGCTCGGACGGCCCGCTCCCCTCGATCCGCGCCCACTCGTGCAGCTCGGCCCAACCGCGTTCCAGCTCGGCCAGCTCCGAGGCCGAGAACCCGACCCGGAACCAACCCGCCCAAAGCCCGATCGCCGCGAGGGCGGGGAGGGCGAGGAGCGGGAGCCAGCGCCGGATGCGCATGCCGAAGGGTCCGCGGCTTCCGGGTGCCTCAGGCCCGGCGGGCCACCGGGTACTCGGAGGCGGGGTTGCGTTCGCAGAACAAGATCAGGTCCGCGAGGGAGGTGTCGCGTACGCGGTCGAGGAAGTCCCCCGATGCCTGCTTCCAGAACTCGTGCATGGGACAGGCGCGTTCATCGGTGCAGTCGGCCTGGCCGAGGATGCACAGGCGCTCTTCGTTCGCGTTGTCCAGCACCTCGAGGATCCGCATCAGGGAGGTCTCGCTGGACGCGGCGGCAAGTCGGAAGCCGCCCTTGCGACCTCGCTGGCTCTCCAGTACCCCCGCGGCCGAGAGGGCCTGGAGGATCTTGCCCAAGAACGGCGCGGGGATGTCCAGATCGTCTGCGAGCTCGCGCGTGAGCTGGTAGGTCCGCCCGTCGGATTGCTGTGCGAGCCGGGGCAGGGCGCGGATGGCGTACTCGCTGGATTTGGAGAAGGCGCGCATGATGGGGGGGGCGGGTAGACGGAGCAGGACTTGCTATACCGGCTCGCCGGGCCCATGTCGACGGGGCATTCCCTCCGACTCCGCCAGATCCAAGAAGCGCGCCACGAGCCGGCGTCCGAGGTCCCTTCCGTCAAAGGCCTCGGCCAGGATCGCCGTCGGCTCCTCGCCCCGATAAGCGTGACGCGCGAGGTTGCGGCGCAGGAGCCTCTCTGACTCCTCCGGTGGCATCTCGGGGTGAAACTGCACGGCCCAGATCGGCTTGCCCGGGACACGGAAGCCCTGGACGGGACAGCGTTCGGAGCGGGCGAGGAGGGCGAAGTCCCCGACTCCGGGCGTGACCTCGTCGAAGTGGGAGACGAAGCACACGAAGCGGCGCTCGATGCCCGCCAGTAGCGGATCGTCGCCCAACAGCTCGATCTCGGTCCAACCGATCTCCGACAGCGGCGCCGCGCGGACCGCATCGGGACCGTGGAGAGCTCGTGCGATGGCCTGGTGCCCGAAGCAGATCCCGAACACGGGCACGTCAGTTGCGGCCGCGTCGCGTAGGAGCGCCAGGATGGGCTCGATCCACGGCAGGGGATCGAGGATCGAGGCCGCGGACCCGGTGAGGAGGATCCCCGCGAAATCCGCCGCAGAGCGCGGAGCGGTCTCGAGCGCCGCGCGAACCACAACCGACGGCCTTTCGCCCAACAGAGGCACCAGGTTCTGCGCGGCGCCTTGCTCGTCGAGGTAGCTGTCGACGATCAGGTAAGGACGGGACTCGGCCTGCACCGTCACTCCGGCCCCTCAAAGGGCGCGCACGCATCGGTGGGCGCGGGCGTGCTCCGGCTGCGGCGTCCAGAGCGTCATTCGAACTTCCCGCACCACTCACAGTCGCAGTCGAGCTCCGCCCACTCGCCTGAGCGCTCCGTTTTGAGGCCCGCGTAGCCGATCCCGCGCAAGGCCTCCAGGGCGTCGTCGGAGATGTCGGAGTCCGTGGCCAGGTCGGTCTCCTCGGCACCCGAGAGCCACCCGAGCAGCAGCGAGCGGAGGCGGCCTCCGACCGCAGTCTCGCTATCGATCAGGTTGACCTCGCAGCCGTGGTCCTCGCCGATGTCATAGAGCTCGGTCTCATGCCGCTGCCTCGTTGGCGAGTAGTCCCCGTTTCCGGCCGAGTGGGTCTGAAGGTGCAGGATCAAGTGCCAGCGATCGAAGGTGACCGAAGCCGAGTGACCCGCGTAGGAGATGGCGAAGTTGGGCTCCGGGCTGCGCTTGCCGGCGACGAGGGAGCGGCCGGGAAACGCCTCCCGCTCGAGCCCCGCGAGGTCCAGGAGCGTGCGCCCGAGGTCGCTGTTCTGGACGCGTTCTGAGACTCTCACCGCCGGCGGGCAGCCCGGCCAGGAGAGGATCAGCGGCACGTGCAGGGTGTCGGTATAGAGCTCCGCGTGTTCGAAGAAGATGCTGTGCTGCCCGAGGCACTCGCCGTGGTCGGAGGTGAGGGCGATGATGCCCTCGCGGATGCGCTTGACTCGCAGTAGTGGCCCGAGCTCCGTGTCGAGGTAAGAGACCTCGCCGCGGTAGCGCTCCTGCTCGTAGTCCATCATCTCCTGCGTGTCCGCGATGTCCTCGCGGAGCTCCGCATCGAACGGCGCGGGCGCCTCGTAGGGGTAGTGGGCGTCGAAGAAGTGCAACCACAGGAAGACGGGTTCCCGCTGGGAGTCCAGCAGCCAGCGCTCGGCCAACTCGCGCGTGGCGTGCGCGGAGCGTTCGTTGGCGCGCGGAGCGGCCATGCGGTCGAACCCTTGCCCGAGCCCGCTCAGCGCGTCACCGAGATGGTGGGTGCTGACGGCGGCGAAGGTGCGGTAGCCGTTCGCTCCGAAGGCCTCGGCCAGGGTCGAGGCACTGCGCGCGAGGGAGGTGACGTTGTCTACGATGCGCGTGTCCCGCGGGTGGCGGCCGGTGAGGATCGCGACGTGCGAGGGGATCGTGATGTTGCTCGTCGAGTAGCAGTGCTCGAACAAGATCCCGCCCTTGGCCAGTGCGTTGATGTTCGGCGTCCGGACGAGCGGGTTCGCACCCGCGATCCCGATGTGGTCGGCGCGGTGCGTGTCCGACGTGATCAAGAGCACCGTCGGCGGCTGATCGGCGGGCGTCACGATCCGCGGCGTCTCCAGCAAGGCGAAGGCCTCGTGCGGGCCCTTGACCTTCAGCTCGAACGACAGGTCGACCCACTCGCCGCCCCAGGCCTCCAAGGGCACCTCCTCGTCGAGCCAACGGGCCGGTCGGCGAAGGTCGGATTCCAGCCGAATACGCGTCTCGCTGCTGTAGCTCGCGGAGCGCACCGTGACGACGAGGGTGGGCGCTTGGCCCGGGAAGCGCAGGTTCTCGGGCAGGGTGCACGAGAAGGCGAGGGTTCCGTTCTCGGGGCACAGGAAGCGCTCCCCGACACCGATCTCATCCGAGACGACCGAGGCCATGCGCTCCTCGCCTTCGACGCCGAGGAGCTCGGGCGGGCTGCCGGGAAGGGGGAACCAGCTGCGGACGTCCTTCCAGAGGAGCTCCACCGACTCGATGCACACGGGACCGGCGTGGGCGCCGACCTTGAACTGGATCGCATCGATGGGACGCTTGTGGAAGCGCGTGAGGGCGAAGTCGCCGACGATCCGCTGGGGGAGGCTGGATGAGCTGACGTCGATCTGGCCGCTGCCTTGGAAGGGAGCGCCGTCGCGCACGAGCAGCATGCGCATGCGCGACTTGCTCTGGATCCAGACATTCGCGACCACCTGGTTGAAGGTCGTCGAGTCGATCGGTCCGGGGATCTCGAAGGACTTCTCCATCGAGCCGTGGAGGTACAGCCCCTCGCTCCCTTTGGGAACGACGCCGTGGGCATCCGGCGGCAGCGCCGCGAGCTCGCAGCGCCCGGAGACGTTGGTCCACAGCGGCTCCTCGCGCGAGGGGACGAAGCGAGCGACGATTCGGTCGGGTTCGGGAGCGGGCGGAGCGGCGAGCGCTGTCAGCGTCAGGGGGCCGACCTTCGGCGTCGCGTTCACCCTCGCGCCGTGCTCGGAGGTGCTGGCGCCCGCGTCCACGCACCCCGGCGGGGGATCACCGCACCCACAGACCGTCCCGACGAGGACGACTGCCCAGATGGAGAATGGCGCGCTCGGGTGAGCGGTTCGGTGTCTCTGGGGCGGGCGGGCGTCCATGGCACCTCGCACTCTACCACCCGTCCCCCTTCCGTCGTTGGTTTCCGTTCAGTCCGCTGGGAGTGTGAGCCCTTCCAGGAGCCTCTCGAGGTCTCGCTGCTCCCGAGCGGGGTCCACACTCGCCCGCAGGGCGGCGCACCGCGCGCGCAGGACATCGAGGAAGGCGGGGTCGTTCTCGATGCGTCCCAGTGCGCGTGCCAGCTCCCCAACCTCGCCGACGCCGAAGAACCCGGGGTAGTCGGCGCCCAGGAGACCCTCCGCCGCGGGGATGCGCGTGGAGAGTATCGGCGTCGTGCACGCGAGGGCTTCGGTCACGACGCCCGGGCCGCCCTCGTTCACCGAAGTCACCACCAGTGCGCGCGCCCGATCCAGCCGCTCCAGCACCTCCCGCCGCGGGCGCTCACCGAGCCAGCGGTAGCGCGGGTTGCGCTCGCTCTCCTTCTCGGCGAGGCGGCGCATCGCCTCGTCGAGGGCGCCTCCCACGTGGGTGACGAGCAGGCGCGAAGTCTCCGGCAGCAGACGCGCCGCGCGCGGAGCGAGGAACGGGTCCTTGATCCGTCGCAGGTGTCCGGCCACGAGCACCTCGAACCGCTCGGGATCGGGCGGCCCTCCGTCCACCGCGCGCGCCGACTGGGTGATCACGCTCGCGCGGGCGCGGTAGACCGCCGGGATCGCGTCGAGCACACAGGGATTCAGGGCGACCAAGTGCGTCGCCAGCTCGAGGGCGGGCAGGTGGCCGCCGGCCGCGGGCAGGTCCACGTAGACGTCCGTCCCGGTCAGCACCAACACCGAAGGCCCCGCCGGGTGCGCGGCGTGGTAGCGCTCGAGCTCCGCCGCGCTGTGCGTCGCGTGCAGGGCCACCAACACGTCCGTCGCATCCCCGCGCCAGTACTGGCCGATCGTCACCCGGTGCCCCGCGCGCCGCAGGAGGCCGGCCCAGCGCAGGGCGGTGACGCGGTTCCCTCCGCGAGAGCCGCGTCGGGTGTGGGTGATGATCGCGATCCGCATCGAGGTAGCGGGTCGGGGCGCCTCGAGGTCGCGGGCGGGTGTCGCCTCAGGCCTCGCTTGCCGTGACGCCGCCGGTGCCGGAGCCGGGTTGGGTCTGGCCGGTGGCGCGCACGTAGACGTCGAACAGCTTCTGCTCGAGAGGGAGGCGATACTCCCCGCGCCTCAGGCGCCAGCCGGCGATGCGCGAAAGCAGCTTGCGCATCCACGGCGGCCCCTCGCGCACGTGCTGGTCGTAAATCGCCGCGGTGTTGTTGTAGCGCTGCCAGGTGTGCCGCACCGAGGGCGGGATGGGTGTGTTGTGCGAGTTGTACTTGTACTCGAAGCACGCCCCCCAGTCGTGGAAGTCCGTCGGCGGCTCGTAGCCGAGCTCGACCGCAGCCTTGAAGTCCTCGGTTCCCGGGATCGGCCGGAACGGGTAGACCTCCGAACCCGCCAGGGGAAACGCGTGCTTGACCGAGGCCGCCTTGCGCAGGGTCTCTTCCATCGACTCGCGGGTCTCGCCGGGGTAGCCGATGATCCAGAAGGTCCCGGGCACGATGTTGCGCCGGGCGAGCGCGCCGATCGCCTTGGGGATGTTCTCGATCCCGATGAACTTCTTGATGCGCTCCTGCATCTCCTTCGTGCCCGTCTCGGCACCGAGCCAGAGCAGGTGGCAGCGCGAGGCCTCGAGCAGGTCGAGCGTCTCTTCGCGGTAGCGCATGATCGTCTCGATCTCGATGGTGCCGTTCCAGTGGATCGGTACCTCGAGGTCGATCAGCCCCTGGCAGAAGGCCGTCGTGCGCTTCTCGGCCACGCCGAAGTTCGCGTCCTGGAAGCGCAGCACGTCGAACCGGAAGCGCTCCTGGAGTTCCGCGATCTCCTCGGCCAGGGCCCGGCCCTCGATCGCCTTCCAGCGGCGCCCGGTGACGAGGGGGCTGCAGCAGAAAGTGCAGGGTTCCGGGCAGCCGAAGCTCGAGAAATGACTGAACGCCCGCGGCGGGTTGTTCGGCGTCCAATCGCCGGGCAGGGGGAAGCGGTGGCGGACCTTGAGGTGCGTCGGCTTGACCTGCAGCTCGGCGTAGCGCTCGAATTCCAACAGGTGCCAGGGAACCGAACCGAACTTGTCGAACCCGACCACGGGTTGGTTGGCGGTGTAGACGATCTGGCCGTCGCGCTCGATCGCGAGGCCGGGGACTTGCTCTAGGTCCTCACCGCTGTCGAGCGCCGCGACGATCTGTTGGAAGGTGATCTCGCCCTGGCCGATGCAGACGGCGTCGGCGATGCCCTCGCGCAGGTACATCTCGGGGATGACGCTGGGAAACCACCCGCCCCAGATGATCGGCAGGTCGGGGAAGCGCTCGCGGACGGCGCGCGCGGTCACGTAGCCGTCGTAGACCTGGTAGCCGAGGATGCAGGAGCTGGCGAACAAGAGCGCGCCGTCGCAGGCCTCGAGCACCTTCTCCATGTAGTCGGCGTCGACCATCGCGTCAATCAGGACGATCTCGTAGCCCTCGGCGGCGGGCCCGATGGCGATCTGCAGCAGCTCGAGCGGCAGGAGGTCGGCGCTGAACATCTCGCCCCGCTCCGGATCGGCCCGGTGGGGGAGGAAGAGGACCAGCTTGGGTTTCTTGGACTGGATCACGGGGCGGGGGAGGAGGCGCGGGCGCTCAGGCCGGCGCGTTGGGGGTGACGCCGGAAGTCTGATCGACCGCCAACACATCTTCCTGCATCTTCCGCCCGGTCAGGCGCACGAAGACGTGGAACAGCTTCTGCTCGATAGGGGCGTTGAAGTTGTTGTTCTTCAGGCGCCACCCCGAGATCCGGCGCATTGCATTGCGCACGAAACCAGCCCCTTCCTTGGCCAAGCCGTCGTAGAAGGTCGAGGTGACCCCGTAGCGCTTCCAGCGGCGGATGACGTCGGCGGGCAGGCTCGTGTCGTTGATCTCGTACTTGTACTCGAGGCAGCCGCCCCACTCCTCGAGGCTGCGCGGCGGCTCGTAGCCCGAAGCGACGGCGGTCTGGAAGTCCTCGGTCCCGGGGATCGCGCGGAAGGGGAAGATGTCGCTGGGGGAGTTTGGAAACAGGTGCTTGATCTTGGCCGCGAGGGTGATCGTGGCGTTCATCGATTCCTCGCTCTCGCCGGGGTAGCCGATGATCCAGGAGACCCCGGACTGGATCCCGCGCTCGTTGAGCCGTCGGAGCGACTTGACGAGATCGCGCTCGAGCTGGATGTCCTTCTTGATCCGCTCCTGCTGCGCCTGGCTACCCGCCTCCGCGCCGAGGGCGGCCATGTGGAAGCGCGACTCGGCCAAGAGGTCCAGGGAAGCGGGCTTGTAGCGGGCGATGGTCTCGACCTCGTAGGTCCCGTTCCACCAGAAGGGCCGTCCGGCGTCGATCAGCGCCGAGCAAAAGACGTTCGAGCGCTTCTCGGCCACGCCGAAGTTGGCGTCCTGGAAGCGCAGCACGTTGAAGTCGAAGCGTTCGTGGCACTCGAGGATGCGTTCGGCCAGCAGATCGCCGGGGATGGCCTTCCAGCGTCGGTTCGTCACCCCCGGGCTACAGCAGAACGTGCAGGGCTCGGGACAGCCGAAGCTCGAGTAGTAGCTGAAACCGCGCAGCTGCGTTCCCGGCTTCATGTCCCAGGGATCGGCGTACTTGTGGCGGACCTTCCAGTCTCCCGAATCGTTCTGCAGGGCGACGTACTCCTCGAAGTCGATTAGGTGCCAGGGGCAGTCGGGGATCTGGTCGAAGCCGACGACGGGGCGGTGGGGCGCATAGACGGGATTGCCGTCGCGCTCGACGACCAAGCCGGGGACCTCGGCCAGGTCCTCGCCGCTCTCGATGGCGGCCAGTGCGTCGCGGAAGGTCAGCTCGCCTTGGCCGAGGGCGACGGCGTCGGCGACGCCCTCGGACAGGAAGCGCTCGGGCAGGACGCTGGGGAACCATCCGCCCCAGAGGATCGGGAGGTCGGGGAAGCGCTCGCGCACCGCCCGCGCCACCGCCGCGCCGTGCGCGACCTGGTGGCCGAGGATGCACGAGGTCGAGAAGCACAGGGCGCCGTCGCACAGTTCCATCAGCCGCGCCATGTAGTCGGGGTGGACCATGGCGTCCACGATCACGCACTCATAGCCGTCCCGGTCGGGGATGGCGGCGATCTGCAAGAGCTCGAGGGGCAGCAGATCCGCGCTCACCCGCACTCCCTGCGCCGGATCGGCCCGGTGAGGGAGGAACAGGACGATGCGCTTGGTCCGCTGGATCATCGGGGCGTCGGAGGGCCGGGGCGTCGCTGGGGAGCCGGGGGGGCGAGGTGTGGACCGTGGGTCGGAAACCTCACGCAGACGTTATATCACTCCCGCGGCCCTTGGGAGGCGCGCGGCGTCCGTCCCTCCTATCGTCCCAGGCGGGCCGAAGGATGATTCCTTTCAGCGTCCCCCATCCCTAGGACCGAATGCGGCTCCGCCCCGGGGAGGAGCCCCCGGAATGCCCGGAGGAGACTCCGGCGGCAAGTTCCTCGCCCATGGGCGCGGGCGCCGGGCCGGCGGAGGTCAGTAGCTGGTCTTGGCCCAGGCCCTCCAGGCGGCGTCGAATTCGGCGTAGGAGAGGCCGATGAGCTCCCTGAACAGGCGCCGGTGCTTCCCGGGCAGGTCGCTCCCGTCGGGGAGGCCCTCCTCGTCGCGGAAGCTCTTGAGGGCGCCGATCAGCTCGGAGAACCCCTCCGGCTCGGTCTGCACCAGGAAGTCGACCATCGACCAGGTGGCGTAGTGGTCGGGGAGCTCCATCTGGCCGAAGTTGTCCAGGCTCATCAGCTCCGCCATGCGCGGGGCATCGTCGCCCGCGATGATCTTCCTCACCTCCAATCCCCAGCGCGCCTTGCGGGACATCTGGGGAACGGCTCCTTCGCTGCCATCGAAGGTGTTGTGGCGCGGGTTGATCTCGCGCTCGATGAAATGCGCCAGACCCTCGTGGAGCCAGATCGGCGTGTCGTAGCTGTAGTGCTTGTAGCCGTCGAGCAGGTTGTGGGTCAGGTTGAAGGCCACGTGGCCGTGGAGCGCGGTGTCCTCGGTGAGGCGCCCTTGGCGCGTGTGGGTGATCAGCACCAGCGAGTCGCGGTCGATCACGTTCCAGCGCTGGGTGCGCTTGATCTTCAGACCGAAGTGGCGCTGGAGGAACATGACGCTCGCGCCCTCGCTGGGCAGGATCAGGACCTCGTACTTTCCTTTCTGGCCGAGGTGCGGCCCGATCCCCCAGTACTCGCCGTCGGGCGTCCAGTTCGCCTTGCCGACGGGGAACACGGAGGCGTCCACGCGGATCAGCTCACAGAACCGGTCCCACACGCGTTCCGCGCGCTGGGCGTACATGTGGGCGCGCAGCCACGGATCGAGCGTCGAGGCCTTGGGATCGACCTTCGGCAGCTTCTCCCTCAGGGCTACGAGCTCGGCGCCGATGGCCTTCTTCTCCTTCTGCGGGACGCGGTAAGGACCGAGGGCGAAGCCGAGCTCGAAGTGGGCGCTCTCGATCCACTTGATGTCCGAGACGCCCATGAACTCGTCGATCTCCGCCGTGTCGGTCGTGCCGAATTCGAAGCCGCCGAGGGAGACGAGGCCGGCGCGCTCGAGGGCCGCCGGTTCACCCCGCGTGTAGGGATCGGTGCTCGGGTCGTTGGCCGGGACGCGGTGGCTGCGTTGGGCGGGAGCCTTCGCACAGAGCCCGCAGACCAGGGCGAGGGCGAGGAGCAGCCAGCGGCGGACTCGCCGTGCCAACGCCTTTCCGCTCATTCGCCGACCTCCTCCATGGGGTACTTCCAGCGCTCGGGAACGACCTTCCGAAAGGCGGGGTCCACGATCACCAGACGCTCCTCGAAGACAGCCAGGGGTAGGCCGACGCGGTCGCTCCGCCAAGGGAACTCGACCACTTCGAGGACGAACCCCTCGCGTACGGCGGGCGCGGCGCCATCGCGCTCGAGGAGGCGGACCAGGAAGAAGAAACCGGCCCCCTCGCAGACCTCCGACCACGTCCCGGGTTCGAGCGCGCGCACGGCGAGCCACAGGTCGAGCCCCAGCTCGTTCCAGGTGCCCCGCCGCTCGCGAGGGGGCGCGGCGCCTTCGTCGCCCGCGGACCAGGCGGTGGCCGCCGCGCGCGCGGCAGCGCGCTCGCGCCCGCACCCGATGCGCCCGACGGCGCGCGTGAACAGAACGTGGGTCAGGGCTTGGCGGCGCAGCATCGATCGGGTGTACGAGGGCTTGAGCGCGGCCAGGGCGTCGGCTGTCGTGTCGACCTCCTCGACGCCGATCACCTCTCCGCCGACGACCACTGCCGTCCCCGCGGGCCAGGTGTCGGGCTCCGTGCCCGTCTCACGGCCGCAGGCGCCCGCGAGCGCCAGGGCGAACAGTCCCAGGGCGCGATACACGCTGAAGGCTAGCGGCCGCCGGCGCCGCGGTAACAGGAGGGCGGCGCAATCGGGCGCTTCACGGCTGGTCGGTCGAGGCGGCTTGGTCGAAGGCCCCGACGAACCGCAGTGCACGATCCACGAGGAAGCGGTAGGTCTCGGTCACGTTTTCCTCGACCTCTCTCAGGTCTCCCTCGCTGTCCAGGGCGCGAAAGGTGCCCTGGTTCTCGACGTACAGCGAGCGCGGATCCTGGTGGAAGGACTCGATGCGCAGGGCGTTCGCCGTGGGGCTCTCCTCCCCGGGCGGGAAGACGAGACGCAGGCCGAGGATGCGGGGGTCGCGGCCGAGGCACTCGACCTCCTCGGCGACGCCGAGCAGCCCGTCCTTCATGAACTCGATCGAGTCGGCGTAGTTACGCGGGTTGATCAGGCTGCGGATCGTCACCTGTTGGGCCAGGATCTGATCGACCCCGCAGCGCTCGGTCGCCATGGTCGCGATGGTCCGCACGCGCTCGGCGAAGGAGTCGCAGGTCAGCCCGCCGTACTCCTCGCGGAACTGGATTCGGTCGGGTAGGAACACGACCTGCGAGACGACGCCGGGGCGGTTCGCCGGGTTCGTCAGGAGCGGGCCCATGGGCGTGACGGCGAAGCTCGAGTAGGGCGGGTCGCCCTGCCCGAACAGCTCGTTGTGGAGTTGCTGCACCGCCTGGTTGTCGGGCGTCTTCGCGGCGTGGAGGAGGTCGCACAGGAAGGCGATCGTCCGCGGGGTATAGCTGGTAGTGGCCATGGGCGTGCGCTGGGGAACCTCTCCCGCGGCCATAGGATAACGCCTGCGCCCGCGAGGTGGACGGGCCAGGTGGAGACCCTCGGATGGGACGCCCGCCGCGACCGCCCTCATGGCCCCTGCCCTCCGGGACCGAAAAAACCCCCTCGAGCCTCACCGCCCCTGACCGGTGGCCGTAGGCTTCCTGCCCACAAACACGCTCCCGGGGCCTTTTCGCTTTTTCAAGCCCAGCCGGCAGGCCGCCTCGAACCTCAGAAACCAGAGTCATGCAGCTCCTCCTCGCCCACTCCGTTCTGTGCGCCCTCGCACCCCTTGCCGCGGACGTCTCCCCCGCGGGCGTCTCCCCCGCGGACGTCGATCTCGGCGGCCCGGTCCGCGTGCGCTACGCACCGCCGGTTCCCGAGGGAGAGCAACCCGTCGTGCTCGAGGAGGTCGTGATCCCCGAGGGCGAGGTCAAGCGCTTCCTGATCTATGGGACCTACCGTCCCGCCCTCGAGTGGCGCCGCATCCACGCGCTGATCGAGGACGAGATCCGCCTGCGCGCGGCCGAGGGCAAGGACGTCTCGCACCTCGTCGTCTCCGACGAGATGTTCGAGGCCCACTACGGCAAGAAGCTCGCCGAGTTCGTCGAGAAGTACCCGATGCTCGACATCGAGACCGAGATCTCCCGCGCATACCGCTCGCTGGCCTGGTACCGGCGCGAGCTGCGCCAGGAGATGCTCTTCGACGCCGTCTTCGTGCCCGAGGACCAGGCGCAGTGGCCCGACCTGACCTTCGAGGCCCTGCGCCAGGAGGCCGGCGAGATCCTCATCGACGACTTCCGCAAGAGCTACGAGCGGCGCACGACGTTTCTCACTGAGCAGCGCGCCGAGTGGCAGGCGAAGACCGACGCGGGCGAGGAGGCCGGTCCGAAGCCCGTGCTCCAGCCCGAGGACTCGATGTACCGCTCGATCCTGCGCCAGATCGTGCGCGACAACCTCTACAAGGTGGTCGACACCAAGACCGCTCTCACGGGTCTGTCGGAGGACCTGATCGCCACCATGGACTTCGACTGGGACGGACAGGCCGAGCTGACCGTCACCACCGCGGAGATCTGGAGCGATGTCGAGCTGATCGTCTCCCAGCAGGACGTGGACGACGCCCGCCAGTTCCTGGCCCTGGTCGAGGCGGCGCGCCAGCGCCTGGAGTACGAGGGCAAGTTGCTCTCCGATGAGGAGATCGCCACCGAGCTCGAGGAGATCACCTCCAAGTTCCAGAGCGGCATGTTCGATCTGGGCCAGATCGCCATCGGCGGCCACCAGTTTCCCTCGGTCGAGGCCTACGGCGACTACTTCGGCCTGCACGAGTCGTACAAGCGTTCGATCGACGAGGACACCCAGGTCGCCCTGGGCGCGCAGCTTCCCGATTCCCTGCGCGAGCACCTGCACCAGGCCAACCACGTCATGGGGCTGGCGAAGGTCGACACGGAGGTGTTGCTCGTCGCGGCCTTCGACTTCGAGAACTACGAGTGGATCGAGGGCGGTTGGGACAAGGCACGCGCGAAGGCCGAGCGGCTGGTGGCGGAGATGCAACGCAACCAGGATGCCTTCGAGAAGAGCCAGGCCGGCGAGGCGATCGATGGTGAGAACGCGCCCCTCGACCCGGTCACCTTCTGGCAACTGCTGATCGACGACCACTGTGACTTCTGGGATCCGCCCCCGCCGCAGCACGGGCGTCAGTCCACGGTGGGCTACAAGCAGAAGGGGCGTTTTGGAGAGCGCACGCGGAACGACCTGCGCTCCTTGATGTCGGAGAGCTCCTACCACCTCTTCCTGCGCGGTGAGCTCCTCACCGACCGCGTTTTCTTCGATCAGCCCGTGGGCGTGGTCGACGGCCCGCACAAGGGCTCCTTCGGTTACTACGTGACGAAGGTGCTGCGCCGCAGCGCCCCCTCGCGGCCCCTGAATACCAACGACCGGCGCCACATCGATCTCCTGCGGGACGATTACGCGCGCGTGAGCTTCGTCGCCTACGCCCACGAGGCGCTCGGCGACACGGTGGTCGGCGGACGCTAGCCCGAGCGCGTCAGGCCCGGCGGCTGATCGCCCCCTCCCCAGGGACGCCCAGCCCTTCGGGCGGCCGGAGCCCCTCCCGTGAGGGGTGCGGCTGGACATTTCCGCCCCGCGAGCGCCCACTACGCGATAGATGAAGGCCAAGGTTCGTACTGCCTGGAAGCTGCTCCAGCCCCACGCGAGGCCCCACCTGTGGCTCTTCGCGTTGGTGTTCGTCCTGGGCACCCTGACCGCCTTGGGCGAGCGCGCCGTCTTCCTTCTGATCAAGCCCACCTGGGACGCGCTCTTTCGGGGCGAGGGTTCGGCCACGGCGCCCACCGCTTCCAGGGCCGAACTCTCCGAGGGGATCGAGGACTTCCTGGGGAGCCTGGAGGAGTTCCGTGCCGGCCTGGTCGAGCGCATGCTCGGCTCCGTCTCCGCAGGCTCGGAGATGGAGGTCCTCTGGCGCGTGGCCCTGGCGGTCAGCGTCATCGCCGTCTTGACCGGAATCTGTCAGTACGGATTCACCTGGCTCTCGCGCAGGATCGCCCTCTGCATGGTCGTCGACCTGCGCGTCCGGCTGGCCCGGCACCTGATGGGCCTGTCGATGCGCTATCACGACAACCGGCGCCTGGGCGACGTCCTCAGCCGCATCAGCGCCGATGTCAACGCGACCCTGCAGGTCCTCAACGACGCCTTCCGTGACCTGATCCGTGAGCCGATGCTGGCCATCGTCTCCCTCAGCCTGGCGTTCCTCGTCGCGCCCACCGCCACGGCCGTGATGATCGTGACCCTGCCGACCGTCGTGATTCCCGTGGCGGCCCTCGCCGGCAAGGTGCGCAAGGGCTCGACCCGCAGCTTGACCAAGCTCGGCGCCTCGGTGCAGGTGCTCTCGCAGATGTTCCAGGGGATCCGCACCGTCAAGGCATTCCGCGCCGAGGAGCGCGAGCTGGCGAGCTACCGTGCGATCAACGAGGACTACCAGCGCAGCACGATGAAGATGGTGCGCGCGATCGCGATGACCAATGCCTGGACCGTCGTGTTCACGCACGCGGGCCTGGCGGCGGTGCTGGTCGGCTTGGGGTACCTGACGATCGCCGGGCGCGGCTTCTCTGACGGCGGGAGCATGGCGACCTTCCTGCTCCTGATCGCCAACTCCTACACCAACATCAAGAAGACGACGCGCGTCTGGACGCGGGTGCAGGAGTCGGTCGGCGCCGCCGAGCGCCTCGAAGTGCTGCTCGAGGAGAACGCGGACCTGGTGGAACGGCCGGGAGCCCAGGCGATCGCCGGCCTGGGGCGCGGCCTCTGCCTGGAGGGCTTGTCCTTCGCCTACCCGGGTTCGGAGGAGTGCGCCCTGCGCGACGTGACCCTCGAGGTCCGCGCCGGGGAGACCCTCGCCCTGGTGGGGGCCTCGGGTTCGGGCAAGAGCACCCTGATGGACCTGGTGGCGCGCTTCATCGACCCCGTCGAAGGCCGCGTCATCGCCGACGGCCACGACCTGCGTGACTTGAGCCTCGACTCGTGGACCGCCCAGTACGCGATGGTCAGCCAGTCGCCTTTCCTGTTCCACGCCTCGATCGAGGAGAATGTCCGTTACGGCAAGCCGGACGCGACGGCGGCGGAGGTCGAGGAGGCGACGCGCGCGGCCGGCATCCACGAGTTCATCATGGGCCTGCCCGAGAAGTACGAGACGCAGGTGGCGGACATGGGCGCACGCCTCTCGGGCGGTCAGTGCCAGCGCATCACCATCGCCCGCGCGATCCTGAAGTGCGCGCCGCTCCTGCTGCTAGACGAGGCCACCAGCGCCCTCGACACGGAGACGGAGGTCGCGGTACAGGCCGCCCTCGAGCGCCTGATGCAGGGGCGGACGGTGATTGTGGTCGCCCACCGCCTGAGCACCATCCGCGAGGCCGATCGCATCGCCGTGCTCGATGAGGGCCGGTTGGTCGAGGTCGGCACCCACGCCGAGCTGCTCGGCGCGCAGGGTGCCTACGCGCGCCTGCACGCGGCCCAGTTCGCCTCGGGCGACGCGCCCGTCAGTGCCGCGAGCCGCTAGGCGGGCTGGTCACTCGAGAGCAGGCAGACCGCCTGGGCCGCGACGCCTGCGCCGTCCGCCAGGGCGCCCAGGCCTTCCAGGCTCTTGCCCTTGACGTTGACCGCGTCCGAAGCGATGCCGAGCAGAGCTGCGATGCGTTCGCGCATCGCCTCGCGCGCGGGCGCGATGCGGGGCCCCTCGGTCGCGATCACCACATCGACGTTCTCCACCCGCCAACCCGCTGATCGCACGCGCTCCACGACCTCTTCCAGCAGGGCGGCGCTGTCGGCGTCCTTCCAGGCTGCGTCGTCATCGGGGAAGAGCGTGCCGATGTCCGGCAGGCCCGCCGCTCCGGTCAGGGCGTCGATCACGGCGTGCAGGACGGCGTCGCCGTCGGAATGGCCGGCGGGACCCGTCGCGTGGGGGAGTTCGATTCCGCCCAGGATGCAGGGCCGGCCTGGCTCCAGGCGGTGCACATCGAAGCCGATGCCCACGCGCATCATGATCCGCGCACCTCACGCCCGCCGCGCGTGCGCAGGATCGCCGCCGCCAGGTCCAGGTCATCGGGCGCTGTCAGCTTGACGTTGGTCGTCTCGCCCGGCACCAGGGTCACCGGCCGGTCGTAGTGCTCGAAGAGGGCGGCGTCATCGGTGACCCGCAAGCCCTCGGCAGCGGCGCGTTCGAGCAGCTCGCGCAGGGCCGAGGCGGCGAAGACCTGCGGGGTCTGGGCGCACCACAGCACTGAGCGGTCCAGGGTGCTGTCGACCCGCTCGCCGTCCGCGGAGACCTTGATCGTGTCCGCCGCCGGCAGGGCGGCCAGAGCCGCTCCGTCGCGCGCAGCGGCGCGCAGGGTGCGCTCGATCAGGCGCTGCGTCACGAGCGGGCGGGCGGCGTCGTGGACGGCGATCAGCTCCACGTCGCCGCTCGCCGCGGCCACGCCGTTCTGGACCGATGCGGTTCGGCTCGCTCCCCCAGCGACCACGGCCGTGACGAGCGACAGGTCGGCGCTCGTCTCGGACAAGTCCCGCAGGCGCGTGACGTCTTCGGGGTGGGCGACGAGGATGATCTCCCGCACGCATTCGCAGGCGGCGAAGGCGGCGCAGGCGTGCTCGATCACCAGGCGCTCGGCCAGGCGCAGGAGCGGCTTGCGCTCTCCCTCGGCCAGGGCCATGCGCGTGGACTCGCCGGCGGCGACCAGGATCGCCGAGGCCGCCGGGAGCTGTTCTCCGTCGGGGGTCATGGGGGAGAGCGTGGGCGGCGGTCTCGCCGCGTCTTCCTTTCGCTCGCCCCAGACTCTAGGGTCCGATCCGTGCGGGAGGAATCCCCTGTGAGCGCGCCGGGTGCGCGCGACGGCGAGCGAGCCGTCCCCGAGGACTTCCCCTGGCCGATCGTGCTCGGGGTGGATCCGGGCACGCGGGTCGTGGGTTACGGGGCCCTCGTGGACGCGCCCGACGGCCCGCGCCTGCTGGCCGCGGGTGAGGTCCGCACCGGACCCGGCTCTGTCCCCGAGCGCCTGGCCGCCGTGGCGGGCGAGGTGGACGAGTTGCTGCGGCGCCTGCGCCCGACGGTGGTCGTCGTGGAGCAGGCCTTCGCTGCCCGCAACATCCAATCCGCCCTGCGCATCGGCGAGGGGCGTGGCGTGATCCTGGCGGCGGCCGCCCGCTCTGGCGCCCAGGTCGTACAATACGCCCCCGCCTCCGCGCGCAAGAGCCTGTTGGGCCACGGCGGAGCGGACAAGACGCAGGTCGCGAGGATGGTCGCGGTGTCCCTGGGGCTCGACGAGCCTCCCGGGTCGCTCGACACCACCGATGCCTTGGCCCTGGCCCTCGCCTACCTGCACCGCAGCCGTTTCCCGGGGCCCACAGCATGATGCCGGCACCATGACGCACGACGATTCGCCCAACCCGGCCGCCGCTCCCGACCGCTCCGGCGGGGGGGGCGATCCGACAGAACGCGCCCTGGCGGCCCACTTGCCCGGGCTGGTTCTCGTCGATCGGGACCTGAGCGTGGACGGCCGCAAGGTCGCCGACTTCGTGGGCTTGATCGACGACCGCCCCGTTCTCTTCCTGGCCCTGGAAGGCGACAGCGAGCGCGTGCTCTTGCGCACCAGCGACGCCGTGGATTTCGCCCGGCGCCACGGTCAAGCCCTCGGGGCACACCTGCGGGCAGTCTCGGTCGAAGGCGAGGGCCTCCCCGATGTGAACCCCGCGCCGGCTCGCACGGTTCTGCTCTCCGACACTCCCTTTTCCGCATCGCTCCTCGAACGCCTCGGCGGCTTCGGCGCCCCCGACCTCCTCGTGCTCCAGCGCCGCCGCCTGGAGAGTTCGGCGGGGACCAGCGAGTTCTTCGTCGCCCTCGACGCCCACCCTGGGAGAGAGCTCCCTCGCCCGCTCGCGGAACCGTCCCCGTTGCCCGCCGCCCTCGATGACGAGGGTGCTTTCATCGCGGGCCTGCCGCCGGCCCTAGCGCGCACCGGGCAAGCTCTCGTGGAGCGCATCGGGCGTATCGACGAGGGGCTCGAATGTCGCCCGCTGCCCGACGCCGGCGGGATGCCGGGCGGGTTGGAGTGGCTCTGCGAACAGGCGCCCCTGTGCCGCGTGACCGCCGTCGAAGGGCACCTGGAGGCGTTCCTGGCGGGCAGCGACGTGCCGCACTCGATCCGCACCCGCGCCGGCGTGGACGTCTTCCTCGACTGGCTGCTGGCGTTCCATCTCGAGCGCCTCGGCGAGCCCGAAGGCGGCGCCGAGCTGGCGGACGTCGAACTCGTGCCCCGGGCTCCCGGGCCGATCCTGAGCCCCGAGGAGATCGAGGCCTTCCGCGACTGAGCCGGGCGGCGCGGGTTCACCCGTTTTCGGGAGAGACGGTTCTTGGACGGCTCGGAGGGCGATCCGCGCTCCTCCAGCCCGCTTCTCCGACGAGGTCGCGAGCCCGAGCGTGCCCGCCGATCGCCCGTGGCGGTGCAAGAGCCCGCGAGGGGAGCGAACCAGGGGGCCCGATTCCCTCCGTTCCCCGCTTGGATCGGTCCTCAGGTTGTTGCAGCCTGGAGGCTCCTCCCCACAGGACGCACGATATTGGTGGATCCGCACGGTGGCAGATCCGGGACCGGTTCGGCCCAAGGCCGCGGCGGGCCCGGAGACACGGGCGAGCCCTCGCCCGCGGGGAGATCGTCGGTGCGCAGCCTGGCCCGCGAGGCGCTGCGGCGCCTGCGCGCGCCCCCCCCAGCGACGTTCGACGGCGAGGCCGAGGACCGCTACGCGCGCCTGCGGGCCGGCTCGATCTGCATCGCGGGGGGCAAGGGCGGCACGGGCAAGTCGGTCGTCTGCGCGGCCCTCGGGTCCCTGCTCTCCCAGCGCGGCCGCACCCTGCTCCTCGACGCCGACTTCGGCATGGGCAACGCCCACCTCCTGCAGGGGGTGGATCCGGGACGTTCCTTCGCCGATTTCCTGCGCGGCGAGATCGGCCTCGAGGGGTTGTTGGTCCCGAGGCGCCCGGGACTGGACCTGATCCCGGTCGGACACGGAGCCCTCGATCGCACCGAGCTCTCGACCTTCGAGATGCACCGCATCGCCACGGGCCTGGAGCGCTTGGAGACGGGCTACGAGCACCTGCTCGTCGACCTCCCGGCGGGGGCCTCGGACCAGACCCTGGCCCTCGCGGCGGCCAGCGACGTCGTGCTCCTGGTCACCAATCACGAGAACACGGCCCTGATGGACACCTACGCGTTCTACAAGCTGCTGTCCCACCGCCGGCCAGGCGTGCGCCCGCTGCTTGTGGTCAACCGCGTTGAGTCCGCGGAGCTCGCGCGCGACACCCAGCGCCGCCTGGCCTCGGTCTCCGAGCGCTACCTGGGTCACTCTCTGCGCATGCTGGGCTGGATCCCCGAGGACCCGCGCGTGCGCTGCGGCCTGACCATGACCACGCCCATCGTCGAGCGCGAGCCCGCCTCGCCCGCGGCCGTCGCCCTGACCGAGCTCGCCGCGAGGGTCTCCGACGCCCTCGGTGGCAGCGGCCGCGCCGGTCTGGGGCGCACGCTCCTGCGGCGCGTGGGCTACTCGCCCAGGAGCCGTTGAGGCGCGGCGCCGTGCGCCCCCAGGGCGCGCTCGGTCTTGGGTCCGATGCCGGGCACCTCGGAGAGGCGCAGCTCCCCTCCGGAGCGCTCCCAACGCAGGCGGGCGAAATCGAGGGCGCGCCTCTCCCCGATGCCGGGCAGGCGGCGCAGCTCGCGCGGGCCGGCCTCCGTGAGGGCCGGCTGTGCCTCCTCCGACCCGCGTCTCGCCTCCGCGGCGGTTTCCCACCGTCCGGCCCTCCGAGCGAGGGACAGGGCGGTGTCGGCCCACAGGAACCCGCACAGGCCCAGGAGCCAGAGCGGGGCGCGGCGAGGGCGGTCGCGAGTCAGGGCTGCGTTCACACCCCGAGGACCCTCCGCGCGAGCGCCGGTTTCCACGCCGCCGGGGAACGATCGCGCCCGGTCGCGGCGATGTGGGAGTGGTCGGCGGGAGGTCGCCGCCGTAGGCTCGGGATGCTCCAGAGCAGCATGGATCCCCCTTCGAAGAAGAGCCCCGGTGCGCCCCGGGGAAGGTCACCCCAACCCCACCGACCGCCTCCCCGGCCGCCGTCCTCCGAGGCGGTGGAGGAGGCCGTCCGCCGGGCCCTCGCGGAGGACCTCGGCCAGGGAGACCTCACTTCCGCGGCTTGCGTCCCCCAGGGGTTGCGCGCCCGCGCCGTGCTCCTCGCCCGAGCGGAGGGTCGCGTGGCCGGGCTGGTCGTCTACGCCCGCGTCTTCGAGGTCTGCGACCCCGCCTGCGAGGTCGAGCTACTCGTACCCGAGGGCGCCACGGTGGGCGCCGGGGAGCGCCTCGCGACCGTCGTGGGCGACGCCCGAGCCCTGCTCGCGGCCGAGCGCAGCGCCCTGAACTTCGTCCAGCACCTCTCGGGCATCGCGACCAGCAGCGCCCGCGCCGTCGCGCTTTGCCGCCCTCACGCGGAGGTGTTCGACACGCGCAAGACCACCCCCGGCCTGCGCGCCCTCGAGAAGTACGCCGTGCGCTGCGGCGGCGCGCGCAACCACCGCTTCGGTCTCTTCGACGAGATCATGATCAAGGACAATCACGTCGACCTCGCCGGGCGGCCGCTCGAGGAGCTGTGCGTCCAGGCGCGACGCTCCGCGGAAGGCGTGCGCGTGACGGTCGAAGCCCGCGACGAGGCGGAGGCCCTCGCCGCCGCGCGCGGAGGCGCGGACGTAGTGATGCTCGACAACATGGACCCGGCGGCGATGGCCGAGCTGTGCCCGCGGGTGCGCGCCGCGGCGAGCGCGCTCGACCGTGAGCGCGCGGTGGAGATCGAAGCCTCGGGAGGCGTGGACGAGACGACCATTGCGGCCGTTGCGGCTTCGGGAGTGGACCGCATCTCGATCGGCGCCTTGACCCACTCGGCGCCCGCCCTCGACCTGGCCGTCGAGCTGGAGGCGGTCGAGTGAGCTCGATCGAGCGCCGTCCAGCACCTCACGAGGTGAGCCTGGAGCTACCCGCGGCTCACTGCGCCGCGTCCTTGGCGCGCGAGGTGCTGCGCAAGTTCGCGGCGGGGGAGGGCGTCTCCTCGGCCGACATCGATGTGCTCGATCTCGTCGTGAGCGAGCTGTTCTCCAACGCCGTCGATCACGGCGGCGGCCAGGCGGCGATGGAGGAGAGTGACCTCGAAGCCGACGCGCGCGTGCGCCTGCACCTGCGCGCGGTGCAGGGATCCTGGATCCTCTCCGTGGCGGACGAGGGCGGGGGTGAACCCGCGGACGTAGAGCCCTTCCTCGACCCCGAAGCGGTCCCCGATCTGTCCGACGAGCGCGGGCGCGGGTTCTTCCTCCTCGCGGGCATGGTCGACGAGCTGAGCGTGGGGCGCTCCTCCGACGGTCGCGGACTCGAGTTCGTCGCCCGCAAGCGGCCGGACGGCCCGCGGTGAAGGCCGTCGCGCTGCTGCGCGGGATCGGGGTGGGGCTGCAGCGCATCCCGCGCTCGCTCGCACCCCTGCTCGTCGCCGCCTGGATGGTGTTGATCTGGTACCGCTCCTCGATCCCCGGGGAATCGCCCTCGAGCCACGTCGTGTGGAGCGCGGCGCGCAATTTTCTGCACGCTCCGGTTTTCGGCTTCCTGGCTCTGCTCGGGGTGCTCTGCCTGCCGCGAACGTCCGCTTGGCCGCGGATGGGACGCGGCGGCGTGGCCTGCGTCCTCGCCGGCGCCATCGCCTACGCCTTGGTGGACGAGTGGCACCAGGCGTCGGTCCCCGGCCGCGTCTCGTCGCTCCTCGACTGCGCGACCGATCTCGTCGGCGCGGCCTGCACCCTGGCGATCATCGCCTACCTACGGCGGCCGGCCGCCCGCGACGCGGGCCTCTGGGTGCGGCTGGCTGTCGGGTTGGCCTCGTGTCTCGCGGCGGCGGTCTTCGCCACCATTCCAGATTCCGGTCCGTGAGCTCGCGTGGCGCACGAAGGCGCGCCACCACCGCTGACTCGCTCCGAAACCGCCGTGCCGCCGGGAGACGCGAGGGCACGCTGGGCGGCGACTTGCTGGGTCTGGAGCGCGCCTGCGCTAGAATCAGCCGGCGATGAGTGACGCAGACACCTGGTCGAGCCCCCTGGCCGGACGCTACGCCAGCCGCGCCATGCGCGAGCTGCTGTCCCCGCGCACCCGCTTCGCTACCTGGCGGCGGCTCTGGCTGGCCCTGGCGGAGTGCGAGGCGGAGCTCGGCCTGCCGATCAGCGAGGCGCAGCTCGACGAGCTGCGCGCCACCCTCGGGGAGCTCAACCTCGAGGTCGCCGAGGAACACGAGCGGCGCCTGCGTCACGACGTGATGGCCCATGTTCACGCCTGGGGCGAACAGTGTCCGACGGCGCGCGCCATCCTGCACCTTGGCGCGACCTCTTGCTTCGTGACCGACAACGCCGACCTGTGGATCTTGCGCGAGGGTGTGCGTCTTCTCCGCCGCCAGCTCGTCAGCGTCATTGCCCAGCTGCGCGACTTCGCCTGGCGGTGGCGCTCCCTGCCGACCCTCGGCTTCACCCACTACCAGCCGGCGCAGGCGACCACCGTCGGCAAGCGCGCCTGCCTGTGGCTGCAGGACCTCGTCCACGACCTCGCCGACTTGGACCACGCCGAGGAGCAGATCCGCTTCCGCGGGGTCAAGGGAACGACCGGCACCCAGGCTTCGTTCCTCGAGCTCTTCGAGGGCGACCACGACAAGGTGCTCGAGCTCGACCGGCGCGTGACCGAGCGCATGGGCTTCGAGCGCTGCTTCGGCGTCACCGGCCAGACCTACCCGCGCCAGCTCGACTTCCGCATCGGCCAGGCCCTCTCGTCGCTCGCCCAGTCCGCGCACAAGTTCGCCACCGACCTGCGCCTGCTCTCCAACAGCCGCGAGCTCGAGGAGCCCTTCGAGACCGATCAGATCGGCTCGTCGGCCATGCCCTGGAAGCGCAATCCGATGCGGTCGGAGCGCATGTGCTCCCTCGCGCGGTTGGTGATGGTCCAGCTCGACAACACCGCCCACACCGCCGCCAACCAGTGGCTCGAGCGCACCTTGGACGACTCGGCCAACCGGCGCGTGGTCCTCTCGGAGTTGTTCCTGGCCACCGACGCGGTCTTTGGGCTGTACCTGAACGTCTCCGCGAATCTGGTGGTTCATCCCGAGCTCGTGCGCCGCAACCTCGAGCGGGAGCTCCCCTTCCTGGCCTCGGAAGCCCTCATGATGGAGGCCGTCAAGGCCGGCTGTGACCGGCAGGACGTCCACGAGGCCGTGCGCCGGGCCAGCTTCGAGGCGGCGCGCTCGATCACCCAAGGTGGGGAGAACGACCTTCGCGCGCGCCTGGCGGAGACCCCGATCCTGAGCCCCGTGGCCGACCGCATCGATGACCTGCTCGACCCGGCGCGCTTCGTCGGCCGCGCCCCCGAGCAGGTCGCCGAGTTCCTCGCCGCCGAGGTCGATCCTCTGCTCGAGGTCCATGCCGCCCTCCTCGGGGCCGAGGGCGAGGTGCGCGTCTGACCTGCTCGGTGGGGCCTCTCGGGGTCTAGGTGGCCCCCCTGCGGATTTCCCTGGCATCGGCCGCCCCCGTTTTGCGACTTTCTGGTCGTGCCGCGGCGAACGGCGCCCCCGGCTCTCTATTCCCAACGCCCGGTAGCGGGCGCGCACTGGTCCGCTCCTGGGCGTTCCCCCGCAGCCTGGACCAGTTCGGGGAACGGACCGCGGGGGACGGGGAGGGTGCGGCGGTTTTCTCTGTTGAACACTCCGCCGTGTCCCCGATAGGTCCCGCAGTAGCCCGAGACTCCTTGCCACTCCCGACCCTGTAACCCAGCCTGGCCCGTGACCCAGCCCGGAATCCCCAACGAGTACAGCCTCTCGACCTCGTGCTATGGGACGCGCCTGCGCACGATCGAGGACCAGGCCTTCGCCGCGGTCGCCATGGGCTTCCGCCGCCTCGAGCTCGGTCTGAGCGAGACCCCGATTCCCCTCAACGGCTTCGAGGAGACGCGCCGCGAGACGGGCATTTCCGTCGCCTCGATGGTCTGCGGCTGCCTGAACCCGCGCTCGGAGCAGATGTCCGGCACGCGCCTGGGCAGCTTGCAGGAGGACCTGCGCGAACGCGCTCTGATCAGCGTGCGCAGGCACGTCGCCGTGGCGCAGCAATACGGCTGCCCGGTCGTCATCCTGCGCGGTTGCGCCGTGGAGAACGACGAGTTGGAGCGGGAGGCGGCTCTGCTCCAGAGACGGCAGGCCGAGGGGGGCACGACCGAGGATGTCGCGGCGGACATCCGTAACTTCGTCGCCCGCGCCCAGAAGAAGGGCCAGCGCCAGGTCGAGCATCTCTGTCGCTCGCTCCACGGCCTGCACCAGACCTTCCCCGAGGTGCAGTTCGCCCTCGAGCCGGGCGTGGGCTTCAACGACATCCTCAACTTCGAGGCCATGGGCTGGGTGCTCGGCGACCTCGCCCGACAGCGCGTCGGCTACTGGCACGACACCGGGACCATTCACCTGCGCGAGGGCTCCGGCCTCCCCGGCCAGGGCGACTGGCTCGAGGCCTACGGAGATCGCCTGCAGGGCATCCACCTGCAGGACGCCGCCGGCGAGGAGGCCGCGATGCCTCCCGGCCTGGGGGAGATCGACTTCCGGCTCATGGCCGAGTCCGTTCCCGACGAGATCGAGAAGGTGGTGGAGATCGCCCCGCGCCACGGGCGGGCCGAGATCCTCGCCGCCGTGCAGTTCCTGGTGGACCTGTCGATCTAGCCGACCCCGCCCGCGGGCGCCCGTGTTGCCTCCCGGCTCGCCATAGGTGACCCTGGGATGCCCGGCGAGCGCTTGGCCCGCCCCCACAGGCAGCGGCATGACCCCTGATCCCATCCAACGGCCCGGCCCGAACGTAGACGCATCGGCCGTCTCGCCGGCCGCTTCCCCCGTGGCGCGTTTTCGGGGGATCCTCGAGAGCTCCGGCGGCGGCGCACGCGGCCGGCGCCTGCTCGTGCTGACCCACCACGGCCCGGACCCCGACGCCATCGGTGCCTGCGAGGGGATCCGCTTCCTGTGCAGCGAGGTCCTCGGTTTCGAGGCGCGCGTGGCGACCGTTGGCCGCATCCACCGCGCCGAGAACCTGGCCATGGTGCGCGCCCTCGACCTCGACTTCGCCACCTACGGTGAGATCGACGCGGGGGAGTTCTTCGGTTCGGTGCTCGTGGACACCCAGCCCGAGTTCGGCCACACGTTCCTGCCGCGTGACATCCCGGTCCTGGCGGTCTTCGATCACCACGTACCTCCCGGCGACACTGCCGAGGTCCCGCCCCTGGAGGTCGCCCACCGCGACGTGCGCCTGAACACCGGCGCGACCTCCTCGATCGTCTACGAGTACCTGCGCGACTCGGGCGTCGAGTTGCCCGAGCGCGTGGCGACGGCCCTGTTCTGCGGCGTGCGCTACGACACCGCCGACCTCTCGCGCAACGCCTCGGCTCTGGACGAGGAGGCCTACCATGCGACCTTCCGGTGCGCGGACCGCTCCCTGGTCACGGCCATCGATCACCCGCCCCTGCCGCCGGTCTACTACTCCGAGCTCTCGCGCGCCCTGACCGTCGCGCGCCAGCACGAAGCCTTGGCCCTCGCGCTCCTGGGGGAGATCAGCCACCCTGAGTTCGCGGCCGAGATGGCGGACTTCTTCCTGCGCATGAAAGGCTGCAGCTGGGTCGTGGTCGGCGGCGCCGTCGCCGCGGAGCGGGAGTACGTGCTGTCGTTGCGCACCGACCGGCACTTCGGCAACGCCTACCCGCTGATGGCGCGCGTGCTCGACGGCGCGGGGACCTTCGGCGGCCACGGACACATCGCCGGGGCGCGCATCCCGCTGGAGGACATGGGCGAGAGCATGATCTCCAGCGTCGAGCGACGCCTGCGGCGCAACGCGCTCGCCGTGAGCGGCAAGAGCGAGGCGGGCGAGCTCCCTAGTGAGGGACGCCCCTTGGGTTGAGGGGCGATGACGCTCGAGCGCCGAGACCCGCCCTTTCTCCTGGTCGTCGCCGGCCACGACTCGAGCGGCTCGGCGGGCCTGGACGCCGACCTCGACGCGGCGCGCGGCATGGATGTGGCTACGGCTCTGGTCGCCACCGCCCGTAGCGTGCAGGACGCGGGCGGCGTGCGCTCGGTCGGGGCGCGCGAGCCGCGAGCGTGGCTGGCCGAGGCCCTCGCCGTCCCGCGCCCGGGGGCCCTGAAGCTCGGCCTCCTCCCGGGCGCCGACCACATCGTGGCGGCCGCGGAGCTCGTGCGGGCCCTGCGGGCGGACGCGGAGATCCTGCCGGTGGTCCTCGACCCGGTCCTGGAGGCCTCGAGCGGCTTCGTCTTCCTCGACGCCGCGGCCCGCGCGGCCCTGCGCGAGCGCCTGGGCCCCCTAGGCGCCATCTGGACCCCCAACCTGCCGGAGGCCGCCGCCCTGACCGGGCGTGCGCTCTCCGCGCTGGAGTCCTCCCCCCTAGCGCGGGTCGAGGCCGCCGGGGACTTGTTGGAGGCCGGCGCAGGGGGCGTCGTGCTCAAGGGCGGGCACGCTCGGCAGGACACGGTGTGCGATCTGGTGGTCGCGCCCGGCCGCGAGCCCCTGCGCATCGAGAGTCGGCGGCGGGCCGGAGCGGTGCTGGGGGGATCGGGCTGTCGCCACGCGACCGCCCTGGCCGCCGGCCTGGCCCGCGGCGCGTCTCTGGAGGCCGCCGCGCGGGCCGCCGGGGCTCTCGTGCGCACGCGCCTCGACGCCCTCCGCGGCGGCGCCTTGGAGGGGCCCTCGCGGGGGCGGCGCGCTTGAAATCCCGCCGGGCGGGGGTATCCTTCTGCGCCCGGAAGCGGCTGTAGCTCAGTGGTAGAGCGCGACCTTGCCAAGGTCGATGTCGGGAGTTCGAATCTCCTCAGCCGCTCCATTTCCGCCGCCGTTTCCGCTGCGGGGGTCGCCCGCGACGGGTCGCCCGCGACGGGTCGCGGACGGCTCGCCGCGCCGGGCGAAGCGCCGGCCACCGAGCATGGGAACGGACCCTCCGATGCGCTGCGCGTCCGACCGATGCTGGATTCGCCGACGGGGAAGGGGCTCGTGGGTGGGAACCGAACGCCGCTCTCGGCGACAGAGCGGAAACCGAGTGAACCCGCTCCCCTAGGGCCCGTTTCGCGGACGATGATCCTCACCGCCCTTCTGATCGCCCTTCCCGGATCGACCCAGGACGTCGAGCTCCCGGCCACCCTCGTCACCGCACCGCGCTCCGAGGAGACGGTGACGACCACCGCCGCCAAGCTCACCGTCGTCAGCGGCGAGGAGCTCGCCGCCACCGGCGAGCGCTCCCTGCCGCGGGCCATCGGCCGTGCGAGTGGCGTGTGGGTCCAGGAGACCAATCTCGGCGGGGGCGCGCCGATCGTCCGCGGCCTGGTCGGCAACAAGATCCTGATCCTCGTGGACGGGGTGCGGCTCAACGACTCGACCACGCGCTTCGGCCCCAACCAGAGCCTGAACACGATCGATCCGGCGACGGTCGAGCGCGTCGAGGTCCTGCGCGGCTCGGCCTCGGTGCTGTACGGCTCCGACGCCATCGGCGGCGTGATCTCGATCTGGACGCGGCGGGCGCACCCCACCGGCGAAGCGGGCACGCCGATCGAGTACGGAGGCGCCGTCGAGGGCTCCTGGAGCTCGGCCGCCGACGCGTTTCAGGGTTCGCTGACCGGAATCCTGCGCGCGGAGAAGGACGGGGTGATCGCCGTCGGCAACTTCCACGACTTCGGCGATGTGACCGCGGGGGGCGGCGGCGAGATCCCCTTCACCGGCTACCACGGGAACTCCTTCTTCGCCGCCTGGGAGCATGACCTCGGGCGCGGCCGGGACCTCGCCCTCTCGACGCGCATCCACCGCGACTTCGATGTCCCGCGCACGGACAAGCTGATCGTCGGGTTCGGCCAGAGCGAGCCGAGAAACGAGCTCTACGACTACTCGCTGCAGGACCGCATGGGGACGGTGCTGGCCTACACCGACGAGAGCGGCGGCTTCTGGGACCGCTTCCAGGTGCGCCTGTCGGCGCGCGGCTACCGCGAGGAGCGCGAGAAACGCAAGACCGGCTCGGACACCCTGGCGTTCGAGACGGACGAGGTGACGACCGCCGGGCTGGGCGCCGACTGGCGCAAGGTGATCGGCGAGGACCACCTGCTGTTGGTGGGCTTCGACCTCGACCACGACGACGTAGACTCGACGCGCGTAGACACGGACCTCGTAACGGGCGAGACGACCGAACGCTCGGGCAGCTTCGCGCCCGGCGCGCGCTACACCTCCTCGGGCGTCTTCGTCCAGGACGAGGCGTTGGCCTTGGATCCGTGGTTTCTGACCTTGGGCCTGCGCTACTCGGCCTTCTCCTTCGAGTTCGATGATGTCGACAGCGGAGAACGGGTGAGCGACGGCTTCGACGCCCTGACCGCCAGCGCCGAGGTGGCGCGCGAGGTGGGTGAGGGGATGACGGTGGTCGGGACCCTCTCCCAGGGATTCCGCGCCCCCAACCTCGAGGATCTCGCCAACTCGAGCGAGTTCGCCGGCGGGGAGGAGCTCGCCAATCCCGAGCTCGACCCCGAGGAGAGCGTGACCGCCGAGCTCGCCCTGGAGATCGACCGCACACCCTGGCACGGGACCGTCGCGGCCTTCTACAGCGACATCGACGGCTTCATCGGTCGCCGGCTGCTCGACGAGGGGGATCCCGGCGAGGCGGGCGACGAGACTTGGCTGCGCGAGAACGTGGGGACGTTGCGGATCTGGGGCATGGAGGGCTCGGTGCGCCGCAGCCTTCCCGACCCCGACTCTCCCTACAGCGTCGAGGCCGCGGCGAGCTTCGCCCGCGGGCGCCAGCACGACCCGACGGTCGATCCGGAGACGGGGGAGGCGCCCCTCGGCGGCGTGGACGCGCGGCGCGTCCCGCCGCTCTTCGGCCACCTGGCCCTGAACTGGGACGGAGCTGGCTCCGATCGGCGTGTGGGCTGGGCGCGATTGAGCTGGCTGTGGGCCGACGGCCAGGACCGCTTGCACCCTTCTGATGTGGGCGACCCGCGCATCGACCCGGAGGGGACGCCGGGCTGGAACACCTGGAACCTCGACTTTGGCGGCGCGACCTCGTTCGGGGCGGACTGGTGGATCGGCTTCCACAACATCCTGGACAGGCGGTACCGTGTACATGCCTCAGGATTCGACGCCCCCGGGTTCTCCGTCGTGGTCGGCATGCGCGCGGCCTTCTAGAGGTCCCGAACGGGGGCGGCAAGGCGCCGTGGAACCCCAGGACCGACAAGATCAGGAGCGAGAGACCGACGTGGGGCACGCTCCCCGTGCGGTCGGCTCGTGGAGTGCGCGCGTCGCCGGCGCTCGTCGTCGCCGGCGAGGGTTCTTCTTGGGTGGGCTGCCGCCCTCTTCGGTCGCCCACTTCGTGGCGGCTCTGGCCTTGACCCAGGTCAGCACGCCGGGCCCGGCCGAGGCACCGACCGCCTCCCGGCCCGCCCGCGTGGCGGTCGTCTTCGATCGCCCCGAGCCCCTCTCCACCGAGCCCGTCGAGCCTCTCAGCGAGGTGGAGCTCCCCGAGCTCGACGAGCGGCCCGAGCTGGTGCCGCGGCCCGTCGAGCCCGAGCCGCGGTCGCTCTCCGAGCCGACACCGGAGCGCGCCCTCGATTCCAATCTCGCCCTGCCCGATCCCCTCGCCGCCCTCACGCCCGAGCCCCTCGTTCCGCGCGAGCGCGTGGAGCCCGAGCCCGCGCCGAGTCCGCCGGCCCCCCAGCCCGAGGTCGTCGACCGGCCGAGTCCGCGCTATCCCTCCCGCGCGCTCCGCCTCGGCCAGGAGGGAACGGTCACCCTGCGCGCGGTCGTCGGTCGGGATGGTCGCGTGGTCGAGGTCGCCATGCGCGAGAGCAGCGGCTTCGAAACTCTCGACAGCGCCGCCCGGCGCGCCTTCGCCCGCTGGCGCTTCGGTGCGTGGTCCGAGGGCGAGCCCGACCCGCGCACCTTCACCAAGAGCTTCACTTTCAGCCTGACCGCCCTCTGAGGGCCCCTCGGCCCCGCGCCAGCCACAGGTGCCCGCCCGGGGTGACGCGCGCCGTCCAGCCCGGCGGCACGAGGGCCGTGCCCGTGGGGTCCTCGACCACCGCCGGCCCCTCGAAGCGTTGGCCGGGGAGCAGGCACGAGCCGTCGACCACGGCGCTGACCCGCGCGCGCTCGCCGAAGACGACCTTGCGGCGGCCGGTCACGGCTCCCGCCGGGAGCGGTCGCGAGCGCGCCTTGGGGGCGGCTGGTTCGGGCGTGCGCACCACGGCCCGCACCCGCAGGCAGACGAGCTCGACCTCGCGCTCTTCCAAGCGCCAGCCGTAGAGGGCCTCGTGGCGGGAGTGGAACGCCTCGGCGATTCCGCGCGTGCCGTCGTCGGCGACCGACAGCTCGTAGGACTGCCCGTCGTAGCGCAGCTCGAGGCTGCGCTCGATCTCGATCCGTCCCGGCCGGTGTCCGGCGGTGACGAGGTCCGCCCGGCCCTCGCGGGCCAGCTCGGTCTGGGCCCGGCGGCGACGGGTCGGGCTCCACTCGGTCAGGGGGGCCAGGATGTTCCGCGAGCGGTCTGAGAGGGCGTCGGCGTGGGCCATGCCGACCGCCGACAGGCAGCCGGGCAGGCGCGGGACGAGGGCGCCGGGGAGGTCGAGGCCCTCGGCCAGGGCGGCGGCGTGCAGGCCGCCGGCGCCGCCGAAGGCCACCAGGGGCAGGGCGCGCGGGTCGTGGCCGCGCTGCATGGTCATCACGCCCAGGGCGCGTCGCATGGCGGCGCGCGCCACGTCGATCACGGCGGCGGCCGCGGCTTGGGGGCGCGTGCCGAGGCGCGCGCCGAGGTCCTCGAAGGCGTGGGCGACCGCCTCGTGGTCGAGGTGTACCCGCCCGCCGGCGAAGGTCGCTGACGACAGGTGTCCCGAGAGGACGTGGGCGTCGGTGACCGTCGGCTGCGTGCCCCGGCCGTGGCACACCGGTCCGGGATCGGCGCCCGCGCTTTGCGGACCCACGTGCAGGACTCCGCCCTCGTCCACCCTCACCAGCGAGCCGCCGCCGCAGCCGATGGTGTGGATGTCGAGGGAGGGCAGGGCGACAGGCAGGCCGCCGACCTCTGCGTCACGGACGATGTCCTGCACGCGGCCGCGCCCGCGGTGGAAGGCGACGTCGGTGCTCGTGCCGCCCATGTCGAGGGTGACGATCTGCTCCAGCCCGGCCTGACGCGCGGCGCGCGCGGCCCCGACGACGCCGCCGGCGGGTCCCGAGAGCAGCACGCGCGCCGGTTCGCGCGCGGCCCGCGCAGCGGCCAGGGTTCCGCCGGTGGACTGCAGGATCGACAGGCGCCCGCCGCCGAGGGCGCGCTCCAGTCCTGCGAGGTAGCGGCCCATCAGGGGCACCAGGACGGCGTTGACGGCGGCGGTCGAGAAGCGCTCGTACTCGCGGTACTCGGGCAGGATGTCCGCCGAGCAGGTCACCGGCAGGCCCAGGGGTTCGAGGGCGCGGGCGACGAGGCGCTCGCTCTCGGGGTCGGCGTAGGCGTGCAGCAGGCAGACGGCCGCGCTCTTCGCGCCGCTCTTGGCGATCCTCGCCCGCAGGCGAGCCAGCTCGGCGGCGGAGGGTTCCTCGACGCGCTCGACCCCGCCGTCGAGGGCGGGCCAGGTGCGTTGGCCGACCTCGAAGCGCAGGGAGCGCGGGATCGGAGGTTCGCGCTTCACCGGGTGCAAGGCGTAGAGCTCCGGCCGCGTCTGGCGGCCGATCTCGATCAGGTCGCGGAACCCGCGGTTGGTGACGAGCGCCGTTGGCGCGCCGGAGCCGGTCAACAGGGTGTTGAGGGCGACGGTCGTGCCGTGGACGATCTCGGTGGCCTCGTCCGCGCCGCCGAGGTTCTCGATCCCCTCCAGCACGGCTCGCGCCGGGTCGTCGGGGGTGCTCGGGAGCTTCTCGGCGCGCACCTCGCCGTCCTCGACCGCCACGAGGTCGGTGAAGGTGCCGCCGGTGTCGACGCCGATCGTGCGCGATATGCCGCGGCGGGTGGTCACCGTCTAGTCCGCAACACCGAGGAGCGCGGACCTTGCCACGGGGAGGCTCATGGCCCCATCATGCCCGCGGGCGTGGCGTGGGGCGTCGGCGGGATCGAGGATTCTGCGTCCCCCCCCCTCTCTCTCCGCGCGCCTCCGCCCGTCAATCCATGCACGACCTTCCTGAGCCCGCGCTCCTGGGCGCGATCCTGCTCGCGAGCTACCTCGCCGGGTCGGTGCCCTTCGGTTGGCTGATGGCGCGCGTCCTGCGCGGCGTGGACATCCGCACCATCGGCAGCGGCAACATCGGCGCCACCAACGCCATGCGCGCCCTCGGCCGCCCGTTGGGGATGGTGGCCCTCGCCGGGGATCTGGGGAAGGGCTTCGCGCCGGTCTGGTTCCTCGCGCAGGGCGAGCCCGCGCTGCAGGTCGCCTGCGGCGCCGCGGCGGTCGGCGGCCACGTCTGGCCGGTCTTCTTGCGCCTTCGCGGCGGCAAGGCGGTCGCGACCGGTTGCGGCGTCCTGCTGGCTGTCGACTGGCCCGTCGTGCTCGGCGCGGGCCTCGTCTGGTGCGCGGTCCTGCTCCTGACGCGCTTCGTGGGTCTGGCGTCGGTGGCCATGGGCGTTGCCTTCCCGTGCATCGCCGCGGCCCGTGGAGCGTCCTGGGAGATCGTCTGCGGGGCCGCGGCTCTCGCGCTCTTGATCGTCGGCCGCCATCGGTCGAACATGGTCCGCGTGCTGGCGGGGACGGAGCCCCGCGTGGGGCTGTTCGGCGGTTCGGGCGGGAAGCCCGAGGCGGCGACCGACTCGCGGGCGTTGGATGCTGGAGACGATGACCGGGGAGACGATGACTGAGGCAACGAATCGCGGCGTGAGCCGGGCGTTGGTGATCGGCGACGGGAGCTGGGGCACGACCTTGGCGTTGGTGTTGTGTCGCAACGGGATCCCGACCACCCTGTGGAGCGCCTTCCCCGGGCAGACCGAGCGCTTGCGCGAGGCGCGGGTCAACGAGGCCTTTCTGCCGGGGGTATCCCTGCCCGAGACGATGAGCTTCTCGGCCGATGCCTACTCCGCGGCGCAGGGTGCCCAGCTGGCGGTGAGTGTCGTGCCGACCCAGTACCTGCGCGCGGTCGCCGAGCGCTTCGAGGACGCCCTGCCCGGCGGCCTGCCCTTGGTGAGCGCGACCAAGGGTCTGGAGATCGAGACCTTCCAGACTCCCAGTCGCATCCTGCTCGAGGTCCTCGGGGAGCGGTCGTTGTGCGTGTTGACCGGGCCGAGCCATGCGGAGGAGGTGGCGCGCGGCCTGCCCGCCTCCCTGGTCGCGGCCAGCGCCGACGCGGCGCTGGCGGAGCGTGTGCAGGCGGCTTTCAACGGCGACTCCCTGCGCGTGTACACGGCTGAGGATCCGCTCGGCGCGGAGTTGGCGGCTGCGCTCAAGAACGTGATCGCCTTGGCGGCGGGCATCGCCGACGGGTTGGGCTTGGGGGACAACGCCAAGGCGGCGCTGTTGACCCGCGGCATGGTGGAGATGGCGCGCTTGGGCAAGTCCCTGGGCGCCCGCCCCCAGGCCTTCTTCGGGCTGGCGGGTTTCGGGGACCTGGTGACGACCTGTTACTCCTCGCACTCGCGCAACCGTGCGGTGGGGGAGGCGGTGGGTCGCGGCGAGCGATTGGAGGATGTCCTGCAGGCGATGAGCATGGTGGCGGAGGGAGTCTGGACGACCAAGGCGCTGTTCGGCCCGGAGGCCGACTTGGGGGCGGTGTCGATGCCGATCGCCGAGCAGGTGCACGCGATCCTCTTCGAGGGGACCGATCCTCGGGACGCCCTCCTGTCCTTGATGCGCCGCGATCCCACGGGCGAGATGGTCGGTTTCGGGGAGGAACGAGGATGAGCGTGACGGCGTACTTCGTGGCGTTCCTGCTGCTGACGGTTGCCCTGCTTGTCTCTGCGGTCGTGACCGGCATGCGGGCGGCTCGGCGCGCGCACCTCTCGATCGTCGTCTCGGCGGTGGTCGCCATGGGCTTGACGATCTACTTCGCCGAGCGCGTCGGGGAGACCTTGGACGTCGGTGCCGCGGGCTGGGTCACGCCCGTCCACTTGTGGATCGCCAAGATCACGACCGTCGCCTACCTGCTCCCCATCGCCAGCGGCGTGCGTGCCCTGCGCGGTGTCGGGCATCGCGCGGCGCACCGCAAGCTGGCCTTCTTCGTCCTGGGCCTGACGGCCCTGACGGCGGTGACCGGCGTCGCGATGGTCTGGCTATCCGAGCCGGGGGTGTAGCTCCCGGCCCGGTCCCTCAGGGCGCCGCGGTCCCCGGTGCGTCCGGCCACACCAGGGGCAGGAGTAGCAGGCTGGCGTTGGCCGCGAGCGGCACGCACGAGATCAGGATCCAGGCGCGGCTGGCGCGCATGGTGAACAGGGCTAGGGCGATGCCGAAGGCGGCGAAGGTGCTGGAGAACACCTGAACGGCCATGGGTGGCGGGGCGGCGTCGGGGAACCAGCGCGCGAGTGCGGCGGCCAGCCACCACGCGCTCCAGCCCGCCGTCGCCATGGTCATGGCCATCATCCAGGTCCGGTGTCGGCGTCGGACTGCGCGCCGCAGCCGTGAGGGGTTGCGGAGCGGGCGCGGCATGGTTCGATTCTCGGTCGGTCGAGGCCTCTGGGCAAGGTCGCGTCCTCCGCGTCCGCCGTGGCGGGGTCTGGAGACGTTCGCGCCCCGGATTGACGCCGCCCCCCGCTCGCCGCTAGACTCCCCGCCCCCGGTCGGGGCGTGGCGCAGCCTGGCTAGCGCGCTGCAATGGGGTTGCAGAGGTCGGAGGTTCAAATCCTCTCGCCCCGACCATCCTTACCATGCGAAGTCAGCTCCCCCAGGCTGTCGGCGTCGGGGAGGCCGCCCAGGTGGGCGGTGGCGGCAATTGGGATGTTCTAGCGACGGCGCACCTTGCGTTGCTCGAACTCCAAGACGACCACGACGCCGAGCGCATCGAGGACCGCGTGCAACCCGTCCGGCGGGACCAGATGGAGGTTCAAGTCCAGATCCTCCAGTAGTTGAAGGCAGGCTTCGATTCCCGCGTCGAGGTCTGTGGGGGCGCGTTCGGTCGAGGGTCGAAGTGATCGGATCGGTTTCCGTAGGGCGCAAGCCTCGTCGTCGATACGCCTCCACGTCGCCTCGGCGTCTTCCCGCAGCGACGGGTCTGGGGCCAGACGTTCCAGGTAGGCCCTGCGGCGCATTTCGGTCACTTCGGCGAGGCGAGCTTCCAGAACGCGGCGCTCGTCGGGCGACGCGGTCTTCACGGTCGTGGTCTCAGACAGCGTCTCGCGCAGCGCAATGGCTAGGCGCTCGCGCTGGCCCGCTTCGCCGAGGGTCCGTCGCACACCTTCCAGAGCGGAACTCTGGATCGTCCTGCCCTCAACCCAGTTGTGCCTGCATTCCCCCTTGCCCTGGTTCATGTACGTGCTGCACTTCAGCAGTTGCTCCTTGCCCGGGCAGCCGGACATGCGTTCGCCGCAGTCTCCGCACACGACATGGACGGGGTTGTTCCGAGCGCCGCCCCTCCTCCTTGGAATTCCCCGCTGTCCTCCCCTGCGTCCGTGCTCGGCGATTCTCTCGAAGTTGCGCCACTGGCACGACCCCAGCTCCTGGACTCCAGAACGCCTTCGGGGCGGCAGTCCGGGCTCGGCGTCGCGAGATTGGCCTCTCCCAGGAGGACCTCGGTTTCGAGGCTGAGCTGCACCGGACGTATGTCAGCCAGATCGAACGAGGGCTGAAGAGCCCGTCGCTGGCAAAGATCGAGCAGCTCGCCAGGGGCCTCAAGGTCAAGCCGAGCGACCTGGTCCGCGCGGCCGAGAAGCTCGCGCGCCGCTGACCTCAGCCCGGTACGACCGGATTCCGGGTCAGCAGGGGGGGCCGCCCAGGAGCCGGCCTAGTTGGGCGCCGCGCTCGGTCGCTCCGGAGCCGTCCTGGCTCTTCCACACTTCTCGCGGGCAAGCCGGAAGGGGGCCCCTCCCCGTTTGCCCGTCACCCCACGAGTAGCGGTCTGACGGATCCGCCTTGCTCCTTGGCCTCTACACCATCCTCTTGAGCAACACCTGACGGGATGTCGAATCCGATGATGCTCGCGCCGTCGCCAGGCACTTCCTGCAGATGGAGGAGCCGGAACGCTTCAACGTGGAGCTGCGCGAGTTCCTGGTGTGCGAGCGTCTGCTCGAATGAACGCGCCGCCCAGCTCGACGTCCGCGCCGAGTCGCGGAGCGGGGCCGTGCCGGTCCCCTCAGGCGATCGCCGGCCACGGCCGATAGTCATGGCGATGCGGTCCATTGTCCCCGCGCTCCTGCTCGCCGCCGTGACGCTGCTCTGCGCGGACTGCGGAGGCGGCACAGGGGTCGACGGCGGGCCGGACGTGGACGCCGGCAAGACCGTGCCCCAGGTCCGCGAGCAGGCCAAGGCCGCCGACGAGGAGTAGCTGCGCGCGATCATCGCCGAGTACGGCCAGGCCGTCGCTACCGCCGACGAACGCATCGCGGCGTTGCAGGAAGAGTACAAGCGCCTCGCCTTCGGGCAGGTGCTGGGCGAGGCAGGTAGCCAGATCAACGACAAGATGACGCGCGTGCAAACGCGGCGGGTCGCGCTCGAGAAGCACCGCGCCGTGTACGCCAAGGTGCTCGACGACCGCTCGTTGGTGGTCGACTAGGAGCCCGTGGCGGACAAGCGCTCGGCTCAGAGCCCGAACAGCACGCGCTCGAGCTCGGCGCTGACCTCGTGCGCCCCTTTGGGGTCGTTGGAGAGCACGAAGACGCAGGCGTCGTCTTCGAGGTAGCGCACGACGTTCGTCCCGTAGCCGGCGACGCTTCCGGAGTGCTGCGCCTTGCGCGTGCCGCGTGGGCTGGGCGAGATCCGCCAGCCGTACGCGTAGCCTTCCAACGCCGGCTCGTAGAGCGCCTTGAGCGCCCGCTTCTTCAGGATCTTCTTCGCGCGCAGCGCGCGGTCCCAGGCCCACAGGTCGTAGACCGTCGTGACCACCCCACCCATACCGCGGTAGCCCCAACCCCAATGCCACTTGGACGCGGTCCATTTGCCGGGCTCCTCCGTCTTGCGCGTCGAGACACGCTTCGACTTGACCAGGTCGCGGTCACCGATGAAGCCGCTGTCCTTCATCTTGGCCGGCTTGAAGAGGTTGGCCTCGACGTACTCCTCGAAGGACTTCTTCGAGGCCACCTCGACCACCGCCGCCAGGAGCGCGTAGCCGACGTTGCAGTACTCGAAGCGCTCGCCGGGCGCGCTGCTGAGCGGCTCGGCCAGCATCTGCTTCACGTACGCCTTGCGCACGAGCGGCGATGCGTACGGTACGCCGATCTTGCCCGAGATGCCCGAGGTGTGCGTGAGCAGGTGGTGCAGCTGGATCTCCTGCTTGTCCTCGGGCACGTCCTCGAAGAAGCACTCGAGGGTGTGGCTCACCGAGAGCTTCTTCTTCTGCTCGAGGTGCAGGATGGCCGCGGCGGCGACCTGCTTGCTGGCCGAGGCCAGCTCGAACAGGGTCCGCGGCGTGTTCGGCGTGTCCTCGTAGTCGGCGAAGCCGTAGCCCTTGGCGAGCAGGATCTCGTCCTTGCGCGCGACGAGGACGGCGCCCCAGAAGTCGTCGCCGACTCGCTGGACCGCCTGGTCGAGCGCTTCACCCTTCATCCCCCGCACGACGCTGCCGTCCTTCGACTTGCTCTGGGGCCCCTCCGTTGCGGGTAAGCCGGGCGCTGCCGGAAGTCCGAGCGCCCCAAGGGCGAGTGTCAGTGTCGCGAGTGTGCCGATGGAGGATAAGGGGTTCATAAGGGCCTCCGGGTGCCGAGATAGGTCTGAGCCGAGCCCGATGCTACCTCCTCAGCCCTCTCACGGAGGAGTCGCATGACCCCAAAAAGTGGTCCAGTCCCAATGAGAGTCAGGTGAGGAGGAGGGTGGTGCGTGATGTAACGACACAGATGCTCCAGACGCGAACTCTCCCCAGCCTCGACCTTGACCGCGGCGTGCAGACTGAAACCGTCGAGCTGGGCGCACAGTTCCTTGAATCTCGTCCCTTTGCGCCGGTTCCTTGCGGGGGCTTGGACTAGGCGAGAGAGGGGCGCTCCCGCCTCGGGTCCCAAGGCCATTCGGCCTTGGAGCGAGGCGGCCACGAGCAAGGGGAGCAGAGCCTGCTCCTGACCCGGCGCCGATACGTCGATCTGCGTGTTCCATCAAACCTCGGCGGCGACACAGGCGCAGGACTCTGGAGCGCACGGTGAACAGCAACTTGGCCACCTCCGCGTCGGTGATGGGGCCCGCACGGTGAAAGCGTGGCGGGGTGAAGGGGTCGGGGGTGGCGTAGACGCCGTCCAGCACGAGGGGAACTGAGCTCTCAAGGGAGCTGGGAGAGCAGTGTGCGAGCCGGTACGACACACGGCTCCGCCTCACCAAAGGGATCGGCATCCACGTAGTCGAGTTCGACCACCACCTGAAATGCGTGGGGGGCGCCGGTCTGCCGCTGGAAGTGGTGCAGGTGTGGGCTGATCGAAGTCTCGCTGCGCTTCACCTCGGCCAGGAACCACGGATCGCCGTCACGGACCACGAGTAGATCCACTTCGCGCTTCTGCTTGTCACGTAGGTAGCGCAGCTCGAACTCGCCGAATCCGAGATCGGTCCATGTCTCGACCGCTTTCAGGAGGTGACAGGCCACGAACGTCTCGACGCGCTGACCCGGGTTGCGGATGCCTGACCGATCCCGGAGAAACCACTTCGGCTCCTTGCGCAGCGACTTCGTCACGTTGCGAAACCAAGGGCGAACGAGGAATCCATGGTGAAGGGACACGAGCGTCCCGATCCAACGCCTGATGGTGTCGACGGAGACGTTGACATCGCGGGCGAGCGAAGAATAGACGAGTTGTGCGCCAGACCGCTCCTCGAGGATCGCTGCCAGAACCTCGAACTGGCCGAGCTCCTGGATGCGGGTCGAGTCGCGCACGTCCTCCCGAATGAGCTGTTGCCGCCGCAGCCGTCGCCACTGGCGCGAGAAGCGCGCGTCCTTCTTGGCGAGTGGCTCCGGGAATCCCCCATGGTCCCACAGCGCGGAGAAGCGTGCCTTGGAAAGACGGGAGGAGCTCGCAAGCTCGCTTTCGGGTGAATCCCGCCGGAGCAACTCGCCCACGGTGAGGGGGTGCATGCGATACAGGAGGTAGCGCCCCATGAGGCTGTCACCACCTCGCCGAAACACGTCGAGTCGGGAACTCCCGGTCACGACGATACGCAGCCGGTCGGCGTACCGGTCGTGGAGCCCTTTCAGGAACGTCTTCCAGCGCGCGTACTTGTGTAACTCGCCGAGTACCACGACTGTCGGATGTTCAGAGAGCTTGTTGGCCCCGAGTTCCTCCACGACGGCCCTCGGACCCTTGAGGATCAAGCGCCGGTCGTCTTGGTCATCCCAGTCGAGATAGAGGGAGTCTCGTGACGAGGACCGGCACGTGGTCGTCTTCCCGACCTGGCGTGGCCCGGAAACGAACGCCATCTGCCGATGCCTGGATAGGTGGTCGGCGAGGATGCCTCGGTAGAGTCTGGGGAGATGAGCCATGGCCAATCAGAGGATGGTCGTAACTTGGTCCGGTCTGTTTTGCGACGATGTGGGTAATGGTCCACCCGTTTCGGGCCGGATCCAGCGCCGGTTTCGGCGTGGATGCACCCACGCTTTCGGTGCGACCGGCGTCGGGCGCCCCGGGCGCTGGCGGCGCTGGCGTACCCAGGCGCCCTTCCTGCGCGTCGGCCTGCGCCACGCCGACGCGATCCGGCCGGCCCACCGCCTGGCCCTGATGGCCGACGTCCCCGAGTTCCATCCGCCTCCGGCGGGGGGCCCGGCGAGGGGCTGGCACTACGTCGGACCCCTGACCGACCGCCCGCGGCCGGAGAGCCACGTGGCGTGCCTCGACGACGGCTGGGACACCTCCCGGCCGCTCGTCTACCTCACCCTGGGGAGCAGCGGCCGGCCCGCCGACTATCTCCCCGGGCTGATCGACACCTTCGCCGCCAGCCCCTACCGGTTGGTGGTCACCACCGGAGGGCGGGCGGGCGTCCCGCCCGTGCCCGACGGCGTGCGCGTCTTCGACTACCTCCCCGGGGAGTGGATCCTGGCCCGCGCGCAGGTACTGCTGGGCGTCGTCGGGATCGGCGCCATCTACCAGGCTCTGCGTCAGGCGAGGCCCGTCCTCTGCTGGGCCGAGCACGCCGACCAGCGCGCCCACCTCGCCCGCGTGGAGGCCCTGGGCCTCGGACGGCGTCTTTGGAGCCGGCGGCTGTCCTCCGGGGGCCGGGGCGCGCCCCCGGCCGGCGGCCCGAGCCCCGAGCCCGCCCAGGTCTTGGAGGCGATCGACGAGTTGTTGGCCGAGGGCGATGCGCTCCGCACCCGCTGCCGTGCCTTCGCCGTGCACCTCACGGCGCGGGACGGCGGCGAGGTCGCCGCCGACGTCTTCGAGCGCCACCTCGAGTCGGCCCCCCCGCCTCGGCCCCCCCGCCTCGGCCCCCCCGCC
>NZBA01000043.1 GCA_002686265.1 Planctomycetota bacterium
GACCTCCTGGGGAAACCTGCTTCTTCTTGCCATGACCCCATCCTCTCAGGGAATGGAGTCTCCGGCAAACCCGGGGCGATTCAACCCCCATCGGTTGTGGGGCTTGAGTTGCACGCCGAACAACTCGCCCATCTCGCGGTAGAAGTCTGCGACGTTGCTCTGGGGGTGGGCGAGCATGCCGACGGTGACTTCGCGAAGAGCATCGAGCCGTTCGGCCAGGATGCGCAGCACGACGCTCTTGCCAGTTCCGGGGTCACCCAAAATCAGCGCGAACCCCCTTCGCGCACCAGGCTCTGCTCGATGCGCCAGCAAAAACTCTGGACTTGGGGTACCACGCGCCGCGCCTCGCTGGGGAGATCCGGGGAGAAGGGGTTCCACTTGAGGCCATAGAGCGCGAGGAGTTTCTTGTTCATGGGGTTTGATCCTCCGGGTTGGGGTCTTCGTCGTGGGGCTCGGGGAGGTAGGCCGGGGGTTGTCCCGTGGCGGCGTACTCCTCGATGAGGCTGCGGAGCAGGGGCGGGATCCCGGCCTTTGCGGGCGTGGCGAGCGGTGTGACCTTATCGAGTGGCTCGAGGCTTCGCCGCGCCCCGTCGGCGTTGCGGGTCTTGTCGAGTGGGAACAGCGGGCACAGAGAAGACCCGGTGCGGGGATCGATGAGCTCGACACTTCGCAGATCCCACTGCGCGTAGCGAAGGTGGAGGGTCTCGAGCTGTCGATACCGGGACGGCACCTCGAAGCGCACGCCTTCGAGACTGAGGGTGCCGTCGCTCCTACGCTGTCTTCTGGTGACCTGGCGGCAGAAGGCGTGCCGCAGGGTCTGTGAGTTGGGCGCTTCGCGACCGACGTTGGGGGCATCGAGGAAGCGGCGAAGCGGCGAGATCCCGAGCTCGCGGTGAGGTTCTCGATTGTAGTCGCCCTTGACCCACGCCTGGGTGACATCGTTGAGGGTTTCGAGGGAGAGTTCGTCGTCGTTCTCGAGTATGGCGAGCAGGCGATTTTTGACATTGAGCCAGAAGTGTTCTTGCTTGGCGTTCTGGTAGGCGCTGTAGGCCAAGATGGTGGAGTGGACGATGCCCAGGCGCGAAAGGCCTTGCCGCGTCTCGTCGGCTCGCTTCGCGCCGCCGTTGTCGGTCATGAGCGCGCGCGGAAGCCCGCGCTTCTGGATGGCCTGCGAGAGCCCATGGACGAGACTCTCGGCACACTCGATGTTGTACCACTGGACGTGACAGGCCAGGCGCGAGTGGTCGTCGAGCACGCCCAACATCTCCGGCTTGATCCAACGTCCGTCTCGGGTCAAGACCTTGCGCGAGGCCACGTGAAAATCGAGATGCCAGAGCTCGTGGACGTACTCGGCTTCGTAACCGCGTACCTCGCGTTGTTCCAGACGTTCCATGGCGAGAAGCTGTCCGGCCATGGGGTTGCGAGGCAGTTTCTTGCGCCGCGCCAGCCCCTGGCTCTTCATGTAGCGGAGCAAGGTGGAGTAGGACGGGGTCGGCCCGAGACCCGGTTCGTAGACGACGAGCTTCTCGAGGTTGTCGTAGTGCAGCTGCACGCTCCATGACTGACGGGTGGTCGTCGTACTGGCCCTGCACGGCCTGTCGCAGCAGAGGTGAGAGATGGGACGAGAGGGCCAGCCTCCCGCGGAGTACCGTGAGGTCTCCAATCAAGAACGGGCTCGAGGCCCATGGAGGAGACTGGCCATGAAGGAGCGTATCAGTCTGAACGTCGGGATGACCATCGGTTTGGATCTGGGAGATCGCCTCACTGACCGGGCGACGACAGCGAGCCGCAGCGCTCGCGGGTTCGCTCCAGGCGGTCGAACATCTCGGCGAGGGAGCCCGGTACGCCGTCCTCGGGTAGTGCGCGATTCTGACGGGCGATCCGCTCGAAGTAGTCGCGCTCGTCGGCAGAGACACGTCGCAACCGAGAAGCATAGCCAACACAGCCCCGCGACCCCTGTGCGCCGCGGGCTTCCTCGAAGGAGGCGTGGTGAGGTCTTCGACAGCGACACCATCCTGTGTGCTGATCGCCGGAGCGCCCCGGCGCCTTCGACTCGCCGGGGCCGAAACTCCCGAGGGCGGGCCAGGGGAGGGGGCTGCTCAGCAACGAAGGTTCACTCGGGCCGCTGCTGTGGAGATTTGGGTCAAGCTTTGTTCTTCGGCCGTTTCGATGCCTGCACGGAGGACGCCCTTTGCCGCCGCGCGAGTTCGGAAAACGTTGTTTTGCGCAGCTGCTGCGTCATCGCCGTCTGAGCCGCAGACCAGGCCTCGTGCACGGCGCAGGAGTCGTCTTTGTCGCAGGGAATTCCCCGCAAAACGCAGGTGCGTATTTCGGTTACCCCCTCCGCCGCGTCGACCACGTCGAGCAGGCAGATCTGCGAGGGCGGCCGCCGTAGCTCATAGCCCCCATCCCGTCCCGCGGTTGCACTGATCAGACCGGCGCGGACGAGGTCCGCCAAGATCCGCGGCAGGTAGTTCTCGGGAATCCGCATCGAGGTCGCGATCTCGTGCGCTTTGCGGCGTCCCTTTCGGTAGTGCAAGGAGAGGTCGAGCACCGCGCGCACGGAGTAGTCGCCTTTTCTGCCCAGTGCGATTTTCACGATAAACCCTCGTCGGGCATCTTGACTACACGAACAATAATTGTCAATGTTGGTCAGAAGACTCAGGGTCGCTGCCGGGTCCACCGGGACCTGCGGGCAGTGTCCACGAGGCTTGTTTTGGGGAGGGGCAGCCGGTGCAGGGGACGGCCATTGACTCCCGGCCCTTCGCCGAGGCCTTTCGGCGGGGCTTCGGCCCATCCGATGCCGCCCCCCTATCGAGTTCCGAAGAGGAGTGAAGCCATGGCTTCTTCGACCGATCCGGCTACCGAGAGGCTCGGGGCCATTCCCTGGCCGGGTTTCGATCGGGCCCCTGCGGGGATCGCGTGGGCAGCGGCAGCGATCATGGCGGTCGGGATCACTCTATCGAATCCGGCATCTGGCCAGGGCGCGGCCTCCGGCGAACAGATCTTCTCGACGATCTGCGTGGCCTGCCACACGGTGGGTGAGGGCGTGCGGGTCGGTCCGGACCTGGCCGGCGTCCACGAAAGACACTCGGAGGCGTGGATGATCAAGTTCATCCAGTCCTCGCAGACGATGATCGAGAGCGGCGACCCCGAGGCGCTGGCTCTTGCCGCGCAATTCCCCAATCTCATCATGCCCGACGCTCCCTACTCGGACGATCAGATCCGTATGATCCTAGCCCACGTGCGGGAGCTCGAGGGCGGAGCGGTGGCCGCCGCTGTCACAGCCAGCCAGGCCCCCGCGAAGCCCGCCAGGAAAATGACGAAGGAGGACGTCCTGACAGGTCAGGAGCTCTTTCAGGGGAACATCCGCTTCGCCGAGCGCGGGCCGGCGTGCAACTCCTGCCATCACGTCAAGAACGACGCGGTCATCGGTGGCGGCATCCTGGCCAAGGAGCTCACCTCGGTCTTCTCGAGGATGGGAGCGGGCGGCGTCCGCGCCATCCTGGGAACGCCCCCCTTCGCGGTGATGGAGCAGGCGTATCGCGACAAGCCCCTCACGGAGGACGAAGTCCACGCCCTCGTGGCCTTCCTGGAGCACGCGGACGAGCAGCAGTCGTTTCAGCAGCCGCGCGACTACGGCGTCCGCCTGGCGGGAACGGGGGCCGTGGGAACGGTGCTGCTCCTCGGCGCCTACGCGCTCATCTTTCGCCGGCGAAAGCGGGCTTCAGTGAACCAGGCCATCTACGACCGGCAGGTCAAATCGGAATAGCTTCGAGGGAAACAAAGGCTGACCCATGAGTTGGATCAAGGACATCATCTCACCGCAGACACGACAATGGGAAGAGTTCTACCGGAACCGCTTCCAGCACGATCGCATCGTGCGAAGCACCCATGGGGTGAACTGTACCGGCGGCTGTTCCTGGCAGATTCACGTCAAGGACGGGATCGTGGTCTGGGAGACCCAGCAGCTCGACTACCCGCTACTGGAGGATTCCCTGCCTCCCTACGAGCCCCGGGGGTGCCAGCGCGGGATCTCCTTTTCCTGGTATCTCTACAGCCCCCTGCGGATCAAGTATCCGCTGATTCGCGGCGCGCTGATCGACGCCTACCGTGAGGAGAAGGCCAAGGTCGGCGGCGACCCCTTCGAGGCCTGGACCAACCTCCAGAACGACGAGGAGAAGCGAAAGAAATACCAGAACGCCCGGGGCAAGGGCGGCTTCCGGCGCGTGCACTGGAACGAAGTCCTCGAGCTGATGGCCGTCGCCAACCTCTACACGGCCAAGAAGTACGGTCCGGATCGCGTGATCGGATTCTCACCGATTCCCGCCATGTCGATGTTGAGCTACGCGGCCGGAGGCCGGTTCCTGCAGCTATTCGGCGGCGTGAACCTCAGCTTCTACGACTGGTACTGCGATCTGCCGACGGCCTACCCCGAGCTCTGGGGTGAGCAGACGGACGTGTGCGAGAGTGCCGACTGGTACAACTCGAAGATGATCGCAGACATGGGCGCGTGCCTGAACATGACGCGCACGCCGGATTGTCACTTCTTTGCCGAGTCGCGACACAACGGAACCAAGGCCGTCGTCTTCTCACCGGACTTCAGCCAGGTCTGCAAATACGCCGATCAATGGGTGCCGCTTCACGCCGGAAGCGACGGCGCCTTCTGGATGGCCACGACGCACGTCATCCTGAAGGAGTTCCACCACGAAAAGAAGACGCCCTACTTCATCGAGTACGTCAAGCGGTACACCGACAGTCCGATGCTGGTAAAGCTCGAGAAGGAAGGCGAGCACTACAGGCCCGGTCGTCTCGTGAGAGCGAATGAGATCGAGCAGCACAAGGACATCGAGAACGGCGATTGGAAGTTCCTCAAGATCGATGCGGACACCGGAAACCTGGTGATCCCGAAGGGCAGCGTAGGGCACCGCTGGGACAAGCAGTCGACCGGCCACTGGAACATGAAGTTCGAAAACGCGGCCGACGACTCTCCCTATGACCCGGTGCTGACGCTCCTGGACATCCAGGACGAGGTTCTCCAGACGACCTTCACCGAGTTCGGGCTGGATTCCCACGTCGAGCGGGGCGTCCCCGTCAAGTACATCGATACCGTGGATGGCCGAATCCCCGTGACGACCGTCTACGACCTGATCATGGCCCAGTACGGCGTCGATCGGGGGCTCGGTGGTGCCTATCCGAAGGACTACAACGACAAGGATGCCGCCTACACACCCGCCTGGCAGGAACTCTTCACGGGCGTCGATTCGAAGACCGTGCTCCAGTTTGCCCGAGAATGGGCCAACACCGCCGAAGCCACCGAAGGCAAGTGCATGATCATCGTCGGTGCCGGCATCAACCACTGGTACCACGCGAATCTGATGTACCGGGCCGGGGCGATGGCGCTCATGCTCAGTGGATGCGTGGGGAAGAACGGTGGCGGTCTGAATCACTACGTCGGGCAGGAGAAGCTGGCTCCGATGGAATCCTGGTCGGCAATTGCCTTCGCGAAGGACTGGCAGGGGCCGTCACGCCTGCAGCAGGCGCCGCTCTGGCACTACATCAACACCTGTCAGTTCCGCTACGACGGTCAGTTCTCGCACTACAACACCGTGCCGGACAACGACATGACCCGGATGCACACGGCGGACACGATCTTCAAGTCCGTCCGCAACGGCTGGATGCCGTTCTATCCCCAGTTCAAGCAGAACACGCTCGAGCTGAGCAAGGAGGCGCGCGAACAAGGCGCCCAGGACGACGAGTCGATCAAGAACTACGCGCTGGAGAAGCTGAAGTCGAAGGAGCTCGAGTACTCGGTCGCCGATCCGGATGCGGAAGAGAACTTCCCGCGTGTTTGGTACATCTGGCGCGGCAACGCAATCATGGGAAGCATGAAGGGGCACGAGTACTGCCTGAAGCACTATCTGGGCACGCACTCGAACGCGATCGGCGTCGACTCCGAGGAGCACACCGAAGAAGTCAACTGGCACGAAGTCGCGCCCAAGGGCAAGATGGACCTGGTCGTCGACTTGAACTTCCGGATGGATTCGTCGGCGCTGTACTCGGACATCGTCCTGCCGGCGGCTTCCTGGTACGAAAAGGCCGACCTGAACAGCACCGATCTGCACTCGTTCATTCACCCGCTGTCGGCGGCGGTGGCTCCCGTCTGGGAGTCGAAGACGGACTGGGACATCTTCAAGGCCCTCGCCAAAGCGACGAGCGAAGCGGCGGAGACCTATCTACCGGATCTTCAGACGGACATCGTCGCCCTGCCGCTGGCGCACGACACGGCGGACGAGGTCACCCAGCCGGTCATCAAGGACTGGTACAAGGGCGAGTGCGAGGCGATTCCCGGCAAGACCATGCACAAGCTAGCCGTGGTGGAGCGGGATTACACGAAGATCTACGAGAAGTACATCACGCTCGGAAGCAACATCCGGACGAACGGCCTCGGCGCCCACGGCAATCATTTCTTCTGCGAAGCGGAATACGACGAGATGATCGCCTCGAATCACTTTCCGGTGCGGGAGCTGGACGGCGTCACCTACCCCTCCCTCGAGGAAGACGAGTGGGCGGCGAACGCGGTCCTGCAGCTCTCGAGCCTGACCAACGGCACCCTGACGGTCCGGGCCTACGAGAACATGGAGAAGAAGACCGGCCTCGAGCTGGTGGACCTCGCCAAGGGTAGCGAGGACTTCCGGGTCCGCTACGCGGATCTGCAGGCGCAGCCGAGGCGTTACAACACGTCACCGCTCTGGTCCGGCCTGATGAACGATGGCAGGGCGTACTGCGCGTATACCTACAACGTCGACAAGCTGGTTCCCTGGCGGACGTTGACGGGGCGGCAGCATTTCTACCTGGACCACGAGATGTATCTCGCCTACGGGGAGAACCTGCCCACCTACAAGCCCTCGCCCAAGCCCGAGGTCTACGGCGACCTCCGGGAGACGCTGAAGAACGGCGACGCCAAGGTACTCAACTGCCTCACTCCCCACGGAAAGTGGCACATCCACTCCACCTACATGGAAAACCTCCGGATGCTGACGCTCTCCCGGGGCTGCGAGCCGTGCTGGATGAGCGAGGTGGACGCAGCCGAACTCGGCATCCAGGACAACGACTGGGTCGAGGTCTACAACGACCACGGTGTCTACTGCACGAGGGCTTCGGTGAGTTCGCGTATCCCGAGAGGGGTGTGCATCGTCTACCACGTACCCGAGCGAACCGTCGGGATCCCGAAATCCCAGGTCCGGGGAAACAAGCGCGCAGGCGGTCACAACAGCTTCACTCGGATCCACCTCAAGCCCAACTATCTCTCGGGCGGTTACGGACAGTTCACGTACCACTTCAACTACTGGGGACCGATTGCTCCCCAACGAGATACCCACGTGACGATCAAGAGGATGGACAAGGTCGTCTTCTGATCAGGAGATAGGAAGTAATAGATGGACATTCGCTCACAGGTCTCAATGGTGTTTCATCTCGACAAGTGCATCGGATGCCACACCTGCTCGATCGCCTGCAAGAACATCTGGACCGACCGCAAGGGCGCCGAGTATCAGTGGTGGAACAACGTCGAGACGAAGCCTGGTGCCGGTTTTCCCGGGAAGTGGGAGGACCAGGACATCTACCAGGGCGGCTGGGAAAAAAAGGGTGAGGGAATCGCGCTGAAGGGGGCCGGCAAGCGCAAGTCCCTGACCAACATCTTCCACAATCCCAATCTGCCCGTCATCGACGATTACTACGAGCCCTTTACCTACAAGTACCTGGACCTGATCGAGTCTCCGGCGGGCGACGACCAGCCGACGGCCCGGCCCGTCTCGCTGATCACGGGCAAGCCGATGGACATCAAGATGGGGCCGAACTGGGACGACGATCTGAGCGGCACGCCGGACTACGCCCGCAACGATCCCAACCTGCAGAAGCTCTCGCCGGCCGAGCGAGAAGCCATGTTCCAGCTCGAGCGAATGGCCTTCTTCTACCTGCCCCGGATCTGCAACCACTGCCTCAATCCGGCCTGCCTGGCGTCGTGCCCCTCGGGCGCGATCTACAAGCGGGGCGAGGACGGCATCGTGCTCATTAACCAGGACGTCTGCCGCGCCTGGCGGATGTGCGTTACCGCCTGTCCCTACAAGAAGACCTACTACAACTGGCACACCGGAAAATCCGAAAAGTGCATCCTCTGCTTCCCGCGCATCGAAGCCGGGCTCGCCCCGGCGTGCATGCACTCCTGTGTGGGCCGAATTCGCTATCTGGGTGTGATCCTCTACGACGCGGATCGGATCGAAGAAGTCGCCTCGTGCGACGAGGATCAGCTGGTGGATCACCAGCTCGACATGCTCGTGGATCCCTTCGATCCCGAGGTGATCGCGTCCGCCGCGGAAAACGGGGTCGCGGACTCCACCATCAAGGCCGCCCAGCGGTCGCCGGTCTACAAGTTCGTCAAGGTGTGGGGCCTCGCCCTGCCGTTGCACCCGGAATTCAGGACGCTGCCGATGCTCTTCTACGTCCCGCCGATGCTCCCGGTGATGGCTTCGCTCAGTGACGCGAAGAACCAGGAGCAGTCGAAGAAGATGTCGAAGATCGCAAAGTTCTGGGATGACGACTGGCTCTACGACACCAGCACTGACGAGCTCTGGGGAACGATCGAGCAGGCGCGCTTTCCGCTGAAGTACATGGCGAGCCTGTTCAGCGCCGGGGACGAGGGCAAAGTGGCCGATCGACTGAAGAAGCTGATGGCCGTCCGCATGTTCCGGCGCCGGGAGACCGTCGGTGACATCTCGGAGGAGAAGATCCGAGGAGTGTTCCAGGACACCGGCCTCACGGCCGAAATGGCCAACGACATCTACTACCTCACTTCGCTGGCGAAGTTCGACGATCGCTTCGTGGTACCGGCCGCACACCGCGAGCAGGCGATCGAAATGATGAACTTCACGGGCGATACGAAGGGCAGTACGGGCTTCGGATTCAAGGAAAAGACAGCAGAGCGAGGTCTCTAGATCGCCATGGATCTTTCCCACTACAACGGGCTCGCAGAGCTCTTCTGGTATCCGGACCTGACTTACGCCGATCGGGTAAAGCCGACCCACGAGTTCCTGTCGGCGAACTATCCCGATGCCGCCCGAGAGATGGACGCATTCGTCGCCCTCTTTCCCTTCGCCGATCTGCGTGAAATGGAGGAACTCTTCACCCGCTCCTTCGACGTCCAGTCCGTTACGACCCTGGACGTGGGCTACGTGCTCTTCGGAGAGGACTACAAGCGCGGAGAACTGCTGGCCAATCTGAACCGTGAGCTCAACGAGAGTGGCGTCGACTGCAGGGGAGAATTGGCCGACCACCTTCCGAACCTGCTGCGGTTGCTCGCGATCATCGGGAAAGAGCCGGAGAAGGCGGAGCTGGTGGAGGAGCTGGTCGTGGAGATCGTGGCGCCGGCACTTCGCCAGATGATCGCCGAGTTCGATCCCGATCGACTCAAAGAGAAGGACGACTCCTACCTGCACCACTACAAGACATTGATCGAGACCCCGGGTGATTATTTCACCGCTTACTGCCACTGTCTCAGAGCGCTGAACGAGGTCCTTTCGGCGGACTTCTCGCTGGAGGAGAAGGCCGCAGTGAAGCCGCCGATGCTCGAGCAGTCAATCGACTTCCTGAAATCCCTCAGACAGGAAATGGAAATAGAGGGCCATGAACACCCTGAATAGTCTGCTCTTCATCGTACTCCCCTACGTCGCTTCCGCGGTATTCATCGTCGGCAGTGTCTACCGGTACAGGCAGACGGGTTTCAAGTTCTCTGCCCTGTCCTCGCAGTTCCTCGAGGGTGACACCCTGTTCTGGGGGGCCGTGCCTTTCCACTTCGGGATGCTGGTGCTCTTCCTCGGGCACCTGAGCGCGTGGCTCCTTCCGGGGACCACGCTGCTCTGGAACAGCCAGCCCGTGCGGCTGATCATTCTCGAAGTGACCGCTTTCACGTTCGGCCTGAGCGTCCTGGTGGGGCTCGTCGCGTTGCTCGTACGGCGTTTTACGAACCCGCGCGTGAAGATCGTCACCACGCGGATGGACATCGCCATCGAACTCGTGTTGCTGACCCAGGTGGTGCTCGGTTGCTGGATTGCCCTGGGGTATCGCTGGGGCGCGTCGTGGTTCGCGTCAGACTTGTCGCCCTACCTGTGGTCGATCGTCATTTTCAGCCCGAACATCGAGGCGGTCAGCGCCCTGCCCCATGTGATCAAGCTGCACATCGTCGGCGCGTTCACGATTCTCTTGATGATTCCGTTCACACGCCTGGTGCATTTCCTGGTGGCTCCCTTCCACTACGCCGTTCGTCCCTATCAGGTCGTGATGTGGTACTGGGACACGCGATTGATCCGCGATCCAAAGACTGCCTGGAGCGACGCTCGGCCTCGCAACAACTGAAGGGATCGCTCGATGCAGGAGAAGGCGACTGGGCAGTCGCACAAAGCGCTGTTTCTGAACACCCTCGCTTTCACCATCTGCTTTGCGGCCTGGATGCTGAACGGCGTGCTGGTCACTTTCCTGTCGGCCAATCAGGTGTTCGACTGGGGACCGGTCGAGATTGGCTGGCTGATGGGAATTCCCGTCTTGACGGGCTCGATCTTTCGCCTCCCGGCCGGAATTCTGACCGACAAGTTCGGCGGCAAGCCCGTCTTCGGATCCCTTCTCCTTCTGTGCGCCGTCCCGATGTACCTGCTCTCCTACGCGGACAGCTTCCTGGTTTTCGCGCTCTGCAGCTTTGGCTTCGGCCTCGCAGGGGTGAGCTTTTCGATCGGCATCGCCTTTTCGTCCGTCTGGTATCCGCGCGAGAACCAGGGAACGGCCCTGGGGATCTTCGGGGCGGGCAACGCCGGGGCGGCTCTGACGACGCTCTTCGCGCCGACACTGCTGAATGATCTGACCCAGCAGGGCGCCGACATCGAGGGCTGGCGAACGCTCCCGGTCTACTACGCCGGCATGTTCGTGGTCATGGGCGTGATCTTCTTCGCCTTCTCGACCAACAAGAAGCCCGCGACTTCGGCCAAGAGTCTGCCCGAGATGCTGCAGCCGCTGCGCGAAGTTCGGGTCTGGCGCTTCGGTCTCTACTACTTCCTGGTATTCGGGTGCTTTGTCGCGTTTTCGCAGTGGCTGGTTCCCTATTTTGTCAACGTCTACTACCTGCCCCTGGTCACCGCCGGGCTCTTGGCCGCCTTGTTCAGTTTTCCATCCGGGGTGATCCGAGCTCTGGGTGGATGGCTGTCAGACAAGATCGGCGCCAGGACGGTGATGTACTGGGTTCTGGGAACTTCGGTTCTGATCAGTTTGATGGTCACCGTCCCCAAGATGGACATCTATTCCCCCGGCAAAGGAGTCATGGCCAAGCGGAGCGGAACAGTGGCCGAAGTTTCCGACCTCGCCGTCGTCATGGAGGGCGTGCGGTATCAGCTGCTTGCAAAGCCCGTGCTGCTCGAGAATGTCGACGAAGGCATTGTTGTCTTTCCGAAGAAAGATGTCTGGCAGGAGCCCGTTGTGGCAGCCGGGCAGGAAGTCCAGAGGAGGGAGCTCCTGGCGAAAGGCGTCACGCGGATCTCTTTCCAGGCCAATGTCTGGATATTCGCGTTCCTCGTGATCCTCCTGGGTAGCATCTGGGGAGTCGGAAAGGCCGCTGTGTACAAACACATCCCGGAGTACTTCCCGGAAGAGGTGGGGGTGGTCGGAGGCATGGTCGGCGTGATCGGGGGTCTGGGCGGTTTCTTCTGCCCGATCATCTTTGGCTACCTGCTCGAGTGGACCGGTCTGTGGACCAGCTGCTGGATGTTCATGGTGACGGTGTCCGCGGTCTGCCTGCTCTGGATGCATCAGGTGGTGCGAAACATGCTGCAGGAGAAACACCCCGAGGATGTGCGGCGGATGGAGGCGTCGCCATGAGCAGAAACATCAACACGTGGAATGTAGAAGACGAGGCGTTCTGGGAGAGCACGGGAAAGAAGGTCGCCAATCGCAACCTCTGGATCTCGATACCGGCACTGCTGCTGTCGTTCGCTATATGGCTGATTTGGGGAATGCTGATCGTGCAGATGAAGAAGCTGGGCTTCACCCTGGGCATGCCCCACGCAACTGCCGAAGATCTTCAAAGGATCAACGAACTCCTCTGGACCCTGCCAGCCATTGCCGGGCTGGCAGGCGCCACCCTTCGCATCCCGAACTCTTTTCTGATCGCGGTCGGCGGGGGTCGCAACACCATATTTCTGACCACTTTCCTGCTGGTGATTCCGGCCTTTGGGGCCGGCATGGCCCTGCAGAACCCGCATACCCCGTTTATTGTCTTTGCTTTCCTGGCGGCCACCTCCGGCTTTGGCGGCGGCAACTTCGCATCCTCCATGTCCAACATCAGCTACTTCTTCCCCAAGCGGATGCAGGGGCTGTCATTGGGCCTCAACGCCGGGTTGGGCAACCTGGGCGTCAGTGTGATGCAGTTCTTGATTCCCGTCGTGATTGCCACAGGAGTTTTCGGCGCTATAGCCGGTAGCGGACTGGCCCTGGTGGAAGTCGATGGCGACAGGGCGGTGGGGACGCTGGTCTTCCTCCAGAACGGCGGCTGGGTATGGGTGCCGCTCTTGGCGCTTTCGGTGTCGGCTGCCTTCTTCGGCATGAACAACTTGAAACCGGCAACCCCCAACCTGGGCAATACGGCTACGGAATTCGGCAAGATCTCTTTGATGGTCCTTTTCGGGGTCCTCGGCGCTGCGGCGGGTTCGTATCTGCTCATCGGGGCCGGGCTGAACATGTGGGCCGTCTTGCCGCTCACCGTGGTGACGACACTGCTCTTGATGAAGTTCCTCTCTCCCGGTGAATTGAAGAACAGCCTGGACCAGCAGTTTTCGATCTTCAGCAGCAAGCACAATTGGGTCATGACGATCATCTACACCATGACCTTCGGCTCATTCATCGGCTATTCGGCTTCCTTTCCCAAACTGATCCAGGATGTCTTCGGCTACCTTCCCGACGGTGCGGTCAACCCCAACGCTCCCAACCCCATGACCTGGGCATTCCTCGGGCCCATGGTCGGTGCGCTGATTCGGCCTGTGGGTGGCTGGCTATCGGACAAAATAGGCAGCGGATCGAGAGTCACCACCTGGAGTACCCTTCTGCAGGTGGCGGCGGCCCTGGGGGTGGCCTATTTCATCGTGCAGTCCCGGGGAAGTCAGACGCCCGAGACCTACTGGTGGCCCTTCTTCATTCTCTTCATGGTCCTCTTTGTCGCTACCGGCCTGGGCAATGGATCCACTTTTCGCAGCATTCCCTATATCTTCGAGAAAGAACAGGCCGGGCCGGTCTTGGGATGGACCTCGGCTATCGCCGCTTATGGCGCCTTCATCATTCCAAAGGTCTTTGGCCAGCAGATCAAAGCCGGGCATGCGGAGTATGCCCTTTATGGGTTCACAGCGTATTATGTGCTCTGCATGATCTTGAACTGGTGGTATTACGATCGCAGCAACTCGGGCATCGACTGTTGAGCCTGGCTGGACGGTTCCTGTCAGCGACCCCACGCCCCAGATGCCTGCGATGACCAGGATCTCGATCAGGTTCGGCTGGTAGGCGTGGACCTCGCCGATGGTGGCGGGAGACATCCCCGCTTCAACGGGGCCTGCAGCTTGAGAGACCCATCGCAATTCTTTCGCGTACCCTTTAGAGCCGCTCGAAGGGTTTCTGGAAGAGCTCGTCGCTGCATTCGAGACCCTCGCGGTGCAGGGCAGAGAGCCCACGGTTGTCACCGTTGGCGACCTCGTTCACCTCCCCCTCGAGGGCGGCGGCGAACTGCCGGGCGAAGGACTCGTCGGAGATGGCCTGAAGGGGCAGGCTGAGGCGGAAACGGTGTAGAAACGGTGGAGGTTTGGCCTTCACGGATTATTCGGGGGTCCTGTGCGCGTAAGTGCGTGGAATCACGCAGTCGAGAAATCTGGATGCGGATGGAGTGCCAACCAAGTTCCTTGCGCAAGCGGGAAGATGCGAGGGATCCTTGCAACCAGGGGGTGAGCGGCGGTGTATCTACGCCACTCGAAGGTTCGCAAGGATGGCAAGACGCACACCTATTGGCGCCTGGTCCGTTCGGTTCGCCGCAACGGGAAGGTGATCCAGGAGACGGTGGCTC
>NZBA01000044.1 GCA_002686265.1 Planctomycetota bacterium
AGTTCCAGCAATTCCAGCGTCAGCCCGCCGGTGACCGGCACCGCCTCGGTCAGGCGCACCGCCATCAGCTCGCCGATGCGCGAGGGGCTCTGGCTGACGGCCACGCCGGCGGCCTCGAGGGCGGCGACCTTCTCGGCGGCCGTGCCCTTTCCCCCGGCGATGATCGCGCCCGCGTGGCCCATGCGTTTGCCGGGCGGAGCGGTCTGGCCGGCGATGAACCCCACGACGGGCTTGGTCACCTCGGAGCGGATGAACTCCGCCGCGGCCTCCTCGGCCGTGCCGCCGATCTCGCCGATCATGACGATCGCGTCGGTGTCGGTGTCCGCCTGGAAGAGCTCGAGAGCGGCCACGAAGTCGGTGCCGTTGATCGGGTCACCGCCGATGCCGACGCAGGTCGACTGGCCGATTCCGAGCGCACTGAGCTGCCAGACCGCCTCGTAGGTCAAGGTCCCCGAGCGCGAGATCACACCCACCCGGCCGGGCGTGTGGATGTACCCGGGCATGATTCCGATCTTGCACTCGCCGGGGGTGATGACGCCCGGGCAGTTGGGCCCGATCAGGCGCGAGCGGCTGCCCTCGAGGCACTCGATCACGCGCACCATGTCGAGCACCGGAACGCCCTCGGTGATGGCCACGACGAGCTCGATTTCGGCCTCGACGGCCTCGATGATGGCGGCCGCGGCGAAGGGCGGCGGGACGTACACGACGCTGGCGTTCGCGCCGGTCGCTCCGCACGCTTCGACCACCGAACCGAAAACCGGCAGGTCGAGGTGGGTCGTGCCGGGCTTGCGCGGGTTGACGCCACCGACCATTCGCGTGCCGTACTCGATCGCCTGGGTGCCGTGGAAGGTCCCGGCGTCGCCGGTGAAGCCCTGGCAGATCACGCGCGTGTCCGCGTTGACGTAGATGCTCATGAGCGGTCCTCCCCGCCTTCTCCAGCGCCGATGGCGACGCAGACCTTGCGGGCGGCGTCGTCCAGGTCGCCCGCGGTGATCAGTTCCAGTCCGGACTCGTCGAGCAGGCGGCGTCCGAGCTCGACGTTGGTGCCCTCGAGACGCACGACGAGCGGCACGGAAAGCTCGACCTCGCGCGCGGCGGCGATCACGCCTTCGGCGATCACGTCGCACTTCATGATGCCGCCGAAGATGTTGACCAAGACGGCCGCGACGTTCTCGTCGGCGAGCAGGATGCGGAACGCGGCGGCCACGTTCTCCCGACCCGCGCCCCCGCCGACGTCGAGGAAATTCGCCGGCTGGCCGCCGTGCAATTGGATCACGTCCATGGTGGACATGGCCAGGCCGGCGCCGTTGACCATGCAGCCGATGTCGCCGTCGAGGGCGATGTAGGAGAGGTCGTAGCAGCCGGCCTCGACCTCCTTCTCGTCCTCCTCGTCGAGGTCGCGCAGCTCCTTCAGTTGCGGGTGGCGGAAGAGGCCGTTGTCGTCGAAATTGATCTTGGCGTCGAGCGCCATGACGCGCCCCTCGGCGGTGGTGACGAGGGGGTTGATCTCCGCCAGGGAGCAGTCGAGCTCGCAGAACAGCCGCGCGAGGCCCGTCAGGAACTCGCAGGCTGCACCCAGTTGCTCCTCTCTGATCCCGATGCCGCGCGCGAGGCGCCAGGCGTCGGCGTGCGCGAGACCGTCGGCGGGAGAGAAGGCCGCGCGCAGGATCTTCTCCGGCGCCTCGGCGGCCACCTGCTCGATCTCCACGCCGCCCTCGGCCGAAGCCATCATCACGGGACGGCGGCGCTCGCGATCGATGGCGATCCCGACGTAGAACTCCCGCTCGATGGCCGAGCCGGCCTCGACCCACACGCGGCGCACGACCTGCCCCTCGGGACCGGTTTGGTGCGTCACCAGCGGCTTACCGAGCATTCCCTCGGCGGCTTCGCGTGCCTCCTCGGCGCTGCGCACGAGCTGTACGCCGCCGCCCTTGCCCCGGCCGCCGGCGTGGATCTGCGCCTTGACGACCGCCAGCTCCCCGCCCAACTCGGCGTAGGCCTCGGCGGCGCCTTCGGGGGTGGTTACGACGCGGCCGACGGGGACCGCCAGCCCGTACTCGCCGAACAGCTCCTTGGCCTGGAACTCGTGGATCTTCATGGACCGTCGATAAGAAAAAGGGGGGAGGAGAATCGGGCGGGAGCGGGGGCGCAGAGTCTACGCCACGCCGCGCACCTCGGCCAGATCGACAGCCCGGTGTGACCCCCGGGAGGACGCGGTCTAGGGGAGGTCGTGGCCGAACGGACGAGCAGCTCCTACCCCCTGGCGGCCTGCGCCGCGGCGCTGGTCGCCTTCCTCGCGGGACTCGCCCTCGGGGCACGCGGACCCGCGTCTTGGGCGGCCGTCGCGCCCGCCATGCCCGCGCCCTCGCCGGCGGCCGAACCGGACCTCCGCGCGCCCCGGCGCAGCGCACCGACACCGCCCACCGCCACCCGCTCTCCCCTCGGCACCCTGGCCGCCGGCGCCCTCGCCGCGGCGACCGCGAACCCCGCGCGAGGGTTCGAGGACGAGCGCACCGTGGCCGTCCTCTCCACCCGCCTGTGGATCGCCCTGGGCCGGCCGGAGGAAGCCGCCCGCACCTTCCTGAGCGCTCCCGCGGCGCGCAGCGAGGACCACGCCGAGCTGGCGCTGACCCTCGAGGAGCACGGGCGGTCGGACCTGGCGATCGAGGTCGTCTCGGCGCGCTTCGACCTCGATCCGCAGTCCGAGGAGTGCTTCGCCCTGCTGTTGCGCCTCGCCCCCGAGCGGGCCCTGCGCGCCGTCGACTCCTGGAGGGCTCGCCTGCCGCTCGCGTTTTCCGCGGGCTACGACCTGGACGCCCTGCGGGCCCGGGCCCTGTGCAGCCTCGGCCGGGAGCGGGAGGCGGCCGCTCTCGCGCGCCGTCTCGAGGAGTTCGTCGACTGGTCCGCCCACCGAAGCTGCCTTCACGTGCGCGCCGCGAGCTGGGAGTGGGAGGCGGCGGCCGCCGCCTGGCCCGCCCGCACCGAGGAGCTCCTGCGTAGCCTGCTGACCCGCGGCGGGCGACCTGACACGACCTCCCTGCTGCGCCTGGGCAGGCTCCTGGAGCGCGCGGGGCGCACGGCGGAGCTGGGCGAGCTGTTCGGGCGCTTCGAGGGCCGTGCTACCGACGACGGGCACCTGGCCCTGACCCTGGCGCAGCTGGAGCCCGAGCGCGGCTGGAGGCTGGTCGGCGAGGTGTGCGCCGAGACTCCCTGGGAGGCGGAGCTGGTCTTGCCCCTGGCTCGCCACCTGCGGGCGAGCGGTCGTACCGAAGAGGCCGCCGAGCTCCTGACGCGGCTGATCGGCGAGTGCTGGGACGACGCCGACCTCCTGGCCGAGGTGTCAACGGTCGCTCCTTCGCTGCTGGCGGGCCTGGTCGAGGCCCGCTCCAGGGAATTGGCCGCCGCGCGCCCCGACGAGTTCGAGGGGAGCGAGGCCCTCGACGAGGCCCTCGGAGACCTGGCGGACGTGCAGTGGCGCCTGGGTAGGCACTCTGCGGCAATAGCCTCCTGGCGCCGGGCCCGGGCGATCGACCCGGCCGACCTCGAGTGGTTCGAGGCCCTGCGCCGCGCCGAGGTCGGTCTGAATCCACTCTGCTGGTAGACTCGCCCGCGCGCCGCCGGATTCGCGCCGCCGCGGGGGCGGCCGAGCGCGGCGCACCGTGATGGCGGATCCCCAGGACACGGCGCTGATCGAGGTGCTGCGCACGCGCGGGGTCCGCGGCGCGCGGGAGGCCGCGCTGGTGCTCTCCTCGCTCGGCATCCCTCACCGCCTGCGGCGGGATGCGGCGTCGAGCGTGCTGCTCGTCCCGCCGCCCGACGCCGAGCGCGCGACGGAGCAGCTCGATCGCTACTGGCGAGAGAACCGCGCCTGGCCCCCCGCGCGCCTGGCCATCGAGAGCGCCCCAGGCTGGATGATCGGCGGGGCGCTCTACTTGGCCGTCCTGGGCGCCTTCCACCGCTTGGCGATCGGTCGCTCGTTCGGACTCGATTGGTACGCCGCAGGTCGTCTGGACGCGGCGGCGCTGCGCGGCGGCGAGTGGTGGCGGGCGACGACCGCCCTGACCCTGCACGGCTCCCTGGGCCACTTGGCGAGCAACGCCCTGTTCGGGGCGGTCTTCGGCTGCCTGCTGGCCCAGGTCCTCGGTCCCGGCCCGGCTTGGCTGTGCGTGCTGCTGGCGGGGATCGGCGGCAACCTGCTCAACGCCGGGGTACAGGCTGAGCACCTGGCGATCGGTGCCTCGACGGCGGTCTTCGGCGCCCTGGGCGCCCTGGCCGCCGTGCAATCAGACCTGCGCACGCGAGCCGGCGCCAAGGCCCTGGCGCGCTGGGCGCCCCTGGTGGTGGCGGCGGTCCTGTTGGGCTGGAACGGCATGGGCAGCGCGCGCCTAGCTCCTTTCGGCGGGGTCGTACGCGACCCCACGGACACGACCGATGTGGGCGCTCACATCGCCGGCTTCCTGTGCGGCCTCGTCCTCGGCCGCGCCCTCTCTGTCTGGCACGCCCGCCCGAGCGGCATCTCGACGACCGCTCGCAGGCTGATGGCGACCGCGGCAGCCGCGCTCGTCATCGGAGCCTGGGTGTGCGGCGCTCTGCCGTCGGTGAACGGCTGATGGGCGTGCGACGCTAGACGGTGTGTACCGCGTGCGGCACTTTCCTGTCGGCGAGGTGACGATGGGTGTGCGACACCGTACGTCAGTCGCGCAGGTTCCTCGCGGCGCCTTCGTAGAGCGGGTCGCCGGGATCGAGCGCCAGGGCGCGCTCGAACGCCTCGAGAGCCTCCTGCCGGCGACCCAGGCGTAGGTAGGTCACGCCCAGGTTGTACCAAGCCTCGGGGAAGTCCTCGCGCACGGACACGGCCCTCCGGCCGGCCTCTAGGGCGCGCTCGAGATCGTCCTCGCGCAAGGCCTCGATGGCGCGCTGGAAGGCCGCGCGTTCAGCGCCGCCGGAGAGATTCACCCACTCGCGAGCGAGGGTCGCTCCGACGAGGGCCGCCAAGGTCAAGCCGGTCGCGGCAGCACGCGCCAGAACGGAGCGTTCGGCGACCACCGAGAGGCCCAGCAGGACACCCAAGACGGCGCCCGCGCCGTGGGCCACGTTGGCCACCGCCAGGACGCCGCTCCAGCTCAGGCCGATGCAGACGAAGAACCAGGCGGCGAACAGGCCCGCGAGACGGTCGTCCAGAGCGCCGACGAAGCGGGCGTCGCGCCGCGCGAGAACCCACAACATCCCGACCAGGCCGTAGCCCACGCCCGAAAGCCCGACGCCGCCCTCGAACAGGGCGTACTCGGCGGCGAGAGGCACGGCGGCGAGAAGCAGGAAGCTGAAGAGCGTGGCCAGGGAACCGAAGACGGCCTCGACGCGCCGGCCGAGGGTCCAGGTCCAGGCCACGTTGAAGGCCAAGTGCAGCCAGCCGCCGTGGAGCAGGGCGGTGGTCACCGCGCGCCAAGGCTCGCCGAAGAGGTTGCGGTCGCCGGCCAGGACCAGATGGTCGAGGGAGGCGCCGAGGGCCGTCGCGACGTGGAGGGCCACGGCGGCCAGCACCGTGCCCCCGCTCACCGGGTGGGCGGCGAGGTCCTCGAGCAAGGCGAGGGGGCCGCCCGCGCGCCGGGGTTCGCCGTTCACGACGCCTCCTCGGTCGGGCGGGCGAGAAGCCGCGCGCTCATCGGAGCTCGCCCTGAGTACCGCCTGCCGCCGAGCGCCCCGCCTCGGAGCGCCCCGCCGTGGGGCGGGCCACCGCCCGCCGCCAGGGCGCGAGGAGGTCGGCGCGCCCCGCGAGCCGCAAGGCCTCCTCGACGAGGCGGCGCGACTCGGCCGCCCGCCAGCACACGAGCGCCTTCTGCATGCGCCGCTCGCGTGCACCGCGCGGCACGTACAGGTCCTCGCCCGTCAGCGGGTCACGGCCGGTCACGTACTGCACGCAGGCGCGGGTCATCGGCAGGGCGATGAACTCCTGAACCTGTTCCGGCGAGTAGCGTCGCTCGAGCAACTTCTCGAAGAGCTCCACGGCATCGTCGAGGGTCGTCCCGGGATGACCGACGATGAAGTAGTTGACCAGGTGCTGGTCGCGGCCGAGCTCCCGGCACTCGTCGGTGTAGTCGCTCTCGTAGGCCTCGTAGACGTCGAAGCCCGGCTTGTTCATGGCCGCCAGGGGCCCCTCCGCCGCATGCTCGGGCGCGAGCTTCATGCGCCCGGAGACGTGGTGGCGCACGAGGTCGCGATGCAGGGGCAGGAGCTCGCCCGACTTGCCGCGCAAGAGGTCGTGACGGATCCCGGAGCTGACGAACGCGTGCTCGACCCCCGGCGTTCGACGGACGAGGTTCAGAAGGCGGCGGTAGCCTTCGGACTGGCTGTCGAGGCGCAGGGCGGGACACGGGTTCGGCAGCAGGCAGTCGCGGTCCAGACAGGCCTCGCCGCGCTCCAGCCGATCACACCCGAGGCCGTACATGTTGGCGGTCGGCCCCCCCACGTCGGTGATCGTGCCGCGGAAGTCGTGCCGCTCCGCCAGGCGCGCGACCTCGCGCAGAACGGACTCCTCGCTGCGCCCCTGGATCGTGCGGCCCTGGTGGAAGGTGATCGAGCAGAAGGAGCAGTCCGCCAGGCAGCCGCGGTGAGTGTTGACGCTCCAGCGCACGGTCTCGAGCGCCGGAACGCCGCCGGCCGCGTCGTGGTCGGGGTGGCAGGCGCGCCGGTAAGGCAGCTCGAAGACCTCGTCGATCCGCTCCTGGGAGGCGGGCGGCGGCGGTGGGTGCTGGACGACCCAGCGCGCTCCGTGCCCCTGGGCCAAGGGGCGGCTGTTCGGGCTGTTCTCCTCGCGCAGAGCACGGAACAGGTCGATCGCGAGATCGGGGTCGGCGATCAGCTCCTCGTAGGACGGCACGACGCGTGCCCCGCCGGGGAGCTCTCCCTCGCGCACGATCTCGGCCGTGCCGGCGATGCCCGCGAGGGTCTTCCCGATTCGCAAGCGCCGAGCGATCTCCAGCACAGCGCTCTCGCCCATGCCCCACACCAACAAGTCGGCCTTGGCGTCGACCAGGATCGAACGCCGCAGCTTCTCCTGCCAGTGATCGAAGTGGGCCAGGCGCCGCGGTCCCGCCTCGAGTCCGCCGACGACCACCGGCACGCCTGGGAAGTGGTGGCGCGCCGCGGCGGTGTAGGCGATGGTCGCGCGGTCGGGGCGGCCCGGTTCACCGCCCGGGCGGTAGAGGTCGCGCCCGCGCCTGCGCCTGGCGGCGGTGTAATTGGTCACCATCGAATCGATGGTGCCGGCGGTCACGCCGACGAAGAGCTCCGGTGCGGGCAGGCGCTCCCAGCCCGCTCCGTCGCTCTCGAGCTCGGGGCAGTCGAGCACGCCCACGCGCCAGCCGCGGGATTCGAGCAGGCGGCCGATGACCGCCGCGCCGAAGGCGGGATGATCGACGTAGCCGTCGCCGGTGACGAGCAGGACGTCCAGTCCGTCCCAACCCCGCGCGGCAAGCTCGGCGCGCGTCCGAGGTAGGAACGCAGCCTCCGTGGAGGAGCGGCTCATGGCGCTGGATGGGCGCGCGGCCCGGGCGCACGGCCCGGGCGCAGCCCGGGCGCGATTAGCGGGCTCTGCCATGGGTCGCGACCCACGGACGCGGCCCGAGCCTAGATACTCCCGTGCCGGGCGCGCTGGCGCTTGTTGACCTTGCGGCCAGCGGCGGTCTTCTGCCGCGTCCGGAAACCCGTCTTCTTCTTGCGCTTGCTGGTGCTGTTTCGCGTCTTGATCTTCACTTCGCTGCCTTCCTACTCGAGCCCGCCCCGGTCCGCAGGAGGCGGCAGGCGAGCCTGAGAGTGTAGCTCCCGCCAGCGACGTGCGCCACGCGCGACCCCCAGACACTCCGCGGTGCCCCTGGGGCCGACCCGGCGGTAGCATCGGGGACGCGTGGCCTCCCTCTCGATCCCGTTCCTCGCAGCCACCCTCGGCGTGCCGCTCCCGGCCCACGCGCCGACGCCCTTCGGGTCGCAGGGCGCGGCTGAGGACCTCCGCCCCGAGATCGACGAGCCCTCCTGGCGCCAGGTCCTGACCTGGCTGGGGGGCGAGCGAGACCGTCTGGCGGCGGACCTGGAGACGGCGCACGGGAAGCTGCTCGAGCGCGCGGGGGAACGCTTCCCGGAGCTGGCGGAGCGCCTCGAGCCCACGCCCCCGCGCCCCACACCGACGGGCTACGGGGTGCTGCCACGGCTAAGAGGGAACGATCCCTTCGCGCAGGCCCGGCCGCGCGAGCGTTCCTACTCTCTCGAGCGCGTCAGCACCGGCTTCAAGGGGGAGATGCGCGACGCGGCCCTACTCGCGGCGCGCGCCGGCGAGGAGGACGAAGCGCGGCTCGAGGCGCAGGTCGACGAATTCGAGCGCCTCAGGAAGCGATTGCGCGATCTCGAGGAGCACATGAGCTACCACGAGTGGTGGCAGCGGGCGGTGGTCGACGACGCGGACTACTTCGCCGAGCGCAACGAGATCGTGGCCATGACGCGCGAGTGGCGGCGCGTGCTCGAAGCGGGCGACGACAGAGAGCGCGCGCGGCAGCTGGAGCGCGAGCTCGTGGAGCGCGTCGCGCCGTTCAAGGCGACCCCCGGCCTCGCCATCGAGCGGGCGGCCGACGGCTCGGAGATCCTGGCCGTCGAGGTCCACACCGACATCACCGACGAGGCATTCCTGACCGCCCTGGCGGAAGGTATCGACGACTCCTGGAACGGCGCCGAGGCAATGGGCGCGGCACGCCTACGGGTAGAGGTGGCCTTCGTACACCACGCGGGCACCGAGCTCTACGCCAAGGGCGCCCCGGCCCACAAGGAGGTGATCGATACCGACGAGCACCTGGCGCGGTTCCCGGCAGGCGCCCTGGTGATCACGACCGGCGCGGCGAGCACCCACGCCCGCGTCGGGCGGCACGTGCTGCTCGGCCCGGGGGCCCTCACGCCCCGCACGCTGGCCCACGAGTTCGGGCACCTGCTCGGTTTCACCGACGCCTACCTGCGCGGGTTCGACGGCAGCCCAACAGACCGCTATGGGGTCGTCCTGGTGGAGTGGTCGGGTCTGCTCGACGACCTGATGGGCGACTCGCGCGGCGGCCGCGTGAGCGCCGGGATGGTCGAGCGCCTGCGGAAGGCCTATGGCTGCCCCTGAGCCGCAGGCCCTCCGGCGCACCGAGCGCACTTGGCACGGCGTCCTGCTACTCCTGCTGCCCGCCCTGGTCTTCGCCAACTCCCTGCACGGCGCCTACCACCTCGACGACGTCTACCGCGTCCAGGAGAACCCGGAGATCGGGCGCTTCTGGCCGCCTTGGCGCCACTTCGGCGACCCGGCCACGAGCGCGACCCTCCCCCATCTCGTCCAGTACCGGCCCCTGTTGCCGCTGTCGCTCTCCCTCGACCGCGCGGCCTCCGACATCCTCGGCCTCGACTCGCTGGTGGGCTTCCACCTCGGCAACCTGCTGATCCATGTCATGGGCGTGTGGTTGCTCTACGCCCTGTTCAAGGAGCTGCTCACGCACTGGAGCGCGGCGCCCCGCCCTCCTCCCGCCGCCGCCGCCCGCACGGCCCTCGCCGGCGCGCTCTTGTACTCCGTGCACCCGGTGGCGGGCGTCTCAGTCAACTACATCTGCGGCCGCGATCTGCTCGGGATGCTGGCCTTCCTCGCCGCCGCCCTGCTCGTCTACGTCCGCTGGCGCAGGCTGGGAGGGGGTGCGTGGCGCTGGCCGGTGTGCGTGCTGTTCCTGCTGCTCTCGCTGTGCTTCAAGACGAACGCCCTCGTGGCCCCGCTGCTCGTGCTGGCCTTCGAGTGGACTGCCGGCGGTGAGCGCTGCCGCTCTCTGCGCGCCATCGCACGCGCCCTCCCCTTCGTCGCCACCGTCGCTGGGTTCTGCCTCCTCGTGCGCTGGGTGGTGGGCTTCTCCGACGCGGAGCAGCTCCTTGTCGAGCGTTCCAGCCGGCTGGAGTACCCGCTCACCCAGCTCCGCCTGCACCTATTCCACTACCTTCGCAACGTCCTCTGGCCCTTCGCCCTGCGCGCCGAGCCGCGCATCGAGCCGTCGGTCCTAGGTGACCCACGGGTATGGGCAGGCGCGCTCGTGGTCGGCGTCTCGCTCGCCTGGGCGGCCCTGCGCAGACGCCGGGCGCCCGTGGCGGCCTACTGCGTGGCGGCCTACTGGATCCTACCGGCGCTCACCTCCTCGGTTCTCCCCCTGAGGCGTTTCGCCACGGACTACCGCCTGGTGCCCTCCCTGGCGTTCTTGTGCTTGCTGCTAGCCCTCGCGGGAGCGCGCCTGTTCACCGGCCGCCTGCGCCTCGCCGCCGGGATCGCCGCCCTCGCTTGGTTCGGTGGGAGCTCGGCCTACCTCAACGGCAACTGGCGTACAGAGGAGACCTTCTGGCGCCAGAGCGTGCGCCACGGCGGTTCGGCCCTGGCCCACGTGAACTACGGCTTGGCGATCGCCGGTCGCGACCCCGAGTCCGCTGAGGGCCACTACCGGCGCGCCCTCGAACTCTACCCCGGCCAAGTCTACGCGTGCATCAACCTGGGGCTGCTCATGATCGGCACCGAGCGCCCCGATGAGGGCTTGGCCCTTGTGGAGGAGGCAACGCGGCTGGTGCCGGAGTGGGGCCTGACCCACTACTGGCTGGCGGTCGCCCTCGAGCGCGTGGAGCGTCTCGACGACGCCGCGGAGGCCGCCTCGCGGGCACACGAGCTCGACGCACGCAACGAGACCTACGCCCGTGAGGCCGCACGCCTCCTGTTCTCCGCCGGATTCCGGGCCCAAGAGGCCGGTGAGCTCGCGCGCGCAATCGAGTGGTACCGGCGCCACCTGCGCCTCGCTCCCGAGGCATCGCAGACGCACTTCAACCTCGCCCACGCCCTGATGGAATCGGGGAGCCACGCCCTCGCGGTCGAGCACTTCGAGCGCACGCTCGTCCTGCGGCCGGACTACCGCGAGGTCCACCGCCACCTCGCCACCTGCTTCGCCGCCCTCGGGGATGAACCCGCGAGAGCGCGGCAGGAGGCCCTCTACCGCGCCGGCGGCTGACGCTGGGCGCTCAGTCTCCCGCCGCGAGCACGCGCAGCATCTCGCCGGCGACCAGGGCGTTGCCCTCGGCGCTGTAGTGGCCCGCGGGTCGCCACAGACGCGGGTTCGCGTGGCCGCCGGCAGCCTCGAGCACGGGCGTCACGTCGTGGACCTCGATGCCCTCGCCCTCGAGGTCCGCCGCCAGGGCGCTCCAGTACAACCCGCCGGTCCGCTGTCGCGAGCGGTGTGGGTGGGTGACGGCCGGCAGCACCCACAGGCGAAAGCGCGCCCCCTCTCGTTCGACCTCGTCCCGCATGGCGAGGACGAGGGCACGGTAGAGCCGGTAGACGTCGCTCTGCGGATCGGCGAGCCAGTCCCATACAGGCCGGCGACGCTCGGCGCGGCGGGTGAGCAGGACACGGCCGAGGGCCGTGTGGTGAAGCCAATGGGACCCGCGCGGCGCATAGGCCGCCGGAGTGCGCGTCAAGCGCAGGTCGCCCTCCCCCACGGCCTCGAGAAAGGCCTCCTGTGAAGCCAAGGCGGCCAGATTCGCGGCGAGCGAAGGCGCCGGGTTCGCGAGAGCGACAAGCCCGCTCCTTGCGTCGAAGGTGAAGCGCGGCTTGAACAGGATCGTGCGCGCCTGGGGCGTCAGCAGCGGCGGGAAGACGGTCGTGACGCGCAAGGTGGCGGCCGGCAGCCAGCCGAACCAGACCTCCGCGGGTTCGAGGGGCAGGCCATCGCGGCGCAGGCGCAGGAGGGCTTGGTCGAGGCCGTAGCCTCCGCAACCGAGGTTGGCGATCTCCAGGTCCTCCCGCCCGGCGTCCACCCTCGCCGCCCAGGTTTGCTCCCCCGCCACCTCGTCTCCGTGGGTGAAGGAGCACCCCACGGCGACCACGCGTCGCACGCCCGCTCTCCCCACGCGCGCCAGGGGCGCGACGCCGACACGGGCGCCGCTCCAGTCGTAGCGGTAGTCGGGATGGGTGCGGTGTGGATCGGGCACCCAGCCCAGCTCAGCGTCGAGCATCGTCGGGTGCGGCCGGACGCTCCCGGCCTCGATGGCCGCCTGCTGCTCACGGTAGCGGTCGAGTTGGGCTCGTTGCCAATCGCTGAACAGCGGCGGGTCGAAGGGCGCCACGCGCTCTCCGCCCAGCCGGTCGTCGGCGAGCAAGGTGAAGAGCGCCGCCTGATCGACGGCGACGAGCAGGATCCCGGCCAGAGCCAGGCGCAGGCAACCTCTCCGCATGGGCGCGACCCTACCCGCCGCCCGCCTCCCGAGCCAGCCGCGGTGGGTCGGCGGCGCGAGTGTGGGTCACAGACAGAAGGTCGCCTCGAGCCCCTCGGTCAGGTTGAACCCCGAGCCGCCGAAGAGCGGATCGCGGTACCAGAACTGGAAGTTCCAGGTCTCCCCGGGGTCGATCCGCCCGTCGGGGTGGGGCGGGTTGGCGAGGTCGAGGGAATAAGAGACGTCACCGAGGAAGTCGGTGCTGACGACCGGCAGGCGGTACACCTGGCCGCCGACGCAGCGGAAGCCGTCCCCGAAGGGCTGTTGGATCTGCTGCTGGCCGTAGTAGAAGATACCGAACTGATTGACCGCGGCCTCGGAGGCCTGCAGAACGAGATCGTCGGCCGAGACGCTGGTCGAGCCGGCAGCCGAGATGGCCGCCCCCGGGCCGTTGGAGTTCGGTGCGCTCTGGCAGTAGAGGCTCGGGTCCGGGCAGCCTTGGCCGTCGTAGCCGAGGACGGCCCCCACCTGCAGGTTGTTCGAGCCGACGGTCCAGCCCTTGGTCGTGCTGGCCATCGCGACGGTCAGGGGGCCGTAGGGTTCGGCGATCGGGTCCTGCGTCCAGCTCACGCCCCCGTCGGTGGTGTGGAACAGGACGGTGCGCGGGTTGAACCCGACCATCGTCCAGCCGGCCGCCCAACCCTCCTGGAGGGTGATCATGTGGACCGAGGCCAGGGTGAAGTCGGGGTTGGGAAGGGTGTGGATGCTCCACGAGGCGCCGCCGTCGGTGGTGCGGTAGATGCGGCCGGTCGGCTCGCCATCGGCCACGGCCCAGCCGTTCTGCGCGTCGAGGAATTGCACGTCGATGAAGTAGGAATCCACGCCGTTGGGGAGCTGCACCTGGTTCACCCAGGTCGCACCCCCGTCGTCGCTGCGGGCGATCAGGCCCTTGAACTCGGTCATGGTCGTGTTCGGGTCAGGCCACTCGCCACAGGCCAACCAGCCCGTGTTCGCATCGACGAAGTGAACGGCGCGGGGGGCGATGCCGGTCGCGCTCTCGTGCCAGGAGAAGGAGGCTCCTCCATTGGTACTGCGCGCGACGCCGCTCGAAGCTCCCAGGCCGACCCACTCTCCCAGGTACCACACGTGATCGGCGTCGAGGGCACAGACGTCGCGCCACTGGGTGACGAGGAAGCCGCCGCTGTGGGGCTGGATCGGCTGCCAGGTCTGGCCGCCGTCGACGGTCTTCATGGCGGCGCTCCCGAAGCCGAACACGAAGTCGCCTCCTACGTAGCCCACCTGCGCACTGACCATGTCGATTACGGACCACCACACGGCGACCGCGTTACCGGCCGCCTGCAGGTTCCAGTTCTGTCCTCCGTCGGCGCTGTGGTAGATCGTCGCGCCCACGCCGTTCTGTGCGCCACAGGCCCACACGCGGTCCTCATCCGAGGCATCGATTCCCAGCAGCATGGTCCCCAAGTTGGCCAGCACGGACCAGTCGCTGGTCTGGGCGCGGGCGGGGGAAGCGGAGAGAGCGAGAAGTGCGAGGCCGCCCAGGATCGAGGTGCGCATGAGCGGAGTCGTGGTCGAGGAGGTGCGGTGACTGATGGGGTTCGCAGCCTGAGAATAGCACGACGCCCCTCCCGCCTCCTGTCCTTGCGGTCCGGTGATCTCGCGCTCTCACGTCCGGGCTGTTGGCTCTTCGCTGCCCCCCTCCCGCACGGCGTTCCCTGCCCGTGTCCATCTTTGGGACTTTTCCACCCCTTTTTTTTCTTTTTGTCGATTCAATGAAACCCGCAAGAGAATGGGTGCCCACCCCGCTTTCTGACAGTTATCCGCTTCGATTCGACCCACCCCAGCAAGAGTCCTGGTCATGCACCGCCCGTTCGCCCTGACCGCCACGTCGCTGCTCATCACGTCTGTCGCCTTGGCCTCCGATCCGGGAGCCGCCGGAGCCGTGCCCCCTTTCCAGCCGCCGGAAGCCGTCGGCTTGCGGACCCACTTCGCTTGGGCGGACTTCGACTCGGACGGGCGGCTCGATGCCTTCGTGGTGGCGCCTGGCGGTGCCACCGCGCTGTTGCGCAACGAGGGCGACGGCACTTTCGTGAACGTCAGCCACGCCTCGGGCCTCGGCGATCTCGCTCCGGCCCGCTTCGGCATGTGGGCCGACTTCGACGGTGACGGGCGGCTCGACCTGTACGTGGGTGCCTTCGATCGCGCGGGCAGCCTCTACCGCAACGGGCCCGACGGCGTCTTCCGCGAGGTCGGCGTGGCCGAGGGCCTCACCCACACGGCCGGCGATCTCTACGGCGAGTGGATCGACTTCGACGGCGACGGCGATGCCGATCTGCACCTCGAGACGACCGCCGGGCACTTGATCTACCGCAACCGCTCGGGTGCCGGTTTTGAGCGCGTGGACCTCGAGTTGCCCTGGTCGACCGAGTTGGGCGGCTGGGTCTCGTCGGTTCCGGGCAGCGTCGTACCCGTGGTGAGCCCCGGCGCCCTGGGTGTCGGCGCCGCGCCCCTCGGGTCTGCTTCCTCTACTCCCGTACCGCCTTCCGCGGGTGCTTTCGACGATCGAACCGTCCTTCCCGGCACCTCCGGCTGTGCTCCGAGCATCGACGACCAGGCGCTCCCGGGCAGCTGCCTGGATGCCTCGTCCTACCCCACCTTGGGGATGCTCTATCCGATCAGCGAGGACTGGTTCGTGAGCGATGTGGGCCAGATCGGTCTGGGCACGACCGCTCCGCGCGCCGACCTGGACGTGCGCGGTGAGATCCTGAGCGAGCAGGTCCACCTCGGCTCGACGCCGACGGTCAGGGGTCTGACTCTTGGTTCGGGCCCGTCCTCCAACGGCATCAAGTTCTACGTGGCGGGCACGGAACGTTCGGAGATCCGTCCCGGCTTGTTCGGTACGACCTGGAACCTCAACCACACGAGCCTGGCGATCATCCGCGGCGACGTCGGTATCGGCATGCTCTCCCCCCAGCGTCCCCTCGACGTGGAGGGCGTGGTGCGCTCCCGTTCCGGCGGGTTTGAGTTCCCCGACGGCACACTCCAGTCCACCGCCACCCTCCAAGGTCCCGCGGGTCCCCAAGGTCCGACCGGACCCGCCGGCAATGACGGCAGTGACGGAGCTGACGGGAACGACGGAAACGACGGAGCCACCGGAGCCCAAGGCCCGACCGGGCCCGCCGGCAATGACGGCAGTGACGGAGCCGACGGGAACGACGGAGCCACCGGAGCCCAAGG
>NZBA01000045.1 GCA_002686265.1 Planctomycetota bacterium
ATATGATCGTCAGTTTCGTCATGTAAGTAATATATACATCAAAATCCTTCTTTCTACTCTATTAGAGCCCTTTTTACCCTTCTCTGACCTGACGAAAGAACTGACGAAAACCTGACGAAAACCTGACGAAAACCTGACGAAAATGGACACCCGTTTCGTCAGGTCGAGGGTTTTGGCGGGCTGACTTGACGAAATTCGTCAGGTGGTTCGTCATATTCCACTAGGTCGGGCAATAGCCTTACGCCGTGATAACTTAGAAGACATCCGCGCATCTGATCCTCTCAAATCGATCCGATTGCCGCTGCCAGATAGTAGCCGTTGATGTAAGACAGCGATAATAGTATCGCTATGGCAGTGACCATGCTCAACCATCGAAATCTACAGAATGCGAACCGTATAGCAATGACGAGCAGGATTATCCCCAAGGGCAAGATTGCGAATGTCGCGAAAAGTGCAATGGTTGTAAAGACGGCATAATGAAGACCGTCTGGATTCCATGGTCTAACAAAGACCGCGTTGATAAGAATGTACACAACCAGTCCCGAGAATAACCACATGTCATGGTAGGCACGAATGTGTCGATGGAACGTGCTTTCATCATTAGGATCAAAGGATGTCCCGCACTCTGGGCACGTATTCTGACCTAGACGATTGAGTGTATATCCACATTTCAAACATAACATTAGATGAGCGTGTGTCTTATCATCCACCATTGTCTCCTGCGTTGTTATTCGCTGAGCCATCATTGGGTGCGCAGCCACGTCCTTGGTTGATGCGTCTAACCACGAGATACTCGTCAATATTACTGCCGTGGGTATCACCATCGAGCCTGTAGCCAAGTTTGAATGGGTTTACGTCGTGACCTATGTGACCGTACTCAGCCACGGATTGAGCGATGGCTCCTCGTATCCCAGGTGCAATTTTCCGATCTTCGGTGCCACCTCCGTACTTCTCTGTGATCAATCTTCCAAGTTCATCATATGTGCATTGTTGTCCAGCCCCCGAAGCGTTGGGGACCTTTGATCTAAGTTCCTTGACCGCACCAGGATGAAATGTGTCAGCAAACGTTACATTCTTCGGTCCATCCCATACAGCGATATCTGGATTATACCAACCAATGCAGCGGATCGCGCAAGAGCAATCGGGTAGACCGACCCTCCACGACGTGTCCTTTTTCTCGTAACGAGTCCACGTATTGAATCTCCTCTGGTCCGACATTGAGTTCCTACATTTGGCTACACACTTTTTGAAATCCCTTCCTGCGGGACGCCCCTTGCACCGCCTTTTGCAATGCAAAGTGCTAGCCCATGTTTGACAGGTGCAGCCGTGACTGATGCCGCAGAGCGGCGTTTCTGCGCCGTGAGGGACGCTTTCGCGGCCGCCGGCCGCGAACCCGTAGTGACAATAATCAAAATATTTATCTGATTTATTACCCAGTTCTGCTAAGTTTTACTTGACTTGCGGGGAAATATCGTGATGATAACTGGAGATGTTCGTCCGCTCCGTGAAAATCCGTTCATCCGCCGGCACCGTCCACGAGTATGTCCGGATTGTCACGTCGGTCCGCGAAAACGGTCGTGTCAAGCAACGAGTCATCGCCAACCTGGGCCGCCGGGATACGCTGGAAGCGGTCCTGCCGATGCTCAATCGTTTCCTGTGCGGGGATTCTGACCAACAACAGCTGGCCAAGGAACTGGCCGAAGAAGGTCCGATCAAGATTCGTGACGCCAGCACCTGGGGCCCCATGCTTGTGGTGCGGCATTTGTTCGAGCAACTGGGTCTGTGGCAGATCTTGGATGGGGGGCGTCGCTGGTCACATCTACTGCCGGAAGAAGACCCCAACGACGACTGGCCCAGTCGCGTGGTAGCGTTATTAACCAACCGATTGGTCTGCCCCGCCAGCGAACACGCGTTGGCAGGCTGGCTCGAGACCGATTTCGTGTGCGACCGTCACGGTCGCCGCTACGCTCCCTGTTGGAAACAGCATCGGCGCGTGCAAGTCGACCTGACTCAGTTACAGCGTTGGTACCGTACGCTTGATCATCTGTTGCTCAACAAAGACCAGATCGAAGTGGCCCTCTACGAGCGGTTGCGCGACTTGTTCGATTTTCAACCGGACCTAGTGTTGTACGACATCACAAGCACCTATTTCGAAGGCCATGGTCCGCCCAGTTTGGCCAAGCATGGGCACAGCCGCGATGAGAAATCTCGTAACGTGCAAGTGGTCGTAGGCGTGGTTATGGTAGCCGGATGGCCGATTGCGCATCACGTGTGGGCGGGCAACAAGCGTGACAGCACGACGGTGAAGGAGGTTGTGGAAGACTTAGCGAAGCGTTTTAGCTTTCGTCGCATGGTGTTCGTGGGCGATCGCGGAATGGTTACACAGAACAACTTGGAAATCATTGAAAAGGCCGAGGGCGAATGGGGTTTTCTGGTAGGGATGACGCGTCGGCAGAATCCAGAGGCAGAAACATTGATCGATCGTGTGGTGGAAGAGAAGTGGATCGAATGCGAGGGGGGCGTCAATACTCGAGAGAAGAAGCAGCAGGAGCGACCACGAACACGTGTGCAAGAAGTCCAGTGCGACCGCGATGGAGTTCGCGCGTTCGTCGTCGACAGTGATGAGCGTCGGGCGTACGAGCAGCGGATGCGGAAGAAGGCGATGCAACGTGTGCGTGCTGGCTTGGAACAAGTGCAGAAGCGCGTTGCCAACGGACGACTGAAGAAGCCGGAGAAAATTGGCGCGGCCGTCGAGCGGGTCTTACAGCGGAATCACGGCTACCGCTACTACGACTGGGAGTTGAAAGATGGGGAGTTGCATTTTGTGGAACATCCCACGAACCTACCACGTGAGAAAAAATATGAAGGTAGGTACCTAATCCAGACGGACCAGACAAAGTTCACCTCGCAGGACGCGGTGGCCAATTACAAAGAACTCAACGAAGTGGAACGAGGTTTTCGTTCGATGAAAGATCCGATCGGAATGCGACCGATCTGGCATCGATCCGAGCGTCGAGTCAAAGCCCACATATTCGTCGCCGCGTTGGCGTTCCTCTTGGATCGAATGCTAGAGCGAGCGCTGAAAGCCGCCGACGTGGAACTGTCATCATCGGCTGCATGGTCTGCCCTGGCAACCATCCGTCACGTCGATTTCCTCGTCGGAGGGCAACGTCGCACCGGCGTGACTCCCGGAAGCTCACGAGCTCGCCAGGTCCTGCGTGCACTGGCCATCAGTGATCTGCGTCCGCCAACGCCTCCCAAGGACGATCCAACCACGATGTAGTGACCAACAGCGAATCGAGTCCTTGCTACACAAGGACTTACGAGCGCAACTGTCAAACATGGGCTAGCTTCCTTAAGTGTCAAAGTTCCTCGAGGGTCCAGCAGATTGCTAGGTTCGCTCCTAGTATATTGATATAGGTTGGCACCATCCGCATATTGTGCAAAGGGGTCTTCGATATCGAAGAAGATAAGGCTGAACTCTTCATTAATGGGATTCTCGTTTGTTTCAAGTCGAATATTTTGCCCCAACGGATCTCTCTGCATAAAGCGCCCCAGCTTCGGATGCAGCATTCTTGCCATGTTGTCGATGAGCCCCAGCTCCTCGTCATGCATCAATCCTTGATGACCGATTTCACAGATGCCGTAGGGGTTGGGAACCGTTGGTGTTTGTGTCGTGTCGGGAATTCGCTGCGAGATGTAGACAGGTGCGTAGCAGTCAGGGTCATTGTCCCCTGCACTGATGTACACGGTACGTTCGCCGTAGGGCGTGTACTCGTATCGCTCGACGAGCGTGCCCTCGTCGTCCACGACGGCGAGGACGTTGTAGTTGGCATCGTGCAACGCGTAGTACGCGTGGTCGTCTACATCCGTGGTCGTCGCGTTGGCCGAAGGATCGGCGTTGATGTTGATTGCAACGAGCTCGTCGATGTATTCAAGTCCCCAGAGGTCGTGCTTGATCATCTGGTCAGAGCCGTTTCGTGTTTCAATCGTCCTCTGCCCGTCGTGATAGAACTGGTACGTGCAGTCCAGGTCTGCCGTGCCCTTGACCTCTTTCTTGATCCGCCGTCCCATACCGTCGTACTGCACCACGGCAACTTCCGAGCCCGCCCGGACTTGAGTTCCGTCGTTGTATGCCTTTGTCCCTTTGTCACCGTCACAAGCCGGCTCCACGCGTCGTAGGCGTACTGGTACGCACCATCATAGGTCAGATTCCCGACGAGGTCATGCGTTTGCCGCTTCGCAGCTGGGGATCGACAACGTTTTGTCGATGCCGGTAAGGCATAGAAGGAGCGTCAGATACATCGTACTCGCACTCGAAACGGCGCGCTGTTGAAGCCCGAACCGAATCCTGCGAACGGCCAGTGGTCGCAGGCACAGGAAGGCTGAAAGCTCAACGCCGAACGCCGAACGCCGAACGCCCAATGCCGGAGCGGACGCCGGGGGATCTCTCTTCCACTGGCCGACGCTTAGTGCCTGCTGCGGTCCAGGGCGTTTCTGCATATGACAGGAGCGGGCGGGAATAATTGGACATTCAACGTTCAAGATTGGACGTTGGACGTTGGACGTTGAGCGTTGGGCAGGGCTCGACAGGCTGTTCGGAGACCTTCGGTCTGGGTAGCGGCGGTCCCGAAGGCTTTCGGGACGCGCCGAACATCGGATGTTGGGTGTTGGACTCCGGCGAAGCGACCACGTCTCGCGGGCGCAGTCCCGCACGACGCGTTGAGTCTTCCAGCGTCAATCGCGCGCACGGCGCGCAACAGCTTGATAGGGGCCCCACCGAAGATCCGCCGCGACGGAGTGCTGGAGTATTGGAGCACTGGCGTACGGACTTCGACCTTCGGCTCGCGGCCCGGCCGCGTTAAGATCCACCCCCGTCAGAAGATCCTCCTGGAGATCGACCCACGATGAACCTCACTGGCGGCTTGTGTGACCGAATCGTGCTGCAGCGCGACGGTGATGGATTCGCAGACGCGCGGTTCGAGGGTGCCACGGCTGCGTCCGGCGCAGTGGAGGCGCGCGTTTTGTGCGACGGCGCCGTCGTCGAGGGGTTCGAATGGATCGAGGTCGGTCGCGCCGCGAACGGTCGTTTCGCCGGCCGGCTGCAGGGCCTGAGGGCCGGCGGGCCCTACGAGATCACGCTGCGGATCCGCCACCAGGGCGAGGTGGCCACGACCTGCGCGGTCCGGGACGTGCTGGTCGGCGACGTGTGGCTCCTCGGCGGCCAGTCGCAGATGCAGGGCGCCGGCTTTTTCAGCGAGGACAGCCGCCTCGAACCACACCCTCATGTCCGGGCCCAGTACATGGACGACCAGTGGGACGTCGCGCGCGAGCCGCTGCACAACATGGAAGTCGCTGTCGACCCGGTGCACGCCTTGATTGACGGCGGCCCGCCGACGTGCGAACCCTTCCGGCAGCAGGGACCAGGCTTCTCCTTCGGACTCGACATGCAGCGCCGCGCCGGCGTGCCTCAGGGTCTGATCCCCTGCGCCCACAGCGGCACTTCGATGCAACAATGGGACCCGGCTGAGGTCGAACTGGGCGGCGCGAGCCTGTTCGGGGCCATGATCCGCCGCCTCCGCCACGCCGGCGGCCGCGTCAAGGGCGTGATCTGGGCCCAGGGCGAGTCCGACGCGACCGCTGAATGTGCCCCCCACTACGGCGCGCGCATGCGGGCCTTCATCGAGGCCGTTCGCCGCCACGCCGGCGATCCGGGCCTGCCGTTCGTGATGGCGCAGATCGCGCGCAGCGGCGATGCGGGCGAAGATCGCGCGGCGTGGAATTCGATCCAGGAGCAGCAGCGCCGCCTTGGCGACGAAATACATCGCTGCGCCCTCGTGCCCACGATCGATCTGGAACTGGACGACACGATCCATTACGGCGGCGCGGCTCAGGTTCGACTGGGGCGCCGTTTGGCCGACGCCGCGTGGTCCCTGACGGGCGACGATCAGACGCCCCGACCGATCCGCCTTGCGAAAGTCACGCTCCAGTCAAACCCGTGGCGCGAACTGGCCGTGTTCGACGTGCAGTTCCACAACGTCGTGGGACGCCTGGTCGCCGGCTCGCGACCGGAAGGGTTCGCCGTCCTCGACGCGTCGGGCCGACCGCTGCCATCGCTCTACAGAACGCGGCTCCACGGCGATCGCGTGCACCTGTTGCTCTATCACCCGGCGCGTGAGTCAGGGTCGCTGCGCCCACCCAAGCCGTCGAACCTGTCAGTCGCTTCATGGCCCATGGGAATCCAGGCTAGTGCACCTTTCCCCGCCTCGCGACGAACGGCAGGCACATCGCCAGCACGATCGCCAGCACATTCGCGGCACCTAGCATCGCCAGGGCGCCGATCAGGCCGAGCGACTCGATCTGGGCCAGGCAGGCGACGATGGCCGGCGCGGTGCCGCCGACGGACCAGGCCAGGCCCATCAGGATGCCGCTCACGACGCTGGCGCTGTGCGGCAGGAGCTGCTGTCCCAGTGCCACGCCCATGGGGTTTCCCGTTCCTATGAAGCCGCCCGTGATGATGCACAAGCCCGCGAACGCCGCCACGGGCATTGAAGGCGCCAGCAGGAGTACGTAGTAGGACACCAACATCAGGACCAGGATCGCTGCAAGCACACGGAACCGGCCGAACCGGTCCGACAAACGGCCCGCGGGAACCGCAATCAGCACGCTGCCAATGACGAAGAGCAGAACGCCGCCGCCATTGACCATCCACGTCGGGTATCCCCGCAATTCGAGGAACTCGGGCAACAGGAAATAGAAACCGATCGTTTGCGCCGAAAGCAGAACGAGAATCAGATAAAGGATGAACAACGGCAAACGAACGTGCGCGAGACCAGCCAGCGTTTCTTTCAGCTTCAGGGGCTGGTGCCCGTCGGTTTGGCGCGGCCGGCACCAGCGATACAGAAAAATGAACAGCAACGCAGCGGGTAGAAGCAGGTATTCGGTGTGGCCGTCCAACTGCTGATAGGCCGCGCTGAAGATCATTTGGCCGGTGCCGAACCCCATCATGCCGCCCGCGATGAACAACGCGACCAGCGTGGAGCGATGCCCTTCGACCAGGCCACCCGCGACGCTCGCGCCCGCCGGGTGGAACATCGCCTGGCCGAACCGAACGACCAGCATGACGAGGAACATCAGCAGGTAAGCCCAGACCTCGCCCAGTGCTTCGCGATAGATGCCCAGCGGCCCCAACAGCATGCCGGCAGTCGCCAGCGCCGTTCCCAGCAGGATGAACTGGCGCCGGTGCCCCCGGTCGGCCCAGATGCCGAACAGCGGTTGTGTGGCCGCCGTCAGGGACGTGGCCACGGTCACGATCAGGCCCGCCCACACAAGGTTCAGGTTGGCCAGCTTCTTGAAAATCGGCCAGACCGTTCCGTAGCTATCGAGCAGCGCGTGAGCCAAGACCAACGCGAACAGCGTCCTGACCGACGGCGACTGCACGCGGCTGAACTGGCCGATGCGGCGGAGAGACAAGGCGGCTCGGATGGTGCTCATGCGTGGTTCCGCGAAGAGCAGCGAGGATAGCAGGATGCCCGCGACGCGGTTCTGCCCATAGTCGTCATCACGCTCCGCGCGACGACTACTTTGGTTGCGGCTCCGCCGCGTTAAGGTATTTTCCGAGGTGGGGCACCCCACACGTATCAAACCAGGCCTCCGTGCACCGAATACCCTCCGTCAAGAGAGTGCGCTTTTGAACCCTGTCGCGAACCTCGTCGTGAACTCAATCGCGAACGTCGTCGTCCAACCTTGTCGTGAACCCAATCGTGAACCTTTTCGGGTCTAGCGTCGCGGAGTTCGACGACGCGCAGTCGGCCGTGTTCTGCGCTGCGCGCCACGATCGTCATCCCCGCTGTACTCCCGCATGATGCGCGTGCAGGCCTTTTGAGGCGATCCGAGGCCAAACGCACGGCCGACTGCGCGTCGTAGAACTCCGCGACGCTGGCCGTGGCATCCTGCATGGCTCATGCGTCTTTGTGAGCTTGTGTGTAACGACCAGCTCTTAGGGAGGGGCTGGGGGAGGGCCTGAGCGTAAATATGTCAATGATCTTCCAATTCAACCATGAGCGTTGATGTCGTGGTGGACCCACCCCAGGCTGCTGGGTACGCGACGGCGGGCATTCGGAAGGACCAATCTCCCGTCCAGCGTCAACAACGCTACACTGCGGCCGCACCACGTCGTCAGGGTTGGAGATCGATTCTCCGTGATGTGCATCGTGCTAGCACCAAACGGTTTTTCGGGCGGAAACGGCTACGGTTGGGAGGTTACGCATCATGAGGCAAT
>NZBA01000046.1 GCA_002686265.1 Planctomycetota bacterium
AAATCGAGACGGCGCAGGCGGCCCTGTCGGGCCGTCGAGCACGGATCGACGAGTCCGACGCCGCGGCGGCGGAGAGGGCGAAGTCGTAGTAGGGCGTTTCTCAACGGGCTGCTAGGGTTTCTCGTCCAGCTCGGCGAGCAGGTCGGCCACCTTGCGGTCTAGGGCCTCGCCGTGGACGTTGCGGGCGCGGATGCGCCCCTCGTGGTCGAGGACGTAGACACTCGGGAAGGAGCGCACGCGCCAGGCGCGGGCGAGCGGGCCCTTGGGTCCGCCGTCGAAGGCGTTGCGCCAGGTGACGTGCTGTCCCTTGACCTGGGAGCGCACGCTCTCGAGGTCGGTGTCGGAGTTCACGCCCAGGATGGCGAAGGGCTCGTCGGCGTGACGCTCGGCCAGGCGCACGAGGTGCGGCAGGGCGCGGCGGCAGGTCGGACACCAGAAGCCCCAGAAGTCGAGCACGACGACTTGGCCGCGGTAATCGGAGAGGTGGAAGGTGCGTCCCTGCAGGTCGGTGGCCTCGAAGTCACGGGCGACCGAGCCGATGCCGAGGTGCTTCTCGAGGTCGTACTCGGCGCGCGCGCGGGCGCCCTGCACCGTGCGCGGGTGCTCGGCGAACAGGCGCTCCCAGATCGCGAGCCCGGCGGCACGCTGAGGGGGATCCTCGGTGTCGATCAGCAGGCCGCCCCAGCGCCAGAGAGCCTCGGCGCGCAGACCGGAGGTCACGCCGCGCTCGGCGACCTGCGACAACAGGTCGGCGGCGGTCTCCCAGCCCAGGTCCGTGCGGTCCTCGTCGACGGCGAGAAGCACCTCGCGAAACCAGGGCCGCCCGCCGTACTCGGCGACGAGCCGAGTGTAGGAGCGGCGCTTGAGCGCCTTGCGCTCGGCCGCGCTCCTGCGCGCGTCGTCCACCAGGCGCGTCGCCCACAAGAGGGCCTTGCCGTCGCCGGCCTCCCCGCGAGCCTCGAAGCGCGAGAGGAAGGCGACCGCCGGGTGACGCCGGTCGAGGGCCTCGCGCTCCTCGCGGCCGAAGGCCAGGCGGTAGTCCTGTTTCCAGGTCTTGAGGGCGTCCTTGTAGGACTCCACGAGCACCTCGCCCGCCCTCTCCTCGGCGGGCGGCTCCTGGGCGGGCGCGGGCGCCGCTCCACCGAACGCGAGCGCCAGAGTCAACAGGAGATGGTGCATGGTTCCGTGCGCCCCGCCCGGTGCGCGGGGGGTAGCGGGCGCTCCCTAGACTCTAGACGCACGGCCCCAGTTGCGCACGGCATCGTCGAGATAGGAGACGAGCTCTCCGGTGGCGACGCGCTCCTGCTCCATCGTGTCGCGGTGCCGCACGGTGACGAGGTCCTCGGCGAGGGTGTCGCCGTCGACGGTCACACAGAAGGGCGTGCCGACCTCGTCCTGGCGGCGGTAGCGGCGGCCGATGGCTGCCTTCTCGTCGTAGAAAGTCGTCATGCGCGCCGCGCGCAGCTCGGCCTCGATCTCCCGGGCGCGCTCGGGCATGCCCTCCTTCTTCACCAGCGGGAAGACCGCGGCGGTCGTGGGTGCGATCGCCGGATGGAAGTGCAGCACGACGCGCGTGTCCTTCTCGAGCTCCTCCTCCTCGTAGGCGTCGATCAGGAAGGTCAGCGCCATGCGATCGACGCCGCCCGCCGGCTCGATCACGTAGGGGAAGTAGCGCTCCTTGGTCTGCGGGTCGAAGTAGCGCAGGTCGACGCCCGACGCCTCGGAGTGGCGCGCGAGGTCGAAGTCCGTGCGGCAGGCGATGCCTTCGAGCTCGCCCCAGCCGAAGGGGTACTCGTACTCGATGTCGGCGGTGGCCGTCGAGTAGTGGGCCAACTCGGCGGCGTCGTGCTCGCGCAGGCGCAGGCGCTCGGGGGAGATACCGTGGTCGATGTACCAATCGAAACGCACACCGCGCCAGTGCTCGTACCACTCGTCGTTCTCGGCGGGCGGCACGAAGAACTCCATCTCGGCCTGCTCGAACTCGCGCGTGCGGAAGACGAAGTTGCCGGGCGTGATCTCGTTTCGGAAGGACTTGCCGATCTGGGCGATGCCGAAGGGCGGCTTGAGGCGCGAGCACTCCAGAACCGACTTGAAATTGAGGAAGATCCCCTGGGCGGTCTCGGGCCGCAGGTAGGCGACGGAGCCCGAGCCCTCCATCGGGCCCACGTGGGTCTTGAACATCAGGTTGAACGAGCGCGGCTCGGTCAGCTCACCCCCGCACTCGCCCGGCCTCTTGGAAGGCTTCTCCGGGCAGGAGAGGTCGCCGATGTGGTCGGCGCGGAAGCGCCCCTTGCACTTCTTGCAGTCCACCATCGGGTCGGTGAAGCCCGCCACGTGGCCGGAGGTCTCCCAGGTCTTGGGGTTCTGAATGATCGCCGAGTCGAGGCCGACGACGTCGGCGCGGGCGGTGACGACCGCGTTCCACCAGGCGTCCTTGACGCGCCGCTTGAGCTCGACGCCCAGCGGTCCGTAGTCGTAGGTGTTCCCGATGCCGCCGTAGATCTCGGAGGCGGGGAAGATGAACCCCCTGCGCTTGCACAGGGAGACGATCTTGTCCATCAGGGTCGGCTGGGGCTTGGCCATGGTGCGTCGGGGGCTCGGTCCGGGTCGTCGGCGGGGCGCAGAGGATACGCGGCACGGCGGGTGCGGCCCAAGGACCGAACGGCGCTCTCGGGGACCACGCCAGGGCGGGTCTCCGTTCGCGGTCGGGCTTCGGCGCCCCATCCGCCTCGACGGGATCGGGAGCTTCGATGACGGAGTGGGAGGGTTCCCCAGCCTTCGACGTCGGCGCGCCCCGTTCCTCGCACCCCAGCCTCCACGGCCACACGCGTGCTGGTCCTCCTCGCACACTCCGCGGTGAGCCCCCCCCTCTCCCGGGCCGGTTTGACGGTGAATGGCCTCGCGGGTAATCTCGCCTCAGCTCTCCGATCGGAGAGTCGCTGCGCCGGGTGTTCCTCCCATGCGCCCGCCGGGGCTCCGACGCGGATGGGAGAGTCTTGGAGGGAGTTCATGCTCCATGTGAACCGTCTCGGGCGCCGCGCCCCTGGGCGCGCCATCCTCCCAGCCCTCGTGGCCGTCGGGACCGCGGGCCTCCTGCCCGGGCGCTCGCCGGCAGTCCCGCCACCGGTCCACCACTGCATGTCGGTCGAAGCCACCGGCGGCCCCGACAACTGGACCCTGTCCTGCACCGGGAGCTGCGGGGAAGGGGAGTGCGAGGAACGGTCCGTCACGATCGGAGGTCGCAACATCAGGGCCTGCGCCTGCACGCTCTCCAACCTGGAGACCGCCTGCTGCCAGGTGGTCCTGGACTCGGACGGGAATCCGGCCAAGATCGGGAACTGCCCGGCCTGCCCGGCGTCGGGGCAGTGCACGCTCGACCCGCCAGGCGACCCGCAGACGGTCTCCTGCGACCGCTGAGCGCGCCGGATCCCTCGCCCATCCGGATCGCCATGCTAGGCACGCGAATCGTGTCCCCGTCGCCAGCGCGTCGAAAGCGGGTCCTCCTGCTGACGGTCGGCCTCCTCGCCCTCGGCGCACTGTGGGTCAGGATCGCCATGGACGGCGAAGGGGATCGGGGCCCCGGGCCGCCGGCCGTGGAGCGGGAGCACCGGGGGGAGGGCGGGTCCGGGCGGGCCGCGACGCCCACGCCACGCCTCGCTGCCGCCGGCGCCCGGACCGACTCGGGACCGGCCGAGCGGACGCTGGTGAACGTCCGCTGCGTCGATGACCAGGGCCGGCCCGTCGCCCGCGCCACCATCGAGGTACGCCTGAACGGCGCCTCCCTCGATTCGGCCCGCACCGATGAACAGGGAAGGCTCCTCATCGCCCACGCACGCCATCCCGCCGCGAGGATGATCGTCAGCGCACGGGGGTTCGAGACGGTCGAGGAGCCCTTCGCCGGCCGTCAGCCCGGACCGGGCGAGCAGGTCATCGTGCTTCGCGCCGGCGGGTCGGTGAGGGGCACGGCCCGCTGGCCGGGGGGCCAGGCCCCGGGCTCGGCGGTCACGGTCCTCGCCTGGCCCGCGGGCCGGGAACCCTCTCCCTCGAGCCTCGCCGAGACCGACCTCGGCGGGCCCGGGACGTCCCTGCGTGTTGCCCCGACGGGCGAGGGAGGCGGATTCCTGTTCGAGGGCCTCAGCGCCGATGCGGAGTACGTGCTGGCGGCGGCCGGCCTGGGCGGCTGCACCCTGGAGCGCGCCGGCCCCGTCCGACCCGGCAGCGGGCCGGTGGTCTTGACCCTGCAGCCGATCTACGCCGCCCTGGTCCACCTGCGGGACCCCGATGGTCGGCCCCTGCGGTGCGACCCGCTCCTGTTCGGGTCTCTCGGATGGGTGATGCGCGATCCCCGGGCCGTGGACGTCTTCGGCATTCGCTGGCGAGCGGAGTTGGACCTCGTCGGAGAGACCCGCCTGCACGCGGGCCTGGCGAACACCAGGGACGACAAGCTGCTGCTCTTCACCTCCGAGATCCTCGTCGACGCCCTGGGTCCCCTGGAGTTCGAGGCGAACATACCGGGGTACGCCCCCGCGGGCGGGGAGTTCTTCGCCGCGCTCGCTGACCGTTCGCCGAGCGAGTTCGAGCTCCGATTGGAGTCCGTCGGGGAAGCCTGGGGCAAGCTGCGTGTGTCGGTCAGCGGGCCGCCCGCCGTGCTGGCGGCAGAAGCCGAGGATGAGCGCTTCCTCGGCTGAGTCCATCTCCACCGAGAACAGCCCGGCGCGAAGGTGCGTCCCGCTGGGGACTACCGCTTCGTCCTCCGCGAACCCGCCCGCGAGCCCCTGTTGCTCGAAGGCGTTCCCGCCGGGGAGTACCGCTGGTCGTTCGAGAGCGACCCCGGGGGCTGGACCTTTCCCCCGCCCCCGCGGCCGGGGAGGTCACGGGCAGGCCTGCCCGAGACGAGCCGGTCGCGGCTCCGGATCCGAGCCGGAGCCACGGCCGAGCTAGAGATCCCCCTGACCGGTTCGGGCGCCCTCGAGGTGCTCGTCCGCGAGCAGGACGGCTCGCCGCACGCGGGCCGGATCCGCATCGGGCTCGTGCGCGGTCGCTCCTTCTCGGCTCGCACCCACGGTGCTCCGCCGCACAGGATCACGGGCCTGCGCCCCGGGACCTTCGAAGTGCGCCTCATGGAGGCATGGGGCAGGGCGTTGGAGGACGGCCCCGCCGTCGAGGTGGCGGTCCTCGAGAACGCACGCGCCTCCTGCGTGCTGCACGTACCGAGCCCGTGAGCCTCCCCTCCCGGCCGGAGCCCGAGCGCACCTCGCGTGGATCCCGGCACCGAATCCGGGGTCTTCCGCGCGCGGAGGGGGGCGCACCCGCGCCTATAATCACCCGCCATGGAACCCGGATCGACCACGTTCGAGGCCGCGAACGAAGGCCGGGAGGCGCGCGGCTGGAGCGCCCCCACGGCCTCGGCCTCCCACCGATCCCCCCTCGCCGCCGAGCTGCGGCGCATCGGTGACGCGGTGCGGGAGGGCCGGCGCATCGACGCCGCCGATGCCCTGTACCTGCACGAGCACGCCGACCTGCTGACCCTTGGCGACCTCGCCGACACACTCCGCCGCCGGCTGCACCCCGAGGGAATCGTCACCTACATCGTCGACCGCAACGTCAACCCGACCAACGTCTGCGTCACCGACTGCGGCTTCTGCGCTTTCTACCGCAAGCCGGGGCAGGAGGGCGAGTACGTCCTGGAGCGCGAGGAGATCGTGCGCAAGGTCGAGGAGACGGCGGCTCTCGGCGGGCGCCAGGTCCTGATGCAGGGCGGCCATCACCCGCGGCTGGGGACGGCGTGGTGGTGCGAGCTGATCGCCGACTTGCGGGAGCGCTTCCCAACGATCAACGCCCACGCCCTCTCGGCGCCCGAGCTCGACCACCTCGCCAAAGTCGATCGGCGGCCGGTCGAACAGGTCATCGCCGACCTCGCCGAGGCCGGCCTCGGCAGCCTGCCGGGAGCCGGCGCGGAGATGCTCGTCGAGCGCGTGCGCGAGATCATCGCCCCGCGCAAGACGACGACCGATCGCTGGCTGGACGTGCACCGCAAGGTCCACGAAGCCGGCCTACGCTCGTCGGCCACGATGATGTTCGGTCACGTCGAGACCGCCGCCGAGCGCATCGAGCACCTGATGCGCCTACGGGACCTGCAGGACGAGACCGGCGGCTTCACGGCCTTCGCGTGCTGGAACATGCAGCCCGAGGGCGTGCCGGACGAGGCGCTCTACCCGCCCAAGACGACCCCGGCCGTGTACCTGCGCGTGCAGGCCCTCTCGCGCATCGTCCTCGACAACTTCGTGAACATCCAGACCAGCTACGTGACTCAGGGCCTCGACATGGCGCAGATCACCCTGCGCCACGGCTGCAACGACTTCGGCGGGACGATGATCGAGGAGAACGTCGTCTCGGCGGCGGGCTGCTTCCACCTGGAGTCGGTCCAGGCCATCGAGCGCGTCATCGAGCGCGCCGGCTTCGCGCCGCGACAGCGCAACAGTTGGTACGGGATCGTCGACGAGCGACACGGCGGGCCGTGCAGCCCCGCCGACGCGCGCGAGGCGGCGACGCACCGCGCCGCACCGGAGGCGTCGAAGTGAGCGGGCGCGAGGCCCGGCTGGTCGAGCGCGCGCGCGCCGCGGGGATCGAGGACGTCGCCCGGCGCGTCGTCGCCTCCGAGCGCTTGTCGCTGGAGGACGGAGCGCGGCTGTACGCGACCCCCGACCTGTTCGTGGTGGCCGAGCTCGCCAACCTCGTGCGCGAGCGCCTGCACGGCGACCTGGCGTACTTCAACGTCAACCAGCACATCAACTACACCAACATCTGCAACAAGCTCTGCCGCTTCTGCGCCTTCCAGCGCCTGCCCAACCAGGAGGGCGCCTACTGCATGACGCCCCAGGAGGCGGCCGGGAAGGTCCGCGAGCAGCTCGACCAGCCGGTGACCGAGGTGCACATGGTGGCGGGGATCTACCCCAAGCTCGGCTACGACTACTACCTCGACCTGCTGCGCGCGGTGAAGGCGGCGCGGCCACGGATCCACATCAAGGCCTTCACGATGGTCGAGCTGCACGAGATCGCGCGGGTGGCGAAGAAGCCGCTCGCCGAGGTGCTGCCCGAGCTGATCGAGGCGGGTCTGGACTCGATCCCCGGCGGAGGGGCGGAGGTCTTCTCCGAGCGCGTGCGCAGCGAGACCTACCACCTCAAGATTTCCGGGGACGAGTGGCTGGACATCGCACGCACCGTCCACGAGGCAGGCCTGCGCTCGAACTGCACCATGCTCCACGGCCACATCGAGACGGTCGCCGAGCGCCTCGACCACCTCGACCGCCTGCGGCGCCTGCAGGACGAGACCGGGGGCTTCCAGACCTACGTGCCGCTCTCGTTCCATCCCGACAACAGCGAGATGGCCGATGTGCCCGCCCCCACGGCCCTGGACGAGCTGCGCGAGATGGCCCTGGGGCGGCTGATGCTCGACAACGTCCCCCACGTCAAGGCCTACTGGATCTTGATGGACGTGCCCGTCGCCCAGCTGTGCCTGTCGTTCGGCGCCGACGACGTGGACGGCACGGTCGTCGAGGAGAAGGTCTACCACGAGGCGGGGGCGACGACGCCGCAGGAGGCACAACGCCACGAGCTCGTGCAGTGGATCCGCGACGCCGGCCGGGTGCCGGTCGAGCGCGACACGCTCTACAACGTCGTCTGGTCCGGCGACGAGGCCCTGGCGCCCGTTGGGATGCCCGCGCCGGTCGCGACCTGAGGTCCCATTGATCCGCGAACTCTCCGAGGTCCTCGGCGAAGAGCTAGCGACCTACGACGTGTGCGTCGTCGGCTCGGGGCCGGCGGGGATGACCCTGGCCGCCGAGCTCGCCGCCGCGGGACGCTCGGTGTGCGTGCTGGAGAGCGGCACCCGCCGCCCCACGCCCCACGGCGACCGCCTGCGCGCGGTCCGAAGCGAGGGGATCGAGATCAAGGAGTACTCGCGCGAGCGCGTCCTCGGCGGCGCCTCGACCACCTGGGCCGGCCTCTCCGCGCCCCTGGACGAGATCGACTGCGAGCCCCGGCCTTCGCGTCCCGGATGGGGCTGGCCGATCCCGCGCGAGGAGCTCGTCGCCGAGTACCGCCGCGCCGCCGAGCGCTATCGCTTCGCGCCGCTGGAGCTGTTCGGGCCCGGCGGCTTCGACGCCCTGCGCGGGAAGGGCGAGTGGGAGCCGCGTTGGAGCGACCTGGAGGAGAAGGTCTTCCTCGCCGCCGCCGAGCCCCAGGACTTCGGGCGCGAGTGGAGCGGGGTCTTCGAGGGCGGGGGCGCCGCCCTGTTCCTCGACGCCACGGTCGTGCGCCTGGAGCAGGCCCCCGACGGGGACCGCGCCACCGCGGCGGTGGCGGCGACCGCCGACGGACGCCGCCGCCCGATCCCTGCGCGGCGCTTCGTCCTGGCGACCGGCGGGATCGAGAACGCGCGGCTGCTGCTGCTCTCGGACGACCGCTGTCCCGCGGGCCTGGGCAACGAGCGCGATCAGGTCGGCCGCTGCCTGATGAACCACCCCAAGAACTACCACGGCCTGATCCGCCTCGCGCGTCCCGTGCGTGAGCTGCCGTACTTCTTCGGCTGTTTGAAGTCGGGGTACGCGGGGTATGCGGGCCTGCGCCTGTCGGAGCGCGTTCAGCGCGAGCGCGACTGCCTGAACGCCTACGTGCGCCTGGAGCCGCTGTTCCCCTGGTCGGACAGCCTCGGCGTCGAGGCCTTCGTGCTGCTGGTGAAGCGGAGCCGGCGCCTGTTGACCTTCTGGAAGAAGCGCCACGCCGACGAGATGGTCACCCTGCGCGACTACGCCGAGACGGGGGACGACAGCGAGCTCCAAAACGAGCGCAAGTCGGTGCTGGGCTGGCTGAGAGTGGTCGGCCTGGTCTTCGCGGACGCCCTTCCCGTGGCCCGCTACTTCTTCTCCCGCCTGCGCAACGGCGCCTCGCCCGTGGTGCGCACGATCCGCGTGCGCAACTTCATGGAGATGGAGCCCTGCCCCCAGAACCGGGTCGTGCTCGCCGATGCCGCCGACGCCCACGGGAGCGCGCTGCCGCTCGTGCGCCACGCCCCCACAGCCCTCGACCGCCGTTCCCTGATCGTCCTGCACGAGGTCCTCGGCGCGGAGCTGGAGCGCGCGGGGGCGGGCGTCCTCGAGAGCGACATCGCCGATGCCGAGCCCTGGCCGATCGACTACGACGCCTCGCACCACATGGGCACGACGCGCATGGGGACCGATCCCGCGCGTTCGGTCGTCGACGCCAACTGTCGGCTGCACACCGTTCCCAACGTGTACCTCGCCGGGGCCTCTGTCTTCCCGGCGAGCGGTTGTGCTAACCCGACCTTCACGATCGTCGCCCTTTCGATCCGCCTCGCGCGGCACCTCGCCCAGTCACCGGGAGACGAGGGCGAGGGAGGCGCGGTGTGACGCGCACGCGCATCGCGGTCGTCGGCGTCGGAGAGCGGGTGCGGCAGGACGTCCTGCCGGCGGTGGCCGCGCTCTGCGACGAATTCGAGCTGGTCGCCGCCTGGGCGCGCCGGGCGAGGCCGCTGGAGTGGGACGGCCCGCCGGTCGCGGTCGAGCCCTTCGACACCCTCGCTCCCGGCGCCCTGGCGGGTGTCGATCTCGTCTACGTGGCGGTCTCCAAGGCCGCCGTCCCCGCCGTCCTGCGCCGCCTCGCCTCCGAGGACCTCTCCGCGGTCGACCTTCTCATCGAGACGCCGGTCCTCTTGTTCCGCCACCTCGCCCACCGGCGCCTCTTGGACCGCTTCCGGAACGCCTGGGCGGCCGAGGACTGCGTGCGTCTCCCCTGGCTGGACGCCGTCGACGCCGCCCTGGCCGCCGGGGCCCTCGGCGAGCTGGAGGCGGTCGAGTTCCACCACGCCGCCTGGCGCTACCACGGCGTGGCCCTGTCGAAGCGCCTGTTCGGTGTCCGTTCCCTGCGTGCCGCGCGGCGCGTGCGCACGGCCTCGGGCGCCGACCGGGTCGAGTACCGCTTCCGCGGTGGCCGCCGCGCCGTGGTGGTCGAGCCGCGCGACTACGCGAGCGGCCACGTCCTGCTGCGCGGCAGCGCCGGCGAGCTGGGCGAGCGCGCCGGCGGCGCCGTGGCGCCCCTCACCGTCGAGGTCACCGGCGGTCGCTGCGTCGCCGTCCA
>NZBA01000047.1 GCA_002686265.1 Planctomycetota bacterium
CCTGCTCCGGCGCCTGAGCGGCGGCGCGCCCTCGGGTGCGAGAAGTGGCCGGCGGCCTGTGCTAGGCTGCAGCGCCGGGAGGCCGGGTGCGTCCCGCAACCCATGAACGAGCCTCCCGCCGCCTCCCCGTCCGCGCCTGCCGACGCGCAGGTTCAGGAGGCGTTCTGCGAGTACTTGCGACGCCTCGAACTGGACGGCGATCTCGATTTCGAGGCCTTCTGTGCCGAGCGAGGGCGCCTGGCGGCGGGTCTCGTCCGCCTGCGCGAGGAGTACGAGCGCATCACGGCCATTCTCGACCGCCTGCTCCCCGACGGCAGCTTCTCGGACCGGCTGCGGGCGCGCTACGGCGACTCGATCGACCCCCAGGTATCCCTTTCGGGGGACGGGGGCACGGAGCTTGGCCCGACCGCCGACGCCGCGGCCGAGAGCGTTCGGCGCCGCCTGGCGGGCAAGGGTGCCGGGCGCGGGCGCTACACCCGGCGCGGGGAGATCGCACGCGGCGGCATGGGAGCCGTCATCGAGGTCTGGGACGAGGAGCTGCGCCGCACCCTGGCGATGAAGATCGTCCTCGGACGCCGCAGCGGGGCGAGCGGGAGCGCGGAGAGCGACGTAGACGAGCGTCGCTTGGCCCGTTTCTTGGAAGAGGCCCAGATCACCGGCCAGCTCGACCACCCCGGGATCGTGCCCGTGCACGACTTGGGGATGGACGAGCAGGGGCGCGTGTTCTTCACCATGCAGCTGGTCGACGGCCGCGACCTGCGAGAGATCCTCGCCCTAGCACGCGAGGAGCGCGAGGGCTGGAGCACGCGGCGCGTGGTGGACGTCCTCGTGCGCGTCTGCGAGGCCATGGCCTACGCACACTCGAAGGGCGTCCTGCATCGCGACCTGAAGCCGGGCAACATCATGGTCGGGCGCTTCGGCGAGGCCTTCGTCATGGATTGGGGGCTGGCCAAGGTCGTCGGCAGCGATGCACGCTCGGTGAGCGGCGAGGGGAGAACCGAGCGCGCTCCCGCCTCGGTGGTGATGACCGACCGCAGCGAGGAGAGCGACGCGGCGCGGTCGGCCCTGCGGACGCTCGACGGTGACATCGTCGGGACGCCGGCCTACATGGCTCCCGAGCAGGCAGCCGGCCGGCTCGAGCACCTCGGCCCGCGCAGCGACGTCTACTCGATCGGAGCGCTGCTCTACCACCTGCTCGCCGGGCACATGCCCTACGAACCCCTGGGCGAGAAGGTCTCCTCGCTGGCGATCCTCAAGGCCGTGCGCGAAGGTCCGCCGTGGGCCCTGGAGAAGGTCGACCCGGAGGTCGATGGCGAGTTGGTCGCGATCTGCGAGAAGGCGATGGACCGCGAAACGGGCGCGCGCTACCGCGGCATGCTGGAGTTGGCCGCCGACCTGCGTGCCTACCTCGAGGGGCGCGAGGTGGGAGCCTACGAGACCGGCGCTCTGTACTCGTTTCGCAAGTGGGTCCTGCGCAACAAGACCGTCGCCGCGGCCTTGGCCGCCTTGGCGCTGTTGATCGTCGGCTCCGCCGCGGTCTTCGTGCAGCAGTCCCGGGTCGCGTCGAAGCGCCTCCAGGAAGAGCTCGCGCGCACGCAGGAAGCCCGCACCGAGGCCGAGCGCAGCGGGGAGGAGGCGCGCGTGCGCTCGCGCGAGGTGGAGGCGGCGAACACCGAGCTGGAGGCCCAGCGAATGCACGCCCAGGAGCAGGCGGCCGAGGCCCAGCGCCAGGAGCGATTGGCCAGCATCCAGGAGCGCGCCGCGCGCCTGCAGAGCTACAGAGCGCGGGTCGTCGCCGCCGCCTACAGCCTGCGCCTGAACGAGGTGCGCGTGGCGGAGGCACACCTGCGCTCGGTCGAGCCGGTCATGGCCGGCTGGGAGTGGCGCCACCTGAGCTTGACCCTCGACCAGAGCGTGCGCACGGTACACGACCTCGCCGCGGGCGTGACCGACGTCGCCGTCGATGACGCCGGGGATCGTCTGGCCACGAGCAGACTGGACCTGAGCGCACACGTGGTCGAACTCGACAGTCTGAGGGAGCTCTCGAACACGCCGCCCGCGGTCGTGACCAACCTCGGTGACATCAGCGCGCGCGGCGTGCGCTGCGCCATCACCCCCGACGGGCGACTGGCCGCCAGCTCGGCGGCGGGCAACCTGGTGCAGATCGTGAGTCTCCCCGACGGGAAGGTGCTGGCCCAGGTTCCCAACGACGGGATGGTGCGTTGCCTCGAGTTCAGTCCGGACGGACAGCGCCTGGCGGCCGCCGGGCGCGGCGGGTCCACGCGCGTCTGGCGCGTGGACGACTTCTCCCTCGAGGCCGCCTGGGAGGGGCACGCCGGGGCAGTGAGCGCCGTTGCCTTCGGCCCGCGGGGACGGCGCGTGGTGACCGGCGGAGAGGACGGCACGGCGCGCGTCGTGAACCTCGGGGCGCTCTCGGCCGTGACGGTCACTCCCCGCGAGCTGCGCGTGTTGCCGGAGGAGGTCGGCCGCCCGGTCACCTGCGTCGACTGGGGCGCCGAGGGCGACCTGGTCGCGGTCGGATACGCCGATGGCGCGATCGGCCTGTGGGATGTTGGCGCCGATCGCCTGGCGACCGTCCTGCACGGCCACCGGGGCGCGGTGGGCGCTGTGCTGCTCGACGTCGAGGGCGGGCGTCTGTTTTCGGGAGCGGCCGACATGACCGTGCGCGTCTGGCCCCTGACCTCGGCCGCGGTGCCGGGCGTCTTGCGCGGCCATGACGAGGCGGTCACCTCCCTGGCCTTGGCGGCCGGCGGTCGGCGCGTGATCTCCGGCTCGCTCGACGGCCGCGTGCTGGAGTGGGAGCCGGAATGGGACCCCGCCCACGCGGTGCGCGTCAGCGCCGCTCGCCTCGTGGGGGGAGGCTTCGGCGCCGGCGGCGTGGACCTCCTCCTGGCTCCTCAGCGCGGTGCCCTGCTCGCCTGGGATCCCGACACGGCGCGCGAGCGCAGCCTCTCCGAGTCGGGCGTCTGGGAAGGTGCCACGACCGAAGCGCTGGCGGTCAGCGCCGACGGCCGCGCGGCAGTCGTGGCTCGTTCCGGGGTCTTGTACGTGCACGACCTCGAGCACGACGCGGAGGTCGCTCGGCTCTCCGGCGTCGGCCGCGTGAGGTACCTGGCGATCTCCGGAGACGGCGCGCGCATCGCTCTCTACGACGGCTCGCACCTCCAACTCTGGGACGTCCAGCGGGCGGAGGTCCTCTGGCGCCTGGAGTTCCGCCGCACGCGCCTCTCGGATCTCGAATTGGACGGCGAGGGGCGGCGCCTGGCTCTGGTCGGCCAGGACGAGTACCTGCGCCTGCTCGACGGGAAGGACGGCTCGCAGCTGTGGGTGTTGCCCAATGCCCACGCCAAGCGCATCAACGCCGTGGCCTTCGAGCCTGGCGGCGAGCGCTTGGCGACGGCCTCTCTGGACGGCACCGCGCGCCTGTGGAACCACGTCGAGCGTCGTCTGGAGTCGGTCTTCGACTGCGACGGAGCCGAGGTCACCGCTCTGGCCTTTCATCCCAGCGAGGCGCGCCTGGCCAGCGGCGCCCGTGACGGGACCCTGCGCGTCTGGGACCTGGAGAGCGGTGACGCCCTGCTCGATCTGGGGCTGCCCGCGGGGGAGGTGGCCGAGATCGCCTTCAGCCCCGACGGGGAACGCCTGGCGGCGGTGTGCGACTCCGCGACGGTTCCCGGTGGAGGCGAGGCCCACGTCTGGCACTCTCGAGGTGCGCGCGAGCGCCACTCATCGCGCGTGCGCGCCCTCTGCCTGCGGGAGCTCTTGGAGCCCGACCTGAGCGCGCGGGCGGCGCTCGAGCTGCTGCACCTGGTGAAGCGTGAGGGAGCGCGGGGCGCGGGCGACGACTTCCTCGTGGGGGCCGCCCTGGTACGCGCCGGACGGGCGGCCGAGGGCCGCGAGCGGATCGCCGGTACCACCGCCGCGCGGGACGGAGCGGATCCCCTTCGGGCGGTGCGGGCGAGCTTGCTGATCGCCGCCGCCGACGCCGCGCTCGGGGAGGCGGAGCGGGCTCGCGGGGGAGTCGAGCGCGTGCGCGAGGCCCTCGACTCACGCGCCGGACTCGACCCACGCTCGGTACGGGAGTTGGGAAGGCTGGAGCCCCTGCTCGCGGCCCTCGAGGCGAAGCTGGCGGCGGAGGGCACCGATGCACCCTGACCCCCCGCCTGCGAGCGACGGCCGGGCAGGGGGCTGGAGCGTAGCCACGACCGGCGATGGGACCCCGACTCTGGCGCACCCGATCCATGGCGAGACCTGTCACTCGCGGGTGGGGGCGTGGACCGAGGCGCGCGAGCGCTACATCGTCGGTTGTCGCGTGCCAGCTGGGCTGGCCCGCATCCCTCACGGGCTTCGAGGCCGGCCGCTCGCGGATCTAGGCACAGCAGCCCGCGAGGGAAGCGGGCCGGCCCCACAGAGCACGCTGCCCTTCTCCGTCCTCGACGTCGGCACCGGACCGGGGATGAACCTCGCGGCCCTGGCCGCCTGCGCCGCGGCCGCACCCGGTACGCGGCCGGTCGAGGTCACGACCCTCGAGTGCGACCCGAGCGTCCTGGACGCGGCGCGGTGCCTGGTCGCCGAGCCGCCGGTACCCAAACCCACGCGCGAGGCGGTCGAAGCCGCCCGCTGGCTGGCCGTGGTCGTCGAGGCTCTCGACCGGGCGCGTGCCGCCGAGGGCTCGCCGGTCGATCTCACCGAACGCGTACGCCTGATCCTGGTCGTGGGGGACGGACGGGAGACGCTCCCAGAACGCTCGGAGACCTACGACGCCGTCTTCCTCGACCCTTTCTCGCCGGCGGTCGACGGCTCCCTGTGGGAGCCGGAATTCCTGCGCAGCATCTCCCTGCGCATGCGGCCGGGGAGCTGGCTCGCCACCTACAGCGCCGCCAGCCGCGTGCGGGCGCGTCTGGCTGCCTGCGGCTTGCGCGTGGGAGCAGGCGCGGCCCTGGGGACCAAGGCCGAGGGCACCCTCGCCAGCCCCGATCTCGAGCCGCCGCCGCTGGCCGCCCGCCGCTGCCGCCGCCTGGCGCGCCGCGTCCCCGCCCTGTGCGCAGAACTGGGCTGGCCCATCCCGCCCTTGTTCGGAGCGAGTTCGGGGGGCTTTCCGTCCGACCTTGACCTAGAATCTGGCCGATAGACCTCGTAGTCGCGCCAGTGAAGAGCGGGCGTTGCGCCCCGCCGCCGGAGCGGCGACTCCACGGACCGAAGCCCCGCGGGATAACGGGGCACCAGGGAAAAGCATGCTGCACACTGCAATCATCGGTTGGCAGGAGCTCTGGCCCATCGCGCTCGTGCTCGTGTTCCTCTTTGGAGCTTCCAAGCTCCCGGCTCTGGCGAGGGCCGCGGGATCGAGCGTGAACGAATTCAAGAAGGGGCTGGGCGGGGGCGAGCAAGGCGAGCTCCCCGAGGATTCCGACTCGTCCCCAGACGCGAAGAAGAGCGAGGGGGAGTGATCGCCGTCGACGGTCGACACGGGGCGGCGCAGGCCGAGGAGGAGGCGCGCGCCGATGTCTGCGGCGTCGTGCTGTGCGGCGGCGCGAGCTCGCGCATGGGGCGCGACAAGGCGACCCTCGCCCTCGGCGGCCGGACCCTGCTCGAGCGCGCGGCGGATTGCCTTTCAGCCGTGGCGGCCGAGACCGTCCTGGCGGTCGGTCCAAGGCGCCGCTACGGGGAGCTGGGTCTCACCTGCGTGCTCGATCGCCAGGGCGACGTAGGACCCGCGGCTGGCATCCGTGCGGCCCTGGCCGCGGTCGACGCCGAGTGGTTCTGCGTCTTGGCTTGCGACATGCCGCGCGTCGACCGCAGCCTGTTCGACGCTCTGCTCGCCCGCGCCCGCCGCGACGAGTTGGACTGCTGCTTCGCCGTCGCCCGCGAGGACCTGCCGGAGCCGGTCTGCGCGGTCTACCACCGGCGCTGCCTCGCGCCCATGGAGGCGGCTCTGGCCGCGGGGCGTCGGCGCGTGCTGGCTTTCCTGGAGTTCCCTGGCGCGGACGGGCGCGCGCTCCGCTCGGGGAACGTGCCCGCGGCCGAGCCCGCCGGGAGCGCGGCGGGGCGCGAGCGCGTGCTGAACCTGAACACACCTGAGGAATGGGCGCGGGAGCGCACACGCGATGGCGAGGGAGACCCGCGGTGAGCGCTCCCGACGCCAGCCTGGCCCTCTTGCAGGGACCCATCGCCGGGGGCCTTGAGCGCATGCGGGAGGTCCTCACCGACCAGCTCCACGAGAGCTCGCCGGCCGTTCGCGACATGATCGACCACATCGCACGTTTCCGCGGCAAGCAGCTGCGCGCCTCGCTGACCCTGCTCGCGGGCGAGGCGACGGGCAACGCCACCGACGAGCATCCCTCGGTGGCGTGCATCGTCGAGATGATCCACCTCGCGACCCTCGTTCACGACGACGTGCTCGACGGGGCTACCGTCCGCAGGCGCGTGGCGTGCGTCAACGAGCGCTGGGACAACCAGGTCGCCGTGCTGCTCGGGGACTTCCTCTACGCCCGCGCCTTCGCCCTGTCGACCGACCTCTCCTCACGCCTGTGCAGCCGCGTGCTGTCCGAGGCCACCCGCCGCATTTGTGTCGGTGAGATCGAGCAGAGTACGCGACGCTACGACTTCGAGATGAGCCAGGCTGATTACGAGTCCATCGCGGGTGCGAAGACCGCGACGCTCTACGCGGCGGCCTGCGAGCTCGGCGCCTGCTACCCCAGCGGCAACGAGGAGAGCGGGGCCCGCATGCGCGCCTTCGGCTACGAGATCGGCCTCGCCTTCCAGATCATCGACGACTGCCTCGACGTCGTCGGCGACTCCGAGCTGGTCGGCAAGTCGGTGGGCAACGACGTCGAGGACGGCAAGGTCACCCTGCCCGTGCTGTGGACCTACGCCCAGGCCGGCGATGGCGTGCGAGCGCGCATCCGGGACGCCTACACCCTCCCCGAGGATTCGGCGTTGGAGGAGGGGCGTGGCGTGAGCCGGGCCATGCTCCTGCGCTCGGTTTGCGACCTCGAGCCCGGTGTGGAGTACGCGATGGCGCGCGCCCGCGAGCTGACCCGCAGCGCCCTCGACCGGCTGGCTGAGCTGGCACCCTCGCCCGCCCGCGATGCCCTCGAGGCCCTGGGCGCGTTCGTTCTCGAACTCCGCTGGTAGGTGGGAGTGAAGACCGTGGGCGAGGACGGACGAGGCGCCGGGGAGGCTGGAAAGGGGCGCGCGCGGACCTCTCGCTGGGGCTTCGCCACGGCGAGCGCCGTGACCCTGGTCCTGATCGTCACCGGCCAGGCGGTGGGGGTGATGCTGGACGGATTCGCCCAGGGCGGGATGCAGGCGCGGGATTGGATCTTCAGCGCGTTCTTGGCCTCGGCCGGTTGGTTGACGGTCCTGCAGCGGCACGCCATCTGGCGCTTCCTGCGCTCGGTCCAGGTCGGCGTGAGCCTGGTCGGCATGACGACCCTGGCGGTGATCGTCGGCGTACTGGTGCCGCAGATCGATGGCTTCGAGGACCCCGAGCAGCGCGTCACCGCGGCCAACTACGAGGAGCAGTACGCCGCCTTCCGCTGGGCCGAGGGCTACTTCCTGTATCACCTGCTCCATCCCTACGGCATCGGGATGCCCGCGGCGGAGCTGCCGCCGGGGATCGACGGGCGCCTGGAGGCCTTCGGGCGCCGCTACGGGCGTGAGGAGGAGCGCAACCGCAAGAAGCAGATGGCGAGCGCCTTCGCTTCTGGGCCGAAGGCGACCGAGATTCGAGCTTTCGTGGAGGAGCACGACGGCGTCCTGCGGCGGGCCTTCGACGTTTGTACTGCCCTGCACCTGAACCGCACCTACAAGTCCTGGTGGTTCGCCACCCTGCTCGGCCTCCTGGGAGCCTCGATCTTCGCGAACACCTGGCGCGGGAAGGCGCGCCGCTGGCTGAGCATCGAGAAGGCCGGGTTCTTCGTCACCCACCTGGGGATGCTCGTCATGCTCGTGGGCGGGGCGATCTCCAAGTCCCAGACCGTGCGCGGCATCCTGCACCTGGATCTCGAGCAACCTCCCAGCAACGAGTTCTGGGCCTACCACAGCCCCGAAGACCTGCGGGCGATGCCGTTCTGGTTGCACTTGCAGCGTTTCGCCCGCAAGGACTGGAAGCAGCTCGAAGTGGGCTTTGCCGAAGAACGCTTCAGCTCTCGTCCGCCGACCTACACCCTCTGGGAAGGGCGCACGATCGACCTCGACTTCGTCCCCGACGATGAGGGGGAGCTGCGCCCGCGCGTGCGCCTGGAGGTGCTCGGTCTTCACGAGCAAGCGGAGGTCAGCGAGTGGCGCTTGAGCGAGGCCGGCGCGGAGCATGCCGGCGAAGGCCTGGGCCCCGTGCTGGAGCTCGGCGTGCCCGACTACGAGGGCCTGCTCGCCGCGCGTGCCGCCGGTGCCGCCTTCGAGGACCTTCCGCGCCTGTCGCGTTCCGAGTTCCTCTCGCCCGCCTATCCAGGGCAGGACCTCTACCACGACCTGGCCTGGGAGGTGCGCATCAAGGCCGTCTTCGGGGCGGCAGACGCAGCGCGGCTCTTTCCGAGCGAGGAGATCGTCGGCACCCTCGAGCTGCGAGATCTGGAGAGCGGCGACGTGCAGGCAAGCCGTGTTCCTTTTCGGGTCGGGGACACCCTCGAGGCTCCCGGCGGGTACCGCATCGTCGTCAGCGAGGCGACCGCCGCCTACCGCGTGAATCGGGAGGACCTGGGCGAAGTGCGCGACACCCGCCCCCTCGCGGAGCAGCCGCCCCACGCCCCCGCGGTCTGGCTCGACATCACGCCCCCCGACGGCGGGGAAACAGAGCGCCGCCTGGTGCACGAACGAGTCGACGCGGAGAAGCACGGCAAGCTCGAACAGTTCACCTACGACAGCCTCGTCGTGCGCCTGGAATGGGAGCGCTGGGCCTCGGCCGGGCCGCCGCGCTTCGCGCTCACCTGGGGCGGGGGGGGAGAGGCCCTGCTTCACAGCGAGGAGGAGCCCGACGCCGCACCCGTGGTCCTCGTCGCCGGTGAGGCCCTGCCCGTCCCCGGGAGCGTCGTCTTCGAACGGGCCTTCACCGACGCCTTCGCCGAGAAGGAGATCCTCTTCCTCGAGGAGCGGCGGGGGAGCGACGGCTTCGAGATCGATTTCTACACCAAGGACCCGCGTGGGCTCGAGTTGCGCGTCACCCAGGATCCGGGGACCGACGCGGAGGAGGTCGAGGTCGTGCGCCTGGCGACGACCGAGCACAGCCTGGCCGACCGCTGGCAGTCGAGCGACGAGCGCTTCTACGTCAGTTTCTTCGAGAACGATGCGGTCATGCCGTATGAATGGCGCAGCGTACTCACGGTGTTCGACGAGGATCCCGATGGGCGCTGGCACGTCTACTCCGGCGAGGACGGCCGGCTGATCGAGACCCGCGATGGGGGTGACTCGCGCCTTCTGAGCGAGCGCCACGGCGTGCGGATCATCCCTCTGGAGGATGTCGACGGGGACGGCCACCGGGACTTCGCGGGGCCCGTCCTGCGCCAGGAGACCGGCGCCGAGCGGGAGCGGGAGATTCGCGTCAACGATTACCTCACCCACGCCGGGTATCGCTTCTTCCAGACCAACGCGATCCCGGAGGTCCCCACCTACTCTGGCATCGGAGTCGTCTACGACCCGGGCATTCCGACGGTCCTGGTCGGCATGTACACGATCATCGCGGGCACGGTCCTGGCGTTCCTGGTGCGTCCGATCGTCCTCGCCAGGCGCAAGAAGCGGAAGGCTGCCGCATGAGCCTCTCGGAATGGGCGGATTGGGGGCAGTTGGCCGCGTCCTCGCGTTGGGTGCTGGCGATGGAGCTGTGCTGCGCCGTGGGCGTCCTACTGGCCGTGCACGGCGCTTGGCGCCACTTGGCCGCTGCCCGTGCGATGGCGGCCGGCGGGGAAGGGGCGGCCGCGACCCCTCCCACGTCGGGCTGGTCTCCCGCCCCGCTCGCTCTGGGCGCGGGCACCGCCGTCGGCCTGGCTGCGCTCTGGGCTCGCTACGTGGAGGTGAATCACTTCCCTAGCCAGACCATGAGCGAGGTGCTGACCGTCTTCTGCGTCTCCCTGCTCGCGTCCCTGTTCGTGCTGCACTTCGCCCTCGGCCTCTACCGCCGGGGCCCGGGCTGGGCCCTGGTCGACGACGCAATGATCGTGATCGTGCTCGTCGGCGTACTGGGCACCGTTGCCCACTTGCGCGGTCTCTCGACTGCCCAGCGTGATCTGCCGCCGGCCCTGCAGTCCTACTGGTTCGCGCCCCACATCTGCACCCTGATCTTCAGCTACGCTACCTTGGGGATCGCGGGCGTGATCTGCCTGGTCTACTTCATCACGCGCTTTTGGAGCGGCGTCTTCCGCGGTGGCCAGACGCGCGCCTCCCAGTGGCTGATCCTGGCGGCCTTGACGCTGATCCCGTTTCTGCACGTGGTGACCCTGCCCGTTCTCGCCCTCTCGGGCGTGCTCTTCGGGGTGCTGCTCCGGCGCGGGAAGCTGCCCGACGCCGAGGATCTCAAGGGGCTGGAGCGCGAGCTCGACGACGTCAGCTTCCGGGCCTTCGCGGTCGGCATGCCCTTCCTGACGGCGGGCCTGTGGATGGGGGCCTTCTGGGCGCAGGAAGCTTGGGCCAACTACTGGGGCTGGGACAGCAAGGAGAACTCGGCCCTGATCTCATGGCTGATCTACGTGGTCTACATCCACCTACGCCTCTTGGGCGGCTACCGCGGCGCGCGGGCCATGAGCGTGCTGCTCGGCGGGGCCTTCTCGATCTTCATCACCTTCCAGGTCTTCGGCTACCTGCCCGACAGCCAGAAGAGCCTGCACCGCTACACCGACGACGAAGTCACGCCCCAGGAGGGCCAGCTCGGGCCGACGCCCGAGGCGCAGGCCGCCGCTGAACGCTGATCGGGCCGCCGTGGCCTCGTAGCGCGGCGTGGAGCGGTCTATATTGACCGGTATGGAACTGACCGGAATGGAGGGCGAAGGACGCATCTTGGACGGGAAGGCGACCGCGGCGCTCGTCCGCTCGGAGGTCGCCGGCGAGGTCGAGCGACTCGTCGAGCGCGGCGTGCGGCCCGGGCTGGCGGTGGTGCTCGTGGGAGACGACCCCGCGAGCGAGGTCTACGTCCGCAACAAGGACCGCGCGGCGACCGAGGCCGGCATCGCCGTGCGCACCCTGCGTCCTGAAGCGACGGTTTCCCAGGCAGACCTCGAAGCCCTCGTGAGTGCGCTCGGCGTGGACGAGAGCGTTCACGGCATCCTGGTCCAGCTGCCCCTGCCCGCGCACCTCGACGCCGCCGGCGTGGTGGAGGCCATCGACCCGGGCAAGGACGTGGACGGCCTGCACCCGCTCAACGTCGCCGCCCTGGCCATGGACCGACCGGGGTTGGTGCCCTGCACGCCGGCGGGTTGCATAGAGCTGTGCGACCGCCACGGGATCGCCCTAGAGGGCCGGCACGCGGTCGTCGTGGGGCGCTCGCAGCTGGTCGGCAAACCCGTGGCCCAGCTGCTGCTGGCGCGCCACGCGACCGTCACGATCTGCCACAGCCGGACCCACGACCTGGGCGCGGTGGTCTCGGCGGGAGACGTGGTGGTGGCCGCCGTGGGCCGAGCTGGGCTGATCCGCGGGGAGTGGATCAAGCCCGGAGCGACGGTGCTGGATGTGGGGATCAACCGCGGCTCCGACGGGAAACTCCGCGGGGACGTGGAGCTCGAGGCGGCCCGGGCGCGCGCGGGGGCGATCACTCCAGTTCCGGGAGGCGTCGGGCCGATGACCGTCGCGATGCTGTTGAAGAACACTTGCCGTGCGGCAGCGGCGGCCAGCGAACCGGTTTCCAGTTCCGGCCGGACGGCAGGGGCCGGAACTTGAAGTGAGGGACACCACGGCCAGGGAAGGCGGCGCGCCCTACGACGGTGGGCCGCAGCTGGCCCTGCCCGCTCTGACGCCCGTCACGCGTCTGCTGCTGCTCGTCAACGCGGGGGTCTTCGCCGCCGGCTTCCTGCTCTGGCTCGCCGGTGCGTGGACCTGGCCCGAGCGCCTGCTCGGCCTGAGCGTCGGCCTGTGGGAGGAGTGGTTCCCCTTTCCGCCCGTCTGGCAGCTCGTGACCTACGGCTTCCTGCACAGCGTGCGCGATCCGATGCACGTGCTGTGGAACTCCCTGCTCCTGTACTTCTTCGGGACGATGCTGGAGGGGCTCATCGGTTCGCGGCGCTTCGGCGTGCTGTACGGCGCTGCGATGATCTGCGGAGCTCTGGCTCACCTGGTCGCCGGCTCCCTGTTCGGCGGGGCCGGCGGTGTCGCCCTGGGAGCCTCGGGCGCCGTCCTGGGCGTCGTGGTCGCCGCCGCCGCCCTGCGGCCGCAGGCCCAAGTCCTGGTCCTGTTCATCCCGGTCCGCTTGTGGTTCATGGCCGTGATGATCGTGGGCTTCGATCTGTTCGCCGTCCTGGCCTCGCTGCGCGTCGGAGCGGGTGACGGCGTGGCTCACTGGGTGCACCTGGGCGGGGCCGCCTGGGGCTTCGCGGCCGTGCGTACCGGGTGGATCCATCGCGATCCCCTGCATGCCCTCCAGCGGCGCCGCAAGGTCGCTCTGTCGGAGCGGCGACGCACCGACGACGAGCGCATGGACCGCTTGTTGGAGAAGATCCACCGCGAGGGGATGGGGTCCCTGACGCGCTCGGAGCGCGAATTCCTCAAGCGCGTCTCCTCGCGCGGGTAGCCCGCCCGTAGGGGAGGGGCGCGGCGGTTTGTGGGCCCCAGGTGTGGCCGATAGACTGTCCCGATCCCCGTCTTCACCCCTCCGCCGAGAGGGCACCGAACATGATCCAGCCTATCACCCTCGCCTTCCTCGCGATCTCGACGTTCTCCGCGGCCGCCGGGGTCCAGGCCAAGCATCTCGAGTTCCAGAAGCGCTTCGAGCAGGCGATGGCGATCAACTCGACGACCGAGATGAGCCGCCTGGTCAAGAGCAGCACCCCGGAGGCGGTGGACTGGATCATGAAGACGGCGGAGGGCATCTCGACCAGGAACAGCGAGAAGCTCGAGACACGCATGGCGGCCTTGCAGACCGCTTGGCGCTCCGCCATGGAGACCGACTTCTGCGACAAGATGTACGAGTACTTCTCGTTCCTCGACGGCCACACCAAGAAGGAGCGGGCGAGGATGCGCTCGGAGTACGACAAGTTCCTGGCCGACTACCTGAAGAACCTCGAGAAGAAGGACGGGCCGACCTTTGAGCTCCTGGGCCAACGTTACGAAGCTCTCGCGGACGGCTTCGACGAAATCGGCGACCACTTCTACACCTCGCAGTGCTCGATTTTCGTGGGGAACTGCCGAGACGAGGCAAACAGAGGCAAGCGGGCTGATCTGTACAAGGTCACCGCGGCGCTGAAGCGAGCTGTCTCCGAGCGCGAGGCGATCGGGCTCAAGGACCGCCCCTGGATGGACTGCAACCGGCGCTACCAGTACCTCGCCAAGCAGGGCTACGACCGCGCGAAGCCGACCGAGGAGGAGGCCAAGGCCGAGGCGACGCCCAAGGCTAGTGAGCCGGCGCTCACGGCCGCGATGGGCTTTGAGTTGGTCGAGAAGCCGAGCGCCTTCCAGCGCCCGATGTACTACCTGGACAGCCTCTACCCGCTCTGGAACTCGATCTACCTTACGTCCAAGGGGACTTCGTTCCGGTTCCTGACCTTGGAGGCAGGTCCAGATGGCGAGAAGCACAAGACCAGCCTCTCTCCGGTGGTGATGCGCGTCGGATCGGCCAACGTGAGGCTCGATGTGGACGGGGACGGCGAGGGAGATGTGAAGATCCCGCTAACCGGCAACCTCGAGCCGGTGGAATTCGATGTAGGGGAAGGGTCCCAGAAGCGCCGCCTCGCCTTCCTGGCGATCGTGGGCAACCAGCAGGACATTTATCAGGGGGTCCAGGTCAACTTGGCTCCATCTGACGAGCACATGACCATCTACTACATTCCGGCGGGGAGCCTCGTGGGGGAGTTCGCCGGGGTGAAGATCCGCGTATTCGATGACAACTTGGACGGGACCTACGGCGGGGCGCCCTGGATCTTCGCGCATCCGGGCATGAGCCCCGGCATGTTCCAGCCCGAGATGGACTCGATCGTGGTCGGCAAGGAGAAGCGAGCCCGGCCCTGGAGTGAATACGTGGAGATCGGTGAGAAGTGGTGCCGCCTGGAGAGCGTCAACGGCGGGATGGAGATTAGAGGTGGACCCGTGGTGGTAGAGACGGGCACCCTCAAGTTGAAGTTCAAGGGCGGCAAGCCGAGCTGGGTCGTGATGAGGGGAGAGGGCGTCTACGAGAGCTCTTACTTCGACATCACGGGTTCGGGCACCGAAGTCCCGGTCGGGCGCTACAGCCTCTATTACGGAGAGCTGCGCAAGGGCAAGAAGCGCCAGATGGTGAAGACACTGTTCGTTCCGGGCGAGGCCACGCCGACCTGGGATGCGGTGGCCGGCGAAACCACGATCGTGGAGTTGGGCAGCCCTTTCAGTTACGACTTCAAGTTCGAGGAGGACGCCTCGGCGATCTCCGTCCCGGGCAAGAACGTGGTCTTCACCGGAGTCGCTTATGAGCGCTATGAGCGCCCCTGGGGCTGCGTTCCGCAGCCGGATGTCTCCTACCGGCAGGTCGGCTCTCGCAGGGGCAGCAAGCCCGTGACGATGGAGGTCGTGATGGACCAGGACCAGCTCTTTGAATTGGAATGGAAAGCCGCTTGGTCACCTCTCGATCTGATCCTCGAGAAGCGGAGCGCCACTGACGCATCAGAGCTCCAACTCAGCGAGAAGAAGAACAAGTTGTTCGGCAAGGTCGCCTCGGACTGGAAACAGTAGGAGCTCTGGAGGAGTGCTAGACATCAAGTTCATTCGCGCCGAGCCGGACGTGGTCCGGGAGGGTGCGCGCAAGAAGCGCATCGAGTGTGACGTCGATCGCATCCTGGAGCTGGACCGCGAGTGGCGTGAGCTGGGGCGCGCCGTCGACGAACTGCGTTCGCTCCAGAAGCAGGCCGGCAAGCGCATCGGCCAGGCCACGGCCGAGGAGCGCGGGGGGCTGCTGGAGGAGCAGAAGACGCTCAAGGGTGACCTCAAGGCGAAGGAGGCTCAGCTGAGTGCGCTGGGCGTTGAGCTCGACGGCCTCTTGCTGCTCGTCCCCAACGTCCCCGCCGCCGAGGTGCCCGAGGGGGCGGACGACGGCGACAACGTCGAGCTACGGACCTGGGGGGAGCGCCCGCGCTTCGGTTTCGAGCCGCTTGATCACGTGGCTCTGGGGGAGGCGCAGGACTGGCTCGACATCCTGCGGGGAGCGCGCCTGGCGGGGTCCCGCAACTACGTGCTGAAGGGCGACCTCTCCCTGCTGGAGGGGGGGGGGATGCGCTTTGCGCTGGACTCCATGGTCGCGCGCGGCTTCATCCCGCTCTCGGTGCCGACCTTGGTGCGGACCGAGACCATGGTCGGGACGGGCTACTTTCCCGGCGGTGAGGACCAGGCCTACCGCTGCGACGAGCGTGATGACCTGTGTCTGGTGGGCACCGCCGAGGTTCCAGTGACCGCGCTCCATCAGGACGAGATCCTCGACCTCGACGCCCTGCCGCTGAGGTTCGTGGCGCAATCGACCTGCTATCGGCGCGAGGCGGGCACCTACGGCAAGGACACGCGCGGCCTCTATCGCGTCCACCAGTTCCAGAAGGTGGAGCAGGTCGTGATCGACGTGGCGGACCCCGAGGAGAGCCTGGAACACCACCGGCTCATCCTGCAGAACGCCGAGGACGTGCTGCAGGCCCTCGAGCTGCCCTACCGGGTCGTCAACGTCTGCGGCGGCGATCTGGGCCAACCGCAGATCCAGAAGTTCGACATCGAGACCTGGATGCCCGGGCGCGGGGCCTACGGCGAGACCCACAGCGCCTCGCGCTTCCACGACTTCCAGGCCCGCAGGCTGAACCTGCGTTACCGTGACGGCGAGGGCAAGGTGCGCTTCTGTCACACCCTCAACAACACCGTCGCCGCCAGCACGCGCATGCTGATCGCGCTGGTCGAGAACCACCAGCAGGCGGATGGGACCGTTCTCGTCCCCGCGGCGCTGCGACCCTATCTCGGCGGCCGCGAGCAGTTGGGAGAGCCGCTCAATTGAAGGGCCGGGGAAGGGGCACCACGCCGGCCGCGTGAGGGGCGCGGACTAGTCGTTCCTCGCACCGCCGCCGGGTCCGTCGCCGCCCTTCGCCTGGGGCCCGCCGCGGGCCCCGCCGCCGCCGCCGGCGGCGCCGCCCACGATGGTCTGCTGGGCCGTCTCGCCGCCCGCCGCGCCGCCGGTTCCCGCCTCCGAGGCGGGCGCCTGGGGGATCGAGAGGACGACGGTCTGCTCCTCGTCGACGCGCAGCGCCTGGGGCAGGCGGATCACGCGGCGGTAGGTCACCATCGACTTGCGCGCGTAGTTCATCGCCAGCTGCTCACGCGCGACTCGCTGCTTCAGTTCGAGGGTCAGGCTGATCTCCAGGCGCGCCGGCAGGCCGATGTCCTCGTCGCTCTCCCGCCCCCACTCGTCGTGGGGGTCCGCGTCGGGCCCGTCCTCGTCGAAGACCTGGATGTCGAGGCTCTTGACCCGGTCGTGCAGGAAGGAGAACGCGCCGCCCGCGTACGGGGCGTCGTCCACACCCATGTCCTCGCGCCGGTAGAGCTCGAGGAAGTCGTCGTAGATCGGGCTGGGGCGCAGTCGGTAGCCGACCTCGTTGATGTCGGAGCGCAGGTAGCGCCCATTGTCCTGCCGCAGGATCAGGCTGTCGGTGTGGGTGACGAAGTCGAGGCTGTCGCCGTCGAGGCCGAGCATGACGCGGTCCTGGACTCGCAGATGGTCCTGACGCGTGCGGTTGAGCGTCGTCAGCCCGCGCAGGTCACGCTCGATCATGTCCATGATCGCAGGGCCCGCAAGCTGCGTCTCCTTGATGATGTGGATCGTGTCCCGCGAGATCCGTGCTGCCTGCAGGATCTGCGTGATGGCGAGCATGATCCCGCTCATGATCAGGACCGTCAGCAGCACCTCCGCCAGGGAGAACCCAGCGCGCCGCGAAGTGTGGAAGCAACCCAGGCGCGGCTTCATCCGTTTCCCGCTTCCACGTCCGGGGTGCCGTCCTCTTCGTCGGCTCCGTAGACCTGATCCCAGGGCATCCACTGCTCGAGGATCAGGCTGTTCCCGTACTTGCCGATCTTGGGGTAGGTGACGCGGATGCGCACCTTCTCGAAGTCCTCTTCGACCTCGCCCTCGTCGTCGTCGTCGTCGTAGCGGTCGGAGTCCTTGAAACGGCTGTAGAACGCAGAGTACTCGTACTCACCCTCCTCCATCTCCTCGAAGACCTCGTCTCCGAGGACGATCTCGAAGCCGAATTCCTCGTGGTCCTGCTCGGCGTAGGTGCCGAAGAAGTGGTCGCGCAAATCCTCCTGGTAGAGCCCGGCCTCGATCTCACCCAGCGTCAGGAGGCCGAGGTCGCGCGCCAGCTTGAGGTTGCGCGTGTGGGCCGAGGCGAACTTGGCTCCGTTGAGCGCCTGTAGCACGAGGGTTAGGCTGACGCCGACGATCACGATCGTCACGGCCACCTCCGCCAGGGTGAATCCGGCGCGCGAGTGCAGTCGGCTGCGGAGTGCGTGCATGGTTCAGTCGAAATCCTCTTCGTCGACGGGCAGGCGCCGGTAGTCCTCGTAGTGGAAGCGTATCAGACCCGTCAGAGGCAGCACCTCGATCGTGTAAACCGCTTCGTATTGTGGTTGCGCGATCGTGATGCTGTGGTCGGTGGCGCTGCCAAGAGGGTCGAAACTCACGAAGACCTTGCCCTCGCGGTAGTCGACGCCGTCGATCGTGACACGCGTGATCTCGATTCCGGCGGGGAGACCCACGGTGCCGAGGCTCATGCGCTCTTCGATGCGCTGCGCCAGGCCCCCGCCGGCACGGAAGGGCGTGCTGACCTCGTAGCCGTTGCCGTCGAGGTCGTAGTAGAGGCGCCAGACCGCGTTGCGGGCGATGGCCTCCGAGCGAGCGCCGTGGATGGCCGCGGCGATCTTGTGGACCTCGGAGTTGATTCTCGCGCGCGGCAGGATCGCGTTCCACTCGACGGCCACCAGGCCGGCGATCAGGCCGATCACGACCACCACCGCCAGAAGCTCCACGAGGCTGAAGCCGGATCGGGCGCTGGCGGCTCTGGGCTTCACGCGCTCGTCCTTCGGGCGCTAGCGCCCGTCGATGATGCTCCAGTTGTCGACGTCCGCGTCGTCCCCCTCGCCGCCGACCGCACCGTCCTTGCCGAGGCTGTAGACCCGCGGGCGGACCTCGCCGCCGCCCGGAGGTTCGTAGAGGTACTCGTTCTTCCACGGGTCGAGGGGGATGCGCGTGCCCTGCAGGATCGTGTAGCCGTTGTCGTCCGGCTCGACGAGCACGTCGAGGGAATCGGGGAAGAGACCGTCGTTGCTCACGGCGTACTCGGTGAGTGCGTTATGGATGGCCATGACGTCTGCCTTGACCTTGCCGCCGAAGGCCTGAGAGAGGCGCTGCATCACGTTCGGCAGGACCAGGGTAGCCAGCAGACCGAGGATCACGATCACGACCATCAGCTCGGCCAGGGAGAACCCCGTCCGGGCGTCACGGCGGGGGAGCGCGGCTGCGCGGGTCTTCATCAGATTCATGACAGCTCCGGTTTCCTCTAGAGGTGCTTGGACGGACTGGGGAGCGCGTTCTTCCCGTACTCGCGGCAGGTCACTGGATTTGGCCGACCTGCAGGATAGGAAGGATGATCGAGACGACGATGTAGCCTACCACCACCGCCAGGCCGATGATCAAGAGCGGCTCGAGGACCGCGGTCATCCTGTCCGTCGCGATCTCGATCTCCTCGTCGTAGGCGATCGCGATGCGGTCGAGCATCTGCTCCAGCTCACCGGACTGCTCGCCCACGGCCACCATGTAGCCCACCAGGGCTGGGAAGACGCCGGTCGCCTTCAGAGGCGTGGCGACGTCCGCACCCTCCAGGATCCGCGCGCGGATGTGATCCGTAGCGTCGGCGATGACGCGGTTCTGGACCACCTTGCTCGTGATCTCGAGGCTCTGGACGGCGTTGACCCCGCTCTGCAACAGCGTTGCGAGGGTCTTGCAGAAGCGCGACACCGCCTGTTTGCGCAGGACGTCGCCGACGACTGGAGTGCGCAGCATCGCGCGGTCTAGAAAGAGGCGTCCGGCCTCGGAGTTGTGGTAGATGCGCTCGATCGCGAACGAGATCGCTCCGATCGCGAGGGCGCCGGCCCACCAGTACTCCTTGAAGGCGTCGGAGATCGCGATCAGGATCTGGGTGGGGACGGGCAGCGTCTGCCCCGTGTCCTCCAGCATGGCCGTGATCTTGGGCACGACGAAGGCCATCAGGGCGGTCACGACCAACATCCCCAGGGCGATCATCATCACCGGATAGGTGAGGGCGCCGACGACCTTGCGGCGCAGAGCGCGCTGGTACTGGAGGTAGTCCGCCAGGCGCGACAGCACCACGTCCACGTTGCCCGTGGCCTCGCCGGCGCGGACCATGTTCACGTAGAGGTCGGAGAAGAGCGAAGGGTGGAGCTCCAGTGCGTCCCCGAGCCCCGAGCCCTGATTCACGCTCTCGCGGATCTCGCGGAAGATGGTCTCGATGCGGCCGTCCTCCGCCTGCTCGATCATGGCCCGCAGGGTCTCCGTCAGGGGGATGCCCGATGCGAGCATCGTGCCCAGTTGGCGCGTCACGCCCGAGACCGTGTCCAGGTCCTTGGCGCTCAGTGAGGTGCGCCGCGAGCGCCGCGCCTCGCGCAGGCGCGCGAGCACACCGCTCTTCTCGTTCGGGGCGCTCCGGCGGCCGCTGCGGGCCTCGTGGATGTCGCTGACCAGGAGCTGGTTGCGGCGCAGGCGCTGGCGGGCGTCGCGGGCGGTGTCGGCGTCGATGACGCCGGTCTTGGTCTCGCCGCCGGGAGCGATCGCCTTGTAGCGAAAGATGGGCATGGAGGCGGCGCGGCGGCCTAGATGTCCAGCTGCGTCACTCGCAGCACCTCTTCGATGGTCGTGAGGCCCCCGATGACCTTGTCCCGCCCGTCGTCCCGCAGGGTGACGAGGCCGCGCTCGACCGCCGAGCGCTTCAGCTCGGTCGCCGTGGCGTTCTCCATCACCAGGGTCCGCAGGGACTCGTCGATGGGCATGAACTCATAGATCGCGGTCCGTCCCGCGTACCCGGACTGGAAGCACTCCTCGCAACCCTCTCCCATGTGGACCTCGCCGTTCATGGCCGTGGGATCGATGCCGATCTTCTTCAGGGCGGCTTCCCACTCCTCGGTGATCGGCAGGCTCGTGCGGCAGTCCTTGCAGATCGTGCGCACCAGGCGCTGGGCGACGACCAGCACCAGGGAACTGGAGACCAGGTAGGGCTCGATCCCCTGGTCGACCATGCGTGTGATCGTGCTGGCGGCGTCGTTGGTGTGCACCGTGGAGAAAACGAGGTGGCCGGTGAGGGCGGCTCGGATCGCGACCTCGCCCGTCTCCTGGTCGCGGATCTCCCCGACCATCATCACGTCGGGGTCCTGGCGCAGGAACGAGCGCAGTCCCGAGGCGAAGGTGAGGCCCTTCTTGTTGTTCACCTGCACCTGACTGATGCCGGCCAGGGAGTACTCGACCGGGTCCTCGATCGTGAGCACGTTCTTGGTGGTCGTGTCGATTTCGCTCAACCCGGCGTAGAGCGTCGTCGTCTTGCCCGATCCCGTGGGGCCAGTGACCAGGATGATCCCGTGGCTGTAGTTGATGTACTCGCGCAGGATCTCCTCGTTCTGCTCGGAGAGTCCAATCTCCCGCAGGGTGTAGCGCTTGGAGGACTTGTCCAAGAGCCGCATCACGATGCGCTCCCCGCCGGTGGTCGGGATGGAGCTGATGCGCACGTCGACCTCGCCGTCTCCGATCTTGATCGTCGCGCGCCCGTCCTGGGGCAGGCGGCGCTCGGCGATGTCCATCTTGCCCATGATCTTCACCCGGCTGACGATCGCCTCTTGGACGCGCCGCGGGATCGAGTCCATGTCGTAGAGGATCCCGTCGATCCGAAACCGCACCTGCAGCCTGTCGGGGTAGGTCTGGAAGTGGACATCCGAGGCGCGCAGCTTGAGGGCCTGGAAGAGGATCGTGTTGACCAGCTTGATGATCGGCGCCTTGTTGGAGACGTCGAGCACGTCCTCGGCGTCGTCGATCTCCTCCGCCAAGCCGGCGATGTCCCCGTCCTCGGCGACATCCGCCAGGGCCTCGTCGACGCCGTCGGCCTTGTGGCGGTAGGCGCGGCTGATCAGGGATGTGATTTCCAGGCGCGGCGCCAGGACCGGGTCGATCTCGCAGCCGACCAGCGCCCCGAGGTCGTCCATCGGATGCGGGTCGAGGGGCGTGCAGGTGGCGACCTTCACGGCCCCGCCGCTCGCCTCCTCGAGGGCCACCAGGTTGTAGTTGCGCGCGAAGTGCACGGGGACGTTGTTGACGAACGCGGGGGGGACCGCGATCCCCTCGAGATCTTCGCGGAACTCGAAGCCGAGGGCGGAGGCGTAGACCTGCAACAGCTCGCCCTCGGGCAGGTAGTCCTTCTGCAGGATGACGCGGTCGAGCGTGTCGCCCGTCGTGCCCGCGATCTTGCGGCACTCCTCGAGCCTCTCCCGGGAGAGACCCGCGTCGACGAGCAGGTTGCCGATGTTGGTCATGATGCGTGTTCCCCGGCTCCTACTCGCCGTCTTCCGAGAGCATCTCGTTGACATCCCCAGGAGTCTTGCCGAGGGCTTCGTCGGTGACCTCGCCACGCGCCGGCGGCTGAAAAAGAGGCACGTCGAAACCGCCGAGATCCAACTCGCCCTGCGCCTCGCCGAAGTGTGAGTCGATCATCCGGATGCGCTTGGAGCCGATGGCATCGGCGGCCTCGAGCTTCTTGTCGTAGCTGTAGGTCGAGAGGTCCGCGAATTCGCGGTCGAGCATGATGTGGGGGGTGACGAAGAAGTACAGGCTCGTGCGGTCCTCGACCTCCGTGTCACGCCGGAAGAGACGTCCGAGGATCGGGATGTCCCCGAGCAGCGGAATACGGTTCGTCGTGTCATTCCTGTTGTCCACGATGATTCCGCCGATGACCATTGTGTCGCCGTCGGGGACGTTCACCGTGGTCTGGATCTCGCGCGTGATGCGCGGCGGCGGGATCGCGCCCTGGAAGGTGCCCAGGAAACTGGAGACCGAGAGGGAGATCTCGAGGCGCAGGTAGCCCGAGGCGCTGATGGCGGGCGAGATCTGCAGGCTGATTCCCGCCTCCTGGTAGTTGGCGAAGTTCTCCTGGGTCTGGCCTCCCACTCCCCCGGAGGCCGTGATCGTCGTGGTCGGCTGCTCGTCGAGGGTTCGCACCACGGCAGCCATGTTGTTGTTCACCAATACCGATGGGATGTTGAGCACGTTCGTGTTGCGTTTCTCCTCGAGGGCCCGGATCAGGATCGGCAGTTGGAAGTCGTCGCCGTCGAGGATGCCCGCAGTGATGCCCGTGGCGATGTTCGGCACGCGCGTGTCGGGGACCCCGTCGAGGTCGTTGTCCTGAAACGTGGAGAGACCGAAGTCGGTAATGCCGAAGCCCCCGGTCTCGCTCGCGCCGGGGATCGAGGCCCCCCCGAGCTCGACGCCGAGGTCGAGGGTGTCGCGGCCGGAGAGCTCGATCAGGGCGGTCTCGATCAGGACCTGGTCCTGACGCCGGTCGAGGCGCTCGATCAGGTCGAGGATCTCCTCGTAGCGCGTGCGCCCGGCGGCGATCAAGAGCGAGTTGGTGGCCGGATCGGGGACGACCGCCACCTCGGTGGAGGAGCTGCTGCTGGTCTGTCCGCTTCCCTGGCGCTGTCCGCCCCCCTGTCCGGTGGTCTGGATCCTGTTGGCGTCCTGCAGGAACTCGTCGAGCACTTCGCTCAGCTCCTCGGCCTCGGCGTTCTCGAGGTTGTAGAAGTGGTAGGTCCGCTCGCGGTCGATCTCGTCGGTGTCGAGGCGCGCGACGAGCTCCATGATGCGCGGCATCTCGTCGGGCATGGCCATCACCAGCAGGGAATTGGTGCGCGGATCGACCATGATCTTGGTCTCGACCTCCCCCTGGCGGATGCTGGCCGTCGCTCCTTGCTGCTGGCGGTTCTGCTGGTTCGCGCCGCGCGTCGCGCGCTGGCTTGCCTCGAGGAGCTCCTCGAGGGTCTCGGCGATCTCGTCGGCGCTGGCGAAGGCCAGCTTGATGACCTCGAACTCCGGCAGGACCGGATCCTCGGCTTTCGAGGCCTCGTCGACGAGCTCGAGCATGCGCACCAGGGCCGCGATGTTGCTCCCGAAGCCCTGTAGGATGACCGTGTTGTCGCCGACCGGCACGGCGGTCATCGTGTTCGGATCGGGGGCGAGCTGGCGCATCGAGTTCGCCAAGGTGCGGACCTCGATGTTGGGGAGCACCACGACCGTCTGGATCAAGGTCGCCGGCTGGTCCGCGTAGAGGGGCAGCTCCCCGGGCGAGACGTAGATCGAGTCGGCCCGCGCGCCGCCGCGTCCCTGCCCGGTGTCGAGGCTCTCGACCACGACCACCGAGAGGTGCTCGGGACCGATCCGCTTGCAGACGTAGCGGTTGATGATCATGATGATCTGGAAGAAGGAGTAGAAGTCCTTCTTCAAGATGCGCTTGGAGCCGAACATGCTGACGGAGATCGAGTCGAGGGCCTGAGCGTTCTCCGTGTTCGTGTAGAAGTTGATCTCGGTCTCCTGCTGGCAGATCTTGATGAACGCCTTGAGGCTCAATCCGTCCTCCTGCTCGTCGAAGGTCAGCAGGTAGAACTCCCCGAGGTCTTGAATCAGAGGTACCGACCCGTCGTCCGCGCCGCGCGCGGCTCCGTCCTGCGCGAAGCGCGGCGCGTTGGAGGGAGCCGGGTCGGGGGCGAAGCCCCGGCCCGAGGCGACGATCGCCGGGGTGAGGCTCGGATTCGCGGCGAGGAGCGCGGATCCCGCGGAGGCGATCCAGAGCGGCAGGCTGGCGAGAGTGGCGATCATCTTCAGCGTGGGTTCGGCGTGTCGGCGGTGGGTTGCACGCGGGCCGTCTGGCCCTATCTCTTTGGAACCATGAGGTTTAGGGTTCCCGAGAAGGCGCGCGTGGGCGCAATTTAGGAAGCCTCGGCGGCCCTGTCAATCGCGCCCCGCAAGCTCGGGACGCACAGCAGACGTTTGGCTGGGCGGGATCTTCCCGCCGGGGGGGGACAACCACGGGGCGACGAGCGGTGGTGCGACGCCGAGAGGGGACGGCGACGCGCTCGACTTCCTTGCCCGTTCCGGCGGGGCGCGGAATACTACGCGCCCTCCCGGCGGCGGGAGGCCGCCAAACGCCCCCGTGTCGTCATCCAGCAAGAACCTCCCCGCCAGCGGCGCGAGCGCACCCCGCCCGCGAGCCGTCGCGCTCTCGGGGAGCGAGGGAGCCGGCACGTGAGGTCCGCCCTCGCCCTCACCGGCCTGCTGGCGGGGATCTGGCTCTTGGCCTCGGGGCACACCTCGCCCCTCATGCTCGGCTTCGGCGCGTTTTCCTGTCTGCTCGTCGTGGTCCTCTCGGTGCGCATGGGCGTCGTTGACGAGGAAGCCCTGCCGGTGCGCATGGTCCCGCGCGCGATCGTCTACACGCCCTGGCTCGTCAAGGAGGTGCTGCTCGCCAACCTGGACGTGGCGCGGCGCATCCTGAGCCCCTCCGCGAAGGTCAGCCCACGTGTCATTCGCGTGAAGCCGAGCCAGAAGACCGACCTCGGGCGGGTCCTCTACGCCAACTCGATCACCCTCACGCCGGGGACGGTGTCGATCATGGTCGACGCCCACGCGATCACGGTCCACGCCCTGACGCGCGAGGCGGCCGAGGCCCTGGAGCAGGGCGAGATGGACCGGCGCGTCACCTGGCTGGAGGGGGAGGGTCGATGATCGCCGCGGCGATGGCGGCGCTGCTCGCCTGCATGGTCCTCTCCCTGGTGCGCTCGGTCCTCGGTCCGACGGTCTTCGACCGCGTCCTGGCCCTCAACAGCTTCGGCACCAAGACCGTGCTCCTGATCGCCGTCCTGGGCTTCCTGACGGGTCGACCGGACTTCCTCGACCTGGCGTTGGTCTACGGCCTGATGAACTTCATCGGCACGATCGCCGTGATGAAGTTCACGCGCTTTGGGGACCTGGCGGGGATGGAGCGCGATTTGGACGGCGACTCGGGCGAGGGGGCTCCCCGATGAGCCTCGTTCTCGAGGTCGCGGGCGGGTTCTTGCTCCTCACCGGGAGCGCGGTGATCCTGATCGGCTCTGTCGGCCTGCTGCGCCTGCCCGACTTCTACGCGCGCATCCACGCCGCGGGGATGACCGACCCCCTGGGCGTCTGGCTGATCCTCGCGGGGCTGGCGTGCCTGGCGGGCTGGAGCCTGGTTCTGATCAAACTCCTGATGCTCGGGGCCTTCTGCCTCTTGACGAGCCCGCTCTCGAGCCACGCCCTGGCCAAGGCCGCCTGGCTGCGGGGCCTGCGCCCGCTGACCGAGGAGGCAGAGGAGGACCAGCGTGGCTGACGTGATCCACCTCGTGCTCTTCACCCTGCTGGCCACCGTCGCCTTCGCCATCATCCGCCTCCACGACCTCTTCGCCGCCGTGATGCTGGCGGGGGTCTTCTCGCTCCTCTCGGCCGCGCTCTTCACGGTCATGGACGCCGTGGACGTCGCCTTCACCGAGGCGGCGGTGGGAGCGGGCATCTCGACGATCCTGATGCTGGGCACCCTGGCGCTGACCGACAGCGAGGAGAAACCCGAGTTCAACCGGCGTAGGCCCCTGGCCTTGGTGGCGGTCTGCTTGGCGGGCGCGGCGTTCTTCTACGGCACCCTCGACATGCCCGCCTACGGCGATCCTACGGCGCCCATCCACGGGCACCCGATCGTCGAGCGCTACATGGAGACTTCCCTGGAGGAGATCCAGATCCCCAACGTCGTGACCGCCGTCCTGGCTTCCTACCGCGGCTACGACACCTTCGGCGAGACGACAGTGGTCTTCACCGCGGCCGTCGGTGTGCTGCTCGGCCTCGGGGCGGGGCGACGGCGACGCAAGGTGCTCGGCCGCGCCACCGATGGCGATCAGGAGCCGGATGCCGTCCCCGAGACCTGGCAGTCGGTAGGCCCGGCGGTCGGTGGCGACGAGGAGAAGAGTCCGTGACCCGCCACGTCATCCTCCGCGCCCTCGCGAAGCTCCTGATCCCCTGCATCATGCTCTTCGCGCTCTACGTGCAGTTTCACGGTGACTACGGCCCCGGTGGGGGCTTTCAGGCGGGCGTGATCTTCGCCGCTGCGATCATCCTCTACGCCTTGATCTTCGGCCTCGACGAGGCCCGACGGGCCTTCCCGCCGCGCGCGATGGAGCTCTGCGTCGCGGCCGGTGTACTGCTCTACGGCGGCACCGGCGTGGCCTCGATGGTCTTGGGCGCGAACTTCCTCGACTACGGTGCCCTGGCCCACGACCCGGTCCACGGCCAACACTACGGGATCCTGCTGGTCGAGCTCGGAGTCGGCATCACGGTCACGGCGGTGATGGTGACGCTGTTCTTCCTCTTCGCCGGGAGGAGGCGCGTCGAGTGAGTGCCGGTCACTACCAGTACTGGATCGTCGCCGTGTTGATGATGACCGGTCTCTACGTCGTCATCGCCAAGGGAAACATGATCAAGAAGATCATCGGCCTGAACGTCTTTCAGGTCTCGGTGATCCTGTTCTACGTCACCATGGGCAAGGTCGAGGGCGGGACGGCGCCGATCATCGCCGAGGGCTTCGAGGTCTACTCGAACCCGGTCCCGCACGTACTGATGCTGACCGCCATCGTGGTCGGGGTGGCGACCACCGCCCTGGCCCTCTCCCTGGTCGTGCGCATCCACGAGGCCTACGGGAGCGTGGAGGAGGACGAGGTCCTGGCCATGGAGGATGACTCGTGCGGAGGCGGCGGCTGAATGGACGCCCAGCTCCCCGCGCTGCAGATCGTCATCCCGCTCCTCGCGGCGCCGCTGTGCGTCGCGCTGCGCGCCTCGCGCGCAGCGTGGCTGATTGCCGTCACCGCCTGCTGGTCCTCCCTGGCGGTGGCCATCTCCCTTCTGCGGCGCGTTCTCGCCGAGGGCGAGGCGATTTCCTACCACGTCGGCGGCCACGCGCCACCGCACGGGATCGAGCTGCGGGTGGACGCCCTCAACGCCTTCGTGCTGGTGATCGTGACCGGCATCAGCGCCGTCGTCGTGAGCGCCTCGCGTGCCAGCCTGAGCGAGGAGCTGCCCGAGAAGCGCCACTACCTGTACTTCGCGGCGACCCTGCTGTGCATGACCGGGCTGCTCGGCATGACGGTCACCGGCGATGCCTTCAACGTCTTCGTCTTCCTGGAGATCTCCTCCCTCTCGGCCTACTCGCTGATTTCGATGGGCCGCACGCGGCGCGCCCTGACGGCGGCCTATCAGTACCTCGTGATGGGCACTCTCGGCGGCACGTTCATCCTGCTGGGCATCGGCCTGCTGTACATGGCCACGGGCTCGTTGAACATGGCCGACCTGGCCGAGCGGCTCTGTGGCATGGAGTCCAACCGCACGGTCCAGGCCGCCCTGGCCTTCATCGTGCTCGGCGCGAGCATCAAGCTGGCCCTCTTTCCACTCCACATCTGGTTGCCCAACGCCTACGCCTTCGCGCCGGCAATGGTCACCGCCTTCCTGGCGGCGACCGCGACCAAGGTCGCCTTCTACGTGCTCGTGCGCTTCCTGTTCGGCGTCTTCGGTACGGACTTCGCCTTCGACGCCATGCACCTGGATCGGGTGCTCATGCCGCTCGCCCTGCTGGCCATGTTCAGCGCGTCCACCGTGGCGATCTTCCAACGCGATCTGCGGCGCATGCTGGCATTCTCGAGCGTGGCGCAGATCGGCTACATGGTGCTCGGCCTCTCCTTCGCCAGCGAGCTCGGACTGGCGGGCGGTATCGTCCACCTGTTCAACCATGCGGTCATCAAGAGCTGCCTGTTCCTCGTGATGGCGGCCATCGCCATCGGCGTGGGCTCGACCAACATCGAGGACCTGCGCGGGATCGGGCGCCGCATGCCGCTGACCATGGCGGCTTTCGTCGTCGGCGGCCTGAGCCTGATCGGCGTGCCGCTGACCGTCGGCTTCGTCAGCAAGTGGATCCTGGTGCGCGCCGCCCTCGAGGCGGGCCTGTGGCCGGTGGCAGCCATGATCCTCGCGAGCTCCCTGCTCGCGGTCGTCTATGTCTGGCGCGTGGTCGAGGTCGCCTGGTTCCAAGCCCCTGCCGAGGACGCGGGGGCCCTGCGCCGGCCGCCGCTTGGCCTGGTGCTCTCGGCCTGGGTCCTGGCGGCGGCCGCGCTCGTCTTCGGCGTCTTCACCGACGCCACCGCGAGCGTCGCCACCAGGGCCGCCCGCATGTTGATGGAGGCCGGCTCGTGAGCGTCCAGACGGCCATCTTGGCCTGCGTCTTGTGGCCTCTCGCCGGGGCCCTCGCGGTGGCGGCCTGCGGCGAGCGGCGGCGCAACCTGCGCGAAGCCGCGAGCCTGCTGACCGCGACCAGCCTCTTCGCCGTCGTCGCCGGCGTGCTCCTGCCCGCCGTCAGCGCCGGGGGCCGCCCGCGGGTGGAGGTCTGCGAGGTCTTCCCCGGCGTCCCCCTGGCTTTCGAGCTCGAGCCCCTGGGGATGGTCTTCGCGCTGTTGGCCTCGGGGCTGTGGATCGTCACGACGCTCTACGCGATCGGCTACATGCGCGGCCACGGCGAGGAACACCAGACGCGCTTCTTCGTCTGCTTCGCCCTCGCCATCGCCGGAGCCCTCGGCGTGGCCTTCGCCGCCAACGTGTTCACCCTGTTCGTCTTCTACGAGGCGATCACCCTCTCGACCTACCCGCTCGTCACCCACCACGGCACGCCGGCGGCCCAACGCGCCGGGCGCCTCTATCTCGGCATCCTGATGGGGACGTCGGTCGCCTTCCTGTTGCTGGCGCTGATCTGGACCTACACCATCGCCGGCACCACGGAATTCACCCCCGGTGGGATCCTGGCGGGCAAGGCCGGCGAGGGGACGATCTCCGTGCTGCTGGCACTGTTCGTGTTCGGCTCGGCGAAAGCAGCCCTGATGCCCTTCCACCGCTGGCTGCCGGCGGCGATGGTCGCGCCCACGCCGGTCAGCGCCCTGTTGCACGCGGTGGCCGTGGTCAAGGCGGGCGTCTTCACGGTGATGAAGGTGGTCGTGTACGTCTTCGGCATCGACCTGGTCGGCTCGAGCGCGGCGGGCGAGGTCCTGACCTGGGTCGCGGCGGCAACGATCTTGATCGGCTCCTGCGTGGCGCTGACCAAGGACAATCTCAAGGCGCGCCTGGCCTACTCGACCATCAGCCAGCTGGCGTACATCGTGCTCGGAGCCGTCCTGGCGAACGAGCTCTCGATACTCGGCGGCGGCATGCACATCGTCATGCACGCCTTCGGCAAGATCACCCTGTTCTTCTGCGCCGGCGCGATCCTCGTGGGTGCTCACGAGGGCGACGTCAGCCGGATGCGCGGCCTCGGCCGGCGCATGCCCTTCACCATGCTGGCGTTCTTGATCGGCTCTCTGAGCGTGATCGGCCTGCCGCCCTTGGGAGGAGCGTGGAGCAAGTGGAACCTGGCCCTCGGCGCGGCGGACGCCGGCCAGAAGGCCATCCTGGGTGTGCTGATGGTCAGCTCCCTGCTCTCGGTCGCCTACCTGATGCCCGTCGTTGCCCGGGCCTTCTTCTCCGAGCCCGCGGGCGAGCCCGCGCCCAAGGGCAAGGGCGAGCCGAACGGGCACGCCCGCGGCGAGGCGCCCCTGCTGTGCGTCCTGCCGCCGGTGCTGACGGCAGCGGGCTGCGTGGCCCTGTTCTTCTTCGCCGGCGAGCTGCAGGCACTCCTCGAGGGGATCGAGCTGCGATGAACGAAGGCGCGAAGCGTGGGATGTTCGAGGAGCCGCGAAACGTCGATCGGCTCTTCTGGGGCCTGGCGGCGGTGTGCGGCGCGCTCGTCGTGCTGGAGCTGATCGTCGGTCGCCACGCCGAGTTCCCCTTCGAGGGCTGGCCGGGATTCTACGGCGTCTTCGGTTTCGCGGTCTTCGTGACCGTCGTCCTGATCGGCAAGCGCCTGCGCCGCTTCCTGAGGCGCGAGGAGGACTACTATGACCGCTAGCGCGGCCGAGTCCCTGGCTCTCCTCCCGCCCGGACTGATCCTGATCCTGGGGGCTCTCGTCCTGCCCTTCTTGCGCGGGCGCGTGCAGGCGGCGCTGACCTTGCTCCTGCCGTTGGTGAGCTTCGCGCACCTGTCGCTCTTGAGCGACGGCTCGACCACGAACCTGGAGGCCCTCGGCGCCTCCTTGACCGTGGTGCGCGTCGATCGGTTGAGCCTGATCTTCGGCATCGTCTTCCACATTGCGGCGGTCCTGAGCGCGCTCTACGCCCTGCACGTGCGGGACACGACCCAGCACGTCTCGGCGATGGTCTACGTGGGCAGCGCCGTGGGGGCGGTCTTCGCCGGCGATCTGGTCACGCTCTTCATCTACTGGGAACTGACGGCGGTCTCCTCGGTGTTTCTGATCTGGGCCAGCCGTAGCGAGTGCGCGACCCGGGCGGGCCTGCGCTACCTCGTGATCCAGGTCGGTTCGGGCGTGCTGCTGTTGGCGGGCGTCGTCTTGCACTACCGGGCGACGGGCTCCCTGGAGTTCACGCGCCTGATCGGGGAGGACGGCAGCCTGGCGACGGCCGGGCCGGGCGTGCTGCTGATCCTGGCCGCCTTCGGCATCAAGTGCGCCTTCCCCTTGATGCACAACTGGCTCCAGGACGCCTACCCGAAGGCGACGGTGACCGGCACGGTCTTCCTGAGCGCCTTCACGACCAAGCTTGCCGTCTACACCCTCGTGCGCGGATTCCCGGGCACCGAGGCGTTGATCGGGATCGGGGTCGTGATGACCCTGTTCCCCATCTTCTTCGCGGTGATCGAGAACGATCTGCGCAAGGTTCTGGCCTACAGCCTCAACAACCAGCTCGGCTTCATGGTCGTCGGCGTCGGCGTCGGCACCGAACTGGCGCTCAATGGCGCCGTGGCCCACGCCTTCGTGCACATCATCTACAAGGGCCTCCTGTTCATGTCGATGGGCGCCGTGCTCTATCGCACCCAGACCAGCAAGGCCTCGGAGCTCGGTGGCCTCTACCGCTCGATGCCCCTGACGGCCGCCTGCTGCGTCGTCGGCGCAATGTCGATCTCCGCCTTCCCCCTCTTCAGCGGCTTCGTGGCCAAGTCCCTGACCCTCTCGGCTGTCGCCGAGGGTCACCACGTCTGGGTCTGGCTGGGCCTCCTGGCCGCGTCGGCCGGCGTCATGGAGCACTCGGGGATCAAGATTCCGTTCTTCTCCTTCTTCGGCCACGACAGCGGCATCCGCTGCAAGGAAGCGCCGGTGCACATGCTGCTCGCGATGGGGATCGCGGCCTTCCTGTGCATCGCCATCGGCTGCTACCCCACACCGCTCTACACGCTGTTGCCCTTCGAGGTCGACTACGCGCCCTACGCCGATCTGGGGCACTGCCTGACTCAATTGCAGTTGCTGCTCTTCGCGGCCCTGGCTTTCGGCTTCTTGATGCGCACGCGCCTCTATCCACCGGAGGTGCCCTCGGTGAACCTGGACAGCGATTGGATCTACCGGCGCTGGCTGCCGCGCATCGTCCGCGCCGTGGGCGGAGTGGGGGCCGAGGCCTCGGCCGCGCTCGGCGCTCTGGCGGGCCGCTGGCTGGCTCTTGCCCTGCGCGGGGTGCACCTGCTGCACGGGCCGCGCGGAGTCCTGGCGCGGACTTGGTCCACCGGCGGTATCGCCCTGTGGGCCATCCTGTGCCTGTTCGGCTACCTGCTCCTGGCCTTCACCCGCTGAGGCGGGAGCGACGGCGATTGCCAGCCGGCCGTCCGGAGCGCTACACTGCGCGGGACATGCGCCTGACGGAACTCTTCGCTGCCACGGACCTCGTCATCGGCTTCGACCCCGCCGACAAGTGGGAGTCGATCAGCCAGCTCGTCGACCACCTCGCTTCCACCGGCCGCCTGCCGGCGGAGTGCCTGGAAGACGTGCGCGAGGCGGTGATCCACCGCGAGCGCTCGATGTCCACCGGCATGGAGCGCGGCATCGCCATCCCGCACGCGGCCGTGGACGGGATCGAGACCGTTGCCGCCGCCATGGGGGTCGTGCGCCGCGAGGGCGGCCTGGCCTTCGAGAGCATCGATGGCCGCCCAGCGCGGCTGGTGGTGCTGCTCGTCATCCCGCGCGCCCAGAAGCTCCTGCACATCCGCACCCTGGCGGACGTTGCGCGCGTTCTCGGCCAGGACTCGGTTCGCGAGGGGTTGCTCGAGGCGACGACCGACGGCGAGGCCTGGTCGGCGCTGCGCGAGGGTGAGCTCGAAGTTCGCTAGCGGCCGGCGCCGACCTTCGGTGCGCGTGGTTCGGGGCCCGGTCGGCGCTTTGCAGCCGACGAGGTCATCGGCGGGAGCGCGTCGCCGGCGCGCCTCACCGCCATCGCCACCGGCCCGGGGCCTCTGCAAGCGAGATCGGTGTGCGGAGCTCTAGGTCTGCGCTCGCCGCGTCGGCCGCGCTCTCCGGCGCCGCGGGCCTCGGGCTCGAGGTGCTGCTCGTTTCCCTCGCCGGGCCGGTGATCGGCCACGGGCGCGCGGGGGCTGTCGGCGTTGCGGTCTTCATCGCCGCCTGGGCCCTCGGCGCGCGCTGGGCCAAGATCCTGGGCCCGCGCACTCCGCGGGCTCTCGTCCTGGCCGGCTTGGCGGTGGCGACAGCGGCCCTCGCCGCGCCCGCGCTCCTGCTGCACGCGGGCGGGCGAGCCTGGCCTCCCGCGGCGGCGCTGGCCGCCGCCGTGGCTTGCATCGCAGCGGTGGGCGTGCCTCAGGGCCTGTTTCTGCCACTGTTGGCTCGCGGTTGGCCGGCGGGTGTGCGCGCGGGAGTGGGGGGCTTGGTGTCGGCGAGCCTCGCCGGGGCGGTGCTCGGCGCGCGCTGGCTCGGCCACGACCTGCCCGGCCTCCACGGGCGTCCGGCCGCCGCGGCCCTCGGCGGCGCCCTGGCCCTGGTCGCGGCGGGCGTCGGAGCCTGGGGCGTCGGCTCCCCCCGCCCACCGCGCGCGGATCCGGTCTCGCGCCTCGGCGGCGGCCTGTCCCCCCTCGCGGCCGGCGCCCTGCTGGCCCTGTTGACCGGCTGGCTGGGGAGCTTGGAGTGGATCGGCCTGCGTCTGGGCGTCCTGTGGTTGGGGGGCATGCAGATCGCCCTGACGTCGGTCCTGTGCGCCTCACTGCTGGCCTTGGCGCTCGGGGCGCTCCTGATGCCGTGTCTGTGTCCCCGCGGCGGTCTGGCACCGGTCGTGCTCCTGGGGGCCTGCGCCCTCGCGCCGCTTTGGATCTGGATTGCCCCGAGCCTTGGCGTGATGGGGGAGCTGGAGGGATTGACGGCCGCCCTGGTCCTGATCGGTCCGGCGCTCGTGCCCTTCGGCGGGGCTGTCCCCCTCCTGCACCGTGAGGTGCGCGGGGCGAGCGCCGAGCGCCTCGCGGCCTTGCTGGGCTGGGAGGCGGTGGGTGCGCTCGTCGGCGTGCCCGCCAGCCACCTCGTACTGGTGCCCGCCCTCGGCTTGGGAGGGACTCTGGGGCTGTGGAGTCTGGTCGGTGGAGCGGCCACCTTGGGCTTCGCGCGCCGCCGCCCGGCCCCGGTGATCGCGGTGGCCCTCGCCGCCCTCGCCGCGGGAGGCGCGGCCCTCTTCGCGTTGGGCGAGCCTGCCCTGGCGGCGCCGGCCCTGGCCGATCCGGCCCTCGAGGTGCTCGCTTTCGAGGAGGACGAGCACTTCGCCGTGGCGGTCGTAGACGACGGCCTCCTAGGGGAGCGGACCCTCTTGACCGACGGCTTCCGGGCGGCGGGAACCGGCCGTGACTACCTGTACATGCGGGCGCTCGGTCATCTGCCGCTGCTCCTGCACCCCTCGCCCGAGAGCGTGGCGGTATTGGCCCTGGGAACGGGGACGAGCGCGGGCGCGGTCGCGCTCCATCCGCGCGTCGCGGCGATCGAGGTGCTCGAGCTCTCGGCCTCCGTGCGCGACATGGCGCCGTGGTTCGAGGAGGTCAATGGCGGTGTGCTCGCCGACCCCCGCGTGCGCGTCGTCATCGCCGACGGCCGGCGCACCCTCGACGCGCGGCGCGGCGCGTTCGACGTGATCACGATGGAACCCCTCCTGCCCGACTCGCCCTTCGGCGTGTACCTCTACACGCGCGAGTTCTACCGCACCGCCGCGCGCTCGCTGGCCCCCGGTGGATTGCTCTGCCAGTGGGTCCCGCCCCACGCCCTCGAGCCCGTGACCTTCGATGCTCTCTTGGATGCCTTCGGATCCTCCCTTGCCTGGTCGGGTGCGTGGCTGTTCGGCACGCAGGTCATCCTGGTCGGCGGTGAAGAGCGCCCGAACCTGGCACTCGTGCGCGGAGCGCCTCCCGGATCACCGCTCGCTGCCGCCCTCGCGCAACTGGGCCTCGACGGCTCCGCGGGTGCGGCGGCGCACTTCGTGGGCGAGCTGGGGGGCTGGCCTCGGAGCGCGCGCGCCCTGCGCGACGCGGACCCCTGGGTGGTCTACCGCCCGCGCCGGCGCGGCGCGCGGCTGCTGGGCGATCTGCCGCGCAACCTCGCGCGGCTGCGCGCCCTGGACCTCGGCCTGCCCGACGCCTGGGCGGAGGTCCTGTCGCCTGGTGGCAAGGCGCGTGTCGCGGGTGCGAGGAGCCTGCGCCGCGCGCGCGAGGCCCACGCCGCGCGGGAGGCTCTCGCCCGCGGCGTGGAGTTGGAGGACTCGGTCCTCTGCGACGTCGAAGTCGAGCTGGCGCGCGCGCGCGCCCTCGATCCCCACGCCCCGGGCCTGATCCTGCTGGAGGGGGAGCGGCGCTTCCTGCGCTCCCTGCGCGCGGGGGTCGGCCTCCTGCGCGATCGGTCGCCCGCCGCCGCGCGGGCCGCCGTGGACGAGCTGCTCGCGGCGGCCGAGCTGCGGCCCCGGAGGGCCGACGCCCACCTCTACCTCGCGGTTGCTCTCACCCGCCTGGGCAGCGCGGCCGGTGACCGGGCGCTCGCGCGCGCGCTCGATCTGTGTCCGAATCTGGCCAGCACCGGTGCCGGCATCCGCGCCGCGGAGCTGGGGCTGGACCTCGAAGGGGGGCGGGCGCCGAGGCCTTGAATGCGACTTGGGCATTCTGAGGATCCGCTCGGGTGTCCACCGGCGAGGAACTGCACTGGCTCGTGCCTTCCAGCGGCGGGGACTTGGACCTGTTCGGGTCCTCCGTGGCGATCGGCGGCAGCCGAATCGTGGTCGGGTCTCCGGAGTTCGGAGGCCTGTACGGAACCGGGGGACCCGGGGCCGCCTACGTGTTCAGTCTGGTGACGGGGATGGAGGTCCTGGAGCTGGCGGCCTCGGATGCGGCCGACAGCGATTTCTTCGGCTGCGGCGTCGATATCGGCGCCGGGAGGATCGCCGTGGCGAACGCGTGGGAATCGGGTGCTCCGTCGGGGGCGATCTACGTCTTCGCCGCGCTGACCGGGAACCAGCACCACTTGCTGACCGACGACGCCTCGCCCAGCAGACTGGGCTCGTATACCGCCCTCGGCGGAGGGCTCGTTTTCGGCCTGGGAGAGGACTCGCTCGGCGAATCCGCGGTGTACGCATTCGATGTCGAGTCGGGTCAGGAGCGATTCACGCTCACGCACGGGATGTCGCTCCTATCGGCGGACGGGGATCGCCTCGTCGGCGGAAGTCCCTTCGACGATACTCACGGTGACTCGGCCGGGCTCGCGCGGATGTTCTTCATCGAGACAGGGGACGACTGCGAGTCGAGCGTTCCGATCGCGGGACAGGGCGCCTTCCCCTTCGACCTGACGGGAGCGACGACCGGTCCCGAAGGTCAGAACGAGGCCCTGTGCCTGTTCGGGTCCGACGGCCTGGAGTTCGACGTTTGGCGCGAGTGGACCGCCGATGCTACGGGTACGACGACGGTGACGACCTGCGCAACGGCAGCCTTCGACACCAAGCTCGCCGTCTATCCCGGCCCTGGGTGCCCGACCGATGGGACCGCGCTCGCCTGCGACGATGATGTTTCCGGTTGCGGCGTGGCCTCCTCGATCAGTTGGCCGACGAGTGCCGGGACGACGTACATGCTGCAAATCGGGACCTTCCCCGGCGCGGCCCCGGGAAGTGGCTCCATCAGCGTGTCCACGATCTTGGAGTGCCTCCTCGTGGACGGAGGCCCCGGGGTCCCCTTCTGCTGTGGCTCGGGCTGCCCGTGCGGCAACGACGATGTCGACGCGGGCTGCGCGCACTCGGGGGGGAGCGGGGCGAACCTCGTCTCCGCGGGTTCGGCCAGCGCGGGTGCGGACGACCTCGAGATGCACGCGAGCGGGATGCTGCTGGGGCAGCCGGTGCAGCTGTTCTCGGCGCAGGTCGCCCTGGACGGAGGCGGTGGGGTCCCCTTCCTGGACGGATTGCGCTGCACGGGCGTGGAGCTGATCCGACACGAGATCCAAGTCGCCGACGCCACGGGAGCCGCCTCCTGGGTCGGTGGGCTCTTGTCTGGAGCGGGCGTGGTCCCCGGTGAAGTGCGCCACTTCCAGGTATTCTATCGTGACGTCGCCTCCGCTTGCGGTGCGGGTGCGAACACGACCAACGCGACGTCGGTCAGTGTCGCCCCCTGACCGAGGTCGGGCCTCCCCAGGGGCCGGCCGGCGAGAAGGCCGATGCAAGCTCCAATGACCTGCAGACCCAGCCGTTCCGGATCGACCGTGCCGAGCTCGATGCCCCGCTTCTTCCGCCGCCTCCTGTCCTCGAGCGCGGCGCTGGCGTGCTGTGCCTGGGCTGCGGTCGAATCGCCTCCCGGGCAGGGTGGCGGCGGAGCGGTGAACGCCGGGACCGACAGCGCGGTCGAGCTGCGCGCCCCCACCGAGCGCGAGGGGTTCAGCTTCGTCGTCTTCGGGGATCGGACCGGCGGGCCGCCGGAGGGCGTTGCGGTGCTCGAGGAAGGCGTGCGGATGGCGAACCGCCTCGACCCCGATTTCGTGATGACCGTCGGGGACATGATCCAGGGCTACAACGACGCACCGCAGTGGCTGAAGGAGATGCGCGAGTACCGGGGCGTGATGGAGGGCCTGGGCGCGCCGTGGTATCCGGTGCTCGGCAACCACGACGTCTACGCCCGCGGCCGGCCTCCGGGAGGGCACAAGGAGCTCTACAAGCGCCACTTCGGGCCGCTCTACTACTCCTTCGACTACCGCTGGGCGCACATCGTGTGCCTGTCGAGCGACGAGGCCCAGTCGTTCAGCCGTCCCGCGGTCAACCAGAACATGAGCGCGGAGCAGCTCGACTGGCTCCGCGCCGACCTCGCGGCCACCGAGGCCGAACAGGTCTTCGTCTTCCTGCACCACCCGCGCTGGACCGGCGCCTACGAGGGTTGCAACTGGCCGCGGGTGCACGAGGTGCTCGTCGCCGACGGGCGCTGCACGGCGGTCTTCGCCGGGCACACCCACCGCTGGGTGGACTACGGCGAGCGCGACGGCATTCGCTACCTCGTCCTCGGGCGCACCGGCGGCGCGGCCAGCTCCCTGCTCGAGACTTCCTCGATGCACGTGGTGACCCACGTGCGCGCCCGGCGTGACGGGATCACCCTGGGGGTGATGCAGACCGGATCGCTCCACGGCGGCGGCATGGTGAGCGCCGAGGAGCTGAGCGAGATGGGCGGGCTCGCCCGCGGAGGCTGGCTGCGGGCGAGTGGTGAGCTGGCGCCCTTCACACCGCCGGTGTCCTCGGTGTCCCTCGAGATCACCAACCCCACTACGCGCGAGGTCGCCTGGGAGCTCCTGCGGCCCGGCGCGTCGCGCGTTTGGCGCGTGAGCGGCCCCGAGGGCGAGGGCGGAGCGCCGCACGGGAAGCTGGGAGCGGGGGAGGCGGCGCGCGTGGAGCTCGCCCTGCGACCTCTGGCGGACTACACCGATCCGCCCCCCGCCGATCACCCCGGGCTGCTCGCCGGTACGCGCGCCGCGAGCGAGGCGGAGGTGCGCCTGACCTACGCTCTCGAAAGCGGCTTGACCCAGGTTTTTCGCGCCCTGCGGCGCCTGCCGGCCGCTCTCCCACGCCTCGCCGGTGAGAGCGGACCGGCTCCCGAGGGGGCGGGCCGCGCCCTCGACCTCGACGGGACGAGCGCCCTGCGGGTGGACGTCGGCGAGCGCCTCGAGCACTTCACCCTGGAGTGCTGGGCGCGCGGCGTGCCCACGGGCGCGCGCGCAGGCCTGCTCTGCAACACCGAGCAGTCGGGCTTTGGGATCTTCTGGGGCGGCCCGAACGGTCCCGATGGGCGGGCTGACCTGCCGCGCGGGATCGCCTTCGTCGAGCGCCTCGCGGGCGGCGGGCGGGGCTACGCCGTCGCCACAGCGGCCCGGCCTCCAGTGCCCGATGAGTGGACGCACCTCGCCCTGTGCCTGGACGGCGAGCACCTGCGCTTCTTCGTCGATGGCGCGCTCACGGGCGAGGAGCGTGCGAGCGGGCTCGTCAGCAACGACCTGCCGCTGATGATCGGTGCCGACACCGATGGGCGCGGGGCTGCGGTGGACTTCTTTCGGGGGACGCTGGACGAGGTGCGCCTCTCGCGCAGGGCACGCTACCGTGCGCCCTTCACTCCGCGACGCGTCCTGGAGCGCGACGAGGACACGGTCCTGCTGCTGCACCTCGACCGGCGCGCGAAGGGCTTCTACCCCGACGACTCCGGGGCTGCCCGCCATGCACGCCCCGTCGGTTCTCCGCGCCTCCGGGCCGCAGCGCGCTGAGAGAGTCGGGCGAATCGGTCAGGCCCACTCGCCGACGCGCGCGGCGATGCAGCCGCTGATCTGCTCCGCGCAACGCTGGTACTCGAAGAGGCTCCCGCCGATCGGGTCCCCGACGTCCTCGCCGTTGGGGTCGAGCAACTCGAGTTCGATCTCGGAGGTGGACGGGCGCAGCAGGCGCAGGGCGTCCAAATGGGCTCGGGTCAGGCAGTAGACGCGCTGCAGGTCACCGAGTTCCTGGGCGTGCGCTCCACGAGAGCGGTGGCTGGAGATGTCGATCCCCCGCGCCCGGCAGGCTTCGACCGCGTTGGCCGAGGCGGGAGAACCTTCGCCGGCGAACACGCCCACCGAGCGCAGCTGGAAGCCGAACTCCCAGAGGCGCTCGACATCGGTCTCGAGGCGGCGGGCGAGCGCCTGGCGTGCTAGGCCCTCGGCCATCGGGCTGCGGCAGGTGTTGCCGGTGCAAGCGAAGGCCAGGCGCAGCCCCGCGGCGCGCCGCAGGACCTCGAGGTCGAGCTCGCCCTCGCGCAGGAGGTCGAAGCGCCCGCCGCCCAGGCGCAGGACGCTCGAGGCCGCTCCACCGCCGGCTGGCCCGGCGTCCACGAGCAGGTCGACCCCCGCGCCCGTCACGCGCGCGGCTGCGTCGGCGCCGGTGGCGGGGGCGGCACCGCGCTCGTTGGCGCTCGTCATCACGACCGGGTAGGGCAGGCCCTCCAGCAGGCCGGCGGTCAGGGGGTGGGCGACGCAGCGCACGCCGGTCCAACCGTCGCGCGCCGCGCCTTCGAGCCCGGCGGGCACTCCGGGCAGGACGAGGGTCAGCGCTCCCGGCCAGAAACGCTCCGCCAGCCGGCTCGCGCCCGCCGGTGGGGCGTCGAAGCACTCCAGGGCGCTCGCGCTTCCGACGTGCCAGGTCCATCCCTGGCCGGCCGGGCGGCGCTTGAGGGCGGTCAGGGCCGCGAGAGCCCGCTCACTGTCGGCGCGCGCGGCGATCCCGTAGACCGTCTCGGTCGGTAGGACGACCAGGCCTCCGTCCGCCAGGGCCGGCGCCACCGCCAGCGCCACCCGCTGGGCTACGGCGGCGCTCGGCTCGCCGCCGCCGAGGGTGATGCGCGTGGGAGGGGAAGAGGGAGACGAGGGCATGGGGGGCGGGCGGAGCGCTTGCTAGCCTATCCGCCGCTCCCGGACAACCCAAGGCGGGGGCGGCGCGATGCAGACCGAAGAGAGTGCGGAGAAACGACGCCCGGCGTCGGAGCCCCCCGACCAGATGGCGTTCCTCTCGCGTCTGGCCGGCGGCCTGGCGCACGAGATCAAGAACCCTCTCTCGACCATGTCGATCAACCTCGCCTTGCTCGAGGAGGAATGGGGTCGCTCGCGTGACCCGCGGCGGGGCGAGCCGACCGCACGGGAGACGCGCTGCTTGAAGCGTCTCCAGACCTTGCAGGGGGAGGTTCGCCGGCTCGAGAACATCGTCGAGGATTTCCTGCGCTACGCACGCGGGGGAGTGATCAACCGTTCGCCCTGCGACTTGCCGGGACTCGTGCGCGGTGTCCTGGAGTTCACGGCCACCGAGGACGAGCAGCTCGAGATTCGCCACCACCTCGGGCTTCCCAGCTCGCTGCCGCTGGTCATGCTCGATGCGGGCATGTTCCGTCAGGCGCTGATGAACCTGGTCGTGAACGCGCGCCAGGCGATGCCCTCGGGCGGGGAGCTGATCGTGCGCATCAAGCGCCGAGGGAATTTCGCCGAGCTGACCCTGACCGACACGGGCGTCGGCATGAGCGAGGAGGACCTCGAGCGCTGCTTCGACATCTACTGGTCCACCAAGCGCGACGGCTCCGGGCTGGGGCTGGCGACCGTGCGGCGCATCATCGAGGAGCACGACGGGACGATCGCCGTCGTCTCCGAGCGCGGGCGCGGCACGAGCTTCTCGATCGTCTTGCCGCTGGTCGTCGAGATCACCCACGGCACCGGCGGCGAGGCGGAAGAAGAGGAGGAAGGGTGAGCGACAGGGACACGATTCGGGTGCTGGTGATCGATGACGACGAGGCGCACGCCGAGGCGCTCGCCGACGGCTTGGCCCTCGACGAGCACGAGTGCACCGTGGCCCTCTCGGGCGATGCGGGCGTGGAGCTGCTCTCGGCGCGGACTTTCGACGCGGTGTTGACCGACCTCGTGATGTACGACCGCTCGGGGCTCGACGTGCTGCGCGAGAGCCGGCGACTGCAGCCCGACGCCGTCGTGCTCATGGTCACCGGTCACGCCTCGGTGGAGACGGCCGTGGAGGCCATGCAGAGCGGCGCCGCGGACTACCTGACCAAGCCGGTCAACCTACAGGAGCTGCGCACCAAGCTGCCGCGGGCGGTGGCGGCGGTGCGTGACCGGCAGGGGAACATCGAGCTGCGCCGGCAGCTCGACAAGCGCTTCGGATTCGAGAGCATCATCGGCCACTCGCCTCCCATGCAGCGCGTGTTCGACCTGCTCCGCCAGGTGAGCACGACCCACGCCACGGTCCTGATCCTCGGCGAGAGCGGCACCGGGAAGGAGCTCGTCGCCCAGGCCGTGCACCAGAACAGCCCGCGCAAGGACGGTCCTTTCGTGGCCGTCAACTGCGCGGCCATGAGCGAGGGCCTGATCGAGTCGGAGCTGTTCGGGCACGTCAAGGGAGCCTTCACCGGCGCGATCGCCGGCAAGGAGGGGCGCATCGTGTACGCCGATGGCGGCACCTTGTTCCTCGACGAAGTCGGAGACATGCCGCTGGAGACGCAGGCCAAGCTCCTGCGCGTTCTGGAGACGCGCGAGGTCGTGCCCGTCGGCGGCAACGAGCAGCGCAAGGTGGACATCCGCCTCGTGGCGGCCACCAATCGCGACCTCGAGACCATGGTGACCGAGGGATCGTTCCGCGAGGACTTGCTCTTCCGCCTGCGCGTGATAGCCGTCGATCTTCCGGCCTTGCGCGAGAGGCCGGGGGATGTGCCCCTCTTGATCGACCACTTCATCGGCGAGCTCAACGAGGAGCACGGGCGCTCGGTGCGCGCCATCACGCCGGAAGCGCGCGCGATCCTCGTGCGCCACGCGTGGCCGGGCAACGTGCGCGAGCTGCGCAACGCGATCGAGAACATGGTCGTCCTCGCGGGCGGCGATGTGCTCGACGTGGGCGACCTGCCTCACGGGCTCGAGGAGAACAGCGCCCAGCGCGGGGGGGCCGGCGGCTACGCCCTCGCCGGGCGTTCCCTGGCCGAGGTGGAGCGAGCGCTGATCGAGGAGAACTTGGCCCTGATGGAGGGCAACCGCGAGAAGACCGCGCGTGTGCTGGGGATGGGAGAGCGGACCCTCTACCGCAAGCTGAGGGAGTACGGCCTCCGCTGAGAGGCCGGGGCCCTGTCCGCTCGGCTGCCAATGAGGCAGCAGATCCCGGAGAGGCGAGGGGGAGCTGCCATAATGGCACCCGACGGAGGGCTCGTGGGCAATGTAAACGCCTTTCGGGTAGTGATTTAGAGGTAGCGGCGGTCTGGCACGCCGTTTGGATAGTGCTCGCCCGAACCGTCCCACCGACCGGACCCCGAGAGGCAGTTTCCATGAGCAAGAAGAAGATCATCGGCATCGACCTGGGCACCACGAACTCCGTGGTGGCGGTGATGGAGGGCGGCGAGCCCACGGTCATCACCAGCGCGGAGGGCCTGCGTACGACGCCCTCGGTGGTGGCGTTCACCGGCGACACGCGCCTGGTGGGCTCGGCCGCTCGGCGCCAAGCGGTGACCAACCCCACGCGAACGGTCTCCTCCATCAAGCGCTTCATGGGCCGCCGCCACAGCGAGGTCGGCGCCGAGGAGAAGGAGGTCGTCTACCAGCTGGTGGGAGGTCCCGAGGAGCTGGTCAAGGTCGAAATCGACGACGAGCAGTTCACGCCGCCCGAGCTCAGCGCGATGGTGCTGCAGCACCTCAAGGAGGCCGCCGAGGCCTACCTCGGGGAGAGCGTCGAGCGCGCCGTGATCACGGTCCCGGCCTACTTCAACGACGCTCAGCGCCAGGCGACCAAGGACGCGGGGACGATCGCCGGCCTGACCGTCGAGCGCATCATCAACGAGCCGACTGCGGCGACCCTGGCCTACGGCTTGGACAAGGACAAGACCGGCCGCATCGCGGTCTACGATCTCGGTGGAGGGACCTTCGACATCTCGATCCTCGAGATCGGTGACGGCGTCTTCGAGGTGCTCTCGACCAGCGGCGACACACACCTCGGCGGGGACGACTTCGACGAGGAGCTGATCCGCTTCGTCGCCGGGCAGTTCAAGACCGAGAGCGGCATCGACGTGCGCGAGGACCCGATGGCCATGCAGCGCCTCAAGGAGGCCTGCGAGAAGGCCAAGTGCGAGCTCTCGAGCGCCACTCAGACCGACATCAACCTGCCTTTCATCACCGCCGACGCCTCGGGTCCCAAGCACCTGCAGTGTTCGGTCACCCGCGCCAAGTTCGAGCAGCTCGTCGAGGATCTCGTGGGGCGCACCCGCGGCCCGTGCGAGCGCGCCCTGGCCGACGCCGGCCTCCAGCCCGGCGCCATCGACGACGTCATCCTCGTCGGCGGATCGACACGCATTCCGGCCGTGCAGGCCATCGTCGGCTCGATCTTCGGCCGCGAGGCGAACCGCGGCGTCAATCCCGATGAGGTCGTCGCCGTCGGCGCCGCCATCCAGGGTGGAATCCTCGCCGGCGAGGTCAGCGACGTGGTGCTGCTCGACGTCAATCCCCTGTCCTTGGGCATCGAGACCCTCGGGGGTGTGTGCACCCAACTGATCGAGCGCAACACGACCATTCCGACCTCGAAGAGCCAGGTCTTCTCGACCGCGTCCGACAGCCAGCCGAGCGTGGAGATCCACGTGCTCCAGGGCGAGCGCGAGTTCGCCAAGGACAACCGCACCCTCGGGCGCTTCCATCTCGACGGCATCGCCGCTGCGCCGCGCGGTGTACCGCAGATCGAGGTTTCCTTCGACATCGACGCCAACGGCATCTTGGAGGTCAAGGCCGTCGACAAGGGGACCGGCCGCGAGCAGCAGATCCGCATCGAGGCTTCCTCGGGGCTGAGCGACGATGAAATCGAGCGCATGCGCAACGAGGCCGACGAGCACGCCGCCGAGGACAAGCAGCGGCGTGAGCTGGTCGACCTCAAGAACCAGGTCGATCAGGTCGTGCACGAGACCGCCAACCAGCTGACCGAGCACGGCGAGAAGCTCGGTGAGGAGGAGGTCAAGGCCATCGAGCTCGCCACCGAGGAACTGAAGAAGGCCGCCGAGGACGGCGACAAGGAGGCCATCGAGAGCGCCCTGCGGGAATTCCAGCAGAAGGCGCAGAAGCTCGGCGAGGCGATCTACGCGAAGGCCCAGACCGAGCAGCAGGCGGCGGGCGGAGATGCGTCCGGCTGCGGCGACGAGTGCGGCGACGAGTGCAGCGACGAGTGCGGAGACGACCGCGGCGACGAGCCGGTGGACGCCGACTTCGAGGTCAAGGCCTGAGGCACGCGTTCACGGACGAAGCACGGTGAGGCGGGGCGGGGGCGCGGGAGCGTCTCCGCCCCGCTCGCGTGGGGGCCGCGGCGGGGGCGCGACCGAGCGCCTCCGCTCACCCGCGCGAGCGGAGTCGCCCACACCCGCGGCGGTGCCGCCTCGCTGCCCCGCGCCCGGCGCCCGCCGGGCACACCGGGCGAGGCACGGCGTTTGCTCGGCTCGGGGCCCGCCGCTACAGTCCCCGCCCGTGATCCAGGTCCGCCACCTCCCCCGACGCTTCGCGCGCCTCGTCGCCCTCGACGACGTGTCCTTCGAGATCGCCCGCGGCGAGGTGACGGGTTTCTTGGGTCCCAACGGCGCCGGGAAGACCACCACCCTGCGCATCTTGGCCGGGTACCTGCCGGCCAGCTCCGGCTTCGCCAGCGTGGCCGGCTACGACGTCCTGCGCCAATCGATGGAGGTGCGTCGGCGCATCGGCTACCTGCCCGAGTCGGTGCCGCTGTACGGCGAGCACCGGGTGGGAGAGATGCTCGACTTCCAGGGACGCCTGCACGGCATGTCTCGCGTGGAGCGCCGGCGGCGAGTGGGTGAGGTGCTCGATCTCGTGGGCCTCGCGGACCGCGCCCGCCAGCTCGTCGGGACCCTCTCGCGCGGCCTGCGCCAGCGCGTGGGACTCGGCGTGGCCTTGCTCCCCGACCCCGAAGTGCTGATTCTCGACGAGCCGACCAGCGGCCTCGACCCCCTGCAGCGCATCGAGGTGCGCGAAATCGTGCGGCGCCTCGCCGATCGACACACGGTTCTGCTCTCCTCTCACATCCTGCCGGAGGTGGAGGCCGTCTGTCCGCGCGTCATCATCATCCACCGCGGCCGCATCGCGGCCGACGGGACGCCCGACGAGCTGCTCGCCGACCTCGACCGCGACGCCCACGTGCGCCTCGAGGCGCGGCTCGGCGGCGATGCGCCCGAGGCCCTGCGCCGCTTGAGCGACCTGTCCGGCGTGCGGGAAGTCCACGACCGCGGCGCGCGCGGCGCGTTCCACAGGATCGATGTTCGTGCGGACGAGGACCTGCGCGAGGAGATCGGCGTCCTCGCCGTCCGACACGGCTGGGCCCTGCGCGAGTTGAGCTGGCGGCGGGCGACCCTCGAGGACGTCTTCGCGCGCATCGCCCTCGAGCTCGAACAGGAGCAGGTCGGCTCCTGACGCGATGCGCGGCGCCCTCACCATCTACCGCCGGGAGCTGGTCGGCATGTTCTTCGGCCCCCTGGCCTGGTCGCTCCTGTGCGTCGCTCTCGGCCTCTCGGGCTGGCTCTTCCTGGCCGTGGTCAAGCAGTCGGGCGGCGACGTGACCGCCAGCCTGCGCTACACCCTCGGCGCCTCCACCGCCCTGCTCTTCCTGCCGCCTCTGCTGACCATGCGCATGATCAGCGAGGAGGACCGCTCGGGGATGCTGGAGTTCCTGCTGACCGCGCCCGTCAGCGACGCCAGCGTCGTGACCGGGAAGTTCCTCGCGGCGCTGACCTTCATGACCCTGTTCTGGTCGAGCAAGCTCGTCTACGCGGTCGTGATCGCGGCTGTCGGCGTCGCCCCCGACTGGGCGCCGCTGTTGGGGGGCTTTCTCGGCGCCGTGCTCGTCTCGGGCCTCTTCTGCGCCCTCGGCCTCTTGGCCAGCGCCGCTTTCTCGACGCCCATGCTGGCGGCGTTCATGGCCTTCGTGGCCAACATCGTCGTGCTGTTCCTGCCGGTCTTCGCCGGCCTCTCCGAGAGCGAGAAGGTCACCGAGCTGGCGGCCTCCCTGAGCGTCAGCGCCCATTTCGAGCTCTTCCTGCGCGGCGTCATCGACAGCTCGGCGATCGTGTTCTTCCTGGTCTGGACCGCCGTCGCCTTGTTCGCGGCCGTGCGCCTCGTGGAGGCTCGTCGATGGCGGTGAGTGCGGAGCGCGGCGCGAGCGAGCGCGGTACGGGCCGCGCGACGCGACTTGGGATCGCGGCCACGGTGTCCCTCAACCTGGCTCTGGCCGCCGGAGCCGCCGGTGGGCTGACTTGGCTGGCGGCGCGCCCGGGCCTGCGCTCGCGGATCGACCTGACCGCGGGTGGCGAGAACACGCTGGATGCGAACTCGCGCGAGGTGCTCGACGGCGTGCAGGGCGAGGAGCCGATCCTCGTCGACGTCTTCCTGCGCCCCCTCCCCGCGCCCCTCGATCAGATCAGCGCCCGCGCGCAGCAGCGCCTGGCAGGTCTGCTGCGCCTGGCTTGGGAGCAACGCCCCGAGCTCGTCCGCCTCACGCACCACGCCCTCGCCGGACCCACGGGCGCCGGCGAGACCGAGGCTCGCATGCGCGAGCTGGGGATCACCGAGATCGGCGTCGTCGTCGTCTCGCGCGGGGACCGCAAGGAGATCGTGCGCTTCCTGGGGGACGTGGCGGAGATCGACATCGGACGCCCCGCCAACATGCCCGGCGGCTACGTGCCACCGCGCCTGCTCGCGTTTCGCGGCGAAGAGGCCATCGTAAAGGCCGTCCTGAAGGTCACTCAGGGTGAGCGTCCCCACGCCTACTTCTCGTCGGGACACGGCGAACGCAACCTCTACGGAGAGGACCCGCGCGACCTGGGGCTCCTCGAGGCGGCCCTGCGCCAGGACGGCTTCATCGTCAAGCGCTGGGTGAGCGAGGAGCAGGGTGCCGTGCCCGACGACTGCGCGGTGCTGGCCTTGATCGCTCCTCAGGAACCGTTGAGCCCGCGCGAGCGGGACTTCGTGCGCGAGTTCGTCGATCGCGGCGGGAGTCTGATCGCCGTGCCGGGCCACCGCCGGATCGCGGGAGAGGGGAGCGTCAGCGAGTTGCTCGAGGGGTACGGCGTGCGCGTCGGCGAGGGTGTCGTCAGTCGACCCTACGTGGGGGCCGGCGGCTCGCCGGTGTACGGCATCCCCGAGTGCGCCGAGGTCGTCGTGCGCGCCGAGGGCATGGCCGCCCGCCATCCGATCACCGCCTCCCTGCGCCGTGCGGAGCGTCGTGTGCGGATCGTCTTCTCGCGCCCGCTCGAGCGCGGCCGCAAGCCCACCGGTGGGGTCCTGCTCGACCTTCTGAGCGCCAGCGAGTTCACCTGGGCCGACCTGCCAGACGAGGACGGTGTCCACCGCTGGGAGTGGGACGAGGAGAGCGAGCGCGAGGGACCATTCAGTCTGGCGCTGACCTCGCGCTTTCCACCGCCCTTGCCCGGGCCGGCCCCGCCTCCCGGGACGATGGAGGAGCGCCCCGAGTCGCGCGTCCTCGGGCTCGGCGCGCCCGACCTGTTCGCCAACGTGCTCTTCGATACCAACCGCGACTTCCTGCTCAACGCCTTCAACTGGGCGGCCAGCCGCGAGTACCGGGTCAGCATCTCCCCGCGCGATCCCGACCTGCGACGGCTCGAGCTCGGCAGCGGGAGCGGGCTGTTCGTCCTGACCATGGCCGCCGTCGTCGTTCTGCCCCTCTCCTGTCTGCTGCTCGGGCTGGGCGTCGCCTTCAAGCGCCGGCGCTGACCGATGGGACGGCAGACGACGCTCTGGCTGCTGCTGATCGCCGCCCTCGCCGCCGCCGCGGTCTGGTGGCAGCGCGGCCGCGAGGCCGACGGGGACCTCGGCCTGATCGACGTGCCGCTCTTCGAGGGCATCGAGATCGAGCGTGTGCGCGGCCTGCGCGTCGACCACCTCCAGCGCGGCAACTTCGCCTTCGAGCGTGACGGGCGCGGCGCCTGGATCATCACCGACCCGATCGCCTACCCGGCGGATCAGGCCGTGATGCGGGTCATTCTCGACGCCGTCGCCCGCAGCCGCGCCGTGGTCGTGGGAAGCGCCGAGGCGGACCCGGCTGCCTTGGGCCTCGCCCCACCCCAGGCGGTGCTGGTGGTCGAGGAGACGCTTGCCGGGGGCGTGCGCGAGCACCGCCTCGAGCTGGGCGCCCTCGATCTCGATGGCTGTTCGGTGAACGTGCGCATCGACGGGCGCATCCTGCGCACCCTGCGCACCTTGCACACGACCCTCGAGCGCAGCGTGGACGACTACCGTTCTCGGCGCCTGTTGGACATGCTGCCCCAGGGCATCGTGACCGTCGACCGCTCGGGCGCCGTGCAGCACGCCGACGAGGAGGCGCCCATTCCCTTGGGGCTGAGCGCGGTCCTCGACGCGGGCAGCTGGCTGGCGCTCACGCCTCGGGCCGCTCAGCTAGACCCGCTCGAGCTCTCGGTCATCACGGTCGGGGCGGCGACCCTGCGCATCGAGGGCTTCGTGGACGACGACGAGCCAGACCTCTCGCGCTACGGCCTGGCTGAGCCGACCTTCAGCTTGGAGCTGGGCAACGCGGCGGGTGCCAGGGAGGTGCTGCACTTCGGGCAGACCCTGCGCAAGTCGGACCGCTGGTTCGTGTGCCGCGCCGGCTGGCCGCACGTCTGGCGTCTGTCCCGTGATCAAGTGCTGCGCGTGGTCGTGCCCTTCGAGTATCTGTTGGACAGGCGCCTGCTGCGGGTGGAGCGTGCAGGCGTCGACGCCCTGGTCTTGAGCGACGGCGCGCGCACCCTGCGCGTGGAACGCACCGGCGGGGGCTGGCGGGCGCGGGTCGACGACGGGGTGCCCTTCCCCGCCGACGAGGCCCGCGTCGAGGACGCGCTCAGTCGCTTGGAGCAGGCGGAGCTGGTTGGCTTCGACCTCGATCGGCCGGCAGGCGGGGTGAGTTTCGAGCACAGCCTGACGATCGAGGCCGGCGGGCGGCGGCTCGGCGGCCGCCTGGCGGCGGCGCCCGAGGAGGGACCCGACGGCGACGTGCTGCTCTTCCGTCGCTTCGGAGACGACGTCCTGGGGCTCGTGGAACCCTGGCTGGGAGAGTTGGTGAGCGCACCGGCGAGCTCATGGCGGTCGGTGGAGCTCCTGACCGTCGAGGAGGTCAGTCTGTCGGGCTTGACCCTGAAGCGTGGAGAGCGCGTGCGCTCGTTCACGCGCGACGCGCGGGGGCGCTGGACGCCGGTGGGGGAGGAGCGTGAGGCGGTCGAGCTGCTCGCCGCTCTCGACCCGCTGCTGTTCCTGCGCGCCGCGCGTTTCTCGGAGTCGGGAGCGCCCGAGCCGAGCGAGTGGATCGAGGTGATCCTCGAGCACGGCGACGGGGCGCGCACCAGCGTGACCATCGGACGCGGGTCGGACGGTGGTGCCGAGGCCCTGGTCGAGGGGCGTTCCGCCGTGCTGCAGGCGCGCGAGCTGCACCGGCTCTTGAGCGAGCTGTTGGCGAGATGAACGGCGCGGACGGCGCTTGCACCCGGCGCCGGCGCCTTCTAGGCTCACCCTAACAGGACCCGAACCCTGCATGAGCTCTCCCCGCACCGATCCCGAGCGCGAACCCGTTTCGGCCGACCTGGCCGATGCAGGGAAGCCCGCGGCGTTTCCGCCTCCGCCCGCCGCCGGCGGGGCGCGCCGCCGGCGTTCGGGGGCCGGCGTGCTCGACCTCGCTCTGGCCCTGCGCGCCGACCCCGAATTGCGCGACGGCTGCGAGCACTGGCGCGAGACCCCGGCCCGACCGGCGCGCAGCGCGCCGTTGCCCGCGTGCCTAGACCCGCGCCTGGCGGCGGCTCTCCAGGCGCGCGGCCTCGGAAGCCTGTTCGAGCACCAGGCGCAGGCGATCGAGGCCGCTCTCGCGGGCCGCGACGTGCTCATCGCGACACCGACGGCTTCGGGCAAGACCCTCTGCTACACCGTGCCCTTGATGCAGCGCTTGTTCGAGTCGGGGGGCTCGGCGCGCGCCCTGTTGCTGTTTCCGACGAAGGCCTTGGGCCAGGACCAGTCGGCCAACCTGACCGATCTCGTCAGCGCCCTCGGACAGGATTGGCACGCGGCCACCTACGACGGGGACACACCCCCGGCCGTGCGGCGCACATTGCGCGATCGTGGGCACATGATCCTGACCAACCCGTGGATGCTGCACTCGGGGATCCTGCCCAACCACGCCCGCTGGTCGGAGCTATTCCGTGACCTCGAGACGATCGTGATCGACGAGGTCCACACCCTCTCGGGCGTGTTCGGATCGAGCGTGGCCAACGTCCTGCGTCGACTGCTGCGCATCGCGCGTCACTACGGCAGGGAGCCGCGCTTTCTGTGCTGTTCGGCCACCTTGCGCGACGGCGCGCGGCATGCCGAGCGCCTGCTCGGCCGCGCCGTGGAGGTCATCGACCGCGACGCCTCGCCGCAGGGGAGGCGCATCTTCACGGTCTATTCGCCGCCTCTGCTCGATCCCGTGGCGGGCCTGCGCGCCAACGCACTCGAGGAGGCCCGGCGTCTTGCGCGGCACCTCGTCGGGCCGCGCCACCAGACGATCTTCTTCTGTCGCCGGCGAACGGCGGTGGAGGTGTTGACGCGTTACCTGAAGGAAGCGGCCGGGGACCTGGGCCTGCGCCCCGACGAGGTCCGCGGCTACCGCGGTGGCTACCTGCCGCTGTTGCGGCGCGAGATCGAGGCCGGCCTGCGCTCGGGAGAGGTCAAGGTGGTCGTCAGCACCAACGCCCTCGAGCTCGGGATCGACATCGGCGCCCTCGACGTGGCCGTGTTGGTCGGCTACCCGGGCTCCCAGGCCTCGTTCTGGCAGCGCGCGGGGCGCGTGGGCCGGCGAGGGAAGCCGAGCCTGGTGGTGCAGATCGCTCAGGCGGATCCGGTGGACCAGTACCTCGCTCGGCATCCCGAGGCGCTGTTCGCGGAGCCCCGCGAGCGCCTGGCCCTGGACCCCGACAATCTCGTCATCCTCTCCGAACAGCTCAAGTGCGCGGCCTTCGAGCTGCCCTTCGCCCTGAAGGGCGAAGGGCAGCTCGAAGGCGACGTTCCCGAAGGCGACGTTCCCGAAGGCGACGTTCCCGAAGGCGACGTTCCCGAAGGCGA
>NZBA01000048.1 GCA_002686265.1 Planctomycetota bacterium
CGAGATCCGCCATCAGGCTGTGGAAGACCTCCTGCACCATGTCGCCGGTGCTGAACAGGGAGGCCAGCCAGCGGCGGTCGCGGCCGAGCTCACGCACGAGGTGGCGGTGGACGTGCGCCTGGACCTTCGGGTAGAGGTGGTCGAACAGGGCCTCGCGCGCGCCCTCGCCACCCTCGCGGGCGGCCCGCAGGGTCTGGTCGAAGCAAGCGGGTGTTTCGGGCGTTTCCGGGAGATTCATGGCGAGGTTCCCACCATCCCTGAGGCGCGAGGCACGGCGCACGGAGGAGGTGAAAACCCCCCTATCGTAGAGGACGACCGGGAATCGGACCCGGTTCCGTGCCCTCTCTCTTCTACCCGCCCCACCGATCTGGTTTCCAAGGCCTCTCGAGGGCGCGCCGGGCATCCCGACCGGCGGGGCGTTTCTCCTGGAAAAGCCCTCCTCCTCGGCCGCGAGCTCCCGCCTCGAGGATGGACCGGCGCGGCGTCGGCCCCTCTCCCTCCGCCCGATTCACCCGGGGCAGGAGAGCTCCCGACGACCTTCTTCGAGGACCGAGACCATGAGAACCGACACCTTCCTGCTCGCATTCGTCCTGACCGCGGCCGCTTCGGCGGGCGCCGCTCCTCTCTACCCCCAGGGGGGGACGGGGCCCACGCTCCCGCCCATCGTGGGCGGCGCGCCGTTCATCGAGGCCTGGGTAGATCCACTGAACGGCAACGACGCCCTGGCACAGATCGCCGCTCCCGACAGACCCTTCTCGACCCTGCGAGCCGCCATCATGGCGGTTTCAGCCGCCGGGCCTTCGGTGGCGAATCCGGGGCTCGTGCACGCGAACCCCGGCGTTTACTCGGGCGCGACCAACGGGGAACCCCTGCCGCTGACCATGGAGGAGTTCGTGAACGTCCAGGGCGCCGACGCGCGCTCCTGCATCCTGCGCGGCGATGGGGTCGCCGACGGGCTCGCACCGTTCTTGCCGTACGTGGCCGGCGGCGCGCGGGGGCCGGCCGAGATCCTGGCGGACTTCACGTTCCTGGTCGACGGTACCTACGTCGAGATGCTGGACGGTTTCACCTTCCAGGGCGGCGACATCCAGATCTACGCCGAGACGGAGCTCGGCACGGTCGAGGGCCGTGTTTCCAACTGTCTGTTCGACTTGCTCGACGGCGGCGAAACGGGCGTGGGCGGTCCGAGCTTCGGCGTCCTCATGGTGCACGTGTGGAACCTCACCGCCGGCGGCATCTACCTCGACATCAAGCTGCACTTGTTGAGCAACACCTTCGTGGATACCTGGGTGCCGACCGGCGATCCCGCGAGCGTTGTGCAGTCGCTCCCGTCCAGCGTCGGCATCTGTGACGTCAACGACCCCTTGGCCGGGACACCTTGGGGGGATCCGGACTCGAGCTTGCGCGGAGTCGGCAACCCCAATATCCAGAACAACCTGCTGCGCACCTCGACGACCAACGGTGCGGGGAACCGCACGGCGTTGCTGGGGATCGACGACGACGACGTCTCTGCTCTCGTGTCTCCTCTCGCGGTGCCGACCAATGCCTTCGACCCCGCCGCCGCGCGGTCGAACGACTTCTCCATGACCTTCCGCTCGACCATCCTCGGCGCCGTCCCGAGGGAGGTCATCAACCCCAACGCGGGCTCCGGTGGCGCGGACCCGGCTTTCGTGGGGGAGTTCCTGAGCGCGGTCCCCGACGGTCTGGGTGCCGGCGGATTCGGAAACGACCTCTCCCACGCACGCGACTGGCGCTTGCTGCACGCTTCCCCGCTGGCGGGCCTGGGGACGCCGCCTGCCGGCGGGGTGTTGGCGGCCGCCAACGGGACGACGCATACGGTTCCGAGCCGCATTCCGGAGATGTCCTACGACTTCGACGGCGAGGGCTACGGCAATCTGCGCGTGCAGGGAGGTCTCGATGTGGGGTTCGACCAGACGGATGTTCTGATCGTCTGCGGTGGGTACGCGAACGACACGCGCGACTTGAACGGCTCACCCTTCGGGGGAGCTCCCACGGGGCCGGGGGCCGGCTACCGGCTGTACATCTTGCCCGGCGCGGGGACCCTGTGGTCGGTCGAGACGCGCACGCAGGCCAACCCGATCACGGGCTACACCGGACCGTTCGTGAGCGGGCCGAGTGGTTTCTTCTGGGCCTATTCGACGCCCTTCGGGGTGGCGGTGCCGCCGAGGTTCATCCCCGGGTTGGTCGGCGGCGGCGGGCAACAGAGCCCGGCGATCCTGTGGTTGGACAGCGCCCCGGTCGGGCCGGTCGCCTTCTCGACACCGCTCATCAACTTCGCCGTGCCCGCACCCTACCCCTACTCTCCCCGCGCCGGAGCGGGCGCACCTCTTCCCGGCGGAGTGACCTGGACCGGAACTTCGCAAGGTCCCGGAGCGACCCAGAACAACGGCGAGTACCTGAACGAGCAGGTGGCCTTCAACCCCGACGGCACGGCGGATCTGTTGCTCAGCAACGTGCAGTGCTCGCGGGATTGATCCAGTTCCCCCCAGCGATCGACGCGTGCAGGGATCGCTTCTCTGGGAGGTTGCGCGACCACGGGGCGGCGGCGATCATCGTCGCGACCCGCACCAACCCGGGTTCGGCGGTGGGCGCCCTGGCGCCCATGTCTCACGCCGTGCGCCTGGCCGCCCCCCTGGAGTTGATCGCCCGAGGGACGCGGTGCCTGATCCCTGCGAGGCAGTGAGGGTCGTACTAGGCTGATGTACCTGCGAAGCCCTCGGTCAGGAGGAGCCGATTGCGGCACTCACCGGCGAGGTCGCCGTCACGCAGGCAGAGGAACCCGCCGATGTTGACCATGCCGTCCTTCTCGGCGCTCATGGTGTAGCCGTCGTCGTGGGAGAGCATCTCCTGGGCGATCTCCATGGGGGTCATGTCGGCGTAGCCCTCCTCGCGCTGCTTGGTGAACCAAGCAACCTCGGCGATCGGAGTTCAGGAGGAAGACGTTGTTGTGCGCCGACACCAGGGCTCCGGCGCGCTCCTCGGGCGTGGTCTTGCGGATCGCCTGGACGGTCTCAACCCTCCTCCTCACTGGACTCTCATTCGGACTGGACCACTTCTTGGGGTCATGCCAGGCGGTCAGCCGAGAAACACCCTGGTGAGACTCAACCCTTCGCGATTGGCAGGGGATGGGTTTGGCTCGCGGCGGAGCTTCGTTAGGGGCACACCTCATACGCTCCGATGTCCACCTCTGCTCCACAGGGACGATCAAAGCCATCGAAGTCCGTGGCCGGAGCATCAACGGAGCTCCCCTGGTCGACGGCTGGAGAGCCGGGCTCGATGTGGAAGTCGGCTCCTGCCGCATCGACGAAGAGGGGGTCGGCCCATAGGTGATCGGTGCCGCTGATCTCATCGCTGCCTGCGTCCCCAAACGACAGATTGTGGTCCACGGTGAGGTCGTGTGGCACGGTGTCTCCGCACCCGATCTGGGCTTCTACGTTCTCTGCGAGGATGTTGTTGCGGAGAACGGTCGCACCACGGTGGTCGTTCTCCGCGATGTAGATGCCGGCAAGCTCATTCCCATAACAGGTGTTGTTGATGATCGCGAGGTTGTACATCTGGTGCTGGGAGCCACCGCCGAGGCTGGAGAGCAGGATGCCGGCCCCGACGTTCTGGCAGCACCAGACCTTGTAGTTGTCCCAGCAGAGGTTGTTCATCACGCGAATGTCGTGCAGCACTCCCTCGTCCTGCTCCGCCGAGAGCGTGATGCCGTTGGCGCAGAGTCTAGATCGGTTTGCAATGACGTCTACGTGGTGCAGTTCTTGATTGTAGGCGTCGAGGTAGATCCCGTTCCTGGGGATGCCGTCGACGAAGTTGTCGGTGACCAGTCCGTAGCTCGAGGAACCCTTGATATCGATCCCTGCGTGGGTCAATGCCGTCGGCTCGGTGATGTAGTTCCCAGCTACGAGGAAGTTCTCGACTCCAGCGATCGTCAGGCACTCCTGGCCGCCGCCGTCCACCGCCAGGCGTATCTCATTGTCTAGCACCCAGACATTCGTGCTGTGCCAGATGCCGACTCCGGACTCGACGGTGTTCCTGGTCTTGCAGGCGCGCACAGTGAGGTGGTCGCCCTCGGCCAGGCGGATGCCGGCCAACGGGGAGTTGTGGACTTCCAGTCCTTCGATGATGATGTGGTCGTAGAACTGCGACTGGATGAGCCCGCCCCAGGTGTAATCGTCGTTGTCGAGGCCCTCGCCATCGATCCGGGGCGACTCCCCGGGGTAATTCCTCAGGATCACCTCGCTACCCGGCGAGCCGGATGTACTGATGACGACCTGCTCCCTGTAGGTGCCCTCTCGAACGAAGACGGTGCCGCCCTGTCCGAGGCTTCCTATCTCATTCATGCCACGCTGGATCGTGAGGAACGGTTCGTCCAGCGTTCCCGGACCCAGATCATCGCCCGCGGGAGAGACAAACCACATCAAAGTGGAGGGCAGGAACGAAATCTCGTATCCGTCCGAGAGGTTGAACCCAGAGAGGCCCGCCACCGGATCCCGGAACCAGGCTTGGAACCTCCAGGTCGAGCCGGCGGTGATCTGCCCGGCTGTCTGTGGCGGCTGGTTGTAGTCAACTGCCTGGGTCAAGGTGCCTGCCTGTCCCGTGGGGAGCGGCGGCATGAGACGGAACAGGCCCTGGCTGCCCGGGCCCACGCAACGATACCCGTCACCGAATGGGACCGAGGCTTGGTCGGGTCCGTAGAAGAAGATGCCCATCTGGTTGGGCGGGACCGGTTCGGCATGCAGGATCAGGTCGTTCAGGTCCAGGTAGGCGGAGCCCTGTGCCGACATCACCGCGGGTTGCCCCGTGGAGTTGGTCGTTGACGAGCAGTAGTTGGTTCCCGGCGCCTGGCCCCTGGCGTTAGGGGTGCCCAGGGCGAGGAGACCTGTGATCACGGCGATCGTTGCCTTGGGAGCATCAGCTCGCATGGGCGGTCTGCTTTCCAGTAGTTAGGATCCTTCGCGGAGTGCCGGGGCGCGGCCCAGCCAGGCTCCCCGCAGTCTAGGGGTCTTTGGCGGATCGTGCGCTGGATTGCCCCCCAGGGCGTCCCACCGGGCGTACGCCTCAACGGCCCGTGGAGCGCGGCGGTCGCGGCGTGCCAGCCGACTCGAACCCCTGCGCCCGGCTCCTCTGCGCGAGAGGATCCTCAAGGGTAGGATATCGCCCGATGGCAGGGATCTCAGTGGCCTTGGCTCGTGCGCTGGTTTGCCTGCGGGTCACCGTCGCCGTGCAGTGCGTCGCGGCGGCGCGGACGGCGTGGGTGACCGGGAGCGCGGTGAACGGCTGGCTGTTCATCAAGGCTGGCGTTGCGCCGGAGACCGCGAACCTCGTCGATCGGATCGCGGCGGTCGCGCTGGCGGCTGCGGCCGTCTCGGCGCTCCTACGGCCCTCGCGTTGTCTTCTGCTCGTCCCCGCCGCCTGGATCGCCGCGATCACGGTGGCGACGTGCACGAACCCCGGCTCAGCCGTGGACCACCTCGCTCCCGCGGCCCACGCGGTGAGGCTGGCGGCGCCCTTGGGGCTGATCGCGTGGCTCTCGCACCGAGAGCGCAGCCCAGCGTTGCACACCGTGGGCGTGTGGGTTCTCCTGATCGGCAGCTCCGCCACTTTCGTGGCCCACGGCGTGGAAGCCCTCGGCCACCACCCGCGCTTCGTCGATCTCTTGATCGGGACCGCCCGGCGCTGGACTCCTTGGCGGCTCTCCCAGTCCTCGGCCGAGACGGCCCTCACCTGCATCGGTACGGCCGATCTGTTGCTCGCGGCGCTTCTGCTCCTGCGGCGCTGGCGCTGGGTCGCCGGTTGGATGGCGGCGTGGGGGCTCGTCACTGCGCTGGCGCGCATGACGACGATGGGGGGCGCTGTGTGGTACGACTCCGCCGAGCGCGTCGCCAATGCAGGCGTGCCCCTGGCGCTCTTTCTCGCTTGGTGGCAAGTTGTCCGCTTCCGTGCACCCACACCGATGACGATGATCACCACCGCCCTGCTCGTCCTGTTCACCGCCGCGCCGCAAGACGATCCCTGGACCGCCCTGGAGGGCACGAGCCCCGCCCAGTGGCGCGTGATCTGGACGGAGGATCCCGCCCACCGCGCAACCGTTTCCTGGAGCACGCTGGAGCCGGGTTCGCGCCACGTCGTTCACTACGACGTGATCTCGCGGGCGGGCACGGGAGAGGCTTACGCCCAGAGCCAACAATCCCAGCGCAACGGCGCCTACACCCTGCACGAGAACGAGCAGGGGAAGATCGACGGCGCCTCGTACCACCACGCCCGCCTCGCGGGGCTCGAGCCGTCGACGACCTACTGGTTCCAGCTCGAGAGCGATGGCGCACGCTCGCGGGAGTTGCACTTCGAGACCGCTCCGGCGGACGATCGTCCCCTCCGCTTGCTCCATGGGGGCGATTCGCGCTCGGGTCACGAGGCGCGGCTGAAGATCAACACCTACATCGGGCTGCTCGCCGACGAGCACCCCGACCTTATCGCCTTCGCCCACGGCGGGGACTACATCCTGTGGGGAGAGCTGTGGACGCACTGGAGGCCGTGGCTGAGCCACCATGAGGTTGCGACCTCGCCGTCGGGGCGCGTCCTGCCTCTGATTCCGGCGCGCGGCAACCACGACGTCGGCCCCCTGTTCGACGAGATCTTCGACGATCCGGGGGGCGCGAAGCTGAACTACTACGCGACCGACATCACCCCGAGGGTCTCCCTGCTCACGATCAACACCGAGATCAGCGCGGCGGGCGATCAGGCCGTGTGGCTGGAGGCCGAGCTCGCGCGCCTGCGGCCACAGCGCCGCTGGCTCCTCGCGCAGTACCACCGGGCGATCTACCCGGCGGTGAAGGGGCCCGCGGACGCGAAGCCGCACTGGGTGCCGCTGTTCGAGGAGCACGACCTCGACATTGCCCTCGAGTCCGACGGCCACGTCGCCAAGCGCACCGTGCCCATTCGCGCCGAGGCGCAGGACGATACCGGCGTCATCTACATCGGCGAGGGCGGCCTCGGCGTCCCTCAGCGGGTGCCGCGCTTCGATCAGTGGTTCTTGCAGGACCCCGGCATGTGCGCGTCCGCGCACCACGTCGTGATGCTCGAGTTCGCCGACGGCGAGCTGACTTCACGCATCCTGGGCCTCCCAGAATCCTATGCGCGCTCCTTCACCCCGCGTGACTTCGTCCCCCTCGTCGGGCCGGATGCGACCTGGCGCTATCTCGCGGGCAGCGACCCCGTCGATGGTGCGTGGCGTTCGGTCGGCTTCGATGACTCGGTCTGGCGGCAAGGTGCTGCGAGCTTCGGCTTCGGGGGCGACGACGAGATGACGCCGCTCGTGGACATGCGCGGCGAGTACAGCCGCGTCTACCTGCGCGCGAGCTTCGATCCCTCGCGCCTGGAGGGTCTCGAGGACGTGCGCTTGGCCGTGCGCTTCGACGATGGCTTCATCGCCTACCTGAATGGCGTCGAGGTGGCGCGCGGATCGGTGGCGGCGGGCAGCGGAGCGGAAGCCACCGACGTCGACACGCACTCGGCGCGAGCGTGGGAGCTCTACTCTCTGGGGTCGGGAGCCGAGCTCGCCGCGCGCCTGGAAGGCGGCGAAGCGGTGCTCGCGATCGAGGGTCACAACAAGCGCAAGACCAGCAACGACTTCCATCTCGAACCGTGCCTGATCGGTCCGCACCTCGAGCGGCCGCCGCTCGCCGAGGAGACGGTCGTGCTCGACGTGCTGCGGCTCGTGCCGCGGGAGAGCCGCTGAGCCGAAGCGGCGCGCGGGTGTCCGGGAGCCGGGGCCGCGGCGGTGTGATATACGGACCTCTGCCCGGGCGGATCGGGTGGACCGTACGGTACGCTGCTCCCGGAGAAGCGACCATGGGTTCGCGAAACGCAATCACCATTCTCGTCCTGCTCGGCTGCGCGGCGGAGGAGGCCCCGTTCCAGCAGGACATCCTCCTCGCCGACGGCGTGGCGAGGCAGGTCGGGGCCGAGCTCCAGGCCAAGCTGCTCGAACCCGTCGTGGCAGGGAAGCTCGACGTCGCCGTCACGGCCCTCACACGAGACTTCGAGGGCAGCTTCCCACGGCGTGGCGGAGGCCGCGAAGTGGCGAACGACGGACTCGACCTTCGGGTCTACACCGAACACGACGCCGAGGCGGTGGACCGCTCGGGCTTGGTGGAGGTGCTCGCCGAACACGCCGAAGGCTGGGCCAGCGGAGATCGCCTGAGCTTCGACACCGACCGCTTCTTCCTCGACCTCGCCGGAGAACACGCCCACGGAAGAGCCAGCGTTCGCCTGGGCGGCACGCGTCTGGATGGAGGACGGGCGGATCTGCGCGTGGAGTGCGAGGTCGAGCTGGTGCGCGACGAGGAGTACGGCTGGCGCATCGCACTCCTCCATGCCCACGAAGGGGCGCGGGCCGAGGGCGGGGTGCCGCCCTTCGTGGAGGTCTCCGGCGCCTTGGGGTTCACCTTCAACGAGAGCGCCCGGAACCGCTCGATGATCCAGGAGGCCATCGACGAGCACCGCACCCTGGCTCTCGGCGGCCTCACCGCTCTCGACTGGAACCGCGACGGCTTCTGGGACCTGATCGCCACACGCCAGACCCAGGAGAGCGTCCTCTTCCTCAACGACGGCCACGGCGGCTTCGTGCGCGGAGACCTGCCCATCGACGCGCCGCTGGAGTGCTCGAATTTCCTGCTCTGGTTCGATCTCGACGGCGACGGCCTCGAGGAGCTGGTCGGCACGACCCCCCTGGAATACGAGGGCGACCACGCACGGCTGGGGCTGTGGACGCGGCGCGCGGGCCACTGGACTCGCGTGGAGGGGGCGCTGGAGTTCCCCAATCCTGTCGGCCTGCGCCACATCGCGATCCCGACCCTGGTGCCCTTCGACGCCGACGGCGACGGGCTCGTCGACCTGTTCGCGGGAGCCTACGGCGACGCCAACTCGCGCGGCGACGACTTCAACACCGTGCTGGCCCTAGACGGCGGGGACAATCACCTGTTCGTCAACCACGGCGATCTGCGATTCAGCGAGGAGTCCTCCACGCGCGGCCTGAGCGGAACCCAGTACACATTCGTCGCCCAGCCGTTCGACTTCGACGCCGACGGTGATCTCGACCTGTTCGAGGGCAACGACTTCGGACCCAACGTGCTGTGGGAGAACGACGGCGACGGCCACTTCCGCGCGGACCGAGCCTCGGTCCTTTCGGGTGAATCCGCCTACACCATGGGCGCCACCCTCGCGGATCCCGACAACACCGGAGAGTGGAGCCTGTACATCTCGAACATGTTCTCCGAGGCGGGGAACCGGATCGCCTCCCTGGCGGCCGGGCTGAGCGACGACATGCGCACACGCATGTTGATCATCGCCAACGGCAACATGCTCTACACCCGAGGCTCCGACGGCGAGTGGACCGAACAGGCCCGCGAGCTCCACTGCAACAACGGCGAATGGGCGTGGGGGACGAACTACTGCGACCTCGACAACGATGGAGACAAGGACCTGATCGTCACCAACGGCTTCACCTCCCACTCCCAGCGCGAGCTCCCCGATTGGTGAACTTGCTGGTGGCGGCAGGTTGCCGCCGACGCAGGGTTCTTGGAGCGAGGCGAGGCGACGCAGGATGTGAACGCGGATGTCGACATCGAGGGGTCGTTCAGCGGCTACCAGCGCGATCGCGTCTTCTACAATCCCGACGGGGCTGGCGAGCGACGCTTCTTCGAGGCGGGCTGGCTGTTCGGACTCGACGGTGAGCACGACGGCCGCTGCACCGTGCCGGTGGACGTGGACGGCGACGGCGACTTGGACTTGGCGCTCCTGTCCCTCCAGGGTCTGCGTTTCTTCGAGAACCGCGCCGCACCCGCGCACTTCGCGCGCCTGCGGCTGCACAGCGGGCCCTCGACGGCCGGTGCACTAGGGGCGATCGTGCGCCTGACCGCGGGTGGCGTTACGCGCAGTGACCACGCCAAGGTGCTCGACGGCTTCCAGAGCCAAGTGCCCACCGATCTGCACTTCGGGCTCGGGGAGCTGGAGGCCGTCGAGCGCGTGCGCGTCGAGTGGCCCTCGGGAGCGGTCGAGCTCTGGGAGGACCTGCCCGTAGATCGTCTGATCGTGCTCACCGAGGGCCAGGCTTCGGCGCGAGTGGAGCGGCTACCGCGCTGGCCGGTCGCGACGCGGGCGCGCCGGGAGGCGCCGGCGGCGTCCGCCCTGGATGTCCTCGGTCTCACTGACGACGGCTCCTCCGCGCGCGTCGTGCACTGGGTTGCACCGCCGCCGGCGGGTGACCAGCCGAGCGTGTCAGCAGACCTCGCGGACCTCGCCGCGGACTTTCCCGAGGTGCGCTGGACCCTCGTGCTCCCCTCCGGTGCCGACACCGACACCCTCGAGCGCGCCCGGCAAGCCGCGCCCGAGAGGTTCTCCTGGGTCGTCGCCGACAACGAGACGGTCGCCCGGACCTTCGGGCGCGGGGAGACCCCCATCCGGCCCGCGACCTTCGTCTTCCGCGCCGCGAGCCTGCGGCGCGCCTTCCACCGCCCGACGCAGCCGGGGGAGCTCGCGCCGCTGCTCGAGTCCCTGCGCGACGAGGCCCCCTACCCCGAGCTGTTGGTCTGGACGGCCCGCCGCCGGCTGGAAGCCGATCTCTTCGAGGAGGCGCTCGGGCTCTTCGGGGAAGCGGCCGTACTCGACCCGTCCCTGGCGACCGCCCACGAGGGCGCCGGGCGCTGTCTGCTCGGTCTGGGCCGCAACGAGGAGGCGGAGGCGGCCTATCTCCTGGCGATCGGCGCCGACGGTGACTACGCGCCGGGACACGTCAACCTGGGTATCGTCCGCTCCCAGGCCGGGCGCTTCGACGAGGCCCTCGCTCCCCTGCGCGAGGCTCTGCGCATCCAAGGCGAGTACGCGCCCACCCTGCTGGCCTTCGGCGAGGCCCTGGTCCACGCGGGACTGCCCACCGAAGCGCTCGACGCCTTCCAACGCGCGGCGCGAAGCGAGCCGTCGAACGCCGCGGCGCCCCTGCTCGCCGGCAAGTTACTCGGCCAGCTCGGGCGCTACGAGGAGGCGCGCGAGAGCCTGCAGCGCGCCGTCGAGCTCGGCCCTGACGATGAGGAGGCGCGGCGCGCCCTGGAGCTCTCGACGCGGCTGGTGGCGGGCGATGGCTGAGCGCGGTGTCGCGGCAACGCTCGCCGCCCTCGCGGCGGCCTGCGGCGGTGGCTCCCCCGATGCCGACCTGGAGGCGGCCCCCGACCGCGAGGGGCACCTGCGCATGGTCGCGCTGCTCGAGGAAGTGGCGGCGCGCGCGCCCTCGGAGAACTCCTACCTCGGCGACCGCGCCCTGCGGCACTCGCTGAGCGTCCTGGAGAGCCTGCCTTCCGACGCGCCCGGCGGCCTGCGCGCTCACCAGCTCTTCATGGTAGGCGCCTGGGAGCTGCGCGCCGGCCGCTTCGAGGAGGCCCTCGCCCACCTTGAGGCCGCCGAGGGCGCCCTTGAGGGTCTCTCGGCCCAAGCCCGCCCGCCGAGCGCCGAGCAGCTCGACTACGTCCTCGGCGTCTGCCACCTGCGGATCGGGGAGACCGCCAACTGCGTTGACCGCCACACACCGCGGAGCTGCATCCTTCCGATCGAGGGTGACGCGGTCCACGTGGATCAGCGCGGCTCCCGGCGGGCGATCCCCTACCTGGAGAGGGTGCTCGCCGAGCGCGGGGAGGGTGATCCGCTTCAGCTCGGGGCGCGCTGGCTGCTCAATGTCGCTTACATGACCCTAGGCGAGCACCCCGAGAGCGTCCCGCCCGAGCACCTCATTCCGCGCGCTGTGTTCGCCGGACAGGGCGAGTTTCCGCGCTTCACCGACATCGCCGGCGAGCTGGGCCTGGACAGCTTCGACTTGTGCGGGAGCGTCGTGATCGAGGACTTCGACGGCGACGGCCTGCTCGATCTGATCCACTCGACCTGGGACCCCAACCACCCGCTGCACTTCCGCCACAGCGAAGGCGACGGGACCTTCACCGAGCGCGACGCCTTCGGCGGGATCACCGGCGGGCTCAACATGGTCCACGCCGATTACGACAACGACGGGGACGTCGACGTTCTCGTGTTGCGCGGCGCGTGGCTGATCGGAGACTCCGGCCGCATTCCAAACTCGCTCCTGGCAAACGACGGCGGGGGGAACTTCACGGACGTGACCTTCCGCGCCGGCTTGGGAGCGGCCCACTACCCCTCCCAGACCGCGGCCTGGGCGGACTACGACAACGACGGCGATCTCGACCTCTTCGTGGGAAGCGAGGCCGTCCCCTCGCGCCCGTTTCCCTGTCAGCTGTTCCAGAACCAGGGCGACGGGACCTTCGTCGACGTCGCCGCCCAGGCGGGCGTCGGAAACGGCGGCTACACCAAGGGCTCGACCTGGGGCGACTACGACGGCGACCGCTTCCCCGACCTGTACGTTTCGAACCTCGGCGGCGAGAACAGGCTCTACCACAACGACGGCGACGGCACCTTCAGCGACGTCGCTGTCGTCCTGGGCACGGACTTGCCGCGGGCGAGCTTCCCGGTGTGGTTCTGGGACTACGACAACGACGGCGCGCTCGACCTGTACGTGACCAGTTACGTGGAGAACACCGCGCTCGGCCGCCTCGCGCCGGTCGTGGCGAGCTACCTCGGCCTTCCCCACGACGCGGAGTCGCCGCGTTTGTACCGCGGAGACGGCGCCGGCGGCTTCGAAGACGTGGCCGCGGAGCAGGGCCTGGCGGGAATGTCGCTCCCGATGGGCTCGAACTTCGGCGACCTCGACAACGACGGCTACCTCGACTTCTACCTCGGCACCGGGTACCCGTTCTTCGACGGGCTGACGCCCAACGTCATGTACCACAACCGCCGCGGCGAGGGCTTCGTGGACGTCAGCGTCGCGGGCGGGTTCTCCCACGTGCAGAAGGGGCACGGCGTTGCCTTCGCCGACCTCGACAACGACGGCGATCAGGACGTCTTCGAGCAGATGGGCGGCGCCTTCCGCGGGGATGATTTCGGCAACCTGCTGTTCGAGAATCCCGGCTTCAACCAGCACTGGCTGAAGCTCTCGCTCGTCGGTGTGCGCTCCAACCGCTCGGCGATCGGGGCGCGGATTCGTGCCGAGCTCGTCGAGGCGGGAGTGTCGCGCGCGGTCTATCGGCACGTGAACGGCGGCGGGAGCTTCGGCGGTAATCCGCTCACGCAGCACATCGGGATCGGGACCGCCGAGCGCGTGCGCGCCCTCGAGGTCTACTGGCCGACCAGCGACACGCTCCAGCGCTTCGAGGACGTGGCGGGAGACCGGCACCTGCGCATCGTCGAAGGCGAGGACTCGTTCACGGTCGTCGAGGAGATCCGCTTCGAGTTCGCACGCTAGGCGGCGAGCGGTGAGGACCGCGGCGCCCGGGGGCCGCGCCGAGTCACTTTTCGACCAGGAAGCTCCCGATGGCGAGGGCGTCGAGGCCGCAGGAGTAGAAGCTGCGCAGGGCCTCGGCTGGCGTACAGACGATGGGCTCGCCGCTCACGTTGAAGGAGGTGTTGATCAGAAACGGCGTGCCCGTCTCGCCCTCGAAGCGGCGCAGGAGGGCGTGGTAGCGCGGGTGGACCTCCTCGCGGACGACCTGCGGGCGCGTCGTTCCGTCGGCGTGGCGGCACTGCTCCATCGCCGCAAGGCTCTGTTCGCGCACCGGCAGAGCGACGGTCATGAAGTCGGCGTTGGTGGCGCCGCCGACGAGCTCGTCCTCGTGGCCGGAGAGGATCGAAGGACAGAAGGGGCGCCAGATCTCGCGTGCCTTGACCTCGCGATTCAGGCGCTCGCTCGCGTCCGTTCGGCGCGGATCGGCCAGAATCGAGCGTGCCCCCAAGGCTCGGGGGCCGAGCTCCATGCGACCCTGGAACCAGCCGACGGCTTCCCCTCGAGCTAGGCGCGTCACCGTCGCCTCGACAATGTCCGGCGGCTCGCTGAAGGGGACCTTGCTGAATCGCAGGACATCGCGAACCGCGCCGTCGGAGAACTCCGGTCCGAGATGAGCGTTGGTGAGGGCGCGCTTGATGCGGTCACCGCCCCGGTGTGCGACGACCATCGCCGCGCCGATCGATGAGCCTGCATCGTTGCTGGCGGGAAAGGCGAAGACGCGCTCGACGCCATTCAGGCCGAGCAGGCTGCCGTTCATCTTGCAGTTCAGGGCGACGCCGCCGGCGAGGCAGATGTTGGGGGTCGGGTGCTCGCGAAGGGCGCTGCGGGCGAGGTCGCCGACCACTTCCTCGAGCCGCCGCTGGACACCCCAGGCGAGGTCCACATAGGCCGGCTGGAGGAGCCGCCCGTGGTCGGCGGCGTGCATCGGTCCCAGGGGCCTCAGGGAGGAGTCGTAGCCGGTAATGAACTCCACCAGCTTGTCGGTGAAGCGCTCGGCATGGGAATGGCTGCCGAAGCGCGTGAAGGTGGGGTCTACCGTGTAGGAGTCGCCGTCGGTCGAGAGGAGATTGCGCAGGCGCTCGGGCCAGGGGTTGTCGGCGGCACGGGCGTGCCCGAGGCCGGCGAGGGCCATCAGCTTTCCCTCGTGTCGGTAGGGGAGAAAACCCATGTAGGCCGTGAACGCGGCGTAGTACCAGCCCAAGGAGTGGGGGATGGGCGTCGTCGAGAGGCCCCGCAGGTCGTCGCCTTCGCCGTGGGTGATCTGTGTACAGGTGTCCTCGCCGGAGCCGTCCAGGGTCAAGACGAGCGCTTCGTCGAAGGGGCTCGTGTAGTAGGCGCTGTAGGCGTGGCTGAGATGGTGTGGAACGAACTCGATTGGCGGCAGTTCGCCGCGGTAGCCGGTCGCGCGCAGGGCGAGGCGGATCTCCTCGAGCAGGCGCCGAGGCGTGAACTTGAGGAGGTTCAGCAGGACGGACAGAGCGTTGGCGTTCTTCGCCTTTCCGCGCCGTTGGCTCTTCGCGCCGCTAGGAGCTCCCACCTTCCCGCGGTACTTGAGGAACTGGCGCCCGATCGTACCCAGCATTCGGTAGGGGTACTTGCTCGCGTCCCATGCGAATGCGATCCGGTCGACATCGCCGAGGTTGATACCCGCCTGTACGAGGCACGAGACCGCCGCACGGCCGGGGAACACCCCGTGCGACCCCTTGAGGCGCGTGAAGCGCTCCTCCTCGCCGAAGGCGACGAGCTCCCCGTCGCGCAGGAGGCAGGCGCCGGGGTTCATGCCGAAGGCGAAGATGCCCAGAACGATCATCGAGTGGTGCGCGGCTGGAGGCGCCGGCATGGAGGCCGGCGACGGGGAACGCAGGGTACATGGTACAAGTAGGGATCCCCGCTCGGATACCCGAGCGGACGCCGGTTCGGAACCGGAGAGCATGATCCGAGAACGCAAGCGCATCGTTCTGTACTACCCGCGGCAGACCGATGAACGCAGCGGGACCTCGCCGGGCATGGACCTGCTCCCCGTTGCGCTCTTGAGCATCGCCGCCTGGCCGGTGCGGGACGGTTACGAGGTCGTGATCGTGGACGGGAACCTGTACTCCGCCGACGAGGCGCACCGCCGGGTCGTCGAGGCCTGCGAGGGCGCGCTCCTCTACGGAACGAGCGGCATCCTCGGCCATCAGGTGGCGGACGGCCTGCACTGCACGCGCCGCGTCAAGGCACGCCATCCCGATCTCCCGGCCGTCATCGGCGGTTGGTTCGCCTCGGTGATGCCCGAGCTCCAGCTCGCCACGGGCCTGTACGACGCCGTGTGCCTCGGCCAGGGCGAGATCACCTTCCGGGAGCTCGTGCAGGCGGTCGACGCGGGGACTCCGCTCGATGGCGTGGGAGGCCTCGCGCTGGTGCGCGACGGGCACCTCGTGCGGACCCCTCCGCGCGCCGTCGTGGGCTGGGGCGAGCTCCTGAACTGCCCCTGGGAGATCCTCGACATCGAGCCCTACCGTGCCGTCCAGCTCGCAGGGCGCCCGACTGGAGAGGTCGAGCGCATGCCGGCGCCCCCCGGTTTCGCCGAGAGACCGTTCTTCGGCATCAGCTACTTCTCCAGCTTCGGCTGCCCCGAGCCCTGCGGGTTCTGCTGCTCGCCGGAGGTCTCCAACCTGCGCTGGAAGGCCATGCCGGCCGACCGCATGGTCGACGACCTGTGCGAGCTCCATGCACGCTGGGGGTTCGACACCGTGCGCTTCTACGACGCGAACTGGGGCGTCCACGAGAAGCGGTCGCGGGAGTTCAGCGAGGGCATGATTGCCCAGGACGCCCACTTCTGGTGGTACATGACCATGCAGTCGGGGTCTGTCGTCCGTTACGAGGAGGCGACGATCGACGCGATGCGCGAGGCGGGCCTCTACGTGACGTTGCTCGGCGCGGAGACCGGCGACGACCGGATGATGGCCGAGATCGGCAAGCACACCGGAGCGACCGACAACCTCGAAGCTGCGGCCGCCATGGACCGCCGGGGAGTGTGCACCTGGATGACCTACATCATCGGCTTCCCCGGTGAGAGCGAGGCGTCGATGATGGCGACCCTGGACGAGGCGCGGCGGATCGCGGCCCGCTCGCCGCTGGCGCGCTGCAACGCCTGGCCCTTCCGGCCGATTCCGGGCACGGCCATGTACGCCCCCGCGATCCGTCTCGGCTACGAGCCGCCCACATCCCTCGAGGGCTGGGCGGCGGACGGTATCTACCACCTGCGGGAGCCTTGGCCGGGACAGATCCCGCGGCGCGTGGCGCGCCGCCGCAAGCTCTACGAGCACTACTCGCACCTGGCCCTGGGCCTGGCGCGCGAGCGCGTTGGCGTCTGGGAGCGCCGCGCGCGGCGGCGCATCGCCTGCGGTGACTACCGCTTCGGCTCCGTCGAGGCCAAGGCCTTCGACATCTACGATCGTATCGGCCGTCGGTTCAGCGGCACGGGTGCGCGCCGGGACCGGCGCGGCTATCAGACGAGCGTGTTGTCCGGGCGGGACTCGTCGCCGGGAGCCGAGTCGCGATGATCCAGCGCAGCAAGCGCGTCGTGCTCTACTTCCCACGTCTGGCGGATCCGGAGTGGGGCTTTCGTGCCAGCCGAGACCTCCTCCCGCTCTCCGTCCTCGCCGTGGCCGGCATTCCCGACCGCGAGGGCTACGAGGTCGTGATCATCGACGGCAACCTCTATCCATCCGAACAGGCGCACCGCCGCCTGACTCAGGCCTGCGAGGGCGCCCTCTGCTTGGGGACGAGCAGTATCCTCGGCTATCAGATCACCGACGGGCTGCATGCCGTCAGGCGCGTCAAGGCCGCCAACCGCGAGCTGCCGGTCATCGGGGGGGGGGGGTTCCCGAGCGTCGCCCCGGAGCAGCATCTCAGGACAGGCCTGTTCGACGCCGTGTGCCTCGGGCAGGGAGAGCTGACCTTCGCGGACTTCGTCCGGGCCAGCGACGCGCGCACTGGAATCGACGAGATCCCCGGCCTAGCGCTCTTGCGAGATGATCGGTTGGTCCGGACCGCCCCCCGCCCACTCGCTGGGTGGGAGGAGCTACCGAACTTCCCCTGGCACCTGTTGGAGATTGCGCCCTACCGCGATAGCCAGCTCGCCGGCCGCCCAAGCCGCGAGCTGGAAGGGCCGGTCGTACCGCCCGGACACCAGGACAAGCCCTTCTTCGCGATTCCCTACTTCTCGAGCTTCGGCTGCCCGGAACCCTGTTCGTTCTGTAGTTCCCCGGGCGTCAGCGGCCGTCGATGGAAGGCGATGAGCGCCGACCGGATGCTCGACGATCTGTGTGAGCTCCATGATCGCTGGGGGTTCGACTCCCTGCGCTTCTTCGATGCGAACTTCGGCGTTTCCCAGAAGCGCATGAAGACCCTCGCCGATGGTTTGCTCGAGCGCGGCCATCACTTCTGGTGGTACGCGCTGATGCAATCCGCCCATGTCTCGCGCTATGAATCCGAGACCCTCGATGCCATGCGCGACTCCGGCATGTACTGCGTGCAGTTGGGGACCGAGACTGGTGATGCCGGGGTGATGAGCGTGATCGGCAAGGAGTGCTCCCCCGAAGTGAACGAGAGCGCGATCGAGCGGCTGGCCGACCGCGGCGTCTGCAGCCTGGCGACCTACGTGATCGGTTTCCCCGACGAGACGGAGGAGGCGATGATGCGCACCATCGACCAGTGTGAGCGCGTGGCCGCGCTCACGCCCCTGTGCCGCGCGATGGTCTGGCCTTTTCTGCCGATCCCCGGGACGGTCATGTACCCGCGCTCGGTGGAGCTGGGCTTCGAACCGCCCGAGCACCTGGAGGGTTGGAGTGGAGCGAGCTCCTACCACCTCGTTCAGGAGTCGCCTTGGCCGGGCCAGATCCCCTCGCGGGTCGCGGACCGCCGCGCGGTCTACGAGCATTTCGCCAGTCTCTCGGTGGGGCTGGGGCGGCGCCGCATCGGCTTTTGGAACCGGCGTGCCCAGCGTCGAGTCCGCGAGCGGGACTACCGCCACGGTCGCCTGGAAGCTCGCCTGTACACCGCCGTGGATGCCCTCGCTCGCAGGCTCCGCTCTCCCCGCCCCGATGACCGCGTCGCGACCTTGAGCGGGTACCAGACGAGCATTCTCGCTTCGAAGGCGCGCGCCCGGGCCTGGGCGTCGACGAGCTCGTATTCCTCGAGGAACTCGTCGGTGAGCCGTTCGATGGTGAAGTGCTCGGTCAAGAGCCGCAGACCTTCCGCGCCCATTTGGGCGCGTAGGGTCGGATCGCGAAGCAGCCGCGCGATGCGCTCCGCGAAGACCTCTACGTCAAAGGGGTTGGCGACGAAGCCGTTCACTCCGTCTCTGATCACCTCGGGGCAACCGCCGAAGCTCGTGGCGACCACGGGCTTGGAGAACTCCATCGCCTCGAGGTTCATCAGCCCGAAGGTCTCGAAGCAGATCGAGGGCGTCAGCATCACGTCGGTAGCCGCGAGGGCGCAGGCGAGATCCAAACCGTCGAGCCAGCCGGTCGAGACGACCAGATCATCGACGCCGCACTCGGCGGCGTACGGCTGAAAGCCCCGGTAGACCTCCTCCTTGCCCAGGGCGACCATTCGCAGGTCACGAAACTCCGCGCGCAAGATGGCGAGCATCTCGAACACCTGCCGGACGCCCTTGAGATCGTGAAGCCTGCCCCCGATGGCGACCGTGTGCTTGTCGGTGAGCCCAAAGCGCGCCCGGAAGGCAGCCACCTGCGCCTGGTCTGGCGCCCGATCCCCGATGCGGATGGCGTTGTTGATGGTGCGGTCCACACGGATTCCGTTGGCGCGGATCGCGATCCTCTGCTCGTTGGTGACGACCGTGAAGCGATCGACGGTCTCCTCTAGCACCCGGCGGATGGCGGCGTTGCGCCCCGGACGGAAGCGGAAGCGCTGGCAGGGGATGCACTTTGCCCAATGCGCCCGGTAGTCCTTGCCGGCGAAGGCGCGCTCCCGGCCACCGTGGAAGCAGTCGAGCTTCTGGTAACAGAAGGTCATCGAGTCGTGGGCCGTGAAAACGACCCCCGCGCCGACCGACCGCGCCTCCAAGAGCGCGGCATAGGAGAGGTGCGTGTGGATGAGGTGGCTGTGCACGACGTCGGGCCGCCAGGACACGAGCACCTCGCGCAGGGGGCCGAGGACCGAATGATGGCGCAGGGCCACCCACGAGCGGAGACGCGGCGGGTAGTCGGAGTGGAGCAGGTACACCTCGCAGCCCTCCACCGTCCTCCGGCCGCACTCGGCGCGATTGGGGTCCGTGGAGACGACCGCCGTCTCGTGGCCGCGCTCGCGCAGACAAGCGGCATGCTGGTACATCTGCCGGACCGAAGAGCCGATCCGCGGGTCCCAGAGATCGATCAGGAAGAGAATCCGCATGGTCGTGGGGCGGCCATTGTCAACCTCGCCGGCCCGCTCTCAAGGACGGCGAGCCGATTCAGGCCCCGTTCTCGCTCGAACCCGTTCCACCGAAGAGCGAGCGAACGCCCCCTGCCACCTTGCGGATCCTGGAGAGGATCCCCGTCCCGCGGAAGCGACGGGCGATTCGCTCGAGGGCCGGGTAGCCGCGAATGGTCTGCCACGCGAAGGCGTCGGCGCGCTCGAAGAGCCCGGCGCGCTCGTCCGCGACGAGAAACTTGAAGTCACGGAACAGGCGTTCGATCTGCCGGTCGGGAAACTCGGGAAGGCCAAGTCGGGCGCGGAAGCGCTCGGCGCAGTCCTCCAGGCGCGGCACGACGATGCCGCGCTCCTCGCAGACTGTCGCCAGCTCGGTCCCCGGGTAGGGATGGAAGATCCCGATGTAGCTGCGCGCGATGACCGCGGAGCGGTTGATCGCGACCGTCTCCATGAAGTCCTCGGGCGTCTCTCCGGGGATCCCGATCAAGTTGTAGGCGAAGATGCCGAGCCCCGCGGCTTGGGCGTCCGCGAAGGTGTCGAGCAGGTCCTGGTTGGATTCGTAGCGCTTGAGGACCTCCCGCCGGATGCGCTCGCTCCCCGACTCGATCCCGATGCGCAGGTAGGAGAACCCGGCGTCGGCGAGGGTGGCGAAGAAGTCGGGGAAGCGCTTTCCGGGGTGCACGCGGAAGTTGGTCGCGAACTCCAGCGGGGTCTCGCGGCCTGCGTTGAACTCCGCGAGACGGCGGGCGAACTCGAAGGCCCACTTGCGGTTCGAGGTGATCGTCTCGACTTCGAAGTAGCAGTAGGTTGCCTCGGGGAACTCCTCGCAGAGCTGCTCGAGCTCGGCGATGACGGATGCCACGGACCTGAAGCGCACGAACTTCCCCTCGGCGGTCTTCGAGAGGGCGCGGTTCGAGCAGTAGGTGCAGGGAAACGGGCAGCCACGGGCGATCAGGATCGTGTGCTTGCGCGCGTCGGTGATCCAATCACGCCAGAGGAGGCGCTCGGGGATGGCGAGGGAGTCGAGGTCCTCCTCGAAGCGCCGCGGCGGGTTCTTCTCGATGTCGCCACCGCTCTTGATCCACCAGCCGTCGATCTCGCTGGGGGCCTCGTCGCGCGCGAGGGCGTTGGCCAACTCCACGACCGCCGCCTCGCCCTCACCGATACAGACGGCGTCCCAGGGACCCTCCGCGACCTCGTCGGGGCGCAGGATCGGGTGCGTGCCGCCCACGACGTGATAGGCGTCGGGGCAGCGCTCTCGCGTCCAGCGGCCGATTCTCTCGACGAAGGGGTACTCGGTAGCGACCGCCGTCGAGCAGATCAGCTCGGGGCGCGAGCGCTCGATGGCCGTCTCGAGCTCCCGCTTGAATCGTCCGTGGCGCAAGACGACGAGGTTGCACTCGTGGCCCGCGCGCTTCAGAGCTGCGGCGAGGTAGGCGAGAGAGAAGGATATCTCGATGAACTCCGCGATGGGCTTCGACGGCGCCGGGAGGGACTCGGAGACCGTGTAGACGTGGAGGACTCTCATGTCCGGGCGGCGGAGGGAGTGTAGCACCCCACGGTTGAGGCGACGTTTCGCGGACGCGGGTCCAGCCGTCAGCGCCCGTTCACGACGCGCCTCAGGCCCTGAGCGGCGGAGCGGTCGGCCGGCGCGAGCTCGAGCGCTCGCAGGTAGTGCGCCCGCGCCTGCGCCGTCTCCCCGCGCCGTTCCAAGAGGCGCGCGAGTTGGACGTGTACCGCTGGGGAAGCCTCGCGCCCGGCCAGGGCGCTGCGGAAGAGACGCTCCGCCTGTTCGAAGCGCCCCGAGCGGACGAGGACGCCGCCGAGGTTGGCGGCGACCCGTGGGTCGTCGGGGCGCAGGCCGAGGGCTCGCTCCAAGTGCTCGAGCGCGGGCTCCAGACGGCCTTCCCTCGAGTGCAGAGCCCCCAACCCGGCGTGGACGAGGCTCGACTCGGGATCGACGCGCAGGGCGGCCTCGAAGTGTCGCCGCGCGTCGGCGCTCTCGCCCTTGCGCAAGTAGGTCAGCGCCAGGTTGTAGTGGGCCGCGAGCCGGCTGTCTTCCTGCTCGAGGGCCGTGGTGAGGGCGGCGATCGCTTCATCGAGGCGGCCCTCGTCGAGGTGTCGCACGCCGTCGTTGACGAGGACGCGGGCGTAGCTCACCGCGCTCCCGCCGAGACCCAGCTCGCGCTCGATGCCCTCGGGCGTCGGGCCGGCCGGGGGCCGTGTCGGGTGCAGCTCCCCGGCCGCGTGGCGGCGCAGCACGTCGGCGAGGGCTTGTGCGGCACGCCGGCAGCCGGCGGCGGAGGGGTGGGTGCGGTCACCGTTCGTCCACTCCAGGCGTGGATTGCGCCCGGCGTCGAGCGCGAAGTAGGGGGAGAGGCGCACGGCGGCCAGGCCGTTGGCGGCGGCGAGGTGCTCGATGACCAACGCTCCGCCCTCGGCGGCCGCAGGTGGCGTTCGGCCGTCGCGCGAAGGCAGCGGCCGCCCGCGTTCGTCCACCCCGCCCGTGTCGATCACGCCCTGATCGAGGAAGGTCGGCCAGACGGCTACGAGGGCGGTGAATCCGTGCTCGTCGGCCAAGCGCTCCAGTTCACGCAGGCCCGCGGTCACGTTTCCCTGGCCCATGGCGCGCCGGTTCCATCCGGTCGGATCGAGATCCGCCGAGAACCCGAGGAAGTCGAACCGCAGGGCGGCGAAGCGGAAGAGGTGCGAGCGCTCGAACAGGGCGTTCGCCCACCCCGGACGCGGGGTCGCCTCGAGGCGCAGGGCCTCGCGGTTGAAGTCGTTGTGGACGAAGAGGAGTACGACGACGTCCGGCGCGAAGGCCAGGCCGCGTTCGGCGAGAAGGGCGACCTCGGCGCGCGTGTTGTAGCCGCTGACCCCGAAGTTCAGGACTTCGGTGCGCTCGTCGGCGAGGATTCGCTCCAAGTGACTGGAGATCGTGTCGCTCTCGGCCACCCCGTGGCCCTCGACCACCGAGTCGCCCAAGAGGAGCACGCGCCGCTCGATGCCCGCCGGGCGCGCGTGGGAGCGCGGCCGGTCGCGCAGGCCGTGGGCGTTCGTGCGCTCGAAGGTGCGCCGCAGGTCGGGGGCGTCGTTTCGGTAGTCGCGCTTGAGCTCGTAGGCGAGCAACGGGTTGCGCGAACGCTGGTAGGCGCTCTCCGGTGCATCGAGGGTGATCGTCTTGACCTCACCCGCCCCGCCGTGAAGGCGCACGAGACCTTCGGTGATCAGGAGAGCGAGGAGCAGTCCGCCTCCTGCCGCCGAGACATGGCGCAGGGTTCTTCGACATCGCCGGTTCGTCGTTGCGGCCGCCCGTCCGCTGTCGCCCTCGGTTTCCATGTGGACCCGAAGGCGAGCTTACTCCCTCTCGATGGCGAACGGCACCCGGGCGATTGCGGGCCGCCGGTCCGCCGGCGGGCGGGCTCACTCCCGCTCGATGGTGACCTGCACAAAGTCGGTTCCGACGAGCGGGGCCTCCGCCTCTAGCTCGACCGGCAGGTAGCCGGCTCGGCCCGACATCCGAATCCGATAGCGGCCCGGAGCGGTGAACACGATCGTGTCATCGCTGATCCAGTCGATGTCTCCCTCGCCGTCGAGGGGCTCGACTTCGACTTCCCACTCCATGAGGTTGGCCTGGATCGTGTTCTCGCCTTCCTGGAAGGTGAAACGCAGAGCGCCCGCGCTCGGATCGAGGAACCACTCGCGCTCGGTAACGCCCGGCGGGAGATCGAGCTCCACGGCCTCGGTGCGCGCGTAGCCATCGGCCCACACCTCAGCGGTGATCCTGCCGGCGGGGATGACGAGCGAATGGACTCCGCTCTCTCCGTCGTACTCGGGCGGCGTCCAGATGATCGACTCGAGGACGCTCGCCCCCGCGTACGCCCAGTACAGACCTGCGTCTTCGATCACCTCGTCGGTGACGGCGTCGCGCACCGTGAAACGCAGCTCGGCGGGATCGGGGACCACCAGGTTGACGCCCTCTGTCACCGGTGCGACGGCCTCGAAGTCAGCGTGCAGGGCCGTCGTGCCGAACACGAGTTGCCAAGTGCCCGCCGCGGGCAGGGTGAGCTCCCAGTGCAGGAGGTCGGGATCGGAGGGATCGACGACGAGGTCGTCGGCGCGCACGGAGGGCGAACGGTGCACCCAGTTCTTGGCCTTGCCAAGGGGGTTGAAGCGTAGGTCGAAGCCGTGCTCGCGCCAGAAGGCTCCCGCCCGAACGGTCCCCGTGCAGCGCACGCTACCGGGCGCGGAGACTACGGGCGAGACCTCGATCACGGCGAGGGTCCGCTCGCCGGCTGCGATCTCGACCGCGGTCGTGCCCAGTACCTCGCAGTCGTCCCACCAGTCGCCGATCTCCAAGGTCGCTTGCAGGAATCCGGTGGGCACGCCCTGCCACTCCAAGGGCTCCCCCCGGCGGTACGGCTCCTCGAGGGCCGGAGCCTGTTCTCCAGCGCGGCGCAGGCGCACGACGGCCTGGGCGCGGGGTGGGGTTCCGAGCACCTCCAGGTGCAGTTCGCCCCCGGGCTCGAGGGCGACGACGTACTCCCCGCCCCTGACGTGATCGACGGTGATCTGGTTCCAGGAGTAGCCCGGAGCGTGGACCCAGCAGGTCGTCGCCGTCGCCCAGTCGGGTTCCACCGCCTTCAATCGCGCCGGAGAAGCGAGGTCGCGGTGTACGGCGGCGTAGCCTTCCTCCGCGCCTGGATGGAGTTCGCCGAACGTGTCGGCGTCGTAGGCTTGGCGTACTTCGAGCCCACTCAGGTGGCCCCGGGTCACGGCGTCGACCACGACCAGCGAGACCTCGGCCAGGGGGCGCGCCAGTACCTCGAGGAAGAGGTCCTCGACGGGTCCGCTCAAGAGCCCTCCTGGGTAGTCGGCCACGAGAGCCGCGCGGCGACCGTCTGAGAGGGAGACACTCTCGACGACGCAGAGCTCGGGATCGGGCAGGAGGAACGTGAAGCGGCCCGCGATGACCTCGACGGTGGCCCTGGCCTCCTCATCGCCGACGCGCGAGAGGACCTCGAAGCGTCCATTGGCGGCGGGCAGCTCCTGGTCCTCGCCATCGATCAGGACGAGGGTGCCGCGCACGGAGTGTCCGCCGCTTGCGCCCTGCTCCTCCGCGTTCCCGCTCTCCTCCAGCGGTTCGGCGTCGGTCTTCTTGGCGACCTCGGGCGCAGCGCCTCGCGGTTGGGTGACGGGAGCGGCGGCCGGCAGTCCCTCCATCGCCTCCGCCGCGGCGACCGGCGGCGCCGGGAGCCCCCTGGAGCCGGGCGGTCCGCCAAGGAGGAGAGCGACACCCGCGCAAGCGAGCGTAGCGACGAGCACGAGGGCGATGGCGGGGAGGGTCGGGCGCATGAACGCGGGGGAACGCAGAGAGGAGATCCGTCCCGGAGCGAACGGCCCATTCCGTGTTCTTCGTCCGGCTAGGGCCGCCTCCATTCTCTGGATACCCGGCGGAATGCCGTCCGCCCCCACGGGGAGGCGGTGGGATCGTGTTCGATCGCGCCAGGAGTCGACCTCACTCCCTCGCAAGAGGCGATGGTCCATCTCGTGGCCACCAGGGCGTTGGCGATCCTCTTCTCGCGCGGGACGCGGTGTAGAATCCGCCCGATGGACCTGAACCCGATCGGCGTCGCCGTGCCCTTCTTCCTGCTCTTCATCGCCATCGAGGTCGGCGTGGCGAAGAGGCGCGGGAGGCGCGTCCACCGATTGAACGACTCCCTGGCGGACCTCGGCTGCGGCGTCACCGAGCAGGTCGTGGGCCTGTTCGCCCACGGCGCCTTGGTGGCGATCTACGCCTGGGTCTGGTCGCGTTGGGGCGTCCTCGACTTCCCGCTCGACGCGCCGCTCACTTGGGCCGTCGGCATGATCGGCGTGGACTTTTTCTACTACTGGTACCACCGCTTCAGCCACCGCGTGCACTTCGCCTGGGCGATGCACGTCGTCCACCACCAGAGCGAGGACTACAACTTGGCCGTGGCCCTGCGCCAGTCGGCCTTCAGCCCCCTGTTCTCGTGGGTCTTCTACCTGCCGCTGGCCGTCGCGGGCCTGCCACCGGGGGTCTGGGCCACCTGCGTGGCCGTGAACTTGCTCTACCAGTTCTGGATCCACACCGAGCTCGTGGACCGGATGGGTTGGTTCGAGTGGGTGTTCAACACGCCGTCTCACCACCGCGTCCACCACTCGATCAACGCCCGCTACATCGACCGCAACCACGCGGGCATGCTGATCGTCTGGGATCGACTCTTCGGCACCTTCGAGCCGGAGGCCGAGCCCTGCACCTACGGCAGCCTGAGCCCGCTCGAGAGCTGGAACCCCCTGCGGGCCAATCTCGTGCCGTGGGCCGAGCTGTGGCGTGCGAGCCGCGCCCTGCCAGGGAGGCTCGATCGCTGGTTGTTGTGGTTTCGACCCCCGGAGTGGAAGCCGGAGAGAGCCCGGGAGGCCGCCGCGCCCTTCCCGCCGGCCGGCTTCGGTTATGACGCCCAAGCCGCCGCTCCCCTGCGGCCATACATGCTGGCGCAGTTCGTTCCGGCGGGCGCCGTTCTCGCCGCGCTCCTGATCTTCGAGCAGACCACGCCCCTGTGGGTGCAGGGGACGGGAGCCGCGTTGTTGCTGTGGACCCTGCTTACTTGGAGCGGCCTGCTCGAAGGCCGATCGTGGGCGACTGCCCTCGAGGGCGCCCGCCTGGCCGCGCTGGCGGGTTGCGCGGTTCAGATCGCCGCCTCGGGCTGGAGCGTGGCCTGGGCCGCGGCGCTGGGGGGTTTCGCGCTCGCCAGCGCGGCCTACCTACTCCGTTGCCGGAGGAGCGTGGGGGCGGCCCTTCCGTGAGCCTCGCGCTGGCGCTCCTGCTCTCGCTGGGTCTGGCGGGCGATCCCGCCGCTGAGTGGGGGAGCTGGCGCGGCCCGCTGGGGACCGGCGAGGCGCCCCTGGCCGACCCGCCGATCCGCTGGAGCGAAACGGAGAACGTCCGTTGGAGACCGGCCCCCTGCGCCTGGCGAACCTCTACGCATCTCCCGTGGCCGCGGCTGGGCGTGTCTACCTGACCGATCTGGGCGGCGCGACTCTGGTCGCGGAGCACGCGCCCCTCACGCAGACCGCACGAGTCCTGGCTCTCAACCAGCTCGAGGACTCCTTCAGCGCCTCGGTGGCTGTCGTCGGCGGGGAGCCCGCCCTGCGCGGCGAGCGCCGGCGGTACTGCATCGCCAGCGACTAGCCCCGCCCGCCGGCGAAGGCCCGGAAGAGCTCCTTCTCGGCCAGGGACTGGCCGAGGCCGTGGTTCCCCGGCTGCAAGGCCATGGGGTAGTCGCCCCAGGCTTCGCCGGCGGCCCACCACGCGGCCTGCACACCCGCCTGGTCGAGGGCCTCTAGGAAGGGAGCCAGGAGACCCGTCCAGTCCTCGTCGGCGACCGGGACGCCGACCTCACCGAGAAAACCCCGTGCCTCGTTGTCGCGTAGCCACTTGAGGAAAGGCTTGAGGCGTGCGAGGGGCCGCTTGACCAGGAAGGGATCGCGTTCCAGCTCCTCGTCGAAGGTCTGCCGGTACTGGCCGGAGGCGTCCTCGTCAAAGTAGCAGTGCGCCTCGTAGACGATCGCGTTCTCGCGGTCTTCGATCCAGGGCTCGGAAGGATTGACCCAGACCCAGCGTGCGGCGCTGGCCCAGCTGTCGCCGCTGACGTAGATGGGCGTGGTGTCGCCGCCGGAGCGGATGGCCTGCACGGCCTTGTTCGAGGCGTTGACCCAGACGCCCTCTCCGAGGTCGTGGGGCTCGTTCATCAGTCCGTAGCCGGCGTTCTCGGGCAGGCCGCAGAGCGCGAAGGACAGGCGCGCCCAGAGCTCGGCGAGGTCGTCGGAGGAGAGCGGAATGCGGCCTTCGACCTCCTTGTCGAGGGCGTACTCGACCGGCGCTCCGCCGACGCTCTGCACGTAGCGCCCGTAGTTGTGCAGGTCGAAGAGCGCCCGACCGCCGACCTTGGCGGCCAGACTGGCTTGCAGGCGCAGGTGCTGGATGGCGTCGGGGTCGAGGGGACCTCCGAGGAGGGGTTGGACGCGCTCCCAGCGGAAGGGGATACGGAAGGTCTTGAACCCCAGGCGCGCGAGCATCTCGTAGGTACGCCCACGGTTGACGCAGTACTCCTGGCCGCTCTTGCCCGGGTTCTCCGAGCAGAACTCCGGCAGCTCGCTGCCGAACTCCAGCCCCGCGACGCTGATCGCCCGCGGCGTGGGGTCGAGGGCCTCGGGGCGTCCGGGGGGCGCGGCCCGCGGTCCGGCCATGGGGCGGGGCACGGGACGTCCGAGGCGCCGAGCACCCTCGTGCAAGCCCCGGATCTTCTCAGGGTGGGAGGAGTCCATCGCGTGGCTTATCGGTCAGTGCAGCAGCCGCACCTTAGCCCTGCCCTCTCCCCGGGGGGTGCGAGAACCTGTAATGGGAACCCGACTACTGCCCGCCGCGGAGCTTCCTGCCCCCACGGACCTCCGCCAGGAGGGCCCGGTAGTGGTGCTGAGCCTCGTTGTGCTTGCCGGCCGCACTCAGGGCGTCGGCCAGCCGCACCCGCAGGTCGCGGTCGGTCGGATCCTCTTCGACGGCCGTCCTGAGCATGACCAACGCGCGCTCGTGATCGCCGGCCAGGGCCAGGGCGGTCGCCAAGCGACCTGGGATGTCGGAGCGCTGGGCCACGGAGTGGTCGTAGAGGCTCACCATCCACATCAGCCTGCGCGTATCGCTCTGCGTACGCCGGTCCGCGCCCAGGTAGGCGTCGAGGAAGCCCGAGAGCAGGCGCCAGTCGCCGTCGTTCTCGTCGTGGCCCTCGTCGATCATGCGACCGTACTCGGCCAGGGCTTCGTCGCCCTCGCCCGACCAGGTCATGGTTTCCGCGAGGAGCATCCTGATCTCCAGGTCGTAGGGCGTCTCTGCGAGCAGGTCCCGGTAGACACGCTGGGCGTCGTCGAAACGCCTCTGCCAAGTCAAGAGGTTCCCGAGCTCGAGTTGCAGGTTGCGATCGGAGGGGCGCTCGCGCAGCAACTCCCGGATCATCTGCTCGGAAGCTTCGAACATCAGCAGGGAGTTGTAGATGGCGATCAGCTCCAGACGGACCTCGAATGTCTGCGGGAGGGTCGCGTACTGGCGCAAGGCCTCGTCGGCGAGACCGACATGTAGCAGGAGGCCCGCGTACTCCTTGCGCGTGGTGAGGTCGTCGGGGAACTGGGCCAGCGCTCGGCGGAACAGGTTCAGGGCCGCGTAGGAATCGCCTTCGACGAGCGTGTTCCGGGCTTGGAGCACCTGGAACATCAGCAGGTTGGGGTCGTCGGGGTTCGCACGCGCGATCCGCACGATCCAAGCCTCGCTCGTCTCATGGGCTTCGCGGCCGCGCCCGGCGCGCGTGAGCGCGCTGACCAGAGCCATGCCCATGTTCGGGTCCTCGGGATCCCTCGCGGTCAACACACGACAGACGCGCACCAGGTCTCCGTTGCGGCCGGACTCCTCGAGGGCGTCCTTCAAGAGCAGCAGCCTGCGCCGCTCGGGGTTGGGCGCGGCGAGGGTGTCGGCCAGGATGCGGTCGAGGTCCTCGGGGCGGATGTCGTCCGCCACCATGATCTCCTCGCCGGTGCCGGCAGCCAGCAAGAGGTCGTCGTCGTGCACTTCGTGGAAGAGCCCGATGGCGATCGGAGAGAAGGCCGCCACGGTCAGGGCGCCGGCCAAGACGGGCCGCGAGTAGGGCCGCGGGGGCATCTGATGACTGAGGTCCAGGGACGACCGCAGGACCGGCTGGGCTCCCAGATCGATCAAGGACTGCATCATGCTGCGGCCCTGGCCGTGGAACTCATCGAAGATCATCACGTACTCCACGACGCTGTGGGGCGGCTCGGTGATGACACGCGTGGTCGATGCACGGGCCGTGACGTGGATCGTGCCGACCGGGCTGACGACCTGTGCCTCGTAGGTGGCCTCCTCATCGAGGGGCGTGGCCAGGATGCAGCGCATGGCCCTGATGCTGAGGTCGCGCGTCGTGCAGTGGACCTCCTCGTCGCCGAGTTTGAGGGTCACCGGCAGCTTGAAGTCCTCCCTCGCCACCTCGCGGTGGGAGATGTGAGGGCGCCGGAAGCCGCTCTCGCGGTTGCGCTCGAACACGGAGTACCAGGGGGCCACGGCGTATCGTTGGGCGATGCGGCCGGCCGCGTCGAGGGTCTCGGGAGCCGGATCGGTGAACTCCAGGCCATAGCGGTACAGCGCCGGGACGTCCATCCCGCGGGCGGCTTCGCCCTCGCGGTGCCCCGCGTAGCGGATCACCGCATCCGCCTCCAGGCGGTCGGAATTGACGATCACCGCGACCTTGCCGCGGACATTCGTGGGCAGGCTCGAGTAGGCAACCATGCCGATGCCCATGTCGCTGAGGTCGCTCGTGACACCCATGCCCTTGAAGACCTTGCCCTCTTCGTCCTTGAATTCGTACTGGACGGGGAGGTTCACCCTGTGGCGATAGGTGATGCGGTCAGAGGCGGGGGCCATGGCGCAGCGCAGATAGGAGATCGCGTAGCGCGAATGGTGCAGCACGAGGAACGTGGCGATGCCGAGCCCGACCAAGTCGAGCTGCGGGTCGAATAGCAGGTGGCTGATCACGCCGTAGATCAGGGCGCCCCACATGACCGCCAGCAGGGTGATCTGCGGCACGATGTGTGGGAGCACCGCTCCCTGCCGACCACCGCGCTTCTTCGTGACGACGAAGCGCGCCTTCTGAGACGGGAAGATGACCCGCCAGAAGGCGCGAATTTGCGTCCAGAAGTTGGCCATGTTGAAGAACTCGACCAGGCCGTAGTTCGTGTAGCCGCGGTACACCACGCGCAGGGTGAATATCACCGACACGATATAGGCCAGGAAGACTCCAGCGAGGAAAGGCGTGAACTCGCGCACGGGGGAGACGCCGCTCAAGAGCATCATCACGGGCGTGATGTACAGCACGAGCCTGGGAACCCCTCCCGCCCAGTGTACGATCGAGGCGAAGTAGGTCAGGCGTTGCTTGAGGTCCAGCCCGCGCATGGTCAGCGGGTTGTCGTACCTGAGGATCGACAGGTTGCCCTCGGCCCAGCGCATGCGCTGCGAGTGGAAGGTCGTCACGTCCGCCGCGCCCTGGCCGGCGATGAGGCGCTCGCTTACGTATACGGTGCGCCAACCGGCCGCGGACAGACGCATCCCGGTGTGCATGTCTTCCGTGATCGTCTCGGTCGCGATGTAGCCGACTTCCTTGAGGGCCGTGCGACGGAAGATGGCCGCGCTACCCGCGAAGATCACCGAGTTGGTGTTATTCCGACCGGGCTGGATGATCTTGTAGAAAAGGAGCCCCTCGTCCCAGAAGCGCTGCTTCTCGTAGTTGACGCGACCCTGGAAGGTGTCGAAGTTCGAGAACGCGTGCGGGGACTGGACCATGCCCACTTCCGGGTTGCGGAAGTAGCCGATCATCCGTGAGAGGTAGTTGGGCTCGGGGACGTGGTCCGCGTCGAGGATCGCGATGAACTCGCCGTCGGTCTGGTCGAGCGCGTGGTTGAGGTTGCCCGCCTTCGCGTGCAAGTTGTTCTCACGCGTCTTGTAGTGCACGCCCAGCTCCTCGCAGAGCTGCTTGACTTCGTCGCGGGCGCCGTCGTCGAGCAGGAAGGTGCGGTGCGGGTAGTCCATGGCCAGGCAGGCCTGGAGCGTGCCGCGCAGGATTGCGATGTCCTCGTCGTAGGAGGGGACGAAGACGTCCACCTCGGCAGCGTCCAGGGGAGGCTGCTCCGGGGGCTCTTCGCTGTCCCAGACTTGCATGAAGAAGAGGACCAGGGAGGTGCAGCCCCAGATCTCGGCGAGGTAGAGAAGCCACGAGGCGAGCGTGGCATACCAGCCCTCGACGTTGAGGGTATAGAGCCCTCGGTACACGATGTAGAACGTGCAGATCAGGCAGCAGGCGACCATCAGGGCCTGTCGTAGTTTTTTCGACACGGTCCTTACTCTCTTGGATGAGGGAACTTAGGCATCTGGGTGGAGTTGCTGAGGTCGGGGGGGCCGCAGGGCATCGGTCCGGGATACTAGGCAGGGCACAATCAATCTCGGAACCTCGAACAATCGTATCCTACGATCATGAGTTGGGGGCAGTGGAAGTGTTTTCCTGGTGCAATCTCAATTGATTGGCATGCCGCTGAGGATTGTATTGGGCCCAGCATGTCCGAGCGTCCACCCGCAGGGAACACGCCAGGGGCCCCTGAGCCCAGGGGGCGCTAGGGTGCCTCTCGTGAGCGCTCAAGGGTGCTCCCGCCGAGACCCCGTGGGACGGATGTGGGACAGCTGCGGAGCCTCCAGGCCCCCGCGCGGCTGGATTGAGAGGGGGAACGCATCCCACCAGTCTCCGGCAGCCCAGTAGTAGGTCCCGATCCCTCGCCGATCCGCCTCCTCGAGGAAGGCGCCCATCACGGGGAACCAGCGTTTGTCGGTGGAGGGAACGCCGTACTCGCCGATCACGCCGCGCACACCATTGCGATCACACCAGTCCGCGAAATCCTGTAGACGGTCCACACCGCGCGTCCGCAGCCCGGGGTCGCGCGCAAGCTCGGCGTCGAAGGGTTCGACATACTTGCCGCTCGCGTCGGCGTCGAAGTAGGTGTGCGCTTCGTAGACGACTAGATTCAGGGGATCATCGATCCATGCCCGCGGCCCGTTCGACGCGGTCCACGAGTGGCCGCCGGACCACTCGTTGCCGCAGATCCAGACGGTCGTCGTGTCCTCGTACATGCGGAGCCTGTCCACCACATGCTGGGAGATGGCGTGCCAGTCGGAGTCCCCCATGTCATGGGGCTCGTTCATCAGTCCGTAGGCTTCCAGAGCGGGGTGATTCCGCACGTGGCCACCCAGGCGCAGCCACAGGAGGGCCAGGTGGTCGCGGGTCACGGCGCCGAAGGCGGTGGGGTCGGCATCCACGACGCGTCCGTTGGGGTAGCGTGACTCCCCCGTGACGTAGCGCCCGTAGTTGTGCATGTCGAGGACCACGCGGCAGTCGTTGGCCTGGGCCGCGTCGAGGAATTTGACGATGCGTGCCAACTCGACCGGGTCCAGATCTCCGCCGGCGCGCCGCTGCAGTCGCTCCCAGCGGAAGGGCATGCGTACCAGGCGCATGCCCTGCTGGGAGAAGTAGCGCAAGGTGCTCGGCGAACAGTAGACGTAGTCCACGCCGTGTACGCCGGGCGAGAGGGCCGAGAACCCTCTCTTCTCCGTGCCGAACTCCGCCCCTGCGATGTTGATGCCGCGCAGGGTCGGGGCGAGCGGGACGGGAGTGCAGTGCCAGAACCCGAGGACCACCGCTGTCGCTGCGAGAACGAGGGCGGCTCGTTTCGTGAGGGTCATGGGGTGCGTGAGGTCAGGCTGACCCCCGTTGGCAGGGAGCTGCCGGAGAGGCCATCCATCGGCTGGAACAAGCCTGAGGGAGGATATCTCGCTCGAGGGATGCGCGACGCCTAGGGCCAGCGAATGACCAGCTGCGCACCCATCTTGGTGACATCGATCTCCGATGAGCGGATGGCGCTGGTTCCAAAGGTGAGGCCGAACCACGAGCTGAAGTCGTAGCCGGCAAGCACGCCCAGCTCGGTGTAGCCCGCGCCGTTGGCGTCCATGGCCACGCGCCCTGTCGTGCCGTACCACATTCGCGGAGATCCTGTGAACCACTGCTCTCCGAACTCGTGACGCCAGTCGAGCTGGATCGAGAAGATCGAGTAGCCCTTGGGCGCGAAGTAGGGCGTATCCAGCAACGCGAGTGTGCCCGAGTCTATATCCCCACCATCCTCGGGTAGCTCGAAGTCGCTCTCGTTGGAGAAGTCGAGCATGTCGATCTTGGTCAGGACTCTGAGGCTCTTGGGCGCCGGCGAGAACTCGTAGGCCGCGAAGAGGTTCACGTCATAGCGCGTGTTCTGGTCTGAGTAGTCCGCGAACATCAGGCTGCCGCCGTAATCGACCTTGCGGCTGTGCTTGCGCGTGACCCCCATGCGTGCACCCGTTCGGTGCAGGTCGCGCGCGATCGTCTCGCTGTTTTCCGCTACCTGGTCTGCGAACACATCGACGTTGATTCCCAACTGGGACTTCGACAAGTAGCGCAGGCCTATGTCGAACCCGAGTCGCTCCTCGAACGAGGTTGAACCCTCGCCAATGCCGTGCGGTGAGTAGTGGGGGAGTTCCACCTGTCCCTGCAGGAGAGTGTTGTCACCGATGCGCTTGGAGCCGTTCAAGCGAAGCACGCTGGCCGAGAGAGCGGGGAGCCCGCCGGAGAAGCCGTAGCGGCGCTGTCCGAAGCCGATTCCGAAGTAGTCCTGGGAGTCACCCATGGGGATGATGAAGGTCCCGAACGAGTTGCTCTCCTTGATGAGGGCCAGGCCGCCGCGTCCATCTCGATCTTCGGAGTTGAATTCCATCTCGAAACGGGGACTGATGTCGCGCCGCGCGCCCTCCAGGGCCAGAGAGGCTTCCTTGTGACCGCCGGTCACATCGAGGATTTCCTCGTAGTACTCGCTGGCTAGAGCGGTGAGCCCTTGGCGGTGAAAGAGCTGGGCGAGGTCGAAGCGTGCCTCGAGGTTGGCCGGTTCGAGCACGATCAGGTCCTCGAGGGCTTTCACTGCCCTCGCCGGGCGCCAGCCCATATACATCTTGGCCTCGCGCTCGAGCCGGATGGCCTCGGAGATCGCCAGCTCGGCCTCGAAATCGAGTCCCGCACGGACGCCGTCACCGGGCTGGAACGCGCTGAAGACATCCACGGGGTAGGCATCGGTGGGCAGCTGGGCCAGGAGCTCGTCGTAGGCCTTGAAGCACTGCTTGTACTCCCGCTCCCAGTAGAGCGCCCGAGCCCGTTCACGACCGATGTAGATGTAGCTCGAGTCGTGCGTGACGAGCGTGTCGTACTCCTTGATCGCATCGTCGAAGCGATGGTCGATCACATAGGTGCGCGCGAGCCCGAGGCGTGCCCTGCTGTTGCTGGGCTTGCGCGCTAGCACGGCGCGGAAGATCCGCCCGGGGTCGGCACTCTCGCCAGCCTTGAGCTTCTGGTTGTAGCACTCGCCGAGCAGGATTTGCCCGACCAGGTTATTTGGTTGGCCTTGCAGGACCGTGGCCAGCTCGTTCTCCGCACGGACCCAGTTGTGATCGCCCAGGGCCAGAGCGGCCAGTTCGAGCCGCAACCGCACGTCCATTCCCGACGCCACGATCGTGGAGGTCATCAGGGCGATCTCGGAGCCCTCGATGCGGTCTCCGCCCCTCAAGCGCGCCTCAGAGAGGCCGTAGAAGGCCTCGGGCGTGTGCGCTGTCGGGCTCTGAAGGGCCTCGCGGTAGAGCCTCGTCGCCAGGCTCGTGTTGCCAGCGACCAGGTGGGTCTTCGCGAGAGCCAGCTTGGCCTGCGCGACGGCGAGTGTGTCGTTGATGTGCTCTTCGATGAAGCGCTGGCAGGTCATGCGAGCCTGCTCGAAGGCGCCCAGGTTCAGCTGCGCTTCAACCAGGCCGAGAACGGCTTCGAGGTAGTTGGGGCGCTGGGCCAGGACGGACTGGCAGACGCTGGCTGCTTCCTCGTAGCGCCCCTGCACGCGCAAGGTGTTCGCAAGCTCGACGCGAGCCCGCGGGCCGAGAGGGCTCTCCATCGAGATCTTGCGCAGATCGGCCTTGGAGAACTCCAGGTCACCCTTCTCGCGGCGCAGGATGGCCAGCATCAGTCGGGCTTCGTGGTCGGTCGGTTGGGAGAGCAGCATGCCCTCGTAGATACCCTGGGCCTCCACCCACTGGCCGACGAGCTGGTGATAGCGCGCGAGCGCCATCTGGAAGGGACGCATGCCGCCGATCTCGGGCTCCAGGCGCAGAAGGGCGTCCCGCGCCGCCGTCACGTCGTAGGCCTCCAAGAGGATCTTGGCCGCCATCAGGTTGGCGAGCGGATCCTTGGGCGCGATCTCGAGGACCTGCCCGTTGACCTCCATCGCCAGCTTGTAGTTCTTGACCAAGAGCAGCTGGTCCACGAGTCGGATGCGCGGGGCGATCTCGTCGGAGCGCAGCTTGTCCATGTCCGCGACCATCTGGATGGCGCGCGCGTTGCTTCCAGTCTGCAAGTAGCAGAGCACCAAGTGTGTCAGCCACTCGATTTCCTGGGGATAGCGTTGGTGCAACCGCTCGAGATGAACGAGCGCCTCGTAGGGCCGCTGCATGTCCAGCAGCACCGGCGCGAGAAGCAGCTGGTCCTGCTCGTCGGAGGGGTTCAGGCTGCGCAGGTGGCGGTCGTAGATGTGCTGGGCGCGCTCGAAGTCCTTCACCCAGGTGTAGACGCGCACGAGCATTGCGGCCGATTCCACGTCGGTGGGATCGGCGGCCGTGATGGCCTCCAATTCCTCCATCGCCGCCCAGTACTCCCCGCCGATGACGAGCACGTCGGCCAGACGCCGGCGCAGCTCGATGTCATCGGGCCGCAACAGGCGCACGTTCTCGAAGGCTTCGCGTGCCTTGCCGAGGGCTCCCTCTCGCACAAGGAGGCCGGCGTACTCCATGCGCACCGAGTGGTCGGTCGGGCGCTGCAGGAGGTAGTTCTCGAAGAGCGAGATGGCCTCCTTCCAGTCCTCGAGGGCCACGGAGTTGCGCGCGGAGCGCAGGAGCAGCTCCTGCTCGGTGGTCCGCTCCAAGTCCTCGCGCGGATCGGAGAGCGGAAGCCGGGGTGTGGACGGATCCTGCACCCCGAACTGCTCCGACACCGTGGGACTCCCGGTCTGCGGGGCCGAGGAGCCTGGGACCGTGGGGGTCTCCCTCTCGACGTTCGCGAATCCGGGTAGCGGCCGGGGAGAGGGCGTGGGCGGACTGCAGGCGACGAGCGCCGCGGTCAGTGCCAGGATGGGGGTCGTGAGCGTTCGCAGGGACATGCCGGTTGGCCTCCCGAGTGGGGGGGACGACTCCAGAAGTGTTGGGGGATCGACCGGATCGGCCGGTGCACTGAACTCGTTTCCTGCTCGGTGGCTCGCCAGACCCCCCCCACGGACCCACTCAGGGCCTGCCGGGGAATACTCTGGAGACCTAACTCACGAAGATGGGCTCAAATGCGATACGGTACAACGAAAGCTACTCCAGGCTTCTTCGCCAGGTATCTCCCATTCTCTGGGAGTCAGGCGCGCTGCCTGTCTCTGATCCGAGAGACGTCACTGAGAGGGCTCCGCTCGCGAGCGAGATAGGGGGGTCCATCATCGGTGGCTCGGGAGTCCCGCCCCCCGGCGAGAGCAACGAAGGAGATGATGAAGACACTCGGACCTGTTGACCCGCCCCGTTCCCTACTCGGGTCTCGGCACCTGAGCCGACCGCTCTCACGCGGTGGCGTGAAGACGTGCTGGGAGAGCGGGCTAGCTCAGGCGGCGCGGTCGAGCCGCCCGAAGGCGTTCGCCGGCGTGGGGGCCACCGCGGAGGTCGACTCGAGCGTGGCCTGGAGCGGCTCCCATGCGGACGGAGAGCTCAACACGGTCGGTCGCGGAACTGACGGCCGGCGCACTTGGCGCAGGAACAGGGTCCAGCCCCAGGTCAGGCCGCAGGCACCCGCGAGGACGTCGGCGGGTTCTACCGAGCCCGATGCCGTACTCCCCTGCCAGACCTCCCACGCGAGGAGCAGTGCGAACCCGATGCACAGGCCGGCCTGCCGGCCGGTGCTCAGGCTGGCCCCGAGGAAAGACGCCGTGAGCAAGTGCACTACCTTGTCCATGAGGATGGCGCGAGAATCCGGGAGCGGCAACTCGCTGGCGCCGTCCTCCCCTCGCGCGCCCGTTGGGGCGGTTGCTATATCGGCGGTCCCGAGCAAACGTCTTGATCATGCTTCCCGGTTCACCTGGTGGGCCTTCCTCGGGGGGTTGCACAGGATTCGCACTTCCCAGGGGGGTTGCACAGGATTCGCACTTCCCACCGAGCCCTATTCCCGAGCGCTCACCGCTCGAGCGGTGAGCCGGGGGTACGCTTCGCCATGAACTCCTCCTTCCCGGATCGGCCCCAGGCTCGGCCGCACGCGGTCTCGCGCCTCGCTCTAGCGATGCTGATAGGGTTCTGCTCGGCCGCCTGCGCGAGCACGCCGACGCTCGAGTTTCAAGACAGCGTGCCCGCTCCACAGCTCCCGGGATTGGGCTCCGAGCTGGCCGTTACCCCCGAACTCCCCTCGCCCGCGCTTCCCGCCGCCTCTCTTGACGACATCGTGCTCGCTTCCGAACACGTCGAGGGCTGGACGAGCCACGGCCCAGTCGAGCTCGCCCTGTTCTGCTGCCTGCGAGGGCTCGACAGGACGTTGGTCGATCCCACTCCGCCGCCGCCCCCCGTCGAGCCTCTCCCGACCGACTTCGTGATCCCCCAAGAGCCCACCCGCGACTGGTACGTTGGCATCGGCGCGGGTTGGACCACCTCCGGCCTCTCGCCGGGGGAGATCGAGAACACCCTCGACGGCTTCGGAAACGACATCCTGGTCGCCCTCGACGACACCCACGGCGGGCTGAAGGTCTTCGCCGGCCACCGCTTCAGCGAGCACTGGGCGGTCGAGTTCGGCTACACCGGCCTCGAGGGGCTCGAGTCCGAGATCATCGAGTCCGGCCCGCCCCAGCCCGGCCTGGCCGAGGAGGTCGCCGATTCCCACCCGGTCACAGGCGAGGGGATCGGTCTGGCCCTGCGGGCGACGACCTTCGAGAGGGCGGGTTTCGCCGCCTCCGCTCACCTTGGCCTGTGGGCCTGGCAATCCAATCTCGAGGTGAACCTCAACAACTCGCGCCTCGTCGTAGAGGAGGACGGTCTCGACCTGTTCTTCGGCCTGGGCCTGCAGTACCGAACCACCGACCGCACGACTTTGCGCCTCGAGTGGAATCAGTACCTCCTCGACGACGACGAAGTGCACCTGTTCACCCTCGGCTTCCACCACGAACTGTGATGTCTCTCCAACGCAATCAGCACCGCACGACCCGGTCGGGTAGGACGAGGACGATCGACCGATCGAATCTCGGCCCCCGGAGCGGGCTGGCGGCCGCCCTGCTCTTCTCGCTGACCGCCTGCGGTGAATCGGTCTCCAACATCACACCCGGCACGGGACCGCCAGGGGAGCCGCCCCCGGCGACGGGTTCGATCGGTGACCTGGTCTGGAACGACTTGAACCAAGACGGCCTGATCGACACCGGAGAACCGGGCATCGAGGGGGTCCGCATCACTCTCGAGGCCGCCGAGGGCGTGCTCCTCGACGAGGCCCTGACGGCCTCCGGCGGCGCGTACCTCTTCGAGGGCGTCGAGGCCGGTACTTACACCGTGCGCGTGGACGAGACCACCCTGCCCCCCGACTTCGTCGCATCTCCCTGCGACGTCGGTGGCAACGACTCGCTCGACAGCGACTGCAGCCCGGTCACCGTCGTCCTACCCGAGGACGATGCCGAGATCACCAACATCGACTTCGGCTTCTACTCCCTGGAGGTGGGCGAGGTCGGCGATCTCGTCTGGTTCGATCAGGATCGTGACGGCTTGCAGGATGCCGGGGAGCCGGGCATCGAGGGTGTCGGGCTCGTTCTGAGTGATGATGCGACCGGCGAGACCGTGCAGGTGACCACGACCGGCGAGGACGGAACCTACGCGTTCGGGGGGCTCGCCCCTGGTCTGTACGTCGTCGATATCGACATCGAGTCTCTACCGGCGAGCTTCTTCGTCACCGACTGCGAGACCGCCGGGGACACGACTCAGGACTCCAACTGCCTGCCGGCGCTGGTGGAAGTCACCGAGGAGACACCCGCCGATCCGACGATCGACTTCGGCTACCAGTCGCCGTTCGAAGGTCAGATAGGGGACTTCGTCTGGAATGACCTCGACGAGGACGGCGTCCAGGATCCTGGGGAGCCGGGCCTGCCCTTCGTGCGCATGCTGCTCCACGACGACATGGGCGTGAAGATCCAGAAGGTGACCGCGGACGAGACGGGCCACTACCTGTTCGTCGGCCTGGAGCAGGGCGACTACACCGTCCTCATCCGTGAGGCCAGCGTGCCCGACGCCCTAGTCCCGACGATGTGCGATTTCAGCGAGGATGACGAGCTCGATAGCGAGTGCAGTCCGGCGGCGGTGACGCTGCCTACCGACGACACGAGCGATCTGAGCATCGACTTCGGCTACACGAGCCAGTCTCCCTGTCGCGCGACGATCGGCGACTTCGTCTGGTTCGACTCCAACTGCAACGGCCTCCAGGACGCGGGCGAACCCGGCCTTGAGAACATGCGGGTCGTCCTCCACGACTTGGAGGGCACCGTCTTGGAGCGCGGAATCACGGACGTGACCGGATGGTACGAGTTCCTCTACGTGTGCCCCGGCGACTACATCGTGACCGTCGATACCTTCTACCTGCCCCCGGACTACATCGCGACGGCCTGTGATGTCGGATCCGACGACGAGTTGGACAGCGAGTGCAGCCCGACCCTGGTGGAGATCGACTACCCCGCCCAGGAGATCACGGGCCTCGACTACGGCTTCTGCTCGACCTGCGACGGCAGCATCGGGGACTACGTTTGGCTCGACGGCGACGGCGACGGGACCCAGCGTCCCGCGGAGCTGGGGATCGAGGGCGTGGTCGTGACGCTCGAGGACGAACTGGGCCAGGCCCTGGCGCAGGTGAGCACCGACCCCGACGGCCGCTACTTCTTCGGCGGACTGTGCGCCGGGATCTACTTCGTGGAGGTCGATCCCACTTCTCTCCCGACCGGGTTCGTCGAGACGATCTGCAATGCCGGGGATGACTCTGCCGACGACAGCGAGTGCGGCCGCGTCACGGTCGAGCTGCTGGACGACACGGCGCGTGACGAGACCATCGACTTCGGCTTCGTCCCAGGCCTCTGAGGGGCGCGCGCAGGCCCGTTCCCCTCGCGGGCCTTCACGCCGCAAGGCGCTCAGCCCCGTGAGGCGAACGGGCTCGCACTCAGTCTCCCGCGCCGGCGTTCCCGCTGAATAGCCGCTCCAGGGCGACCTCGACCCTAGTCGCGCCTGTGGAGGACAGCACGGCCTCGATTGGAGCATGGGGTGCGAATCCGTTCACCGGCGGGAGAACCAGCCGGCAGGACCCGCGGTTCGCCAGGAACAGGCGCGCACGTCCCGGACGGGTGCCGATCATCTCGAACCCGAAGGGGATCGGCTCCCCGGTCTGGTCGCTGATCTCCAGAGCCCTGAACCACTCCTCCTCCACCGGGATCTTCCAGCCCTCCGACGTCAGGTGCAGCTCGAGGGTGCTGCTGCCTTCGAGGGTCACGGCCACGCTCGTCGGCGTGGGGCCGAGGGAGAGGGGCTCCCGGATCCAGGCGTAGTCCTCGTGGAAGATCGAGAGCTCCCACTCGCCCTGGGGCAGGAGCGCGTGGAAGACGCCCGTGTCTGCATCCAGCTCGCCCGGGACCCGCTCGTAGGAGGCCTCCGAGCCGGCTGGGCGGTAGGAGAGGCTGAGGCCTCGTTGACCGGGAGAGTCCGCGCCGGCGAGGAACGGGCGTGCGGCCGCTCCCTCGCGGACGTCGATGGCGAGCTCCGCGGGAGCGCCGATCCTGAGGGAGACCTCCGTTGCTCCCGAAGGGCCCACCTCGACCCAGTCCTGCAGGAGCGGGGCCTTGGCCGTGTCGCGCACCTCGATCCGGAAGCGGCCGGGGAGCACGTCATCGACCTTCCAGGAGCGCACCTCGTCCTCGCCGATGTGGGCGGTCACCTCGCCTACGGCGCGCTCGTTACTCTCGGCCTTCCCTCCCCAACCCCCGGCGCCGGCGGGATCGTCTCGGTGCACCGCGAGGGACCACTCTCCCGCGCTCGGCCACCCCGGGTGCACCCTGAGCGTGCCGCCGAAGGGCACGGGATCGGGTGCGTGGTCCAGCGGCTCGAGGTTCAGGTGTAGGGCGGTGCGCTCGCCTGCCTGCACGATGGCCTCTCGGCTGCGCAGGAGCCGCCCTCCACGGCGGGTGCGACACAGCCTGACCTCGAGGCGGCCCGGGGCGAGGCCCCTGAACAGAGCCGGCGTCCCCCCGGCCAGGAGCTGGCGTCCCACCAGCCGACCCGCGAGGGGACCGTCGAGCGGACGCACCTCCCAGACCGGTCCGGCGGGGGGGTCGCCGGTCCAGCTGACCTGCAGTTCTCCGGCGCGTCGCAGCCCGACCGTGCGCTCCCCGCCCGTGCGGTGGTCGAGGGCGATCCGCGCCCACTCGTATCCGGGAGCGCCGACCCACCAGGCCCGCACGTCGTTCCCGGCCAGAGCGCCGAGCGTGGGCTCGAAGACGAAGGGAGAGCTCTCCCCGGGGACGCGGTCGCCCGTACCCGTGGGCGGCAGCCGACCGGCGCTTGCGGCGAGCACGCTGACACCGGCGAGGTGCGCTCCGGTCCGTGTGTCGAGGACGTGCAGTCGGTTGAGCGACTTCCACAGGCAGCCCACGGCGAGGTCTCGGTCCGCACTCAGGGCGATCGTCTCGGGGAACGGGTCGCCGCGCCGCGAGCGCAGGAAGATGCGTGAGATCGAAGCGCGGCCCAGGGCTTGGGGGGGCGTGTCCTCGGGCAACTCCACCTCGCACTCCCAGCGACCGCCGATGACCTGCACGGGACGGGCGCCGTCGGCCCACTCGAACCGGATCCAGAACTTCCCGTCCTCGCTGCGGTGTTCAGCGCCGTCCGCCGTGTGCGCGACGGCGGTTCCACGCAGGGAGATCGAGCGAACGGGGTTGACCTCGGCGGCGAGCGCCTCCCTCTTCGTGGAGGGCTCGGGCCCCTCGCGCTGCTCCGGGGCCTCGAACGGGGTCGACGGGGCGACGGGAGCCGTTTCGACCCCCGCTCCAGCGGCCACCCCCGGGGCGATCGGGATCACCGACAACGAGTTCCAGAGCCAAGCGCCCGCCACGCAAGCGAGGGTGACGGCGAGGAGAGAGAACGGGAGTTTCTTCAAGGGGACGGGCGGCGGTGATGGCTCCTGCCCTTTCTATCCGCCCGCGCCGACCGGTGACGCGCAGTCCCGAGGATTTCCGCGCGGCTGAAGGCGTCCGCGCCGTTGGGTTCAGGAGGACTTCAGAATCAGGTTCTGCTCGAGAACCCCTTCGAGCAGCTTGCGCTTGATCGAGAACTCGCTGTCGTCCTCCGCGAGGCCCTGCACGTGGCGATAGCCCGATCGCAGGCCTGCGTCGGTCGCCAGTGCCCGTTCGAGGGCCTCCTCCTTCTCGGCGAGCTGTGCGTTCAGCTTGCGGATGCGCCGGTCGAACTGATCGATACGCCGGTCGCTCTCTTCGTTCACAATCTCCTCGACCCAACGCCGGCCGTCGTGCCATGCCTCCACGACCAGAGCCTCCAAGTCCGCCCGCAGCTGCCCGCGGGGCGCGCCGTGCCCGCCCTCTTGTCCGAGCAGTACCCTCAGCTTCTTGCGCATGTGCTCGGCCCGCTCGCGGCCTCCCACCTCGAGCTCACGGGCGATGGCCCGGCGCTGGATCGCACCCGTCCGCCGCAGGTGGGCCAGCTTGGCGGTCATCTCCTCCAGATCGGCGGCGAAGCGGTCACGCTCCCGGCGGGCGGCGCGCAGCTCTCCTTCCAACTCGGCCTCGACCTCGCTGCGTGCCACGCCGCGCACCTGGCGGCCCTGTGCGCGCAGCAGGGCTGGGAGGCGCTCGTGAACGTGCTGCCTCAGAGTCTCCTGCCAGGCGGTCCCAGCGATCCGATCGCAGTGCACCATCCCCTCTACGAGAGCCTCGTCGACCGCTGCCTGCAGGGCCGCCAGGCGCAGCAGGTTCATGGGCCGCCCGCCGGCGCTGGGCTGTTCCCGCTCTGCCGGGTGATCAGGAATCGCATCCACGCGTGCATCGTACCATCATCAGGAACGCCCATTCGGGCAGGTCGCCTCCAAGAGGCCCTGGTCACGACCTGGGGCTTGACCCCGCCGAGCGCCCCGCGAGGATCGGGTCCATGGCACACGTCGTCCCCGCCGGCCTGAAGTGGATCATCCGCTCCTTGTCCGTGTCCCTGTTCGTCCTCCTCGCCTGGCTGCTGCAGTTCGCCCTCGGTGACATCGGGGACCTGCGGCCTCCGGCGCGGTCGGTGTTCCTCGAGCGGCACCTCGATCCAGAGCTCCTGCAGCGCGAGCGCGATCTCCAAGACGAGTTGCGCGACAGCCAGGGCGAGGTCACACGCCAAGAAGAGGTGCAGGACACCCTGCGGTCGAGCATGGACGTCGCCCGCGAGACCATGCAGGAGATGACGGATCTGCACCGCTTGAGCATCGAGCAGGGCATCGCCCCCTCGGCGGAGCGGGAGTCGGCGCTCGCCGAGGCGCAGGCGCGCTTCATCGCCGCCCAGGGGGCCTTCGAGAAGGCCAATGCACGCATCGGTGACCTCAACGCCGAGGCCTACCGCGTCTCCGGCGACCTCGAGGATGCCCGGGAGCTCATCGGCGAGCAGCGCACTCCCGCGGACGACGCCTATTCACAGGCCCTCGACGAGCACCGCCTGGCCGTCGCCGCCTGGAAGCTCGGCTTCATCGTGCCCATCTTCGCCCTCGCCTCCTGGTTGTTCACTCGCTCGCGCGACTCGCGTCATCGCCCGATCTTCCTGGCTTTCATGCTCGCCTCGTTCTTGAACCTCGGGTTGGTGATGCACGACACCTTCCCCGAGGAGTACTTCAAGTACATCGCCATCTGCGCGGGCATCATCGCCGTGCTCGCCTTTCTCGCGCGGGTCCTGGGCTCGGCCGCGCAACCGCAGCCCGCCCTCTTGCTCAAGCGGCGCCGCGAGTCCTACTTCAAGAGCCAGTGTCCCGAGTGCGCTTACCCGTTTCCGAGTGAGCGCGGCGATACCTTCTTCTGCCCCGCTTGCGGCAGTGGCTTGTTTGAATCGTGTGGTTCGTGCTCGGCCAGCCGCCACCGCTTGTTGCCTCACTGTCAGACCTGCGGCGCCGCGGGTTGAGCCGCGCCCGGGCGCGGGTGCCGGGGACCGTCAGCGGACCTTCTCCCACTCGAAGGAGCCTCGGGAGTGCGCCGAGCTCCTTGCTGCCCGCTCGATGCGGAGCACCCCATTCTCCAGCGGCGTGTCCAGAACGAACAGGACTTCGCCCTCGCCTCCGGGCCCGTCGGTGGCACCGATGACCCGTTCCCCGCAGACCACCCGCGCCCGCACCAGCCGTGGTGCGTCGCCCTCGGTGGCGCTCCAGCGCAGACGCCAGGTGCCGGGCGCGAGGCTCGGCGGCAAGTCCTCGATGACCCAGAGGCCCGGTTCCCCGGCCCCGTGGCGCTCGGCCCAGCCGAAGGCCAGGGAGGGCCCGGCGTAGAGCTCGAGGTACATGCGCCGGCCTGCGGTCCCCGTCAGGCCCTCGGGATCGGCCTTCCAGGCCGCGCGGAAGGCCTCTCCGGCGCGCTCCGCGTGCCCCTCCCAGCGCCGGTAGGCGCCGCCGAGAGCAAACCAGACGGTCGCGCGCTGCTCGTCGGTGTAGGCGGGCTCGGCGAGCATGGCGTGCAGGCGCCGCTCGGTCTCTGCGCCCTCCCCGCCGGCCGCCTTGCTGGTGGCTTGGCGGACGAGCTCGAACCGGTCGGGGAAGTCGATGCGGGCAGCCGCGCTTCGGGCTTCGTCCGTGTCCATCGCCCGCAGGCGCTCGAGTAGGTCCGGTGCCCGCTCGAGTGGCAGGCCGTCGCGCGAGAGGAGCAGCGCAAGCTCGCTCCGAGCATCGCCCTCGGCGCGGGCGGCCGCCAAGCGAACATCGATCTCGCCTCGCAGGCGCAGGCAGGCGACGAACTCCAGGACGCAGACCTTGGCTCGCGAAGCGTCGCGCGGGAGCTCGAGCCCCTGCCTGGAGCCCAGCAGCTCTCCCTGGGCATCGAGGGCGATGAAGGCCGGGTAGGTCACGAGTCCCGTTCCCTTCCAGCCCGCGTTGCGGCGTTCGTTCGCGGAGCGCGCGGCTTCGTCGGGGTTCTGGAGGACGTCTACATCGGAGAGGATCATGCCCGCGTCTTCCGTCGAGTCGCGCACGAGCGTGGATTCCCAGACGGTCTCCCTCAGGTGTTCGCCGAACAGGTTCCAGTCGCTGCCGTGGACGAAGACGACGTGTATCGCGGAGCGCTCGCGGGCTAGCTTGGCGCCCTCGCTGAACGAGAGGGACTGAGCGCCGACCGAGGTGGCGGCGAGCGCTTGTAGGCACAGCGACACGATGGCCTGGCGCGGGAGATTCCGTGCGCGGTGCATCATCCGCTGCGGTGTCCGAAGACGAGGAAGCGTCTGAGGTGCAGGCACTGGCCGTCGCGTTCGAGCCGCAGGAACCGAGCTCGCGGCTTGGCGGCTCGCAGGTCGATGCGGTGGACTTCCGGCGCGCCCGCGACGGTGGCGATCACTTCCCAACTCTCGCCGTCCTCGCTGGCGAGAACGCGCGCACCGTCGAGACGTCGGGCCGTCGAGCCGGTGCGATTCTGGAGCAAGATGCCCGTGAGGCGGGCGCGGTGAGCGAGGGCGATCTCCACCCAAGGTAACTCCGTCGTGGAGGTGTGGAACCAGCCGCCGTGCTCGCCTAGGACGCCCCAGTGTCGTTCGGGCGCGTCGTAGCGGTTGCCGGCGCCGCAGACGCTCAGGGCGCCCTTGGCCGAGAGCAGGTCGCCGGGGAAAGGAACCACGCCGTCCATCGGCAGGGCCTCGTGGAGGCGGGCGACGACCTTCCCGACTCGCTGGAAGGCCTCCAGATCGCCGCTCGCCGCCGCTTTGGGGAGGAGGTCCGTCCCCAGGCGGCGCAGGACGGCGTCGGGGCCCTCTCCGGGGTGGCGGGCCGCCGTCAAGAGCGAGCGCAGGGCCCGCTCCCAGCGGTCGGCGTCCGCGCCGACGCGGGCGTGCAACCAAGCGGCGTAGGCCGGGCCGAAGGTGGGGGAGCCCACCAGGCGCGAGGCGGTCTCGTGCAGGAAGCGGTCCTCGACCTCGACGGCTGTGATGCGATCGGCCATCCAAGTCCAGGCGCTCTCCACGTTCCAACGGCCCGCTCCCCAGGTGTCGAGGAGCTCGACGTACTCGCCGAAGAGCGCCGCGCGCTCCTCGTCGTCGAGGGTTTCGACGAGCTTCGGCCAGGCGGACCTCCGGAGCAGGTTCCAGGCCGGCGCTTCGTGCTCGGCGAGGCCGTCGAGGACGAGCTCGTGCCAGCGGCGCCACCACCGTGCATCCATCTCCGAGCGCTCGCCGAGCTCGGCCCACTCCAGCCACAAGCCGTAGTGTGTCGGGTGATGGGAGAGAGCGCGCTCGAACAGGTCGTCCGCGGCTTTCGGATGTCCTTCGGACAGAGCCTTGCGGGCGCGTCGCGCGAGCGCCGCGGCTTGCGTGACACCCTCGCGATCGGAGAAGCAAGCCTGGGTCAGGATCAGATTCTGCCAGCTCGCGCCGAAGAAACTCGTGTGCAGGCTGCGCTTCCAGTGCAGGGAGTAGGCGGGCTGCCAGGTCGATTCGTCCACCTTGACCGTGTAGGCGCAGTGTCCCGGTTCGCCCATGGTCGCGGCCGGGATTCCGTTGGCCATGGCCGCCGCCGCCCCGAGGTTCGAGAGCGCACCGCAGACGCCGCCGACCTCGATCGCCATCTGCGGATCGCAGACGAAGGACTCGCGGAAGGGGAAGTAGTACATCGCCCCCTGCACGCTGTCGGCGAGGCAGTTGTGCGCGCGATAGGGGGCCTGCCAGCAGGCGCTCACGTACTGCCGGCGGGGCCAGTTGATTCGGTCGCGTAGGTAGGCGAGCGACTCTGGGCTGGAGAAGCGTCCCCACTGCGTTCCACGGGCGATGAACCGTCGCTCCCAGGTTTGGAGCCCCTCGAAGTCGCTGTTCAGCAGGCCTGCGCGGAAGCTGTCGCGGTAGTAAGCGTAGCGCGCGAGCATCTCCCGCTCGTCGCGGTCGGTCATACCGGTGGCCAAGGCGAAGGCCGTGGCCGTGGCGCGCTCCACCGGGTGGCTGGCGAGCTCCCGCTCTGCACTCCACACCTTCAGGAGGAACCCGAGCACTCGTTCGGGGCGTCGTAGGGGGCCGTTGTCGAGCAGGTCGCTCAGCCACTCCGCGTCGTCGCACAGCTCCGCGAGGAACGCCGCGCCGCCGGCGTCGGCGGTCAGGGCGCTCCAGGTGACCGCTCCCGCTCTGCGCTCGAGGTCGAAGGCGAGCAGGGAGTCGTCGGCGGGGCTCGCGCTCGCTGCGGCGTCCTCGAGCTCGGGGACGAGAACCAACAGGGCACACGCGAATGCGATCACGCCGCCGATTCTACTGCGCGGCCGCGAAGCGCGCCCGGCGGCGCCTACTCGTCCAGGAAGGCGGCCACCCAAGCCAGCGGCGCGTTCCAGTTGATCGCGACCTCGTTGGTGGACCAGGAATCGATGTGGTCGATGAAGCAGCGCTGGGGCGGCCGTCCGCGCAGGTTGGCCTCGCGCGCGACCGCGTCGCTGGCGGAGGAGTTCGGTCCGCCGGCCACGATCCCCGGCGGTGGCTTGGGAAACGACGCGTTCTTCTGCCGCGCCCAGAAGCGGTGGTGCGGATTGCGCAGGGGCGTCGTTCCGTACCCGGTCACGTAGCACTGCGCCATCGGGTTGCGCCCCAGCAGGTAGTCCATCCCGTCGACCATCGCCGCGAGGAGCTCGTCGTCGCCGGAGAAATCGTGGGCGAGGCCGAGCAGGATCATGTTGTTGAGGATGCAGGCGTTGGACCCCCAGGGGTAGCGGCCGGCGACCGTGGGCGCGAGGGGCACGCGGTAGCCCTCCGCTTCACCGCAGGCGGCGTATTCACGGGCGACGGCCACGATCTCCGCCCGGGCGGTCTGCCGGTCGGGTTCGCCGAGCCTGCTGGGCACCAGGGCGAGGGAGAGCGTCCCGAGGCCGGCGACCTCCTGCCAGCTCATGGAGCTCTGCTGCCCGGTCCGAGGGGAGGGCAGGCTCAGGAAGTGCCGCGAGGCGCGGGCGCTCTCGAGGTACTGCGTCTCGCCGGTCGTGATGAGCAGCTCCGCCGCCGCCCAGTAGAACTCGTCGCTGACGTTGGCATCGCCGTAGTCGCCGCCGCCGGAGCGCTGGAAGCGTCCTGGGGGCGTGAACAGGCGCGGCTCCTCGAGGGCGGCGCGCCATGCGGTCTCCGCGGCCTCCAGGCAGCGGCGGGCGAAGGAGGCGTCGAAGGGGCGGAAGATGCGCGCTGCCTGAGCCGCGCAGGCCGCCAGGTCGAGGGTCGCGGCGGTCGTCGGGGCGTGCAGCACGCGCCCTTGGCCGTCCTCGTGCGGCAGTTGTGGCAGAGGCGTCCAGCTCCTGCCGTGAATCTTGTGGTGCGCCATGCCGGCGTGCTCGGCTCGCGGTGGAACCTGCATGCGTAGCATCCACTCCAATTCCCAGCGCGCCTCGTCTAGCAGGTCGGGGACGCGGTTGTTGCGTTCGGGGATCGGGAGCGCACCGTCGGCGAAGTCCACGCCGGACTTGCCAAGGTGCTGGGAGCGTTCGTAGAGGTCGAGGAGCGTCCAGACGGCGATCGCACCGCTCACGACGTACTTCCCGTGGTCTCCCGCGTCATACCAACCGCCGGCGACGTCCAGGGTGTAGCCAGGCCCCGATCCCTCGGCGTAGCGTGCCTTGGCGTCGTTGAGGTGGCCGGCGGGGCGCGTGTACTCCACGCTCCCGGCGAAGGGCATCTCGATCGGCGTGCCGCTGCGGCTGTGGTAAAAATACGCCAGGGCGTCGCTCTTGAGGTTGGAGTAGAGCCCTACCCCGATTCTGAACGCCGGGCTCTCGATCTCGCCCACTGCGACGGAGAAGCCCGCGCCGGGCTTGGCGAGGGCGCTGAAGTCGATCTGGTGGAGGTGCTCGCCGGCCGCCGGGTCGTGGCCGTGGATGCTCGTCAGTCCCTCGAGCGCCACCCGGCCCTCGCCGTCGCGCACGATCCAGGCCAAGGGGGAGCGTGCGGAGTGCGCCAGGATGGCGCGCTTGGCACCGCGTGGCGTGTAGCCGATCTGGTTGACACGAATCCTGGGCTTTGCCTGTTCGGGCGGCGAGGCCTGGGAGTCGGGGCTCGAGAGGCTCACTCCGCCCAGGAAGACCTTGAAGGGTGTGTTCTCTCCGCCGCCGAGGTCGAGAACGAACTCGGCCTCGGGGTCGTTCTGCTCGCGCATGCGGAAGCGCCAAGTGTGTCGCCTGGGCGTGAGGGTCAGTACCGTCGATTCCTCCCAGTAGGTCCGGTAGGGCGGGCCGGTCATGCGCAGTCCGGGCCGGATCGTGACTGGGAGTGATGCGTGCGCGGTGAGCGTCAGCTCGTACCAGCAGTCGCGAGTCAGTCGCACATAGCGCTTACGGACGCGCACGTCGAGCGGCTGCTCGCCCGAATCCTGGACGTTCACACAGAGAACGTTCCCGAGGTGCTCGGTACTCGCAGAGGCCCGCGGTGCGAGGGAGAAGACCCAGGGCGTGCCCAGCTCGTCGTCGATCGTTGAGAACGCCGGCGCGCCGAGGCTCACCTCGATGACGTTCTCGGGGCGTGCGTGGGCCGCGGCCTCGGGGGATTCAGAGAGCCAGAACGGAGCGAGGCCGGCAGCCACGACGGCGAGAGTTACTACGGTGGTTTGCGCTGTCGATCCCATCCTCCCGCCGTTCGCGGCTCTCAGGGACAGCCCATGAAGGAGAGGTCGTCGATCCAGATGTCGAACTCCCGTTCGGCGCCGGAGACCTGGAACTGGACGGAGAAGATCCGTGCGCTGGTGATCGTGTCTGAGCGCGGGCTCCCCCAGCCGGGGAGTTGCTCCATGGAGCTGAAGGGCAGGCGGTACTCCTGCCATTGTTCTGTCAGCTCGATCGTCAGGCCGAAGTCGTTGAAGCACTCCGAGCAGAGCTGCCCTTCGACTGCCGTGGTCACGTCCGGCACGTTCACGCGCAGAGCGTTGGTGGAGTCAGGGCCGCGGCGCGCGAAGAAGGCGATGCCCTCGTAGTTCGAGGCGTCGAAGGTCCCGGGGGGATCGACGAGCCCGAAGCCCAGGCCCGCGTAGGCGCCCCGATCGTCGCCGGTGGCGCCGTACATGCGCGCGGCGTAGAGGGAGCCGTTGGCTCCGCCCACGACCATCGCGAAGCGGCCGCCCTCGGCTCCTGGCGGAGGCGTCACCAAGCTCCCTCGACCGTCGCTGTAGGTGTAGAGGTGTCCCCCGCGCCCGTCGTGGCGGATGACTTGGTTGTCACCGTCCTCACCGTCGTCGATGACGGCCTCGCGCGTACAGGGGACCGGGCCCGATCCCACTCTCGCCGCGGCCGACACCGGGTTCGAGAAGCCCGTATCGCAGGCCGTCGCGAGCGCCAGGCACGCTCCTCCAGTCAGCACTCCCAAGCGCGGTTTGCACCGCATGGTCAATCTCCTTGCCTTGCCGTTGCGTCCTCGGTCCTCTTCGAGGACGCTGGCGTGCGGATCACGGTGGGCCGAGCGGACCGGCCGAGCTCTCCGCACCTTGGAGCCCTCCCGGGCTTCCGGCGCATCCCCATTCTTCAAGGGCGATTGTAGGCCTCGTCGGTGGGGGCGGTGGGGCGCGGTCCTTGTTGCGCGCGGCCCGTGCTCGAGGCGCGCGACCAGCTCGCGCGTAATCGTCTGGGGCGCACGCTCTTGGGGACGGGGGAGGAGACCGAGAACAGCGCCACAAAATATTGCGACCTCCTAGATGTCCCCCTCTTCTCGGCCCTCAGGTTCATGCTATTCGTAATGCGCTCTCCTGGTAAAGCCGTGACGGGCAGGGGTGTAGCGTGTGTTTCAGGGATTGGGACGGCGTTCCTCGGGGGTGTTCGCTCGTGTAGAATGGGCCGCCTGACGGGCCGCGGGACTGCCTCGAAACGGGGTGTTGCGGGCCCTCTCGCCCAGCGCCACCGACCATGAGCAAACCCGGGGAGGACTTCGCATTGCTGATCGAGGGCGGGGACTCGGTGCACCTCGATCTCGCCCGCAATCTGCTGGAACAAGCCGGGTTGCCGTGCCTGGTCCATTCGGATGACTTCGACGTGGCCGAGCTCGGCACCGCCGCCCATGCGGTCCTGCGATTGGGGAATCTCTACGTCCCGCACGGTGCCCTCGAATCGGCCCGCGCGCTCCTCGCGGAGGCCTGGGGCGAGGGCGGCTCGACTCCCGCCTGAGTGCGGGTCGTCGCACACCCCTCTCCGCGGCGGGTTCAGCGGAATGCGGCGCAGCGCTCGCAGACGCAGTCGGCGTCGATCAACTCGCTCCCGTTCTCGGGTGTGTGTTGGTCGGTGTAGCCCAGGCGCGCGAGCTCCGCGAGTAGCTTGGGGTCCGCGCTCGCTTCGTGCGCCCAGCCCAAGTCTCGGGCCGAGATGAGCCAGCGCACCAGGCGTGCTCGGAGGTCGCGTGCCAGCTCGTGGTGGAGCTCGGCGAGGTCCACGGTGCTGCCGGGATCCTCGGTGAGGTGATAGAGCTCGACCCGGTGCCACTCGGCGCCCTTGAGTCGTGGGGCCTCGAAGTGCGGCCGCAAGTGCAGGATCAAGTGCCAGCCGTTGTGAGTTAGCGAGGCGGAGGTGGCGTTGCCGGCCAGGGCGAAGCGCGGCACCCGGGCGGCCGTCCCGGTCTCGGCGGCGGAGAGCAGATTGCGACCGGGGAAGTCGGCCTGTTCCTCACCGGCCAGATCGAGGAGCGTGCGTCCCAGGTCCGTCTGGGAGGCTGGGCTCGCCATGCGCGTTCCGCCGGCGGCTCGGGGGTAGGCGAGGATCAGGGGAACGTGGATCGAGTCCGGGTACAGGTCGCCGTGACTGAAGAAGATGCCGTGCTGGCCGAGTGATTCGCCGTGGTCGGCGGTGAAACCGATGATCGCATCGGACAGGCGCGCGGCCGCCAGCAAGTCACCGAGCGCGTCGTCGAGGGCGGAGACCTCCGCGCGGTACATCGCCGCGGGGTACGCAGGGTCCTTGAGGCCGAGGAGGGACTCGTGCAAGACCCGGGCGGGGGGCATCGTCGGCTCGGCCAGGCTCGGGTCGAACGGGTCGCGATCGGGCGGGTAGTAGCGCTCGGCGAACTCGCTCGGCGGCTCGTAGGGGATGTGAGCGTCGAACAGGTGCAGCCACAAGAACAGCGGCTCCCCGCGCGCGTCCGGCAACCAGCTTGCGAGCTTCTCGATGCTCTGGGTGGCATCGCACTCGCTGGGACCGGGCCAACTCATGCGGTCGAAGCCCTGTCCCAGACCGCTGGTCGGATCTCCGAGGTGGCGGGTGCTGACGACGGCGAAGGTGCGGTAGCCGGCGCCACAGAACGCTTCCGCCAGGGTTGGAGCCGCCTCGGCCACGGGGACGTTGTTGGTCAGGACGCCCGTGTCGCGCGGATGAACGGCGGTCATCAGCGCGACGTGCGAGGGGTTGGTGATGTTGGTGCTGGTGAAGCAGTCTTCGAACAGGAGGCCGCGTGCGGCGAGGCCGTCGAGCACGGGCGTGGTCACCTGCACGGCACTCCGCGCGGCGCCGAGGTGGTCACCGCGGTGGGTGTCGGAGGTGATCAAGAGCACCGTGGGCGGATTTGCGTGGCGTGCGACGATGCGTCCCTCTGCGATCAGGCACGCCAGATCGACACCCTGCGGGGCCTCGAGGGAGAACTCGATGTCGAGCTGGCCGGGAGGGAAGTCATCGAGTGTCACACGCTCGGAGCGCCAGCCCGGCGCTGCGATGAGCTTCTCCAGCGGGTAGCTCCACTCTTTGCGCGCCGTCCCCTGGCCGTCCGCGACCAGGCGCAGGGTGGCGAACCCGATCTTGGGGTTTCGGAAGACCTCCGGGATGCCGAGGGAGAACGCGAGCTCGTCACCGGGCCCGATCTCGATTCTGCTCCGCAAGGTCGAAGAGGGCCCGACGAGTTGCGCCGTGCGCGCCCCGTTGTTCACGCGCATGCGCCCGCCGCCCTCATCGTTGGCGAAGGTCCAGTTGGTGAGCGGCTCTCGGGAGAACTCCACGCTGTGCAGGATGACGTAGCGGGAAACTCCTTCGGCGACGATCACGAGTTCCTCGAACGGTTCGCTCCCGCTCCGCCTGCGCGGCATGTAGAAGCGTACCAACTGTGGCGCTGGCGAGCCCTCCATGGAGGCGATCGGAGAAGTGCGGACACTCCCGTCCGCCCGAACCAGGTGCAGCCACATGCGCTCGGTTGAGGGAGTCGTGACGGTTAGGGTCGCGCTGTGGAAGGGGCGCGCGTCGAACTCCAACGGGATGAGCAGTTCCTTCGAGCCCTCGCCAATTAGCGCCACCTGGAAGCCCACCGTCCCGTCCGCGCGTTCTTCGTCCTCGGCGATCCGGGCCTTGCCGCTGGAGACGGTCCAGTCCCCCAGCTCCGCTGGCATCTCGATGCGTTGCGCTTGCCGTACCTCGTCGGTGGAGGAGGACTCGAACGTCAGGCGCCGCACCGTCGGCGGGGAACTCGGCGGCGGCGGTTCGGAGCAGCCGCACGTGAAGGCGCCTGCCAGGGCGAGGACGATTCTACGGGCGGGCATCATGGCTCAGGAGCGGTGAGTATAGGCCCCGTCCCAGGCCCCCGCCGGGTTCGGCCCCTCAGCGCCAGCTCACCCCTTCGAAGGTGGCGCTCCCGCCCTCGACGAACAGACCGATGGCCGCGACGTCCAACTCCAGGTGCTCGACTTGCTCACGCTCGGCGAAGAGCGTCAGCTCCCCTTCTTCATGCACGATGTCGAGGTGCAGCGCCTTCCCCGCGCGTACGGCGTGGGGGATGGCGCGCTCGTAGGGCCTCCCATCGGGCAGGGTCCCGGTCACGAGCAGTTCCTCGGGCAGCACCCTCAGCGTCCAATCGCTTCCGGTCCCGGCATCCTCGAACACCACGCCGGGCGTGGCGGAGAGGGACTCGTCCGGCCGACAGGCTAGCAAGAGGCGCTCGGGAGAGGACTTGAACAGGGCGCGGGCCTCCCCTCCGAGCGCGTCGGCGTACAATCCGCCTTGCCCGCGGTCTTCCCAGTGCCCCGCGACCGTCTCGAGCACCAGCTGGTGCGTGTCGATCCAGTCGATGAGCTGTGCGCTCAGGGATTCGGGGTCGCCGAGCAGCCGCACGTAGGTCTGAGGGTGTAGCTTCGATCCGTTGTAGCCCAACCCCAGCTTCGTGAACTTCTTGCGCCGCGCGGGCTTGGACTCGTCCAACAGGTAGCGGATCAACACCATGCAGATCTCCGGTTGGGCGATCCCATCCTCGAATAGCGCCGCCGGGTTGAACTCCTGCGCCGTGAGCGCCGCGCGCGCACGACCGAAGATGTCATCATCGCAGGCGAGCGGGAGTACGCCGAGCGTCAGGGTCTTCCCGTCCCAGGTGTGCATGGAGAGGTGGTCAGCGAGGCCCATCGTGAGCCACGTCCGCACGAGGTCGCGGTTCTTCGGCTTGGCCTGGCAGTGGAACTGCTGGGTCGCTCCGTGCAGGAGCAGGGCGCGCCGTGCGTAGGCCGTCTCGCCGCCGTAGAGGAACACGGTGTCTTCATCGGGCAGATAGTGGACGAAGTCCGCTAGGGCCGGAGGCTCGACGCCGCGGGAGCGGATGGCGGTGAGCCAGCTCAGGCGGTTCTCGAGGATCCGGACCGTGTGGCGTGCGCCCTTCTTCCTCGCTGGCTGGGCGCGAAAGAGCGCCTTCAGTCGCTCACGGGCGAGTTCGAGCACCTCTCCCGCCTCCTGCGCCTCCTCGATGGTACCGCTGACGATCAGTCGGAAGTGGCGCGTGGCGTGCTCCACGTCCTCGAGCGGAATGGCGAGCAAGACCGGGCACAGTAAGGCGGGTAGCTTCATGGGTCCTCTCTTGCGAGTGTTGCTCATAGCAGCCGACCCGCTCTCGGTCACCCTGGATTGCGCCCGTTGGACGTGGCGATCGCTTCGTCCAACAGCTCCGCCAGGTTCCCGGCGAGTGCCTCGCGGTCGAAGCGGCGCACGGAGGGATCGAGCCAGGGGCTCTCGCACTCCACATCTCGGCCCTCGTGTTCGAAGCGCCCGTAGCACTCCGCGATGGCCTCGGCGATCGGCTCGGGTTGATCCGCGGCCGCCCACCCCAGGTGCCGAGCGCGCACGAACTCGGCGGCGGCCCCCCCCTCGGGGATGACCAGGATGGGGTTTCCCGTGGCGATGTACTCGAAAGCCTTGGCCGGGATCTGGTTGGGCTCGCCTTGGGCGAAGATCAAGAGTAGGTCCGCTCGGCGCGCGATGGCGATGGCCTCGAGGTGAGGCACTGGGTCCGAGACGCACACGATCTCCTCCAAGCCCAGCTCGCGGATCGCCCGCTCGGGTCGCGCCTCGCCGACCATCCGCCCAACGAACTGCGCGCGTAGGCGCGAGGCGGGGATCCGGCCACTCTGGATCAGTTGCGAGAGCGCCTGCAGGAAGGTGCGTGGAGAGCGTCGGTTGTAGAGGTTCCCGGTGTGGACGAGGGTGAACTCCTTGGGACACTCACCGACTCCGGTTTCGGTGAAGTCCAGTTTGTCGAAGCCGTTGGGGATGACGACGATGCGGTCGGGGGGCAGCGTCGGGTAGGTGTTCAGGAACTCCTCCCGCACGAAGTCGTTGGTGACGATCACCCGATCCGCACGGTGGATCACGGCGCGCTCCATGCGCCTGTCCATGGCCACCGAGAGCCGCGTGCGCGGGTTGAGCGACTTCGTGACGTTGCTGACCCAGGGGTCGCGTAGGTCCGCGAGCCAGGCGACGCCGAGCAGGCGCTTGAGCGCCAGACCGATGAGGTGGGTGCTGTGAGGCGGGCCCGTCGTCAGAACGGCGTCCATGCGGTGCCGCCGCACCAAGCTCAGCGCGCGGGAGAGGCCGACGGGGAGCCAGGGCAGCTTGTCGTCGGGAAGCAGGAGCAGGGAGTTGACGAAGTTGCGGATCGGGGTGTGGCGGGGGATCCAGACCTGCGGCCCGGTTGGGGCCGCAGGTGCCGGCCGGTCCGCTCCCTCCCGCGCGCCTCGGACGAAGAGGCGCTTGAGCCCCAGGTAGATCTCGTTGGGGTGGACCCACATCCTCGTGCGGTGGAGGTGGTCGTCGCGCGGCAGGTCCTCCCTCTGCCAGTCGGTCTTGAGCGCGTGGTACTTCTCGGCCACCGTCAGGACGTGCGCCTCCCAGCCGTGCCCCGGGAGGTACCTTGCGAACTTCGTCGGCCGAATCGCTCCCACCTGTGCGCCAGGCGCGAAATGGTAGGAGACGATCAGGCACTTGTTCATGGCTCGGGGGCGGTCGTTGGAAGAGGAACTGGTATGAGCCGACCGGATCAGAGGACGCCTCAATCGTACATCGATGACCTTCCCCCGGTTTGGTGGACACCCAAGATCGCGCGTTGCGCGAGGATGTCCATATGCCGAGACGGAAACGACGGAAGTTCAGTGCTGAGGAGAAG
>NZBA01000049.1 GCA_002686265.1 Planctomycetota bacterium
CAGGCGGCCACGGATGCCCGAGCAGCGGACCAACTCCAACACCACGGGATCGGTGAGGCCTTCCTCACCCACCAGGACCTCGAGGGACTCGGAGCGCAGATCGGCCAGCGCCGACTCTGCAGGCGCGGGTTCGCCCTCTTCGCCGGCGTAGGCCCGCAAGTGCAGCCGGCCCGCGGGGACGCGCAGGTTCGGACGCCCGGGCGACCAGGAGAACTCGCTCTGGTCCGCCCCGAAGAGATCCCTGTTCCAATCCTGCTGCCCGAGGATGGGCTCGACCGAGCAGCGCACGACGGCGCCTCGGGCTTCGGTGCCGCCGGCGTAGCGGACACTCACGGGCAGATTCAGGATCCTGCGTGCGAGGAACTCCAGCTGCTCACCGGGCCTCGCGCGGACGGAGCGGGAACCGTGGCTGATCGATGTGAACATGTAGTCCGCGCGCTCCAACCGCACTTCGTAGCTGGCGGGCGAGAGCTCCGTCAGGGCGAAGGCACCCGTGTCATCGCTGAGTGTCTCGACCGTGCGTGATCGCTGGGACTGCAAGCCGTCCAGCGCCCGCTCCACCCAGTGCTCGGGCGAGGGCGATCGGGGAGCGGCGCCCACCTCGGCCGGATCGCGCACACTGCTGCTTTGCGACTCGCGGGCAACCGCCCGCACCTGAACGCCCTCCAGCCCCTCACCGGCTGCGTTCAGGACCACTCCCGTGATCTGTCCAATGCCCCGGGCTCGCTGGGAGCTCTCCACGACCGCTGGAGCCGGGGCGGCCAATCGGCGCCTGGAGGTCACCGCCGGCGTCGGCTCGGCAGGCAGTCTGTTTGCCGCGGTCTCGGGGGCGTCGGTCTCCGCCGCCCGAAGTTCCTCCCGAGGCGCGCGCAGGACGCTCGGGCCTTGCGCATCCCGCCCGGTGAGAGTCACCACCGGGGAGAGCGACGGCGTCGAGAACCACATCGAGCCCAGGGCCCCACCGAGGGCGAGGCCGAGCACCAAGCCGCAGATCAGCATCTTCATGGAGATTCCCTACCCGCCAAGCCGCGTGTCGGTCACGCAGTGGGTGGTGTGAGAATGGAGGGCGCCGGTTCGCCGGCCAGAGCGGGGGAGGAGGGCGCGGGATGGCGCCTGCGCGCCCAGCGCGAGTACCGGCGGCCTGCCGCGTCCGGAGGGAGTCGCCGCAACAACCGGGCGGAGCCGTGGTCGGTCAGGGCGCGGAGGGAGTGCCGTCGGCAAGAGCGCGGTCGAGTGCTTCGGCGAGGTGGAGGACCTCGACGTCGAGGCCCGCGCGACGCACGCCGGTCTGCCACTGCAGCTGGCAGCCGGGGTTGGCGGTGACCAGGGTGCGGGCTCCCGACGCGGCGAGCGCGCTCAGGCGCTCGTCGAGGATCGCGGCGCTGGCCTCGGGGCGGAGGAGGGAGTAGATGCCGGCGGAGCCGCAGCAGGACTCGCTCTCGGCGAGCTCCACGCGTTCGATCCCCGCGATGCGGTCGAGCAGAGAACGCGGCTGGGCGCGCACACCCTGCCCGTGACAGAGGTGGCAGGGATCGTCCCAGACCACGGGCCCGGCCAGGGCCGCCGACCGGCCCGCGAGCGCAGCATCGAGGAACTCGTCGGGACAGGCGGCGAGGTGCTCGGAGAAGTCGACCACGCGTGCGGCGAAGGAACGTGCGCGCTCGTGCCACTCCGCATCGTCGGAGAGCAGCTCGCCGTACTCCTTCATGTGCGAGCCGCACCCGGCGCTGTTGACGACGATCGGCGCCATGGCGCCGGAGAGGTCGGTGATCCCCTCGTGGGCGGCGATCGTCTTGCGCGCCAGCGCGCGGGCGGCGGCGAGGTCGCCGTTGTGGGCGTGCAGGGAGCCGCAGCAGCCCGCTCGGGTCGGACTGCGGACTTCGAGGCCGGCGGCGGCGAGGACCCGTACCGTCGAGCGGTTGACGCGCCCGAAGAGCACGGGCATGACGCAACCGTGGAGCACGCTGACGCGGCCGCGCGGCTCGCCCACGGCGGCGGTGCGGGCCGGCAGCGGGACGCGCTCGGAGGCGGGAGGGACGGCCGGCAGGGAGGGCGCCGCGGCGCCCCGCCGCCCGAGCAGCAGGGGGGCGAGGCGCACCGCGCCCGTCTTCTGGGCGAGGCGCAACAGAGCGGCCACGAGGCCCAGCAGCCGGCGACTGGGCAAGAGGACGCGGAAGCCCGCCCAGCGCGCCAGCCGAGACCACCACGGCCGCCCGCCACCGGCCTCGAGTCCGCCGCGCGTGAACTCCATCATGGCTCCCATGCGGATCCCGGACGGGCAAACGCTCTCGCAGTGGCGGCACAACAGGCAGGCGTTCATCTCCTCGGCGAAGTCCGCGCCGGCGTCGAGCTCGCCCTCGGCGACCGCGCGCATCAGGTGGATGCGGCCGCGCGGACCCGCCGACTCGATGCCGGTCAGTCGGTAGGTCGGGCACGTGCGCAGGCACAGACCGCAGTGGATGCAGTCGAGGGTGCTCGCGGTCTCGACGATGGTGGCCGGGTCCATGGCGTGCGCCCTCAGAGCACCCGTCCCGTCGCGAAGCGCCCGTCGGGGTCGCAGACTCCGCGCAGGCGCCGCATGAGGGCCAACCCCGCGCGGGGAGGATCGAGGGGCTCGAGCCCCTCGGGTAGGTCGGTGCCGCGCACGGCGACGCGCGCTCCATCGATCGAGCGTAGCTCGCGCACGAGACCGGCCAGCCCGTCGAAGGAGGCGGGGAGGGGCAGGTCGACGGTCGCGACGCCGGGGTGGATGACGCTCGTCGTCGTCACCCCCGAGGACCCGAGCAGGCCGTGCGCCCGAGAGAGCACGCCGGCAACCCTCGACGGCCGGCTGGTGAGGTGCAGGGCGGGGGCGTGGGTCGGGTCGGGCTCGAGGTCGCGCAGGAGCGCAGCGCGAGCCACACCGTCCTCCTCGATCGCGACCTCTCCGAGGGCGGCCTCGATCTCACCCCGCTCCCAGGCCACGCGCGCCTTGCGGCCGCCAAGGACGATCTCCAGCGACCACGGAGCGCCGCCGGCATCGGGCCGGTCGGTCAAGACCACCGCGAGAGGCTCCACCGCGAGCCGCGCCACCGCCCACGCCGCGGCCAGCCCCGACTCGGCATCGGGGAAGGACCGGCGCACGACGACGCGCCGCTCGGGCAGGGGGAACAGGCGCAGGGAGGCCTCGAGGATCACGCACAGGCTCCCCTGGGAGCCGCAGTACAGGCGGTGCAGGTCGTACCCGGTGACGTTCTTCACCAGCCGGCCGCCACTCGTGGTCACGCGCCCGTCGGCCTCGGCGACGCGCGTCCCCAGAAGGTGCCAGCGCGCGGGGCCGTGGCGCAGGCGATCGAAGCCGCTCGCACCACCGGCCAGGACGCCGCCCAGGGTCGTGCCAGCCGGCCGCGGCACGTCCGGCGTGACGTGGTGGCCGCCATCGGCGGCCGTGCGCGCGAGAACGTCCATCGGCGTGCCCGCCAGGGCGGTCAGGGTGCCGTCTCCCGGCTCGTAGGCCACGACGCCCGCCAAGCGGCGAGTCGAGAGGGCCAGATCGCACTCGGTCGGCGGCCGACACCAGGTCAGGCGGCTCCCGGCCCCGACCGGCAGCACGCGCAGGCCGTCGCGCGCAGCGAGCTCCAAGACGGCGCACAGCTCGGCCTCGTCCGTGGGCTTCGCCATGGGCAGGGGAGAGCGGCTGGCGTCGAGGGCGAGCTCGCTCACGCCGTCGAGGCCGAGCAAATCGGCGAGTCGTTCGCGGATGTTGGTCACCCGCGCGCCTTCGAGATGGGAGCGGGCGGCGGCGTGCGCAGCTCCATGCAGACGCGCACGGGGATCAGCTTGCCGGGATTCATGCGCCCGTCGCGGTCCCAGGCGGAGCGCACGCGCAGCATCCTCTCCAGGCTGGGTGGATCGAAGACGAGCTCCATCTCCTCGCGCTTCTCGAGCCCGATCCCGTGCTCCCCCGACAAGGATCCGCCGGCGGCGACGCAGAGCTTCATGATCTCGCGTCCCGCATCGAGCACGCGCTCGACTTCGTCGGCGTCGCGGCGGTCGTAGGAGATGTTGGGGTGCAAGTTCCCGTCACCGGCGTGGAACACGTTGGAGATCGTGAGCCCGCGCGCGTGAGCGATCCTCGTGCTTGCCAGCACCAGCTCGCGCAGCTTCGTGCGCGGGACGACGACGTCGGCTACGTACAGATCCGGCGCGATGCGGCCCATGGCGCCGAAGGCGCCCTTGCGCCCCGCCCACAGGCGCGCGCGCTCGTGCTCGTCGCGGGCGCGCCGCTCCTCTAGCACCCCGTGGCGCACCAAGATGGCCCGCATGTCCGCGACGTTCTCGCCGACCTCGGCCGCGCTGCCCTCGGACTCCAGCAGCAGCACGGCCTCGGCCTGTTCGGGGTAGCCCGCCGCGTAGACGCTGGCCTCCACGGCCTGGATCGTCATGCGGTCGAGGATCTCGATCGCCGAGGGCTCGAGGCGAGCGGCGATGATCTCGGTCACCGAGTCACAGCAGGCCTCCAGGCTGGGGAAGACCGCCAGGAGGGTCTCGGTGACCTCGGGCAGGGGGACGAGGCGCGTCGTGATCTCCGTTGCCAGGCCGAACATGCCCTCACTGCCGACGAACAGGCCGACGAGGTCGTACCCGGTCGGGTCGACCTCCGGCTCCGAGAGGTCGAGCACCTCGCCCTCGGGCGTGACGATCTTGAGGCCGAGGATGTGGCGCGTGGTCGCGCCGTACTTGAAGCAGTGGGGCCCGCCCGAGTTGTTGGCCACGTTTCCGCCGATGGTGCAGGCCATCTGGCTGGAGGGATCGGGGGCGTAGAAGAGGCCGTGCGTCGCGCAGGCCCGACTGAGATCGAGGTTCACCAGGCCCGCCTCGACCCGCGCGAAGCGATCGACGACGTCGACCTCGAGCACGCGCCGCATGCGGGCCGTCCCGACGACCACACCGCCCTCCAGCGGCGTGGCGCCTCCAGCCAGCCCGGTCCCCGCTCCGCGCGGGACAACGGGGACGCCGGCCTCACAGAGCAGGCGCATGCAGTGCACCGTCTGCTCGGTGTTCTCGGGGAGCAGGACGAGATCGGGGGCGCGCTTGTGGAAGGTCAGGCCGTCGCACTCGTAGGGCTTGCGGCGCACCGCGTCGCCGATCAACCCGTCATCGCCGACGATGGCGCCGAGGGCGGCGAGCAGGGCGGCGTCCATCAGAAGTCGATCGTGCGGATGCGCAGCCAGGCGAAGGCCAGCATCAGCACGGCGAACGCGAGGGAGCTGGCGATCGAGAACAGGGCGTTGAACTCGATGGGGGAATCCCAGTCGAACTGCCGTTGGTACCAGCTCATCGGGTCCATGAACTGCTCGCTGCCGAGAGTGATGCCCTCGAGGAAGGCGAGGCGCCACTCGTCTCGCTCCTCGGAGCTCATGCTCGCGGCGGGGAGATCGACCTCGAGGCGGAAGAAGCTCTCGCCGAAAGTCAGGAACACGGACTCCCGGCCGGTCCAGACGCCGTCGACCTCCTCCTGCCAGGCTACCGCGTGGGCCTGCACGCCGCTGATGCGCATGGGCTCGCGCTGTGCGGGCAGCCCCTCGTCCGTGCGTCCGGCGAGGGAATCGAGGAACTCCTCGGCCGCGGCGCGTGCCTGGAGCGGGCGCATGCGCCGGCGGATGCTCGGTCCGCTCTCCACCAGGGGGCGTTCCCGGACGGAGAACGCCACCCTGCCTCCGCCGCCGTTCGCTTGCCAGCACAGGCCCTCTCCGGCGAAGTCGTCGCGTGACGCTCGGACGAGATCGAAGCCCTCGGGATCGTCAGCGACGACGACGTCGTGGTCGGCGTCCTCGAAGACGGGTCCACTACCGCTCAGGGAGCGGCGCAGCATGCCCGTGATCACATCGGCGTCCGTCGTCTTCGGGAGTGAGTAGTGCAGAACCTCCAGGGTGGTCATCAGCACCCCGACGATGCGATCGGCCGTGTTCTCTTCTGCGCGCGCCTCGGCATCGTCGGCCTCCTCATCGTCGTCTTCCTCATCGTCGTCCTCGGCGAACGAGGCGCCGCGCAGGCTCTTGAGCACCTCCTGGTTCTGCGCCCACTGCATCCCGACCCAGGTGCGGTGCACGCCGCCGGAGATCACGAACAGCATCAGCGAGAGCAGGATCGCGGCCACGCTGCTGCGGGTCCAGGTCGCGACCATGATCGAGAAGGCGTGGACGAGGCTGTAGAGGTAGACGAGGGTCAGGGCTCCCCAGAGGAAACCCGGATCGTGGTAGTCCGAGCTCACCCAGAACCCCAGAAACATGCCGAGCACCAGGGCAGCGGCCAGGATCGCGACGAACAGGATGCCGGTGAAGTAGCGCGCCAAGAGCAGCGTGGGGCGCGAGACCGGCTTGGAGAAGAGGGTGTCGGCGGAGCCCTTCTCCATCATGCGCGGGACGAAGAAGGCCGTGGCGGCGATGCAGAAGATGATGCCGACGGTCCCCCCGAAGAAGGTGATGAACAGCTCCTGAACACTCTGGATGAAGAACGGGCCGATCTCGCTCAGCTCCATCGGAGGCCCGCCGAAGGAGCTCAGCAGGGTCTGGTAGTCGACCTCCCACATCCCGAACAAGACGGTGATGCGCTCCTCGCCGAAGCCGATGAGGAACGAGAAGCTGATGGGGACGATCAGGAGGATCACCATCAGGCGGAAGATCATGTTGTCCAGCACCTGCTGGCGCGCGTCCTCGAGGAGCGCTCTCAGGATGGTGAAGTTCACGCGCGCTCTCCCTTCACCAGGTCGATGAACGACTGCTCGAGGCTGAGCTTGCGCGGCGTGATGGCGGTGATCGAGACGCCCCGCGCCCGCAGGCGGTCGATGGCCGAGTCGACCTGCTCGTCACTCGTCGTGTCCAGCTCGAGGGAGCGCGCATCGGGGCGCCGAAGCTCCCCGAAGCCCTCGAGCACGCTCTCGATATCGTCGGGAACGCTGCGTAGCTCGAAGCGCACGCTGCCGGTCTTCGGCGTCAGCTCCTCGACCGTCCCCTCGCGCAGGATGCGACCGTGGTCCATGATGACCACGCGGTCGCAGATCATCTCGACCTCCATCAACAGGTGCGAGTTGAGGAACACGGTCACGCCCGCGTCCTTGAGGTCCTGGACCATCTCGCGGATCGTCATGCGCCCGACCGGGTCCACGCCGTCGGTGGGCTCGTCGAGGAACACGAGCTCGGGCTCATGGACGAGGGCCTGGGCGAGGCCGAGGCGCTGCTGCATGCCCTTGGAGTACTCCTTCACCTTGCGCTGGGAGTCCTTCAGCATCCCGACGCGTTCGAGGAGCGCGGGCGCGCGCCGCTCGACGTCCTTGCGGTCTCGTCCGGCGAGCATCCCGAAGAGCATCATCACCTGCCAGCCCGTCAGGTAGTTGGGCAGGCGGTGCGCCTCGGGCAGATAGCCGACCCGGCGGCGCGACTCGCTCGATCCCGCCGGAAGGCCGAACACCTCGGCCGTCCCACCGTGTCCGCGCACCAGGCCGAGCAGGATCTTGATCAAGGTCGTCTTCCCGGCGCCGTTGGGGCCGAGCAGGCCGAAGACCGAGCCGCGGCAGACCTCGAGGTCGACCTTGTCGATGGCTCGGAAGCGCCGCCGCCAAAAGGCGCCGCCGCGGAACTCCTTGCTGAGGTCGTGGATGCGCAGGACCGACTCGTTCGTGTTCATGGGCGGGCCAGGATAACGGCGTCTCCCCGGGCGGCTCAGCCCTCTTCGCTCAACAGGCCAGCCGAGCGGCGCCGATCCATCCGGCATCGGGGCCCAACTCCGCGCACAGGATGCGCAGGCCCGCACGACCAGGGCCCGTGGTGCGCTCCGCGATGCCCTCCGCGACGCCCGCTCGCAGGACGTCGAGAGCGCGGCCGAATCCGCCTCCGATCAGGAAGCAACGCAGGTCGAGCAAGGTCACGACGGTGCCCAGGCCGCGACCGAGGTCCCCCCCGACGGCTCTCAAGAGGTCCCGTTCCGCGCCTGGCGCGGCGCGCGCGGCCGCCGCCAGCTCCTCGAGATCCTCGGTCAGCCCGGCCTCGCGCGCCCTGCGGCGCGCGGCCGTGGCGGAGGCCAGGACCTCCAGGCAACCGTGCTGCCCGCAGCCGCAGAGCGGTCCGGCGGCGTCGACGACGGTGTGGCCGACCTCGCCGCCGCCGCCTTCGCCCAAGAACAGCCGCCCGCCGAGGATCAGCCCGCCTCCGACCCCGGTGCCCAGGGTGACTAGCAGCACGTGGGACTCGCCGCGCGCTCCCCCGAGCCAGTGCTCGCCGATGGCGGCCACGTTGGCGTCGTTCTCGATCCGCACGTTCCCCGACTCGATGGCTAGGCGCCGTGCGAGCTCATCCCGCAGAGGGAAGTCGTCGAGCGGGCGTAGGTTGGGGGAGGAGAGCACGACTCCACGCTCGCGGTCGAGTAGACCGGGCACTCCCAGTCCCAACGCATCCACGGCGCCCAACTCGCGGGCCAGGCCGGCGAGGCGCTCGACCACGGCCTCGGGTCCCTCGTCGATCCCGGAGGGGATCTCGCGCCGCGTGATGATCTCGCCGCCGGTGCTCACGGCTCCGCCCTTGATGGCGGTGCCGCCGACGTCGATCCCAACGAGTGCGCTCAAACCTCCTCGAGCTGTGCCTTCACGCGGCGCGTGACTCGGCGGTATGCCTTGAGGTAGTTGGCCGCCGTCGCCTGCCAGGAGAAGTCGAGCTCGAGGCAGCGGCGCACGGCCTCCTTCCAGGTCGCGGCGGCCTTGTAGGCCGTGCGCGCCGAGTCGAGAGTCTCGAGCAGGCCCGCGCCGCTGTACTGGCGGAAGAACAAGCCCGTGCCCTGCGCGGGATTCTGCACGAGATCGATGACCGTGTCATCGAGACCGCTGTGCTCGTAGACGATCGGCACGGCTCCGTAGCGCATTCCGATGGCGCACAGGGCGTTCGAGGGTTGGTAGTGGGAGGGCAGGGCGAGGATGTCGATGCCCGCGAGGAGCTGGTGGGCGACCTGCACGTGGTAGCCGTCGATCAGGCGGCAGCGCCCCATGAAGGTGCTCTCGATCGTGCGGATGCGATCGAGGATCTCCGCCTGTCCGGAGCCCATCATGACCACCTCGAAGTTGCGCTCGAGGACATGGGTCATGATCTCCGCCAGCAGATCGCAGCCACTGTCGGCATCGAAGCGGCCGATGACGCCCACGATGGGCGTACGTGGGCCGCGATCGAGCTTCAGGAGGTCCTGGAGGGCTGCCTTGCACTTGCGCTTGCCCGCGAAGTCGCCGCCGTCGGAGGCCGAGAAGGTCTGGGGCAAGAGCTCGTCGGTGCTGGGATCCCAGGTCGTGTAGTCGATCCCGTTGGTCACGCCCACGAGCTCCTTCTTGCGTCGCAGGAAGGTCTCCTCCAGCCCGTAGCCGCGGTCGGTGTGCTGGATGCGCTGGGCCTGGGCGGGGGAGTGGGTGCCGATGACCGTCGCGAACTCGGCGCCGGCCTTGAGGAAGTTGACCCGCCCGTCCAGGGCCACGCCGCGGATGTGCTGGAAGGTCTCCATCGGCAGGCCGATGCGCGGGAGGATCTCGCGCTCGAAGCTGCCCTGCATCGCCAGGTTGTGGATGGCGAAGTAGACTCCGGCTCGCGAGGCGGGGTGGTCGGGCTTGGCGTGCAGGTACTCGAGCTCGCGGTAGACCGGAACCAAGCCGCTCGTCCAGTCCATGCAATGTAGGACGTCCGGCTTGAACTTGAGCTCCTCGAGGGCGGCGAGCACCGCCCGCGCGAAGACCGAGAAGCGCAGCCAGTTGTCGAGGTAGGGTCCGTTCTCGTCGCCGTAGGGGTGGCGGTTTCGGAACAGCTGCTCGTGGTCGAACAGGATGACCGGCAGGTCTCCCAGCAGGCCCTGGTGCAGGTTGAGGGAGATCGGACCTCGCTCGCCCTGTACCGTGACGCTTCCGCAAGGGTCTAGCCCCTGCATGGGGAAGGTGTTCACGTCGCGGGTGAAGGGCAGGAACACGCGCACATCGTGACCCGCCTCGCGCAGGGTTCGCGGCAAGGCCTCGGAGATCTCCGCCAGGTTGGTCCTACGGACAAGCGACTGGAGCTCGGGGGTGACGAAGGCGATCTTCACGGTCGGCGAAAGCGTCTTGGCGCGTTGGAGTGCGTCGGCGATACGGTCAGTCAGTGGACCGGACCGGCGCCCGCACTCGCTCGGCGCGGGTCAAGGCTGTGCATTGACTCCGCAGTCAAGCGGGCGAACACGGAGGATTGAATAGAGGAACCCTAGAGCGAAGGCGTAGAAACGCCATAATGCTATTGAGTAGAGTAGGTTACGGACGCTCGGTGGATTGACTTTGCGTGCCTTTTTTTCTCGCCCGGAACGGGGAGAGAGGGTGGGCGCTCCGTTGGAGAAGGGCTGCTAGCGAGATGAGGACATCTCCGTCGCTCCAAGGGAGGGCGAGGTCGAGGCGGCGCAGGCGGCCTCGGTGGGCCGTCGATCAACGAACGATGAGTCCGACGCTCCGGCGGCGGAGAGGGCGAAGTCGGAGTAGGGCGTCTCTCAAAGGGCTGCTAGGGGGGGGGGGCTGCTAGGGGCGGGCGCGCGCGGCCTCGTAGAGGGGGAGGACTTCGGGAAGAGTGCGGCGGATGTCGGCGATGCGCGTGCGCTCGGAGGGGTGGGTCGAGAGGAACTCCCCGATCGGCCCCCCCCCCGCGCCGCCGCCGGTCGCGGCCATGCGCTGCCAGAAGCGCACGGCCTCGCGCGGGTCGTAGCCGGCGTTTGCCATGATCCGCAGCCCCGACAGGTCGGCCTCCGATTCCTCGGAGCGCCCCCAGGGCATCATCAGCAGGAGGGAGCCGGCGATGCCGGCGCGCTCGGCCTTCTTCTGATCGTCGGTCAGGATCGCGATCAAGCCCGCGGCGGCGGCCTCGCGCGAGGCCCGTTGCGTGCCGTGGCGCAGCAGGGCGTGGGAGATCTCGTGCGCCATCACGACCGCCAGGCCGGCGTCGGTTTGGGAGACGGGCAGCATGCCCGAGTAGACCGCCATCTTCCCGCCGGGCAGGCAGAAGGCATTGACGACGTCGGGGGCGTCGAGGACCGTCACCTCCCAGTCGAAGCGCCGGGCGTGCGCAGCGTCGAGCTCCAGGGCCGAGGCCACCAGGCGCTCGGTGACGCGGCGCACCGTATCGACCTCGGGGCCGGCTGAGAGCGTCGCGCTGTCGCTCAACAGTTCCTCGTAGGCGCGGCGGCCCAGAGACACGTCCTGATCCACGCTGTAGAGATTGAGGTCGGGGTAGTCCGCCGAGGCGCAGGCCGCGAGCAGAGCGAGGCAGGCGGAGAGCGCGCCGCGGAGCGCGCCGCCGAGGCGAGTTCGGGCGCCGCGGCTTCCGGCTCCGGGGTAGACTGTCGCCTCGTCCGGGCGGCGCTCATCGATCCTGCGTGTTCGTCGCCTCATCGTCTCTCCCGGGAACCTGCCGCTGACCGCTCACGCCGGTGCGCCCCCAGTATGGCGCGCCGTCACGGCGGCGGCGAGCCCCCAACCCCTGATCAGCCCCCGCTCATGCCCACGCTCGTTCTCCTCCGCCACGGCCAGAGCCAGTGGAACCTCGAGAACCGCTTCACCGGTTGGGAGGACGTCCCTCTCAGCGAGAAGGGGCGCGCCGAGGCCGACGAGGCCGGTCGCCGCCTGCGTGCCCACGATTGGGGTCACGACGGACCGCTCTTCGACGTCGCCTACACTTCGCTCTTGCGGCGTGCGATCGAGACGCTCTGGCGGGCTCTGGACGGGATGGAGTTGATGTGGATCCCGGTGCACCGCACCTGGCGGCTGAACGAGCGCCACTACGGCAAGTTGACGGGTCTCGACAAGGCCGAGACGGCGGCGCGACACGGCGAGGAGCAGGTGCTCGTCTGGCGCCGCAGCTACGACGTGCCGCCTCCGCCCTTCGATGTCGGTGATCCCCAGAACCCGGCCCTCGATCCGCGCTACGCGGGAGTGGACCTCGACGGGCCGTTGCTCGCGGAGTCCACGGCGGACACGGTCGGGCGTCTGATGCCCTGCTGGGAGGGTGACATTGCTCCCGCCCTGCGAGAGGGCAAGCGCGTGCTCGTCGCCGCTCACGGCAACAGCCTGCGCGGACTCGTCAAGCACCTCGACGGATTGAGCGAGGAGGAGATCGTCGGGCTCAACATCCCGACGGGCATTCCGCTCGTCTACGAGTTGGACGACGAGCTGCGTCGGGTGCGGAGCTTCTACCTCGCCGACGAGGCCGAGCTCTCAGCCGCACAGAAGAGCGTCGCCGAGCAGGGCAAGGCTCGGTCCTAGTCCGCTCTACTCGGCCGTAGGATCGCACGGGCGAAGCGGGCCCGCCGTTCCCCGAGCGAGACTACACCTCGTCGAGCTTCTTGCCCGACAGCGCCGCACGGGCGACGTCATCCATCAGGGCGGCCGCGAGGGGCATACTGGCGACCTCCAGGCTGTCACGGGCGGCTTGGAGAGCCGCTAGGGACCCGCTGTCCGCCACGGAGCGCGCGGCGGCCATCGCCTCTTCCAGATCCGCGAGGGACTCAGGGTCGAGCTCAGCGCGGGCGGCCTCGAGGTTGCGCTCGCAGGCGCGCAGCATGGTCCCGAGCTCGGTGCCGAGGTTCGCCGCCATCCCGGCCTCGTAGTCCTCACGGGCGAACTCCAGCGACTCCTCGAGCATGCGGTCGACGTCGGCATCGCACAACCCGTGCTTGGGGTGGACCTCGATGTCCGCGCTGTGTCCCGTGGATTCCTCGCGCGCCGTCACCCGCAGGAGGCCGTCGGCGTCCACGAAGAAACGCACGGCGACGCGGGCCATGCCGGCGGGCATGGGCGGGATGCCCGTCAGCCGGAAGTTCCCGAGACTGCGGCAGTCCGCCGCCAGCTCGCGCTCACCCTGCACGACGTTGAAGTCGACGCCGGTTTGGTTGTCCGCGTAGGTGGTGAAGCCCTCGGTCGCCTGACAGGGAATGGTCGAGTTGCGCAGAATCACCTTGCTCACAGAACCGCCCATGGTCTCGATGCCCAAGGAAAGCGGGATCACATCGAGCAGCAGCATATCTCGGCTCCCGCCGGCGAGGATGTGCGCCTGCACCGCGGCGCCGAGAGCTACGACCTCGTCGGGGTTGAGCTCGGTGTGCGGCTCGCGCCCGAAGAACGCCTCGACGCGCGCGCGGACAGCGGGGATGCGCGTCGAGCCGCCGACGAGCACGACCTCGTCGATCTCGCGCGCCTCGAGGCCGGAGTCGGAGAGGGCCAGGCGGCAGGAGTCGAGCGTCTTGTCGATCAGCGCGCTCACCAGTTCCTCGAACTCCTCGCGTGTCACCTGCCTGCGGAAGTGGATGCCGCGGTGGGGGACGATGAAGGAGATCTCCGCCTCGGGGTGGGCCGAGAGATCGATCTTGCAGCGCTCCGCCGCCAGGCGCGCCGCCTGCTGTAGGCCCGGGTCGGCCATGTCCTCGGTCGAGAGCTGCTCCGCCAGGCCGTTGGTGATCAGCGTGACCAGGGCGCGGTCGAGGTCGTCTCCGCCCAGGCGCGTGTCACCCGCGGTCGCGAGGACGCGGAAGACACCCTTCTCCAAGGACAGGATCGAGACGTCGAGCGTGCCTCCGCCCAGGTCGTAGACGACGATCTTTCCACCCTCCGCCGTGCGGTCGAGGCCGTAGGCGAGGCTGGCCGCGGTCGGCTCGTTGATGATGCGCATGACTTCGATCCCCGCCAGTCGGGCGGCATCGCGCGTTGCCTGTCGCTGAGCGTCATCGAAGTAGGCGGGGACGGTGATCACCGCACGCGGGATCTGCGCGCCGCCTTGGGTGCGACAGGCGATGTCGTGCACGCGCATCAGGATCATCGACGAGAGCTCCTGTGGCGTGATCAGCCGCCCGTGGATGTCGACCTGCAGTAGACCGTCGGCGCTCTCGCTGACCGGGAACGGGAAGTCGGCCAGGTCGTCGCGCACATCGTCCAAGCCGCGCCCCATGAAGCGCTTGATGCTGAAGATCGTATGCGAGGGATCTGCGACCGCCTGCTCGCGCGCCTTGCGCCCGACGACGGGCTTGCCATCGGGTGGGAAGCGGATCACCGACGGGATGCTCCCCGAGGCGCCCTCGGGGCGGATCACGACCGGTCGGCCGTCGCGCCAGGTGGCCGCGAGGGAGTTGGTCGTCCCCAGGTCGATCCCCATCACGAGAGAGGGATCGGCGTTGTTCAGGACATCGAGCTCGATGTAGCCCATCGGGTGTCGGGGATGTGGGCTAGCGCGAGGAGGCCTGCTCGAGCCGCAGGGCCTCGAGCTGGGCGAGGGCGCGGCCGAGGTAGTGGACCGCGTTGAGTCGGTGTCGGGCCTCGGTGAGGCGCGGGTCGCGCTCGGTGGGCGGAGGCACCAGGGCAGCGTTCAGCTGGCTCAGCGACTGCCCCCGCCGGCGGCTCAGCGTGGAGACCAGACCGTCCAGGGCGGCGCGCGTCTCCGATCCGGGGGGCGACTCGCGGGCTTCCTCGATCCGCTCGCCCCACTCGAGGACCTCCATCAGGAACTCCCGCGGCAGCTGCTTCTCCTCTTGCGCGGAGGGGCCGCCGAGGGCCCCGATGACCCAGTCCGCGCGCCGGGCGTCGTCGCTGAGGATCTCGAAAGCGCCGTTGAGGGCGGCCGTGCTCTCCTCCGCGATCCGCCGTTGCTCCTCGGGGGCGGTCGCGAAGAAATCGGGGTGGACGAGCCTGCTGAATCGCAGCAGGCGTCGGTCGAGCTCCTCGCCGTCGAGCCCGTAGTTCAGCGGGAGGCCGAAGGCCTCGAAGGGCGTCGGCTCCTCGGCGGGCCGGAAGAGCTGCCCGCAGCTGACGCAGCAGAAGGGCGTCTCCAGGCGCTGCTCGCAGTAGGGGCAGCCGCTCTGGTTGCCGTCGCTGGGTTGGGGCGATCCCTCGGGTTGGGGCGTGACCATCAGATCGAGAACGACTCTCCGCAACCGCAGGTCTTGTTCGCGTTCGGGTTGCCGAACTTGAAGCCGCGCCCCATCAGGTTGTCCTCGAAGTCGATTTGGGTCCCGTTGAGGTACAGGAAGCTCTTGGGATCGCAGATGACCCGGACGCCGTCCACTTCGTGGATCTGATCGGTTTCGGTGACCGCGTCGTCGAAACCGAGGGTGTAGGAGAATCCAGAGCAGCCGCCTCCCTTGACGCCGACCCGCAGGGCGGTCGCCTCCGGGAGAGCCTGCTCCTCGATGATCCGCTTGACTTCGATGATGGCTCTGCTCGTGAGACTGATCATTGTCAGGTTCCTCTTCTCGGTGCCCCTATTCGGGCGTCGCCTGCTGCTTGGCCTTGTAGTCGTCGATGGCGGACTTGATCGCGTCTTCGGCTAGGACGCTACAGTGGATCTTGACCGGCGGCAGGGAGAGCTCCTCGACGATCTCGGTGTTGTTGATCGCCAGAGCCTCGTCGACCGTCTTGCCCTTGATCCACTCCGTGGCGAGCGAGGAGCTGGCGATGGCCGATCCGCAGCCGAAGGTCTTGAATTTCGCATCGACGATGCGGTCGCCGTCGACTTCGATCTGCAGCTTCATCACGTCTCCGCATTCCGGCGCGCCGACGACGCCGGTGCCGACGTTGTCCCTCTTCTTGTCGAGAGAACCGACGTTGCGGGGATTGTTGTAGTGGTCGAGGACCTTGTCGCTGTAGGCCATGTCGTCGTGGATCGTCGGTGAAGTGCTAGTGGCTTCCGCTCCAGTCGATGGCGCCGGGGTCGACGCCTTCCTGGACCATCTCGTAGAGGGGAGAGAGCTCGCGCAGCCGTCGGACCGCCGCGATCACCTCCTGCGTGGCGTGGTCGACCTCCTCCTCGGTCGTGAAGCGCCCGAACCCGAAGCGGATCGAGCTGTGGGCGAGGTCGTCCCCCACGCCGCAGGCGCGCAGGACGTGGCTGGGCTCCAGGCTGGCGGAGGTGCAGGCCGAACCCGAGGAGACCGCGACGTCATTGACGCCCATGATCAACGATTCGCCCTCGACGTAGGCGAAGGAGACGTTCGAGCAGTTGGGGAGGCGGTGCTCGCGGTCGCCGTTGAGGTGTACGTGGTCGAGCTCGGCGAAGATGCGTCCCTCGAAGCGGTCGCGCAGGGCGCGTGCGTGCTCGCTGTCGGCGTCGAGCTCGCGCTCGCAGAGCGCGCAGGCCTCGCCGATGCCGACGATGCCGGGCACGTTCAGCGTCCCCGAGCGCATCCCGCGTTCGTGGCCGCCACCGTCCATCTGAGCCACCAGGCGCACACGCGGGTTGCGGCGCCGCACGTAGAGGCAGCCGATCCCCTTGGGGCCGTAGAGCTTGTGAGCCGAGAGGCAGAGCAGGTCGACACCGTCGCGCTCGACGTCGACGGGGACCTTGCCCACGGCCTGGGTCGCGTCGGTGAACAGCAGGGCGTTCCGCTCGTGGCACAGCTCCCCGATCTCGCGGATCGGGTTGAGGGTGCCGATCTCGTTGTTGGCCCAGATCAGCGCCACGATGCAGGTGTCCTCGCGCAGGGCCGCGGCCACGGTTTCGACGCTCACGCGGCCGGTCGGCGAGGGCTCGAGGTAGGTGACCTCGAAGCCCTGTTTCTCGAGGTGCTTGCAGGTGTCGAGCACGGCCTTGTGCTCGACCTGGCTGGTGACGATGTGCTTGCCCTTGGAGGCGTACATCTCCCCGACGCCCTTGAGCGCGAGGTTGATGGCCTCGGTCGAGCCGGAGGTGAACACGATCTCCTTGGGGGAGGCGCCGATCAGGGAGGCGACTTGCTTGCGCGCGCGGTCCACCGCCTCCTCGCCGGCCCAGCCGAAGGCGTGGCTGCGGCTGGCGGCGTTTCCGAAGCGCTCCGTGAAATAGGGCAGCATGGCCTCGAGCACCCGCGGATCGACGGGGGTCGTGGCTTGGTAGTCGAGGTAGATCGGAAGGTCCATGGTGGGAGCGTGTTCAACTCGCCGCGTTCTCGGAGAGGTCGGGCGGGCGGGGCTGGACCACTGGCGTCGGCGGTGCGGTCAAGGCGAGCAGGCTCGTGGCGTGCATCTGGCGCCAGATGCTCTCGCGCAGGCGGTGCAGCGGGGAGCGGATGGGACACTGGGGCTCGAGATCGCAATCTCCCGGAGAGGGCTCGCCGGCCGTCCCCGCACTCTCGCAGCCGGCCAGGGTCGGCGCACCCTCGAGGGCCTCGACCACATCGCCGACGGTGATCGCGTCGGCGGCCCGGGCGAGGGCGTAGCCTCCGCTGGCGCCGCGTTGGGAGGAGACCAGGGAGCCGCGGCAGAGGTCCTTGAGGACCTCCGCCAGGAGGCGGCGGGGGACGGAATAATGCTCGCTGATCTCGCGCGCGCTGACGAAGGTCCCGGCCCGGTCCACCATGTGGACCAGGGCGATCAGGCCGTACTCGGTGCGCTTGGTCAGCTGTAGCATCTGGTTCGAGAGGGTGCTCTCGGCGGATAGCGCACTGATTTGGTGCTATTTCCGCGGCGAGAAAAGGGCCGGCACGGGCCCGACCGGGGGAGGTGTCCTCCCACAACTGGATTCTAGCCTCTCCAGAGGGGGGCCGCCAGCCCGAGCTCTCAGAATCTCTTCCTTACGGGAACGGCAGGGTAGTGGCCTGGGGTGCCATCCTGGCTCGCTCTCGATCCCCTCAAGCCAGGCTGGTCGCGGGCCCGATGAAGGCCCCATGAGTGCCGACAAAGAGCCCCGCTGCTTCCGCTGCGGTCAGGCCGCCGGGGGGCCGCCGCGCTTCCGTTTTCTGCCCAACGGCGCGCCCTGCCCGATCTGCCGCGACCGGCTCCTCGAGTCCCTGCCGGCCGCGCTGCCGGGGGCTGAGGGAGCGGCCGAGCCGTGCGAGCAGGCCCCGACCCCGGCGCGGGCGGTCGAGGGCGGCGAAGAGGGCTCCTGAGGGTCGAGGTCGTGCGAGTCCCGGCGTGGCCCGCCGCCGAGGGAGGCGGCGCACTCCGTCAGTCCTCGCTCACCCGCGCCGACGGTGGTTCGGCGCTCTCCAGGCACTCCCTGACTGCGTCGGGCAGAGGCGCCACGGGCCTCCCGGGGGCCGAGAGGTCCACGCAAGCCAGCTCGAGCCAGGCGGTGGCCAGCAAGGTGTCATCGTCGGCGCGTCGGATCTCGTAGTCGAAGGCGACTGACGCGGCCCTCAAGCGCGAGACGCGCGTGAGGACGCACAGCTCGTCCCCGTACAGAGCCGCTTCCCGGAAGCGCAGCTCGACCCGGCGCACCGGCAGGCCGAGGCCCGAGCGCTCGATCTGGGTGTAGGGCAGGCCGCGTTCTTCCATCAGGCGTGTGCGTCCGTCCTCGAGGTACAGGAGGTAGCTCGCGTGGTGAACGACGCCCATCTGGTCGGTTTCGGCGTAGCGCACGCGCGTTCGGTGGGTGTGGGTGCCTGCGTTCATGGCCCCATTGGAACGTCCCGCGGCCCTGCCGCCCAGAGGCTGGCGCGGGCACCGTCGGCGCCGAGGGGTGACAGCACCGCTGCCGACACCGTACGCTGGGCCGTGCGTCCATGAGCTCGCCCTCCAGAACTCCCCAGGCCGGCGCCCCCGGCGCGGCGGTGCTGTTGACCTGGTTCGTGCCCGGAGCCGGGCACCTCTACCTCGGTCGCCCGCTCTTCGCCCTGGTGGCCTTCGCCGTGGTCGAGGGCCTCTACCTCTTGGGCCTCGACCTCTCCGGCGGCATGGGTTTCGAGTTCCTCCAGGAAGAGCTGCGCGGCCCCTTCACCCCGGCTCTGGCGCCGGAGACGGGCAACTTGGGCGGCTTCCTGTGGCAGATGCGCGAGTACGGATTTGGCATGCCCTTTCCGCGCGCCTTCCCCGAGACCATGGGATTGGGCGTGGCTCTGACCTCGGCCTCCGGCGTGCTCAACGCCTGCCTGATGGTCCAGGCGAACTTGGATGCCCGTCGCCCGCGCACCGAGCGCCCGTCCCTGCGCTCTCCGGCCCTCGCCGTGCTCCTCGCCTGGCTCGTTCCCGGCCTCGGCCACCTGGTCCAGGGCCGGCGTCTGCGGGGTGCGATGGTCTTCCTGATGCTGGTGGGCATGCTCACCCTGGGCACCGCCCTGGCCCACGGCGCGAACCTCTCGCGCGAAATGCACTTCTTCTACTGGGGCGGCCAGTTCATGGCCGGGCTGCCGGCCATGGTCCTCGAAGGGCTCCACGGCGACCAGCGCGTGCAGTCCTTCATTCCCTACGCAGAAGCCGGTCTGGTGATCGCTTCGGTGGGCGGCATGCTGAACGTCATGGCCATGCTCGACGTCTTTGGTTACTCCGAGGATCGCCTCGCCACGAGTGCATCGGGGACAAGGGCGACGGCCGAGATGGAGGTCACCGCATGAAGGATCTGCCCGTCCACCTGGCACTCTTCGCCCTCGTCTCGTCCGCGATCGCCCTGCTCGGGGCCTTCTACACCCAGGTGGAGGACGCGCCCGCCCTGCGTAGTCTGCCGCGACGATTGCTTGCCTTCTTCCTGGGCTGTGGGATCCTCGGGTTGGTGCTGCTCGTGATGGAGCACACCTTCGCCTCGGTGGACTAGCCCGCTTCCCTCGCCAGGAATCACGTTCACAGTCCGCGCTCCGCCCGACGCCACAGGCCGCCGGGGCAGCGCACCAAGTCTCCCGCCAACTCGAGGCCGACCAGCTCGACGAGCACCTGCTCGACCTCGCGGCCGAGCCGCGCGGCCAACTCGTCGGCGGTCATGGTCTCACCGCGCAGGGCCGCAGCGCAGGGAGACTCCGGCTTCCGCGGTTTGGCGGGCGCGCGCCGTGGCTCGCCGTAGACTTCGGAGATCAGTTCCTCGGGACTCTCGACGAGCTGCGCCCCTTCGCGCAACAGGCGGTGCGTGCCGCGGCTCATCGGGTGGTCGACCCGTCCGGGCAGGGCCAAGACGCCGCGTCCCTGGTCCAGGGCCCACTGGGCCGTGATCAGCGAGCCCGACGCGGCGGCGGCCTCGATCACCAGGACAGCGTCGGCGAGGCCCGAGATGATGCGGTTGCGCAGGGGGAAGTGATGGGGGCGCGGGCTCTGGCCGGGGGGGAACTCCGAGACCAACAAGCCGCGCTCGGCCAATTCGCCCACCAGCGGCCCTCTGGGCCACGGACGGTCCACGCCCGAGCCGAGCACGGCCACCGTGTCCCCTTCCACCTTCAGGGCTCCCCGGTGGGCGGCCTGGTCCACCCCGCGCGCCATGCCGCTAACGACCGTCACTCCCGCCTCGGCCAGGGCCGCGCCGAAGCGCAGGGCCTGGGCCTCTCCGTAGGGCGTGGGTGAGCGCGTGCCCACCAGGGCGATGCGCCGCTCGCGCGTGAGCAGCTCCGCCCGGCCGCGCAGCCACAGGGCTCCGGGAGGGCCGTCGATGTGCTCCAAGCTCGCGGGCCAGGAGGGGCCTCCGGGCTCGATCATCAAGGCCCGCTCTCGTTCCGCCATGCCCCCCAGACCGCCTCGCGGCCCGATCGGTTGCACGCTCCCCGCCGGATCCGCCACCCGTGGGGGGATTCTCTCCCCGTCACCAATCCGCTGTGGCGTGGTTAGGTCGCTGCCGACGGCCTCCCACGGATGCGCCGCCGAACCGCCGCCATCACGACTCCTCTGGCCCCGAAAGGCCCGTTCACGATGTGGATGATCCCGTCTCTTCCTCTCGCCCGAATCGCCCGAATCCGTTCCGCGCCGCTCTGGCTCCTCGGTGGCCTCCCCTGTCTGGCCGGCGACACGGTCGTCATCGATACGAACCAGGTCCAGTGCTACGACGACCAAGGCGAGATCGCCGACCCCGCTCCCGGCGCGCCGTTCTTCGGTCAGGACGCTCAGATCGACGGCGTTCAACCCGCCTATCTCGATAACGGCGACGGGACGGTCACCGATCTCGAGACGGGGTTGATCTGGCAGCAGTCGGTGGATTTCGACACGAAGCGGACCTGGGACGAGGCGATGGCCTACGCCGACTCATTGGTGCTCGCGGGATTCGACGACTGGCGCGCGCCGACGGTCAAGGAGCTGTACTCCCTGATGGACTACCGAGGGAGCAGCGTGGCCAACCCGCCGGTCCCCTACATCGACACCGACTTCTTCGACTTCCAGTATCCCGATCCGAGCTCGGGAGACCGCCCGATCGACGTGCAGTTCTGGAGCCGGGACATCTACGTCGGTACCACCATGAGCGGCTTCCTCACGGGCTTCGGGGTCAACTTCGCCGACGGGCGCATCAAGGGCTACCCCGCGGAGCCCTTTCCCAACGGCACCGTCTTCGCCCGCTATGTCCGCTGCGTGCGCGGCGGCTCCGGCTACGGCGAAAACGAGTTCGTCGACAACTTGGATGGCACGGTCACGGACCACTCGACGGGGCTCATGTGGGCCCAGCACGACAGCCTCGCGGCGTTGGACTGGGCAGAGGCCCTCGACCACGCGGATGGACTGCTCCTCGGCGGCCACGACGACTGGCGCCTGCCCAACGCCAAGGAGCTGCAGAGTATCGTCGACTACACCCGCGCTCCCGACGCGACCGATCCCGCGCGGCAGGGACCGGCGATCGACCCGGTCTTCGACGTGACCGAGACCGAGAGCTGGTGCTGGACCGGCACGACCCTGGACGAGGAGCCGGCCGGGCAAGGGAGCTTCGGCGTCTACATCTGCTTCGGCCAGGCGTTCGGCTGGATGGAGTTCCCCCCGATGTCGGGCAACTGGACCTTCATGAACGTCCACGGGGCCGGCTCGCAGCGCAGCGATCCCAAGAGCGGGGATCCGGCCGATTATCCCCTCGGCCACGGGCCTCAAGGCGACGAGGTCCGGATCTTCAACTACGTGCGCTGCGTGCGCGACGTCGAGGAGTGCACGGGGGGCGTGGCGACCTACTGCACGGCCAAGACTACCTCCTCGGGTTGCACCCCGTCGATCGGCGCCAGTGGGCTCCCCAGCGCCGGTGCGGCTAGCGGCTTCACGGTCACGGCCGCGCAGGTGGAGCGCAACCAGTTCGGGATCCTCTTCTACGGCACGAGCGGCGCCGCGACGACTCCCTTCCAGGGGGGGACCCTGTGCGTCCAGACGCCCATCGTGCGCACGCCGGTCCAGCACTCCGGCTCCGGCGGCGTGCCCCCTTGCGAGGGAATCCTGTCCTTGGACCTGAACGCCGAGGGGATCTCGGCGGCGATCGGCGAGGGCAACAGCGCCTGGATGCAGGGCTGGTTCAGAGATCCGCCGGATGCCCATGGTTCCGGCCTGACCGACGGAGTGACCTTCACGGTCTGCCCCTGACGGCTCACGCGATCGGGGCGGGTGACCCGATCACCCCGTCGCGGTGCTCCCCCCCTCCCGCGGGATGCGCGGATCGGGGGAGCGCCGCCTTCGAGTACTACAGCTGGAACCTCAAACCGACGGCGACGGCCGTGCTCTCATCGAAGGCCGTCAGGCTGGCTCCCAACCCGATGCGCTCGCTCGGGTAGAAGAGCGCGCCGACTCCGAAGCCCGTGTCGCCATCGCCCAGATCTAGATGCTGGAGAGCAGCGCCGAGCTCTACCCGCTCGGCCACCATGAAGCGGACGCCCGCGGAGAACCCGAAGCCGTCCTCGCTGGCTGATGCACCCAGCGCTTCGGCCTCAACGTCGATGTACCTTGCGCGGACGTAGAGGTCCGCGCGGTCGCTGAGCGGGCTGTTGTAGCCGACTCCGATGGAGTAGGTGTCGAGAGACAGGGCGGTTCCGAAAGCCTCGATCTCTCCGTCTCCGTAGCCGCCGACCAGATGCAAGCTGTCGGAGATCCTGATGGCACCATCCAGCGTGATCCCGACGGCATCGTCATCGAACCCGTCCACATCCTCCATGCTGTAGGTGATGTTGAGGTAGGTGTAGCTGAAGGTCGAGGCCGAGTCCTGGGCTGCCGCTCGGGAGAGGGGCAGGCTCGAAGCCAGGAGCAGGGCGCAGGGACAGAGCAGCCCGCGGAGAGGGATGAGCATGGGTGTTTCTCTTTCTGTGCGAGTTCGTTCGGTGCGAGTCTTGCCGCGAGGAGCGGTGGTGCTGCGGAGAGCCCCTGAGGACGGTGGGAGCCTAGCAGGCGGCACGCCTCGGAACATGCCCCGTGCGGGATGGCCCGGCGGGGGTCCGGGGGAGCCTCGCCATGCGCCGCGAGCCGCCTCTCAGGCGACGGG
>NZBA01000050.1 GCA_002686265.1 Planctomycetota bacterium
ACACGCGCTGGCGGACTGCTAGGGACTGCCGAGCAGGCGCTCGATCATGGCCTGTGGCGTGGGAGCCGCACGTAGCTTCGGCACCCGCCGGGAAGCGTCGGCGCGGGCCGCGGCGGCCCACTCCGTGACCGCCTCCAGGTGCAAGGGGGCCCGATGGTCCGCGTAGGGAGGCTCGACGCCCTGATAGGTGCGGCGGGTGATGCGCGCACTCAGGGCCGGTAGGTTTCGCAGGAGGTGCCCGCGGTCGAACAGGACCACGGGCAGGCCGTTCCACAGCCGCAGCAGGATCGAGTGCGATACCGCGTTCCAGTAGAACGCACACTCGGCGGCCAGGACGAGCGCGGCCAGGTCGCCGAACGAGCAGAAGGGTAGGAACTCGAAGTCCTCGCGGGCCGGTGAACGCGTCGCGGCGGCCTGGAGCAGCTCCTCGGGTCCCAAGAGGAGCGCGCGCCGTCCGGCGGCGACGGCGTCGAGCATGCGGTTCGTCACCAGGTCGGTGAATCCCTCGCCCTCGTGGAGGAGCTGGGTGTCGAGGTCGGTGCGCGAGAGGATGAACAGCCAGAAGGGCCGCCCGCTCCCATCGCCGGGCGCCTCGAACTGGAGGGCGGGGTTGGAGAACGAGAGGCGCGGCGCGCTCGCCGCCGCGCCGGTGGCGGCACCGCTCGGCGCTCGATCCAACGGATTCCGATCCTCCGGATCGGGTGCCGGGTAGACGTGCGGAGCTCCGCGGCAGAGGTGCGCGGAGTGGGTGAAGTGGCGCCCGAGCAGGGCTTCATCGGCCCGCCGGCGCTGGAGGAGCTCGGCGGGCGACCCCTCGGGTAGGTCGATCGACAGCAAGTCCGTGGGCTTCCCCTCTCCCAGAAGTCCCAGGAACGGATCCGTCGTTCCCCAGGAGCTCCCGCGTCGCTCGAGGTCGCCGACCAACTGCTCCAGGCCCGCGTTATCGCACAGACCGTGGACGCCGAGGAGGTACGCCGAGCAGAGCAGGACGAGGGTGGGCTCGATCTCGTCGATGAGCCCCCGCAGCTCGCCGAGGTCGTCGTATTCTCGCACGCGCCCACCCAGGGCGGCGCGGTTGCGCGCGGCGAGGCGCGCGGGCATGGCGAGCACGGCGCGTCCGGCGAGATCCTGCCCGAGCAGGAGTAGCATGACGGTGGTCAGCTCGCCGTAGTCCTCGTCGAGGACGAATAGCAGATCCGGCGGCGGTGCGCCGGCGCGCGGCCGGGCGGGCAGGAGAGCGGTGACGGCGCGCGCGTAGTGCTCTGCCCGCGGGCCGAAGTCGGCGGCCCGCCAGCTGCCCGTGCGGCGGGTCTCCAGCCGTGCGTGGGCCGGGGCTCCGGGCAGGAGCGGCAGCGTGCCACCACGGGCAGCCACGCGCCGCGCTGAGTCCGCGGCCTCCTCGGTGCGCCCCAGGCGCAGGAGGGGTTCGACTCGCAGGAAGTCGAAAGAGGGGTCCTCTGGGGCGCGGGACCCGCCGGCGGCGAGGCGAGCCTCGGCTTCCTCCCAGTGCCCGCGTTTCCAGGCTTGCAGGCCCGCGAGCAGCAGCACCGTGGGGGGGTCTGCGGCCGATTCGGCGGTCAGCGGCGGCGGTTCCTCCGCCGGGCAAAGGCGCCCGTGGGCGTCCGCGAGGGCCGCTCGGAGGGCGGATGGGCCGAGGTCGCCCTCAGCCGCGCTCGTGCCCGTCGCGGGAGCCGCTTGCAGGGCACGCAGGAGAGCTTCGACCGCCTCCGCCGGGCGGTCGAGGGCTGTGAGGGCGCGACCGGCGCCCGCCTGGGCGGCGGCGAGGGTCGCGTCCAGCTCCAGGGCTCGGTCCGCAGCGGCCAGAGCCGCCTCGGCTCCACCGCCGGCGAGCAGGATGCGAGCCAGGTCAGCGTGGCCCGCCGCGCGCTCGGGGGCCGCCTCGATCGCGCGGCGCGCCGCGGCCTCGGCCAGGCCGAGCCGCCCGAGGCGCGCGTGGGCTGTCGCCTCGTAGCCGTGGGAGGGTGCGTGGTCCGGTCGGAGTCGCGCCGCGTGCCCGAGGGATGCGGCGGCCTTGCTCCAGGCTTCCAGGCGCAACAGGCGCCGGCCTCGATGGTAGGAAAAAAGATGGCGCAGGCGGGCGCAAGGGGACCTCCGGCGAGGCGAGCTCACGCCGCCGGAGCCGTCGCGCGGCAAGCCTCGCACACGGCGGCGCAGGCCTGGCGCAGGTGAGCGTCGCTGATCGTCGCCGGCGGCATCAGGCGCAGGAAGCGCGCCGTGGGCGAGGCGATCACGCGCGCGCGCAGGAGGTGTTCCATGACGCGTCCGACACGCTCGGCGTCGGGGAACTCGAGGATCCACAGGGCGCCTCGCCCGCGCAGGACGGCGCCGCAACCTGCGAGGCCGGCCAGTTCATTGCGCATGGTCGCCTCGACGCCCGCGACCAGCGCGGGCAGGCCGCAGTCCTCCATCTCCGCCAAGGTCGCCACCACGACGGCTGCCGCGAGCGGGTTGTCGGCGAAGGTGCTGCCTGCCAGGGCGCCCGCCGGAACGGAACGGCGCCGGTCAGCCGCCACCCCGGCGACGGGAAAACCGTTGCCCATGGCCTTGCCCACCAGCAGCAAGTCCGGCGCGAGGCCGAGCTCGGTGTGCAGGAACGCCGGCCCACAGCGGTGGAAGCCGGTCAGGATCTCGTCCACGACCAGCAGGGTGCCGTGGCTGGCGCACAGCTCGCCGAGGGTCGTGCCGAACGCGCGCGAGGGGGCGTGGGCACCGAAGGAGCCCAGCAAGGGCTCGATGAACACGGCCGCGACCGCGCGGTCCTCGAGGGTCGCACCCACTCGCTCGAGCACCTCGCTCTCGCCGATCTCGGGCAGGTACGGCAGGCGGCGGAAGTCCGTGAGCGTCGCGAGGTCGTTGGGCCAGCCGAGGGCTGCCGTGGCCTGTGACTTGCCGTGCATCGAGTGGTCGAAGCCCACTGCCACGCGCCGCCCGGTCAGCCGCCGTGCCATGCGCAGGGCGAATTCGGCCGCCTCCATGCCAGTCGAGTAGAGGCCGGTCAGGCGCAGGCGGGAAGGGAGCACGCGCTCGGCGGCAGCCGCCGCCTCGGCGCGCAGAGCGACCGGCACCGCTCCGGTATTCCACAGCTGGTCGAGTTGGCCCCGTAGGGCGCGCACGATCGCCGGCCGGCAGTGCCCGAGGAGCACCGTGCCTCCGCCGCTCAACAGGTCGATGTAGGCCTCGCCATCGGCACTGAAGAGCAGGTCGTCGGCCGCGCGGGCGATCTCGAACGTGCGCAGCAGGGCGCCGTCTTGAAAGGAGGACCAGGTCATGGGCGTGCGAGGGAGGCGATTCGCCGCTCGGCCCCCGTGCGAGCGAAGGTTGCGCCCTGGCGCTGGGCGCGTCAAGCGTGCGCGTGGGGGTGGCGGGGACGATACCCTACGAACGTGCGCTCACGATGCGCGCGAGTACCTCCTCGGCGCGGGCCGGCGAGTAGCGCTCCTCCGCCGCTCGGTGCCCGCCGCCGGCCACGCGGGTCCACAGCTGTGCATCGGTGTGCAGGCGCACGACCGCTTCGGCGAAGGAACGAGCGTCGTCGGCGATCAGAGCCTCGCTGCCGTCTTCGAGCGACATTCCCTCGGCACCCACCGAGGTCGTGACGACCGGGACGCCCAGGGCCAAGCTGGTCTGGATCTTGCCCTTGATCCCCGCTCCGAAGCGCAGGGGGGCGACCGACAGGCGAGCGGCGGAGAAGTAGGGCGTGAGATCAGGGACCTGCCCGACGAAGCGAGCGCCGTCGCCGGCCAGGCGTCGCAGGGAGCGCGGGGCCTGGGCACCGATGATCGTGATCTCGGCGGCCGGTTCGCGCTCGCGCACGAGAGGATGGATCTCGCGCAGGTAGTGCTCGATCGAATCGCGGTTGGGCGGGTGCTGGAAGTTACCGACGAACAAGACGCCGGAGCGTTCCTCGAAGGGCGTGTCGGTCGCCACGCGCGCGTCGATCAGGGACAGGATTTCGACGGCCAGGTCCGGGGCCAGACGGAAGAGCAGGTCGCGCTCGGTTGGGCTCACTACCAGCGTCAGATCGCAGGCGCGGGCCAGGGCCAACTCGCGCGCCTCGAGCGCGGCGACGGCGTCGTCATCGAGAGCGCCGGTGACCTGTGCCCGCCGCGCCTCACGCAAGAAGTGCAGGTCGACCGTGTCGAACACGCACCGCGCCCGGGGGCAGTGGCGGCGGACGGCGGGGAGCACCTCCTCGACGACCTCCGCACGGCTCATGATCACCAGCTCATAGCGCCCGCCGGCTCTTCGCAGGTGGTCGTCGATCGAGCTCAGGGTGGGCTCATAGAGCGCTTCCACGCCCGCGGCCTGCAGGGCGCGCGTGTGCTCGCCCTCCATGCGCCGGTTGAGGGCCATGAAGGTCACGCGGCAGCCGAGCTCGACGAGAATCCGCAGCAGGTGGGTCATGCGTACCGCGCCCGCGTCGTGGTCGACGCACGGAGTCGTGGCGTCGATCACGAGCACGTGCCCGCCCTCGCCGCGGTAGCGGGCGGCGTCCGGATTGGCGTTGGGCGATGGTTGCTCGGCGAGGGTCTCGCTCCAGCGCTCGACGAATCTCTCGCGGTTCCTGAGCTGGTAGCGCTTCGCCCCGGAGCCAGTATCGACGCCCGCCGTCCCGCCTTCGGAGTGCACGATGACGCAGGTCGGTTGGCAGAGGACGCGCAGGCCTGCGGCGCGCACGGCGAAGGCGAGGTCGACGTCCTCGTAGTACATCGGTGCGTAGCGCGTGTCGAAGCCGCCGAGGCGCTCGAACAGTCCGCGCGGGATGGCGATGCAGGCCCCCGAGCAGTAGTCCGCGTCGTAGGTGAACTCGTAGCGCGGATCGGCGGGGTCGTCGCCGCGCCCGTAGTTCCAGCCGCTACCGTCGGAGAAGACGATTCCGCCGCACTCCTGCAGGCGCCCGTCGGGGTAGACGAGCTTGGCGCCCACCAAGCCGACCGCGCCGCGCCCCGGAGCGGAGTCGCCGAAAGGGGCCAGCAGAGGTGTGAGCCAATCGGGGCAGACGAGGGTGTCGTTGTTCAGGAAGACGAGGAACTCGCCGCGTGCCAGGGCCGCACCGCGGTTGCAGGCGGCGATGAAGCCGAGGTTGGTTTCGTTGCGCAGGACCTTCACGCCGCCGACGAGGGACTCGAGCTCTCGTGTCTCGTCGCTGGAGCCATCGTCCACCACCAGGATCTCGTAGGGCACTCCCGCGCTGCGTTCGAGGATGGACGCGAGGCAGACGTAGGTGCGCTCGAACTCGTCGAGGACCGGGATGATGACCGAGACCGAGGGTTCGTCGGCGGTAGGGAACTCCAGTCGGCGCCGGTCGCCGCTCTCGCGCAAGGCCTCGGGGGTCGCCGTGGCGGAGGCTAGCGCCACCGCCTGGGGCGAGGGCGGCGCGGCCAGCGTCCCGTGGCGCAGGCGCCGGGCGAGCTCCGCGACGATGTCAGAGTAGAGCGCCACGAGACCGCGCGTGGCGACCGTGTAGCGAGCGCGGCGGGCGAAACCCCGCATCTCGCGCAGGAAGGGCGGCAGGCCGGTCAGGAAGCGCCAGGGGAGGGTCAGGGGGAGGGCGAGGAGCTGGGGGATTGGCCTGCGCCCGGGGGCGCGGCTCACAGCAGACCCTCGTAGGTGGCGCGGACTCCCAGGGCGATGGAGTCCCACTCGTACGCGGAGAGCCGTTCGCGCAGGCCGCCGGGGAGGGGCAGGTCGTTCTTCAGGGCGGCCGCGAAGCCGTCGAGGGGTGCGAGAGTGATCCAGGGCGCGAGGTCGGCGAATCCGCGCGCACCGAAGGGCGTGGAGAGCACGGGCAGACCGTGGGCGAGGGTGTGGAGCAGTTTCAGGCTGCTTCCCGATCCGGCCTCGATCGGGTTGATCCCCACGGCACCGGGCCCGGCGTGGTCGGCCAGGCTCCCGTGCGGGTCGAGGACGACGTTGGCGGGCAGAGGCGATCGGACGCGGCGCGCGCAGGGGCCGATGATCACGATCTCGACCTCCCCCTCGAGGGCCGGGGCGATGCGTTCGATGAGCTCGCGCACTGCGCGACGGTTGTGGATCACGGCGCTGCCGGTGAACAGGGCGCGGCGCGGGAGGCGGGACGGGCTCGGGCGAGCGGCGGCCATCTCCGCGTCGACGGCCTTGGAGCCGATGCCGTTGGGGGCGAGGTGCACGCGATCTGCGTCGATCCCGTACAGCTCGCCGAAGCGCCGTCGGTCCCCGTCGGTGCAGGCCAGAACGAGATCCGCACGGGCAACCAAGCGCGCCTCGAGGTGCCGTATGCGCCCTTCTGCCATCCGGCGTACGGCGGAGAGGGCGCATTCGGCGGCGACGTAGTCGAATTCGACGTTCTGGGAACCATAGACGAGAGGTAGGGTGCTCGGCAGACGTCGGGCGAGATCGACGAACGCGGGGTGGTCGATCTGACACAGATCGAAGTCCGCGGGATCGACCGGGAGCAGGCTTCCGTAGCCGGGGTGGAAGGAGACCAGGGCTCCGTAGGGAACCGGCCGGTCGACGAGCAGGGGCGCGAGGGCGAAGGGCGCGTAGGGCACCTGGCGCAGCCGAAAGGGCTCACGCGCCGCGAGCGCGCGCCGCTGGGTGAAGTGGAACGGGGTGACCAGTGTCAACTCGACTCCCGCGCGGGCGAGGGAACGTGCGAGTTGAATGATGCGGATCTTGCCGCCCGCGCTCGGCGGCAGGACGGGATAGGGCGCGAGCTGAAGGACGCGCAGGGGGCGGCTCACGGTGGGCGCGGCGCCTCCCCTCAGTCTTCGCTCGGAGCCGACGGGAAGGGAGCGGCGTCAGCTTCCTCGGGCTCCTCCGCTTCCTCCGTCGGCTGGGGATCGGCGGCTTCCACGTACAGGGGGACGACCTCCTCGGCGGGGCCCATGGTGACGATGCGCCCCTGGTCGAGCCAGATCGCGTCGTCGCACAGTTGCAGGATCGCATCCGCGGAGTGGGAGACGATCATGCCCGTGTGCCCGCTCTCCTTGAAGTGGAACAGGCGGTCGAAGCAGCGGCGCTGGAAGCTGAGGTCGCCCACGGCGAGCACCTCGTCGATCAACAGCACGTCGGCCTCCATGTGAGAGGCGACGGAGAAGGCGAGCCGCATGTGCATGCCCGTGCTGTAGGTACGCAGCGGGTACTCGAGGAAGTCCTCCAGCTCGGAGAAGGCCACGATGGAGTCAAAGCGCTCCGCGACTTCCCGGCGCAGGAGCCCCCCGCTGACTCCCGATGCGTAGATGTTCTCGCGGCCGGTCAGCTCGGGATTGAAGCCCGCGCCCAGCTCGAGCATGGCGCCGATTCGACCGTTGACCTGGATGCGCCCGGAGGTCGCGCGCCCGACCCCGGCGATCAGGCGCAGGAGGGTGGACTTTCCGGCGCCATTGCGCCCGATCACGCCCACCATGCGGCCGGGCTGGACCTGGAAGGTGACGTCCTCGAGGGCCCAGTAGCGCTCGCCGAGCTTGAAGCGCAGGCCGCGCTGGAAGAGCTCTTGCAGGGTCATTGCCCGGTCGCGCTGCCAGTGGCGGTAGCGCTTGGACAGTTCCTCGACTTCGATCGAACCGCTCATGCTTACAGCTCCTCGACGAAGTTAGCGCTGGCGCGGTGGAAGAGGGAGTAGGCCAGTCCGAGGAGCACCGCCCCACCGCCGGCGAGCAGCACCATGGTATTCAAGTCGGGGCTCTCTCCGCGCAGGAGAATGGCCCGGTAGGCGTCCACCATGTGCGTCATCGGGTTCATCCGGTAGTAGCGGTGGTAGCGCTCGGGAACCATGGAGAGCTCGTAGAGGACCGGCGTGAGGAAGAAGGCCAGCATCAAGAAAACGCTCAGGAGGTACTGGGTATCCCGGAAGCGCACGTGCATGCAGGCGCCGATCAAGGCGAAACCGAGGGTCAGCAGGTACTGAATCAGGATCACGACAGGCAGCCACAAGACGGCGGCCGTGAGTGGGATCGAGTTGTAGAGCACGAGCCCGAAGAGGATCGGGAGCGTGATCAAGAAGTGCACCAGATGCGATCCCACGGTGACATTGGGCAGGATGGCGGTCGGGAAGCCGGGCTGACGGATCAGGTCGGGGTTGGACAGAATCGCGCCCGTTGCCTCGAGCACCGCCGTCTGGAACCAGTTCCAGGACGTGATGCCGATGAACAGGTAGGCCGTGTAATTGGGCGTCTTGACCTGAAACAGGACTCGGAACACGAAGTCGTACACGAACAGTTGCATGAGCGGGTTCACCAGGGTCCACAGGATCCCCAGGAACGAGCGCTTGTAGCGCAGCTTCATGTCCCGCACGACGAGCTCGAAGAGCAGATCACGCGCATGGAGCAGCCTGCGCGAAGGAGTCTTGCTGACGGTCAGGAAGGACATCCGGTGTTCAGGGGTTTCTCTCTAGCGGCCGCGGGCACCCGTTCCGGCGGAGCGAGCCAGGGACAACCCTGCGCCAGCGACCGTCGTGGGCTCACCTCATTCTAGAACGCTCCGGAAGCCGAGGCTTCTTCATTCTCGCCCGCGCCCTGATCCTGGAGTAGGCTCCGGGTGCGTGGTAGTCCCGGTTCCCTTCGACTCGGGCTGAGATGACGGAGCACCAGGAGAACCATTCCTGTCGGGTCCGCCCCGAGCGGGATTGCGTCGTTATCGGCGCCGGCCCGGCGGGCCTGACGGCGGCGCTCGAGCTCTCCAAGCTCGGGCACGGATCCGTCATCCTCGAGGCGGATGATGTCGTCGGGGGAATCTCGCGCACCAACGAGTACAAGGGCTTCCGGTTCGACGTGGGCGGCCACCGCTTCTTCACTAGGGTCTCCTACGTTCAGGATCTCTGGCGGGAGATCCTGGGCGACGAGTTTCTCGTGCGTCCTCGGCTCTCGCGCATCCACTACCGCGGGAAGCTCTTCGACTACCCGTTGCGCCCCATGAACGCCCTGCGCGGGCTCGGCGTCCTGGAGTCGATTCTCGTCGTTCTGAGCTACCTGCGGGCCGTGGTCGCGCCCTTCCGCCGCGAGCGCAACTTCGAGCACTGGGTTCGCAACCGCTTTGGAAAGCGCCTTTTCCAGGTGTTCTTCAAGACCTACACCGAGAAAGTCTGGGGTATCCCCTGCTCGGAGATCGGCGTTGAGTGGGCCTCTCAGCGCATCAAGGATCTCGATCTGATCGTCGCCTTGCGCAACGCCCTCCTCGGCTCGGTGCGGAGCAAGGATGGCGAGGTCGTGAGCTCCCTGATCGAGGAGTTCCACTACCCGCGCTACGGCCCCGGGCAGATGTGGACCCGTTGCGCGGAGCTAGTGGAGGCGAGGGGCGCGGAGGTGCATCTCAAGGCGCCTGTCGTGCGCGTAGGCCACGGTTTCCGGCGTGTCCGCGAGGTCGTCGTGCGGCGTGCGGACGGGAGTGAGGAGAGCTTCGGCGGAGAGCAGTTCCTCTCGTCGATGCCGATCGGCGAGTTGGTTCTCAGCATGGACCCGGCGCCCCCGGAGGGGGTCCTGGAGGCTGCGCGCGCCCTGCGCCACCGGGACTTCATCACCGTCGCCCTGATCGTCAACCGCGAACATCTGTTCTTCGACAACTGGATCTACATCCACTCCCCCGACGTGCGCGTGGGTCGCATCCAGAACTACAAGAACTGGAGCCCGGACATGGTGCCCGACGCCGCCTGTACCACCCTGGGGCTGGAGTACTTCGTGCAGGAAGGCGACGACCTGTGGAATGCCCCTGACGAGGAGCTCATCGCCCTCGGCCGGACGGAGATCGCCCGCTTGGAGCTGGCATCAGAGGAGGAGATCACCGACGGTACCGTCCTGAGGATGAGGAAGGCCTACCCCGTCTACGACGGTGCCTACAAGGACGCGCTGCGGGTGCTGTGCTTGTGGCTCGGCGAGTTCGACAACCTGCAGCAGATCGGGCGCAACGGGCAGCACCGCTACAATAACCAGGATCACGCGATGATGACCGGAGTCTTCGCCGCGCGAAACGTGGCCGGAGCTACCCATGACATCTGGGACGTCAACGTCGAGCGCGACTATCACGAGCAGCTGAAGGTCGATGAGCGGCCGAGCGAAGCCTCGGCTGCAGGCGGCGAGCGCCAGGTGCCCGCAGGCGTCGGACCGGAGGAGCTGGATGCGCAGATCGAGCGCGCCTTCGGCCGTTACGATCCCGTGGCCCTCGGTGCCGCCGTCGGAATCGTCGGGGGCGTGGGCCTGTGGCTGGTGACGGCGATGTTCGTGGTGTTCACGCCTGCCGGCGAGTCCGTCGGGCCGACCCTCTCCCTGCTCGGCAACTACTTCCTCGGCTACACCGCTTCGTGGAACGGAGCGTTCCTGGTTCTGGCCGAAGCCGGCCTGGGGGGCTTCTTCGCGGGCTGGCTCCTGGCGCGGGCGATCAACTGCCTGGTTGACTGGGAGCTGCGCCGACTCCTGCGGCAGTTGGAGCGCCAGAGTGCCCTGAACATCCTCGAAGGGGAGCACGGATGAGAGAGAGCAAAGTAGCCCGCGAGGCCGAACGCCGCATGCTCGAGGCGGCCATCGTGCGCCTGCGCGCGCGCGTGGTGGGGCTCGCCCTCGGCTGTGCCTGCGGCGGAGTCCTGTTCTTGATGACCGCCTGGCTGGTCGTCCGCGGCGGCGAGAACGTCGGCGCTCACCTCGGTCTCCTGGCGAACTACCTCCCCGGCTACAGCGTCACTTGGGGTGGGAGCGTCCTGGGAGGGCTCTACGGCTTCGTCCTGGGGGCCGTGCTCGGATTCTGCCTGGCTAGGATCTACAACCGCTTGGGGCCCGACTCGCGCAAGAACGGCGCGAAGTGAGACGGCGATGGAGCCGCCCCCGACCCTCACGGCGGTCATGCCCGTGTGCGACGGTCGCGCCCACCTCGAGCGTAGCCTGCCGGCCCTGATCGAGGCTGGCCGCGGCCTGCTGGCCGAGGTGATCGTCGTGGACGACGGCTCGGTCGACGACTCGGGGGCGTACGCCGCCTCCCTAGGGGCGCGCGTCCTGCGCCTGGGGGACGAGGCCCAGGGGCCTGCTCGGGCGCGCAACCGGGGGGCTGCCAGCGCGACGGGAGAGGTCGTTCTGTTCGTCGATGCGGACGTGGTCGTCCACCGCGACGCGGTCGAACGCGTCGCGCGCGCCCTCGTGTCCGGGGGGCCGGCCGCGGTCTTCGGCACCTACGACGCGCAGCCGGCCGCGCGCAATCTGGCCAGTCTGTACGTCAACCTGCGCCACCACCATGTCCACAGGCGACCCTCCGAGGACGCCGCGACGTTCTGGTCGGGCCTGGGCGCGGTGCGGCGTGAGGCGTTCGAAGAGGTGGGAGGCTACGACGCCGAGCGCTTCTCACAGCCCAGCATCGAGGACATCGATCTCGGTCGGCGCCTGCGCGAGGCGGGGGGGAGGATTCGGCGCGACCCGACTTTGCGGGGCAAGCACCTCAAGGTTTGGAGCTGGCGCTCGGTCGTACGAACGGACTTCTTCCTGCGCGCCTTGCCCTGGGCGCGCCTGATGGGGGAGCATCCCGGCGCCTTCGACGACTTGAACGTGGGCAGGAGCGAGCGCGCACGAGCACTCCTGGCCCTCGCCTGGCTCACGAGCTTGCTGGCCGCCGTCTGTGGGGCGACTGACGCGCCGGTTCTTCTACTGGTCGGGGCTGCCGTCTTCGCCGCCAACGGCCCCCTGGTCCTGACCTTCCTTCGTGGCGGCGGTCCGCTCTTGGCCGTGGCGGGAACCCTCTTCCATCAGGTCTACTTCCTCTACTCGGCCGCGGCCTACCTTTATTGCCGCATCACCGGACCGCCCGCGGCCGGGCGCGACCGGGCGCGGCGCTCCCCTTGAACGAGACCCCTGACACCTCAGACGAGTTGCCCGCACCGCCCTGGCATCGCTGGGCATTCCCGCTGTTGCTCGTCGTCGCGGGCGCGGTGGCCTACGGGACCGCGCTGTCCGCCTCCTTTCAGTTCGATGACCAGTACTTCATCGTCGAGGACGAGTCTCTCGAGCGCCTCTGGCCCCCCGGCGGGCGGCACGCTCAGCGCCCGGTCCTGATCGCCACCCTGGCGGTGAATCGAATCCTCGGCGGCCTCGACCCTCGCGGCTTCCACGCGACCAACGTCGCGATCCACCTGTGCTCGGCGCTCCTGCTCTTCGGCCTCCTGCGGCGTGTCCTCCGCGGCCCGCGCCTGGGGCGGCGCTTCGGCTCCGAGGCGGATTCCCTGGCCTTCGCGGTCGCGCTCGTGTGGATGCTCCATCCGCTCTCGACCATGGCGGTCACCTACGTCTGGCAGCGCGGCGAGTCCCTGATGGGGCTGTTTCTCCTGGGCGTCCTGTACTCGACCGTGCGCTTGGCCCAGGGCGGGGAGCGCCGGCTATGGACCGCGGCGGCCTTGGGCGCCTTCTTCGCCGGGTTGGGGACCAAGGAGACGATGGTGGCCGCCCTGCCGGTCGCGGTGCTCTTCGACGGGACCCTGGTGTCGCCTTCGATCGCGGCCGCCCTGCGCCGCCGGCGCGGGCTGTACGGGACGATGCTCGCCGTGCTCGTCGCCGGTGCAGCCGTCGTTCTGCCTGGCATGGATCCCTCCTACGACGCGATCACCCCGTTGCGCTACGCGGCGAGCCAGCCTGGCGTGCTGCTCGAGTACCTGCGGTTGTTCTGCTGGCCCGATCCGCTGTGCTTCGACTACCAGCGCCCGGCGGCCTACGGCTTCTGGGCCGTCGTGCCTCCGGCCTTGTGCATCGCGGCGCTCCTGGCCGCGAGCGCGCGGGCGCTGTGGCGCGGTTCGTGGATCGGCTTGTGCGGCGCTTGGAGCTTCTTGATCCTGGCACCGACCTCCAGCTTCGTCCCGATCAACGACCTGATGGTGGAGTACCGCATGTACCTGCCGCTGGCGGCTCTCGCCGCCCTGGCCGTCGGGCTCGGCCGCGTCCTGTGTCGCTGGGCCTTCCTGCCCGCTCCATTCGTCCTGGCCGCCGTCGCGCTCGCCCTGGGTTGGCGCACGGCGGTGCGCAACCTCGACTACGGGAGCGAGGAGCGGCTGTGGGGCTCGGTCGTCCAGGTCGCTCCAATGAACCACCGCGCCCACTACATGCTGGGCGTCGCGGCCCTGCGCGGCGGCGATCCGGCGCGGGCTCAGGCCGCGCTGGAGAAGGCGCTGGCCCTGGGGCGGACCCACACCGCCTCGGTGGAGGCCGGAGCACCGGCGCGCGGTGTGAATTGCGCGGCATTGCCCTTGGAGACGCTCGGCAAGGCCTTCTACCGCCTCGGCCGCGCCGCTCCCTCGCCATCGGACGCCTTGGACGCCTTCGAGCACGCAGCCGAGCTGGATCCGACCTCCGCCAACGCCTGGATGTACCTCGGCATCAGCTTGCGCGGCCACGGAGAACCGCGGCGTGCCCTCGAGTGCCTCGAGCGCGGCATCGAGCTGGGCGGCGACGGCTCGCGTGCGCACTCCAACCGCGGCCTAGTCCTGCTGGAGCTCTCGCGCGCCGGAGAGGCCCGGGCGGCCTTCGACCGTTCCCTGGCCCTCGAGCCGGGGCTCGACGTGTCCCTCTACGGTCGGGCGCGGGCGCACCTCGCGCTGGACCACGTGCTGGAGGCTCGGGAAGACCTGGAGGCCCTCCTGCGAAGGACGGACGACGCGCAGCTGCGAGCCGCGGCGCGACGCCTCTTGGGAGCAAGGCGATGAACGAGAGAGACGAGAAGCCCCGGAGCCTCCCGTGGAAGCGGCCTTGGGTCCTGGCCGCTCTGTTGCTCGCGGCCGGCGTGGCGGTGTACGCCAACGCGCTGCCGGCCCCGTTTCAGTTCGACGACCGCTACTTCATCGTCGAGGACGAGTCCCTCGAGCGCCTCTGGCCCCCCGGCGGCCGGCTCGTCACGCGGCCCGTCCTGAGCTTCACTCTGGCGCTGAACCGCGCCGTCGGAGGGCTCGATCCGCGCGGCTATCGGGCGACGAACATCGCCATCCCCCTCGCGGCGAGCCTGTTGCTGTTCGGCCTCGTCCGCCGCACCCTTCGCCGGCCGCTTCCTGGGGACCGTTTCGCCTCACGGGCGGACGGCCTAGCCTTCGCCGTGGCGTTGCTGTGGGTCGTGCATCCGCTCTCGACCATGGCCGTGACCTACCTCTGGCAGCGTGGCGAATCCTTGATGGGGCTGTTCTTCCTTGGATTCCTCTACTCGCTCGTGCGCCACGCCGAGGGCGAGCGGCGACGCCTGTGGAGGACCCTGACCCTGCTCGCGTTCCTGGGTGGAGTGGGGACCAAGGAGACGATGGTGGCGGTCGTGCCCGTCGCGCTGCTGTTCGACGGAATCCTGCTCTCGCCCTCGATTCGTGCCGCCCTGCGCCGGGGCCGTCGGCTGTACGGAGCGCTGGGGGTCGTGCTGCTCCTTGGAGCGATGTTCGTCCTGCCGCGTATCGACACCTCCAACGCCACTCTCCCTCCGTTGCGCTACGCGCTGAGTCAGCCGGGGATCGTGCTCGACTACCTGCGTCTGGCTTTCTGGCCTGACCCGCTCTGCTTCGACTATCAGCGCCCGGCCGCCTACGGATGGGCAACCATCGGCTTCCCCGCGGCGCTGCTCGGCGCCGGCGTCCTCGCAACCCTCCGCGGGCTGCGCCGCCGCTCGTGGCTGGGCGTCGCCGGTGCCTGGGTCCTGCTGACCTTGGCGCCCTCGTCGAGCTTCATTCCAATCAACGACCTGATGGTCGAGTACCGCATGTATCTGCCCCTGGCGGGAGTGTGCGCCTTGGCCGTGGGAGCGGGCTCCGTCCTCGGCCCGCGCCTCGGCCTGCCGCCGGCGGCGCTCCTGTCGATCGCCGCCTTGGCTCTGGGATGGACGAGTGTGCGGCGCAACCGAGACTACCTCAGCGAGCTGGCGCTGTGGCAGTCGGTGGTGCAGGTGGCGCCGAACAACATGCGCGCCCACTACGAGCTGGGGGTGGCGCGCTTCAGCGAGGGGCGGGCAGGAGAGGCGCGGGAGAGCTTCGAGCGTGCGATCGAGGTGATCGTGAGCTCCACCGCCGCCCGCGAGGCCGGTCGGCCGCCGAGCGGGGTGAATTGCGAGACGGTCCAGCTCCGCGACATCGCGGGCGCCTTCGTCGAGCTTGGCCAGCGGGATGCCGCGCCCGGGGAGTTGATCGGCGACCTCGAGCGTGCCGTGGAGTTGCAACCCGATCATCCTCGAGCCCACGCCCTGCGCGGCGTCGCGCTGCGCCGGTTGGGGCGCGCGAGCGAGGCCCTGGCAGCCTTCGAGCGGGCGATCCAGCTCGAGCCCGAGCGCGCGTCCACGCGCATCAACCGCGGCCTGTGCCTGCTGGAGTTGGAGCAGCCGGCGGAGGCCCTGAAGACCTTCCACCGCGCCCTGGCCTTGGAACCACGCCATGCCGGCGCCCTCTTCGGCCGAGCCCAGGCCTACCGTGGCCTTGGGCGCGAGGCGGAAGCGCGGGCCGACTTGCGGCGAGTCCTGCGCGAGAGCACCGACCCGCGCGCGCGCGAGCGCGCGGCGGAGCTGCTGGCTGAGTGACGCGGCAGCTCCAGCAGCCGAACGGCCTGAGCCCGGCGGTTCACGGCACCTTGCGGTTCGTCCCGCGCAACTCGTTCAGGGCGCGGTTCGCGACGCGCACGATGTACTTGTTGGGCTGGTCCGTGAGGGCTGCCTCGAGCGCTGGGAGGGCCGGACGGGCGGCTTCGTCGAGCTCGTCGAGGACCTGGACGGCCTCCAGGCGGGCCCACTCGTTGGGGCCGGCCAGGGCGGCGGTCAGGACCGCCAGCGGGCGTTCGACGCTCCCCGCCCGGGCCAGGGCGCGACCGGCGGCGATGCGCACGCAGGGAGCGGGATCGTCGAGGAGCGTGAGCAGGCGCGCGCCGGCGGGGTCGCCCGCTCGGGCCTGGTTGCCCAGGCCGGTCGCGCCCCAGTAGCGCAGGACCGCGTCCTCCTCGGCCAGGAGCGCGGTCTGGGCGGCGCGCGCCCCCTCGCCGGTCTCGGCTGCCAGGGCGGCGGCTGCCAGCAGGCGTCGCAGGCGCGCCTCCCCGCCCGGACCGCGCAGGATGTCCCAGCGGGTGCCCGCCTCGCGCCCGCGCGCGTGGAGCTCCGATTCCGGCACGAGCCCGAGGTCGCGGCGTTCGAGCATCCAGGCCTCCAGGGCCGAGCGCATGCTCTCGAGCGTCTCGCGGTGGTCGGGGCTGGCGGCGAGGTTGCGCACCTCGAAGGGATCGTTCTCGAGGTCGTAGAGCTCCTCGCGCGCTTTCGCCGGAGCCATGAAGCGCGCCGCGGCGGGCGGCAGCGTTCCGGCGGCGTGCAGGCGCCGCAGCTCGCTCATCGTCGCGCCCTTCTCGGCCGTGTTCAGGTATTGCGCGTACGGCTTCCAGGGTTCGAAGTTGCGGAGGTAGCGAAAGCGCTGACCGCGCACGCCGCGCACGATGTCGTTGCGCTCGTCCATCCGATCGCGCACTCCGAAGACGAAGGCGCGCGGTGTGCCGAGGTGGGGGCCGAGGAACGCGCGGCCTTGCAGGTGCGGCGGTGCCTCGACGCCGGCGAGGCCCAGGACCGTCGGCGCGAGGTCGAGGGAGCTGACGAGCTGGCGATCGACGCTGCCGGCGGCGCCCTGGCCAGCCGAGCGCCAGCGCGCGGGGATGCGCACGATCAGGGGGACGCGGGTGCCCGAATCGTAGATCCAGCGCTTGGCGCGCGGCAGGCCCGCGCCGTGGTCGGACCAGAAGAAGACGATCGTGTCCTCGGCCAGGCCGTCGGCTTCGAGCTCCGCCAGGCGCCGGGCGACCCAGCGGTCCATGGCGGTGATCAGCTCGTGGTAGCGGCGCAGGTCCTCGCGCACGGCCGGCGTGTCGGGGTGGTAGGGGGGCGGCGTGAGCCGCGAGGGATCGCGGCGTTCTCCGGGCTCGAGCTTCGTGGTGACCCGCGCGTACCTGCTCTCATCGACGATGGCGCTCTCGTGGCAGCCGGTGAAGTTGAAGACGGCGAAGAAGGGCTGGTCGGGTCCACGCTCGCGCCAATGAGCGGCCCTGCCACTGTGATCCCAGGTGTCCTGGGGCACCGGGAACTGGTAGTCGGTCTTGGAGTTGTTCGTGCAGTGATAGCCTGCTTCGCGCAGGAGCGTCGGAAAGGGGCGCACGGCGGCGGGCAGGACGACGTCGCTGCGCATCGGGTGCGTGCCCAGGGACGTCGGGCTGAGGCCGGTGATGATGCTCGAGCGGCAGGGCGCGCAGACTCCGGCGATGGTGAAGGCGTGGGTGAAGCGCACACCTTCGGCGGCCAGGGCGTCGAGGTGGGGCGTGATCGCGTGCGGATCGCCGTAGCAGCCCAGGGCGGGGCCGATGTCCTCGCAGGAGAGCCAGAGGAGGTTCGGCCTCTCCGCGGGCGCCGAGGCGGCCCCCGTGAGGAGGCCAGGCGCGAGGAGGAGTGAGATGAGGACGCGCGGGATCATCGCCAGCTGCAACGCCCCTCGATCCTCGCTCCTCACCGTCCCGCCGGCAAGAGCCCGGCGCGCTTCAGCCGGCTTGCACCAGGTTCAGGACCGAGAAGAAGTGCAGGGCGCTGCCGAGCAGCACGCACAGGTGCCAGATCGCATGGTGGTACGGCAGGCTGCGCCAGGAGTAGAAGATGATGCCGCCGGTGTAGGCCAGGCCGCCGGCCAGCAGGAGCTTCAAGCCCGGCGAGTCGAGGTGCTCGATCAAGAGCGGGAGGCAGGCCACGGCCAGCCAGCCGAGGAAGATGTAGGAGGCCAGGGAAGCCCCTCGGAAGCGGCGCGGGGAGGCGACCTTGAACACGACTCCCGCGATGGCGAGACCCCACACCAGGCCGAACAGTCCCCAGCCCCAAGGCCCGCGGACGTGCAGCATGAAAGGCGTGTAGGTCCCGGCGATCAGCAAGTAGATCGCGGCGTGGTCCAGGATGCGCAGGGCGTGGTTGACCCGCGGCGAGAGGATCGAGTGGTAGAGCGTCGAGGCGGTGTAGAGCACCACCAGGGTCGCGCCGAAGATGCTGCAGCCCACCATGGCCCAGGTGTCCTCGCGCAGGAGCGTGAGCGTCACCAATAGGGTCAGGCCGGCGACGCTCAACAGGGCGCCGATTCCGTGCGTGATGCCGTGCGCGATCTCCTCCCCCCGTGTGTAGCGCGCGACGGCCACGACTGACTGCTCGTGACATTCTTTCATTGGGGATACCTGATTGTACACCGGGAGGCTCTCCCGCGGGGGCGTGCGGTCGGCGGGACTCCCGCGCCGGGCGGGCGCCTCAGGGTTCGAAGCGGCGAGTCGAGTGTGGCGGCAGGTCGTCGCTAGCGAGGAGGTCGGCGATCTCGCGCGCCGGTCCCTCGGCTCCCACCAGGCGTCCCTCGCGCTCGAGATCGATGAAGGCCTCGAGGCAGGGGAAACGCTCGGGGCTGGTCGCCCGGATCTCCTCCTGCATGGACGTGGCCACGACGTGCGGTGCGTAGGAGACCAGGCGCAGGTCACGGCCGGCGAGGGCGGGCGCCTGGGCGAGCTCCTCGGCCAGGACCGTGCCGGCCATGTGCAGGGCGGCCTTGCCGGCGCAGTAAGCCGCCCAGCCCGGTACGGCCGAGGTGGCGGCCCCCGAGGAGAGGTCGACCACGCGCACGGGACAGTCCGGGGCGTGGCGCAGCACCAGTCCCGCCAGCCAGACGGGAACGGCGACGTTGACCGTCAGGGCTCGCACCGTCGCGGCCAGGTCGAGGTCCTCCACGAGGTCCGTGCCCAGCACGGCCGCGTTGTTCACCAGACCCACGCGCTCGGCGGCCGCGATGTCCGATGTGGCGGGGAAACCTCCCTCGAACCAGCGCTTGACGGCTCCGGTGTCGGCTAGGTCCAGGGTCCGGTGGTGGTAGCGCTCGCCGCCGAGCCCGGGCGCCGCGGGACCCCGGGCACAACCCATCACGCGCCAGTCGCGCTCGAGCAGCTCCCGGGCTACGGCTGCTCCGATCCCGCGGCTGGTTCCGGTGACGATGGCGAGTTGCATGGCGGCAAGGGGCTCCTAGAAGCGCGCGAGCTCCTCGAGTGGGAAGGCGCGCAGCAGCATCTTGAGGCGCGCCGGATTGGCCCATTGGGCGACGCGCGCGCTGGCGCGCAGCTCGATCCGGCCGATCAGGGCGAAGTAGTGTTTGGTCGCGGGGATGGCGCGGAAGGCGATCGGCTCGCTCTCGGTCGAAGCGCCGGCGGCGGGCGGCGGGCGGTAGAGCAGCTCGTCCTCGCCCCATGCGAGGAGCTCCTCCTGCGTCAGATCCGAGCGATAGCGCAGGTGGACGCGGGCCTGGGGAACGTGGTCGTCCGCACGGGCCAGGAAGAGCTCGAAGAAGCGGAAGGAGGTGTTGAACTCGACCTGCCACTCGTGGCCGGCGAAGTCGCCCACGGCCGTGTCGGGGAGCACCTCTCGTAGCAGGGACTCGACCAGAACCTGCTCGTCGTCGCTGAGGGGGGAGTTGAGCTCGCTCGTGCGCCGCAGGAGCTCGGCCAGCTCGTCCCGCTCCGCCCGGCGGAGCTCGGCCACACCGGCGCCGGGGGCGTCGGGGGCGTCGGCGGAACAGCCCGCGCTCTGGAAACCCAGGCCGGTGACCGAGAGCAGGGCGAGGAGGAGCGGCGTGCGCCGGAGGTGGGGGGGGCGGTTCATGCTGGCAGCAGGACGCTGATTCTAGCGCGCTTCGCCGGCAGCCCTCACGCCACGGCGCGCAAACCGGCGGCGCATTTCGCGTGGCCTGCGCCCGCTCTCGGGGCATCGACCGCCCGCGGCCGTTATGCTCGGTACCTCCTGCCCTTGAGCTCTCAATCCTCCTCCACCCATCGAGCTTCGCGCCGGAAAGCGCGCACCCTCGGCCCCGCCGGCGCCCCGTTCGCGGGAGGCGCTCACGCCCCGTTGGCGTCGGCGACGAACCTCCGGATGCGCCGGGGGGACCGACGGCACGATTGCAGCAGGCGCAGGCTGCTCGCACTCTCGGGTGCGAAGCCGTCGGAGAGAGGCAGGCCGGCCCGAGCCGCCGCCCGGGTCGGCCTCCCGCTCTTCCTGGCGGTCTGCGCGGCCTGCGGCGGGGGGGAGTCCGGCGCGCGAGGGTGGTTGATCGACGCCACCGCGGCGGTCGGGCTCGACGGGCTCGCCTCGCGCTCCTTCTCGCGCGCCTATCACATGGCCGACAGCATGGGCGGAGGTTGCGCCCTCTTCGATTTCGATGGTGACGGCGACCTGGATCTGTACTTGGTGCGCGGCGGCTCGGGCGGTGCGGGGGCGGCCAATCTGCTCTTGAGTCAAGGAGCGGGCGGACGCTTCGCGCCCGTCCCCGGTGGCGCGGGAACCGCCGACGAGGGCTGCGGAATGGGCGTCGCCGTGGGCGATCTCGACAACGACGGCGACCTCGACCTCTACCTGACCAACTTGGGGCCGGATCGCCTATTCAGGAACGACGGCGACGGTCGTTTCGAGGAGATCTCCGAGGCAGCGGGAGTGGCGACCGCCGGCTGGGGCGCCTCGGCCGGTTTCTTCGACTACGACGGCGACGGGCTCCTCGACCTGTTCGTGACTCGCTACCTCGAGTACGACCACGAAGCGGCCCGCCGCGGCTCGGACGGTTTGACCGACTTCCCCGGTCCGCAACGCTTCGCCGGTCTCGCCGACGTCCTCTATCGCAACCAGGGCGACGGGACCTTCCGCGACGTGAGCGCCGAGACCGGCATCGCCGGCCGCGTGGGCAAGGGGCTCGGCCTCGCGCTGGGCGACCTCGACGGGGACGGGCGCCCGGACGTCTACGTGGCCAATGACGGGGAGGCGAACTTCGCCTGGATGCAGGTCGTCGCGGGGCGCTTCGAGGAGCGCGCCCTCGCCTTGGGTCTGGCGCTCAACGCCCTCGGACGGGCGGAGGCGGGCATGGGCGTGGCTGCGGGGGACCTGGACGGAGACGGCCACGAGGAGCTCCTCGTGACCCACCTGACCGGGGAGACCAACACCCTCTACCGCCGCGGGAGCGCGGGCGCCTTCGCGGACGTGACGCGCGGCAGCGGGCTGGGGGCCTCGAGCAGCGACCGCACCGGATTCGGCGCGGACTTCCTCGATCTGGAGCTCGACGGCGATCTCGATCTGGTAGTGGCCGACGGGCGCATCCAGCGTGGTCTGACGCCCGCGGGGGCCTCGGGCGAGTGGGCACCTTACGCCGAGCCGGACCTGGTCTACCTGAACGACGGCTCCGGCCGCTTCCAGGTGGCGGGGGATGTCATGATCGGTGTCGCCGGCGTCGGACGCGCCCTGGCGACGGGGGACGTTGACGGCGACGGAGACGTCGACCTGGTGGAGACCTTCGCCGACGGTTCCGTGCGCTTCTTGCGGAATGAGGCCCCGCGCCGCGGGCGCTTGCTCGCCCTGCGTCCCTGGGATCCCGAGCTCGGCCGCGAGGTGCCCGGTGCGGTGGTGATGGTCGAGAGCGCCGGCCGCCTTCAGGTGCGGACCCTCACCCGCTGCCGAGGCTATCTCGCGAGCGGCGACGGCGTCGTATACTTCGGTCTGACCGCCGCGATCGACAGCCTGCGCGTGCGCTGGCCCGATGGTCAGAGCGAGTCCTTCGACCCACCGCTCACCGCCGAGCCTCGCGTGCTCGTGAAGGGAACCGGATCGTGACGCATCGAATGTCCCGCTGCACCTCGCTCTTCCTGGTGGGGACCGGGTTGGTGACCGTTCTCTTCGGCTGCGGCGGCGCTCCCGCCGGCCCGCGCCCGCCCGCCGTCGAGGCGCAGGCCCTCGAGCCCGCCGTTGCGGCCCTGGTGGCCGAGCGCGGCGCCGCTGTGGAGGCCGCGCCGGAAGCCGCCGCCGCCTGGGGCGAGTTGGGGATTGCCTTCGATGTGCACGCGATGCTGCCCGAGGCTGTGGCCTGCTACCGCGAGGCCGCGCGCCTGGCGCCCGAGGAGTTTCGCTGGGCGTACTTCCTGGGGCTCGCCTTGCGTGTCGGAGACCAAGCCGCCGCCCTCGACCAGCTGGAGGCGGCCGCGGGCCTGCGCGATGGGCACGCGCCGCTCTACTTCCACCTCGGCCACGGAGCTCTGCAGCTCGAGCGGCTCGACAGTGCTCGGACGGCCTTTGCGCGCGCGGTCGAGCTCGACTCCTCGCTGCCCGCGGCCCACCTCGGCCTAGCGAAGGTCGCCCTGGGGCGCGACGAACCGCAGGCGGCTCGCGCGCACATCGCGCGCGCTCACGGGGGAACCCTGCGGACGGGGGAGGCCCACGGGTTGTCGGCCGAGGTCGCGCGTCGGCTCGGAGAGACGGAGGAGGCGGCGCGCCAGGCGGAGCTGGCCGGCGCGGCACCCGGCCACGAGCCGGTGGCCGATCCCGAGCGCGATCACCTCGGCTGGGTCCACGGCCGCAGCCTGCGCTGGCGGAGGGCACAGAGCGAGCGCTACCTGCGGCGCGGCGAGCCCGAGGCCGCCCTAGCGATCTGGACCGAGGCTCTCGCGACCGAGCCGAACTCCGCGCGCCTGTGGGAGGCGCAGGCGCTGTGTCAACAGACCGCGGGACACGCCGACGGCGCGCAGGAGAGCTACCGCAAGGCCGTCGAGCTGGAGCCCGAGGCCGCACGCATGCACCTGGCCCTGGGGAACCTCCTGGCCCAGCGCGGTGACCTGCAAGGTGGGATCGCCTCCGTAGAGCGCGCCCTCGAGATCGATGGCGGGCTGCACGAAGCGGCCAACATGCTGGGCGTGTTGCTCTTGGAAGCGGGGGAGGCCGAGCGCGGCCTGGAGCTGCTCTCGAGCAGTTCGCGAGCCTTGCCGAGCAGCCCCGACGCGGCCTTCAACCTGGCCATGGGCTACAAGGGCCTCGACCGCGTGGCCGAGGCCGAGGCGACCCTGGACGCCCTACTCGCGCTCCAACCCGACTTCAGCCGCGCCCTCTACGAGCGCGGGATCCTGCGCGGGAGCGGCGGGCGCCTGGCGGAGGCCATCGAGGACTTCGAGCGCGTCGTGGCCGAGGAGCCTCAGCTCTCCGCCGCCTACACCAGCCTGGCTCGCGCCCAGGCGGACCTGGGCCGCTTCGCCGCGAGCGCGGCGACCCTGCGCGCGGGCGTGGCGCGCGTGCGGATGGACCCCTTCACCCGCGGGCAACTCGCTTGGCTGCTCGCCACCTGTCCCGACGAGGCGGTGCGCGACGGCACCGAGGCGGTGCGGCTCGGGCGCTGGCTGTGCGAGGGGACGCGCTACCTCGATCCCAACGCCCTGCAGATTCTGGCCGGAGCCCTGGCCGAGGTCGGGGAGTTCTCCGAGGCGATCGAGACCGCCGAGAAGGCCATCGCCGAGGCGCGCAAGATGGACGGCAACCCGCTCCTCGCGGAGTTCGTGGCCAAGGTGGAGGCCCACCTCGCGCAGTATCGCGCAGGGCGGGCCGTCCGTTCGGATTCCTGAGCTCCGGCTACTCGCCCGGAACGCTGGCCGTGAACTTGGTGCCCTCGAGGGCGCCGATGAGGGCTGCCGTGTTCGGGGCCGAGGAGCAGGTCACGATGGCGCAGCTGGCGCCGTAGTCGATCTCCACGCCTTCGACGCCTTCAACGGAGGCGAGTGCAGACTGCACCGCCGGGGGGCAGTTGACCCTTCATGTCATGCCCGAGATGTCGAGGGTGACGGTCTGAGAATCCTCGACTTCGTAGTTCTGTTCGCTGCTGCAGGCGCTCAGGCCCGCGGCCCCGAGGGCCAGCAGCACGGTCAAGAAGAGACGCATCGGTTTGTCCTTTGCCTTGGGTCGATGGAAGCGGGGGCTCGGTCCCCGGGCACGATACAGAGTACTCGCTCTTGGGCATTCGCCGGTTCCCGCGGAATGTGACACTCTTCCGGGGCCGCCGGCGAGCTTACGGATTCGTGACAAGGCCCTCGACGGCGCGGGGCGAGGGGTGGGAAGATCCGGGGATGACGAGACTCCTGTTGGGAAGCGGGGGCTACCGCAGCTCCGAGCGGCGGGACCTGCTCCTCGGAGCCATGCGCGATCACTTCGCGGGTGTGGGGCGCATCCTCTTCGTGCCCTACGCCGTGGGCGATCACGACGCAGTCGTGAGCGCGATGAGCGAGAAGGGCTTCGGCGCCGGCTTCCCTCTCGACGGTCTCCACCGTCACACCGATCCGGTGGCGGCGATCGAGCAGGCGGAGGCGTTGTACGTCGGCGGCGGCAACAGTTTTCGCCTCGCCGACGCCCTGCAGCGCCTCGAGCTGCTCGATCCCATCCGCCGGCGCGTGGCCGAGGGGATGCCCTACATGGGCGTGAGCGCCGGGAGCAACGTCGCCTGCCCGACCCTTTGCACGACCAACGACATGCCGATCGTGCAACCGAGCTCCTTCGAGACCCTCGGCCTGATCGACTTTCAGATCAACCCGCACTACTTCGCCGGCCAGGTCCTCGTGCGCGTCGGCGACGAGCTGCATGAGCACTTCGGGGAGACCCGCGACGACCGGATCCGCGAGTACCACGAGCTCAACGAGCGCCCCGTGCTCGGACTCTGGGAGGGCACGCACCTGTGCATCAACGACGGCCGCGTCGAGCTCCTCGGAGGTCGAGCGCGCCTCTTCCGGGCCGGGGAGGCACCCATCGACGTCGACGCGGCCGACGATCTTGACGCGCTCCTACGTTCCTAGCAGCCCGCAGGAAGGACGGCCTACCCCGACTCCGCCTCTCCGCTCCTGAGGCGTCGGGCTCGTCGATCCGTGCTCGACGGTCCTTCGGGAGCGCCTGCCCCGTCGCGACTCCGCCCCCCTTGCAGCGACGAAGAGGTCTTCGTCTCACCACGGGCTCTCCCCTTGCGGGCTGCCCGGCCGCGGCGCGTGCCCGGCGCCCGGGGCGAGCGGGATTCCGCGGCAGCTGCTAAGCTGGGATTCCCCGCCAGATAGGCGTTTCCGAGCACTCAGCGCCCGCGGCGCGGTGCCGTGGCCGCCTCCGCAGACGGCGGATCCCCCCCCCGTGAAGAAGCTGTCGTGGATCGTCGCCGGTGCCGTCTGTCTGCTAGCGGCGCGCCCCTTCGGGGGACCTCTCGTCCCCCTCGGGCCCGCAGTCTCCTTCGAGCTCTCCTCGCCACAGGACGGAACCGTCGTGCCTCCCGGTGGCGTGGTCGAGTGGACGCTCACCGGCAGGGTCAGTCCCGGGGACAACTTCGGCCTGGCCGGCTTCTCGGCGGATCTGCGCCAGGACGAGCAGAACCCGACGCGCTTCGATCTGCCCGCCGGTGACGGTGCCCCCGACGCCATGGGCGAATTCGACCGGCCCGCGGGTTTCGCCAACCCAGGGCCCGATCCGTGGGGCTCTGCCTACGGCGGCACCCCGACCGGCCCAGCGGGCGAGCGTGACCTGACTCAAGTCGGCGGCGCCCAGAACTCCTCCGGGCGCGTGGGCCCGTGCTTCGGTCCCGACGACGATGTCTGCATGGGTCAGGACGCGACCCTGGTCCTCGGGGTTGGACAGGGAGCCGGCGCCGAGGTGCTGGCGCAAGGACAGTTCAAGCTGCCCCAGGCACCGGGCGACTACGTGTTCCACCTGAGTGGTGTGCGCGCCAACTGCCTGGTCGAAGCCAACCCGACGCCCCTGTGGTCGCGGGTCGAGCGGGCGCGGATCGGCTTGGACGGAGCATCGATCAGGGTGACGGTGCCATGAGGATTCTGCTGGCGACAGCCATCAGTCTGAGCGCGGCGATCGCTTCCGTGGCTCAGGATGCCCCGATCTTCCCGCGCGAGGGAGGGCAGCTCGATCGCCTGCACCTGCGGTTTCGTTGGGTGCCCTTCCCGCAACTCGTCGGGGACTACACCCTCGAGATCGTCGAGGACGACGGGAGCGCGGCACCCTTCGACAGCGGCCTGCCCGTGCAGGAGATCTACGCCGGCGGCGGGGAGCCGCGCGCGGTCGTGACCGAGGGGCTCGCCTTCGGCCTCGGCTACGCCTGGCGCGTGCGTGGCCGGGTGGGCCCGTCGGGCAGTGGCAAGGAGAGCGTCATCCGTCGCTTCTCTACCCTCCCTCTCCATCCCGACGTGCCGAGCATGAACCTGATCGTCCCGCCCGGCGCGGAACCGGTCGAGCCGGGGGTGACCCTGTGGTCGATGAAACGCGCCGGAGCCAGCGACGGCTTCGTGCTCGGCGTGGACGAACAGGCGCGCTTGGTCCTGCAACTGCACGTGGCGAGCTCGACCGTGGGGGACACGCGTCTGCTCGACGACGGGCTCTTGCTGTGCAACCTGCAGACGCCCGATCCGGGTGCGGCCGATCTGTGCCGCACGGCGGCTGTCATGACCCTCGACGGCCTGACGACCTGGGCCTCGCCGAACAACTGGTGTGGGAAGGCGCTCGCAGACGTGGAGCGCATCGGCATCCACCACGAGGTGCTCGAGATGCCGCGCGAGGCGCACGGCGGCGCGACGTTCCTGTGGCTCGAGTACCAGAGCCGCTGGACCAGCTACGGCGGCGAGGAGAACCTGTGGTGGCAGAGTGAGGTCATCAAGGAGGTCGATCGCCATACCAAGCAAGTCCTGTTTCAGTGGTCGGTGATGGATCACCTCTCCCTCGACGACCACCTGCCGCCCGACCACCCGAGCTGGCCCGGGCCCGGCGGCGACTGGACCCACGCCAACGCCCTGGCCTTTGACCCGCTCACGGATCTGATCCTGTGCTCCTTGCGGCGCCAGAGCCGACTGATCGCCATCGATCGGGCGAGCGGCGCCGTCGCGTGGCAGATGGGCGAGGACTCCTTCCCCTCGGGCGATGTGCCCGCCGGCTTCGGTGACAACCTCTTCTCCGCCCAGCACTCGCCACAGGTGCTGCCCGGCGGCAACCTCCTGGTCTACGACAACGGGAACTTCATCGAGCCCGAGAGCGCCGTGCGCCAATCGCGGGCGGTGGAGATCGCCTTCGACGCCTCCGCCACGCCGCCGGTCGCCGCGATCGTGTGGGAGTACGGTCTGACTCTCGACGACCTCGTGACGCCCGCCTACGCGCCGGCGGTGGGAGACGCGGATCGCTTACCAGGTGGCCACACGATCACCAACGATGGGGCCGAGGCGAACATCATCGAGGTGGACGCCAACGGTGATCCTGTCTGGTTCCTCGACGCCGGCCCGGCCTGGCCGACTCCGGACGGGACGACTCCCGGCGCGATGATCTACCGCGTCGAGCGCGTGCCCACCATCGTCGTGGACACGCCGGGCGACGTCGATGACGACGGAGACCGGGACCTCGTCGACTTCCTGGACCTGCAGGCCTCCTTCACGGGTTTCGGGCCGGCGGTACTGGAGTTCCCCGCGACCCTCTCGGACCTCGACGGAGACGATGACGGGGACTGGGTCGATGTGGAGGAGCTCGCCTACTGGATGAGCGGCCCGGCCCAGGTCGATGTGATGATGCACCCGCGCGAGCGCGCTCCTCTGGTCTTCTGTTCGGGTACGGGCGCGGGCAGCGCCTGTCCCTGCTCGAACGAGGCTTCCGAGGGCGGCTGCGCCAACTCCACGGGCGCCGGCGCCGTCCTGCTCTCCTCGGGGACCACGAGCATCTCGGCCGACGACCTCGTCGTGGGCGTCAGCGCCGTCCCCGGCGGCCAGCCGGTCCTGCTGTTCAGCGGCCTGAACGCGGTCAACGGGGGTGTCGGCGTGAGCTTCGGCGACGGACTACGCTGCGTCGGCGGCGACATCAAGCGCCTGGGCGTGCGCATCGCCGACGGATCGGGGCGCGCCTTCTGGGGGCCGAACCTCGCGGGGGCCGGCGGTTGGGAGCGCGGGGACGTGCGCCGCCTGCAGGCTTGGTACCGGGATCCGGCGGGTTCTCCCTGCGGGGTCGGGTTCAACCTCTCCAACGGGCTCGAGGTGCGTTTCGTGCCGTAGACGGGCGCGCGTGCACGGCGCGGGGGGTGCGTTAGCGTTTCCAACCGCGCCAGCCGGGACCGCGCACGACGCGGCCCGGTGTCGCCCCCGTGTGCTCGCCGTCGCGCAGGACCGCGATGCCGTTGACGAAGACCTGCTCGACGCCGGTGCTCAGGCGGTGGGGGTCGTCGAAGGTCGCGTGGTCGGTGATCGTCGCCGGGTCGAAGACGACCACATCCGCGAGGTAGCCGACCTGCAGGATCCCGCGGTCGCGCAGGCCGAGGTTCTCGGCGGGGAAGGAGGTCAGGCGTCGCACGGCCTCCTCGAGGGGGATCAGTCGCAGGTCGCGCACGTAGCGCCCGAGCAGGCGCGCGAAGTTGCCGTAGGCCCGCGGGTGGGGGTTCGAGAGCAGGAAGACCCCTCCGGGGCGCAGGGAAGCTGCGTCGGAGCCGAAGGAGACCCAGGGCAGGGTCACCTGGCGCTTGACGTTCTCCTCCGACATGAGGAAGTAGACCGCCTCGACCCGACTCTGGTCCTCCAGCACGAGGTCCATGGCCGTGTCCTCGACCGAGCGCCGCCGCAGGTGCGCGATCTCGGCCAGGCTCTTGCCGGTCAGGGACTTCAGCCTGGGGCTCTGGAAGCCGACGAGGAGCACGCGCGAAGGATCGCCGGCGGCGAGCAGCAGGTTCTCCCACTCGTCGGAGGGTGTGCGCATTTCCCGCGCCACGCGCTCGCGCAGGTCCGGGTCGCGCAGGCGCGCGGCCCAGGCCTCGTAGCCGCCCTCCTGCACCCAGGGGGGCATGGCCGCGTCGAGGCCGGTGGCGGCGGCCGTGTAGGTGTACATGTCGGCGCACAGGTCGAGTCCCGAGGCGCGCTCGGCCTCAATGCGCATGACGAGCGCGTCGAGCTTGCTCCAGTTGTCCTCGCCGGCGGCCTTGAGGTGGTAGATCTCCGCCGCGATGGGCGCCTCGCGGGCGATGCGGACGACCTCATCGAGGCCCTCGAGGAGACGGTTGCCCTCGCTGCGCATGTGGGTGATGTAGCGGCCGCCATACTCCCCGGCGGCGCGCGCGAGCGCGATCAGCTCCTCGGTCTTGGCGTAGAAGGCCGGAGCGTAGATCAAGGAGGAGCCGAGACCGAGGGCGCCGTCCTCCATTGCCGCGCGCACGAGGGTGCACATGCGCTCGAGCTCCTCCTCGCTCGGCGCCCGATCGGCGTAGCCGAGCTCGTGGATGCGGACGGTCGTGGCGCCGACGAAGGAGGCGACGTTGGGGGACACGCCGCGAGCGGTGAGTTGCTCGAGGTACTGCGCGAGCGTCGTCCACTCGACCGGGTAGGTGACGTCGCCCTGTTGCTCGCGGACATCGGCGCGCATGGCCGGGGTCAGCGGCCCCTGGGACCAGCCCTCACCGAAGACTTCCAGGGTCACTCCCTGGTGGATGTCGCTCAGGGAGCGTCCGTCTTCCATCAAGCTCTCGACCGCCCAGCTGAGCATGTTGATGAACCCGGGAGCGACGGCCTTGCCCGTGACGTCGAGCTCGAGGGCGGCTCGGGCGTCGGTGAGGTCACCGATCGCGGCGATTCGGTCGCCGGCGAGCGCGACGTCGGCCGTGTAGGGGATGACGCCGGTCCCGTCGTGGACCAGGCCGCCGCGCAGGAGCACATCGTAGGTCGCCGCGGGCGTGGTGGCGCAGGCGCAGGCGAGGGCGAGGGCGAGAGCGGGGGTGCAGAGGGGGTGGTTCACGACGGTCTCTCCGGGGGGAAACGGGCGCGGTACGGTTGCAGAGCACGCTCCCCGCGTCCAGCCGCTCGCGCTCGCGCTCGCGCGCGCACTCGCGGGCGCGGGCCTTGAGGGAAGGGCGCGGGTGCGGGAGAATAGCGGATCGGCTCTGCCCCGCCTTCCCATGGCCTCCGACCCTTCCGACCGCACGACCCTGCTCCTCAAACGCATGTGCGAGGGGGACGCCCAGGCCGAGGGGGAGCTCTACGCGCACCTCTACGGGGACCTGCAGCGGCGCGCGCGGGCCATGATGCGCGCCCAGGGTCCGGCTCACACCCTCCAGTCGACGGCGTTGGTCAACGAAGCATGGCTCAAGCTGACCGGCCTGACGGACCCGGACTGGCAGGACCGCAAGCACTTCGTGCGCGTGGCGGCGCGTGCCATGCGCTGCGTGCTGGTCGATCACGCACGGGCCAAGCAGACCGCCCGCCGCGACGGAGGCCTGCGGCGTCCCCTCGGCGATGAGATCAGCGACCGCGAGCGGTCCAGCTGGAGAGTCCTGGCCCTCGACGAGGCCCTCGAGCGCCTCGAGCGCAGCGAGCCGCAGTCCTTCCGGGTTGCCGAGCTGCGCATTTTCGGCGGGCTTTCCCACGCGGAGATCGCCGACTCGATGGAGGTCTCGACCCGTACGGTCGAGCGCGCCTGGAGCTCGGCGCGCGCCTGGCTGATGCGTGAGCTGGAGGCGGACGCGGAGGGCTGAGTCGAATCGTCGCGCGAAACCAAGGTCAGAGAGATCATGCTTCGAACCCTCACGCCGATCCTCCTCGCGTGGGCTGCCATCGCCCCCGCGCCCGCCGCCGCCGACGCTCCCGCCGGGGAGCGCCCCAACATCCTGTTCGTGTTCTCCGACGACCACGCCGCGCAGGCCATCGGGGCCTACGGCTCACGCATCAACAAGACACCCAACATCGATCGCCTGGCGGCGGAGGGGATGCGCTTTGGCAACTGCTTCTGCGGCAACTCGATCTGCGCTCCCAGCCGAGCGACGGTACTGACCGGCATGCACTCCCACCGCAACGGCGTGATCGACAACGGCGCGGTCTTCGACGGGTCGCAGACGACCTTCCCCAAGTTGCTGCAGGCCGCCGGCTACCAGACCGCGCTGATCGGCAAGTGGCACCTCAAGAGCGATCCGACCGGATTTGATCACTGGGAGGTGCTGATCGGTCAGGGCCCGTACTACAACCCGCCCATGCGCACGCCGGGCGGGCGGCGTGAGCACACCGGCTACACGACGGAGATCATCACCGACTTGGCGCTCGAGTGGTTGCGCGAGGAGCGCGACCCCGAGCGCCCGTTCCTGCTCATGTATCAGCACAAGGCGCCGCACCGCGAGTGGGAGCCAGGGCCGCGCCAGCTCTCCCTCTACGACGAGGTCGAGATTCCCGAGCCGGCAACGCTGCTGGACGACTATGCGGGCCGCTCCGGCGCCGCCCGCTCGCAGGAGATGACTCTGGCGCGACACCTGTCGCCGCGCGACCTCAAGCTCGTGCCGCCGCCGCGGTTGAACGAAGAACAGCTGACCTTGTGGAACGCCGCCTACGGCCCGAAGAACGCCGCCTTCGAAGCGGCCGGTCTCGAGGGCGAGGAGCTCGTCCGCTGGCGCTATCAACGCTATGTGAAGGACTACGTGCGATGCGTCGCCTCGGTCGATGAGAATCTCGGGCGTGTGCTCGACTACCTCGCCGAGAGCGGGCTGGAGGAGAACACGATCGTCGTGTACAGCTCGGACCAGGGCTTCTACCTCGGTGAGCACGGCTGGTACGACAAGCGCTGGATGTACGAGGAGTCCCTGCGCATGCCACTCATCGTGCGTTGGCCGGGGACCATCGCACCCGGCGCGGTGGAGGAACGCCTGGTGAGCAACATCGATTTCGCCCCGACCTTCCTGGAGGCCGCCGGCGTGGCGATCCCCGGCGAGGTCCAGGGCGAGAGCCTGCTGGGGCTCCTGCGCGGGGAGGAGCCGGAGGGTTGGCGCGAGTCGGTGTACTACCACTACTACGAGTTCCCCGGTGTGCACGCGGTGCAGCGGCACTACGGCGTGCGTGACGAGCGCTACAAGCTGATTCACTACTACCAGATCGACGAGTGGGAGCTGTTCGATCTCGAGTGCGACCCGAGCGAGCTCACCAGTGTCCACGCCGAGCCGGCCTACGCGGCGGTCCGCGTGCGGCTCGAGGCCCAGCTCGCCCGCCTCGGTGAGCTCTACGGCGAGGCGCCCCCCTCCGGGATCGGCGGAGGATCGCGCTGAGCACTCTGTAGCGGCGCCTGCTTGGTTCTGGAACGGGCGCACAGGACCTTGCAAAATGCCAATTCCGCGCCCCACCCCCCCCGAGAGTGAACATCCCCACCAAGTGCGACGTCGTCGTCATCGGCGGCGGCCCTGCCGGGAGCATGGCCTCTGGCCTGCTCTCCAAGGCCGGTTTCGAGGTAGTGCTGCTCGAGAAGGCCCTGCACCCGCGCCCGACCGTGGGCGAGAGCCTGCTACCGCACTTCTGGAACAGCGCGGACCTGCTCGGCGTCACCGAGGAGATCGAGGCTGCGCGCTTCGTGGAGAAGGCCGGGGCGCTCGTCCTGTGGGGGGGCAGCCTGCGCCGCTCGTCCTTCAAGGACTTCGGCCACGAGCGCAAGCCCCTCCACGTGGACCGCGGCTGCTTCGACAAGATCCTGCTCGATGGTAGCGCACGCCGGGGTACAGGGGTCTTCGAGCGCGTGCAGGCGATGCGTGTGGAGCTGGGCGGGACGGGGCGCAAGCGCGTGTTCTACAGGTGTTTGGACGAAGAGGGGGAGGGCTCCATCGAGGCCGAATTCGTCGTGGACGCGAGCGGGCAGAGTGCCTTGATCGCCAAGCAGGGACGATTCCGCATTTTCGACGAGGACCTGCGCTTCTCCGCCGCTTGGGGCTACTACACGGGCGGGGAGTACCTCGACTTCGAGAGCGAGATCCGCCCCGTCTCCCAGCTGCACGAGCACCCGCCGGTGACCGTGGTCACGGCCCTCGGCGACTGGGGCTGGACCTGGCACATTCCTCTGCGCGAGTCGATCAGCGTCGGCGTCATCCTGACCCCCGAGCGCTGGAAGGAGCACGGCCGCTTCGGGGATATGGAGACCCGCTTCCTGCGTGCCGTCGAGACCTCGCCCGTCGTCGGCAAGCTACTCGGCGCCTCGCAGTTCGTCGAGGGCAGCGCGAACTTCATGCGCGACTACGCCTACAAGCCGGTGCGCCTCGCGATCGATGGTTGCTACCTGGTCGGGGATGCGGCCGCCTTCGTCGATCCGATCAACTCCGCGGGCGTGACCTTCAGCATGTACGCGGGCATCCTGGCTTCCTGGGCCATCGAGATGTCGATGAAGAACCGCGCGCGCAGCGCCAACTACCAAGCGCTCTTCGAACGCCAGTACCTCGAGCGCCTGCGCCTGTTCCGGATGCTGGCCGTGCCGTCTGATCGAGGCGCTGACGGAGAGAGCACCGATGCCGCCTTGAGGTCCTTGCGTGCCTTCAGCGACGAGGAGAAGTTGCTGGCTCTGACGACCTCGATTCTGACCAACCGCTCCGAGCGCATCCAGCACCTGTTCGAGCAGCTCGAGCTCGAGGCCGATCTACGCTACGGGGAATTCCCGATCCCCGCGCGTCTCGCCTGAGGTCCGCTCCTCAGGGCAGGAAGAGGACCTTCGTGCAGCCCTCGAGGCGGCGGTCGAACAACTCGTAGGCGCGCGGCCCTTCCTCGAGGGCCAGGCGGTGGGAGACGACGTCGCCGAGGGGAACCTCTCCGCGGGCGACGATCGAGAGGGCGCGCTCCATCAGGCGTCGGGCGGGGCAGCGGCCCGTGCGGAAGGTCAAGTTGCGGTCGTAGGCCGCCGTCGGCGAGAAGGCGATGCGCGGGGCGGTGTGGACCCCGGCGGCGGAGAGCGTGCCGCCGGGGCGCAGGAGCGAGAAGGCCAGCTCGAGGGCCGCCGGGGTCCCGACGGCCTCCAGGGCGCAGTCCACGCCGCGTCCGCCGGTTTCTTCCAGCAGGCGCTGGCGGGGCTCCTCTTCGGCGCGGTCGATGGTCTCGGCCCCGAAGCGACGGGCGAGGGCCAGGCGCTCGGGGACCGAGTCCACGGCGAAGACGCGGGCCGCTTGGAGCTCGCGGGCGCCGACGATGGCCATCAGCCCCACCGGCCCGCAGCCGATGACCGCCGCGACGCTCCCCTTGCCCACGTCCCCGGCCTCGGCGCAGAACAGGCCGGTCGAGAGGATGTCCCCGCACAGCAGCACCTGCTCGTGGGGTAAGCCGGCGGGCACGGCGACGAGGGTCGTGTCCGCCAGCGGGACGCGCACGAGCTCGGCCTGGGCTCCCTGTAGCCCGTGCCCGTTCTGCACCCAACCGAAGAGCTGGCCCCGCTCGCAGCGCGCGGTCAGACCCCCGGCGCACGGCGGGCAAGCGCCGCAGCTGGTCGAGAAGGGGCTGACGACAAGGTCCCCCGGCTCGTGCCGCTCAACGGCCGAGCCGACCGCGATCACCTCGCCCAGGAACTCGTGTCCGAGGGTCGTCTTCGGGTCGAGGCCCTGTTCGCGTCCGTGGTAGACGTGCAGGTCGGAGCCGCACAGGGCGCTCTGTTCCACGCGCACGAGGGCATCGCCCGGCTCGCACGGGCCCGGCTCGGCCACCTCCTCGAAGCGCACCTCGCCGGGGGCGTGCAGGGTCAGAGCCTTCACGCCCGCCCCGTCTCTTCGCGTCGGTCGATAAGCTCGCGCAGGGCGGCGATGTGCTCCGGCCCCGTGCCGCAGCAGCCGCCGACGAGGGTAGCTCCGGCGGCGAGCCAGCTCGCGGCGGCGGCCGTGTGCTCCTCGACCGCCACCGCGCTCGGCGCCCAGCCGATACGCTCGTCGGGCACCCCGGCGTTGGCGTAGCAACCGTAGGCGACCCCGCTTCCCGCGAGCGCGCCGGCGAGGGCCTCGACGAACTCCAGACCGCGGGCGATGGGCAGGCAGTTGACCAGCACGGCGGCGGCGCCGCGCTCGACGGCTCCGCGTGCCGCGGCGCCCACCTCGCTCGCGTCGAGGAGTGAGGCGTCCCAGCCGGGCGTGAAGGAGCACCAGGTCTCGACCCCGGTGGAGACCGCGGCCTCGACCGCCAGCCAGCCCTCGCCGACGTGCGGGAAGGACTCGCACAGCAGGAGGTCGCAACCCTCGTCGGCGAGCACGCGCGCCAGGCGCGCGTGCTCGCCGCGGGTCTCTCCCGGCCGTTGTTCCGCCGGGCTCGAGTCGGGACGGTAGCAGTCCTGCAAGGGCGCGACCGAGCCCGCCACGCGGCCGCCGCTTCCCGCGCCTTCGCGTGCGAGGCGCAGGGCGAGGCGGGCCAGCTCCTCCCAGCGCTCGCCGAACTGGGCGGCGCGGGTGCGAAAGGTGTTGGCCGTGTGGATCTGCGCCCCCGCGGCCGCGTAGTCGCGGTGGACGGCGAGAACCTCCCGCGGTGCGTGCAAGAGGGCGTCCGCGCTCCAGGCGGGCAGGGGCGTGGGCACGCCGCGTGCCGCGAGCTGCGTCCCGAGGGGGCCGTCGAGCAGGCTGAACTTCAAGGCGCCCTCCGGCCCGCGCCGCGTACCAGGGTCAGGGCGCGGTCCGCCCCTCCGCCGGGGAAGTGCTCGACCTCGCCTCCCGGCCAGCGGACCTCGACCCCCGCGTAGGTGGCCTGCGCGCCGAGGCCGAAGCTGAGGCGCGGATCGTGGGCGGCCGCGTAGCCGCCGCCGGCCTGCACCGTGGCGCTCTGGCGGCGGCCGCCCGCCTCCACCAGGGTGACACGCGCCCCCAGGGCGTCCCGAGCGAGGTCGGGATCGAAGGCCCGCACGCCAAGCCAGTGCGCTCCAGTGGGAGGGTTCGCCAGAAAGAGCTGGGCCGGGCCGTTGCAGTTGGCGAGCAGGAGGTCGGCCGCGCCGTCGCCGTCCACGTCGCCGACTGCGAGGGCGCGGCTGACCCGTGGCTCGCGCCAGGCCGCCCCGGCGCGCGCCGGGGCGAGGTCGAAGCCGCCGTCGCCGCGACCGAGGTAGAGCAGGTTCGGCTCAGCGTAGGCCGCCAAGGCGCCCTCGGCGCCGGGCTCGACCGGCCCGCGGCGCACACGCCCGTTGGCCACGACGAGATCGCGCCGCCCGTCGAGGTCCAGATCGACGAAGGCTAGGCCGAATCCGGTGCGTTCGAGGCTGGAGGCGCCCAGCCCCGATTCAGCGGTGCGGTCGGCGAATCCTCCGGCGCCCACCGCCCGGTAGTAGGTGTTCGTCTCGCTGCCGAGGTGCGTCAGCAAGATCTCGCCGCGGCCGTCCCCGTCGGTGTCGGCGGCGGCCACGCCCATCCCGGCTTCGGCCTTGCCGAAGGCATTGAGGGCCACACCGCGCGCGGCGGCGACCTCCTCGAAGGTCCCGTCGCCGCGGTTGCGCCACAGGAGATTCGGGTCGGCGTCACAGGCGACGAGTACGTCGGGCAGGTCGTCGCCGTCGAAGTCGTCGCACAGGACTCCGAGGGTGTGCCCGCGGGCTCCGGCGACGCCGCTGCGGGCGGAGACGTCCTCGAAGGTCCCGTCGCCCCGGTTGTGGAAGAGCGCGTCCGCCTGGGGTGGCTGGGTCAGGGGGCCGCAGTACTCCAGGCGCCCGGCGTCGTCGGTGCAACACAGCGCGGGGTCGTGTTCGAGGTAGTTGCCGACGTAGAGGTCGAGCCAACCGTCGAGGTCGTAGTCGAAGAAGCTCGCGGCACAAGCCCACCCGCCGTTGGTCAGTCCCGCGCGGTCGCCTTCGGATGCGAATTGCCCGCGCCCTAGGTTGCGGTAGAAGGCGTCGGCGCCGTAGTTGGCCACGTAGACGTCGAGGTCGCCGTCGTTGTCCACGTCGCCCACGGCGACCGCCATGCCGTAGCCGCGGTCGCCGAGGCCACAGGAGGCGGTCGCATCCGTGAAGTGCCCGCCCTCGTTCAGGAACAGTCGGTTGGGCTCGCCCTCGCCCTGGCCTAGGTGGGTGCGCGCCCCGTTGAGCAGGTAGGCGTCGAGGTCGCCGTCCCCGTCGCAGTCGAACAGGGCCGCCCCGCTGGCGAGGTGCTCGGGCAGGAAGCGCTCGCCGCCGAGCCCCGCATCGTGTGTGAAGACCAGACCTCGGGCGTGGGCTTCCTCGCAGAGCAGGGCGTCCGCCGTGTCCTGCGCGCAGGCTCCCGAGCACGCGCCGAGGGCGATACCGCAGGCGAGCGGGAGGCTGGCCGGCCGGGGGCGTGGCGCAACCGTGCCCGGCACTTGGGCGTCGCTGGGCTTCGGCTCCCGCGGGCGGAGTTCGGTCGTGACTGCCATGGCCTCCACCGTACCCGGTAGCCTACGATCCCCACCCCATGAAGCGGCTTCCGACCCTTCTGCTCGTCCTGTGCCCGTTCCTCTCTCCCGCTCGGGCGTGGGCTGGGCAGGCTTCGCCCGAGGCCTACGCGCCGCCTCTCGCAGAAGGGACCGAGCGCACCTGGATCGGCCCGGAGTTCTGGGGCGATCGCGTCGGGGACTGGCGCCTCGCCGACGGTCGTATCGAGTGCGTCGAGTCCGGCGACAGGCGTCCGGTGCGCGCCTTGCACCTGTTGACGGCGACCCTCGCGGACCGCCCCGGGAGCTTCCGCGTGGCCGTGCGCCTCGGCGCCCTCGCGCCCGCCCCTGGCGGCGAGGACACTTGGGCGGGCTTCTTGATCGGGGCCGGAGGGACGGGGATCGACTACCGGTTGACGGCTCTTTGCCACCACCGACCCGCGCCCGACGGCGGAATCCTGTGTGTCGTGGACGGGCGCGGTCAGGCAGTCTTTCGCGACTTCGAGCACAACGTTCAACCGGGCCACTGGGGTATCGCGGGCCCGCTGGCACCCGACGAGGTGGGCGAGATCGCCGCCGATGACCGCGAGGGCTACGGTTTCGGCGGGCGCGACTTTCGCCCGGTGGACCTCGTTCTCTCCGGGGCTCCGAGCGCCGGCGGCTATCGCTTGTCCCTGCTCGTGCTCGACGCCTCTTCCGGCGCCCTGCTCAGCCTTGCGGGCCTCGATGGCATCGACCCGCGGCTCGTGGAGGGGAACGTGGCCTTGGCCTCCCACCGCGGTCCCGGTGACGCGAGCGAGGCCTTCTGGTTTCGCGACTGGAGCCTCGAAGGGGACAAGCTCGAGCGCCATCCCGAGCGCGCCCACGGTCCGATCCTCGCCACCCAGTACACCCTGAGCGGCGGGACGCTCAAGATGGCCGTGCAACTCCCGCCCCTGGGAGCGGACGATCCGCGGACGGCGCTGCTCGAGGTGCCCGACGGCGAGGGAGGGTGGCGGGAGGCCGCCCGCGCCGAGTGCGACCCCGACGCCTTCAACGCCCTCCTGCGCGTCGAGGGCTGGGATGCGCGGGAGGACGTTCCCTACCGAGTGCGCGTCGAGCTGCGGCGCGGCCCCCAGGCGTTCGAGGAATCGCTCTGGGAGGGTGTGGTGCGCGCCGAACCGGGAGCGGAGCGTCCCTTCGTCCTGGCGGCCTTCACGGGCAACAAGCACTTCACCGGGGGGATTCGCTGGAACGGCGAGGGCGTGTGGTTTCCGCACACCGACTTGGTGCGGGCCGTGGCCGCCCACGATCCCGATCTGCTCTTCTTCTCGGGGGACCAGCTCTACGAGGGGGATCTGACCGGCGCGCAGCGCAGCCCGGCGGACGCCGCGCGGCTCGACTACCTCGACAAGTGGTACCGCTGGTGCTGGGCTTTCGGCGACCTCGCCCGCGACCGCCCCTGTATCACGATTCCCGACGACCACGATGTCTACCACGGCAACATCTGGGGCGCGGGCGGGCGCCACGCGAAGCGGCAGGACGACGGCGGCTACCGCATGCCCGCTCGCTTCGTGCGCATGGTTGAGCGCACTCAGACCAGCCATCTGCCCGATGCGGCCGACCCGCGGCCCGTCGAGCAGGGGATCGGGGTGTACTTCACCAACCTGCGCTACGCGGGGATCGACTTCGCCATCCTCGAGGACCGCAAGTTCAAGTCCTCGCCGACCGTGCTCGTGCCCGACGGCGACTGTCGTAACGGTTGGTTCCACGCGCCCGGCTTCGATCCCGCCGAGAGCGCAGACGTTCCCGGTGCCGTGCTTCTCGGCGAGCGGCAGCTGGCATTCCTGCGCGAGTGGGGCACGGACTGGAGCGGGGGAACCTGGATGAAGGTCGTCCTCTCGCAGACGATCTTCGCCAATGTCGCGACCCTGCCGGCCGCTGCCAAGAGCGACGGCGTCGTGCCCTCGCTCGTGATCCCCGAGCCTGGGGAGTACCCCTCCGGCGATCATCTTGCGGCGGATGGCGATTCGAACGGCTGGCCGCAGACCGGGCGCAACCGCGCCCTGCGCGAATTGCGCCGGGCCTTCGCCCTGCACGTGGCCGGCGACCAGCATCTCGCGAGCCTCGTGCACTACGGAGTCGAGGAATGGGATGACGCGGGGTGGGCGCTGTGCGTGCCGTCGGTGGCCAACACCTTCCCGCGCCGCTGGTTTCCGCCGCAGCCCGGGTTGGAGCGCGAAGCGGGCGCGCCGGCCTACACCGGCCGTTTTCGCGACGGCTTCGGCAACCGGATCACGGTTCACGCCGTCTCCAATCCGGTCCGCTCCGGTCACACGCCGGCGGCTCTGCACGACCGCGCGCCCGGCTACGGGATCGTGCGCCTCGACCCACGTACGCGCGAGATCACCCTCGAGTGCTGGCCGCGCTGGGTCGATCCAACGGCTTCCGACGCGGCTTGCTACCCGGGCTGGCCGCGGACGGTCCACCAGCTCGACAACTACGCCCGCTCCGCCGCGGCCTGGCTGCCCGAGCTGCGCTTTCGGGGGGGGGAAGGGGCGGTGGTGGGGGTGATCGACGCCGAAAGCGGCGAGCCGCTCTACACCCTGCGCGTCCCCGGCGAGACCTTCCGGCCCTGGACCTTCCGAGCCGGCCCGCACCGCCTGCGCGTCGTGTCTCCCGACGGCTCGCTGACGCGAGAGCTCGAGCTCGAGGCGCGCCCGACGGCCGAGGGGAGCGTCGACATCTCCTTCTGACTGGGTTCGCCGCAGGCCTTACAGGTTCGAGACGATTTTGATGCCCTGATTGTCGGAGGCCGCCCACGGCGCGCGCCTATCATACCCAGGCCTCCGTTCGAGGCGACTGCACACCCGGCGCGAGCCCCGCGAACCCGATCCGACCCCGAGAGAACACCGATGCGACTCCTGCAAACGCTGACCGTGGCCTGCTTCGCCCTCGCTCCCTCCGCCCTCGGGCGCAGCGAGGCCTTCCTGAATGACTTCGACGAGGCCGCGGCTCTCGCGCGCGAGGAGAACAAGGATCTCTTCGTGGACTTCACCGGTTCCGACTGGTGCGGTTGGTGCATCAAACTCGACGAGGAGGTCTTCTCCCACGAGGCGTTTCTGGTCGAGGCCCGGAAGGACTTCGTCCTGGTCGCCCTCGACTTCCCGCGCGGTGACGAGGCCAAGGCGGCCGTCCCCAATCCAGAGCGCAACGACGAGCTGCGCGAGAAGTACGGGATCCGCGGCTACCCGTCCTGCCTCTTGATGACCGCCGACGGCGACGTGTACGCTCAGACCGGCTATCAGAAGGGCGGGCCCGAGAAGTACATCGAGCACCTACGAGAGCTGCGGAAGACTGGGCGCAAGGCGCTCGAGGACGTGCTCGCGCTGGTGAAGCGCTTCGAGGCGACCGAGGGCGACGCGCGCCTGGCGGTCTGGGAGGAGATCATCACGCTGCTCGAGTCTCTCGACGCCGGATCGGCAATCGCACGGCGTCTCGCGGGCCCGGTCAAGACCGCCCTCGAGCAGGACCCCGACAACGCCGCGGGGCGCAAGCTGCGTGCGATCAAGGCGCTGTTGGCCGCAGGACTGGCGGACGACGCCGTGCTGGCCGGCGCCCGCGAGTTGGACCCCAAGAACGAGGCGGGCCTGCTCGAGTTGGTCGTCGCTGCTCAGATGGAAGCCGTGGACAGCGAGGAGGCCGTGCGTGCGGTGTGCGTGGCGATCGCCGAGCTCGACGCCCTCGGGCCGATCCAGGACCAGGAGCTCGCCTTCCGCTTCTACTTGAATGCAGCGGCCTGGAACGATCGCTTTCTGGAGGACTCCGAGGCAGCCAAGAAGTTCGCCGCGAAGGCCAAGGCGATCGGCACGGAGAACGAGCGCATCCTCGAGATGCTCGACGGTATCCTCGACTCCTGAGCCCTGGAGCTGGGGTTTCGAGGACCAGGGGACTCGGCCCTCGAGCCACTGGTTCATGGGCCTGAGGACACTCTGCGGGCCACGGCCTCGGGTTTGTCCAGTCTCGCGGACCGGCGGCTGACGACGCCCGCGGGCGTGGTCAGGGCAGCTCGCGCAGGCGCAGGTTGCGGAACTCGATCAGGGAACCCTCGGACTCGAGGGCCAGGTAACCGCGGGCGGGCTTGCACTCGTTCCCGCCGGAAACCTCCTGGCCGTTGACCCACAGGCGCACTTCGCCGTTGACGGCCCGCACGTAGTAGTGGTTCCACTCGCCCACGCCGCGCGAGCGGCGCTGGGTGGGGAAGCTGCGGCGGCCGTTGGGTGCGGCGGGGGGGAAGGGCTTCATCGACGAGGCGCCGACGGGGAAGACGTCACCGTGGCTGGTGAACCAGTCCGGTTGTTTGCCGTGCTGCTCCTCGTAGCGCGTCTCGTAGGCCAGGTCGAGCACCTGGACCTCGATCCCGCTGCGCGGGAGCTGGCCGGGCGGCAGGTCCGTGAAGGCCTCCTCGGGGCACCACAGGAAGATCCCCGAGTTGCCGGCCTCGACGTGGTGGCGCCATTCGCACACGAGCTCGAAGTTCTCGAGTACCTCCCGACTGCGCGCACCGCCCAGGGGGACGCCGCTGCACAGGATGGAGCCGTCCTTCTCCGACCAGGTGTCGGCCTCGCCATTCACGTTGACGAAGTCGGCGAGAGTCAGGGCACGCCAACCGGGCCCGCTGCCGTCGATGAATGCGCGCGGCAGAGCGGTGGCGGCGATCTCCTCCTGGGGCGACGCTGCGCAGAGGCCGAGGAGCAAGGCTAGGGCGGAAAGGCTGGTGCGGGGGCTCATGGCTCGCTCTTCAAGGTGAGGATGAGAGGGTGGCGCGCCGCTACGGCTCTCGGCGCAGCCACAAGGGGGAGGACCAAGCACGCTCTCCATCGGCGCGCAGGACGCGAACGAAAGTGTACGTCTGCGACCCGGCCGCGGGCGGCGGGAGCGTGGACACGACTTCCAGGCTCGTCGCGCCCTCGGCGGGCTCGAAGCGCTCGCTGACTTGGCCGTCGACCCACAGCTCGACCACCTCGAGGGGCGCGCGGGCGTCCACCTCGACGGTGATCTCCAGCGGCCCGTCGACGGTCACGATCTCGCCCATCCAGCGCTCGGAGGCGCGCAGGATCAGGCGCATGGGCGCGGTTGCGCCGAACGTCCGGCGCGCCTGGAGTGAGCGGAAGACGGCCTCGCGCTCCGCCGCTTCCGTCCAGACGCAGGCGTAGCTGGCGCTCGTGGACAGGTGGTCGCTGCTGGCGATCAGACCGAGGTGGTAGCCCTTGGCCAGGGGCACCTGGGCCTCGGCCAGGGAGCTCGCGTCCCGAAAACCCTGGTAGACCTCCAACAAGGGCCGCAGCGCATCGTCCTGGTAGTTCCAGATCTTGCCGTTGAAGGGCGTCCCCGCGGCGTTGGGCGTGGAGTGGGGGATGGTGAGCGTGTCGCCGTCGGTGAGCGTCGCCCAGAACTCCGGCAGGGGCGGTGGAAAGTCCGCCAGCACGTCGTCGCGCAGGGAGATCACGTTGTGATCCGTGTCGCGGTGGCTGCGTTCGAAGGCGAAGAAGGGCAGGAAGTGCCCCGGGGTGTGGTGGCGCGTCACGTTCTTGATCGAGCGCCACCAGAGCTGGCTCTGAACCGCTCCGCGATCGATGTCGCGCGTGTGGTCGGTCACGCCGAGGAAGTCGAGGCGCGCGACTTCGATGGCGTAGCGATAGGCGTCGTCGAGAGAACCGTCGAAGAACGGGAAGCACAGCGAGAGGTCCGTGTGGCGGTGCAGGTCGCCGTAGACCAGGGTGAACGTCTTCCCGCCGACCTCGGCCGTTGGCCGCCGCGCCGGGAGCGGGCTCGGCTCGGGCAGGGCGACGGTGACCGGCGGCCGTAGGGACGGGGCGCTCCCCCCGCTCTCGCCGCCGTGGGCGATACGCCCGAAGGCGACTCCCCGCGGTTGCGGGTCCTTGCGGCGGTCGGTGCGTCCGGTGGCCCAGGCAGCCAGGAGCCCGTCGGGGGCGGCCGCGAGCGACAGGCGCTGGTTGCCGTCCCGCTGGAGGACGTCGAAGGCGATCAGCGGTGACCAGCCGGCGCCTTCCAGGCAGCGGGCGTCGATGCGCCAGCCCTCCTCGACGTGGTGCACGAGCGCATCGGTACCACCGATCTGTTGTTCGAAGAAGTGGCGGTAGACGACCCAGGGCCGGTCGCGGCCGTCGACCACGAGGGCGGGACGCTCGTAGAAGACCCCCAGGCCTTCGCCGCCGTCGCGGCGGTCGGGCAGACCGCGGGCGCGTTCGAAGCTCGGCAGGGGGAGCGGGCGCTCGAGGTGGCGTACCGCGCCGTCGGGGTCGAGGGCGGCGAGGTGGACCTTGCGCAGGCGGTGCAGGGGTCCCGAGGCTTCGGTCGAGTTGTTCCACAAGCGCGCGTTGCCCCGGTAGGGGTGACCCCAGCCGCGTCCGCCCTCCTCCCACGCGACCCAGGTCGTGCCGCGAGAATCGTGGGCCACTCGTGCGCGCGCTTCAAAGGCGCTGGAGGCGGCCACCGCGGTCGGTGCGCACCACACGCTGCCGTCGAAGCGCCGGGCGACGACGTGAAAGGCCTGCCCGTCGTAGGCGTCCCAGACCGCCCAGACGGCTCCGCCGGGGGCCACCGAGAGATCGGGTTGCCAGCTCCCGCGGGAAGAGGAACTGAGCGTCTCCCAGCGCGGGCCGTCCTTCCAGGCGGCTTCGACTTCGTCGGTGTCCGCCAGCCGACAGACGACGACCTGCGGGGCGCGGGAGCCGTTGCGCTGGGCGGTGACCCACAGGCTCCCGTCCGGGGCGCCGGCCGCGGCGTGGCTGACTTCGTGGGAGCCCGGGGTGCGCAGGAGTAGGGGGCGCGGTCCGCCGTCGCCCTCCGGCAGCCTGCGCGCCACGATGTCCCAGTCGGCGTGCCGCTCGTCGCGCGACTCGTAGGTGAGCCACAGGGTGCCGCCGGGGCAGGCGGTGAGGGTCGGCCGCGCGCGCTGGGAGCCGTCGGCGGGAAGGTGCGCGACGGTCCGCTCCGCGCCGTCGGGGCCGCGGCGCACGACCTTCAGCAGGTCCCCGGCTCCGGGGACGAATTCCAGCCAGGCGCGCCATTGGGCTCCCGCGTGGAGGACGAGCGATGGGTCGTAGGCCTCGGGAGAGGCCGACATCTCCGCCTGCGCTCGGTGGGCGGCCGGGTCGTAGAGGAAGAGCGCGTCCTCGGGAGTTTCGTCCTGGGGGTCGGCGCCGTGGGCTCGGGCGCCGTCGTGCAGGTTCGCGGCGCCACCCTCGTGGTGCGCGCCGGCCAGGAACCCCACGAACGCAGAGCAGAGCGACAGGAAGAGCATCGGCGCGCGATTCTACGCGGCTCCGCCCGCGCCGCCAGCGCAGGCTGCCAGGGTGCGGCGGATCGACTCCTCGAGCGGTCGGTTCTCGTAGGCGAGCTCGTCGCGCGCACGGGAGGAGTCCACGAAGGCCTTCCAGCCGAACGAGCGCAGGAGCTCGGGGGCCCAGGGTGGGCGCGAGAGTCTCACCGCGTCCAGGAGAGCGGCGGCGGGGGTGAGCAGAGAGAAGAGGGCCGCGGGCAGAGCTCGCCGCGGCGGAGTGAGGCCCGCGAGGCCGCGGATCGCGCGCTGCAGCTCGAGCCAGGTGAGGTTGTGCCCGCCCAAGATGTAGCGCTCGCCGCTGCGCCCGCGCTCGAGGGCCACCGCCGTGCCCCGGGCGACATCAACCACGTCGGCGACCGAGGTGCCGCCCGGCGGGACCCAAGTGCGCTTGCCCGTGGCCACGGCGGGGATCAGCCCCCGCGGAGGTGTCGCTCCGACCGGCGGTCCGATCAGCATGCTCGGGTTGACGACGACCACCTTCATCCCCGCCCAGGCGGCGGCCAGGGCGCGCTGTTCCGCCTCGCGTTTGGTCAGAACGTAGTGAATGCGGCGGGGGTTTGGACCCTGCCAGGTCGCGCGCTCGTCGAGGAGCGTTCCCTCTCGCGTGGCCCCGATGGTGGCGATGGAGGAGACAAAAACGATGCGTCCGACCTTCGCCGCCTGCGCGGCGCGCAGGAAGGCGGTCGTGCCGTCGACGTTGACGCGCCACTGCTCCGCGTTGCTCCGAGACCAGTAGCCGGTTCGCGCGGCGGCGTGAACCGCACCCCCGCAGCCGCGCAGGACCCGGCGCAGGCTGGCCTCGTCGAGCAAGTCGGCCTCCACGGTCTCGACCGTCCCGTCGGCGACGAGGGGCGCGCGGCGCCCGGGGCGTACCATGGCCCGCACGGTGCAGCCGGCGGCGGCGAGCGCTTCGGAGAGGTGCCCGCCAAGGAAACCTCCCGCGCCTGTGACGAGGACGATCATGAAGAGATGGCCGCGAAGCCCACGGCGCCGGGCGTTCCTCCCTGACCTACGCGGCCGGGGGGGTGAGGACTGCAAGAACCGAACTCGCTTGCGTCCTATAGTATACGGGAGGCTCGGTGCCTCGCGGGGAAACCAGTGCAGGCTCTCAAACGTAGGATCTGGAGAACGCCGCTCCTCGAGCGCATTCTGTCCCATACCCGCGCGGTGCGTCTGCGGGGCCGACTACCCCAGGGCCGCGTTCCCGCCGCTCCCAAGCGCGTCATCGTCGAGCCCACCAACGCCTGCAACCTCGCCTGCGACTACTGCGGGAACAAGGCCATGCTTCGTCCGGCGACCTACCTGCCGCTGGACCTCTACAGGCAGCTGATCGACGAGATGGTGCTGCTGGGGATCCCGCGCATCACCCTGCACACGATCGGGGAGCCGACCCTGCACCCCGAGTTGGGGGAGATGATCGCCCTGGCGAAAGAGGCTGGGCGCGTCGTCAACATCAGCACCAACGGGACCCTGCTGACCGAGGAGCGAGCTCGTGCTCTCGTCATCGCGGGTCCAGACATGCTGAACGTCTCCGCCGACGCGGGAGATCCCGAGACCTTCGCCGTCACCCGCGGCGGGGCGGACCTCGAGGGGGTGTTGGCGGGGATGGAGCGCGTGCGACGCCTGCGGGACGAGATCGGCCGCGTGCAGCCCAGTCCTTGGGGCGAGGTGCGCATGCCGACCATGACCGTTACCTGCGTCGTGACGGCGCTCTTCACGCGTGAGGCCGAGCGGCGCTTCTTCGAGACCTTCTCGCCCTTGGTGGACGACTTCTACTTCCACTATCCGAACAACCACGCTGGTTACGCGCACTCCGAGCCGTACTACCACGGCGGATTGCTCCCGCGCGTCGTGCGTGACTGGCTCTACCGGGCCCTGCGCTCGCCCTGCTACTACCCCTGGGACGCGCTCTTCCTCTTGAGCGACGGGACGATGTCCGTCTGTCGCTTCGACTTCGACGCACGCGTCAAGGTCGGGCGCTTCGGGCCGCAGACCATCTCCGAACTCTGGCGCAGCGATGCCATGGCCAGCCTGCGCCGGGCTCACATGAGCTTCGATTTCCGCGAGTGGTCCCAGTGTGACAACTGCTCGGCGGCCTGGTACGAGAACCGCGCCGAGCACGTGCATCTTTCGAATCGGTACAAGGCGCGCAACGGCTTCGTGCCGACGCGCGACGCTTGGCTGGGCGAGAACCCAGCCGGCATCGCCACGGGGGCGGCCGCGGAGGCTCAGCGCGAGAAGAGCAGCGCGGTGTAGGGGCCGATGCTGAGGCTGCCGCTGGCGGGCATGCCGTCGTAGGGAGCCGCCGTCGCCTGCACATCGTGGGTCGGCCAGCCGCCGTAGCCGGGGTCGTAGCCGATCCAGTCGCTGTCGAAGCGCACGCGCCACAGGCCCTCGCTCGGGAAGCCGATCGTGTAGTCCGTCCAGGCCTGGTTCTTGAAGTTGCAGACCACGACCACGTCATCGCCGGCGCCACCCTGGTCCCAGCGGTGGAAGGCGATCAGCTTGTCGGAGTTGTTGACGTGGTGGACGTTGGTGTGCTGACCCTTCAACCCGCGGGTCGTGCCCCAGAAGTCGCGGCGCAGGTGGATCAGATCACGGTAGAGCGCATGGATGCCGGGGAAGAGCGCCAGGCGGTTCCAGTCGAGAGGATCGTCGTCATCGAACCAGCCGTCCTCGAGGAACTCCTGCCCCATGAACAGCAGCGGGATGCCCGGCGAGGTCAGTACCAGGGTCGAGGCCAGGGTGGAGCGCTTCTTCGAGTACCAGCTGTCGGCGTTCCCCGGCCAGATCTCCTCCGGTACGCGCTGGCGGCCATTGGCCACCTCGTCGTGGGACTCGGTGTAGATGACGCGCCGGAAGGCATCGCCGTTGTAGGACTGCGCGATCGCGTTGCGCACGGCCCACATGTCGCGATCTGAGTCCCAGAGGGTCTCGACGGCGGCGCGCACCGGGTGTACGAACATCGCGTCCCACTGGGCGTCGAAGCCCGCGCCTCCGCCGTCCGTCTCCTTGGTGATCCAGTCGTTGGGGGCGTCGTACATGTCCTCGGCGACCATGAGCTTCCAGGGCTGGCCGGCGTCGACCTCGTCGTTGCACCACTGCATGAGCGACCAGCCTTCGGGGATGTCGCCGCAGTTGCCCATGCGGATGTTGGAGGTCGAGTCCAGCCGCAGCCCGTCGAATCGGCACTCGCCGAGCCACATCAGGACGTTGTCGCGGATGTACTGGCGCACCTCGTCGCGGCTGAAGTCCGGGCGCGTGTCGCCCCAGGGCGTCGGGCCGTTGCAGGAATCGTTGTAGAAGTAGATCCCGCCCCAGCCGCCCGTGCTCCAGCCGTCGTAGCGCCACAGATCCATATCCGAGGGGCCCCAGTGGTTGTAGAGCACGTCGCCGAGGACGGCGATGCCGTTCTCGTGGCAGGCGCGCACCAGCAGTTTGAGGTCCTCCAGGCCGCCGTAGGCCTGCTCGACGGCGAAGGGGTGCGAGTAGTTGTAGCCCCAGGAGAAGTCGGCCGGGAACTCACACACGGGCATCAGTTCGACGGCGTTGATTCCGAGGTCGGCGAGATAGGGCACGCGGTCGATGGCCTCGACGAAGCCGGCCGGCAGGCCGCCGATGTGGTCGTTGAAGGTCCCGATGTGGAGCTCGTAGAGAACGAGGTCGTTCCAGGGCGGCATGCTGAAGCTGTCTGAGCCCCAATCGAACGCCTCGGGGTCGACGGTGATGCTGTCTCCAACGGAGCTGGTTACCTGGCGCGCGCGCGGGTCGTTACGCCAGAGCTGCTGCGCGCCGTTGTGGATCAGGTAGCGATAACTCACGCCGGCTTGAAGCTCGCGCACGTCCACGGAGAAGTTGCCGTCGCCTTCCCCGCTCATGGGCGTCTCGGAGGCGGACCAGCCGTTGAAGTCGCCGGCGAGGAACACGCTGTCGGCGTTGGGCGCCCAGGTGCGGAAGGCGAAGCCGCCGTCACCGTCGTCGAAGGGGTTGGCGCCGATACCGCCGTGAGAGGAGGGCAGCACGTCGAGGAACCAGTCGATGTCGTAGGCGGTGCCAGTCGGCCGCCAGACCCCGACGAACCAGGTCCCGTTGGCCAGGGGCAGGGTGCTGCCGCCCCCTGCCGCAAGGGACTCGTCGCTCGTGCCCGGCGTGGCGCTTCGCAGGTCCCACTCACCTAGGGTCGGCGGCGCGCCGTGGCGCAGGTACAGATCGGCGTGGGTCCCGACGACCTCGCTGAGCTCGACCCGCAGGCGCCCGTGCCAGCCCTCGACGCTGACCTGGTAGATGTCGAAATCGAAACGCGAGAGCCGCGGCCACAGCGGCGTGCCCCCACCCTGAGCCGGGGCGCTCACGGCGAGCAACGCGAGGAGACAGAAGGCGGAGAAGAAGCGGCACAGGGGCATCAGTCGTTCTCGCATGGAGTTCTCAGGCTAGCAGCCCGTTGAGAAACCGCCATCCTCCGACTTCGCTCCGCTGCGTCTGAGGGCGCACAGCCTGGGCAGCCGTCACGCTCCCTCGAGGGGCGCCGCTCTTCTCCTCGCTTGGCTCTCATTCGGGTCTCCTCTCGTGGTCATGCCACGGGTACCGCGGTCCGGCTAGCGGGCCTTGCGGCTCGCCTCTCAACCTCCCCGACGCCGTGCAGGTCGACTGGCAGCCCAAAGGTGCGCTCGCCCCGTGAGCGTTGCCGCTTCGCCGCGCCGTGCGCGGTTTCCCGGTCCTCAGGAGAAGCGCGTGATGCCCGGCTGTGCAATCGGGCGCATCTCGAGGTCTCCCCACTCGTAGGCGGGGGGCGAGAGGTCTTCGCTGGAGTTCCAGGCCTGATCCCAGGTGATCGTTTGGCCGGTGTAGGCGGACATGCGGCCCATGATCGCCATCATCGTGCTGCTGCACATGTACTCGCCGTTGTTGATCGGTTCGCCGCTGCGGATCGCCGCGAACAGGGCGTCGTGCTCGTTCTGGTACATGTCGTCGGGGCCGTCGCCTTTCCAGCGCCAGTTCCAGGGGCCGGCGTCGATGCGGTGGCGCTGGATGTTCGCCGACCCGCGCGTCCCGTAGACGTAGTCCGAGACGTCGCTCGCGGCTCCGCTCCACTGTCGGCAGGAGCTGAAGCAGCGAACGCCGTTCTCCCACTCGTAGACGTTGTTGAAGTGGTCGTAGATGTTCCCGTACTTGGCGTCGGAGCGCACGCTGCGTCCGCCGCTGGAGGTGCACTTGGTCGGGTAGACGTCGCCCATCGCCCAGGCGATCTTGTCCAGACTGTGGATGTGCTGCTCAGCGATGTGGTCGCCGGAGAGCCATGCGAAGTAGAGCCAGTTCCGCATCTGGTACTCCATCTCGCTCCAGTCTTCCTTGCGCCCGCGGTGCCACAGGCCGCCGGTGTTGTAGGTCGTCTGCATGCAGACGATGTCGCCGATGGCGCCGTCGTGGATGCGTGCCACGGTCTCCCGCTTCGCGCGCTGGTAGCGATAGCAGAGGCCGCTGACGATCGAGAGGTTCTTCTCCTCCGCCCGCCGGCAGGACTCGCGCATGGCGCGCACGCCCGGGGCGTCGGTGGCGATCGGCTTCTCCACGAACAGGTGCTTGCCGGCCTCGACGGCCGCCGCCACGTGCATGGGTCGGAAGTGCGGCGAAGTGGCCAGGAGCACCACGTCGCAGTGTTCGATGACACCCTGGTATGCGTCGAATCCGACGAAACGCTTGTCCTCGTCGACCTTCACGCGCTCGGCGATGTCAGCCTCTTTCGAGAGCGTGCCGAGGCAGTTGGAGAGGTGGTCGCCGAAGGTGTCGCCGAGGGCGACGAGGTGGGTGTCGGGATCGGCGCGCAAGGCGTTGGCGGCGGCGCCCGTGCCGCGCCCGCCGCAGCCGATCAGGCCGACTCGCAGGGGGCCTGTGAAGGGGCGCGGGTCCGCACTTGCGTTGGCGCTCGCCAGGGGGGCGCTGGTGCCGGCGGCGACCGCCGCAATGGAAGTGGTGCGCAGCAGGTCGCGGCGCGAGGGCTCGAGGGGCGCGGGGTGGCGTTCGGTCATCGGGACGGCTCCAAGGAGGCGGCGGGGTGGGGCGCGGATCTTGCGTTGGCGAGCTCACTCGTCCCGCGCCGTGGGCGGGCCGTGGGTGTTCTTCGGGGTAGACCGTGAGGATAGCACCAGGGCCGCGAATCCGATGCTCTCGGTGGTGCGCAGGCGCGCGCCTTCTCCGGTCGTGACGCGTGCTTCGACGCCGGAGAGCGAATCCACCAGGGCCAGGCCGCGCTCGGGGCCGAGGACGCACAGAGCCGAAGCCAGAGCGTCCGCGAGTACGCCGCTTGGGGCGACGACCGTCGCCGAGATCGCCGCCGGGAGCCCCAGCCCCGTGCGCGGGTCGAGAATGTGCGAGGAGCGCCGGCCGGCGACGAGGGCCCGGCGGTAGCGGTCGCCGGAGGGGGCGACCGCGGCGCGGGCCAGGGCGAGGCGCGGGCGAGGTTCGCTCGACTCGCCGGTGGCTTCGACGGCGACGAGCCAGGCTTCCCGCCCCGGCGGTGGTTCGCCGAGGGCCACGTCGCCGCCGCCGTCAACCAGGGCCTGGGGGAGACCGCGCTCGGTCAGAACGTCCAGGGCCTCGTCGAGGGCGAAGCCCTTGGCGATGCCGCCCAGGTCGAGGCGCATGCCCGTGGCTCTCAGACGGACCGTTCGCTCGCGCGGTTCGAGGGAGAGGAGCTGAGCTCCGGTCGCACGGCGGGCGTGGGTCAGGCGTTCGGGGCTCGGCGCCCGGCCCTGCCGCCGGGCGCGGCGCCATAGGCGCGAGAGGGGACCGACGGTGATGTCGAAGGCTCCCTCGCTCTGCTCGGCGATGAGAGCGGCGACGACGAGCACCTCCCAGAGGTCGTCCGAGACCGGGATCGCCGTATCGACGGGGTGGTCGGAGAGGCGCGAGAGCTCGCTCTGTGAATCGTAGTCCGAGAGGCGCCCGTCGAGTTCGTCGATGCGCGCGAAGGCGGCCGCGAGGGCGGCCTCGGCGGTGTCGGCGTCCGGGGCGTAGACCGTGATGGCGAAGGTCGTTCCCATGGCAGGGCGCTCCTCGCGATAGGGAGCGAGCTCGGGCGCGACACAGGCGCACAGGAGCGCGGCCAGGGAACCGAAGGAACGGGGGCGGAGAGGCGGCAGGGGCAAGGTTCTTCCAGGCCTGGAGACTACGCGATGGAGGCAGCCGATAGACTCGGTCGCCCGTTCGGCGCGGATGCGAGCCCGACGAACCCGATGCCCAGCTCCCTCCCCCTGTTCCTCGCCCTGCTCGGCGGGGGTGACGACCCGATCTACCCCGATCCGCCGCCTGGGCGCCCGCCGGTCCGGGCGCTGGAGGAGGCCTCGGCGGTGGATGAAGCCGGCATGCGGCCCTACAGCGAGCTCCTGGCGGGATCGGAGGTGCGTTTCGACATGCTGCCGATCCCCGGCGGTCGGTTCGAGATGGGGAGCCCCGCGGGAGAGGCGGATCGCGAGGACTGGGAGGGGCCTTGCCACGCCGTCGACCTCTCGCCCTTCTGGATCGGCCGCTGCGAGGTTACCTGGGACGAGTACCACGAGTTCATGCTCCGGCTCGACATCGTGCGCCGCGAGGGCGGTACCGTCGAGGCGCAACCGTCGGATCCCTGGGCCGACGCGGTCAGCCGTCCCACGCCCCCGTATGTGCCGATGGACTTCGAGATGGGCGTAGAGGACCGTCCCGCTGTTTGCATGACTCAGTTCGCCGCGCGCCAGTACACGCGCTGGCTGTCGATGAAGACCGGGCGCTTCTACCGCCTGCCGACCGAGGCCGAGTGGGAGTACGCGTGTCGGGCGGGGACCGACACGGCCTACTCCTTTGGCGACGACGTCGAGCAGCTCGGGGAATACGCCTGGTACTTCGACAACGCCGACGACACCTACCACCCGGTGGGCCGCAAGCGTCCAAACCCCTGGGGGCTCTTCGACATGCACGGCAACGTGTCCGAGTGGGTCCTCGATCGTTTCGATCCGGGATTCTACGCGGAGGCCGCGGAGGGGGCGGAGGGCGGGCCCCCGCGCGATCCTCTCGCCTGGCCGGTCGAGCTCTACCCGCGCGTCGTGCGCGGCGGCTCCTGGGACGACGATCCCGAGCTCCTGCGTAGCGCGGCGCGCCGCGGATCGCGCAAGGGCTGGAAGGTCCAGGATCCGCAGCTTCCCAAGAGCATCTGGTACCTGACCGACGCCGCCTTCGTCGGTTTTCGAGTCGTGCGCCCCCTGGTTGAGGGTTCCGACGCCGAGCGCGAGCGCGCCTGGGGACCGGACCTCGACGGTGTGCGCGATATCCTGGCCAGGCAGCGCACGGGAGGCCGTTGAGCTAATCTGACGCGCGGCGCCTCGAGCTCTCGTTCACGAAACCACCATCACACCACCGCACTCCAACCCATCCATGTCCGACCAGAAGCCGCTCCACCCTGCGCCGGCGTCCACGCGCCGAGCCTTCTTGAAACAGGGCTCCGCCGCCGCCCTCGCCGGGCCCGCCCTCTTGACCGACGCCGCGCGGGCGCGTGACGCGGCGCGCGGGGACGACACCTTGCGCGTGGCTCTGATCGGGTGCGGAGGACGCGGCCGGGGCGCGGCCGGGCAGGCGTTGGCGACCGACGGACCTGTCAAGCTGGTTGCGATGGCCGACGCCTTCGAAGACCAGCTCGCCGCGGCCCACACCGTGCTCAGCAGGCAGGCCGGCGAGCGCGTGGACGTTCCCCCCGAGCGGCGCTTCGTGGGATTCGACGCCTACAGGGCGGCGATCGCCTGCGAGGTGGACGTCGTGATCCTCGCGACCCCTCCGGGCTTCCGTCCGATCCACTTCGAGCACGCGGTCGCCGAGGGCAAGCATGTCTTCATGGAGAAACCCGTGGCGGTAGACGCTCCGGGCATCCGGCGCGTGCTGGCCGCCGCCGCCCTGGCGAAGGAGAGGAACCTCAAGGTGGGCGTCGGCCTGCAGCGCCACCATTCGGTCAAGTACAGCGAGACCGTTCAGCGCTTGCGCGACGGCGCCATCGGCAAGCTGGTGCTGCTGCGCTGCTACTGGAACAGCGGAGGCGTGTGGGTGCGCCCGCGCAAGGAGGGGCAGAGCGAAATGGAGTACCAGATGCGCAACTGGTACTACTTCAATTGGCTGTGCGGCGACCACATCGTCGAGCAGCACATCCACAACCTCGACGTCTGCAATTGGGTCATGGGCGGCACGCCGGTCAGCGCCCAGGGGCAGGGCGGGCGCGAGGTGCGCAACGGCGCGGACCACGGGGAGATCTTCGATCACCACATGGTGGAGTTCACCTACGCCGACGGAACGAAGATGCTCAGCCAGTGCCGTCACATTCGCGGCTGCCACAACAGTGTCTCCGAGCACGCTCACGGGAGTGACGGGAGCGCCGACATCGGCGCGGGACGGATCAGCGGCGGCGGCGGCTGGAGTTGGCGCTTCCGCGGGGACGATCCCGATCACTATCAGGTCGAGCACGACGTCCTCTTCCGGGCGATCCGCGAGGATCGCCCGCACAACGAGGCCGAGTACGGCGCGATGAGCACCATGACGAGCATCTTCGGGCGCATGGCGACCTACTCCGGCAAGCGGGTGGCGTGGGAGGACGCCATCACGAGCGAGATCGATCTCTCCCCGCCGGCCTACGCCTGGGACGCGGCGCCGCAGCCGCGCCCCGACGAGCTCGGGAACTACCCGGCGCCGATCCCCGGTATGACCAAGACCGTCTGAGTTCCACAACCACCATGAAGCAACCCATCTTCACCCTTCTCGTCGGCTCTTGCGCCTGTCTGCTGCTCACCGCCCTGGCTCCGCCGTTCCCCTCGAGCACCACGCAAGACGGCGGCGAGGCCGCCTCCGACGAGCCCGAGACCGCCCTCGCGGGCCACATGGAAACCCTGGAGTCGCACCTCGCCAAGCTGCGCCGCACCCTGCGCGACGAGGCACGCCGCGACGAGAGCCTGGGGCACATCGCCGCCATCCAGCTCGCGGTCCTGGCTTCCAAGGCCGAGGCCCCGGTGATGACTCCCGGCCTGCCCGAGGGCGAGCGGGCGGCCTTCCAGACCGCCTACCGGCGCGAGATGGTCGGCATGCTCAAGGAGCTGTGCGAGCTGGAGGTGGCCGTCCTGGACGGCAACACGGGCGTGGCGCGCACCCTCTACAAGGGGATCCGCAAGCTCGAGGACGACGGGCACGAACGTTACACGGAGGACGGGTGAAGCGTTTGGGCGTGCCGTACGCTCCGCGAATCCCGACCGCCGCCCTCCTGCTCGCGTTCCCAGCGCTCGCCTCTCCTGGGGTCGCCGCCACCGATCTGCGCCTGGCGGGGGTCTTCGGCGAGCACATGGTCTTGCAGCAGCAGGCCTCGGCCCCGCTGTGGGGTTGGGCGGAGCCGGGGGCGGCCGTGCGCGTAACGCCTGGCTGGAGCGCGGCGTCCACGAGCACCATCGCCGGCACCGACGGCGCCTGGCGCGTGACCCTGACCACACCTGCGGCCGGCGGCCCGCACCGCCTGGTGATCGAGAGCGGCGAGCGTATCGAGCTCGACGACGTGCTGATCGGCGAGGTCTGGCTGTGTTCCGGCCAGTCGAACATGGAGCAGAGCGTGGCCGACGTGCGTCCGGGTTACATCGGCGTGCGCGACTCCGAGGCCGAGCTGGCGGCCGCGGGCCACCCGCGCATTCGGCTCTTCAATGTCACGAACGCGATCTCGGCCACGCCGCGTGCCGACTGCGAAGGAACCTGGGCTGCGTGTTCCGCGGAGTCGCTGGCCTCCTTCAGCGCCGTCGGCTACTTCTTCGGCCGAGAGTTGCACACCGAGCTCGACGTCCCGATCGGCTTGATCGGGGCCAACTGGGGCGGGACCGTGGCCGAGTCCTGGACTTCGCGCGCGACCGTCGAGGCTCTGGGGGACTTCGCCTCGGCTCTGGCCGACGTCGACCGCTTGGCCGAGGCAGACGGCGAGGGGAGCCCCGCGCTGGTCGGTCGGCGTGCAGCCTGGTGGGCCGAGCTGGAGCGCAAGGACGCCGGCGGTGGTGACGCCGGCTGGCACACGGCTGGCTTCCGTCCCGAGGGCTGGCGCACGATGGAGCTTCCCGGCGCCTGGGAGGGAGCCGGCCTGGAGGGTTTCGACGGACTCGTCTGGTTTCGGCGGGCGGTCGAGTTGCCCGATACCTGGGCGGGGGAACCGCTGATGCTCGAACTGGGCCCGATCGACGACATGGACACGACTTGGTTCAACGGCGAATGCGTGGGAGGCGTACAGACCGGAGGCCAGTGGCGTACGCCGCGGCGCTACGAGATCCCCGCCGGGCTCGCACGCGCCGGGCGCAACGAGCTTTGCGTGCGCGTGTACGACTGGGGCGGCGGTGGCGGGATCTGGGGCGCGCCGGATCAGCTGCAGCTGGGCGCGCCCCGCGTGGAGACCTCGCCGCCGATCTCCCTGGCGGGCGAGTGGTTCTTCCGGGTGGGTGTCGCCCAGAGCGAGCTGACACCCTGGCCGAGCGCTCCGAGCCTGCACGCCAACCTCCCGACCGCGCTCTTCAATGGCATGATCGCGCCGCTGGTGCCCGTCGCCCTGCGCGGCGCGATCTGGTATCAGGGTGAGTCGAACCTCCCGCGGGCCTGGCAGTACCGAACCCTGTTCCCGGCCATGATCGGCGACTGGCGCGCCCACTGGGGTCGCGGCGACTTTCCGTTCTACTTCGTGCAGATCGCGCCCTTCGCCTACGGCGGGGACCGCGGCGCCGCGGCCGAGCTGCGCGAGGCGCAGTTCCTGACCCTCTCGACCGCCAACACCGGCATGGCCGTCACGTTGGACGTCGGCAATCCCGACGACATCCACCCGCGCAACAAGCAGGACGTCGGCCGGCGCCTGGCCCTGTGGGCCCTGGCCCGCACCTACGGTCAGGAGTCTCTCGTCTGCTCGGGCCCGCTCTACCGCTCCATGGCCCTGCGTGGCGCGCGCGTCCATCTGAGCTTCGAGCATGTCGGCGGCGGGCTTCGGGCGCGCGCTGGGGAGTTGACCCACTTCGCGATGGCGGGCACCGACCGCGTCTTCCACCCGGCGCGGGCGGTGATCGAGGGGGACGAGGTGGTCGTCACCAGTGCTCGCGTCGCGCGCCCGGTGGCCGTGCGTTACGCCTGGGGCGCGGCCGACGAGCCGAACCTGTTCAACACCGAGGGCCTGCCCGCCTCGAGCTTCCGCACCGACGTCTGGCCGGGCGTCACGGTCCCCTAGGCGGTTTGCCGTGCGGCGTTTCGCGCCCGAGTGCACGAGGCGAGCGCCGGTCGGCGGAGCCGCTCGCCCCCGTGGCACCCCGCGCAGATTCGTTGCACGACCGGGAGCACGGCTCGTTGGTAGTCGTCTCCGGCATCGCCGGCAGCCGGTGCCGCGACCGCCAGGGATACGCCGAGGAACGCGGTTGGGATCATGCGCTGCGCGCTCACCCCGCCAGCCTAGCAGCCCGTCGAAAAGCGGCCTACTGCGAGGTCGCCCTCTCCGGCGCCGCGGCGCCAGACTCGCCCATCCGTGCTCGAAGGTCCTCTCACGCCGCCTGCGCCGTCTCGCTCTCGCCCTCGTCTCGAGCGACGAGGAGGTCTTCGTCTCGCTGCGGCCCTCTTCCAACGCCCTGCCAGGCCCCCGCCGGGCGCCTGCCGAACGCGCCTCGCTTGGAGACCTCGTCTTGCGGGATCGCAACTGCCGACTAGAGTGGGATCGGAGCACCCCGTCCGCACCCAGCAGCACACCATGAGTCAGGCCCTCATCTTCCTCCTCGCCCTGTTTCCGCTCACCGGCGCCTTCGCGGGCGACGAGGGAGAGGAGCTCGAGCTCGATTCAGCCTGGCAAGAGCTGTTCGAGTGGCGCTCCCTCGGACCCGCGAACATGGGCGGGCGGATCACCTCGATAGCCGTCAACCCCGGCGACGTGGGCGAGTACTGGATCGCCACGGCCTCGGGCGGGCTGCTGCACACGACCAACGCCGGCATCACCTACGAGCACCAGTTCGACCGCCAGGACAGCGTCTCGGTCGGTGCCCTCGCGGTCGCGCCGTCCGACGCCGACATCCTCTGGATCGGCACGGGTGAGAGCAACCCGCGCAACTCGGTCTCCTACGGTGACGGCGTCTACCGCTCGCTGGATGGCGGCCAGACGTGGGTCCACAAGGGGCTCGAGGAGAGCTTCCAGGTCGGGGCCGTCGCCATCCACCCCGACGACCCCGACACCGTCTACGTGGGCGCTCTGGGGCGGCTCTACGGGCCGAACCCCGAGCGCGGCCTCTACAAGACTACCGACGGCGGAGAGAGCTGGGAGCTGGTGCTGTTCGTCGACGAGCGCACGGGGGTGATCGACATCGATCTCGAGCCGGGCGCGCCCGAGACCCTCCTGGTTGCCACCTACGAGCGGGAGCGAGACGGCTTCGACACCAACGATCCGGCCAAGAAGTGGGGGCCGGGTAGCGGCCTGCACAAATCGACCGACGGCGGCGCGAGTTGGCGGCGGATCGCCTCCGGTCTTCCGAGCTGCACCCTCGGGCGCATCGGTGTCGACCACTACGAGGCCGACCCTTCCATCGTCTTCGCAGTCGTCGAGACCGAGAAGATCGCCAGTCTGCCCGAGGACGCGGCATACATGGGCATGAGCGGCGAGGACGCCGAGGTCGGCGCGCGCCTGACGAAGATCACCGAGGGCGGTCCGGCGGAGGCGGCCGATCTGCAGAAGGACGACATCGTCATCGAGCTCGGCGGGGAGTTCGTCTCCGGTCACCAGGCCCTCGTCAAGCTCCTGCGCCGCCACCGCGCGGGGGAGACCGTGTCGGTGGAGGTCGTGCGCGAGCGCGAGGTGATCGTGGTGGAACTGACCTTCGGCTCGCGCCCGGAGGACTCGCGCAACCGCTCGCCCTACAGCAGTGGCCTCGGGGGACAGCGCGAGAACCTGCAAGACGAGCAGGGACCCGGCGGCGAGGAGCTCGGCGGGGTGTTTCGTTCCGCTGACGGCGGGGACAACTGGGTGCGCATCAACAGCGTCAACCCGCGTCCGATGTACTACAGCGAGATCCGGGTCGATCCCTCCGACGCCGAACGCGTCTACGTGCTCGGCACGGCGCTCTACCGCTCCGATGACGGCGGCGCGAGCTTCACTTCGGACGGGGCCGACCGACGCTCGCGCGGAGGGCGGGTGCACGTCGACCACCACGCGCTGTGGATCGATCCGCGCGACGGGCGGCACATGATCCTAGGCAACGACGGAGGCGTGTACGTGACCCGGGATCGCATGGAGCAGTGGGATCATCACAACCATGTCGCCCTCGGTCAGTTCTACCACGTCACGACCGACAACCGTCCGCTGTACAACGTCTACGGTGGCCTTCAGGACAACGGCTCCTGGGGAGCGCCGAACCGCACGCGCGGGGGGACGGGGGTGGTCAACTCCGATTGGATCAGCGTCGGCGGCGGCGACGGGTTCGTCTGCCGCGTTGACCCCGAGGACCCCGAGCGGATCTACACCGAGAGCCAGAACGGAGGCATGGGGCGGCGCCATCTCGGGACGGGCGAGCGCGGGTTCATACGCCCGCGGTCTCCGCGAGGGACGCGCTACAGGTTCAACTGGAAGACGCCATTCCAACTCTCGGCCCACGCGCCGCGCGTCTTCTACGCGGCCGGCAACCACGTCTTCCGTTCCTTCGACCGCGGCGAGAACCTGCGCGCGCTTTCACCCGAACTGACCCTGACCGACCGCGGCAGCGCCACGGCGTTGTGCGAGTCGCCCCTCGATCCCGATCTGCTCTACGTCGGGACCGACGATGGCGCGCTGTGGGCCACGCGGGACGGTGGCGCGAGCTGGGTCGACCTCTTCGATCCTTACGCGGCCGAAGACGACGACGTCCCCGAGCGCCGCCAGCAGGTGTTGGCGCAGCTCCTGCGCGAGCTGGACGCCGATGGAGACGGCAGGGTGGTGGCCGAGGAGGTGCCGGAGGGGTTGACCGAGGTCTTCGTGCGCGCGGACGCCGATGCGGACGGTGTCCTGGACGAGGTCGAGCGCGCGGAGTTGCTCGACGAACAGCCGCCCAGCGAGGACATCGCGAGCGAGCCGCCCGCGGGGGTCTGGTCTGGAACGGCGAGCGGTGCGGGCCTGGCCGAGGGCGAGGGCACCTTCACCCTGACCCTCGCGCGCGAGGGGGACGGAACGCTGCGGGGCGAGCTGGCGAGCCCGGCGGGGGAGGGAGCCGTCGCGCAGCTGGCCTTCGACGCCGAGAGCGGTCGCCTGACCTTCACCTTCGCCAGCGATCTGGGAGAGATGTCGATCGTAGCCGAAGTGGACGGTGACGCGCTGACCGGCAGTGTCGAGGGGGAGAGTGTGGGCAGCCTGACGATCGAGGCCCAGCGGGCGCAGAGCGAGGAGGAGGAGCGAATCGAGAAGGAGCGCAAGCGCACGGAACGCGAACAGCGGCGCGTCGCGAAGGAGCGCGAGGAGGCGGGCCCCACGATCATGGAGCTTCTGCCGCGGCGCATGTGGGTCAGCTCGCTCGAAGCTTCGCGTCACGAGGAGAGCCGCGTCTACGCCTGCTTCGACGGCCACCGTTCCGACGACGATCGCCCCTGGTTGTTCGTCAGCGAGGACGCGGGGCGCTCCTGGCGCACTCTGAGCGAGGACCTACCGCGCGGCTCGTCACGCGTCTTGCGCGAGGACCGCGTGAACCCCGACCTGCTCTACTTGGGGACCGAATTCCACCTGTGGGTCTCGATCGACCGTGGCCTGAGCTGGTCCTCGATCAGCGGCCTGCCCACCGTGGCCGTGCACGAAGTCGCCCAGCACCCCCAGAGCGGCGAGGTCGTAGTCGGCACCCACGGGCGCAGCCTGTGGGCGGCGGACGTGACGCTTCTACGCCAGTTGACCTCCGAGAATCTCGAGGGGGATTTCACCCTGTTCGACCCTGCCGACACGATCCTGTGGCGCAGCGAACCCTCGCGCGGCTCCAGCGGCTTGCGGCGCTTCGTCGGCGAGAACCCCGAGCAGGGCATGGCGATCACCTACCAGCTCGGGCGCAAGGCGCGCTCGCTCTCTCTCACGGTCACCGGGCTAGGCGGGGATCTGGTGCGTGAGCTGGAGGCACCGCGCGGGCGCGGCCCCCAGCAGGTCAGCTGGGACCTGCGCAGCGAGGCCGGCGGCGAGGGAACCCGGCGCCGCCGCGGCCGGGTCGAGCCGGGCGCATACCGGATCGTCCTGGAGGTCGACGGAGTACGCCAGACGCAGGACGTCGAGGTGCGCTCGGATCCGGAGTACCCGCCCGCCCGACCGGGCTCGGCGGGGGAGGCGGATGCGCTGGAGGCCCCCGAGGCCGACAATCGCGGCGACTGAGTCCTCATGGCCGCCCCGGCGGACGAGGTGCGCGGCCGGTTCTTGGGGTGTCGCGGGAGCAGGGGGGTGCGCTTTCGCCGATCAGCTCTACACTGGAGTGGAGACTGTCGTCGTCGCCCCTCGCGCCCTCCTGGAATCCCACATGAGATGCACCCGCTGATCCTCTCTCTCGGCGCCTTGGTCCCCCTCTGGAGCCCGGCCGTTTCCACCGCCCCCGCCGCCCAGAACCCCGTGGACGTCCCCTTCGACGACCAGGCGGGGCGTTGGATGAACTTCGAGCTCCCGCCCCAGGACCCGATCTGTTTCAGCCATGACGGCGGCTGGGTGTGGGTGGCGAACCAGGTTGGGCGGCAGTTGCAGCGCTTCCGGATCGGGCACGCCGGCCCGGAGTACAGCCTGCCCCTCAGTCCCGGCGTGGTGGCCGTCGTCGCGCGCCCAGAGTCGGAGGAACTGTGGTTGGTCGATCACCTGACCTCCTCGGTGGGGGTGATGGAGGGTGCTACCGGGACCCTCGAGCGCACGATCCGCGTCGGAAACGCTCCCCAGGGGCTGGTGTTCTCTGGCGATGGAACTCGCGCTTGGGTGACCTGCTCGTCGGACAACCGCGTGGACGTTATCGACACTGCGACCTACGAGGTCGTCCATTCAATTCCGGTGCCCGGCCGCGAGCCGCGCGGGATCGCACGCGTGGGCAGCGACCTGTTCGTCGCCTCCTTCCTGTCGGGCAACGGCACAGCTCCCATGGGGAATCCGGAAACGTCGGATCCCGACGACGCACGCTCGGTCGAAGTCGTTGGGGAGCACGACCAGGTGACACCGCTCCCTGACCGTGACCTGTTCACCATTCGTCTCGGTGCGACGGCCGCCGACGACGCCCTCGATCCGGGGGCGACGATTCGGGGCGTGGGTACGCTGCTCTACGACGTCGTGCAGCGACCGGGGACCGATGAGCTTTGGATCCCGCACACCGAAGCACTCAACGCCGGACACCGCGGCGAGGTGAGTTTCATCGAAGGCCAGGTGGTCCGGAACCGCATCGCAGTCGTTCGACCGCAGCTCGCGGGCGGGGCCCTTGGCGGTGTCGGTGTCTCCTTCATCGATCTCGACGTCCTCGCGCCCAACCCCGATGTGCGCTGCGCCGAGCCGACCGACGTCGCCTTCTCGCGCACGGGCGATCGGGCCTTTGTCTGCGGCTACGGCTCGAACAGCGTCGCCGTACTCGATGTCGGCCCGGACGGCGCCACCTGGGCGGGCTCGATCCGCATCCAAGCCACGACCCTGTATCCCGATGGAGCGGGGCCGCGCAACTGCGTGGTTTCTCCCGACGGTCACTGGCTGTACGTGTTCAACAAGGGCGAGAACTCCCTCTCGCGCGTCCCCCTCGATCTGCTTCCGGCCCAGCCCAACTTCCGTTACGAGGCGCCCATCGCCCGAGCTCTGGGCTGGGATCCGACGCCGGTCGACATCGTGCAGGGGCGTATCCACTTCATCCGCACGGCGAACTCCCTCTCGCGCACCTCCTCGTGCAACTCCTGCCACGTAGACGGCCACCTCGACGGACTGGCCTGGAATCTGGGCCTGTTCATGGATCCGGAGATCACGCCGCCGGAAGAGATGGCCTTCCCCCTCGACGACAAGGGCCCGATGGTCACCCAGAGCGTGCGACGTTTGAAGGAGATCGGGCCCTACCACTGGCGCGGAGAGCGCAAGGAGCTGGCGGACTTCGACGTGGCCTTCCCCGGCTTGCTCGAGCGCCCGGGAGAGGACGGCCCGGAGGGCATTCGGCAGAACTTCCCCTACATCGCCCAGTACATGGAGACCCTCGCGATCCCGCCCAACCCGCACCAGAGCCGTAACCGTCGGTACGTGGGGACGGAGAACCTGGGTGCGAACGTCTTCATGAACCGTGTGCTCTCCAACGGTGTGGCCTGCGCGACCTGCCACGTTCTGCCCTTGGGGACCGCCGGCGAGATCGTCGAGCACGGCGGAGGCGGTTTGGCTCCGGCGACCGCCGTTCCCTCCCTGCGCGGCGTGTCCGCCAAGGGAGCCGCGGCCTTCGACGTCGGCGGCGACTTCGGCACGCGCACGGAGCTGGGAGCCGGATGGGGCCATGGCGGTGTGTGGCCGGACCTGGAGGCAGCCTTGGCCCACGGCGCCGGCGACCTGCGGTCTCTCGGCCTGACCCCGGACGAGCGGATCCAACTCGGTCACTTCCTGAAAGTCTTCGACACGGGCTTGGCTCCGTCGACGGTCTTCCAGGGGACGGCCCACGCCGCCAACGCGGCTCCGTTCGCGGCGGTCGAGCTCGCCTACCTGCTCGGCGAGGCCGAGGCGGGACACTGCGACGCGACGTTCTCCTACGGGCCGGTCCCCTGGGGAAACGGCGAGCGGCACATGATGGGCGTCTATCGGCCCGGGACGGGGTCCTTCCAACAGGCCTCGATCAGCCTGGACCGGATCCTGCCGGCTGAGTTGATCGCCCTGGCCGCCGGCGGCCAGCCGGTGACTTTTTACGGCCTGCCGCGTCTGATGGGCCGGCCGACGGCCATCGACCGCGATCTCGACCTCCTACTGGACTTGGACGAGAGCGCCTGGGGCACGGCCGAGGGCAACAACGACTGCGACGGCGACAAGCTGCCGGACGGGTACGAAGTCCTGTGGGGAACCGACCCGCTGGTCATCGACGCGAACCTGTGTCTGGACCAGACGCCACCGGAGCTCTTGGGTCCGGTGCGGATCATCTACACCACTACGAACGCGGTGAAGTTCGAGTACGAGACGGACGAGCCCACACGCGTGTTGATCTCCTATGACGACGGGCCTCCGGTCATGCGCGAGCCGCTCAAGCCCAAACAGGGCGTGGCCTTCTCGACGGTCATCAGCGAGCTGGAGCCCGACCGACACTACGTCTTCCATCTCGACATGGAGGATCCGAAAGGGAACCAGAGGGTAGTCGACTTCGACGTCAAGACCCGGCCGTTGGCGTTCGGTGCTCCGGTGCGCATCGAGAAGATCGACATGTTCGTCCTGCGCTCCGCAGCGGCCCGGATGTTGATGCGCGCCCGCGTTCAACTGGCGCGCGGGGAAGGACTGCCCGAAGAGGGGTACGTGCTCGAGGCCGTCCTTTACCATGACATCGGCGGCCAGTTGAAGCTGGTCTCCAGTGAGCTGCTGTCCTCGCCCTCGGGCGCCGACGGCTCTGCGCGCCTGCAGTTGGTCCTGCCACCCGGCTTGGCGGTCGCCCCCGGGACCTTGGAACTGGTCGTGCGAGAGGTGCGCGTCCCGCCCGGGGCCGCACCGCACGTCCGCGGCGCGGACGAGGTGTTCACCGCAGCGGCACCGCTCTAGAGGGGCGAGTGAGTCGGCCTCCCGGAGGTCGTCCCGCCCCGCCCGCCTAGCGGACGCCGTAGCGCTCGAGGAGGTAGGCGCGCAGCTCGGCGCGCTCGAGAGTGACGCGCGCGGGCAGAGCTTCGTGGGGGGGAGCGCGCCTGGCGGCGAAGGAGCTCGCGACGAGGACGTACTCGAGGTTGTCGGTCACGAAGGAGTCCACCGTGCGCTCATTGACCAGCTCGGCGCCGATGGTGATCTGTGCGCTGCCGTCCTGGGCGTGGGTCTGGAACGCGACGCCCATGTCGATCCAGTAGAGCTGCTTGCGCCGGGGCCGGAGGCCGCCGAAGAGCCAGTGCTCGGCCATCAGGCCCTTCTTGGCGAAGGCGCGCGCCTCGGGGATGCGCTTGCGACAGTGGGCCCGGAGCCCCTCATCGGCGAGGGCGAGCTCGGCCAGAGCGGGCGTGGTGCAGCGGTGGCAGAAGGCGTCCAGGACGCGTTCGTAGCTGCGCTCTGCCAGCAGGGCGACGAGCTCGTCGCGGGTGAGGGGGAAGACCTTCCCTTGGGTCTTGCGCGCCCAGGTGCGAAGGTCGAAGTCCTCGGGAGCCGTGGCGGCCAGCCGCGCCAGGGCTGCCCTGGAGGCGTCCGCATGGCCGGCGCGGCGCTCGGTCACGCTGCGGGTCAACCACTCCCCGGCCGGGAGGGGGGTGCAGGGCTCCGCGGGCGTCGGGGGGTCGGCCTGGGGGTCACAGGCTCGGCCGGTGAGAGTGCCGGCCCAGCGGCGCAGGTCGAAGGAGCGGGGGGAGAGGGTGCTCAGGCGCGCGAGGGTCTCGCGCACGCCCTCGCCTCCCTCCAGCCAACGCCCGAGCAGCAGGCCGACGTCGACCTCCGCCCCCAGAGCAGCCTGGATCGCGGGCTCCACCTCGTCGGGGAAGCCGTGGTAGAGGATCGCGCCCTGGGGATCGAGCACGCAGGCGGTCGGGACCTGTGGGATACCCCATGTGCGGTAGGTTCCCATCCCGGTGCTGCCCATGGGCACGCTGAGGGAGCGCTTGGTGATCAGGTCGCGAAGGACGTCCGCGCTGTCGTAGGAGATCACCAAGACTTCGAGGCCGGCGTCGCGGTACTTCTCGTGCAGCACCTGCGCGAGGGGCTCCATCTTCATGCAGTCCTTCTTGCACGTTCCCCAGAACTCCAGCAGGACGACGCGGCCGCGCAGGTTCTCGAGGCTGGGGCGTGGCCGGTCGCCGTGGTTGAGCCAGGCATCGATCTCCAGGGCGGGGGCGGGCTTGCCCACCCAGCCGTTCTCCTGCGCCGGGGCGGGAGCCTGCACCAGGCTCAGGCCGCCGAACAGGCATACCAAGAGAGGGTGCATGGAGGAGAGCATCGAGTGGCAGCGGGGCCGGGCCTGAGCCGAGCCCCGATTTGGTCTCCCGCTAGTGTAGGACGGCCTTCTGGGAGCGGGAAGCGTGGGCTCACGGGCGCCGGTAGCGGAGCTTGCCGCCCACGAAGGTCATCTCGACGCGGGCCTCGCCGAGCTCCGCTTCGGAGCAGGTCAGGATGTCCCGCGACAACACGACGATGGCGCACAGCTTGCCGAGGGCGAGCGAACCCTCCTCCGCCTCCTCATTCCGACAAGGATGCGCCTACTCGCTTCAGCACTCGCTCTCGAGGCACAGGGAACCAAGGAGACGGTGCAGGGAAGCTGCTCCATCGAGCGCTTCGCCGCCGATTCTCGGCTTCCGGTCCGCGTCGCCCTCGTCCACGGCAGGTGCGCCGTGCGCTGAAGCGAGTGCCAGCCGGGTGAGTCCGGGCTCCACCTGCAGCTCCGGCGCGGATGGCCTCGACCTGCCAGGCGGGCTGCGCCTGGAGCTCGCATCCGCCCCGGGGGGGCGAGGCACTTCCGGCTCGGCCAGGGCATTCGGTTGCGGCTTCCCGGTTTCGCGGTGAGGGCGCGGGGAGGTGTCTCCAACCGCGGGCTTCGCATCACCTTTCCGTTGGGCGCCGGCCGGGAGGCCGCCGAAAGCCGTCGCTTACGCCCTCCGATCTGAGGGCGCGAGGGGGTAGCGGGCTAGAATGGCCGAGGCTTCGCGGCGCGAGGCGGAGCCCAACCGAAACGATGGCAGCCCCCGAGCAAGGCGAGCAGGAGTTCTGGGACGAGGGGCTCTTCTCTCGTTTCCTCGATCGTCTGGGCCCCGACGATCTGGGTCCCGGCGAACTCGAGCCGGTGTGCGGTGCGTCGCCGGAGCGGCCCACGGGGGACCGCGAGGCGGCGACGCCGCCCTCGGCCCAGCTCATGGAGCGTCTCGGTGACCAGCGCACGGTCGCGGCGCGCTACCGCGTCCTCGAGCACGTCGCCTCGGGTGGGATGGGCGCGATCTACAAGGTCTGGGACGAGGATCTGCGGCGCACCCTGGCGATGAAGGTCGCGTTGGTGAGTGAGCCCGCTCGGATCCCAGGCGGGCGGGCAGCGGACAGCCAGTCTCTCGGGCGCTTCCTCGAGGAGGCGCAGGTCACCAGCCAACTCGACCACCCTGGCATCGTGCCGGTGCACGAGCTCGGCCGAGACGAGCAGGGTCGTGTGTTCTTCACCATGCGCCTGGTGCGCGGGAGCGACCTGAGCGAGGTCTTCTCCCTGGTCGCCGGGGAGCGCGAGGGCTGGACGCGCACCCGCGCCCTGGGGGTGTTGCTGCGTGTCTGCGAGGCGGTGAGCTACGCCCACACCAAAGGTGTCGTGCACCGGGACCTGAAGCCCTCGAACATCATGGTCGGTCGTTTCGGCGCCGTGTACGTGATGGACTGGGGGCTGGCGAGGGTCAAGGGGCGTGAGGACCGGCGCGACCTGAGACCGGCGGGCGCGGTGCAGCACACCAGTCTCGTGCGCAGCGTGCGCGCCCAGGAGCGGGACCTCGATCCGAATGCCCCGCTGGTGACCATGGACGGCTCGGTCGTCGGCACGCCGGTCTACATGCCGCCCGAGCAGGCGCGGGGGAATCTCGAGGCGGTCGGCGAGCGCTCCGACGTCTACAGTCTGGGCGCGATCCTCTACCACCTCCTCGCGGGCGAGATGCCCTACCTGCCGCCGGGCGCGAAGGCCTCGGCGCACACGGTCCTGCACTGGGTGATCAGCGGCCCGCCCAAGCCCCTCGGGGAGGTCGCTCAAGGCATCCCGCCGGAGCTGGTGGCGATCTGCGAGAAGGCCATGGCGCGTGACGGCGCGCGGCGCTACGCGAGCGTGACCGAGCTTGGCGACGACCTGAGGGCCTACCTCGAGGGGCGCGTCGTGGCGGCCCACCAGACCGGTGCGGCGGCCGAGCTGCGCAAGTGGATGCAGCGCAATCGCACCGCCGCCGCCGCCTCCGCCGGCCTGGTTCTGGCCCTGACCGTGGGCGTGGTGCTGACCGCATCCCTGTGGGCGGGCAAGACGCGCTCGGAGGCGGAGCTCCTGCGGGCGCGGCCGGCGGTGGACCTGAACGTCTTGGAGCGCTTGGAGCGGGAGGCCGACTCCCTGTGGCCGCTCGACGCCGCTCTGTCCGTCCCCATGCGGGACTGGCTGCAGCGCGCGAGCGACCTCGGAGGTCGTGCGGCCGGACACCGCGAGGCCCTGGCGCGCTCGCAGGCGCGCGGCGAGCGCGCAACCCTCTCCGAGGACGGAAGACGCCGCCGAGACCTGTTGGAGGTCGTGCTCGAACGCCTGGAGGGCTTCCTGGACGAGGACACGGGCCCCGTGAACGGCGTCTCGCCGGCCTTCGGCCTGGGGGTCGCTCGGCGCCTGGAGCTCGCCGAGCGCTTGGAGCAGGAGACCGTCAGTGGCGAGGTCGCCGCGCGCGCCTGGGCCGCCGCGCGCACCTCCATCGCCGACACCGCGGAATGCCCGCTGTACGGCGGTCTCGCGCTCGAACCCCAGCTCGGCCTCGTCCCCCTCGGACGCGACCCCCGGAGCACGCTCTGGGAGTTCCTCCACCCCGTGTCCGGGGCGGCACCCGAACGCGACGAGGCGAGCGAACGCTGGATCGTCGGCGCCGACACCGGACTCGTCTTCGTGCTCATCCCCGGCGGGAGTTTCACCATGGGGTCCCAGTTCGACGACCCCGAGGGGCCAGCCTTTGAGCCTCGCACGGTGCACGAGATCTTCGCCGCCAAGGAGCGGCCGCCGCGCGCCTTCGACGTCGCACCCTTCTTCCTCTCGAAGTACGAGATGTCCCAGGGACAGTGGCTGCGCCTCGAGGGACGCAATCCCAGCCTCCACTCTCCGGGCACTCTGCGCGGGAGAGTCCGTCACGACCTGAGCCATCCCGTCGAGCAAGTGAGCTGGGACGATGCCTCGCGCGCCCTCACCCGTCTCGGCCTGCGCCTGCCGACCGAAGTGCAGTGGGAGTACGCCTGCCGCGGGGGCGTCGGGGGCACCTGGTGGACCGGCGCCGATCCCCTGGACCTGGCGGGCGCCGCCAACCTGGCCGACCAGACCGCTCTCGCCGCCGGCGCCGATGACGGGGTCCGCGGAGAGCGCGCACCCTTCGCCGACGGCTACGTCGCGCACGCTCCGGTCGATGCACTCGCTCCCAATCCGTTCGGGCTGCACAGCACCCACGGCAACGTGTACGAGTGGTGTGCCTGTCCCTGGGTGGGAGACTACGACACCCCCTCGGACGGCTGGGAGCCGGGAGACGGCGCGCGCAGGGGCGTCGGTGACGGCCGCCGGGTCGTGCGCGGCGGGTGCTTCTACTCGGACCTGGTCCACGCCCGATCGGCGTTCCGCATCGCTCAGGAACCCGACATGCGGGCGTCGGTCGTCGGCCTGCGCCCGGCGCGGGCGATCGACTAGGTCGCGGATTCGACCGCTTTCCTGGCGGCCGACAGCCCTGGTTGCCGTCATGCATGACGAGACGGTGGGTTGACAGGTGGCGGGTTCCCTCGACACTGGAGAAGGAGGGTTTGGCGCAGATGAACGGGACAGCGAGGTTTACGATCCGGGGAGCCACGTGGGCGGCCCTGCTGGCCGCCGCGGCGACCGGGGCTCCCCAGGGCCAGCCCGTGATCTTGCACGCCGGCGATGACGGCTTGCAGACACCGCCTCCGGAGCCGTTCCTGCAGGTGGCGACCTCCATCGACTTCAGCGGCGTCCCGATCGCCCAGGGGACGATCGGCGGCACGTCGGATCCCTTCAGCGGCAGGATCGCCTTCGAGGGCGCGCCCCTCGCCACGAGTCCGCCCGGCGCTCTGGGCACGATCGACACGATCATCCGCCGCTTGGCCGACACCGTGCCCCTCGACGTCAACGCAGTGGACACGATTCCGGTGGAGGTGGTCGCCCTGAGCCTGCGCTCGTCCGTTCCCGCCGTCTTCAGCTTCAACGGAGGCCAGACGCTCGAAGCGTTCGACGTCGAGCTCAGCTTGGCGCCCGGGGTCTCCCAGCCCCCAGGGGCGATGACCATCGTGCGGAGCGGGAGCGACGGCGGGACGTTCCACTATGACATCGGCGTTCGCGTGGTCCTGCGGTTCTTCGACCAGGGCAACCTCGTGGGCGGGCCCTACGATCCCGGGGGGGCGATCCAGCTCGTCTCGGACGCCTCTTCCTGGACACTCAAGTTCGGGCCAGGCGGGTTCGATCCGCAGGCCTTCGGCATCGATCCGCTGCCGTCGGGGGTCGGCGTGGACGGAGACGGGGACGCCCTGTTCGAGCTCACGACCATCGGAGAGTCGGAGCTGCAGGTCGGCATGACCGGCGGCTGCGCGCCGGGTTTTCTGCCGACGCCGCCGACGCTCTTCGGGCAGACGGGGACGCCCCTCCGCTCGATCCATATCCCGCCCGGTGACTCTGATGGTGACGGTTGGCCGGACGTGAGCGACAACTGTCCCCTGGATCCGAACCCGCGTCAGGAGGACAGCGACGGCGACGGGATCGGCGACGCCTGTGACCTCTTCGTCGACAAGGGCCGCCTCAACGAGATCTACTCCGCCACGGCGGACGACACCCGGGAGTTCATCGAGCTGACCGGCACGCCCGGGGCCTCCCTGGCAAACTCGATGGTCCTGATCGTGGAAGGCGACAAGAGCGAGTCTCCTGGCGTTTTGGACGCCGCCATCGATCTGAGCCTCGGGAGCATCCCCGCCAGCGGGCTCTTCGTCCTCGGTGACGCCGCCGTTCCAGGGGTCGATCTCGTCGTCGGGGGTTTCGACTTGGAGCCGGGTAGCCAGACGGTGTACCTCGTGAAGGACGCTTCGGTGAACCAGCTCCTGGGGCTGGTGGGCACTCAGCTCGACGGGGACGACGACCGCAGGACCTCGATTCCCTGCCTGGCGACGATCCTGAACGTCGTGGGCCTCAACGACGGCGGCCTTCTCGACCGCCTCTACGACGGCGCCCTCCTGACGGCCCTCGGTCCCGCGGCGGGTCAGCCGCCGGCGGGTGTCTTCCGCGGCCTGGGCGACGGGGCGACCGCTGCGCCGTGGAGCGCCACGGACTTCCTCGACGCCCAGCCGGGCGTGGACGACACCCCCGGTGGGCAGAACGTCCCCGAGGGCCCCGCGCCGGCGACGGCGTCCTGCTTCGGCGACGGAGGCGGGACCGTCTGTCCCTGCCAGAACAACGGCGGGGCGGGCGAGGGCTGCGCCAACAGTAGCGGGGCCGGCGCACGCATCGAGGGCTTCGGCCACCCGAGCGTCGGCGCCGACAGCCTGGTGCTGGCCGTGGCCGGCGCCATCGCCCAGCAGCCCGGCTTGTTCTTCGTCGGTGACACGACCTTGGCCGGGGGAGCGGGGGTCACCTTCGGCGACGGCCTGCGCTGCTGTGGCGGGAGCGTCCTGCGCCTGCAGGTGACCTTCCCCGATGGGGCGGGATCCACGGCCAGCAACCTCCCGATCGCGGGGGCGACAGGCGTTCAGGCCGGAGACAAGCGCTGCTACCAGTACTGGTACCGCAACCCCAACGGATCGCCCTGCGGCGCCGGCTTCAACCTGACCAACGCCCTCGAGGTGATCTGGCAACCCTAACCTCCACGCGCGTCGATCGACTATCCTCTCGGGCGTGTGGAACGGTAGCGGTACGGCGGTCGGCGCGCGCCTCGCGGGCCTGATCGGCTGGTCGCTCGCGGGCTGTGTCTCAGCAGGGGAGATTGCGGTGAGTACGATCGAAGAGCGCGTCGTCCACGGGACGTGCGAGAACGCCGGAGTGCAGCTTCACTACGCATCTCTGGGCGAGGGACCGTTGGTCGTCATGCTGCACGGCTTCCCGGACTGGTGGTACACGTGGCGGCACCAGATGGAGGCTTTGGCGACGAACCACCGGGTCGTGGCCCTCGACATGCGCGGCTACAACCGCTCCGACAGTCCAGCCGGCGTCGAGAACTACACGATCGAGGTCCTCACCGGCGACGTCGTGGCCTTGCTGGAGGAGTGCGGGAGCGAGAGCGCCGTGATCGTCGGGCACGACTGGGGCGGCGCGGTGGCCTGGAGCTTCGCCATCCAACACCCCGAGCGGACCGCGGGCCTGATCGTGTGCAACATGCCGCACCCCGGCTGCCTTCAGCGCGAGCTGACTCGCTCCGATTCCGGGCAATTCGAGGCCGGGCAGTACGCCCGGGACTTCCAGGTCGAGGGTGCTCACGAGTCCCTGACTGCCGAGAGCCTGGCGAGTTGGGTGAGCGACCCCGCGGCGCGCGCGCTGACCATCGAGGCCTTCGCCCGCTCGGACTTCAAGGCCATGCTGCACTACTACGAGGCCAACTACCCGCGCCCCGGAGAGAGGGCGACCTTCCCCGCCGATCCGAGCCAACTGCCGCCCGCGGCCCGGGTAGCCGCCTCGGTGCTGATGATCTTCGGCCTCGACGACCGCGCCCTCCTGCCCACGGCCCTCAACGACACCTGGCGCTGGTTGGCGGGCGATCTGACTCTGGTGACGATCCCCGGGGCGGGCCACTTCGTGCAGCAGGACGCCGCCGAGCTGGTCACACGCTCGATGGTCTCCTGGCTGGCGCGCTGACCGCGGGCTTCCACGGCCTTCCGGCTCGACGGGTGCTCTAGCCGCTCTCGCTCGCGACTTCCTCGATCCTGTAGAGGTGGGTCCCGGTGCGCAGCAGCAGGGCGTCGCCGACGACCGCCGGGGAGGCCATCAGGCCGCTGTCTAGCTCGTTCTCCGCGAGCACGCAGAGCTCGTCGGTGGGTGTGATGACGGTCGTCAGTCCGCCGCGATCGCAGAAGTACAGGCGCCCGGCGGCGAAGAGTGGGGACGCGGAGTACTCGCCGCCGACGCGCGCGCGCCAGAGCTCGGCCCCGGTATCGGCGGCCAGGCACGAGACGATTCCGCCGTCGCTGACGAGGAACAGGCGGCCGGCAACCAGCAGGGGAGAGGACATGGTCGGCACGCCCCGGCGACGCTTCCACAAGACGTGGCTGGCTGTCACGTCTCCAGTGCCGTCGGCCCGCACGGCCCACAGCTGTGGCTTCATGAAGCCCGTGTTGAGGTAGACGACGCCTTCGGCGGCGATTGGCCGTGAGGACTGGGAGAAGCCCGAGTAGAGCACCTTCCACAGCTCGCTCCCGTCGCGCGGGTCGTAGGCGACCGAGGCGTTGGCGCCCGTGCTGATCAACTGCTCATGGCCGTCGGCCGCGAGCAGGATCGGCGTGCTGAAGGCCTTGCGGCGGTCCGGCGCCTCACCGGAGAGGTCCACGGAGCGCTCCGTGCGCCAGACGGTCTCCCCAGTGTTCTTGTCAAGGGCGGTGACGTACTGCACGTCGGCGCCGTCCACGTGGAACAGGAGGCGGGTGCCATGCAGGATCGGTGACGAGCCGGGGCCGACGAGGTGCTCACAGCGCAGGTCGCGCCGTTCCCAGAGGGTGCGCCCGGTCGCGGTGTCCAGGCAAGCGGTTCCCTCGGCCCCGAAGTGGATCCAGACGCGCCCCTGCTCGATCACCGCCGAGGGAGACGCGTAGCTGTTGAGGGCCATGCGCTCCTGGGGCTCGGGCACCTCGAAGAGCACCCGGTCGTGGACCACGGCTCCCTTGCCGATATCCACGCAGACGACCGATAGCGCGTGGCCGCCCTCGTCGGCGGTGGTCATCCAGGCCAGTCCGTCCCGCACGACGGGCGTGGACCAGCCACGCCCGTGGATGGCGGTCTTCCAGGAGACGTTGCGCGCCTCGCTCCACTCCATCGGCGGGTTGGCGTCGGCTGCGTGGCCGTCGGCTGTCGGGCCGCGGAAGTCGGGCCAGACGTCGCCCGTGAGGGATCCGAGGGCGAGGAGCGCGGAGAGCGGTAGGTGAGGCATGGTGAGTGGGCGGACTGCGGCCGGCTCAGGCGCCTGCGCCGTCCTCCCAGATCTCGGGCTGGACCTGCGGCGGTACGCGGTGGGGGACGCTTCGCAGGGCGGCGAGATCGCGGGCCCCGGTCAGGAACATGACCGTCACCAGAGCCTTCTTGAAGGCCTCCAGCTCGTCGATCACCGCCTCGCTCGAGCGGGCGGCGGCGCGTACCAGGGGCAGGGCCATGGCGGTCGCCGTCGCGCCCAGCGCCAGGGCGCGGGCGGCGTCGAGGCCGCTGCGCAGGCCGCCGGAGGCGATCACGTCGGTCGCGCCGTAGCGCAGACAGGCGAGCAAGCTCGTCAGGCTCGGCGTGCCCCAATCCGCCAGACCCGCGGCCAGGTCGCGGTCGTGCTCCCCCTGGGCTCGTTGACCCTCGATCGCGTTCCAGGAGGTGCCCCCGCGCCCGGCGCTCTCCAGGAAGGCCAGCGGGAGCTCGGCCAGGCGCCGCACGTCGGCGATCGAGAACCCGCACCCGACCTCCTTGACTCCGCACGGCAGGCCGATCGTCTCGACCGCCTCGCCCAGAGCTTCGAACAGCCCGCCGAAGCGTGTGTCGCCCTCGGGTTGCAGCGCCTCCTGGGCGGCATTGAGGTGGAAGACGACCGCGTCGGCGCCGACGTCGTCAGCCAGATGCCGAACTTGGGGGGCGTCCACGCCGTAGTTGAGCTGCACCGCGCCGAGGTTGGCGACGAGCAGAATGTCGGGAGCCACATGGCGGACAGCGAAGGTCGCTGAGTGCTCGGGGTGCTCGAGGGCGATGCGCTGGGAGCCGAGGCACATGCCCACGCCGCAGTGCTGCGCCGCGGTCGCAAGGCGCCGGTTGATGACTCCCGCTTGGGGCGTTCCGCCGGTCATGCTGCCGATCAGGAGCGGGAAGGCGAGTCGCCGGCCGAGGAACTCGAGCGAGGGGTCCACCTCGTCGAGATCGAGCTCGGGCAGAGCGCGGTGGGCGAGCTCCACGGCCGCAAAGGCGCTCCCGTCGGCCGGCGGACGTTCGACGTCGTGCTCGAGGGCAAGGCGCAGGTGGTCTTGCTTGCGGGACGAGATCGGACGATCCATCGGGTTCCAGTCTGCCGGTTGGAGGCGATTCGCGCATCCCGCGCGGCCGTGGGCGTTCCACAGCCGGCGTGGGCGGCGGCTCACAGGACTTCGCGCAGAGTCTCCGGGGCGATGTTCCCCCGCACAGGAGGATCGCGACCTTCCGTTCGGAGTACTCCGCCGCGACGCTCTCGAATCCGGCCCGGGCACGGCCACCGCCGCCGCGCCTTCGATCAGGGTCCGATGCTGCCCGACGACCACTCGCAGGGCGGAACGGATCGCGTCTTCGGCGACCAGGCAGTCATTCCCTTTCACGCGCACCCGCGCTCCGAAGGAGCGGAGCGCTGCGAGTTCGATGGGCGAGGCTCCACGCGGGACGAAGACAACGGCGTCCACTCCCGCCTCGCCCGCGGCGCAGGTCACTGCCATGCCGTGGTTGCCCGACGAAGCGGCCACGACGCCGCGGGTGCGCTGGTCTGGGTCGAGGGAGAGCCAGCGGTTGAGCGCGCCGCGGAGCTTGAAGGAACCGGTGCGCTGGGGGTTTTCGAGCTTGAGGTACACCCGCGCGCCGCTGCGCTCCTCGAGGATGGGCGCGATGCGCTCGCGGAAGTGGTCGCCGCCCGCCGGCGTCCCACGCTGTGTGGGGGGGGGCGGCGTCGCGGCGCTCACGAGGAGCCGGCGAGTCGAGAGGACGGTCATCCGGGAAGTCGGGGAGGGCACCCGATTCTTCGGTCGCCAAAGCGCCCGAGCCCGCGTGGTGGACTCGGTGTGCTCAGGCCTCTTCCAGTGTAGTCCCATCGACCACGACGCGGGAGCCGCGGATCGTGCGCATCGTGCCCGCGACGAGTCGCTCCGTGTCGAACCCGCCGTGGAAGGAGTTCACGTTGGGTGCGCCGATACGACCCCAGAGGTAGGTCAGCCACTCGATGGCCACGGTTAGGGCAACCTGCCGCTCCAGGGGCGAACCGCCAACGGGGACCTCGATGCGGCGCCCGGGCTCGGCCCAGGGGGTCGCTACGTCGGCGCTGCACATCAGCAGGGGGCGGGCGTGGAACAGCTCGGCGAGGACGTCGCTGATTTCTTCTGCGCGGCGGGCGCTGTCGGCGTCGTCGAGCAGGCACACGACCGCCGCTCCCGGCCGGGTCACGAAGTACTGCGTGTGGCAGTACTCCTCGATGTCCGCGAAGTGTGCCGCGCGGTCGAACTCGAATAGCTTGTAGGCGGCGAAGCGCGCCAGGGGGAGGGTGCCCGCTCCGGCCAGGAAAAAAGCCTCACCCGCGTCCGCACAGGCCCGCGCCTGGCTCTGGAGGGGCTCGAAGAAGGAGGGGGCCACCAAGGTCTCGAGCGTGCGCTCGAGCCGCGCCCAGTCGGTCGCTCCCGCCGCTCCCTCCCGCGCGCGCGCGAGGGTCATGACGCCTGCCAGGAAGGTCTTGGTCTGGGCAACGTCGTGGTGATAGCCGACGTACTGGCGCGCCTGGGGGCATTCGTAGTCCGTGCTCTGAAGGCGTCCGGCCGGCGAGGCGTGGATGCACCAGACCTCTGAAGCGGCGCGGGCCAGAGGCCCGCCGGGGTCGTCGGTCACGGCGACGGTGTGCGCCCCGCCGGCGCGGGCGCGCCGGCAGGCCTCGAGCACCCGCGGGGTGCGTCCCGAGACGCTGATCCCGATCAGGGCGTCGGCGGTTCCCAGAGAGTCCGCGGCGGCGGTTGCTGCCATCGGCTGGGGCGCCTCGATCCCCCCGTAGAGCCCCGCGACGAGTTCGGCGGCGCACAGGGAGTCCCCGGCCCCGGCGAGCACCACTCGCCCGCCGCCGTCGGGCCAGGCCGGCGCGGGTCCGGCCCGCAACCGAGCCACGATCCCCGGTTGCTCGGCGATCTCGCCGAAGATGTACTCGCCGCCGAGGTCGCCGCTCGTTCCGTCGCTCTGCATCCCGGCTAGGTGAGGGTCTCCTGCACGACTCGCGCCTCGCCTTCGACGCCCGTGATGTTCTGATCGAGCCCCTGGAAGGGGTAGGTGAAGCGCGCGTGATCGACGCCCAGGAGGTGCAGGATGGTCGCGTTCAGATCGCGGATGTGTACCGGGTCGCGGACGATGCTGTAGCGGTGATCGTCGGTCTCGCCGTACTCGAAGCTGGCCTTGACGCCGGCGAACCAGGTGTGGAAGCCGCGTCCGTGGTGGTCGCGCCCGTGATTGTCGGCGGTCAGGCTGCCCTGAGAGTAGATCGTGCACCCGAACTCACCGCCGCAGATCACCAGGGTGTCCTCGAGCAGGCCGCGGCGTTTGAGATCGCGCACGGGGGCGGTGCAAGCCTGGTCGGTGTCCTTGCACTGGCGGCGGATCTCGCGCGGCAGGTTGTTGTGCCCGTCCCAGCCGCGGTGGAAGAGCTGTACGAAGCGTACGTCCCGCCCGGCGAGCGCGGGTCGCTCACTCCAGGCGAAACCGCCTACTTCGGCGCCGAGATCGACGCCCTCCTCGGGCCCGTGGCGGGCGCGGAAGGCCTCGGCTTGGGAGGCCGCGAGGAAGGGGCCTAGGGCGTGCCACCTGCCCAAGTCGAGCTCGGCCAGCCGAGCGAGCTGTTCGCGCTGCAGTGCGCTCCAGGAGGCCAACTCGTCTGTCGGGACAGAAGCCTCGCTCAGGACCCGCTCCTCTAGAGCGATGGTCTCGTCGAGGCGCGCGAGCTCCAGGGCCTGTGCCGCGGTGGGCGAGCTCGCCATCGGTCCGTGGCAGGCGTAGCAGTTCTGCGAGAGGATCGGTCGCACGTCGCGCGCGAACTCCACGCGGTCGGTGTCGCCCGAGGCGGTGGCCAGAAGGGTCGGCAGGATGGCTGCGAACATGAAGAGGGAGGCGCGGCGGCGTCGCTGCCCAGGATAGGCCCGGGGGCCCGGTTGCGGAAGAGCGGCGGGCACCGGCGTCTCCGAGCGGCGTACTCAGGCGTCGAGCAGGGCCGCGAAGAAGCGTGCCAGGGCCCGCCCCGCTACGTCGTTTCCGCGTGCGTTGAAGTGCGTGTCGCGCAGGTGGTAGAGATGTCGCTGACCGTCCGCCGCGGGGGAGACGGCGCGCAACTTCTCGAGCAGGTCCAGATAGGGGATGTCCGCCTCCTCCAGCCAGGCGCGCAGCAGACGCTGGGGTCGGTCGCGCTCCAGGGGCACGCCCGCCGCCGCCACGACTCGCGCCCAGAGGGCGTCGGAGACCTGGAACTCATCGGGAATCAGCATCACGCCGAAGGGGATCTCACCGCAGGCTTCGTGCATGGCCGCGAGGCTCTCGAAGACCGTCGTCAGGGAGACGGGGCTGCGAGCGCAGACCGCCAGGGCGCGCTGGGTCTCCAGGCAGTCGAAGGACTCCGGTGAGAGGGTTCCTTCCTCGAGGGCCGGTTCGTCCAGCCAGGGGAAGCGCTCGGCGACGGCGCGTTCGCCTTGCACGATGGCGACCTCGCGCCGTCGGTTGCCCAAGCGCTTGCACTCGCGTGCGACACGGGCGAGGCGGCGCGGCAGGACCCAGGTCAGCACTCGCTCGCGCTGCAGCCAGGCGCGCAGGCCGGCATCGGGCAGGTCGCGCCCGACATCGGCGACGTCGAGATCGTTGCCGACGAACAGTCCGACCACGACGGCATCGGGAGCGAGGGGCAGGGCCTCGTCGAGCAGCAGCGCCAGGTACTCGCGCGGCCCGATACCGGCCACGCCCAGGTTGTGGACCGCGAGCCCCAGTTCGCCCTCGCAGACCGTCGTGAAGTGGCGCGCGTGGGGTACGGATCCGAGGTTGAAGGAATCGCCGATGGAGCAGACCGCGCGCTCGCCGGGACGCGTGCGGTAGAACTCCTCGTCGTAGTAGCCGCTGCTGTTGCACGGGAAGCCGAAGCGCCCGAGGCCTGGGCGGCAGCGGAAGCGCTCGATCAGCTTGCGCGGCGCCTCGCCGGAACGCGCCAGGAGAGCCGAGGGAGCCAGGCTTCCCGCGGCGCGCAGGCCCAGCTCCGCGGCGGCGACGGTCAGAGCCGCGCCCACGGCCGTGAGCCCCAGAGCGCGGCGCAAGCGGGAGGGCTGGCGCGGGCGGCGCAACCAAAGGACACCGCCCGCCCAGATGCCGCAGAGTAGGACGAGGGCGGCGTCGAACCAGACGCGCTGGAAGGGCTGGACAGCGAGGAGGAAGGTCTGCCAGCCGGCGATCGCCCCGACGACCGCCGCTCCCAGGGCCGGGCGCGCGGCGCGGGCGGGCCCCCGGCTGCGCCAGTCGTTCCAGGCTGCAACGAGGACCGCGGCACCCAGGCCGAGGGCGAGGAGCAGGGAGGCCTCGAGGGCGTGGAGCCGAGGGCCGCCGAGCAGGGCTTCGAGACCGACGCGGCGCGTGAGGACGGCGTTGCTCGCGGAGGCGGCGGACGCGAGGGCGGCGGCCGGCAGGCCGAGGGCGAGGACGCGCTCGGCGGTGGTGGGGTACGGGTGCGCGCTCAACGCCGCCCTCGCCCGGCCCCGCGCAGGGCGTCCTCGATGGCCCGCCGTCGGGCCTCGGTCATCAGCGGGTTGGCGGCCAGGCGTGCGCGCAGGCTGTCGGGGATCGAGCGGGCCAAGAGCTCCAGGTGCCGGGCGGCGTGCGCCCCGAGCTCCAGCTCGCTGCGGTCGACGGTCTCGAGCAGGACGCCGAGGGTCAGGGGTGCGCGCTCTGGCGCCTGCTCGCACAGGGCGAATGCGGCCAAGGCGCGCTCGAACGGGTCGGGATCGTCGAGGGCCTCGATCCAACGCTCGTCGCTCCGGGCACAGGCGGCGGTCAGCACGAGGAGCGGGAAGAAGAGGCGCACGGCCGGCGATGATAGCGCTCGCGTCAGCCTCGCACACACGGGCCTCGGTCCCCGCCGTCATGAGGGCCCGCGCCGGACCGCCCTGGAGGGTGCGGTCGGCACTCCGGCGCTTCCTGCCCAGAGGCTTCGATCGCGGCCCTCCTTGGAGGCTCCTCGAGCTCGCTTCCCGGTTCGAGATCCCCAGGGCGGAAGCGCGCTGGCGGCGGCGGCGAGAAGCACTGTCAGGGCACCTCGGGCCGCGGGGCGTGGCGCTTCGTCCCGAGACCCATTCGGTCCAGGGCCGCCCCGGTCCTGCCACCTCGGCCCTGGGGGCGCTCAGCGCGCCCCGCCCGGCGGGCGCGGAGGGCATCCGGGGAACGTCCCTTCCCCCTCACGCGCAGATCAGGACCGGGCGAAACCTCTCCCCCGCACCCGGCTCCGGCGGCTATCAGCGTTACTCGCCCAGGCCGCTTCCCGCGTCACTTACTTCTCTGCGCTACTCGCTCTGCCGCCCGTAGCGCAGCCAGTACCAGAGCGTCGTGCCGCCGATCATGAGCCAGGGCACGAAGAGCAGCACCAGGGTGGCCTGTTGCAGGCCGCGGGCCACGCCCGCCGTCTCGGGGCTCTCCCCGAGGCGGGGTCAGCAGCCTTGGGCCAAGGCCGGCTCGCACCAAAAGAGCGCGCAGGCGGTGAGGGTGAGGCCCAGGCGCATCACATCGCGGCCCCGTCGGGCGCGACGAGCACCACCAGGACGGCGGTGGTGGCGAAGATGCCGATCAACACGGTGTAGATCAGACTCTTCTTCTCGAAGGCGAGGTGCATGAAGAACATGGCGATGATGGCCGCCTTGATGACCATGCCGGCCGCCAGGATCGGCTTGCTGCCGATGAGCAGCATGGCGAGGGTGATCAGCAGCAGAATGAACCAAGCGATCCAGTAGGAACCGTAGGAGTGGGTGGCTTTCTGGGACATGGCGGGTTCCTAGAGGAGGTAGAAGCAGCCGAAGATGAAGACCCAGACCAGGTCCACGAAGTGCCAGTACAGGCCGGCGACCTCGACCTTGTCGGCGATGAGGCGCTCCGGCGTGGTCCGCAGGAAGGTGATCAAGAGGATCACCACGCCGATCAGGACGTGGGTCCCGTGAAAGCCCGTCATCATGAAGAAGTAGGCGGAGAACCCGCTCGCGCCCCAGGGGTTGCCCGTCAACCGCGCGCCGTCGCCGATGAAATGGCTCCATTCGATGGCCTGCATGCCCAGGAAGGCCGTGCCGATCAAGATCGTCAGGAGCAGGTAGCGGCGCGTCAGCTTGCGGTCTCCTTCGCTCGCGGCCTTGACGGCACAAGCCATGGTGGCCGAGCTGGTGATCAGCGTGAACGTCATCAGCGCGATGAAGTTCATGTCGAAGATCTCGCTCTGGGCGGGCCAGCCGACGTCGCTCGCAAGGCGGGTGAACATGTAGCTCGCCAGGTAGCCGGCGAACAGCAGGGCGTCGGTGATGATGAAGCCCCACATCATCAGCTTCTGCCAGCTGATGAGGAAGATGGGGGCTTCCATCTCGTCGGGCGCGACGGCGTGGACTTCGGTCATGACGGGTTCCGGTTCAGGAGGCGAGGAGGAACAGGACATAGAGCCAGACGAGGCCCATGAAGTGCCAGTAGGCCGCGACCAGGCGCAGTGGCCTGTCGCTCAGGGTCACCCATGCCAGGGCGCACAGACCACCGATGACGTGCAGGCCGTGAACGGCGGAGAGCATGAAGTAGAAGGCACCGTGGGGCGTGCTGGGCAGGGCGATTCCGCTTTGCGCCAGCCCGCTCCAAGAGAAGAGCTGGGCGGCGAGAAAGGCGCAGCCGAGCAGCAGGCTGACCCGCTGCAGCCCGGTACTCTCGCGCCTGCGGGCCAACTCGAGGGTGACGCTGCTGGCGGCCAGGACGGCGGTACCGACCCAGCTCCACAGCGGGATGGCGATCGGCACCCAGTCGGGGGCGGGGCGGCGGATGAAGTAGGCGGCGGTGAAACCGGCGAACAGCATCGCCACGACCCCCAGCAGGACGAGAAACAACACGTCGCTGGCCCGCGGGCGGGAGAGTGCGGCGGTCTCGCTCACGCGACCGTTCCCTGAGGCTTGAAATCGGCCTCGGCGGGGGCGGCCGGGTCGTAGTCATAGGGGTGGCGGTCGACGACCGGAAGAGCGCCCGGCCAGTTCCCGTGCGGCGCGGGCGAAGGCGCGGTCCACTCCAGGGTGGTCCCGTTCCAGGGGTTCGCGGAGGCCACTTCGCCGCGTCTCATGCTGACGAAGAAGTTGTAGATGAAGACCAGTTGCGAACCGGTGACGACGAACACGAGGATCGTGATCGGCAGGGCGAGGCCGATGCCCGCCTCCTGGAACTCGTAGATCGTGTGGTCGTAGTAGCGCCGCAGAAGTCCCGAGAGACCCTGGAAGTGCATCAAGGCGAAGACGGCCACCACCGGGAGGTAGGTAGTCCAAAAGTGGAGCTTCGCCAGTCCGACACTCATCTTGCGCCCGAACATCTTCGGGAACCAGTAGTAGGTGCCGCCCAAGGCGGAGAGCACCGTCACGACGCCGATCATCAGGTGGAAGTGCCCGACCACGAAGAACGACTCGTGGAAGTAGATGTCGGAGATCGACGTGGCCAGGAACAGACCGCCGAAGCCGCCGAGACCGATGACGGCGATCGTGCCGAGGGCCCAGTACATCGGCACCTCCATACGGATGCGGCTGCGCCACAGGCTGGCGACGAGGTTCAAGCCGAGCACGGCGAAGGGTGCCGTGATCAGCACCGTCGCGATCGAGAAGTACTCGCCGACATAGGGGTTCATGCCGGTCACGTACATGTGGTGGCCCCACACGATCATGCTCAAGAAGCCGACCACGACCAGAGACCAGACCGAGGTGCGGTAGCCGAAGATCGGGCGGCGGGCGAAGGTCGCCAGCAGGTCAAAGGTGATGCCGATGCCGGGGAGCACGAGGACGTAGACCTCGGGGTGGCCGAGGAACCAGAACAGGTGCTGGAAGAGCAGTGGCGTGCCGCCCTGGTGGGGGAGCGTCTCGTTACCGAAGACGAGTCCCTCGGGCAGGAAGAAGCTCGTCCCGCCGTGGCGGTCGAGGAGGAGCATGATCGCCGCCGCCGTCAGGGGCGGGAAGGAGAGCACGCCCAGGATGGCGGACATGAAGTAGGTCCAGACCGTGAGCGGCATGCGCATCAGGGTCATCCCGCGGGCGCGGCAGTTGAGGATCGTGGCGATGTAGTTCAACCCGCCCATGGTGAAGGAGGCGATGAACAGCGCCATGGCCAACAGCCACAGGGTTTGCCCGAGACCCGAGCCGGGCACGGCCTCGGGGAGAGCCGAGAGGGGCGGGTAGGCCGTCCAGCCCGCGGCGGCGGCGCCGCCTTCCACCAGGAAGGAGGCCAGTACCAGCAGGCAGGCGGGGACCACCGTCCAGTAGGACAGCATGTTGAGGAACGGGTACGCCATGTCCCGTGCCCCGAGCATGAGCGGGATCAGGAAGTTCCCGAAGCCGCTGACCAGGGCCAGGGAGACGACGAAGAAGACCATGATGGTCCCGTGCATCGTCACCAGGCTGATGTAGTTCTCCGGCGTCACGAGAGCCTTCTCGGGCCAGGTGATCTGGGCCCGGATCAAGACCGCCAGGGCGCTCCCGACGATCCCCATGAAGAGGGCGGTCAGGATGTACTGCAGCCCGATCACCTTGTGATCGGTGCTGAAGACGTACTTCGAGATGAAGGTCTGCGGGGCGTGCTCTTGTGCTACAGCCATGGTTCCTGCTCGCTCAGCCACTGGGCGAGTTCTTCCTCGCTCTGGACGGTGACGGTCCCCTGCATCCGGTAGTGGCCGAGCCCGCAGAGCTCGGCGCAGGCCAGCTCGAAGGTCCCTTCCTTCTCCGGGGTGAACTGTGTGAAGGCCGTGTATCCGGGCAGGGTGTCCTGCTTGGTCCGGAACAACGGCACGGTGAAGGAGTGGATGACGTCCAACGAGCGCAGGCTCACGATCGACATGCGGCCGACGGGCAGGTGCAGCTGCCCGCGCAAGACGATGTCGTCGCGCGCGGCCGGGTCGCTCTTGACCAGCCCGAGAGGATTGCGCGAGTCGTGCACCTTGTCGTGGTCCACTTCGCCGAGGACTCCATCGGGGCCGGGGTAGCGCACCAGCCACTCGAACTGCTTGCCGACCACTTCGACTTCAAAGGCGTCCTCGGCGGGCTCACCGTAGACTTCGCCGAAGACCGGCAGGGCCATGACCAACACGCCCACCTCGGAGATGGCGCACATCAGCAGGACCGGAACGATAGCCCACAGGAGCTGGGTGCGCTCCGATAGCACGGCCCCCTCCTGAGGCGCTCCTCGCCCGTAGGTCAGGATGAAGCGTCCCAGCACCAGGCAGCCGACGAGGAACAGGGTTCCGGTCGTGAGCAGCAGGTATCGGATCACGCGGTCGATGCCGTGACCGTGGGCGCTCGAAACCTCCGGCAGCCAACCGACCGCGAAACCCGCGACGACCAGGATGCCGAGGGCGTAGAACAGCAGCCCGAAGGCGGGCGAGCGAGGAGCGGCACCGCTAGTGCTCATCGTCAGTCTTCTTCCGTGAAGCCGAACTCCAGGGTCTGGGCGGCGCCGTCGGCACCGATGGTGATGTCCTGTTTCTGCAACCCGAACACCTCGTGTCGGGCGGCGATCTGGTAGTCACCCGGAGGGAGCGTCCCCAGGTCGAAGCTGCCGTCTTCGTCGGTGACCGTGAAGAACGGGTGCTCGACGACACCGAGGTAGGTGTTCATCCAACCGTGGATGTCGCACTTGAGGGTGACGAATACCTCCGAGCGCTTGAACTCGCGCGTGATGGCGTTGGAGCCGGGGGCTTGGGTCTGGTTGAAGCCCGTGTTCTTCTTGCTGTAGCCGTGGACGTTGTGGGTGATCGGGTCGGCATTGCGCACTTCGACCGGCTGCCCGACCTGTGCGCCGAGCACGTGCGGGATGTAGACGCAGCCCTGCTGGTTGATCACCACCGCTTCGGTGGGAGGCGTGAACACCCAGGCGTCGAGCCCCTTGCGCACCCAGACGAACACGTTGGCGAGGCCGCCCCCGGCACCGACGACCGCAGATTCATCGAGCGGTTTCTCGGCGTGCAGGCCACTGCACTCCGCGTCGCTGCCCATGTCGACCTTGCGGCGGCGGGGTGTGTCACCCGCGAAGCTGACTTGGCCGCTGACCTTGGCGATGCCGGCTGTCGGATCCCACGGGCGAGGGGCCGCCGTCGGGGTGGAGGGAGCCTGGGGGCCCGCTCCCCCGTCGCCGGAGTCGCTGGAGTTGGAGGCAGCTACCGCCGCGGACGGTCCGGCAGGACCGCTCTCTCCGCCGCCACAGGCACTGACGAGGAGCAGGGATAGAGAAAGGGCGGCGAGGCGAGTGGGACGCATCGATATCTCCTAGCAAGATGGGCCTCACCGGCCGGCGGCCCGATGAGGAAGGATGGGTAGTGGGTGGGCCGGAGCGCGCGCTTGCACCGTTCTGGTGCTGGGGCCCATCCGACCGATGGGCCAACACCTTCGCTTCCTGGCTTCGGGGTCGTAGGGGCCGCAGTGCGCAGACCGGGGCGGCAGAGGGCGTAGAGCCCTACGCAGATAGCCTGAGAGATGCTGGAGCCATCTGGAGCCGATTCCGAGCCCCTAGGCGGATGCAACCGCCTAGCGCTCTCCTCGCGTTTGACCCGCTCATGGGCCTGGTGCGCCTCTCCGCCAAGATGCGAACGGCCGAGGACGACCCCGGAGTCCTTATTTACAAGCCAGCTCTACCACGTGGCAATCCAGCGTCGGATTTCGACAGGGTCGCTGCCCCTCTCTCCATCGCGGCCCGCTCCTTGCACCAGCCCATCTGGGCAGGACTCAGTTCATGCTCCCTATCTCCGTTGATCGCTTCTTCCGGCGCCTGTTGCTCTTGCCCGCCTTCTTGCTCGCCATCGGCCCCTCGGCCCTCGCCGGGGCGCTCTTGGGCGGTGGGGACTACTACGTACACGGGACGGGCAGCGACGCCAGGGGCGATGGCAGCCCGACGAATCCCTGGCGCACGGTCAGCCACGCGGTCGACCAGGCTGGCGGCGGGCAGCCGACGATCCACCTGGGGAGGGGCCTCTACGACGCCGCCGCGGGCGAGCAGTTCCCGATCTTCCTGGACGAGGATGACGTTCTGGGTGTGATCCTGGTGGGTACCGGCGACTACGGCGCCAATGCTGGCATGACCCCAAGAAGTGGTCCAGTCCCAATGAGAGTCAGGTGAGGAGGAGGGTAGTGCCCCTCGAGGAGGTGTGACGGCTGCCCGGGGCCGTGACGAAGAACCGCATGGAATCCCGGTGCCCTGTCGCCGGACCGGGCAGGGCCGCAGGCGCTATGCTTGGGCCCGCCTGACCCCGCCGAGCTCGCGGGGACTCGCTCCCGACCGACGCCCGACCCAAGGAGCCCCGCCGCCGTGATCGTCCCCCGCACCTCCCGCGCCGAGATCCTCGCCAAGCTTGCGGCCAAGCGCGCCGCCAACAAGCCGATCTGGATCGCCAGCGCCGGCAGCGGCCTGGTGGCACGCCTGCTCGAGAACGCCGGCGTGGACTGCGTCAACACCTTCTCCGGCGCGCGCCTGCGCGCCAACGGCATGGGGACCATGGCCATGCTCTGGCCAATCCTCGACTCCAACCGCCAGACCCTCGACTACACGGCCGAGGACATCATGCCGGCTCTCGCGGGCGACGCCTTCGTCTGCGCCTGCCTGAACGCCAACGATCCCCTCAAGGACATGGTGCGCGTGATCGAGGAGTGCCGCTCGATGGGCGTCCTGTCGGTCTCCAACATCGGGCCGTCGATCAGCTACGTCGACAAGGACAGCCAGATCTACCGCGTCCTGAACCAGAGCGGCGTCACCTTCGCCCACGAGATCGAGTTCCTGCGCGTCGCCAAGGAGATGGGCATGGTCACCATCGGCCTGGCGTTCGACGAGGAAGACAGCGTGCGCCTGGTGGGCGAGGCCCAACCCGACGTCTTCTGCTTCCACGCCGGAACCACCAAGGGCGGGCGCGTGGGCTACGACTCGGGAGAGACCATCGAGGAGACAGCACGGCGCACCGAAGCCGCCAACGAGAAGCTGCGGGCCCTGTCCTCGGAGGTCCTGCTCGTGGCCCCCGGCGCGGCCATGGAGACTCCCGAGGACGCCCAGTTCATCCTGGACCACACGACCTGCGACGGTTTCTGGACAGGTTCGTCCACCGAGCGCCTGCCGATCGAACAGGCCGTCTCCGAGACCGCCGCGCGCTTCGCGGCCCTCGGCTTCTCCGGCCGCGGAGAGGCCTGAGCCATGGCGGACGCGAAGACGATCGCCGTCCTGGCGACCCTCGACACCAAGGGCGAGGAAGCGGCCTTTCTGCGCGAACAGCTCGAGGCTCTCGGCAGCCGGGCGCTGGTGGTGGACATGGGCGTCGTGGGCGCGGCGGTCGGCAGCGCCGATCTCTCGCGCGAGCAGGTGGCGGAAGCCGGAGGCACGCCCCTGGCCGAGCTCCTGCGCGACCCCACCCGGGAGGCCGCCGCCCCGGTCATGATCGCCGGCGCCACGCGCCTCTTGCGCGAGCGCCTCGAGGCCGGCGAGCTGCACGGCATCCTGGGCCTGGGCGGTTTTCAGGGCACGGGCTCCTCGACCGAGATCATGCGCGCCATGCCCTACGGCCTGCCCAAGGTCATGGTCTCGACGGCCGCGTCCGGCGACACCTCGTCCTACGTCGACATCAAGGACGTGACCATGATGTTCTCCGTCGGCGACATCCTGGGCCTGAACCTTTTCACCCGCAAGATCCTCGCCAACGCCGCCGGCGCGGCCCACGGCATGGCCCTCGTGGAACTGACCATCGAGCCGCGCTCCGACGAGCGCCCCCTGATTGGGATGTCCAATCTCGGGGTTCTGACCACGGGCGCTCTGGAGGCCGTCGCCTACATCGCCGAGCGTGGATATGAGGTGATCGTCTTCCACGCCATCGGCTCCGGCGGACGCGCCATGGAGCAGATGATGAAGGAGGGCCTGATCGGCGCCGTCTTCGACTACGCCATGGGCGAGATCGCCGACGACGTCTTCGGCGTCCTGCGCGCCGGTGGCCCCGAGCGCCTGACCGTCGCCGGCAAGCTCGGCCTGCCCCAGGTGCTCGTCCCCGGCGGCGCGGAACACCTCGGTGTCCTCGTCGAGCCCAACGTCGTTCCCGACGAGTGGAGGGACCACGAGCACGTCTTCCACAGCCCCGTGGTCTTCGTCCCGCGCCTGCGGGCGGCGGAGCTCGAACGCGTGGCGCAGGACCTCGGCCGGCGACTCCAGCACACCACGGGGCGTGCGGTCATGATGCTGCCCACCGACGGCACCGGGAGCTACGCCCGACCCGGCGGAGACCTGCGCGACACCGAGAGCGACGCGGCCTTCTTCGAGGCCATCAAGGCCGCCGTTCCCGTGAGCCTGGAGGTCGTCGAGCGCGCCACCCACGCCGAGGACCCCGCCTTCGTGCGCGAGTGCGTCGACCGCCTGATCGACCTCATCGAGGACGACACGCAGGGATGAGGCGCCGGTGACGAGGGACGGACCCGCGCGGGAGACGGCCAGGAGGACAGGGGCGAGGAGAAGCGCGTGATCGGTCGTGGGACGCCGTCAGCGGCCGAGGCGTTCGGCCAGCCAGTCGCGCTCGTCGAGCAGCGCGTAGAAGTCGGAGTGCTCCAACAGCGGGAGGCGCGCCACGTGGGCGCGCGAGGCAGCCGAGGCGGGATCGGTGATCGAACGCACCTCCTCGAGCGGTAGGCGGCCGTCGGACCCGGGCAGGGCCGGGATCGGCGGCGGGTCTCCAGGGTAGATCACCTCGTACTCGCCGCGCTCGAAGCGCGCGTCGAACAGACGCCCGCGCTCGGCGGCGATGCGCCGCTCCAACTGCACGAGCGCCTCCTCCAAGGCGCCGGGCGCGAAGTGCTCGTAACGCCGCCTCCACTCGCCGGGAATGGCCACGGGCGGACGCCGCGCGGGTGACGGGAGGGCAGAGCCGTTCCCCGTCGCCGCCGGATCGCCGCCGCCCGGCGCGTCCTCGCCGGTGACCGTCGCCGTGGGCTGCCGTGGGTCCGGGTGGGACGCAGGCCGGTCGCGCGGGTCTCCCCGCGGTGCCGGCGCCGGTTGGACGGAGTGGGGGGGGTGCGCTCCTCCCGCGGCGTGCTTCCAGCGCCACAGCCCTCCGATGGAGAGCACCACGACCGAGACGGCGATCAGGAGACGGGCTGGGGAGCGCATGGAGTCGTCTGCTTCACTGTACCTCGCCCGGTGCCGGACAGGGCAGAGGTATGTCGCGCCCGTCCTCTCGGCCGCCGCTCTCGTCCAGCCGGCAGTAGGGTGTCGCGCACTCCTCAGCCCGGCTTGTGCTGCTCGCACCTTCAGCGCCGCGCACTGCGCCGCCGCCCACCCAACCGCCGGACGTCGGGCAGCTGGAGGTCGTGGTGCCGCGACCTTGCGGGCACCTGCTGACCTCGCCCTGTTACACTCACCGCCATGCTTCCCGCCCGCCGCGTCTTCCTCGGCTGGGACCGCGCTCCGCTCGAGGCCGCCGTCGAATGGCTGGCCGGCGAAGACGAGCGCGGCGCGGAGCGGTCCCTCCTCGCCCTGCCGGGAGCGGGGGCGGTCCGGGCGCTCGAGGAGCGGCTGGCGGCCGCGGGCCAAGGCCGCCTGGCGGAGGCGGAGGTGGTGACCGTCGGGCACCTGCCGGATCGGCTGCTGGAACTGCCGGCGCCGGCGGCCTCGCGACTGGTGCGGACGCGAGCCTGGGAGCGGGCCCTGCGCCAGTTGCCGGCCGAAGCGATCTCGGCCCTGGTCGCACACCCACCGGAAGACGGCGAGCACCGCGCCTGGCGCGGCCTGGCGGATACCGCCCGCAAGGTGTTCGGGCAGCTCGCCGCCGAGTGCCTGGACTTCGCCGCCGTCCTCGACGGCCCCCTCGCCGCCGGCAAGCGCGGGGAGCGGGGCCGCTGGAAGGCCCTGGTGCAGGCGCAAGGGACCTACGAGCACCTGCTCGCACGGGCCGATCTGTGCGACCCGCACCTGGGGCGCCTGGCGGCGCTCGCTGCCGGACACGGCTCCACGAGCGGCCCGGCGGTCGTCCTCGTCGGCGTGGCCGAGATGGGCGGCCTGCAGCGGCGCCTGCTCGAGGGGCGGGTGGCCGTGAGCGCCCTGATCTTCGCGCCCGAGGAGCTCGAAGACGGATTCGACGCGCTCGGGTGCGTGCGCCCGCAGCCCTGGCTGGAGCGCGAGTGGGCCCTCCCTCTCGAGCGCTGGCAGGTGGCCGAGGGCCCCGACGCCCAGGCCCGTCTGGCCATGGACGTCATCGCCCGCTGGGAAGGACGCTTCTCCCCCGAGGAGATCACCATCGGCGTCGCCGACGACGAAATCGTGCCCTTCCTCGAAGGGAGGCTCGCCGAGGAAGCCGTCTTCGCACGCCCCGCGGCCGGGATGCCCATCCGCCACACGGCCCCCGCGCGCCTGCTCGAGGCGACGGGCACCGTCCTGGCGTCGGGGCGCTACGAGGACCTCGCCTGCCTCCTGCGTCACCCCGACCTCGAGCGCCGCCTAGTCGCGGCCCTCGGCGAGCAAGCGGGCAGCACACCCCTCGCCGAGCTCCTCGACCGCTACCACGCCGAACACCTCCCCGGCGAGATCCCCGCTCGGTGGCTGGCGACGGGCGAACGCGGGAGCGCGGAGGTCGCCTCGGCTCTGGCCTCCGTCGCGCGCGGACTCGACCACCTGATGGGGCCCCTCACGGGTGCGGCGCGTCCCCTGGCCGCCTGGGCCGAGCCCTTGCGCGCCTTCCTCGATCAGGTCTACGGAGCCCGTTCCCTCGATCCCGCCGAGGAGTGCGACCGACGCCTGGCCGTCGCCCTCGCGAGCCTGGGGCGCGCCCTGGAGCGCGCCGAAGGCGTGCCCCGCGATTTGGACGGCGACCTACCGGCGGCGGAGGCTGTCGCCGTGGTGCTCGCGGAGGCCGGCGGCACGCCGCTGCCCGCCAGGCCGCCGGCCGCGGGGGAGCCCGCGATCGAGCTCGCGGGCTGGCTCGAGCTTCCGCTCGACCAAGCTCCCGCCCTGGTCTTGTGCGGCTTCAACGAGGGGCGGCTGCCCGCCGCCGTCGAAACCGACGGCTGGCTCCCCGACGGTCTGCGAAGCGAGCTGGGTCTGCCCGACGACGCCCGACGCCTGGCGCGGGACCGCTACCTGTTGGAAGCGATCGTTCGTTCGCGGGCCGAGGCGCTGTTCATCGGCGGCCGGCGAAGCGCCTCCGGCGAGGCCCTCCTGCCCAGCCGCCTGGCCTTGGCCGGTGCGGCGGGAGAGCTCACCGCGCGCCTGCGCCACGGCCTGCGGGCCGTCGAGGAGCCGCGCCCGGCAGTGGCCTTCGAGCGGGTCGACACGGGCCTGGCAGCGGTGCGGGGCCTGGCCCCGCCCGAGCGCTGGAGCGCGAGCTCCTTTGCGCGCTACCTGCGCTCGCCCTACGAGTTCGCCCTGCACCTCGCCGGCCTGGAGACCCTCGACGACCGGGCGCGGGAGCTGGACCCTCTCGGCTTCGGGATCGCGGCGCACGAGGTGCTGCAGCGCTTCGGCGTGGGCGAAGCGGCGCGCTCGACCGATCCGCGGGAGGTGAGGGCGGCCTGCCGGGAGGCGCTCGAAGCGGTCTTCGACCAGCGCTTCGGGCCGCGGCCCCAGGCGGCGGTGCTGCTCCAGCGCCGCCAGCTCGCTTGGCGCCTCGACCTGTTCGCCGAGGTGCAGGCGCGCCGCGCCGCGGAAGGTTGGCGCATCGAGCACTGCGAATGGTCTCCGCAAGACGTGATCCTCGACGTGGACGGGGAGCCGGTCGAGCTCGTCGGGCGTATCGACCGCATCGACCGCCACGTCGACGGGCGCTGGGCCGTGCTCGACTACAAGACCGGCGAGAAGGGGGTCACGGCGGACGGCGAGCACCGCAAGAAGGACGGCCGCTGGCTCAGTCTGCAGCTGCCGCTGTACGCCCTCATGGCGCGCGATCTCGTGGGGGAGGAGGTCGAACCGGCCTTCTTCCAGCTCGGCTCTACCGAGCGGAGCGTGAAGCTCTCGCGCCTTGCTAGCTGGAGCGCGGAGTACCTCGCCGAGGCCCTCGACCAGGCCCGCGACATCGTGCGCGAGGTGCGCGCCCTCCTCGCGGGCGGCGCGCCCTTTCCCGAGGGAGAAGCCCGCCTCGGCGACCCGATCCGCTGCGCGGTCTTCGGGCGAGGTCTCATCGGCGCCGGAGAGGGCGACGACGAGGAGGACGACGGGTGAGCGCTCCCCACGTCGTCATCCTGGCCTCGGCCGGCACGGGCAAGACCTACCAGCTCAGTGGGCGCTTCATCGATTTGCTCCTGGCGGGGGCAGCCCAGGAGCGGATCCTGGCCACGACCTTCACGCGCAAGGCTGCGGGTGAGATCCTCGAGCGCGTCCTCGAGCGGTTGATCGAGGCGGTGGACAGCCCCGCCGAGCGGGCGGCCTTGGCGGAGGGACGCGCGTTCGGCGGGACCTTCGACGGCGAGCAGGCCCAGCGCCTGCTCGAACGCCTCGCGGGCCGCCTGCAGCGCTTCGAGGTGCGCACGATCGACTCGTTCTTCGTGACCCTGTGCCAGGTGTTCGGCACCGACCTGGACCTGGCGCCGACCTGGGCCCTGGCCGACGAGTACGCGCTCTCGGCTCTGAGAGAGGAGGCGCTCTCGCGGGTGCTCGCGGAGGCCGACGAGCAGGATTTCGCCGACCTCCTGCGGGAGCTCTCCGCCAAGGGGGCGGCCGCACGGCGCGTGCGGGCGACCTTGGCCGAGGTGATCAAGGGCGGGCGGGCGCTGTTCCTCGAGAGCCCGGCACAGGCCTGGTGGCGCGTCGAGCCGCCGGGGGAGCCGGAGGGGCTCGCGGAGGCCCTCGCGGCCCTGGAGGGCGCCGATCTACCGCGGACCCAGGCGGGCGGGGTGATGAGGAGCTGGGCCGGGGCGCGGGAGCGCCTTGTCGCCCACGCTCGGGAGGGAAGCTGGCTGGAAGCCGTGAAGGGCGGTTTCCTACAGAAGTACCTCGCCGGGGAGGAGTGCTTCGACAAGAAGCCGATCCCCGCGACCCTCGTCCCCGTCCTCGACGTCCTGCGCGAAGCCGCCGCCCATGCGCTGCTGACCCGCCTGGACGAGCGCAATCGACGCTCGCGCGAGCTTCTCGAACGCTACGAACGCGTGCTGCGGGCCCTCAAGCGCGAACGCGGGGCCTACGCCTTCGACGACCTCCCGCGCGCCCTCGCCCCGATCGAGACCGGCGCATCGGGGCCCATCGAGGAGCGTGACCTCGACCTCTCCTTGCGCCTGGACGCCCGCATCGACCACCTTCTCCTGGATGAATTCCAGGACACCGCGCCGGTGCAGTGGCGCGTGTTGGGCCCCATGGCCGAGGAGTTGGCCGCCGACGGGACGGGCGGACGGAGTCTCTTCTGCGTGGGCGACGTCAAGCAGTCGATCTACGGCTGGCGCGCCGCGGAGCCGCGCCTGCTGGAGGCACTCGGGGATGCCCTGCACATCGAGCCGACCCGACTCGCGCTGAACTACCGTTCGTCGCCGGTCGTGCTCGGCGCCCTTGGGCGCGTGTTCGGCTCCCTGGGTGAGAACGCCGCCCTCGCCGCCGACGGGCCGGGCCCGCTGATGCTGGCGGCGGAGCGCTTCACAGCGACCTTCGAGGAGCCCCGGGCCGCGAGGACCCTCCCGGGAGCGGTCGAGCTGCGCGAGGCGGGGGGGGGGCGAGCGCGAGGACTCGAAGGCGAACCAACGCTTGGTGACAGACCTCGCCGTGGAGCGCGTGGCGGCCATGGCGGCTGCCCAGCCCGAGGCCACCATTGCCGTCCTCGTCCGCAACCGCAAGCCGATCCCCGCCTTGATCGATGCCCTGCAGCGCAAGGGGCTGCCCGCCAGCGGAGAGGGCGGCAACCCGCTCGTGGACTCGGCGGCGGTGCTGCACGCGCTCTCGCTCCTGCACCTCGCCGACCACCCTTCCGATCGTCTGGCGGCCTTCCACCTGACGAGCTCTCCCTTCGGGGTTCTCCTGGGTGAGGTCGATCCGCTCGCCGGCGCCCGGCGCCTCTCGGCCGGCGTGCGTCGCAGTCTGGTGGACGAGGGCTACGGCCCCTTTCTGGCCTCCCTCCAGCCGGCGGTCGACGGGCACCCAGCCTATGGCGACTGGGACCGGCGGCGCTTCCGGCAGCTGGTGGAATTGGCCTTCACGGCCGATGACGTCCAGGGCCTGCGCGCCGATCGGTTCGTTGACCTCGTGCGCGAGCGGAAGGTCGAGGAGCCCTCGGCGGCGCGCATCAAGGTCATGACCGTGCACGCCGCCAAGGGCTTGGAGTTCGACGCCGTCGTCCTCTGTCAGCTGGTCGGGCCCCTCACCTCTCGCCGGCGTGGTTTCCTCCACGCGCGCCCGGACCCGATGGGGCCGGTGACTTTCGTCAGCACCGATCCCGCGCGGGCGGTGTGCGCCCTCTCGCCGGAGCTTCTCGCTTGGAGGGAAGCGCAGGAGGCACGCGAAGCCCAGGAGTCCCTTTCGCTCTTGTACGTCGCGATGACCCGCGCCCGGCACCGGCTCGAGTTGCTCGTGCCCCACCGCGCTCTCGACAAGAAACCATCGGCCTCGCCGGCGGGGATCCTGCGCTCGGCCCTTTGTAGCGGAGGGGCTGACGAGCAGGGGCTGCTGTGGCGCCACGAGGACTCGAGCGACGCCTGGTGGTGTGCCGGGGAGGCGGACGCGCGAGGGCCCACCCCGAGGCCCGCGCCACCCTTCAGGCTGGCCCCCTCGGACCGTCCCCGGCGGTTGCCGCGCCGCAGCCCCTCGGCCGAGGAGGGAGGCCCCATTCGCAGCGGGAGCGCCCTGCTCGCCCCCCCGTCGTCGGCGGCCCTGCGCGCCGGATCGCTCGTCCACCGCTGGTGCGAGGAGATCGAGTGGCTCGAGACCTTCGATCCGGGCTCGCTCGACCTGCTCGAGCTCGGCCGCGAGATCGAGCCCGACGAGGAGCGGCGGCGCGGGGCCCTGCGCTTGTTCGAGAGCGCCCTGGAAGCTCCCCCTATCCGGGCGGCCCTCGCACGTCCGTCCGCGACGGCGAGGGTGTGGCGGGAGCGCACCTTCCGCGTGGTCCTGGGAGCGGGGGCCGAGGCCCAGCTGTGGAGCGGCGCCTTCGACCGCGTCGTGCTGGAGGGGGCGAGCGGTGGTTGGGAGCGCGCGCAGGTGTGCGACTTCAAGACCGACCGCGTGGCGGGTGTCGAGCTCGCCGAACGCGCGGAGCACTACCGGCCGCAGCTCGAGCGCTACCGCGAGGTCCTCGCGCACCTGATCGACCTGGACCCGGCCCGCATCGAGCTGCGCCTGCTCTTCCTGCACGCCGGCGAGGTTTTCGATCTCTGAACGCTCCAGCGGCGCGCGGGCGACGCTCGTTTTTTCCTCGCTGAGAGCTCCGCCGCCCGGCATCATCAGGTGACGCCCGATGCCTGACGTACGCAACACGACCCGCGCTCCGCTTGCCGTGCCGCTTCCCGGCGGCAAGAAACTGCGCCTGGGACCGCTTCACACGGGGCAGGTGACCGGCAAGGCCCTCGAGTCCGCGGGCGTGCGCGCGCTGCTGGAGGCGGGCCCCCTGGAGTTGTGCGTCGGCGGGAGCGGCAAGGGCCGCCTCTCGGGTGGGGGCGACCTCGGTCGCACGGGCCGCGACCGCGAGGGTGGGCGCGGGATACGCCAGAGTGGCGACCGCTGAGTGCCGCCGCGCCCCCTCTCAGGCGAGTTGCCCGCCATCCACAGGCAGGACGGCTCCGGTGATGTGGGCCGCCTGTTCGCTGAGCAGGAAGAGCACCGCCGCCGCGACGTCCTCGACCCGTCCGAGGCGGCCGGTGGCCGTCTCGGACCGGGCGCGTTCGAGAACCCCCTCGGGTAGCGCGGCGCTCATGGCCGTCTCGATCATGCCCGGGGCGACCGCGTTGACCGTGATTCCGCGTGGCCCGAGTTCGCGCGCCGCGGTGCGCGTCAATCCCACCAGCCCGGCCTTGGCGGCGCTGTAGGAGGCTTGGCCGAACTTTCCGCGCAGGGCGTTGATCGAGACGATGTTGACCACGCGGCCCCGGCCGCGTTCGCGCAGGTGCGGAGCCAACGCCCGCAGGAGGCGGAACGGAGCGGAGAGGTTGACCGCCAGGACCGCGTTCCAGTCCTCATCTGAGGTCTTCCACAGGGCGTGGTCGCGGGTGATGCCGGCGTTGTTGACCAGCAGGTCCACGTGCCCTTCGGAATCGAGGATCGAGGTCACACAGCCGCGCAGGGCTTCGCCGTCGCAGAGATCGAGCTCGTGGGTCCGCGGTTGCGCGTCCGAGGGCACCTCGAGGGGCTCAGCGGGCACGCGGTCGATGCCGTGGACGCGGGCGCCGGCGGCGGCGAGGGCGCGAGTCACCTCGCGCCCGATGCCCGCCGCGCAACCGGTGACGAGCGCCACTTGCCCGGTGAAATCGAAGTGCGCTGCGCCCATCAGCCCGCGGCGGGGGCGAGCCGGGAGAGCTTGCGGTGGCGGAACGCGCCCCAGATCGCGGCTCCGATGGCTCCCGCCAGGGCGGAGCTCTGGTGTGGGCGTAGGTCGAGGGGGAACTCGCGTTCGGCGGCCACCTCGGTCATGGCGGCGATCAAACCGTCGTCGGCGGCGAGGCCGCCGGTCACGGCCACCACACCTTCGATGCGCGCCGCCTTGATCAGTTTGATCAGGCGCCCCGCCATGGAGAGGTGGATCCCCTTGAGGATGTTCGGCGTCGATATGCCGCGGCTGACCATGTTGATCACATCCGTCTCGGCCAGGACGGCGCAGATGCTCGAGACGGCCTCGGGGTCGTCGGCGCGCTGCGAGAGCTCGCCGATCTCGTCGAGGGCGATGCCGAGGTAGCGACTGATGCTCTCGAGGAACTGCCCCGATCCCGAGGCGCACTGGCTGGTCATGCGGTAGTCGAGCACCTTGCCGCGCTCGTCCATGCGGATCACGCGTCCGTGCAGGGCGCCGATGTCGAGGGCCGCGCGCGCGTCGGGGACGAGGAACAGACCGCCGCGGGCGTGGGTGGTCATCGAGTAGAAGTGCCCCGTGCGGAAGGAGACGCTCTCGCTCTCGCCCGTGGTTGCGACGTACTCGACCGTCTCGCGTTCGACTCCCGCGTCGGTCAGAGCTGCCTGGTAGCACTCCTCGACCGCGTCGGCGAGGTCCATGCCGCGAATGCGCTGGACGGCGCTCCCGAGCACGCGCCGGGCGTCCGTACCGTCGTCGTCGACGATGGCTGCCTTCACGGAGTTCGAGCCGACATCCACGCCAGCGGAGAGGGTCATCGCTTGCCTCCAGTGGCCCCGACAGGGGCCTCTTGGGTCGTGCTGCGCAGGGCGAACAGGGCCGCCCCGAGGGCTCCGGTGTAGATCGAATCGGGTGAGATGTTGAGCTTGCGCTCGCCGTAGTTCTCGGCCACGAGGTCCTCGAGGGCCCCGACCGCCGCGGCGTTCTTGGCCACGCCGCCGGTGAACGTGAACTCGTCGTGGATGCCGCCGGAGCGCGAGAGCAGGGACATGGCTCGCAGCATGATCGCGCGGTGCAGGCCGCCGAGGATGTCCTCCCGGCGCTGTCCGAGGGAGAGGCGGTCGCGCAGCTCGGCGCCTGCGAAGACCGTGCAGGTCGAATTGATGCGCACGGGCTTGGTGGCTTTCTGTGCGAGGGGACCGAGCTCGTGCAGGCCGACGTTCATCTCGTCGGCGATGTAGCCGAGATAGCGCCCGCAGCCCGCCGCGCAGCGGTCGTTCATCTGGAAACCCGTCACCACTCCCGCGTCGTCGATCTGGATCGCCTTGGTGTCCTGGCCACCGATGTCGAGCACGGTGCGCGTGCCCGGGAACAGGACGTGGGCACCGAGGCCGTGGCAGAGGATCTCGGAGCGGATGCGCTCGCGTGGGAAGGGCAGGCGGGCGCGTCCGTAGCCCGTGCCTACGCTCGTGTCCTCGACCAGAGAGCGGCCGACGACTTCCTCGACCAGGGCGCGTAGAGTCTTGCGCACTCCCTCTGGGAGTCCCAGCCGTTGCGCGCTGCGCTCGAGGGCGCGTTCGATGCGCTCGCCCAGCATCTGCTCGGGCACGTGGTTCTCGACCACCAGGATCGACTTGTCGAAGATCCCGAGGAGGCGCTCGAAGGGCAGGTCGTGGCGTCGGGCCGCGGCTTGGGCCAGGCGCATGTAGGCCGCGCCGGCGATGTCGCGGAAGAAGTCCGAGCGCGGGCGGGCGTCGGGTCCGAAGAGCTTGCCTCCCTCGGCGGTCATCTGCTCGAAGACCTCGCTCAGGGCATTCGTGACGGCCGCGGCGCTGGCGCCACGGTCGGCCTCGACGCGACAGGTCGCCTCCAGCTCCCCCTGGAGGTGGATGTACTGCTCCCAGGCGAAGTCGCTGCGCAGGGTTCGCGGCAGGGCCTCGGCGCCGGGGAACGAGCCTGCGCCGTCGGTGAGGGCCGCCGCGAGGAGGTTGAAGCGCGCGTCGAGGAAGGCCTCGTTGCGCGCCACCTCGCAGGCCACGTCGTAGTTCGAGCGACTGTTGGTGATCCCGCGCCCCAGGGGCTTGCCCTGCTCGTCGAGGATCAGCGCCTTGGTCGTCGTCGATCCCAGGTCGATGCCGACGTAGCACTTCAAGCGCTCTCGGCCTCCAGGCCGCTGCCGCGCTGTTGGAGCATCTGGAAGTAGGACTCCAGGCGGTTCTTGACGTTGGAGGCGGAGAAGTAGCGCGGGTCCACGAGATCGGTCTCGATGAACCCGCCCGGGATGCCCGTGGCGTCCTCGATCTGGCGCAGCATCACGAGCTGGCCGGCGGAGAAGGAGTTGCAGCTCTTGATCGAGTTGATCAGGAAGCCGTCGGCGGCGTAGTCCCGCACGTAGTCGGCTATCATGTCGACACGGGTGGGCAGGTTCAGGTTGGTGTAGCAGCCCAGGCAGTACTCGGCCAACGTCTCCAACGGCCGGTCGGGATCGTGGCGGAAGCCCCGGTCGTACACGCCGCCGACCTTCGTGTAGGTGCTGGCGACGACGACCGCGCCCTCGTCGTAGAACATCTTCCAGAACTCGCGGAAGTGGGTCCAGTTGGGCGGCCCCTCGACGACGATTCGGAAGCGCTCCTCGTCGAGCAGGCCTTCGGGGGTGATCGGCCCTTGGCCGGCCGCGACGCGCGCGTCGACCTCGCTGCGGAGCTGGCGGTAGTAAGCCCCGGCGGCCTCGGTGCCGCGAAAAGCGGTGAACATCGGGCCGATGTAGTAGACCCCGCCGAAGTAGGCGTCGATCGGCGAGGGGCGGTGCTTGGCCGCCTCGAGCACCGCCACCAGGTCGTCCTCGGCGATGCGCGAGCGCTCGAGGTGCTCGCGCACCCGCTCGCGGTCGTAGGCGACGCCGGTGACCTCCTCCAACTTGGGGATCACCTCGGTCTCGAGCTGCTTGGTGACGTAGGCGATCATCTCCTCGGTCGCTTCGCCGTCCGCCTGGTAGGGGACGTGAAGCATCGCGACGGGACAGTCGTAGCGTTCGCGCAGCAGCTCGAACCACTTCATGAAGGTGAAGCAGCCGGTGTAGGACAGTAGCAGCAGGTCGGGATCGGGCAGCTTCTTGCCCGTCGGGCCGACGTTGCCGTCGAGCAGCATGCCGATGTCGCACTTGACGTAGGTGCAGACGTCCTCGGAGTGGCCGACCCGCTCGGCGGCTCCGATGTAGTCGCCCGAGAGCTTGCGCATGCCCGACTGCAGGGCGTTGATCTCCGGGTGGACCGGCAGGGTGCCGAACCCGAGCATGAGCTCGGTCAGGTTGCCGGGGACGAAGGTGTAGACGACCTTCTGGCCGCGCTCGGGGGCCTCGGAGAGCTTCTGGAAATGATCGGAGATCATCTCCTTCTGCTGCACCATCGAGGGTTCCTTGATGACAGTCGACTTCATGCGTCGCTCCAGAGCTTGATGGTGTCGGCGAAGGTTCCGGCCTGCTCTCGGATGGGCTGCAGCTGGGCGGTGTTCTCCGAGTACTTGAAAGAGGTGTAGGCGATGCCCTCCTCGTCGAGCACGGCCTGGAGCATCGGACGATCGAGCAGGGCTGGATCGCAGAAGCTGGGGGCGGCGAAGATCACGCCCTCCGCGCCGCAGCGTTGGACGCTGTCGACGAGCTGTTGGCCCTTGCGCTTGCCGTCGGCGACGTAGCGGCAGGGGGTCTCGTCGTCGGCGTCGATCCAGGCCCCGGCGATGGCCTCGAGGGGATCGCCCTCGGTCGGGATGTCGGGTCCGTACCAGCGCGTGACGAGCATCAGGTCGTCATCCACGACGTAGCAGCCGGCGTGCTCGAGGGTGCGGACCAGGCTCAGGGACGGCTGCTCGCAGAACGTGCCCGTGACGACGATGCGCGCGTTGTCGCGCAAGGCGCGGTCCTCGTCGCGCACTTCGGCGAGGTAGTGGGTCAGCATCTCGTTGTGCTCCTCGACCGGCAGGCGCATCCCGGCACGCAGCAGGAGGTAGGTCTCGCTGGTCGGCACGCGCCAGGGTTCGGCGGCGCGCAGGTCGTAGAGCTCGCGCACCAGGCGCCGACTCGTGTTGTAGGCGGCGATCGATCCTCGCAGGTCGTCCTCGCTGACGTCGCGGCCGACGAGGCGCTGCAGCCGCGTCACGATCTCCGCGAGCATGTCGCGGTAGAAGACGCCCCCGACCTTCGGGTCGAGGTTCTGCGGGACGTCGAAGTAGATCGCTTCCTTGTCGGGGAACATCATCTTCCAGATGCCCGAGAGGTTGCGGATCACATCGCAGGTCGAGGGGAACAGCACCCCGTCGAGGGCGTCGAGCTTGCCCCGCAAGCCGAGCTCGACGACCGAGCGCGGTAGGTGACAGATGTAGGACTGGAAGCAGGCGTCGCCGCGCACGATCTCGAGCTCCTCGCCGGCGCCGAGAATCCCGACCGGCAGGGCGCCGGCGGCGTGGATCAGCTCGCGGGGGATGTAGACCGGCAGGAAACCGACGGCCCTGCGGCCCTCCCCGGCGGCCTTCCACTCGCTCACGCAGGCGAGGTCGAGATCTTCGAGCAGGGCGTGGCAGCGGTCGATGATCGGTGCTACGCCCATGTCAGCGGTCCTCCCAGCGGGCGGGGCGTTTGGCCAGGAAGGCCTCGATCCCCTCGACGGCGTCGTGGGTCTCCATCAGTTCGCTCAGGTAGCGCTCCTCGAGATCCGCGAGGCCCTCCTCGAGATGGCGCCGGCGCGCGCGGCGCAGGGCGCCGGTGGCGTGGCGCAGGGAGCTGGCGCTGTGGGGCGCGAGGTGCGTCTCGGCCCAGTCCAAGGCGGCCTGCCGCGGGTCGTCTGTGACCTCCGACGCCAAGCCCATGGCGTGCGCCTCGGTCGCGTCGATGGCCCGGCCGCTGAGGAGCAGGTCCGCCGCGTGGGCCGCTCCCACGAGGGGTTCGAGCAGGAGCGAGCCGAGAGGCGCAAAGACGCCGAGGACGACTTCGGGTTGGGCGAAGGACGCGCCTGGGGCGGCGAAGATGCGGTCGCCGAGGGCCGCCAGTTCGAGCCCGCCGCCCAGGCAGCGGCCGCGCACCGAGACCAGGATCGGGATCTCGAGAGCCCACAGCTCCCGCGCCAGGGCGTGGAGGCCTGCCAGCATGGGCGCGACCTCGGCCGGCCGGTGCTCGACGACGCTGGCGCCGAAGCAGAAATCGTCGCCAACGTGGTCGAGCAGGATCGCCCGCAGGCTTCGGTTGGGGCCCAGGGTGGCCGCGGCGTCGCGCAGCTCCCGAGTCATCTCGGAGTCGATCACGTTCCCGCGGCCGCCGGCGAGGGACAGGCGTGCGAACTTCCCCTCGCTCAGGTGCTCGACGCGGATCGTCTCCCAGGTGCTGGTCTCCATGGTCATCACCCGTTCTCGCGCGCTGGACTGGCGGCGCACAGGGCGGGATCCGCGGGCGCATCGGAGGGGATGAGGGAGTCGATGAACTCGGGCGTCCAGCGTTCGCCGAGGGCGAGGCGCCGGCGCAGGTCCGCGAAGTCGACCTCGCGACGGCCCTTGGGGCCCTCGTTGAAGGCGCGGAATCCCGCCGCGGCTTCTCCGAGCATGTTGAGGCCCAGCCACGAGCGGTTGGTCTCGCGGTTGCGGTCCCACTGGACGAGCTTGTGCTTGCGCATCGACTCGATGGTCTTGCGCGTGCAGCCGGGGAAGGTGGCGGCGAGTTTCTTGATCAGGCCCGCGACAGCGGAATCGAGAGGGGCGAGGTCGATCTCTCCGGCGCGCAAGAGCGCCTTTCCGGCGGCCAGCTCGTCGCCGGTCTTCGGCAGGCCCCAGACCGGCTGTCCGCCCTCCAGCCAGCGGTCGGTGATGACCAGCGGGTTCGCCACGACCTCGCCGTCCACGCGCAGAACGGGGACCGCCTCGGTGATCAGGCCGAACTGCACGGACTGGTAGGCGGTCCAGCTTTCGCACAGGGTGGCGGACTGCATGCCGCGCTCGATGCCGACGAAGAGCGGCAGGAAGTCGGTCGATCCGCCGTCGGGCGCCGACCCGTGGCGCGGCCCGGCTTGCCCGAAGACGGCCAGGTCGCTGGCGACGGAGAAGTCGCAGGCCATGCCGATCTCCTGTCCGCCGGCGATGCGCATGCCGTTCACGCGGCAGATCACCGGGCGATCGCAGTGCAGGATCCCGGTGACCATGTCGTTGAACAGGCGCATGTACTGCAGGTACTCGTCGGGGCGCCCGGAGTAGTACTCGGCGTATTCGGCGGTGTTGCCGCCGGTGCAGAAGGCTCGTTCGCCGGCGCCGGTGAAGACCACCGCCGCCACGTCGCGCTCGTTGGACGCGCGCCGGAAGGCGTGGATCACGCCCTTGACGATCTCGGTCGTGTAGGAGTTGAACTGGGCGGGGTTGTCGAGGGTGATCCAGGCGACGGACAGGCCGTCGGCGTCGGGGCAGGGGCGGTGTTCGTAGCGGACGCCCTCGCAGCCGTCGAAGCCGTCGACGAGGTCGTGGCTCTTGAACGCGGCGCTTTCGTGGTCCGTGGTCATCGTTCGTTCCTCAGGGGATCAGGACGGGGCGGGAGGTGATCTGGTGCTCTCGGACGCCCTCGAGGACGCGTTGGACGTCGTCGAGGGGGAAGGTCTCGACGAAGGGGGCGACGGCGACGCGTCCTTCCAGCACGAGCTCGAGGGCAGGCGGGTAGAGCTCGGGTAGACAGCCCCAGTTGCCGCGCGCGGCGGCGTCGAAGGCCATCAGGTTGGCCAGGCGCAGGTCGATGGCATCGCGGGTGAAGCCGATCACCGAGAGGTGCGCGCCGGGGCCGAGCAGGTTCCAGGCGGTCTGCTGGCCGGAGGGGTGGCCGGAGCACTCGAAGATGCGCCAGCCGTTGGGGCTGAGGCCGCGCTCGGCGGCGAAGGCTCGCACGCGCTTGCGCAGGCTGCGGGCGTCGTCGGCCGCGGGGTCGAGGCCGAGATCGAGGCCGTGCTCGGCCAGTCCCTCGCGGCGTGCGGCGTCGGGTTCGATGCCGACGACGACGGCGCCCTCGGCGTGGGCGATCTGGGCGCAGTAGCCGCCCACGCCGCCGAGGCCGATGACGATCGCGAGGTGGTTCTCGCCCAGCTCGGAGCGCTTGACGGCCTGGTAGGGTGTCGTCACGGCGTCGGCGATGACGCTCAACTCGGCCAGGGTGCAGTCTGAGCGTCCTAGAACCGCGCCTTCCGCGGCGCCCTCGCCGGGCACCGGGCACAGGCCTCGCGAGGGGACCAGGAGGTGGCTGGCGAAGCCGCCGGGGACGTCGTTGCCCGGCATGACCTGGGCGGCGCAGATCGGGCCCTGCCCGGCCGAGCACTCGGGGCACTCGCCGCAGGGGGTGACGGCGGGGACGATGACGGCTTGGCCCGCGGCGACCGGGGAGCCGTCGCCGGCGGCCTCGACCACCCCGGCGACCTCGTGGCCGAGGGCGAGGGGCAGGGGGTGCCGGGGGCGCACGCCGTCGAACAGGAATCCGAGATCGGTGTGGCACACGCCGCACCCCGCCACGCGCACGAGGGCTTGCCCGGGTTCGGGCGTGGGGAGGTCGAACTCGGTGCGGACGAGGGGCGCGCCGGGATCGGTCATTTCCCAGCGGAATCCGGTCGGCGTATCGGCGGTCATGGTTCTGGTGCGATGGAGGTGGGCATCACGAAAGCCTATTTGGTGATGCGCAGATACGGTATATGGCGAGTATTCTCAGCGGTCCATGCGCAGGAGGGCGTAGGAGCGGCTGGCGAAAGGGCCCCCGGTGGGGGCTGGGCGGGCCCGTCGTCAGCCCCGTTGGGCGTCGCCGCCCTGGTGGGGGGGGGCGACGGGGGGGGGGGCGCCGGGCGTGGGGCCGGGGTAGCCGCTCTCGGGGCGTTCCTCGCAGAACTGGGCGGTGTCGGCCAGTGTCGTGCGCATCAACCGCTGCACGAGGTGTTCGCTGGCGACCTTCCAGGTGTCGTGGACGGGGCAGGCGCGGTCGTCGGAGCATTCCGCTTGCCCCAGGAAGCAGCGCCGCGAGCCGGTCAGGTTCTCTTGGGCGTCGACGATATCGAGCAGGGTCAGTTTCTCGGGTGCGACTGCCAGCCTGAAGCCTCCGCCGCGCCCGCGCTGGCTTTCGAGCACACCGCGTCCCACCAGCGGCCGCAGGAGTTTGGCCAGATACGGCGCGGGGATCCCCAGCTCCGCGCCCATTTCACGGGCCAGGAAGTACCCCTTCCCGTGGTGTTGGGCGAGGAAGGTGAGGGCACGGATCATGTGCTCGCTGGACTGGCTGATCGGATTCACGATTTATGGGTCCACAATACATGTTGAGCGCCGGGCCTGTCCAGGGGTGGGCAGCCGAGGTCCGGCCTCGGCTGCGCCGGACCGCCGGCGAGGGCCGGCCGGGATCGGGTGGCCCGCATCGGGCTGTTGGGCCTGAGGCGTGTGGGTCTCCGCGACCCTGAGCCTCTCCGGCTGTGGCACCGGCCGCAGTGGGACTGCCCGTGGTGGAGGTCGGTAGCGTGGCCGTGCGTCTCGAACCGCGAGGGAGCGCCCCGCCACGAGCGGTCGATGCAGGGGTGTGCACGATGATCCTGGCGGCGGAAGCAGAGAGGGCTCGGGGAGGGTGGCCCGCAGACGAGCTCATGACTCACCGCGAGCCAGGCGCTGGCCGGGGTGCTGAGCCCCCCCGCCGGAGGTGACCGGGGATCAGCAGGTAGGTTGGCGCCGAGCGCAGCTCTCCGGAGCTGCGCTCGGCGCACGGATCGGGAAGGCGCGGAACCCCTGAGCTGTTCGCTGGAGGTTCGCGACGGGGGCGAGCCGCCAGGCGCACGTGGACGACGTCCCTCCCCAGGTCGATCCCGGCCCGCGAGAGGGAGGCTCCGCCGGGGCACGGGGCATCGCGGAGGATCCGCGGACGCCACGAGAAGGAGGCACGGTCGAGAGCTGTGGATGAGAGCTGGGCGAGATCACAGGGCGACCTTGGTGCCGTCCTTCCTCGAATTGCACTCTTCTGAGGAGGCCCCCGAGCAGCCGGTCTCCGTTCAGTCTCCGCCACTTGCGCTCGGCGGACCGAGCGAGCTCGAGAAACAGGGCCATGCACGCGGGCGCGAGCCCGAGCCCTTCGCCCGCTTCGTGCGCAGGCGCACCGCCGCGAAGGGCGACTCGATGGGATTACCTCATCCGCGCGCTCGGGGTCTATCAGATCGTCGGTACGGCCCGCTACGAACTCCCTCCGCCGCCTCTTCGAGGCCGCCCGGAGGGAGTTCGAAAACGGTCAGCGCCCGGCGGTCCGTGCGCCGAACGCATCGTGGGGGCGGAGCCAAGGCGCTGATCGGCCGCCTGCCGTGCCAGCAGGTGCCCGCTCACCAGGGCCGCGATCACCACGCTCGCGTCTCGCCCGCAAGACAGCCGCCGGCCGCGCGCCCTGCGAACGCGAATGGCTCCCCGAGTAGGACTTGAACCTACAACCCTTCGGTTAACAGCCGAATGCTCTACCAATTGAGCTATCGGGGAACGCGAGCGCAGAGAATACCCCTGGGCAGGGGTGATGCAAGACCGGAACCTCTTTCGGCAGGGCAGGGCCGGAAGCTGCAGGGAAACGCGAGCGTGGGCGGGGCTCAGGGGGCGAGGAAGCCCTCGGCGGCGGGGTCGAATACGACGGGCTCGGCGGGCAGGAGCGAGAGGTCGACCGAAGGCAGGAGCTCGGCGGCAGCCAGAGGCTCGGGGCAGGCGAGGCCGCAGGACCGCGCGACCCAGGAGACGACGACGCGCGGGTCTACCCCCGCCTCGCGCAGGGCGGTCAGGGAGAGGTCGTCGGTGCGCTTCGCCAGGCGCCTGCCGTCGGGGCCGCAAACCAGGGGAACGTGATACCAGCGCGGCGAGGGAAGGCCCAGGGCGCGCTGCAACAACAGCTGGCGCGCCGTGCTCCTCATGAGGTCGTCCGCGCGCAAGACCGTGTCCACACCGCTGCGGGCGTCGTCGACGACCACCGCCAACTGGTAGGCGATCTGACCGTCGCGTCCGCTGACCGGGAAGTCGCCGACCTCGGCGGCGACGTCGACGGCCTGACAGCCGAGCAGCTCGTCACGGAACGCCACCGCCCCCGGCTCGACCCGCAGGCGCCAGGCCGCCGCGCCCCCGCCGTGGGCCCGGGCCTCGGCGAGGGACGCGAAACGGCCGCGGCAGGTGCCGGGGTAGGCGGCCGCTCCGTCGCTGGAGTGGGGAGCGCTCGCCGCCTCGCGCACCTCGCGCCGAGTGCAGACACAGGGGTAGAGCGCGCCCGCGGAACGGAGGCGTTCGAGGGCCGCGTGAAGGTGCGCGGCGCCCTCGCTCTGCAAGACGACGGGCCCGTCCCAGTCCAGACCCAACCACTCGAGGTCCCGCAGGCAGGCCTCACCCAGGCCCGGACGCACGCGGGAGCGATCGAGATCCTCCAGCCGCAACAGACAGCGCCCACCGCGCGCGCGCACCTGCCACCAGGCCAACAGGAACGAGCGCGCGTGCCCCAGGTGCAAGAGTCCCGTGGGGCTGGGCGCCAGGCGCCCGGTCGGGGGCGCCGGAGCCGCCATCAATAGCGGTAGTGGTCCGGCTTGTAGGGCCCTTCCTTGGGGATGCCGAGGTAGGCGGACTGCTCGTCGGTCAACTCGGTCAACTCGACCCCGAGCTTGTCGAGGTGCAAGCGCGCCACGCGCTCGTCGAGGTGCTTGGGCAAGGTGTAGACCTTGTTCTCGTAGAGCGACGCGTTGGCGAAGAGCTCGATCTGCGCCATCACCTGGTTCGTGAAGCTGTTGGACATCACGAAGCTCGGGTGCCCCGTCGCGCAGCCGAGGTTCAACAAGCGTCCCTCGGCGAGGATGATCACCGAGTGGCCGTCGGGGAAGGCCCACTCGTCCACCTGCGGCTTGACGTTGGTTCGCTCGATGCCCTCGATGCGCGCCAGACCGGCCATGTCGATCTCGTTGTCGAAGTGGCCGATGTTGCCCACGATCGCGTTGTGCTTCATGCGCGACATGTGCTCGGCGGTGATGATGTCCTTGTTGCCGGTGGTCGTGATGAAGAGATCGGCCTCGGCGACTACCGACTCGAGGGTGCAGACCTGATAGCCCTCCATGGCGGCCTGCAGGGCGCAGATCGGATCGATCTCGGTCACGATCACCCGCGCGCCTTGGCCGCGTAGGGACTGGGCGCAGCCCTTGCCCACGTCGCCGTAGCCGCAGACGACGGTGACCTTGCCCGCCAGCATCACATCCGTCGCGCGGCAGATGCCGTCCACCAGGGAGTGGCGGCAGCCGTAGAGGTTGTCGAACTTGCTCTTGGTCACCGAGTCGTTGACGTTCATGGCCGGGAAGGGCAGCTCGCCACGCTCGACCATCTGGTACAGGCGGTGCACGCCGGTGGTCGTCTCCTCGCTGACGCCGCGGATGCCCGCGGAGACGGCCGTCCACTTGCCCGGAGTGTTCGCGTGGATCCGGGCCAGGCGCGTGAGCAGCTCGGCCCAGTCCTCGCCGGCGTCCTCGGTGGGGGCCGGGACCGCGCCGGCGGCCTCGAACTCGGCGCCCTTGAGCACCATCATCGTCGCGTCGCCGCCGTCGTCGAGGATCAGGTTCGGCCCCTCGCCGCCGGGCCAGTCGAGGGCGCGCTCGGTGCACCACCAGTACTCCTCCAGCGTCTCGCCCTTCCAGGCGAAGACCGGCACCCCGCGCGGCTCGGCGAGGGGGCCCTGCGGGCCGACCGCCGTCGCCGCCGCGGCGTGGTCCTGGGTCGAGAAGATGTTGCACGAGGCCCAGCGCACCGCGGCGCCGAGCTCGGTCAGCGTCTCGATCAGGACGGCGGTCTGGATCGTCATGTGCAGGGAGCCGGTGATGCGCGCGCCCTCCAGGGGGCTGCGGCCGGCGTACTCCTCGCGCAGGGCCATCAGGCCGGGCATCTCGTGCTCGGCCAGCTCGATCTCCTTGCGGCCGAAGGCGGCCAGGTCCAGGTCGGCGACCTTGAAGTCGGAGAGGGTCTCGGGGGCGGTGGTGCTCATGGTTTCGGTCGATTCGGGGTGAAGTCGCGTCGTGCGGACGCGGAGATGAGAAGGGAAACGGCGAGAGGGAATCGGGCGCGCTCAGTCGAGCGGTTTGCGCCCGCGGAGTGTGTACAGCGGCAGCCCGCCGCCGGGGAGGGCTTCCTGCCCCGGGGGGGGAGCCGGGCGGTAGCGATCATCGAGGGCTTCCATGCGCACGGCCTCGAAACCGGCGGCACTGAAGGCCGCGGCCACGGCCTGAGCGTCGATCCCCAGGTGACGGTCGCCGAGCTCGGCCGAGAGCCAGGCCTCGCGGTGCGGGTCGAGCTCGACGACGACCGCGGTACCGCCCGGGCGCAGGACGCGGAACACCTCCGCCAGGCAGCCGGCGGCATCGGGGAGGTGGTGCAGGACCATGGCGGCCACGGCGCCGTCGAGCTCGCCCTCGCCGATGGGCAGGGCGTCGAGGTCGCCCAGGCGCAGGTCCACCTCGGTCTCGCCGGGGTGCTCGGCCAGGCGCGCGCGCGCCTCCGCCAGCATTCCGGCCGAGCTGTCGACACACACGATGCGCGCGCACAGGCCGAGCATGGCGCGTGCGACGTAGCCCGTGCCGCAGCCGAGGTCGCCCCAGACCTGCCCGGCGGGCATCAGGCTGGCGACGGCCCGCTGGCGGGCCTGCCCGGAGGCGAACTCGATCCCGATCGTGTCCCAGCGCCCGGCGACGCGGTCGAAGAACTCGGGGTCGACCTCGCGCCGCTCGGCCACCACCTGACGCAGACGTTCGAGATCGGCGTGGTGCTCCCCGAGGTCCGCGGAGAGGGCTCCCCAAAGACGGGCCGCCAGATTCCCGGTGCCTCCGGTGGCGGACTCGAGCCCCAGGCGCAGGAAGGTGCTGGTGCCCGCGTGGCGTTCAGCCAGGAGGTCGTGCTCGCGCAGGACGCGCAGGTGGTTGCTGACGCGGCTCTGAGCCAAGGCCAGGGTGCGTGAGAGCTCACCGACCGAGAGCTCCTCGCGCTCCAGGAGGCGCAGGATGCGCAGACGGATGGGATCTCCCAAAGCCCGCAGGAGAGCCGTCGGCAGGTCGTTCCGGGTTTCCACCGGCTTGATCATTCCATCACGATACGCTGATGAAGAGCCCTTCCCAAGCCGCGAGCCGGTTTTTTTTCTGGGAAAGGGCGCTCAGGGCAGCTCGCCGAGGTCGAGGCGCCACTCGAGGGCGACCTCGCACTCGATCCAGGCTCCGTTTCCGGCCTCCTCGTTCCCCGCGAGGGGCCCGGCGCGCCAGGGCGACCCCGCGTCGCCCTCGGGAGGGGCGGCGAGGACCGCGCCGACGAACTCGAAGCGGAGGCAGTAGCGGTGCAGGCCGTCGCCGTCGCGCCCGAGGTGGCAAAGGTCGCTCTCGCGCCCGGGATCGATGCCGAGAGCTTCGAGCTCGGCGCGCCGCGTCGGGTCGAGGGCTTGGTCGCGTTGGGCGGCGTAGTTGCGGCAGGCGTCGCAGCCGCAGACGTCGGCGGCCGGGGGGCGGGCCCGGGCGGCGCGTCGGCCGGCCGCCGGGTCGCAGCGCACCGTCCAGCCTGCGACCGAGCGCTCTTCCATCAGGAAAGCGGTGCGCTCACTGCACGTCCACGACCTCGATGGCCAGCACCTCGAGGTCGTGGCTGCCTCCGGGCAGGTCGACCCGGCACTGGTCGCCGGTCGAGAGGCCGAGCAGTCCCTGGGCCAGGGGTGCGCGGTAGCTGACGATCTCCTCGTTCAGGTCGGTGTCCCAGGGACCGAGGATGACGATCCGATTCTCCTCGCTCGAATCCAGGTCGCGGTAGCTGACGGCGGTTCCCGGGCAGACCTGGTCCGCGGGAAGACTGGCATCCTCGAGCAGGCGCGCCCGTAGGGCGTCCGCCTCCATCGAGGCCAGGCGCGTGGTGAGGTTGCGCTTCTCCTGCAGCGCCATCTCCCACTCGGCGTTCTCCGAGAGGTCGCCGAGGGCCGCGGCGGCGCCGATGGCGTCCTCGTTGGCCGGGATCTTCTCGTCGCGCAACTCGCGTAGCTCGGCGTTGAAGCGCTCCATGCCGCCCCGGGTCGTCCAAACCTCATCGCCCTCCCAGAAGCCGCGGTCGCGGGCGTCGGAGACGTTGAGATCGGAGTGGAAGATGACCGACGTGATGATGTTGTCGATCGACTCGTCGATGCCCTGCTGCACCTGGAGCTGGATGCTGCGCAGGGTCTCGGGCTCGGCATCGGCCAACATGGCTTCCAGGCGCGAGTCGCGTCCGGCGGTCAGGAACTCGACCAGGCGGCCGAGGCTGCGAGCCGAGTGTGGGTTCTCGCGGCGCTCCTTCCACAGGCGCGCGGCGAGGGAGACCAGGGACTGGGCGCGGCGCGGCGCGGGGGGGTAGTCGCCCTCGAGGCGGTCGTCCTCGGCCAGGCGGGCCAGGGTCACCAAGAGGTGTGGCGCGCGCTGCGGACGGGAGAGGAGCTCGACGTAGAGGGCGCCTAGGAGCGCCTGCTGGTCGTCGGCCAGCAGCCGTTCGACCAGGGGACGCAGCATCCCGGGCGGGGCGTAGCGCAGCTGGCGTCCGGCCCGGAGGAGCCAGTCTTCCCCGAAGACCTCGGGTAGGAGATCCAGGGCCGCCTCCTGATCGCGTAGGGTGGGCAGCGCCGCCATGGCCCGCCAAGCCGGGTGCGGAGCGCCGGCATCGCCCGGAGCGGCATCGCCCGGAGCGGCATCGCCCGGAGCGGCATCGCCCGGAGCGGCATCGCCCGGAGCAGTATCGCCCGGAGCGGCATCGCCCGAGCCGGTATCGGCGGAGATCAACGCGAGGCGCTCGGCGAGGGCCTCGGGGGTCTCGCCGCGGGCCGAGCGGATCGCCAGCCAGGCGGCCATGCGCCAGGCGAGGGGTTCGTCTTCCTCCGCCGCGCCGGCTTCGAGGGCTTCGAGGGCCAGCTCGATCAGGGCCGGCTCCTGGCGCCCGTTCAGGACCGAGCGGCAGCGCTCGAGCACCTGTTCGAGGGTCGTGAGGGCCTTCAGCTGACGCTGGAGCTGCTCGCAGGGGTCGGCCGCCTCGAGGAGCAGGCGCAACTCCATGCGCTGCCCGCTGCCGGCGAGCCGGAACCACTCGCTGTCCTCGGCCAGCTTCTTGACTCGCCGCCACCAGGCGCTCCAGCCGCTGCCCTCCAAGCCGACCTGGGCCAGGGCGTTCTTGACGGAGATCAGGCTGACGCGCCCGTGGTAGCGTTCGAGGATCGCCCGCAACACCTCGAGCGGTTCCTTCTTGATGCGCTTCTTGAGGGCCGCGGAGTCGCGGAAGTGGAGCGCGCGCAGGTCGCTCTCGGGCAGCACCTCGAAGATGTCCAGGGCGGCGGAAAGAGGGAAGCGGTCCTGCATCCCGGTGTGGAAGCGAACGGTGACCTGGCCCTCACCCGTTGCGGTCACCTCGCCCGTGCCCCAGCCGCCGGCGTGGTAGACGACCGCGCCGGTGTCGAGGGCACGCAGGCGCCCGAAGGCCTTCCAGGACTGCCGCGGGTCGTTCCCCGGCGCTGTCAGGCCGGTCAGCTCGACGGCCTCCTCCCACCAGAGCTCCTCGCCCCAGGCGGCCAGGGCCAGCTCGGTGAGCTTGGCCGCGAACTCCGCTTGCGGCGCGCCGGCGGTCAGGGCCGTGCCCAACAGGGCGGCGCCGTCGGCATTGCGCTCGGCCAGCTCGAGCAGCTCGGCGTGCTGGCGCACGAGGGGCACGCAGCGCGCGATGCGCTTCTTCTCGCCCGCGACGAGCAGCGCCGGGAGCAACTCGTCGAGCGCCTCCTCGCCGTTCATCAAAGCGATCCAAGCGTCGTCGAAGGCCTGCCAGTTTTCCTGAGCTACGAGGATCGGAAGGCTCATGAGACGGGTTCCGTGGGTGGAGCCAGCTCGCGGGCCCGACCGAGGGCGGGGCCGGGACCGAGCGAGGCGGGGCGGTTCGAGGGACGGCGGATCGCGGGCGACGCTTCGTCGGGCACGATCCGAGGGCGACAATTCCGAGGCAATTCCGAGGCAAGCATGCGCCCCCGCGGAGACCGGGGGTCTCGGCGAGGGCGCGCTCCGCACAGCATGCCCGATCGTCCCCCCCGGATCCAGGCCGTCGACGGGAATCGGACCCTGCGCGCCCTGCTTCCCGGCCCCGGGCCGTACACGGCGCCGCGAGAGGGGTATAACAGGCCCGCGCTCCCGCTCCCCGCCCCCCATGATCGCCCTCGCCCTGCTCCAGCTGCTCGCCCTCGAGGGCGGAACGGTCCACTCCATGGTCCCCGGCGAGCACCCGCGGGTGGCGACCGTGGTCGTGCGCGCCGGGCGCATCGAGGCCGTCGGGGCGGACCTCGTCCCGCCGGTCGGTGCGCAGCGTGTCGACATCAGCGGCCGCCACCTCGTGCCGGGGTTGATCGACGGCATGATCCACCACGACCTCGCTCACGACCCGCTCTACGTCGTTGCCGGCGTGACCTGCGCACGGGACATGGGCAATGACCTGGGCACGATCTTCAGCGCACGGGCCGGCCCGGTGCGCGACCGCGGTCCGGGCCCCAACCTGCTGCTCTGCGGCGCGGCCTTCGACGGTCCGCGCCCGGGCACGACCGAGTCCGTCGTCGTGGGCGGAGCGGCGGACGTCGAAGACAAGCTGCCGCGCCTGCAGGAGCTCGGCATCGACTTCGTCGCCGTCCAACCGGGCCTGGCCCCCGACGCCTGGCGGCGGGTCGTTTCCCTCGCCCACGAGCGCGGGCTCGCGGTCTGGGGACCGCTGCCGACGGGCGTCAGCCTGGCGGACGCCGTCGCCCTGGGTCAGGACGGCCTCTGTACGCTCGAGGCCTTCCCGCCCGCCCCAGGCGCCTGGAGCGACCTCGGTGCGGCGGCGATCGACTCGGCCCTGACGACCCTCGCCGGCAGCCCCCTGGCGGTCACTCCGCTCCTGCGTGCCTACGCCCAGCGTGGCGAGGACCCCGGTGCCGCGCCGGAGGTCCTGCGCGACCTCGCGCCCCACTACGAGGCCTGGTGGACGGCCGAGCTCGAGGCGCGCCGCGCCTCGCTCGGCGAGGCGGGGCACGCCCACCACGACGCCCTCCTCGAGCGGCAGTTGCACCTGGTGCGCTCGCTCTGGGAAGCCGGGGTCGGCCTGCTGCCAGGCAGCGCCGCCCCCAATCCCTGGATCGCACCCGGTGCGGGCCTGCACGACGAGTTGGACCTGCTCGTGCGCGCGGGAATCCCCCCGGCGGCGGTGCTCGAGCTGGCCACATGGGGCGCGGCCTCGCTCTTGGGCCTGGAGGGCGAGCGCGGGACCCTGCAGCCGGGGCGCACGGCCGATGTCCTGGTCCTCGACGGGGACCCACGCGAGGGTCTGGCGTGCCTGCGGCGCCCCGAGAGCGTCGTCCTGCGCGGGGTGCTGCTCGGGCCCGAGGAGCTCGCGGCCATGAGCGCCGAGGTGCGCGCGCGTGCGAGTGCGGCGCGCGCGCGGGCGCTGCACGTCCTAGAGGTAGCCCCCCCCGACCTCCCCGAGGGCGGCAGCCCGCTCCTGGCGGGACGGGTGGACACCAGCGCTCTGGGAACCGCGGTCGCGGCCGAGCGCTACGCGGTCGTCGATCTCGGCCAGGGTCTCCTGGCCTACTGCACGCGAGCCGTGCAGCGCGAGGGTGCAAGGCGGACGACCCTCACCCAGCGCATCCGCGCCGGACGGCTGGAGAGTTTTGAGCTCGAGGTCGAGCGCGGCGCCGATGCGATCACGATCGACGGCCTGCTGGTCGCGGACCAGCTACGCATCCAGCGCCGCTTCAACGGCACGCACCTCGACGTGTCGTCGATCCGCGAGCACCTGGCCTTGTTCGACATCGGCTCGGTCTCGACGGCGTTGGTCCTCGGCCAACGTGAGGCGACCGGCGAGCTGCGCGTGCTGACCCTCGAGGACATCGACCCCGCCGTCGCACGCTGGAGCCTCGAACGCGATGGAGGCGGCGCTCACCTGGTGCGCACCGGCGTCGGTGGCCTGGTGTTCACCTTCGATCCGAACGGCGGCGTGCTGCACGTCGAGCGCAGCCAGGGTTCGGGGAGCCTGCGCAGCGTCGGTTCGGACCTTGAGGTCTTCGGCGGCCCCGGCCTGCCTCCCGCGGGCGGAGAGTGAGCGCCGTGGCCGATAGCGAATCTCCCGCCCGCGCGCCCAGCGAGCGCGCCCCGGCGCGCACGGGGGAGTTCTCGCCCCTTCCTCTCGGCTCGCTCTCGGTCTGGCCGCCGGTCGTCCTGGCGCCGATGGCCGGGGTGACCAGCTTCCCGTTCCGTCGCTTGTGCCGCGAGTTCGGCGCCGGTCTCGCGGTGAGCGAGATGATCACCGCGCGCGGCTTTCGCGAGGGCAACCCGACGACTTTGGCCCTGGCCCGCGGCGGGCCCGGCGAGCGCCCGCGCTCGGTCCAGGTGTACGGCTCCGATCCCACCGACGTCGCGCCGATGGTCGCGGCCCTGGTCGAGGACGGCGTCGAGCACGTGGACATGAACTTCGGCTGTCCGGTGCCGAAGGTCACGCGCCAAGGCGGCGGCAGCGCGATCCCCGTGCGCCCGCGGCTGTTGGCGCGCCTGGTGCGGGCGGCGGTGGGGGCCGCCGGAGCGGTGCCGGTGACGATCAAGATCCGCAAGGGGATCGACGACGACCTCTCGACCTACCTCGACTCCGGCCGCGTGGCCGTCGAGGAGGGCGCCGCGGCCATCGGCCTGCACGGGCGCACGGCGGCCCAGCTCTACAGCGGGCGCAGCGATCGCGACGCCATCGCGCGCCTCGTCTCGGCGGTCTCGATCCCCGTCCTGGGCAACGGCGACATCTGGGAGTGGCACGACGGGCTGGAGATGATGCGTGAAACGGGCTGTGCGGGGGTCATCGTCGGCCGCGGCTGCCTGGGGCGACCGTGGCTCTTTCGCGAGCTGGCCGCCGCCTTCGAGGGGGAGCGGCCGCCAACCCCGCCGGCGATGGGAGAGATCGTCCCGATTCTCCTGCGCCACGCGCGCGGGCTCGTCGAGTTCTTCGGAGCCGACGCCGGCATGCGCCAGTCGCGCAAGTGGTGCGCCTGGTACACGAAGGGCTTCTCGGGGGCGCGCGCCCTGCGCGCGGAGTTGATGCGCGTCTCGACTCTGGCCGAGCTCGCGGCCCTGCTCGCCCGACTCGATCCCGCCGAGCCCTTCCCGCGAGCCGCCCTGCGCACGAGTCGCGCCAAGCGCGGTCGGACCCAACGCGTGCGCCTGCCCGTGGGCTACCTCGACGACCGCGACAGCGACCGCCCGCCGCGCAGTCCGCGCGGGGGCGTGGACCTCGAGGCCTACGAGCGCTCTCTTTGCGGTGGCTGAGCCCGGCGGAGGTCACGCGCCGCGCCGCGCACGCCTGATCGTCGTGGGCGGGGGAGCGGCGGGGATCTGGGCCGCGGCCCGCGCCGCGCGTCTCGGCGGCGACGTGCTGCTCTTGGAGAAGACCCCGCGGGTGGGGACCAAGGTGCTCGCCAGCGGCGGCAGCCGCTGCAATCTGACGACGACCCTGCCGGGAGACGAGGCCGCGCGCCTTTTCGGCCCTGCCGGCGCGCGCTTCTTGCGCAAGGCCTTCGGCGCCCTGGGGCCGGCGGCGGTGCGCGAGCGCTTCGCGGTCCTCGGTCTGGAAACGGTCGAGGCACCCTTGGAGAAGGTCTTTCCCGCCAGCCAGCGGGCGCGGGACGTGCGTGACGTGCTCGAGAGAGACGCGCGCGCGGCGGGGGTCAAGATCCGCTGCGGCGTCCCGGTCAGCGGCATCGAGCCCTCCGGGGGCGGGGGCTGGCGCGTGCTCACCGAGGGCGGCGGCGCGTTCCTCTGCGAGCGCCTGTTGCTGTGCACCGGTGGCGCGAGCGTTCCGAGTACGGGCACCACGGGCGATGCCTATCCCTGGCTGCGCGAGCTCGATCTGGAGGTCGTCGCACCGCGCCCGGCCCTGGTCCCCCTGACGAGCGACGCGGCCTGGGTGCGGGAGCTGGCCGGGGTCTCCCTGCAGGCGGTCGAGGTGCGCCTGATCGAGCCGCTCGGAGGCCGCACCCTGCGCCGCCGGCGCCCGGTGGTCTTCACCCACCGCGGGCTCTCGGGGCCCGGGCCCCTCGACCTCTCGCGCCACGTCACGGCCCCCGGCGGAGCGCGCGAGTTGCTGTTGGACCTGGCCTGCGACACGGCGCGCGAGGACCTGCGGCGGCGCTTGCTCGACGCTGCCGCCCGGGGAGGAGTGGGCACCCTAGCGCGCGCTCTCGACCTGCCCCTGCCGCGTCGCCTGCTCGACGCCGCCTGCCGCCAGGCGGGTCTGGCCGACTCCCGCGCGCGGGTGAGCGAGCTGCCGCGGGGCGCGCGCCATGACCTGATCGAGGCGTTGAAGGGCCTGGTCGTCCCCCTCGCCGGCGGCCTCGGCTTCGAGCACGCCGAGGTCACTGCCGGCGGCTTGGCCCTCTCCGCCGTCGATCCGGCGACGATGGAAGTGCGCGGACGCGGGGGGCTTCAGGTGTGCGGCGAGCTGCTCGACCTCGACGGCCCGATCGGCGGGTTCAACTTCCAGGCCGCCTTCGCCACCGCCGAGCTGGCGGGGCGCCATGCCGCGCGCGGGGGCTGACCGGCGCTCAGTCGAGGGCGCCGGTCTCGCGCAGGATGCGCACCAGGGTGCGCCGCACGGCCTGGCCGTCCTCGCTCAAGGCCGCCTGCCGCCGGCGGCCGGCGGCGAGGCGTTCGGGCTCGTCGCTCACGCGCTTGGCCCAGTCGGCCAGGAACTCCTCCCAGTCCTCCGCGGGGGGCAGGCGCTCGGCGAGGGTGGCGGGGGTCGAGCTGGTGTCTTCCCACAGGGCGTGGAAAGCCGCCAGACTGGGCTGGTAGCCGTCCCGCAGGACCGTCGCTCCGCACAGATAGCTGCGGGCCAGAGCGTGGCGCAATCCGCGGTGGCGGCGGGCATCGGAGAAGAGTGCGCCGATCGTGTCGTACAGCTTCTCGTGGCGGCTGGCGGGCACCGGGGCTTTCCAGCTCGTCCAGTCGTCGAGGACCGTGTGCACGATGCCGAGGCAGTCCACGTCCGGCATCTCCATCTCACCACCCGACGCCCAGGCGTCGTAGAGGGTCAGACCGGGGAACAGGGCCCCCAAGCGATCGGTGTAAGCGTGGCCGAAGGCGGTCAGGACCTCGCGCTGCGATCCGTCGTCGAGGGCGCGTTCCACGAGGGCTTCGGCCAGGTCGAGGTCCGGAGGGAAGCCGCGTAGGCCGTTGGTGAAGTGACGTTCGGGATCGTTGACGTCGGCTTCGCGAATCAGGCCGCGGGTCGCGTAGGAGTAGCTCCAGGCGCTGCGCAGGCGCCGTGGTGGAACGCGAAAGAAGAAGCGCTCGACCTGCTTGCGCACGCGCTCGCTGTCCGCCTTCAAGGGCCGCCTCGGGGTCGGCTGGCGCGGGGCGTGGGTGGACGGATCGAAGAAGGGCGCGGGCTCGCGCGGGGGCCACAGCCCCGGGTCCCGTTCCTGTCCATCGAGAACGAAGCGCAGCAGGGCGTTCTGGAAGGTCTCGTTCCAGGCGACCTCCTGGCGGAAACGCTCGATCACCTCGGCGCGCACGGCGGCTTCCAAGGAGCGCCAGGCGGCTTCGAGACGGGTGTCCCCGGGATCGGCGGCGCCCGGGGCCGCATCGCCCTGCCGTACGGACGGGAGCGGCTCGGTGGCGAAGCCGGTGGTGGGAACGGGCGCGCCGAAGAGGGCGGCGGCCAGGAGCGGGATCGAGTGCACGCCCTCCTCTACCACCCCGAGTCCCTTTGGGGAACGGCAAAAAAAAGGGGGGGCGGCCCCGCGGGACCGCCCCCACCCAGGGCAAGAGAACCGGCCGGGAGGGGGAAGGTCCCTCGCCAGCCGGCGGTTCGGCCAGGGGTCTGGCTGTGAGGTCGACCCTTCCCCGCGCTGGAGCACTCGGTCGCGACCTCCCGACGGCATGACGTCCGCCGAGGTCACCGCAACCCATTCGGAACAGTGCCGGCCCCGGGGGAGGGGCTGGGAGATCGCCGGTGCACCCGGAAGTGCCGATCCCACATCGAACCAAGGAACTCTACCCCCGCGCGGCGCGGCGGGCGGAGAAAAGGCCCACCGGGTCGCGTCAGCTCTTGCGCGGTCGCCGGCGCCGGCGACCGCGGCGGCGTCCCCGGCGGCGCTCGGCTTCGATCTCCTCGGCGGGCATGGCGAGGGCCTCTCGGTAGCGCTCCGCCCAACCCTCGTAGATGTCCCAGCCGCGTCCCTGAGCGGCGGCCCGCAGGCGGAACAGCTCGAGGGCCTCGGGGAAGTCCTCGCTCAGGCAGAACAGGCGCGGGCGGAAGTGGCGGCTGGAGCCGCGCAGAAAAGTGCCCTGCTGAACGAGAATGCGCCGCGTGCGCCCGCTGTGCCGGCGGGAGAGGCGCGTCTGTTCGCACAGGGCGTCGATGTGCTCGCCGGTGAGCTGGGCGTAGTCTGCCATCGAGTCCTCGAGGCCGCGCTCGGTGGCGTCGCGCTCGACGATGCCGTGGTAGAGCAGGGCCAGGCAGACGGGTGTCGTGGGCTCGTAACCCGTGTGCACATCGCTGTCGAGGGCCTCGAGTAGGCGATCAAACTCCTCGGCGCGCTCGCGCTGGGCGTCGTCGGCGTGGTCGAGGGGGCCGAGGTGGGCGTCGAGGTCGGGCAGGATCGGCTGCAGGGCGCCGCAGCGCCGGAGCTTGCGGAAGGCGCCCAGGGCCGTCCCCGAGCGCAGCAGGCGCAAGATCTCCTCGAGCACCCGCGGCGGGGCGGAGCGCGCCAGGTCGGGGGCCGTGGCGCACATCGCGTCCCAGGTCGCGTCCTCGATGTGGAAGTCGAGGCGCGTGGCGAATTTGATCGCGCGCAGGATGCGCACCGGGTCCTCCTGCATCCGGACGAGCGGCGCGCCGATCGTGCGCAGTAGCCGCGAGTCGAGATCCTCGAGCCCGCCGACGAAGTCGATGATGCGCTCGGAGTTCGGGTCGAGGAACAGTCCGTTGACCGTGAAGTCGCGGCGGCGCGCGTCCTCGGCGGCCGTCCCGAAGACGTTGTCCTCGACGATCAAGAGGTCCTCGTCATTGTCCTCGCGCGCCTGGGGCTCGCTGCGGAAGGTGGCGGTCTCGATGATCGACTCGTGGCCGTAGTGCACGTGCACGAGCCGGAAGCGGCGGCCGATGATGTGGCTGTTGCGCGGGAACAGGCGTCGCACCTGGCGCGGAGTGGCGCTCGTGGCGACGTCGTAGTCCTTGGGGCGGCGGCCCACCAGGAGGTCGCGCACGCAGCCGCCCACGAGGTAGGCCTCGTGGCCGTTGCGGGCCAGACGGGAGATCACCCGCTGGGCGTTCTCGTCGCGCACGCGACGGGCGATGTCGGGTGCGTCGATGATGCGCGGCCCGTCGTGGGCCCCATCGTCGGGGTGGGGTGCCAAGGCGCTGTGGTGGTCTGGAGCGGGTCGGAGGTCGGGGGCGGGAGCGGGCACGGTAACAAGTCCGTCGGCCCCGGCTGTGCGCCTTCCTCGGTGCGCCCGTCCCTTGCGGGGCCCGTGGGGCACCTGTAGGCTTCGCCACCGGTCAGGGCAGTAGCTCCAATTGGTTAGAGCGACTGATTCCAAATCAGTAGGATCGGGGTTCGAGTCCCTGCTGCCCTGCCAGCCTCGGTTCGCGTGCTCGCGGGCCTCACGGGGTTCGAGGTGCCATGAGACGAGACAACGACAGGCTGGAGCCCGGCGGCGGCGAGCGAGACAAAGAAGACTCGTGCCTCGGCGATGATGGGCCCGCTGGAGTGGGCGCGGGCGGAGAGGATGCCGAGGGAGGCGAGCCCGCGCTGGGCGGTGAGGCCGAGGCCCTGGCCGAGGAGCTGCTCGGCGGCGAGGGCGAGGGCGAGGAGGACGCTTCGGAGGGAGACGGGTCGGCTGGAGGCGAGAAGCCCGCCAAGAAGGTGGAGGAGGAAGAACCTCCCGGCCCCGACGTGCCCGCGCCCTCGCTGAAGGTCCTGCGCACGGCGATGGCCTGGGCCTTCGACGGAGAGGACGTCGAGGACTCGCTCCTGGACGCCTACGCCGAGCATGCGCGGCTCTTGTTGGACTACAACCGCAAGGTCAACCTGACCGCGATCCTCGATCCCAAGGAAGTCGCCGCCAAGCACTACCTCGATTCGTGGCGCCTGAGCCAGTACATGTCCTTGCTCGGTCGTCGGGTCCTCGACCTGGGCAGTGGCGGTGGTTTCCCGGGCCTGCCGCTGGCCCTCGCCGAGCCCAACGCCAGCGTTTGCCTGGTCGAGTCCTCGAGCAAGAAGGCGGCCTTCCTGCAGGGGTGCGTCAGCGCCCTGGGGATCAAGAACTGCTCCGTCTACGACGGGCGCTGCGAGGAGTTGCTGGTCACCGAGCGTTGCGACATCGTCCTCGCCCGGGCGGTCAGCTCCGTGCGCGAGAACGTGCGCACCCTGCGCAAGGTGCGCCACTCGCTCAAGGAGTACGTGATGCTCAAGGGCGCCTCCTGGTCGCGCGAGGTGCGCGCCGGCGAGCGAGAGGCGGAGCGCCTCGGTTTCCACCTCAACACCGTCTTCGAGCACGAGCTGCCCGGCGAGATGGGCAAACGCGGGATCCTGGTCTACCGCGCGCCGGGCGGGCACGGGCTCTAGCAGGCCGTTCTCTCGCCAGCCGTTGAGAACGCGCCGAGAACGCGCCGAGAACGCGCCGTAGCGAGACGAGGGCGTCTTCGTAGCTAGGGACGCCGAAACCGCTTGCGCGGGACCGCGCCAGGCGAGTGTGGTGCCCGGGGGGGGAGTCGAACCCCCACTCCCTTAGCGGGAACATGGACCTGAACCATGCGCGTCTGCCAATTCCGCCACCCGGGCCGGGTGAGGCGGGGACGATACGGAGCGCGGAGCGCGAGGTCAACCCGCCGTCACCGACACCGAGTCGATCAGGGCCATGGGCAGGCGGGCGCTACCGTAGCATCGCTCTGAGTGCGAGCCGAGGGCGAGGATCGAGCTCGCCAGCTCGAAGGCGTTGCCCGCCACGAGGGTCTCGCGCACCGAGCGGGTGACGCGACCGCCCTCGACCCAGCACGCGCCCTTGGCCACGCCGGAGAAGTCACCGGAAATCGGATCGACCGTTCCGGAGAAGCGGCGCACCCACAGGCCGCGGCCGAGAGCGGTGAGCATCTGCTCCTCGTCGCCGCCGTCGCCGGGGGCCACGCACACGCCGTGGGCCCCCAGGCCGGGGACCGAGCGCGGCCCGCCGGCGGCGTTGCCGGTCGTGGCCACGCCGTCGACGCGGGCGGCGTAGCCGTTGTACATGAGGGCTTCCAAGCGGCCCTCGGCGACCAGGGCGCGGCGCGCGACCGGCTGGCCCTCGCGGTCGAAACCCGTGGCTCCGGCCAGCTCCGGGTCGCTCGGGTCGTCGTGGATGGTCAGGCGCTCGGAGGCGAACCTCTCCCCCAAGCGCCCCGCCAGGGCGCTGCGCCCGCGCTGCACGGCGATGGCGCCAGAGGCGGAGACGATGGGGGAGACGACCAAGGCCGCGAAGGCCGACGGGGCGAGGAGCACGGGTCCGCGGTAGGACTCGGCCGCGCCGGCGCCCAGGTTGGCGAGGGCCACGCCGGTGAGCTCGTCAGCGCAGCGCTCGAGGGCCTGATCGAGCTCGCCGAGATCGCGTACGAAATCATGGACGCTGTGGAAACCGCCGACCTCGTTCCCCTCGACCGCCATGCCCAGGGCTCCGAAGGAGATCCAGGCGTCGGATTCGGCGCGGCGCAGGCCCAGGCCGTTGGCGAGGGCGGTGTGCGAGCGGCCGACGGTGAGGGTCGCCTCGTCGATGCGCACGCGCGGGTCGCTGGCGGTCATGCGCTGCACGAAACGCGCGCCGTGCTCGAGGGCCGCTTCGACGTCCAGGGCCGCCGTGTCCGCGCGCCACAGGTCGGGCGGCGCGGGTTCGCCCGCGGGTTCGCCCGCGGGTTCGCCCTCGGGTTCGCAGAGCCCGTTCGCCTCATCGGGGGGCGTCAGCGCCGCCAGGGCCGCCGCATCCCGCGCCGTGCGCTCGAGGGCCTCGCCGTCGGTCTGATTGGTGTGGGCGAAACCGAGGCGTCCGGCGTCGAAGACCCGCAGGCCGATGGCCGTGCCGTCGGTCGCCTTGCCCAGCGCCAGCTCGCCCTTCTCGAAGCGCGCCGAGCGCAGCCGGACGCGCTGTCCGTAGGCCTCGGCCTGCTCGGCGCCCGCGGCCCCGGCCAGCTCGCACAGCTCGGCGCAGCGCTCCTCGACCCGCGCCAGCTCGGTGGCGGCCTCCCTCCGCTCGCTGGTCGCGCTCACGTCTGCCGCCCTCCGACGATCACCTCGCAGGAGAGCCAGGGACCGCCCGCGTCGACTTTGGCCGGCTGGCCCTTGCCGCAGTGTCCCGCGCCGAGGTCCCAGCGAAAGGAGTCGCCGACGCCGTCGACGGTCTGGAGCACGTCGAAGGCCACTCCGGAGATGTTCGCGCCGCGCATCAGCGGGCCGAGCTTGCCCTGGCGGATCGGGTAGGCCTCGCGCGTGCCGAACATGAACTCGCCGTTGGCGTCCGCCTGTCCCCCGGCGCAGCCGTCGAGCAGCAGGCCGTCCTCGGTGTTGGCGATCAGCTCCTCGAGGGTGCTCTGGCCCGGTTCGATGTAGGTGTTTCGCATGCGGATCAGGGGCGCGTCGCCGTACTCCCAAGCGCGCGCATTGCCGGTCGGCGCGGTCTCGAAGTGGGCCGCGGAGGCGCGGTCGTGGAGGTAGCTCACGAGCTTGCCCTGCTCGATGATGACGCAGCGCCCGGCGGCGACGCCTTCGTCATCGACTGCGATCGTGCCGCCGGCGCCGTCGATCAGCTCCGACTGGCCGGAGTCGCACAAGGTGACGAGCTCTGAGGCGACGCGCTCGCCGAGCTTGCCCGCGGCGCAGGAGCCGGCGCGCACGAAGTCGGCTTCGACGGTGTGGCCGATGGCCTCGTGGGTCAGGAGCCCGACCAAGCTGGGGGAGAGCAGCACCTTGCGCCGACCGCCCGCGGGGTAGTCGGCGTCGAGCAGGTCGACGGCGTTCTTGGCGGCGCGCTCGGCGAGCTCGGGGCCGCTGTGGCGGCGGAAGAGGCACTCCCAGCCGCCGGTGGCGCCGACGGCCTCGTACGCGCGCTGCAGTTCGCCGTCCCGGGCGGCGACGGCCTCGACATACAGCTCGGGTCGCACGAGCCGGGTCCAGGCGCGGGCACCGTCGCTGGTCACGATGCCCTTCTCCTCGTAGACCTCGCTGTAGGCGCAGGTCGCGCTCTGGATGGACCCCGACGCCTCGCGCGCCTGGCGCTCGAGGCCGAGGGCGAGGTCGAGGGCTTCGTCGATCGGGCGTTCGAGTGTCTCCTCGAGCCCCTCGGCGTCGAAGCGCCCGCGAGCCAGCTCGACCGGAGGCAGGTCCGCCTGCGCTCTGGCGGGCCGTGAGGCGCGGGCCACGCGCCGGGCGTCGTCGATGGCCTCGCGCACCGCGCGCGCCTCGAGGCGGTCGGTGGAGGCGAAGCCCCAGGCGCCGCCGACCAGGACGCGCACGCCGACGCCGGTGTGCTCGCTGGTCCGGGCGCTGTCCACGCGGCCCTTCTCGACGGCCACGCCCCGCGTGCGCTTGCGGTGGCTGCGCAGTTCGACGAACCCGTCCCCGGCCTCGTCGAGGGCTTCCTGGAGCAGATCGGTCGGGTCGGGAGCGTCGGTCACGGTGTGTGTCCCTGGTTGCGGCGGCGTCGAGGCGCCGAGAATAGGGAGCGCGGCCGGCCATGACCAGCATCCCGCCTCGGCGCCGGGTATCCTCTCGCCTGGGTCGCCGACCGTGCGTCCCGTCCTCCATGGCCGCTCAGCCCGAACACCGCCGCGTCATCGCCACGAACAAGCGAGCGCGCTTCTCCTACGAGATCCAAGACGAGCTCGAGTGTGGGATCGTGCTCGTGGGGACCGAGGTCAAGAGCCTGCGCGAGGGGCATTGTTCGATCGCCGAGGCCTATGCCCGGGTGCGCGACGGGGAGCTGTTCCTGATCGGCGCCACGATCCCCGAGTACCGCTGCGGGAATATCTTCAACCACGAGCCGGGGCGCGAGCGCAAGCTGCTCGCCCACCGGCGCGAGATCGCCAAGTGGACGCGGCGGGTCAAGGAGCGTGGGATGACGGTCGTGCCCATGGAGATCTACTTCGAGGGCAGTCGGGTGAAGGTGCTGCTCGGCTTGGGCAAGGGCAAGCGCCTGGTGGACAAGCGCCAGGCCCAGCGGGCGCGCTCGGACCGCCGGGACATCGACCGCGCGGCCTCTCGGCGGCGCTGAGGGCCGGCCGCGGCGGTCACGGCGGGCATTCGCCGGGGTGTTGTCCTCCGATCGCCTGTGCGTGGTACACTCCCGGTGGTTGGGGGCGCACTGGTTTCGACCGGTTTCGATCACCTCCAGGTTGCGTGTCGGGGACCCCGAGTGACCCCGCAAATCTTCTCGGGACGGCATCAATTGCCAACAACATGCCTCTCGCTGCCTAGTCAACTGGCAGCCGTCTCCGCGCGGAGTACCCGCGGCCGCGTGGAGACGAAAACAGCGGGTTGGTCGGTGAGCAACGCCTCCTGGCGAGCCGGCGAGAAAACAGGGGAAGCTGGCCAGAGGGCAGTCCGTCCACGGACGTCCCCGCGGCGAGAGCAAATCGTGGACTACACACGTAGACGTCTGGTGCGTGGGGACTCCGGGACGCGGGTTCGATTCCCGCCGCCTCCACCATCCATCTTTTCCTCTCCCTCCGCTTCTTCTTCCTCTCCGCGGGCATGCCCGTCGCCGCGGCTCGGGGGCGCGACGCAAGCCGCCTTGGGGGGCGGATCGAAGCGAGCGGGCTAGGCGAACAGGAAGTCGCTCTGTTGCGACCAGACCGCGTAGCGGAAGAGCGGCGCGAGGCGCAGGAGCTCGGCGGTGAGGTGCTCGGCGGCGCCCTCCTCGAGGGCCGGGCCGCGGGCTCCTGCGGGGGCGGGGAAGCGGCGCTCGACCGCCAGGGAGTGCTCGCCGGGAGTCCAGAAGGACAGGAACTCCTCGAGGCGCTCGCGGGTGAGCTCGCCGCAAGGCCACTCGCCGCGCCAGTCGTGCAGGCGCAGGCGGAAGCCGCCGAGCTCCCCCAGCAGCTCGAGGAGCGCACCCGGCCCCTCGGCGGCGGCGCGTTTGGACAGATTCTGCCCGTCGTACCAAGCGTCGGTGTGGATGCGCAGGGAGACCTCGAGGGCCTCGGGCTCGATCGCCACGCACAGGTAGGCGTTGCGGTAGGCCGAGTCGAGGTCCTTGGCCAGATCACGGCCGAGCACCTTGCGCAGGCGCACCTTGTCCGCCTTGGCGCGTGAGAGGTAGGCCCACAGGCGCCGCACGCGCCCGCCGTTGAACTGCGAGGGATGGTGCAAGCTCGTGCGGCACTCGAGCTTCACGCCCGCCGCCGCCAAGGGCGGCAGGGATGCCTTCCCCACCGCGAGCAGCTTGCGGCGCGCGACGAGGCGCCGGTCGTCGTACTGGCGATCGCGGCAGAGCCCCTCGGAGAGGACGTGGAAATCGCCCTCCTCGAACAAGATCGGGCCGCTGTGCGGACGGGGATCGGGAGTGCGGGTCTGCGCCATGATCGCGGATTCGGGACGAGGAGACCTCCGAGCGCGCGCACGGCCAGGGCGCGGGCGCTTGCGAGGAACGGTGCGCGAACCGTATACGATGCGCGGCCCACCCGTCCCGTTTCTCCTCGCCTCGCCGATGACGCCCCTCCCCGAATCCGACACGCCCGCACCCCTCGGCAATGCGACCGCCCCCGCGAGCGGGAGCGTCGGCGCCCGGCCCACGCGCCCCGACGGCGCCGGCAAGGTGGACGGCAGCGCGGTCTACGTGGACGACTTGGCGGTCGAGGGCGCGTGGCACGGAGCCACCCTGCGCAGCGAGCGGCCGCGGGCGCGCTTCACCCTGGACACCTCGGCCCTCACCGACCGCGAGGTCGTCTGCCTGACCGCCGCCGACGTCCCCGGCACCAACCGCATCGCCCTGATCGCCGACGACTGGCCCGTCCTGGCGGACGGCGAGGCGCGGCACGTGGGGGAAGCGCTCGCCCTGGTCGCCGCCCCGACCCGCGCCGAGGCCCGCGCCGCCGTCGCCGAGCTGCGCGTCGCCTACGAGGACCTGCCGGCCGAGGTCGACCTCGACGACGCCTTGGCCGGCTCCGCTCGCGAACTGGCCGCCTGCGCCGTGGAGCACGGCGACGTCGTGAGCGGCCTCGCCCAGGCGGCCCACGTGCTCGAGGCCACCTACGAGACCGCCCACCAGGAGCACGCCTACATCGAGCCACAGGGCATGATCGCCGTGCCGCACGACGACGGCTCGGTGGAGGTGATCGGCTCGCTCCAGTGTCCCTACTACGTGCACCACGCCCTCGTCGCCCTGCTCGGCTGCGAGGCCGAGGGCGTGCGTGTCCGACAGGCCGTCACCGGCGGTGGCTTCGGCGGCAAGGAGGACTACCCGGACATGATCGCGGCCCACGCCGTGCTGCTCGCCGCGCGCGCCGGGCGGCCGGTCAAGGTGATCTACGACCGGCGCGAGGACATGCTGGCGACCACGCGCCGCCATCCCTCACGCGTACGCCACAAGACCGGCGTCGACGCCGACGGCAAGCTGTTGGCCGTGGAGATCGAAGTGCTGCTCGACGGGGGCGCCTACACGACCCTCTCGCCGGTCGTGCTCTCGCGCGCCGTGCTGCACGCCGCCGGCCCCTACGCCTGTCCCAACGTGCGCATCCGCGGCCGAGTCCTGGCGACGAACACGGCCACCAACGGCGCCTTCCGCGGCTTCGGCGCGCCCCAGTCCCAGTTCGCCGCCGAGCGCCAGATGGATCGGGTGGCGCGCGAGGTCGGCGTCGATCCCCTGACGATCCGCGAGCGCAACGCCTACCGACCCGGCGACGTCACTCCCACGGGCCAGGTGCTCGGGGCGAGCACGAGCGCCCACGCTTGCTTGGCCGAGGCCGAGCGGCGCACCGGCTTCCGGGAGCGCTGGAAGGCCCTGGAGGGCGAGCGCGCCGCGGCCCGCGACGACGGCCGTCCGCGAGGGGGGATCGGTCTGTCCTTGTGCTGGCACGGCGTCGGCTTCACCGGCAACGGCGAGCGGCGGATGGACTCGCCGGTCGCCGTGCGCTTGGCGCCGGGCGGACGCCTGGTCGTCCTCGCCGCCTCGACCGACATCGGCCAGGGAACGCAGACCGTCCTGGCCCAGATCGCCGCCGAGGCGGCGGGCGTGCCCTTCGAAGCGGTCGCCCTCGCGCCGGCGGACACCGCCGTGGTGCCGGACTCGGGACCGACGGTCGCCTCGCGCACGGTGATGGTCGTCGGCGGCATCCTCGCACGCGCCGCCGCCGAGCTCGCCCGCCGCGTGCGCGAGCACGCCCCCGGCGAGTCCTTCGCCGCCGCGGCCGACGCCTGGCTGGCCGAGCGCGGAGAGCTCGAGGTCGTCGAACGCTACGCCGACGACGGGACCGTCTTCGACGAGGCCACCTACCGCGGCGACGCCTACGCGGTCCACGGCTGGGGCGCCGACGTGGTCGAGGTCAGCGTCGATCCCGACACGCTGGTTACCCGCGCCGAGCGGGCCACCCTGGTGTGCGACGTCGGCAAGGCCATCCATCCGCTGCTCTGCGCCGGTCAGGTAGAGGGCGGCAGTCTCCAGGCTTTCGGTTGGGGGCACCTCGAGGCCGCGCGCCTGCGCGACGGCCGCCTCGAGCAGGACAGCTTCTCGACGTACACGATCCCGACCTCTCTCGACGCCCCGGCCATGGAAACCGTGCTGCTCGAGCACCCCGGGGGCAGTGGGCCGCTGGGCGCCAAGGGCGTCGGCGAGATCCCGATGGACGGCGGCGCTCCGGCCCTCTTGGCCGCCATCGAGAACGCGGTCGGGATCTCCGCCGCGCGCATTCCGGCCACCCCCGAAGTGCTCTTCGAGGCCCGTGAGCGGGGAGCTTCCGATGAGTGAGCGCTCGACCTTCCGATTGAACGGGCGCGAGGTCGTTTACGAGGGCGATCCGCTCGCGCGCCTGCTCGACGTCCTGCGCGAGGCACAGGGCCTGACCGGCACCAAGGAAGGCTGCGGCGAGGGCGAGTGCGGTTCGTGTTCGGTGCTGCTCGAGGGCGCCGTGGTCTGCTCCTGCCTGGTCCCCGTGCTGCAGGTCGACGGGCGCGAGGTGCTGACCATCGAGGGGCTCGCCTCCGACGGCGCCCACGGCGCCCTGGGCGAGGTCCTCGTGCGCGAGGGCGGCGTGCAGTGCGGCGCCTGCACACCGGGCGTCGTCGTCACCCTGCGCGCCCTCCTCGAGCGCGACCCGGCCCCGTCGCGCGCCGCCGTCCGCGAGGCCCTGGCGGGCAACCTCTGCCGCTGCACCGGCTACGAGGGCATCCTGCGCGCCGTGGCGGCCTTGGTCGGTGGGGAGGAATCGGCGTGACGCGCGCCTTCCGTCCGACCGACCTCGCCGAAGCCCTACGCCTGTTGGCCGACGTTGACCTCGGCGCACGACCGATCGCCGGCTGCACCGACCTCTTGGTCTCCAAGACCGCCGTCGGCTGGAGCCCCGCCGCCGTGGTCGACCTCCTGCGCCTCGAGGAACTGCGTGGCGTCCGGCGCGAGGGCGAGCGGATCGACGTCGGCGCGGCCGTGACCTTCGCCGAGCTGCGCGCCGACCCGCTCGTGCGCCAACACCTGCCGATCCTGGCCGAGGCGGCCGCAACCGTCGGCGCCTGGCAGGTCCAAAACCGCGCCACCCTGGGCGGCAACCTGGCCAACGCCTCGCCCGCGGGGGATTCCCTGCCGGTCCTCGCGGCCCTCGGCGCCGAGCTGCAGCTCGCCACAGCCGACGGCGAGCGGCGGGTGGCCTACGACGACTTCCACCTTGCCTACCGCCGGACAGCCCTGCTTCCCGGAGAGCTGATCGTGCGCGTGCGTCTGCCCGTGCCCGCGCCGGACGCGGTCGGGGCCTTCAAGAAGGTCGGGACTCGCGCCGCCTCGGCGATCAGCAAGGTCGTCGTGGCCTTCGCCGCCCGCGCCGGCGGTGGCGTGCTGCGCGAGGTGCGCCTGGCGGCGGGGAGCGTCGCTCCCACGCCGCTGCGCCTGCGAGCGGCGGAGCGCGTCCTCGAGGGCAGCGCGCCCGACGCGACGGCCGCCGATGCCGCGTCGAGTGCGGCGCGCGGTGCGGTGCAGCCGATCGACGACGTGCGCTCGACGGCGGCCTACCGCGAGTGGGTCCTCGGACGCGTCGTGCGGCGCATGGTCCTGGAAGTCGGCGAAGCGCGTACGCGGGCGGGCACGGCGGCGGGCTAGAATCGGTGGCGATGGAACCGCTTCGCTTCGAGCTCAACGGCCGCGAGGTCGAGGTCAGCCCGCGGGCGGGCGAATCGCTCCTGGAGGTGCTGCGCGATCGGTTGGGCGTGACGTCGGTCAAGGACGGCTGCAGCCCGCAGGGGCAGTGCGGCTGCTGCCTCGCCCTGGTCGACGCTCGCCCACGGGTGACCTGCGCCCTACCCGCCGAGCGCGTCGCCGGCAAGCGCGTCGAGACCCTCGAGGGAGCGGACCCCGCCGAGCTCGAGCGCCTCACCGACGCCTTCGTCTCCGCCGCCGGCCTGCAGTGCGGGTTCTGCATCCCCGGCATCGCCCTGCGCACCTTGCACTTCGTCGGGGCGAACCCCGAGCCGTCCCGCGAGGAGATCGCGCGCGCCCTCGACGTGCACCTCTGCCGCTGCACGGGCTACGTCAAGATCATCGACGCGGTCGAGACCTACGCCGCCGCGCGCCGCGGCGAGGGCGAGCCGCCCGAGCCCTGCGCCGACGGACGCGTCGGGCGCTCACTGGCCCGCTATCAGGGAGCCGAGCTGACCCTCGGCAGACGCCCCTACGTGGCTGATCTCGCTCCCGACGGCCTGCTGCACGGCGCCGTGCGCCTGTCCGATCATCCGCGGGCGCGGGTCGTGCGGATCGACACGAGGCGCGCCGAGAGCCTGCCGGGGGTCGCGCGCGTCGCGACGGCCTCCGACGTGCCCGGCCAGCGTTGGTACGGCTTGCTGTGCGACGACTGGCCGGGGCTCGTCGCCGAGGGCGAGGAGGTGCGTTGCGTGGGCGACTTCCTGGCGGCGGTGGCCGCCGTGGACGAGCACACCGCGCGCGAGGCCGCCGCTCTCGTCGAGGTCACCTACGAAGTGCTCGAGCCCGTGTGCGACCCCGAGGCGGCCCTCGCCGAGGACGCCGTGCGCGTCAACCCGGCGCACCCCAACCGGCTCTCGCACACGACCGTGCGGCGCGGCGACGCGAGCGCGGCCCTGGCGGATTCGGCTCACGTGGTCGAGGGCGTGTGGGAGACCCAGCGCATCGAGCACCTGTTCCTCGAGCCCGAGAGCGCCCTGGCCGTGCCGCGCGAGGACGGCGGCCTGCACCTGTACAGCCAGGGCCAAGGCGTGTTCGACGACCGGCGTCAGGTGGCGGCCTTCCTCGATCTGGACCAGGAGCGGGTCTCGATCGAGCTCGTCCCCAACGGCGGCGCCTTCGGCGGCAAGGAGGACATGGCCGTGCAGCCCCACGCCGCCCTCCTGTGCCGCCTGACCGGGGAACCCGTGCGCCTGACCCTCGACCGGGAGCAATCGGTGCGCGTGCACCCCAAGCGTCACCCGATCCGCATGCACTACCGCGTCGGCTGCGACGAGCGCGGCCTGCTGAGCGCGGTCTGGGCGCGCATGGTGGGGGACACCGGCGCCTACGCCTCGGTGGGCGCCAAGGTGCTCGAGCGGGCGGCGGGCCACGGCTGCGGGCCGTACTCGGTGGCGAACGTCGACATCGAGGCCGTCGCCGCCTGCACCAACAACCCGCCCTGCGGAGCGATGCGCGGTTTCGGCGCCAACCAGGCCCACTTCGCCATGGAGGGCTGCGTCGATCTGCTGGCGCGCGAGGTCGGTCTGGACGGCTGGGAGATGCGCTGGCGCAACGCGGTCGAGGTGGGCTCGACCTTCTCGACCGGCCAGGTGTTCGAGAAGTCCGTCGGCCTCAAACAGACTCTGGAGGCCGTGCGCGAGGCCTACGACACCGCGCGCGCGGCCGGGAAGGCCGTGGGCATCGCCTGCGGGATCAAGAACTCCGGCATCGGCAACGGAGCCAGCGAGTGGGGCAAGGCGCGCCTGGTCATCGAGGAAGACGACACGATCTCGCTCTACAACGGCTACACCGAGATGGGCCAGGGGCTCTCGACCGTCCTGACCCAGTGCGCGGTCGAAGTCACGGGCCTGTCGGCGTCCATCTTCCGGCCCAAGGTCGACTCGACCTTCGCCCTGGACTGCGGCCAGACGACGGGCTCGCGCGCGACCCTGTTCGGGGGGCGCGCGGTCGCCAGCGCCGCGCGGAAGCTGGCCGCGGCGCTGGCCGGCGGGGCCGAGCTGGCCGACCTGCGCGGCGAGGTCTTCGCCGCCGACGTCGTCGTCGACGACACGACCGCTCCGGGCGCCTCCGACGGCCCGATCAAGACCCACACTTCCTTCGGCTTCGCCACGCAGGTCTGCGTCCTCGACGACGAGGGGCGCGTCGAGGCCTTCGTCGCCGCCCACGACGTTGGCCGCGCCATCAACCCCGCACTCTGCGAGGGACAGATCGAGGGCTCCGTGCACATGGGCCTGGGCTTCGCCCTGACCGAGGAGCTGCGCTGCGTCGGCGGTCGCCCGGAGACGGTCAAGCTGCGTGAGATCGGCGTCCTGCGCGCCCGCGACATGCCGCCGGTCGAGGTGATCCTGATCGAGGATCCCGAGCCCGAGGGTCCCTTCGGGGCCAAGGGCGTGGGGGAGATCGGTTTGGTGCCGACCGCCGCCGCCGTGGCCGGCGCCCTCGCGGCCCACGACGGTGTGCAGCGCCGCCGCCTGCCCATGGGCGACTCGCCGGCGGCCCAGGCCATGAGCGTCGGGCTCGCCCGGCGCCGGGGCCGCCAGACGCCCGACGCATCATGAACGAGCACGAGCGCACCGAAGAGGACCGACCCGACCGGACCGGCGGGCGGACGTTGCGCGGCTGGGTCAACGCCCACACGCACATGTACTCCGCCCTCGTGCCCTTCGGCCTGCCCGCCCCCGATCCGCCGCCGCGGGGTCTGGGCGAGATCCTCAGGAGAGTGTGGTGGCGTCTCGACCGCGCTCTCGACCACGACTGCCTGCGCGCCGCCGCGCGCTGGTGCGTGGCCGAGTCGCTCCTGTCGGGGACGACGGCGCTCGTGGACCACCACGAGTCCCCCGAGTTCATCGAGGGCTCTCTCGACGTGCTGGCCGACGCCTGCGAGGATCTGGGGATGAGGGCACTGCTGTGCTACGGAGCGACCGAACGCAACGGCGGCCCCGATGAGGCTCGCCGGGGACTCGAGGAGTGCCGGCGGTTCTGCGCGACCAATGGGCGCTCCCTGGTGCGCGGAGCGGTCGGCCTGCACGCGGGTTTCACCGTCTCCGACGGGATCCTGCGCGAGGCCGGCGACCTCGCCCGGGCCCTCGAAACGGTGGTCCATGTCCACGTCGCCGAGGGCGTCGAGGACGTCGAGGACGCCCGGCGCCGAGGCTACGCCGACCCGCTCGAACGCCTGTTGGCCTGCGAGGCTCTGCCGGCGGGATCGGTCCTCGCCCATGGCGTACACCTCGAGGCGTCCAGCGTGCGTCGCGCGGCGGAGCACGGCCTGTGGCTGGTGCAGAACCCGCGCTCCAACCGCGCCAACGGCGTCGGCTATCCGCGCGCCCTCGGCGCCAGCGAGCGCGTGGCCCTGGGCAGCGACGGCTTCCCCTCCGAGGTGATCGACGAGGGCGAGGCGCTGCTGCGCGAGGCTGCCGCCCACGGGGAAGCGGTTCAGCTCGCCGGAGCACGGGTCGCGGCCGGAGCCGCCCTGGTCGCCGGGCCCCTGGCCGACGTGCCGCCCGCGCGCGTGGGCGTCGGCGGAATCCAAGTGGGCGAGCGCGACGTCGTGCGCGACGGCCGACTGGCCGGGGCCGACCTCGACGGCCTGCGGGCCGAGGCGAACGAACAGGCGCGCCGGCTCTGGCGGCGCATGGAGGCGATCGCGTGAGCGGCGCTCCCATCGGATTGGACATGACCATCGTCGACGAGGCGGTGCGCCGGCGCGCCGTCGCCCACCTCGCGGCGCGCGGCATCGCCCTGCCGACCCTCGGGGAGCTGGCGGACCCCACGCGCTTGCCCGAGGACCTCGGCGGGCGCATCGCCGCCACCGATCCCGACGCGCCCGAGGCCCTCAACCTCTTCCGCGTGCACTGGTACAACGACGGCCGCGGCGGACGCAGCGAGATTCCCGCGCACCTCGTCCTGACCGAGGAGCTGACCGGCGTCGCCGCGCCGATCGTGATCGCTCTCGGCGAGCGCTTTCCGATGATCGGCGCCCACAAGGTCCTCGCCGCCTACGCCTGCCTCGTCCCGCGCCTGGTGACCGGCCGCTTCGATCCGCAGACCCAGCGCGCCGTGTGGCCCTCGACCGGCAACTACTGCCGCGGCGGCGTGGCCATCTCGCGCATCCTCGGCTGCCGCGGCGTGGCGGTTCTGCCCGAGGGGATGAGCGCCGAGCGCTTCCGCTGGCTGGAGGACTGGGTGGAGGAGTCGGCCGACGTCGTGCGCACGCCGGGCAGCGAGAGCAACGTCAAGGAGATCTACGACGCCTGCGCGCAGCTCGGCCGCGATCCTTCGAACGTGATCCTCAATCAGTTCAGCGAGTTCGCCAACCACCTCGCCCACTACGCGGTCACCGGGCGCGCGCTCGAGCGGGTCTTCGACGCCGTCGCCCGCACGCGCCCCGGCCTGCGGGCCGCCGCCTTCGTGTCGGCGACGGGCTCGGCGGGGACGATCGGGGCGGGGGACTACCTGAAGGAGCGCCTGGGGAGCTCGACCGCCGCGGTCGAGGCCCTCGAATGCCCGACGATGCTCTACAACGGATTCGGCGAGCACAGCATCCAGGGCATCGGGGACAAGCATCTGCCGCTGATCCACAACATCACCAACAACGACCACGTCGTGGCCGTCTCGGACCGCTCGACCGACAGCCTGAACGTGCTCTTCAACAGCGAGTGCGGGCGGCGCTGGCTGGAGCGCGAGCGCGGCCTGTCCGCGGAGTTGACGGCCTCCCTCGCCAGCCTCGGTCTCTCGAGTTCGTGCAACGTCCTGGCCTGCATCAAGCTCGCGCGCCACCTCGACCTCGGACGCGGGGACGCCCTCTTGACCGTGGCCACCGACGGCGCGGCGATGTACGGCTCCGAGCTCGAGAAGACCCTGGCGCGCGACTTCGGCGGCACCTTCGACGATGGCGCGGCGGCGGCGGTCTGGGCGGAACACCTCGAGGAGGTCGATGACGATCACCTCCTCGACCTCGGCCCACGCGAGCGAGAGCGCGTCTTCAACCTGGGCTACTTCACCTGGGTCGAGCAGCAGGGCGTGGAGCTGGGCGACTTCGAGGCGCGCCGCGGCCAGGGTTTCTGGCGCGCCCTGCACGGGTCGATGGGTGCGCTCGACGAGAAGATCGAGGCCTTCAACGCCGAGACCGGGACGCGATGAACCTCGCCGGCGAGGTCGTCTGCTCCGGGTGCGGCACCCCGGCGGCCGACAGCGTCGAGTTGCCCACGCGCTGCGCGTCCGCTCGGGGGGGCGACGATGTCGACCACGTCCTGGTGCGCGAGCTCTGCTTCGCCGGCTGCCGCTTCCCCTTCGACGGGGAGCCGGCCACCTGGGTGCGCTTCCGCGAGTTGCTCTACGCCTACCGCGCCGCGCGGCGGGCGGGGGCGAGCGACGAGCGCTGGTGCGCCCGGGCCCGCGAGCTCGACGAGCGTCTGGGAGCCCTGGGGAGCGCGGGCTTCGTCCCGACCCCTCTCGCCCGGGAACCGGAGCTGGCGGCGGAGCTCGGCGCGGGCGAGCTGTGGGTCAAGGACGAGAGCGCGGGCGTGGGCGGCACCCACAAGGCGCGCCACCTCGCTCCTCTGGCCCTGCACCGGCTGGCGACCGACCCCGAGCGAACACCGCGGCTGGCCGTCGCCAGCTGCGGGAACGCCGCCCTGGCGGCGGCGCTCTTGGCGCGTGCCTGCGGCTGGCCGCTGGAGGCTCACGTGCCCGCCGACATCGACCCCGCGGTCGCCGAGCGCCTCGCATGCCTCGGCGCGCGCCTGGTCCGCTGCGCGCGGGACGGCTCCGCCGGCGATCCCTGCCAGCGCTCGTTCTTGGCGGCACTGGACGAGGGTGCGGTGCCCTTCTCGTGCCAGGGCAGCGCCAACGGTCTGGCGATCGAGGGCGGGGCGAGCGCGGTCTGGGAGGTGGTCGCCGAGCGCGGCCCCGACGCATTGCCCTTCGACAACGTCGTCGTGCAGGTCGGCGGCGGCGCCTTGGCGAGCGCGGTGTGGACCGGGTTCCGCGACGCGAACGACCTGGGGGCGATCGAGCGCCTGCCGCGCCTGTTCTGCGTCCAGGGCGACGGGTGCGCTCCCCTGGCCGCGGCCTGGCGGCGCCTGGAGGAGCGCGGCGCCCTCGATCCCGCGGGCCTCGCCGCCGCCGTGCGCCGCCGCGGAGAGGTGATGGTCCCCTGGGCGCAAACTCCTAGCGGGCGCGCCACGGGGTTGCTGGACGACGAGACCTACGACTGGGCCGCGCTCGTGCGCGGCATGGCGGCCAGCGGCGGCGAGCCGCTCGTCGTCGGCGACACCGACCTGGCCCGCGCCCGGGAGGCGGCCGCGCGCCACACCGACCGGCCGATCTGCGCCAGCGGCGCGGCCGGCCTGGCGGGCTGGGCCGCCCTGTGCCGGCGGGGAACCGTCGGCCCCGACGAGCGCAGCCTGGTCCTGTTCACGGGAGCCGTCGAATGAGCGGAGAGGGAAAGAGGATGCTGCGAGCGGCCCTGACCCAGACGCGCAACGCCTACGCGCCCATGCCCGCCACCGTCGGCGAGCTGGGCGCCCTCGCCGAGCGCCTGGAGGAGGTGCGCGCCGCGAACGTCGCCCATCACCGGGAGCTCGCGCGCCGAGCCGCCCGAGCGGGCGCGCGGGTGATCTGCTTCGGCGAGCTGTTCACCGGGCCATACTTCGCTCTGGGTGCCGACGAGCTGTGGTTCGGCCTGGCGGAGGACGCCCTCGCGGGTCCGACCGCCCGGGCCCTGCAATGCACCGCGCGCGAGCTGGAGCTGGTCGTGGTCGCGCCGCTGTTCGAGCGCACCGCCGACGGGCGGCGCTTCAACACCGCCATCGTGATCGACGCCGACGGCGCGCTCTCAGGCCGCTACCGCAAGGTGCACATCCCCGCCGGCAGCAACGAGCGCGCGGGGTTCTGTGAGACCTTCTACTACGAGGGCAGCGACGGCCGGCTCGACAACTCCCAAGCCGACGTCTCGGAGAACCCCTTCTTCCCTGTCTTCGAGACCGCCGTCGGGCGCATCGGCCTGGCGATCTGCTACGACCGCCATTTCGAGGGCGCCATGCGCTCTCTGGCGCGCAACGGGGCGGAGCTGGTCTTCTCACCGGCGGTGACCTTCGGGGAGCACTCGCGCCGCATGTGGGAGCTCGAGTTCGCCGTGGACGCGGCGCGCCACGGCCTGTTCATCGGCGGCTCCAACCGCCTCGGCGCCGAGGAACCCTGGGGCGTCGAGTACTTCGGGGCTTCGGGGTTCTGGGGCCCGACCGGGGCACGCGAGCCGGCGGTCGCGCAGGACTCGGACGAGCTCGTCCTAGCCGACCTCGATCTCGCGGCCCTCGCGGGCGCGGGCGCGGGCGCGGGCGGCTCGGGCTGGGACCTGGAGCGCGACGCGCGGCCACAGACCTACTCCGACTGAGCCAGGAGTGCGGGGTAGGCGAGACCGTCGGCGGCCAACAGGGCGTCGCGCACCCAGCACAGCAGGTGGAAGTAGGCCAGGTCTACCTCGCCCTCGGCGCGCCCCCGTGGCGCGGCCAGGGGATCGGCCTCGTCGAGGCGCAGGGTGAAGCCCTCGCCGCTGAACAGCGAGCGCTCGCCGTCGCGCGTCAGGCGAACCTCGACCCCCTCGAAGCGCCCGCGCAGGGTCTGGCCGTCGAGGTGGAAGCCGTCGAGGTGAGCGAAGGCGCGCCAGTCGGACAGGCTGCCGAAGAAGCGCGGCTTGACCGCGTAGGGGCCGCCGTCCTCGGGGCAGAAGACGTCGCAGTTGCCGCAGTCGTTGCAGAAGTCGGCGAAGTTGGCGTACTGCTTGCTCTTCTCGATCGTGAGGGTTCCCTCGCTCGTGGCCTGCCAGGCGCCGTCGACCTCGCGCAGCCGGACGAGCGGGAGCTCGATCGGCGCCAGCTCGAAGCGGAAGTTCGCGTCGTTGGGGCAGACGGGCACGCACTTGTCGCAGCTAAGACAGTCGAAGAGGGCCAGGGCGCTGCCGATCTTGCGCGGGGGCCTGTCGGTGGCGGCGTGGCGGTAGCGCTCGACGGCGGGCAGGGAGGAGACGTAGCGCTCGGTGTTGCACAGGGCGACGGCGCCCAGGAACGCGGCGCGCAGTTCGTCGGGGAGGGAGGCGAGGTCGCCGTCGTCGCCCTCGATGGCGGCGGCGCAGCGGCGGCGATCCCCCTCGCTCACAGCCAGGCCCGCGAGAGCCTCGCGGCCGAGATCGTGGGCGCGCAGGACGAAGCCGTCGATCGTGCGCGCGCCGACGGCGCGCATGCGCTCGCCGAGGACGTCGAAGTAGCCTCGCGCGCGGGCGTAGCCGCCGGGCTTGAGCAGGTCGCTGCAGGCGGTCACCGGGACCATGCCGAGGGCCACGGCGTCGGCGAAGTTGCGCCGGTCGATGCCGGCCGAGAAGGAGATCGGGAAGCGGTCGAGGAAGCGCCGGCGAAAGGCGCCCACCAGATCCATCGCCAGCACGTGCAGGGGGGCGCCGGAGAGGTAGACCTCGCGCGCCTCGGCGGGCAGGAAGTCGCCCTCGTTCTGAACGATCAACGTGTTGGTGAACTTGACGCCGAAGCCGCGCTCGAGGGCCGCCGCCGACTCCCCGAGGCGCTCGACGAACTCGCACATGTGCTCCCAGCGGGTGTCGCGCTCGAAGGCCTCGGGCGGGACGCGCAGGTGCGTGTAGCCGAGGGCGCCGTGGAGCAGCTCGTCCACCCGCCGGGGGCCGAGCAGGAGGGGGTTCAGCTTGACGATGCAGTGCAGGCCGCGCTCGCAGAGGAGGAACTCGGCCATGGCCTCGATCTCCCGCGGCGGGCAGCCGTGGAAGGTGCTCAGCGTCAGTGTGTCGGACAGGCGCGCGGGGAAATCGACCCCGCGCAGGTCCTTGTACTCGACGGGGATCTCGCGCCGCAGACGCTCGACGATGGCGGAGCAGTCGGCCATGCCGCCGAGGAAGGCGCCGACGCTCTCGCTCTTCAGGCCGGCGAGGTCGTAGCCGACGCTCATGTCGAACAGGGTGCGCTCCATGCCCGGCGCGAGATCGAGCTTGCCGCTGGCGCGCAGGAGCTCGATCAGCATGGCGCCCTTGACGTACTCCTCGAGGGATTGCTCGAGGGCGAGCTCCTGGGACCACTCGGCGTTGAAGCCAACGGTGCGCATGTCGATGCAGGGCCGCGGGACCTCGATGGCGTCGTTGACCTGGACCGTCTTCAGCTCGAGCACGCGCGCGCCGCCGAGCCAGGAGAGGACCAGATTGTGGGCCAACTGGGACTGCGGGCCGGCGGCCGGGCCGAAGGGGGTCGAGGGGCGCCGGCCGTGAAAGCGGACGGCAAGGTCCAGGTCGGCGTCACCGGTGAAGAAGCGTGCGCGCGGCAGGTGGAACACGGCGTCGTCGCGCTCTAGCTCGGCGAACATGCGCCGCACGAGGACGCCGAAGGGGTAGGGGCGGAGCTCGGCCATGACTGGATGTCGGTCCGGGCGATCAGAAGTGGAGTTGGAACTCCAGCATGAAGGCCAGCTCGCCGTCCTCGCTCTCGCCGCCGATGGCGAGCGGATTCTCGTAGTCGCTGAAGACGAGGGCGTTGCGCAGCACGGCGTGGTCGTTGGGGATCCAGTTCACCCCGACCGAGAGCGTGCGCACGCGCCCGGGGCCCGGGGCCGTGGCGAAGGAGTCGAGCTCGGAGTCGAGATCGAGCTGTGAGACGCGGCAGGCCAAGACCCAGGCCCCGCGGCCGGAACCGTCGAGGAAGTCGAAGGGGGCGGCGGGGCGTACGCCGGCGAAGCTCTTGTCCTCGCCGGTCAGGACGCGCGAGACGGTCACGTAGACGCCGCCCAGGGAGGCCTCGCTCGCGCCGCCGCCGGCGGACATCTCCTGAGTGAGCGCGAGGGCCTCGGCCTGGAGGAACCACGGTCCGCGGAACCAGGCCGCCTCCCACCCCAAACGCCGGCGCGTGCCGTCGAGGACGACGCCGTCGGCGAAGGTCATGAGCGGTAGGCCGAGGGCGTTCTCGATGGCCTCGCCACCCACCGCGGTGTCCTGGCTGCCGACCGTAGCCGCCACTCCGAGCTGCAGGTGATGCCAGGGCGAGCCCGGCCTCTTCGCGAAGGGATGCCACATCCAGCGCCCGGCGAGGTCCTTGGTGGCGTCGGTGTCCGAGGCGCCGGTGCCGTTGGTCAGTGACAGGCCGGTCTCCCAACGCCCGCAGGCGCTGCGGGCGTTCAGGAACAACCCGTGGTCCTCGGCCGGGGCGAACTGGTTGAGGATCGAGAAGCGCGGGAAGTCGATGTGACGGCGGCTGCGCACCTCCTCGAGGTTGAAGGGCACTTTCATGCGCCCGAGCATCACGCGCCCGTTCCCGCCGAGGGTGTCAAAGCCCAACCAGGCCTCCTCGAGCTCGACTTCGTGCTCGGTGAACTTCGGCTCGAGGCGGAAGCGCAGGGCGTCGAAGCGCCCGGCGAGCTCGGGGCGCATGCGTTTGAGCGCCGCGTCGCTGCGCGGCTCGCGGCGGGAGCCGTGGACGGTCACGACGGTCTGCACGAGACCCTCGATCTCCAGCTCGCCGCGCCCGTCCGCCGTGCGCAGGGCGAAGACCTCGGGAGCGCCGGCGCAGGGAGGCTCCGGCGGCCGCGGACCGGCGCAGGCGCAGGCGCCGGCCAGGATGAGGAGCGACAGGCGCACGAGGAAGGGGGCGTTCATGTCCATCGGAGCCTAGCAGCCCCTCCCACCCGCTGACCAGAGTGGCCGGGGAGCACGAAGCGCACGGGATGTGCGCCCTCTCCTCACCGGGCGTCTGGTTCTCCACGCGTGGGGCCAGGCAGGATGACCAGGGACTTCAGCGAATGACCCGGACTCCGCGGGGCGTCGAGCCGGGCCGTTGGAGCGAGATGGGCCGGCATGGGGTACAAGGGAGTGATGGCGGGCGAAACACGGACTTGGTGCTGGAACGCCGCGCTGGCGTTGGCCTGCCTGACGGCTGAGGGCGCGGCGCAGACCCTCGGCGTGGACGAGCCCTTCTTGATGAGCGTGACCTCCTGCGGCGGGTCGGGCTGCAACAACCCGCAACAACATCAGGTGACCGTGGCCGAGTCGTCCGACGGAGTCGCGTGGCACCTCCTCGACGGCTGGGGCGGCGTGACCTACCAAGGCAGCGTCCCCGACGTCCTGCGCCGCGGCCAGACCCTGTACGTCTTCACGCCCAACGAGGTGGCGCGCTACGAGCTGGACAGCGACACCTGGCTCCCGCCGGCCCCCGTGGCCCTCGACGATCCCGACACGACCGGCGGCTTCGTCGACCCGAGCGCAACCCTCGACGAGCAGGGACGAATCGTCTTGTTCTACCTGCTCGGGATCATCGGCTCGGACCCCGCCGGTTGCAACGGTGCCCCGACCTGCACGAAGTACATCCACTCGGCGACCGAAGTGCCCGGCAGCGACGGGACGGCCTTCGTCGTGAACCCCGGCCACCGCCTGGCCGTCGCCGTGGGGGGCAGCAACCCGCCGATCGCCTCGGATCCCGATCTGCTGCGCCTGTCCGACGGCTTCGGCGTCCTGCTCTCCCGCGGGACCTCGACCCAGTTGTGGAGAGCGAGCGAGCTGCACGGGACCTACGCCCTTTCGCCGTCGCTGCCCGGCGGATTCCTGTGGCAGAACGGTCCCGCCGTGGCCTCGGGAACGCGCTTCGCCGAGAGTGGCGAGTTCTGGCTCTACGCTCACCAGTTCTCGCCGTCTCACGGGACGCAGGTCGTGCGCCGGGCGGTCGTCGCCACCCTCGACCAGGCCGTGCCCGCGGCGGCGTGGACGACGGTCTGCAGCGCGAGCGACCTCGGCGGGGGAGCCGCGGTCGAGCTCGGCAGCCCCGGCTTCGCCTTGAACGTCCCCGGTGCGGTGGGCACGCCACTGTGCTTCGGCGACGGCGGCGGAACTCCCTGTCCGTGCGGGAACGACGGCGCCGGGGGCGAGGGCTGTCGCAACACGGGCGGGACGGGCTGCGTCCTGGCGGGTTCGGGCACGGCGAGCGTCGTGGCCGACACCGTGGTGCTGACCGCCGCGGGGGCCCTGGGCACCCAGGCGGGGCTCTTCTTTCAAGGGAACGAGATCCTGGGCGGCGGAGACGGCATCACGTTCGGCGACGGCCTGCGCTGCTGCGGCACGCAGGTGGTGCGGCTGCAGATCGTCTTCCCCGACTCAGGCGGTACGGCGGCCTCGAGCGCCCCCCTGGCCGTGGGCGGAGGCGCGCTCGCCGGGGACACGCTGTGCTACCAGTTCTGGTATCGCGACCCCAACGGCGGCGGCGTGTGCGGCGCGGGCTTCAACCTGAGCAACGCCTGCTCCGTCGCTTGGACACCGTGAGCCGCCCCGCTGCGCGGGGTCAGTCCGCGTCGGCCTCCGCGCCGATCGTCTCGCGCGCGAAAGCGTGCAAATCGGCGGCGATTAGCGAGAGCTGTTCGTCGGTCAGGTTGCGCCGTGTGGCGTCGAGGGTGTCGAGGAAGTGGGCGCGCTCCGAAGGCGTCACGGGGCAGCCCACGTTGCCCTCTGGCCCGTCGGCCGTGGCGAGCAGGGCGGCGGGGTCGATGGTCAAGGAGCCGTCTGGCCGCTCGATCAGGCGCCCGCGCGCGGGGTCGATGATCACGTACCAGGGGATGCCGCCGTCGGACTGTCCGCGCAGGGCGGCTGCGACGGCGAGGCCGCCGGCCATCTCGTCCTGGTCGATCTTGACCGGCACGAGGTCCAGCGCCAGCAGCTCGGCCACCCGCGCGCGCCCGAGGAACTCCTCGAGCCTTCCGCACCAGCCTCACCAGGGGGCGCCGATGTGAACGAACAGGCGTCGGTCCGCGTCGGCGGCGAAGGCGCGCCAAGCACCGTAGACCTCGCCCGCGGCCGCGCCGGCGCGAGGCTCGGGGGGCGGGGTTTCCCTGGCGTTTGGGCCCACGGGGCCGAGACAGGCGGCGAGAGTCAGGCTCAGGGCTAGAGCGGTGCGGGGCATGGAGTGGATTGTAGGTGCCCGGAAGCCTGGCGACGAGGGGAGACGAGGGGTGTCAAGATCGGTAGCCTGCCCGGATGCCCGTGTCTCATCTTCAGGGGCGGCTCGCTCGGATCGTGTGCTCCCGCGGCGCAGCCGAGGCTCCCCTTCCCGCGTCAGCGCCCGAGCGATCGTGAGCGAGGGGCAGACGGCACTGTGGCGGCGCGGCCTGCGAGGGCTCGGGATCGCCCTGGGCACCCTGGTCGTTCTCCTCGGGGGCACCGAGCTGGTCCTGCGCGCGCTCGGCTACGCCAGCGGGCCGGCGCGTTACTTCGACCCGCGGATCGGCTTTCGTTTCCACCCGAACCAAGAGCGCTTCATGGCCGATGGGGACGGAGAGCCGATCGCCGAGGTGGTCTTCAACGAGCTCGGCCTGCGGGGGCCGGTGTGGTCGGCTCCGCGCCGTTCCGACGAGCGGCGCATCGCGTGTCTGGGAGACTCGTTCACCTTCGGCTGGGGGGAGGCGGCCGACGACGAGACCTGGCCGGCTCGGCTTCAGGAGCTCCTCACCGACCGTCCCGGTCTCACGACCTGGACGACCATGAACTTCGGCGTGCCGGGCTACAACCTGTGGAACAGCACGCGCATGTACGAGCACGTCGCGCGGCCCTTCGAACCCGACCTGGTGCTGATCGGGTTCTTCCTGAACGACGTCGCGCCCCCCGACAAGGGGCCGCGGCACACCGACCGGGGGCTCTTGTACTGGGCCGGGCGTACGGCCCTGCTGCAGGTCTTCCACGCGCAACTGCGCGGCCGCATCTCCTACTTCGACAACCCCGACGACGCCGAGACCAAGGCCGCGCGGGCGATCTTCCGCGAGCACCAGCGCGAGATCCTGAATGACCCCGACAGCGAGGTCGCGGGGCCGTTCTGGGGGCGCGCCATGGTCGAGCTCGGGGAGCTCGTGGACGGCGTGCGGGCCGATGGGTGCGACCTGCTGCTGCTGTGCTTCCCCCAACGCTCGCAGGTCGTGTACGTCGCGCGCGCCGCCGCCGCCGGAGGCGATTCGGTGGGCGAGGCCTTGCTCGCGATGGGCGCGCCTCAGGCCCGCCTGGCCGGGGAGGCGGAGCGGCTCGGAGTGCCCTACCTCGACCTCTTGCCGGCCTTCGCACGGGTCGGGCCGTCCGCCTACGGGGAGCTCGAGAGCGGACACCCCAGCGCCCGCGGCTACAGCGCCGCGGCCGAGGCGATCGCCGGCCGCCTCGAGGAGCTCGGGCTGCTCGAGGGGGACTGAGCCCGCCGGTCGCCCTTGTTCCCGCCTGCCGGCGGGCTAGACTCGCGCCCCGTGTTCCGCCTCCTCGTCGCTCTCGCCCTGCTCCTGACCCTCGGCGCCTGCCGGGCGCTGAAGAACTTCGATCTGATCGAGATCGCGGACGCCAAGGCGCACAACCTCGCGGAGCTGCACCCGCGCGAGGGGCGGCACGCCTACGTGGCCACCCTGGTCGGAGACGTCGAGTATCTCCTGCGTCAGGGACTGCGGGGCACTGGGGCTAGCGCCATGGCCAAGGACCCAGGTGCGATCGACGTGCCGGAGACCGAGTGCCTCGAGGCCCTGCTGGCTCTGGCGCGCTTCGACGCGACGGACGAGCGCGTGGCCTCCCTGCAAGTCCTGTGGGCCTGCCGCGTGGCGACCGAATGTCCTTGGGACCTCTCGCGCGAGCGCGCCGTGCGCGAGCTGGGCACGGCCGCCGTGCGCTTGGAGGTCGGCCCGCCGGCGGCCCTGGCCCCGGACGTCACGCCGGACGGCGCCGCGGCCGTGGGGCGGGCGCTGGGGCGAGTCATGGCCGCCCTGGGTGAGCCGGAGGACGCCGACAGGGGTGGAGCGGACGACCTGTCCGCGGCCTGCGACGGCTTGCGCGCCCTGGTCCTCGACGTACCCGGCGGGCGGCGCGTGCTCTTCGGCCTGGCGCAGCTGCTCGCCGATCCGCGCCGCGAGGAAGGCGAGACGGAGCTCCTGCGAGAGGTGCAACGCGCCACCGAGGTGCGCTGCATCGCGCAGACCCTGGCGACCTCCCTGGGCGATGGGTCCCCGCGGGTGCGCGTCGCCGCGGTCGAGGCGGCCGTGCGCTCGGGGGGCCGCGGGGTTCTGGCGATCCTGCTCGATCAGCTCCAGCGCGAGCCCTCCGACGAGGTGTCCGCCGCGGTCCTACGCCTGGTGGCCGCCGAGGGGCTCCCGCGGCGGGAGGAGGACATCGACCCGGCCGACTTCGCACGGGCGCGGGAGAGCTTGTTGGCGCAGCTGGTCCGCTTCGCGGTGGAGCATCCCACCGGTCCCGTGCGCGTGCAGGCCATGCTCGCCCTGACGCGCGTCGTGGGCGGCGGCCCGGAGAGCCTGCGGGCCGAGGATTGGGAAGACTGGTGGCTGGCCCGTTCCGCCGCCGGCGTGAGCGCCCCGGTCCCCGCGGGAACCGGTCGGTGAGTGCCGGCTCGCGGCGCGGCTTCGTTTCCCCGCGGAGTGTGGGCCGCGTCTCCTGGGGCGGCGCGGCGCGCTTGGTCTTGGCGCTGGGCCTGCTGGGGTGGGTCGGTTCAACCCTGCCCTGGCGAGACACGGTCACCTGGGAGGGAGCACACGGCGAACGCGTGAGCGGTGAGCTGGTGGGCGATTGGCGGGCCGAGCGCGTGGGCTTCGTGCCCGACCCGACCCTGGCCCACGTAGCCCACCTGCCCGCCGATCTGCGGGCCGCCGCACGGGACGGAGTGAGCCTGGCTCTCGATCGCGGGCGGTCGACCTACTCCTGGCGACCGGGCATGCCGCGTGTCTTCGGGACTGGCCGCCCCGCTCCCCTGGTGACGGCCTTGCTGCTCCTGGCGGCGGGCTTCTGCGCCGGGATCACGCGTTGGTGGCGCATCCTGCTCCTGGCGCGCTGCCCCTGTACGTGGGGCGGCGCCATGCGCCTGACGGGGCTGGGGATGTTCTTCAACCTGATCCTGCCCGGCCTGACCGGCGGCGATCTGGTCAAGGCGGTGTTGGTCGTGCGCGAGCACCCCGAGCGTCGCGCCGACGCCCTGGCCACCGTGGTCATCGATCGCCTGGTCGGCCTGTGGGCGCTCGTGCTCCTGGCGGCCCTCTCGGTCTGGGCCGGCGGCGCGGTCTTCGAGTCTTTGCGCCTGGCCGTGCTGGGCGCCCTGCTGGCGGCCACGGCCGGCGTGGCGCTGATCCTCTCGGCGCGCCTGCGAGGCCTCCTGCGCTTCGACGCTCTGCTCGGGCGCCTGCCGTGGGCCGAGCGCGTGCGGAGATTGGAGGAGGCGGCGCGGGTCTTCACCGGCCGACCCGGCGAGCTGGTCGCCTCCATCGTGCTCTCGGCCGCCAACCACCTGGCGATCGCCGCCGCCGTGCTGGCCATCGCCCACGGCTTCGGCTCCACCCTGGGCTACGTGCGGACCGTCGGGATCGTGAGCATCGCCAACGCCGGGTCGGCTATCCCGATCTCCCCGAGCGGTTGGGGGGTGGGGGAGGCGCTCTATCGTTCGCTGTTCGAGCTGGCCGGCGCCGAGGGCGCGGTGGGCGTGGCGGCCAGCGTGACCTACCGCCTTTGCCTGCTGGTTCTCGGGCTCGCGGGCGGCGCATTTCTGTTGCTCCCCGGCGGCGGGCGCTTGCGGGCCGAGGCGCGCCGGGCCGCGCTGGAGATCGGGGATTGACCCGCCCGTCGGCGGGCGGTGGTATGCTTCGCCGTTCAGCCCCGCCCCGCCCCCTCTCACGGCAACCATGAGCCTCGTCGTCATCGGAACCCTGGCCTACGACACGATCGAGACCGTCCACGACCGGCGGGAGGACGTGCTCGGCGGCTCGGCGACCCACTTCGCCGTCGCCGCCAGCCACCTCGTGGCCCCACGCCTGGTGGCGGTGGTGGGGACGGACTTTCGGTCCGAGCACATGCAGGCCCTCGAAGCCCGCGGAGTGGACGTCGCGGGGGTCGAGGTGGCTCAAGGCGCCACCTTTCGCTGGTCCGGGCGCTACGAGGCAGACTGGAACAAGCGCCACACCCTCGATACTCAGCTGAACGTCTACGAGCACTTCGATCCGAAGCTGCCCGAAGCCTACCGTGACTCGGCGTACGTCTTCCTGGCCAACGCTTCGCCGAGCGTGCAGATGAGAGGGTTGTCCCAAGTCGAGGCTCCGGCTTTCGTGGTCGCCGACACGATGAACCTGTGGATCGAGACCGCGCGCGACGACCTCGGCGAGCTCCTGCGGCGCGTGGACGCGATCGTCATGAACGACGAGGAGGCGCGCATGCTGTCGGGTGAGCGGAATCTGATCCGCGCGGCCAGGCGGGTTCTCGAGATGGGGCCGCGCTACGTGGTGGTCAAGAAGGGGGAGCACGGAGCCTTCGTGATGGGGCCCGACGTGCATTTCTCGGTGCCCTCCTACCCGGTGGAGGACGTGGTCGATCCGACTGGGGCGGGCGACTCCTTCGCCGGGGGGTTCATGGGCTTCTTGGCGCTCGAAGGCGACCACGGACCGGCGAACCTGCGCAGGGCCATGCTGCACGGGACCGTCACGGCTTCGTTCTGCGTCCAGGGGTTCGGGATCGCCCCGCTCGCCGATGCGAAGGAGGCGGACCTCGCCGCACGCACCGACGACCTGCTCTGTATCGTCACGGTCTGAAGCGGCGCGCCACAAGTTCCCCATCGGATCGCAACCACGGCTCCCTCGGAGCGTCAGCAAGGGGCGGGGAGCGCGCTTGGTCCGTCCGAGCGAGCGGGCTATGATCCGCCGGTCCCTCGTCCTTCTCGCGGCCCCCGGCGGGCCGTCGCCCCACGATGAAAAAATCCAGCCGCAGCAAGACTTCGCGCCCCGCCGCTCCCAAGAAGAGAACCGGCGCCGGGCTGCCCCGAGACCGCAGCCAGCAGGACGGGGCCCAGCGCGACAAGGCCTTGACCGCCGCCATGGACGAGATCGAGCGTTCCTACGGCAAGGGATCGATCATGCGCCTGGGCGAGGAGAACGTTCTCGCGACGGAGATGCGGGGCATCTCGACCGGTTCTATCGCCCTGGACGGAGCCCTGGGAGGCAAGGGCCTGCCGCGCGGGCGGGTGGTCGAGATCTACGGACCCGAGAGCTCGGGCAAGACGACCTTGACCCTGCACGTGGTGGGCAGCGCCCAGAAGGCCGGCGGCATCTGCGCCTTCGTGGACGCCGAGCACGCCCTCGACCCCTCCTACGCCCGCAAGCTGGGCGTCAACCTCGACGACCTCCTGGTCAGCCAGCCCGACACGGGCGAACAGGCGCTCGAGATCGTCGAGACCCTGGTGCGCTCGAACGCCGTGGACGTCGTAGTGATCGACTCGGTGGCGGCCCTCGTGCCGCGGGCGGAGATCGAGGGTGAGATGGGCGACAGTTTCGTCGGCTTGCACGCGCGGCTGATGAGCCAAGCTCTTCGAAAGCTGACCTCGGCTATCGCCAAGTCCGACTGCCTGGTGATCTTCATCAACCAGATCCGCGAGAAGATCGGGGTCATGTTTGGCAGTCCGGAGACGACCACCGGAGGACGGGCGCTCAAGTTCTACTCCTCGGTGCGGCTGGACATCCGGCGCATTGGCCAACTCAAGGACGCGGACCAAGTGGTCGGGAACCGCACCAAGGTCACCGTGGTCAAGAACAAGATGGCGCCGCCCTTCCGCAAGGTCGAGTTCGACATCCTGTTCAACTGCGGCATCAGCCGCGAGGGAGAGCTGCTGGACATGGGGCTGAGCGAGGGCTCGGTATTGCGCTCGGGCACCTGGTACTCCCTCAAGCACCCCACCGAGGGGGAGATCCGCCTCGGCCAAGGGCAGGAGCGCGCACGGCGGTTCCTGATCGACAACCCCGAGCTAGCGGACGAGCTCGAGCGCACCCTGAGGGCCGCCATGGCCCCCGCGCCTGCCGAGGAGCCCGCGCCCGCGAGGGGCGAGAAGACCTCCGAATCCGCGGCCGGCGCGCCGACAGAGACCGCCAACAAGGCTTGAGACGCCCGCTGGGATATCCTGGCGCGCCGCGACCTCCCGTTTTCAAAGACTGAGCGCCCGCCACGGCGGTGGGCCCTACGCCACCATGAGCCACGATCCTCAAGATGCACGGCGGGAGGGGACGCTGCAGTCGGAGCGCTTCGGGGCCGCCCGCGTGCGAGCCGACTACCTCTCGTTCTTCAGCGAGCGCGGACACCGCGAGGTTCCCTCGTCGCCGGTCTTCCCCGCGGACGATCCGACCCTGCTGTTCACCAACGCGGGGATGAACCAGTTCAAGGACGTCTTCCTCGGTACGGGCGAGCGCGCCTACACGCGGGCGGTGAACAGTCAGAAGTGCCTGCGTGTCTCGGGGAAGCACAACGATCTCGAGGAGGTCGGGCGGGACACCTACCACCACACCTTCTTCGAGATGCTCGGGAACTGGTCCTTCGGTGACTACTTCAAGGAGGAAGCGATCCCCTGGGCCTGGGAGCTGCTGACCGAGGTCTGGGACCTGGAACCCGAGCGCCTGTGGGTGACCGTCTTCGGTGGCGACGAGGCCGACGGGTTGGGCGCCGACGAGGAGAGCGAGCGCATCTGGCTCGATAAGACCGGGATCGATCCGGCTCGCGTCCTGCGCTTCGACCGCCGGGACAACTTTTGGGAGATGGGCGAGACCGGTCCCTGCGGGCCGTGCACGGAGATCCACATCGACCGCGGCGGGCCCGAAACCGATCCGGCGGATGGCGCGAACCCCGAGATCGGGGTCAATGCCGGCAACGAGCGCTTCATCGAGCTGTGGAACCTGGTTTTCATGGAGTTCAACCGCCGGGACGACGGGAGCCTGGTCGAGCTGCCGGCTCGCCACGTGGACACGGGGCTGGGCTTCGAGCGCATCCTGACGGTGCTCCAGGGGAAGGGCTCCAACTACGACACCGACCTGTTCACGCCGCTGTTCGAGCGCATCGGCGAACTGGTGGGGCGGAGCTACCCGACCGGCGACGAGGAGAGGGACGTGGCCTTCCGTGTCATCGCCGACCACGCCCGGGCGGTCTCCGCGGCCCTGGCCGACGGCGTGCTGCCGTCGAACACCGGCCGCGGATACGTCGTGCGCCGCCTGATCCGGCGCGCTGCACGGTTCGCCCGCCAGACCCTGGGGTATGAGGAGCCGATCCTGTGCGAGATCAGCGCGGTGGTCGGGACGGTCCTCGGGGAGGCCTTTCCTGAAATCCGCTCGCGCTCCGAGCACCTCGCCGTCGTGATCCGCGAGGAAGAGGAGGCCTTCGGGCGCACTCTCGGGCGAGGGCTCCTGCGCTTCGGGCAACTCGCCGACCGCATCGCCGAGACGGGAGCACGGGAGCTGCCCGGTGGGGAGAGCTTCGAGCTCTACGCCACCTACGGCTTCCCGCGCGACCTCGTGGAGCTGATGGCCCGCGAGCGGGAGATGGAGTTGGACGCGCAAGGGTGGGAGGCTGCCCATGAGGCACACCGCGCCACGAGCCGTGTCGAGGGGACTTTTCGCCAGGTGCTCTCGGCTGAGGAGCTCGAGAATCTGCCGGCGACGCGCTCGACGGTCCACGGCGAACCCGGGCTGGAGGCCTCTCAGACCGTGGACACGCGTTTGGTGGCGCTCTTGCCCGGTACCGACAAACGGCGCGACCGATTGGTGCTCGAGGCCAGTCCCTTCTACGCCGAAGCTGGCGGGCAGGTCGGCGATACGGGCGAGGTGGCCGCGCCCGACGGTTCGTTCGCCTTCCGCGTGGAGGACACCCAGAAGATCGGTGCGGTCGTGGTCCATCTCGGCGGGGTCACGGGAGCGGCGCCGGTCGGCGGGGAGCTGCGCGCCTCGATCGACGGCGAGCGACGCGCATGCACCCGGCGCAACCACACGGCCACGCACTTGCTCCAGGGCGCCTTGCGCCGCGTCCTCGGCGAGCACGTCACCCAGCAGGGCTCCCAAGTCGGCCCCGAAGCCCTGCGCTTCGATTTCTCCAACCCGCGTGGTCTGGAGCCGGAGGAGCTGGAGCGAGTAGAGACCCTGGTAAACGAACAGGTGCGCGCCAATGCGCCCGTCGAGACCACTGTCGAGGAGCTCGAAGCCGCCCGGGCACGTGGTGTCGTGGCGCTCTTCGGCGAGAAGTACGACGAACACGTGCGGGTCGTCGACGTCGGAGGCTGGTCGACGGAGCTGTGCGGCGGCACCCACGTCAGCGCTGCCGGAGACATCGGGCCCTTCGTGATCCGCTCCGAGCGCGCGATCCAGGCCGGCGTGCGGCGCATCGAAGCCGTCACCGGCGCCAGGGCGATCGAGGAGATGCAGCGTCAGCGGCGGATTCTGATCGAGTGCGCCCAACGGGTGAAGGTCGCCCCCGAGGAACTCGGGGCGCGCATCGAGGCCATGCAACAGAAGCTCAAGCTGGCTCGCAAGGAACGCAAGGCCAGCGCCGGCGACGAGCTGCGCGCGGCCTTCGAGCTCCTCGAGGCCGAGCTCGGCGGGGACGGGCCGGCGGCGGGGGTCTTCGACCTCCCGGCGCTGGACGGGCGCGGTCTGGGCGAGCTGGCCGACCGGCTCGGCGGGCGCTTCGGTGACCTGGCCCTGGTCCTCGCCGGACGCGAGGGCGCGCGGATTCCGTTCCTGGTCATCTGTACCGAGGCAACCCGCGAGGCGGGCCTGGCGGCGGGGACCGTGGCCCGTGAGCTGGGACGACGCCTTGGCGGCGGCGGCGGCGGCCGCGGGGAGCGCGCCCAGGGACAGGGCGCGGCGAGCGACGCCTTGCCGGACGCCCTGGAGTGGGCGCGTGGCGCCTTCGAGGCCGCCCTGGGCGGGTGAAGCGGCCGCGGGGGCGCTGGAGTCCTTGCGGGCCTTTGAGCGCGAATCCCCGCTCCGGAGCGCGCCAGGCGCGTTGACACCCCCGCTGGCCGGCGCTAGTCTCTCGCCCTCTCCGCGCTCCCCGTTCCCCGGGTGAGCGCCCACCCCTCTGAGCGCCATGGCACATCCCAAGCGACGCACGTCCAAGCAACGCAAGCGCATCCGGCGCTCGCACCTGGCCCTCGAGCAGGCCACGGTCTCCCACTGCCCGCGCTGCGGCTCGGCCACCCGCGCCCACCGCGTCTGCGACCAGTGCGGCCACTATGGCTTCGAGAAGGGCGGACTGAAGGGCCAGGAAGTCCTTCAGAAGGACGAGTTCTAGGAGCCCGGGCTCCGACGGAGGACGCTGACGCCCCTCCCCAGCGGATGGACAGTACCCTGATCGCCCTGGACGTGATGGGCGGGGACTCTGCCCCGCGGAGCACGCTCGTCGGCGTCCTGCGAGCCTGTACGGGCGAGGCTGGGGACCACCTTCCCCCCGAGCGGCTGCTGCTCGTCGGCGACGAGGCCGTCATCCACCGTGAGTTGGAGCGCCTAGACGAGGACTTCGAGGGTAGCCTCCCCGACCTCGCCGTGCGCCACGCGAGCCAGGCGGTCGGGATGGACGAGTCGCCCTCGGCGGTCCTGCGCTCCAAGCCGGACTCCTCGATCGCCGTTTGCGTCGAGGCCGTCAAGAGCGGGGCGGTCGGGGCGATGGTCAGCATGGGCAACACCGGCGCGGTCGTCGGATCCGCGACCCTCGGCCTACGGACCCTGGCCGGCGTGCGGCGCCCGGGAATCGCCGTCACCTTGGCCTTCACCGACCGGCGCCTGACCCTGCTGGACATGGGCGCGAACATCGATCCCAAGCCCGAGCACCTGCTGCAGTACGGGCTGATGGGGACGGTCTACGCCCGCGAGTGCCTGGGCGTCGAGGCCCCGCGCGTGGGCCTCTTGAACATCGGCGAGGAACCCTCGAAGGGAACGGCGCTGCTGAAGGCCGCCCACGCGCTGCTGGAGTCCTCGCGCCTCGAGTTCGCCGGCAACGTCGAGGGTGGGGACCTGTTCCGGCAGACGACCGACGTCATCGTGACCGACGGTTTCACCGGCAACGTCGTCCTGAAGCTCCTGGAGAGCTACTCGGCCCTGATGATCGACCTCGTGTTGGGGGAGTTGAAGGCCCACGGCGTGGACTGGGAGCCCGCCGCCCTGAGCAGCCTGGAGCGCAAGATCGACTACGCCGAAGTCGGCGGAGCCCTGCTCCTGGGCGTCGCCGGTGTGGTGGTGATCGGCCACGGTCGCTCCGACCCCAACGCGGTGGCGAATGCGCTGGGTCTGGCCGGGCGAGCCCTCGACGCGGGGATCAACACGAGCATCGTCGAGGGCGTCGAGCGAGCCACGCGCGAGGGAGCGGCGTGAGCGCGCGACCCTACCACCGTCCCCGCCCTCGCCCCCGAAAGGGGAGCGCCCACCGACCGTCCGACGCTATCATCCGTGCGGAGAGGAGACCGGCGACATGAGTTCCATCATCCCTGTCGGCATTGCGGGAATCGGGTCGTACGCACCCGAGCGCGTGGTGCCCAACGCCCATTTCGAGGAGTTCCTCGACACGAGCGACGAGTGGATCGTACAGCGCACCGGCATCAAGGAGCGGCGCTTCGTCGCCGCCGGCGAGAACACCTCGCACATGTGCCTCGCGGCCGCGCGCAAGGCCCTGGAGGCGGCGGGCGTGACCGGCGAGGAGCTGGACATGATCATCGTCGGCACGGTCTCCCCAGACCAGCAGCTGCCGGCCGTCGCCAACCTGGTGCAGGTCGGGCTGGGAGCGACCAAGGCCGCCTGTTTCGATGTGAACGCGGCCTGCACGGGGTTCTTGACCTCCCTGGTCACCGCCGAGTCGTTCATCGCCGCCGGCCGCGCCCGGCGCGTGCTGGTCCTGGGAGCCGAGACGCTCTCGCGCTTCATCGACTTCACCGACCGCGGCTCGTGCATCCTCTTCGGCGACGGTGCCGGCGCCGCCGTCCTGATGCCCCACGCCGACTGCGGCCAAGGGGAGATCCTGCGCTCCACCATGGGCAGCGACGGCGAGGGGTACTCGGTGATCGAGATGCCCGCCGGTGGCTCCGGCCGCCCGGCGAGTCACGAGACCGTCGAAGCGCGCGAGCACTTCCTGAAGGTGCACGGCCGCGATGTCTACCGCTTCGCCGTGGCGAAAATCGCGTCCCTGGTGCGCGAGATGCTCGAGGGACACACCCTCGACGAGGTGAGCGTCGTCGTTCCGCACCAAGTCAACCGCCGCATCATCGACTCGGCCGTCGAGAAGCTCGACATCCCGCCCGAGAAGGTGGTCATCAACATCGACCGCTATGGCAACACTTCCGCCGCCAGCGTGCCGCTGGCCCTCGACGAGGCGCTCAGGGACGGGCGTATCGAGAAGGACAAGCTGGTCATCATGGCGGCCTTCGGTGCCGGCTTGAGCTGGGGCGGCGCCCTGGTCCGCTGGTAGCCCCCGGGTGCGCACGCTTCATCGGGAGCACGTCCGTCATGAGTAGCATCGACTCAGTGTTCCGCCGCTGGAAGCCATGACCGCCGCGATCCTGTTTCCCGGGCAAGGTGCCCAGTTCGAGGGCATGGGACGCGACTGGAGCGAGGCCGACGAGGCCGCGCGCGAGACCTTCGCCGAGGCCGACCGCATCCTGGGCTTCTCCCTCTCGAAGGCCTGCTGGGAGGGCGGTGACGAGGTGAACCGCACCGACCTCGCCCAGCCGGGGATCTTCACCACGAGCGTGGCGGCCGTACGCGCCTTGGAAGGCCGCGGCCTCGACCGCGCCCGCGCGGCTGCGACCTGCGGCTTGAGCCTGGGGGAGTACAGCGCCCTGTGGTGCGCCGGCTCCCTGGATTTCGCCGATGGACTGCGCCTGGTGCGCCTGCGCGGCGAGGCAATGCAGGCGGCTAGCGAGGCGACTCCCTCGGGCATGGTGTCCTTGTTGGGCGCCGACGAGAGCTCCGCGCAAGCCCTGGCGACCGTAGGCGCCGGGCGCGGCGTGTGCTCGGTCGCCAACCTGAACGCTCCGGGCCAGATCATCCTCTCGGGAGAGCTCGACGCCCTCGATGCAGTCGAGGCTGTCGCCTCCGACCACGGCGTGCGGCGCACACGCCGCCTGGTGGTAGCCGGGGGCTTCCACTCCGAGTGCATGCGCCCGGCGGCCGAGCGCCTCGAGGCGGCTCTACGCGAGATCGAGCTGCGGCCGCCGACGGTGCCCTTCTACAGCAACGTCACCGCCGAGGCGACCGACGATCCAGCGCGCATCGCGGCGCAGCTCGCGGACCAGGTCTGCTCGCCCGTGCTCTGGCAGCGCAGCATCCAAGCCCTGCTCGACGCGGGCGTGAGCGAGTTCCTCGAACCCGCTCCCGGGCGCGTCCTGGCGGGTCTGATGAAGAAGATCGCCCCCTCCGCCCGGGTGGACTCAGCCGCCACTCCGGCCCCAAGGGGGGCCTGAAGGCGCCCGACTGCGCCGTCACGGCTGATTTCGAGGTCCGAGGGGCCGTTGCAAAGCCCCGAGGCCGTGCGTACAGTCCCGCCTTCGCCCCCCGGCGAGCACCTCCATCCCAGACGCTTCTTCTCCAGCGATCCCCTCCAGGCGACCAGCGTGTCCGACCCCTCCCAGCCCCCTGCTCGCGACCTCGAGGGTCGCGTGGCTCTGGTGACCGGCGCCTCCCGCGGCATCGGCCGCGCGATCGCCGTGCGGCTCGCCGTGCGCGGAGCGCGCGTGGCGTGCGTCGCCACCCGGGCGGAGAACTGCGAAGACACCGTCGAGGCCTGCGCCGCCGAGACGGATGGGGCACGCGCCTACGGCGTGGACGTGGCCGACACCCAGGCCGTCGCGGCCCTGGTCGCTCAGGTCCGCGATGAGCTCGACGGCCTCGCGGTGCTGGTCAACAACGCCGGCGTAACCCGCGATCAGCTCCTGCTGCGCATGAGCGAGGAGGACTTCGATCGGGTGATCGAGGTCAACCTCAAGGGCTCATGGAACTTCCTCAAGGCCGCCGCCCGGCCGTTGATGAAGGCGCGCGGCAAGATCGTCAACATCTCCTCGGTGGTGGGCCTGACGGGCAACGCCGGGCAGGTGAACTACGCGGCCAGCAAGGCCGGCATCCACGGCATGACCCGCTCGCTGGCAAAGGAACTCGCCGGCCGAGGGGTGTGCGTGAACGCGGTTGCCCCGGGCTTCGTGGCAACCGACATGACAGCGGACCTCACCGAGGGGTCCGCGCAGGAATGGAAAGACTCCATCCCATTGGGTCGCATCGGCACGCCGGACGATGTGGCCGCGGCGGTGGAGTTTCTGATCGGGCCCGGAGGAGACTATATTACCGGGCAGGTCATCGTCGTCGACGGAGGCCTGAGCCTCTAGGAGTCCGGCCAGAACCCGAAGGGAAGTAGCAACGTGAGCGATACTTCGATCGAAGAGAAGGTCATCAGCATCGTCTGCGATCAGATGGGCGCGACGCCCGACAAGGTCACGAGCGATACGTCGTTCATCAACGACCTCGGGGCGGACTCGCTCGACACGGTCGAGTTGGTGATGGAGTTCGAGGACGAGTTCGAGATTTCCATCCCCGATGAGGACGCGGAGAAGATCCAGACCGTGGGGGCTGCTGTCTCCTACATCCAGGGGAAGTCCTGAGAAGGGGGGCGCGCGCCACTGCGGAGAACGACCATGCGCCGCGTAGCCATCACGGGTTTGGGGACCGTCAACCCCCTGGGAATCGGCGTCGCTGAGACTTGGCGGCGCATGCTGGCGGGAGAGAACGGCGTCGGCCCGAACCCGCACTTCGACACCTCCGAGTATTCGGTCCGGATCGGGGCCTTCGTGGACTGGGAGGTCGAGCAGCACTTCTCGCGTCCAGATCAGCGCAAGCTCGATCCGTTCACGATGTGGGCCCTGATGTCGGCCGACGAGGCCCTGGCGGACGCCGGACTCCCGGGGCTGGCGGAGGAAGACGAGGAGCGCCGTTACCGATACGGCGCGATCATCGGGACCGGAATCGGGGGGATCACGGGCATCGAGGAGCAGCACCACGTCTTGCTCGCGAAGGGTGCGGGGCGGGTTTCGCCACACTTCATCCCGCGCATCATGGCCAATGCGGTCGCGGGGCAGGTCTCGATCCGCAACGGTCTGATGGGGACCTCGTTCACCACGTCTAGCGCCTGCGCCTCCTCGGGCCACGCCATGGGCATGGCCTGGCAGTCGATCCGCCATGGCGAATCCGACCTGGTGCTGACCGGCGGGGCCGAGTCGGCCACCACCACCCTTGGGTTGGCCGGCTTCTGCTCGGCCAAGGCCCTCTCGACCCGCAACGACGACCCCAAAGCGGCGTCGCGCCCCTTCGATCGGGATCGCGACGGCTTCGTGATGGGGGAGGGAGCCGCGGTGTTGGTGTTCGAGGAGTGGGAGCGCGCCCGCGCTCGGGACGCCCGCATCTACGCCGAGGTCGTTGGGTTCGGCTCCACCGACGACGCCTTCCACATCACCGCCCCGCGCGAGGACGGCAAGGGGCCTGCGCGGGCCATGCGTCTGGCCCTGGCGGCGGGAGCGGTGGACCCTGAATCGGTGGACTACGTCAATGCCCACGGGACCAGTACGCACTACAACGACATGATCGAGACGCGAGCGTTGCGGACGGTCTTCGCGGCCCACGCCGACGCCCTGGCGGTCTCGTCGACCAAGTCGATGCTCGGGCACCTGATGGGCGCCTCCTCGGCCGTGGAACTCCTGGCGACGGCCCTCTCGGTGCACCACGGCCAGGTCCATCCGACCCGCAACTACACGACGCCGGACCCTGAGTGCGACCTCGATTACGTCCCCGGAGAGGCCCGCGAGGTTCCCCTGCGCCACGCCCTCTCCAACTCCCTCGGGTTCGGCGGACACAACGTCTCGATCTGCCTTCGCCGAGCGGAATGAGGGCCGTCGCGGCCGCGGTGGGGACGTGCTAACATGCCCCTACGGAGCGGGTCCGAGCGAGGGCCGCGCGCGGCCGCGCGCCTCTGGCTCGAGGCTACCCGCGCCCCTCTGTCCAACCCCTGCTGACCCCCCGCCCCCCCCTGCCAACCCCTGTCCAAGGCGAACCATTGCTGACGAAGTTCCAGCAGCTGCTGCACGAGTACAAGAAGGAGATCTTCCACGCCGAGCACGACAAGCAGAGCGTCGACGACATCACGGCCAAGTGCTTGCACGTCACCGAGGACGTGCTCCGGAACAAGTTTCACTACCACTTCCACAAGTTGCCGGACGCCGACCGCGCGGAGATCATCAACATGATCAACAACTACACCCGCGAGGCGATCCTGCCACCGGTGGTGGAGCGGCTGGTCTACCGGCAGATGGTGCTCGAGAAACGCCTCGAAGCCCAGCTGCACTTGATGGAGCACCTTCTGGAGGAGGTCTCCGCCGGCGTTCAAGCCGGCGGGTCTTCCAGCTAGAGCGTTTCCCCGTCCTCGCGCCCCCGCGACGGGCGCGCCGCGGTTACGCTGGAGCAGGATCTGCCGGGAAGCCCACGAACCGACCTGGAGAGCCGGCGAGAGGGCAGGTGGCTGTTCTCTGCAGTCCGACCGGCGAGGATACCTTCCCCAGCGACGCCGTTGTGAGCAACCCGCCGAGCTGTTCCCAATCCTGCCAGGCCCCGGCTTCGGCGGGGTTCGCAAGCCCCGAGCTCCCAGAGACCGCGAGAGCCAGACCCAGAGAGCACCGCCCAGCGCGATGACGACAGAGATGCCCCCCAGGCAGCACTCCGAAGCGGAGCTGCGAAGCACTTGTGAACGCTACGACCAGCAGCACCTGCTGCGCCATTGGGACGAGCTGGACGAGGAGGGGCGCTCGCGTCTCGCGGAGCAGATCAAGGCCGTGGACCTCGATCACGTTCAGACCCTAGGCCGAATCCTCGAACGCGACGAGGAGGAGGGCCGCGGCCACTTCGAGCCGCCGGAGGTCTTTCCGCTCGAGCGCAGCGGGCAACAGCGGGAGCTGGCTGCGGAGGCGACCGCCGTCGGTGAGGACCTTCTGGCGAGGGGCGCAGTGGGTTTTCTCCTGGTGGCCGGCGGGCAGGCCTCTCGCCTGGGGTACGACGGCCCCAAGGGGGCCTTTCCGGTCGGCCCCGTGACCGGGCGCTCTCTGTTCGAGTTCCATGCCCGGCGCCTCCTCCGCGTCGCGCGGCGCTACGAGACGCGCACGCCCTTCTACGTGATGACCTCGCCCACGAACGACGCCGCCACCCGGCGCTTCTTCGAGCGCCACGAGCACTTCGGCCTGCGTCCCGAGGACGTCTTCTTCTTCACCCAGTCGATGCTCCCGGCCCTTGACGAGACCGGGCGCGTGATGATGTCGGCCCCCGACGCCCTCTTCCTCGCTCCCGGCGGCCACGGTGGCGTCCTCCCAGCACTGCGCGACTCCGGCTGGCTCACCGATGCCCTCGAGCGCGGCGTGGAGCACCTCTCCTACTTCCAGGTGGACAACCCCCTTGTGCGTCCCACCGACCCCCTGTTTCTAGGTCTGCACGCCCGAGCGGGCGCCGGGATGTCCTCCAAGTTCGTGTCGAAGAGCGACCCCGAGGAGAAGGTGGGCGTGCTCGGACGGGTGGACGGGCGCCTCGGCTGCATCGAGTACTCCGACCTTCCCCCGCAGCTGCGCGATGCGCGGGACGAGGACGACGTACTGCTCTTCCGGGCCGGGAACGTGGCTGTACACATGCTGCGTACCGAATTCGTGGATGAGATCACCCGCGACGGGCTCAAGCTGCCGTGGCATGTCGCGCGCAAGAAGATCCGCACCATCGACGAGGGCGGCCGCGAGACCGAGTGCCATGGCTTCAAGTTCGAGGCCTTCGTGTTCGATGCGCTCGGCTTCTCGACCGACTGCGTCACCCTGGAGGTGGACCGAGACCTGGAGTTCAGCCCGGTCAAGAATGCCGAGGGCGGAGATTCTCCCGCCACCGCACGCCGCAGCCTGTGTGCCCTGCACGCGGGATGGGCGCGGTCAGCGGGCTGCGACGTAGCGCCGGTCGGCGAGGACGGGGTTTCGTGCGTCGAGGTGGATCCGCTCTTGGCGGAGACCGCCGAGGATTTCGCCGCCGGCGAGCCGCGGCTCGTCGAGCGCGAGGGCGGGTTCCTCTACGAATGAGCCTCCGTGCTGCCCGCCCCGTCGTGGTGTTGATGGGAGGGCGCTCCGGCGAGCGTGAGGTCTCCCTGGGTTCTGGTGCGGCGGTCCTCGCGGCCTTGGCGAGCAGCGGCCCGCGAGCGGTGCAGCCGGTCGAAATCACGGGCGACGGGCGCTGGCGCTGGGAAACGGGCGAGGGCAATCCGGCGGAGGCCCTTGCGGCCCTTCCCGCCTGCGCCGTCTTCTTCCTGGCCTTGCACGGCGGCGAGGGCGAGGACGGGACCCTCCAGGGACTCCTGAGCGCCTGCGGCCGCACCTACACGGGCTCGGGAGTCGGGGCTTCCGCCCTCTGCATGGACAAGGCCGCGACGCGGGGAGTGCTGGCGGAGGCCGGCTTGGCGGTCGCCCCCGGCGTCAGGACCAGCCCCCGCGAGTGGGACGCCCACGGCGGCGCCGTGCTCGACCGTCTGCAGTCGATGGAAGCCGCGGGCTGGTTCGTCAAGCCGAACGCCGGCGGCTCCTCTCTCGGCGTGCGGCGCATCGTGGAGGCCGACGAGCTCGGCGCAGCGATCACCGCTCTCCTAGCCGATGGCGAAGCCGTCCTCGTCGAGGCCCTCGTCGAAGGATGCGAGGCCTCGTGTCCGGTGCTGGGCAATCCTGGCGGCCCGCTGCGCGCCCTGGACCCGGTGGAAATCGTCCCGAGCGCCGCGGGCTTCTTCGATTACACGGAGAAGTACGACGAGAGAGGCGGCGCGCGCGAGATCGTCCCGCCGACCGGGCTCTCGCGGGCCACCTGCGAACGCCTGCGCGAACTGGCTCTGCGCGCCCACGAGGTCACCGGCTGCGCCGGAACCTCGCGCACGGACTTCATCGTGCCCAAGACCGATGCGAGCGAGGGCGAGCCCGTCGTGCTGGAGGTCAACACCCTGCCGGGATTGACTCCGCGCTCACTGCTCCCCCAGTCAGCCGCGGCCGGGGGTCTGGGATTCGCCGAGCTGTGCGAGGAGCTCGTGGCCCTGGCGATCGCTTGCGAGGAGCGGCGGTGAGCGCGCCCTTGAAGATCGCCGTCGTCGGTGCCGGGGGGCGCATGGGAAGTCTGGCCCGCGAGCGCATCGTGGGCGTCGGGGACCTGGAGCTGGTCGCAAGCCTCGGGCGTGGCGACGCGTTGCGCCGGGCCCTAGAGGACAGCGGCGCCGAGGTGGGCCTGGACCTGACCGCCGCAGGCCAGGGCGCTGCCCACGGCATGGAGATGCTGGCGGCCCGGGTTCGTCCGGTGATCGGCACCAGCGGCGTGACCTGCGAGGAGAACGAGGCCCTCGACCGAGCCGCGCGCGCGGTCGGCCTGGGCGGGTTGGTCGTGCCCAACTTCAGCCTCGGGATCTGGCTCCTCTCGCGCGCCGTGGAGGAAGCGGCGCGCCACTACCCACGGGTCGAGGTGATCGAGATGCACCACGCGAACAAGCTCGACGCACCCTCGGGGACCGCACTCAACACAGCCGAGCGCATCGGGCGCGTTCAGGGCCGCCCAGCGCAGGAAGTCCCGATCCACTCGGTGCGCATCCCCGGGCTGCTCTCCAATCAGGAGGTGATGTTCGGCGGCGAGGGTGAGGTCTTGCGCCTTCGGCACGAGACCTACGGCCTGGCCTGCTTCGGCCCGGGGATCCTGGCCGCCTTGCGCTACGCCGCAGCGGCCGAGGGCGTCGAGCGCGGGATCGAGCACGCCTTCGAGGGGCCTCGGACCTGAGCGCCCGGCCGCCGCGCCCGGCGCTTCAGCGAGCCAGGTCTTGCCTTGCGCCCGAGACTGTCCGATCCTCTGGGCGACCGGAAGGCCAAGGTGGCGGAATTGGTAGACGCGACGGATTCAAAATCCGTTTCCCGCAAGGGAGTAGGGGTTCGATTCCCCTCCTTGGTACCAATCCTCTCCTGACATGAGCGTTTCGCCTCCCGATCCTCTGACGAGAGCTCTCCTGCCCGCGCTCATGCACGGGCTGAACAATGCCACGCAGCTCCTGGCCTCGCTCAACGCCCTCGTCGCCGAGGACGACGGCGAGGCATGGCTCGAGCGCCGCAGCGCCGACCTCGCCCGCACGTCAGGCGAGATCGAGGATCTTGGCTACGTCCTGGCCGTGCTGGCCGGTGCCTCGGGGGCCGACCTGCTCGGCGAACGCCGCGAGGCGCGCGGCCTGGAACTGGTCGTGGACCTCGTGCGCGCCGCCTTGCGCCGGGCGGGCGCGGACCTGGCACCCGTTCCGACCCCACTGCCTCGCTTGGCGAGGTCGGCGGGGGAGGGCTGGGAACTACCCTGGGTGGTGGGGTCGCTCTTGTGGGTGAGCGCAACCGCGCTCCCGACGGGGGAGGCGCTTGCTTGGTCCCTCGAGGGCGACGGCGACGGCTGGTGTCTACGCGCCGAGCGCCCCGAGGGCATCGACCTCGCCGTCCTCGCCGAGCGCGTCCACTCCCTGTTGCCCGAGGCGCGACTGGAAGTCGGCGCAGAGGGGTGGAGCCTGCTCCTGCCGGGCCGGTGGTTGGAACCCGGTGCGGAGCAAGCCCCTTCCCTGAGCGTCAGTTGAGCACGGCCTCGGAACTGCCGATGAACCGGCCGCCGCTACCGTCGAGCAGCAGGGCCTGGAAGACCAAGGTGCCGGCGAGGTGCCCCGGGTCGAAGTAGGTGAACTCGCCCACGCCGGTGGAGTCCACCGGGGAGAAGAACGGCAAGCGCCGGATCGACGCGAGAGGCAGCCCCGTGTGGAACAGGAAGTCGGGGAAGATGCCGTAGGAGTTCTCGTCGGGATCGTAGGAGGCCTGCGGTCCCCAGAGCACGAGCATGCCGCTGTTGGGCAGGGCCTCGCTGACGCGGAAGGTCACCGCCGGGCCGGCGGCGAGGATCTCCGCCCGCGGGCGGCGGGCGCGCACGTCCACGATCTGACCCCCGTCGAGGTCGTTGAAGTGCATGACGACGCCGGCGTCGGGTTGCCAGGCGTGGAAGTGGCCGCTCGGACCGCTGGCGCGCAGTTCCACGTTGGAGAGGTAGTTGGCGCTGGTGACCACGGGGCCGACCCAGTCGCCGTCGGGGGCGAACTCCAGGAGCCGGCTCTGGGAGCCGAAGACCGCCTCGGCCAGGACCAGGCTGCCGTAGACCGGGTCGATGGCCAGAGCCGCACCGCCATCCAAGCCACTGTGGAAGACGGTCGCGTCCCCGAGGGTCAGTGGGACGCCCGATGCCAGTTGGGCCGCCGTCCAGTAAACGATGTCCGTGCTGCCGGGAGGCGCGGGGAACTGGGCCGAAGCGGTCGCGTAGTACAGGTCGCCGCCGGCCGAAATCGCCAGGGGCCCCGAGGAGCCAGGCACCGAGGCCACGGCCTGCAGGGTGCCGGCGCCCACGTCGAGGCGCAGGATCTCGTTGGTCCCGCACAGGCAGGAGGAGGCGCTCAGCAGCGCACTGTCGGCGCCGTCGAAGACCGCGTCGTAGTGGAAGGGCACGTTGGCCACGGTGGAGAGCCCGCTGCCGTCGAGCATGACCTTGAAGACGTCCCCGAAGGAGGACTCGCCGACGAGGGCGTACTGCTCGCCGGGATCGGCCTCGACGAAGCTGGTGAAGACGAAGCCCGGCAGGGCGCCGAGGTTCATCAGGAAGCCGCCGGCCTCGTCGTAGAGGTCGATGCTGACCCCGTCGAAGGTGACGCGGTCACCGCTCCTCAGTGTGTGATAGGAGGCGAACGAAGCCGGTACCGACTGGGAGCCCGTGACGGCGAAACCGGGGGCGATGGTGTCCTGAGCGGCGCCGGGAGCCGCGGTCAGGAGGCTGAAGGCGGCCAGAGCCGTCAGGGCGCGGGGCACCGCGAAAGGGTGAGTCGGCCGCTGGTAGGCGGGCCGCCTGGGAGGGAACTGCGTGCGGTCGGCGATAACAGGTTGCATGAGTGGATCTCCGTTCGAAGTCGCGTCGAAGGCCGACCTCGAATGGGTGCCGGCGGAGGATCCACCAGGCATGGGCCCATTCCGCGAGGCCGGTTGCCAATTGCGTCCCCGGCGGATGTCCTGACTCGTCGCTCTCTCCGGCGCGTGGAACCTTCCCGGTCACGCACCCCTCGCGGGTTGCGTGGACCAGTGGTCCGATCTGCGGGGCGGGTGATCCCTCTTCGAGGGCCCGTTCGCGGATCGCGGGCGCGTCGGCGCACGACTCACAGTGGCGGGTCCGTCCAGGATTCTCACCCGGTTCCCCGCGCAGGGTCGCTCCAGTTGTCAGCCCAGGACCCTATGCCCCGCGCCCTGGTCCGTCAACTGGTGTCGTCCGCACAGGGTGTCGGGGGACGCCTGATTCAGCGCTGCGTCGGCTCGATCGTCGCGGGCGCGGCTCCTGCCGGAGTCCCGGGCGGGGGGGCCTGGCCGGCCAGCCAGTCGCGGATCCCCAGCCGGTCGAGAGAGGCCTCGTCGAGCAGCACCGGGAGGTTGGTCGAGACGGAGCGGGCCAAGCTCTCGCTCAAGGTGCCAGCGAGGCTGTCGGCCGTCCAGGGCTGGGGGCCCAAGTAGCAGAATCCCATCAGGAGAGCGGCGTGGAGCAGGAGGCCGGTCACGAGCCCCGCCACCGCGCCGCCGAAGCGGTCCACGAGGCCGAGCTTCATGACCTCGATGGTGCGCTTGCCGAGCACGCCGAGGAGGCTCGCCAGGAGCAGGCCGACGATGAAGACGCCGATCCACACCAGGCCCTGGGCGACGTGAGGTTCCAGACCGCTCGTTTCCTGGAAGGTGCCGCCCCAGCGTGGAGCGAGCAGGCGCGCCAGGGCCACGGCGGCCGCCAGGCCGACGAGGCGAATGATCTGCCACCACAAGCCGCGCACGGTGCCCAGGACGACGAAGACGAGGCACAGGCCTAGGCCCACGAGGTCGAGCCAGTGCAGATCGCGAAGGGCAGCCAGGAGGTCCTGGAACAGGTTCGTGTCGGTGTTCATGGTCTGCTTCGCGCAGGGGTGTGTGAACGCGAGAGGGGTGGGGGAACGGGGCGCGCGCTTCTCGGCCCCGGGCGGTGGAGCCCTCGGGGGGTTCGAGAGTACAATCGGGGGCTGTCCCGGTCTGCACGGGCTCATCCGGCCAGGCACGCGCTACTCTCTCAATCGGCACTATCGGCAATGAACCTCGACGCGGACACACTGGAACGGGGCTTGCTCCTGTTCGAGGCCCTAATCGACGAAGATGGGGGGCACACACGGGCCCTGGAAGCCTCCTGGGGGGCTTATTCTCCCGGAGCCGATCTCGGCACCGAGGATCCGGGGGTCCACCGGCGGCACCTGGAGTGGTTCCTCTTCGAGGATGGCGCCGCCGAGAACCTGCTGGGGGCCTGGCGCGAGAGGGCCGACGCCGAACTGCGACACCACGGCGATGCTTTCCTCGCATCCGAGGTCGGTCTCTTCGTCGTCACAGCCGTCCAGCCCGAGGGAGGCGCCGCCTTGGAGGAGATCGCTGGCCTGGGCTCCTTCATCCTCGAGCCCCCCGGGCCAGGAGGAGAGCCGGCGGTGGGGGACCTGATCGTCGGACGCCTCTACCCGGTGGGCGAGGGCCGCCACTGCAGCTCACCGGCGGCGGCGGTCTTCCGCAGCGAGAAGCTGCTGGCGGCGATCCGCGCCGACATCGGCCGCCTGCGCGAGGAGCGCGATCAGGCCGTCCTGCGCGTTTCCCAGGCCGAGCTCGAGGCCATGTTCTGGGGCCCACAGGCCACCAGCCAAGAGAGCGCCGGCTCCACCGGGCGCGAACGAGCCGCGGACGAGGCCCTGCAATGCCTGAGCGCCGGGGGAGTCGATGAAGCGGAGGCGGCGGAACTGGTCGATTCCTTCCGATCCCTGCCCTACGACCCTCGCACCCTGACGCCGGGGGCGGGAGATCCACTCGCCGCCGCCCTCGAACAGCTGGCCTTCGAGAGTGAGGTCGACCTCGAACGAGCACGCGCGCTGCTGCTCGCCCTGTGGGCTCAGCCCGTCCGCGAGGAGTCTGCGCCGGCGCAAGCTCCCGCTCCGGCTCCACACGGTGATCCCGCCCGCGCCCTCGCGGCCTTCGACCGAGCCCGGCGCTCCGGCGCAGATGTCGCCACCTCGATCGCGACCCTCGAGCGCCATCTCGGCCTGGATGACGTCGAGGATCTCGAGGAGGCGGGCGAGGATGCCCCCGACTTCCCCGGCGTGGTGGCCGCCATGGTCGAGGAGTTCCTGTGGGACGTCGCCCGTGAAGATGGAGAGACCCGCGCGGCCGAGCTCGAACCGCTCCTCTTGCTAGGCGAGTTCGCCGGCCACGTGGGCGTCTTCGAGAACCTCGCCGCATCCGACCTGCTGACCTTCTGCGCTTTCTGGGTCTTCGAGCGCGGCGGGCTGGTCGACCCCGAGCGGGCGCGCTCGCTCCTGGCGGGCCTGGAGCGCTTCTGCTCCTGGGCCGAGGCTCAGCACGATCTGCCGCTGGCCGCGGATTTCGGCGGCGACCTCGAAGGCCTCAGCGAGCACCTTCCGCGGGCCGCAGCGGCCAATGGCGCCCTGCAAGCCCCGGGCGCCGAGGGCGCCGGCGAGGTCTACCGACTGCTCGAGCTGATGGGCGAGCACGTGCGCATCGAATCCGCCGTCGGTTCGACTCGCGAGGTGCGCCTGCCCGCGGGCCTGGCGGGGCACCTGCGCGCCGGCGACACCCTGCGTGCCGAGGTCGACGACTCCGGAGTTCTGATGGTCCTGCGGTGCTACCCGCCCCAGGCGCGCAGCCTGCTCTGCGCCGGGAACACCTCGGGCCCAAGCAACTGAGCTCGGCCCCGCGGAGGGGGGCGGTACGAGCCCCGGCGCCGGTTCCCGCACCCGACAGGGCGGGCCGGGGGCGCGGGAGGTCTGATAATGTACGTTATGTTGCACGCAACCTGCCCGGCAGGGGACTCCCTCCGGTCTCGGGGCCTGAAACCCGCGCTCCTTTGCCAGGGATGTCCGGGGCCACGCACGCTCTTGAAGGCTAGTATCCCGCTTCCGCCATGGCACCCAAGTACTGCTTCAAGGACTGCACGCGCGTCTGCGACCTGAGTTGCAAGGCAGCCTTCGAGGTCGATGATCCGGTCGACAACGTGGACTGCTACTTCATCTGGCTCGCCTACCACTTCGGCGAAGGTCTGTACGAGCTCAAACACTCGCTGGAATCCGGGTCCGGTCCAGGGAGTTTCCACGGGCCCGGGCCCGGCGGCCCAGGCCCCAAGGGCCCCAAGGGCTTCCCCAACAACTGACCCCGCCGTTCCGATGAGTCTGCCCCCCCTGGGCCTGCCCGCGGGCCGGCCAAACCTCCACCGCACCCACCTCGGGCAATCTGTCGGATGGGACGGTGCCACGTGCTGATCTGGCTGCGGCGGACCTTCGGCTCCTCGATCGGCAGCAAGGCCCTCATGGCCTGCACCGGGCTTGTGCTGATCGGCTTCCTCTTCGCTCACCTCGGAGGGAACCTGCTCCTCTTCGCAGATGCGGACGGCGCGGCCTTCGACGCCTATGCAACCGCCCTGGAGCACAGTCCTCTGCTGCCATTGGCGGAAGCGGGTCTCGCGCTCCTGTTCTGCGCCCACATCGTCCTCGGCGTCCGGGTGCAGCGCGCCAACCGAGAGGCCCGCGAAACCGCCTACCGCGTGCGGCGCACCCACGGCGCGCGCACGCCCGGCTCGCGGACCATGGTCGCGACCGGCCTCGTGATACTCCTGTTCCTCGTGGCACACCTCTACGATTTCCGCCTCTGCCGCCCCGAGGGCGACAGCCTGGCCTTGATCGTGCGCGAGCGCCTCGCATCTCCCTCCGGCCTCGTGCTCTACGGCGCCGGCGTGCTCGCCCTCGGCCTGCACCTGACCCATGCCCTGCGCAGCGCCCTGCACACCCTCGGCCTGCACCACCCGCGCTATGAGGCGCTCGTGGATCGCGCCAGCTTCTTGTTGGGCTTCGTTCTCGGGCTCGCCTTCCTGTCCTTTCCCCTGGTCTTCTTCCTCGGAGGTGCGGCGTGAGCCCGACCGCCGACCGACGCCTCGACGGGCGCTGTCCGAGCGGCGAGATGGCCTCCCGCTGGACCCGCCACAAGTTCGACCTCGACCTGATCAACCCGGCCAACCGACGCCGCTTCCACATCGTCGTGGTCGGCACCGGCCTGGCCGGAGCCTCGGCGGCGGCGTCCCTGGCGGAGATGGGCTACCGCGTGAGCGCGCTCTGCATCCAGGACAGCCCGCGACGCGCCCACTCGATCGCCGCCCAGGGCGGGATCAACGCGGCCAAGGCCTACCGCAACGACGGCGATAGCGTGCACCGCCTGTTCTACGACACGGTCAAGGGCGGCGACTTCCGCGCCCGCGAGTCGAACGTGCACCGCCTGGCGGAGGTCTCCAACCAGATCATCGACCAGTGCGTAGCCCTCGGCGTTCCCTTCGCGCGCGAGTACGGCGGGACGCTCGCCAACCGTTCATTCGGTGGCGCACAGGTCGCGCGCACCTTCTACGCCCGCGGGCAAACCGGGCAGCAACTGCTCCTGGGAGCCTATGGAGCGCTGATGCGGCAGGTACACGCCGGCCGGGTGACGCTCCTCCCGCGACGGGAGATGGTCGAGCTCGTGCAGGTGGGCGGCGTCGCACGGGGGATCATCGCTCGCAACCTCATCAGCGGAGAGTACGAACGCCACGCCGCCGACGCCGTGCTGCTCTGCACGGGCGGCTACGGAAACGTCTTCCGCCTCTCCACCAACGCCCAGGCCAGCAACGTCACGGCTTCCTGGCGCTGCCACCGGCGCGGGGCGTTCTTCGCCAATCCCTGCTACACCCAGATCCACCCCACCTGCATCCCCGTCTCCGGTGATCATCAGTCCAAGCTGACCCTGATGAGCGAGAGCCTGCGCAACGACGGGAGGGTGTGGGTCCCCTCGCTGGCCGGCGACGAGCGGCCGCCCAGCGACATTCCCGAGGGCGAGCGCGACTACTACCTCGAACGCCGCTACCCCAGCTTCGGCAACCTCGTCCCCCGCGACGTGGCTTCGCGCGCCGCCAAGCGCGTTTGCGACGACGGCTTCGGTGTCGGGGCGACGGGAACCGCGGTCTACCTCGACTTCGCCGACGCCATCGGGCGCGACAGCCGGGCGGCGGTGGAGGGGCGCTACGGCAACCTGTTCCAGATGTATGAGATGATCACCGGCGAGGACCCCTACCGCGTGCCGATGCGCATCTTCCCCGCCGTGCACTACACGATGGGCGGTTTGTGGGTGGACTACAACCTGCAGACCACCATCCCCGGGCTCTTCGCCCTGGGCGAAGCCAACTTCTCCGATCACGGAGCCAACCGCCTCGGAGCCAGCGCCCTGATGCAGGGGCTCGCCGACGGCACCTTCGTCATCCCGGCGACCATCACCGCCCATCTCGCCGGCCGCACCGTGGAGCCGGTCGGGCCCGACGCTCCCGCTTTCGGCGAGGCCGAGGCCGCCGCTCGCGAGCGCGACGAGCGCATCCTGAGCGTTCGGGGCGGCTCGACCGTCAGCACCCTGCACCGTGAGTTGGGCCTTTGCCTGTGGAACCAGGTCGGCATGTCCCGCACGGAACAGGGCCTGCGGGAGGCGATCGGCCGCGTGCGCGACTTGCGCGAGCGCTTCTGGAACGACGTGCGCGTCCCCGGCGAGGCGAACCACCTCAATCCCTCCCTCGAGCATGCCGGTCGCCTGGCGGACTTCCTCGAGTTCGCCGAGTTGCTGGCGACCGACGCCCTGCAGCGCGAGGAGTCCTGCGGGGGACACTTCCGGGAGGAACACCAGACCGGGGAAGGCGAGGCGCTCCGCAACGACGAGGCGTTCTGCCACGTCGCCGCCTGGGAGCACGACGAAGGGGGGGCCGTCCGGCACGAGGAGCCGCTCTCCTTCGAAGAGGTCCACCTCGTGACGCGGAGCTACAAGTAGATGGGCGCCTCCCCCACCACCCTACGCCTGACCCTGCACGTCTGGCGCCAGGCGAGCCGCGACCTGCCGGGCGCCTTCGAGGTCCACCACCTCGAGGGCATCTCGGTCGACATGTCGTTCCTCGAGATGCTCGACGTCCTCAACGAAGGCCTTACTTCCCAGGGACGCGAGCCCTTCTGCTTCGACCATGACTGCCGCGAGGGGATTTGCGGCATGTGTAGCTTGGTGATCAACGGCCAGGTCCACGGACCCGATCAGGAGATCACGACGTGCCAGTTGCACATGCGCCACTTCGCCGACGGCGACACGATCGTCGTCGAGCCTTTCCGCGCCCGGGCCCTGCCCGTGGTGCGGGATCTGGTCGTCGACCGCTCGGCCTTCGACCGCATCATCGCCGAGGGTGGCTACATCTCCACCGACGCGGGCTCGGCGCCGGAGGGCAACGCTCTGCCCATCTCCACCGCCGCCGCCGACGAGGCCATGGATGCCGCCGCCTGCATCGGCTGCGCAGGCTGCGTTGCGGCCTGCCCCAATGCCTCGGCCATGCTCTTCACCGCGGCCAAGGTCTCGCACCTCGCCCAGCTCCCCCAGGGAGAGCCCGAGCGCGAACGACGGGTCCTGGCCATGGTCGAGCGCATGGACCGAGAGGGTTTCGGGGGCTGCACCAACGAGCGCGAGTGCCAGGCAGCCTGTCCCAAGGGCATCTCGGTGGCGCACATCGCCCGGCTGAACCGGGAGTTCCTGCGCTCGTCCGTGCTGGGCCGCTCCTGAGTCGCTGAGCCACGCTCGGCGAGCCTCAGCCTGGGGGCAGGTGAACGGCGCAGACAGTGCCCACTGCCGGCAGGGAGTCAATCGACAAGCGCGCCCCGAGGGCGTCGATGCACTCGAGCAAGCTCACGCTCCCATAGCCCGTGCCACCGCTCCCGCTGGCGCCGGCTCGCAGCCAGTCGAGCTCGGTCGCCCCCATGCCCCGGCCGCCATCGGCCACGATGATCCGCGCCCCCTCGCGTTCGCGTTCGAAGGCCACGGACACCTCAGCCCCCACGGCGCAGGATTCGATGGCGTTCAGGCTCAGGTTGCGCAGGACCCGCGCGAGCAGCCGCGGGCGCGTGCGGAGGGTTGGTGCTTCCTCAAGCTCCAGGCTGCAGCGGACCTCGTCGGCACGAGAGCTGATGCGCCGAGCCGACTCCAGCGCCCCCTCGGCCAGGGGGCCCAGAGGCACCTTCGCCAGGGCCTCGCCCGCGCCACCGCTGAGGAACTCGCCGGACAGGGAGCACAACTCGTCGAGGGTGTCGTTCAGCGGGGTCCCCTCCCCGCCTTCGCGGGCAAGTTGAAAGCGCGCCAGGGAGACGAGGTGCCTACAGTCGTGAGCGACCCCGGCGGCCCGAGCGCCCAGGCGCGCCAGGTGCGCCGCTTCGCGGTCGGCTAGAGGCGAGGGGAAGTCCTCCAGAACGCCAAGCTGCTCGCAGAAGCTGCGGGCGCGGCGAGCGTCGAGGTCCAGGGGGCGCGTCGCCTCGAGCCACAGCACCCCCCCGCCCGGGGCGCGGGCGATCCAGGCCCCCCGGCTGCCGCGAGCCCTAGGGCCCGGCAGGCGAGCCAACTCCCCCGCTGCCAGGGAGCGCTCGCCACGGCCGGCGGGCAGGCGCGCCCCCAGCCCGAGCACCTCGCCCGTCGGGTCCTCCGCCGCCCTGCCGCCAGCCCAGCGCATACCGCGTCTACCACGCCAAAGGGCCAGACTCGCGCCGGCGGCGGCCCCGATCCCGGCCAAGGACGCGGCCAGGGGGTCCGTCCCACGCAGCAGGGCCGCGAGGGCGGGTTCGCTCACCACTCCCCACCCCGATGAGGAGAGAGGCGGCGGCTCCCTGTCGGCAGCTGCATCCATGTCCCGAGTCTGCCCCTTGGGAGGTGCCAGGGGAAGGGCTATGGATGCGAGCGGGGGAAGCGTCCGCCCGGGGGACGCAGCGCTACGCGGAGGGAACGTGAGAGGGTCCCCTACCCTTGCTCGAGGGTGCTGCCGGCGCTTTGGTGGTACACATCCTCCGCCCTCCTACTAGGATGGCTGCGTGATCCGCCCTCCAGTGGGTCTCACGCCGCGCCCCTCCGGCTCCGCTCCGGCCTCCTGGCACGGGGCTTGCTAAGCTGCCGGCAGTGCGACCGATCCATCGAGCACCGTCGCCTGACGGCGAGGGACCTGTGGGGTTCCCAACGACAACAACACACCGACCGAAGATGATGAAGAAGCTACTTCTCCTCGGCGCCTTGCTCACCGCTGGCGCCCTCGGCCTCCAAGAGACCTCTCAGGGGCACGGCGGGACCTACCGCGGTCCCGGTGACACCGTCCCCCCCGGCGGCGGCGGAGGCGGCGGCGGCGGCGGCCCCGCCACTCCCGGGCCTGCCGGGCCCGCCACCCCGGGCCCCTCGGGCCCCTCGACTCCCGGTCCGGCCTCTCCCGGCACTCCAGGCGGTGCGGGCCCCTCGCGGCCCTCGACCGGCGGTGGCGCCCAGAGCGGCCCCGACCTCACGGTCTGGCAGTTCTGGTGGGGCTTCAACAAGGACCCCTACCTGAACCTCAAGGCCCACATCCACTCGGCCAGCACCCTCACGGGCAGCGACGAGTTTTTCCTCGGCCAAGGGCAGCAGACATCCGCCAAGGACAACCTGAGACCGTCCGAGGAGACGATCCGCCAGAAGGTCGTGCCGGCTCTGCTCGACGCCCTCGACAAGGAAACCAACAACGACATCGTCACCGCCTGCCTGATGGCCCTGGCCAAGATCGGCGATGCGGAGTCCGAGGACGGCGTTTCGAAGTTCGAGCAGGTGATCCGACCCTACCTGAACGACGCCAACCAGGAGATCAAGGAGACGGCCGCCCTGACCCTGGGGATCCTGGCCAATCCAGCGTCCACCGAGACCCTCCTGGGCATCATGAACGACATGCCCGACGCCCGGGTGCTGACCGGTGACGAGGGCGGGATCAACTACCGCACGCGCGCCTTCGCCGCCTACGGCTTGGGGTTGATCGGCAACCGCACCTCGGACCTCGAGACGCGGCGCGCGATCGTGCGCTCGTTGTGGGAGGTCCTCGAGTCCCCGCGCCAGTCCACTCGCGACGTCAAGGTCGGAGCGCTGATCGCCATGGGCCTCGTTCCGCTCGACATCGGTCCCGCCACGGCAGGGGGCGAAGCCGGCGCGGAAGACGAGCTGACCGTCGCGGACTGGTCCCGCAAGGAACAGATCGAGTATCTGGTCGAGTTCTTCCTGGCTGACGGGGAGAAGAACAAGCACTACCTGGTGCGTGCCCACGCTCCCCACGCCATCGCGCTCCTGCTCGACGGCGCCCCGGAGCTCAAGAGCGCCGTGGTCGAGGCTCTCGCGCCGTTCGTGCGCAAGCGCGCTCCTGGCCAGGCTGAGCTGCGACAGAGCTGCACCCTGGCCTTCGGCCAGATCGGAGACCTCGACGCGGACCCCGAGGACAAGAAGATCCGCGCAGCCCTGATCGAGGCATCGGGCAACAGTGACGTCCAAACCAAGAACTACAGCATGATCTCCGCCGGGCAAGTCGGCGGGCGCCCCGGAACCGGGGACACGCCCCTGGCCGGCGAGAAGGAGCTGCGTGCGCACCTGATGAAGCAGCTCTCGCGCGGCAAGAGCCAGCTCAAGCCTTGGGCCGGCCTCGCGATCGGCGTCATGGAGCGTTCCCTTCTGGACAAGGGACAGACTCCCTCTTCGGACGCCCTCGGTGCCCTGCGCATCAAGCTGCGCGAGGAAGGAGCCCCCTCCCAGGTCGGCGCCTACGCCATCGGCCTGGGTATCGCCCGCGACAACGAGTCGGCCTCCCTGCTGCTCGAGAAGCTGGACCGCATCTCGCAAGATGAGCCGCGCGGCGACATCGCCGTGGCCCTCGGCTTGATGAACGCCGCCGAGGCGATCGAGCCGATCCAGAAGATCGTGCAGGCCTCCAAGTACCGCTCCGACCTGCTCAAGAGCGCGGCTATCTCCCTGGGACTGCTGGGAGACAAGAACGCCGTGCCCGAGCTGACGAGCATGCTGCGCAACGAGGCCAAGACCCTCTCGACCCAGGCGGCGATCGCCTCGGCCCTGGGGTTCATCGGTGATTCGCGCTCCATCGACCCTCTGGTCGAGATGCTCCAGAGCACGGATGTGACACCCAAGGCGCGCGCCTTCGCCGGCGTGGCCCTGGGCATCGTTGCGGACAAGGAGACCCTGCCCTGGAACTCCAAGATCTCCGTCGACATCAACTATCGGGCGAATACGACGACCCTGACCAGCGCCTCGGACGGTACCGGCGTGCTGGACATCCTCTAGCGTTCCGGCCCTCCGCCGACCCGCGCGCAGGGCGCGCGGGAGAGCCCGCCCCGGCCCCATGGGCCGGGGCGGGCCTGTTTCCGGCCCCCCGGAAGGGAGGCGAAGAAAAACTGGAGGCGACGGGCTGCGGGATTCCAGGCCCAGGCGTAGACTCTGGCTACCGCCAACCTTCTCGATTGCGGGAAGAGCCTGGGGCCGACAATGCCTCAGACACACCGCCCGGTCGCTTCTAGAGCGGCCGGGCGGATCTCATTGCGACGCGCCGGTTCGGGACGCGCCGGCAAGCCGCGTCCCCTCGCCTGAGCGGCCGTCCGGCGCTCGCCCGGCGAACAGGGCCCAGGCGGCCACCAGGGCGATGAGCGACGCGAGCCCCCCCGCGGTCCAGCGAGCCCGTGCCAATGCCGTGGCGACGGCCCTGCGGCCGGCCTCTTGCCCGGTGACCTGGGCCTCGAGTCTGCCGAGGGTCGCCCTCCAAGAGCCTCGCCCCTCCGGGGGCAAGCCGGCGACGGCTTCGGAGAGCCCGGAGAGGTGCGCGCGTGCGGTGGCAGTCCGATGCAAGGTCAAGGCGACGAACACCGCCCGCTCCCACAGCCAGGGATCGCTCGGATAGAGCCGCACGCCCTCCAGGCCCGTGCGCAACGCTCCCTCGAGATCACCCGCGCTATGGAGGACGTGCAACTCGTTCTGCCAGCGCTCCAGGGTGTCGCCCCCCGCCCGGGTTTCCTCGAGCGCCTCGACGAAGCGTCCCTCGCTGACGAGTTGCACGAGGCCCTGGGGCAGCGAACCAGCGACGGTCATCAAGGTCATCCAACAGACCGGGAAGCTCATTCCGTTCCCTCTCCGCCAAGCGCGGCCGCGCGCCGCAAGGAAGCCCGCTGGAGAGACTCGATGCAGCTGCCGTCGTCGAACAACAACGGGCCGTCTCGGGGCCCCAAGATCTCCCAAGCTCCCGACAGGCGAAGGCGGGCGAGGGCTACCCGCAGCTCCGGGTGAGCGACCGCCGCCCACTCGTTCCCGTCGGGTCGCGGCAGAACCGCTCCACGCCGCGCGTAGAGCATCAGGTTTCGGGAGAAGGGCACGCGGACGGAGAGCACTTCAGAACCAAAGCCCTGCGCCAAGCTGGCACCCAGGGCGCGCACCACAGGGTCGTCAAGGCCGAACCCGCCGACGTTGACGGAGACCCAGCCTCCCTCGTTCAGGCGCCCGTGGACTTCGCGGAAGAACTCGACCGTGCACAGGTGGGGGGGGAACTCGGTCTGGTTGGTGTAGGTGTCGAGGACGACCTGATCGAAGGTCACGGGAGCCAGGGCACGCAGGGCGCAGCGTGCGTCCCAGCCGGCGAGGATCCGCCGTGAGGGCCCGTCTTCGGCCAACTCCATGTGGCGCCGGCCGAGGGCTATCACCTGCGGATCGATCTCGACGCCGACGGTCTCGAGCCGCACCCCCCCAGGCAGGCAACCATCGAGGACTCGCCAACCGGAACCGGCCCCCAGCCCCAGGACCAGGACGCTCCAGGTCTCACGCGCCCCCCCCCACCAGGCCGGGGGAGCGAAGTAGTCGTAGTAGTGTCCGTCCCCCATCAAGCCGAGCTCGGCCTGCCATACTGATTGGAAGGAGTCGAAGCCCTCGTTGACCTGCAGGATGCGGCGCCGAGGGCCCTCGCCCACGGTCTCCACGACCCGCACGAGTTGGTAAGGCGACTGCACCTCCTCCAGAAGGCGTAGCCCTGCGCCGAGGGCGACCGAGCGCGGCGCAATGGCGGCCGCCCCGGCGAGGGCGAGCAGGAGCAGGGAGGGGGTCCCCCACCCCGCGCCCCCACCCCGGCGCCCGAGCAAGAGGCAGGCGAGGCCCAGAAGCGCCAAGAGGACCGCCACTCCAAGGAAGGTAGCCCGCAGGCCCAGGCGCGGGAGCAGCACGTGGGTCGTCCCGAAAGTCCCCAGGAGGCTTCCCAAGGTCCCGGCGCACAGCACCAAGCCCCCCGCGGTTCCAGCGTGGATCCCGCGGCGCTCGCTGATCCACTCGACGACGAGGGGACTCACGCAGCCCAGGACTGCCGCGGGCGGCAGAAAAAGGAGCAGAGAGGAAGCCAGGCTGCCCCAATGGACCAACACCGCGGCGCGGTCGAGGGTCACCCCCTCAGGCAGGAACCAGGCGGCGACAGCGGGGGCGGCGACCGGCAACCAAGCAGTGCAAAGGGCCCCCGAGAGCAGTGCCAGAGCCAGGGGGCGCTCGGGGCGCCCCCTGGAAGCCAGGCGCGCGCCGAGGGCGTAGCCGAGGGCCAGAGCCAACAGGACCACGCCGATCACGTTGGTCCAGACGCCCTGACTCGCTCCGAACCAAGGGGCGAGCAACCGCACCGCGCTGAGCTCGACCACCATGGTCCCCCCGCCAGCCCAGAAGGCGATACCCAAGGGCCACAGCCCGCCCGCAGGAGGGGCGGCCGGCGCGCCGCCGCCGCTCACGGTCCGCCCCCCCTCGAGGCCTGGGACGCCCGCGGCTGGCCGCCCGCCGGATCGAGAGGCACGCCTACTCCCCAGCGCTGGGGAGGTCGTAGGCCTTGGAAGCCGTATAGAGCTTCCCCGGATCGTTGCGCGTGCTGTAGATCATCTGCAGGGTCGTCGTGAGGTTGCGCGGCAGAAGGTCCTCGCTCTCCGCACCGTTACAGATCACCTTCACTGGCCGACTGAGGTCCACCAGGACGTCGTTGAAGGACAGGGTGACCGAGGCGATGCCCGTCGCCTCGATCACGACCGTATTGGACTCTCGGTCGATGCGGGCCGCGAGGCGTGCCTCGACCGAGCCGTCGTGGGGGGGGATTTCGACCCAGTAGGCCTTGTTCGGAAAGGGGGCGCCGGGGCGCAGCAGCACCTCGCTCGGGTTCGAATCGCGCCTGGTGCCCTCGATCCAGGCCCAGACATGATCCGCCGTGGCGTCGGGCTGTACGGTGCAGTTCTCGATTCCCGCGTCCTTCAACTCCTCCGCGTAGGCCGAGGCCCGCTGCCCTCCGCCGGCGAAGAAGGTCGGCAGGTTGCGGAAATTCTCAACCGCCACCTCCGCTGCATCCCCGGTGCGCCCGACCACACCGGCGAAGCGATCGGGGAACATGGCGGCGATCGACATCCCCGCCGCAACCCCCAGCCCGCGCCCGGCGATGAAAACCCGGTCGTAATCGATGGCGTAGCTCTGGCTCACGGACTTGAAGACGCTCAGGAGGATCCCCACGCCGCCGGGCTTCCCCTCGGACCCGATCACCGTCCAGGCCTCCACGTCCTCGGGCAAGGGCAATCCGACGAGGATGGCGGCATCCTTGAGCGCAGGCTGTTGTAGCCAACGCTCGATCAGGTGATCGCTGGGTCGCTCCCCCTCCTCGGGGATGCACAGGATCAGAGGGTAGGCCTGGCGCGCGTTGTACTTGGCCGGCGCGTGGAACGCGTATTCGACCGTGTAGTCGGGGCCGTAGAAAGGGATCGGTTCGGTCTCCACGGAGACGACCTTGCCCTTCTTCACGCCTCGCACCTTCGAGTACTTGTAGGACTGCCAGAGCGCCTGTCCGAGGTCTTCGGTCAGGTTCAGGCCCAGGGGATCGAGTCCCCCCGCCACGCGCTTCTTGCCCCACTTCTCGAGGGCCTTGCGCAAGTCCTCCTCGGCCTCGGTCTGGCCCTTGCGAGCCAGCTTGGCGGCGACACAGTCCGCGATCTTGGAACCCACCTTGCCATGCTCGCTGGAGCTCAACAGCTCCTCGGTGCCCGCCGGGCGGAGTGCATGGGCAAGGGGCAGTCCGCCCAAGAGCAGGGCACACACGATCGGAAGGGTCTTGGGCATGCCTCTCATCTATCTCGGCTGGATGGGTCGGTGACAGTGGTAAGGGGATCGGGGAGGCCGGTTTCCTGGCCAGCCAACATGCTAAGGCCCCAGCCGCGCAGGGCCCAGGGGCGGGGCGGCACGGCGCGCGCGCCCTCCCGGAACAGGGCCCGGGCGCGCAGGGAGCGCCCGTGCGCCAGGGCGCGCTGCCCCAAGACGACCGCCGCGCTGGGCGAGCCCTGGACGAGGGCGAGCCCGAGGTCGGCCCGCGCCAGCTCCCACTCGCCCGCCCCCAGAGCCAACAGGCCGCGGTCGTCATACAGAGCCAGGCGCACCGCCGGATCGCCCTCGCGAGCGAGCTGTTCGCTCAGCACCGCGCGGCCCTCGCCGGCGCGGCCCAAGCGCCCCAGGATGCGGCCCAGGTTCCCCGCGCTCCAAGGCGCCCGCGCGCGCTCGTGCAGGGCCTCTCCCAGGCGCAGGGCGTCGTCGGCGCGAAACACCTCGGAGAGGGCTTGGAAACGCTCGTAGCCCAGGACCAAGCAACGGGCGAGGGCCGGCCCGTCGCAGACCTCGCCCACGGCCGCGAGCAGGGCGGCGTCGGCCGCCTCCCCAGGCGCGAGTGCGCGCGCCATGGGCCAGGCCTCGCCCGGGCTCAACACCAGCCGCCGGGGGGGAGCGACGGGTGCCGGGCGGCCACCGGCCAAGCGCTCGAGGTGGAAGTGCAGGACAGCCTTGCGCAGGGGGTCCGTGCGGGCGGCGGCAAGGGACTCCAAGCGCAGGCTCTCCATCGCACGCGTGGGGCCCTCCTCCGTCGAGAGGGCCTCCAGCACCGACAGGCCGCTCCAGACCGCGTGCCAGTCTTCGTCGGCCCCGCCGCAGCAGAGGGTCCCCGCAACCAAGAGGCCGATCACTCTCCCGCCCAGACGACCGGGCCGGAGCCCTCCTCCACAGTCCCGATGACGGCCGTGCGCTCGCCGCGCTCGGCGAGCTCTCGAGCCAGGGCCTCGGCCTCGCCCGCGGCCACGACCGCCACCATCCCGATGCCCATGTTGAACACCTGGTAGGCCTCGTCGGCTTCGAGGGAGCCCCGCTCGCAGAGGAAGCGGAAGAGGCACCCGATGTCCCAGGCGCCGCGCTCGATGCGTGCATGGTGCTCGCCGAGCACGCGGGGCAGGTTGTCTCGCAGCCCGCCGCCGGTGATGTGGGCCAGTGCGTGGACGCGGTCTTCGGTCAGGGCCGGCCACAGAGAATCGAGGTATGAGCGATGGGGAGCCAGAAGGGCCTCGCCCACGCTCTTCCCTTCCAATTCGGCGGGCCGGTCCTCCACTTCGAGCCCCTCGCGTTCGAAGAGGATCTTGCGCGCCAGGGAGTAGCCGTTGGTGTGCAAGCCATCGCTGCCCAGGCCGAGCAGAACATCGCCGGCGCGCACGCGGCTCCCGTCGAGCAGGCGCTCGCGCGCCACCGAGCCCACGATGAAACCCACCAGGTCGAAGTCGCCCTCTCGGTACAGGCCCGGCATCTCGGCCGTCTCCCCGCCGAGAAGCGCCAGGCCGTTGTCCGCGCAGGCTGCCGCGCAGCCGCCGATCAACGCCGAGACGACCTCCGGCGCGAGCTTGCCGGTCCCCACGTAGTCCATGAAGAACAACGGCCGCGCCCCCTGTACGAGAATGTCGTTGATGCAATGCTGTACCAGGTCACGCCCAACGGTGCCGTACACGCCGCAGCGCACGGCGACCTCCAGCTTCGTGCCGGCCCCGTCGGCGCTGGCCACGATCACCTCGCCCTCGGCGCCAGCCCGCGCGAGGTCGAACAGACCACCGAAGGAGCCCACGTCACCGATGACACCGGGCGTGAAGCTGGCGCGGATGGACTCGCGCGCGCGTGCCAGCGCCTCGTCCTGGGCTGCGATGTCGACGCCCGCGTCGCGGTAGTTCAGAGAGGTCTTCTCGGTCACGGAACGGCCTGGTTTGGGATCGGAGAATCGCGGGCGATTCAGGAGCGGGGTGCCAGCTCGTGGTGCAGATCCCCGCCCGCCATCAAGCGGCCCAGGATACGCGGCCCGTTGTCGAACCCCAACTCCCCCGGCAACTCATCGAGGCCGAACCAGGCGGCCTCGGCGGCGTCGTGGCCCGGACGGGGCGCTCCGCCGGCGGAGCGACACAGGTAGACCGCGACGTTGGCCGGCTTGCGCGCGTCGTCGGGTACGTGGATCAGGTCCACCAGGCGCACGACCCTCACGTCGATCGCCGTCTCCTCGCGGACCTCACGGACCACGGCGGCCGGAGGATCCTCGTCCGCCTCCTGGTAGCCGGCGGGGATCGCCCAGAGGCCCTTGAAGGGCTCGATCGCCCGCCGCACGAGCAGAACCCGGCCGTCCGGGTCGAGCACCAGGCCGGCCGAGGCGCTGGCCGGATTCTCGTAGAGCACGAATCGGCACTCCAGGCAGCGCGGGCGGGGTCGTCCGCCGACCTCCCGTATGGCGAGCGCCGAGGAGCAGAGCGGGCAGAAGCGCGCTCGACGGGACCACATCCTAGTGCTCCCCCGCGAAGGGGATTTTCCCCGCCAACCCTCGCAAACTCGACTTCAAGGCCGCCTAAACTTAGGCCCGGATCGCCCCCGGAGCAAACGGCCCCTCCCTCAGCCCCATGAAACGCATTCTCGTCCTCGGCAGCACGGGCTCGATCGGCCTTCAGACCCTGGACCTCGTGCGTTCGCAGCCCGGCGCCTTCGAGGTCATCGGCCTCGCGGCCTGCTCCTCCTGGCGGGCCCTGCTCGAGCAGGCGCGCGAGTTCCGCCCCGCGCGCGTGGCCCTGAGCGACGAGGAAGCTGCCGATGCCCTACGCCCTCATCTGCCCGCGGAGACGGAACTGCTCTGCGGCCCCGAAGCCCTCGAGCGCCTCGTGCGCGAGAGTCGGTTCGAGACCTGCGTCCACGGCGTCGTCGGCGCTGCCGGCCTGGGGCCCTCGGTGGCGGTGCTCGAGGCCGGCCGCACCCTGGCTCTGGCGAACAAGGAATCCCTCGTCGTCGCCGGGCGCCACCTGATGGAGCTAGCCCGCGAGCACGACGCCACCCTCGTCCCCGTCGACAGCGAGCACAGCGCCATCTTCCAATGCCTACGCGGCGAGTCGATCGGTCGCGTGCGACGCATTCTGCTGACGGCCAGCGGTGGTCCCTTTCGACAGCTCTCGCCCCAAGACATGGCCGAAGTCACGCCCGAGATGGCTCTCCGGCACCCGAACTGGGACATGGGCCCCCGCATCACCGTCGGCTCGGCGACCCTCATGAACAAGGCCCTGGAGGTGATCGAGGTCCACCACCTCTTCGGCCTGGGCCCCGAGCGCATCGAGGTCGTCATCCACCCACAGTCCATCGTCCACTCCATGGTCGAGTTCGTCGACGGTTCGGTCGTCGCCCAGATGGGGCCGCCCGACATGCGCGGCCCGATCCACTACGCGCTGCACCATCCCGACCGACGTTCGGCCGACCTCAAGGGCTTCGACCTCGACCTCTTCCGACGCCTGGACTTCAGCGCCCCCGACCCGGCGCGCTTCCCGGCCCTCGAGCTCGGCTTCCGCTGCATCGAGGAGGGGGCCGACGCGGGCAGCGTCCTGAACGCCGCGGACGAGGTGGCCGTTGCCGCCTTCCTAGAGCGCGCAATCCCCTTCCCCGCCATCCCACGCATCAACGCGCTCGTCCTCGATCAGCGCCCCGGCCTCGCGAGCTCCCTCGACGATCTGCTCGAATCCGACGCCCGCGCCCGCAAACTGGCGCGGCGGGAGATCGCCGCGCTCTCAGTCTGACCCCCCCATGCTCCAGCAGCTCCAGTCCCTGTGGATCATCCTCGAGGTCGTCCTAGGGGTCGGTCTCGTCATCTTCGTTCACGAGCTCGGCCACTTCCTGGCCGCACGCTGGTGCGGCGTGCGGGTCGAGGTCTTCAGCCTCGGTTTCGGACCGCGCCTGTTCGGCTGGCAGCGCGGCCCCACTCGGTACCAGGTGGCCGCCGTGCCCCTGGGCGGCTACGTGCGCATGGCAGGCGAGGAGACCGGCGGCGAGGAACGCGAGCCGCGACCCGACGAGCTTCAGGCCCAGTCGGTGGGTGGCCGTTTCTTGATCTTCTCGGGGGGGGTGATCGCCAACGTGGTCTTCGGCTTGTTGGTCTTCCCGATCTTGTTCGCCGTGGGCGTTCCCTTCCACTCGCCTCTGCTCGGCGCAGCGCCCCCGGGCAGCCCCGTCTGGCACGCCGGCCTCGCCGAGGGAACGCGCGTCCTCGCGGTCAACGGCAGCGCGGTCCACGACTTCACCGACATCCACCTCGAGGTGGCCCTGTCCGGCTCCGAGCAGTGCGACGTCGAGGTGCTCGAGCCCGGCGCGGATCGTAGCCGCGTCGTGCGTCTGACCCCCGAATACGAGCCACTCCTGGGTTTCTCCACCATAGGCGTCAGCTCGCCCGCGGACCCCGAGCACCACCTCGCGATCCAACCCGAGAGCCCCGCCGCCGAAGCCGGGCTGCGCACCGGCGACCGCCTACTGGCCGTCGAGGGGGGCCTAGCGGGTCGCTCCCTGCGCGCCCAAGTGGACGCGGTTCTCTCCCGGCGAGAGCCTCTGCGCGGGCGCTTCGAACGCAATGGCGAGCCCTTCGAAGCGGTCGTGCAGCCGCACCTCGAGCGCAGCGGGTCGCCGCTGTTCGGCGTCAGCACTCCCTTCAACCACCTACTGGACCTGCGCGCCACGCCTCTGGTCACCTCCCTCGATCTGGCCCCCGACGACCGGTTGCTGTCGGTCGCTGGACGCCCGATCCTGCGCCATGGCGACCTACTGGAGGCGCTCTTGGCGAACACCGCCGGTGCCCGCCTGGCCGTCGAGCGCGGAGCTTCCCGCCGCGAGTTGACCCTGCCCGCCCTGACCGCCGAGGAGGCCCACGCCCTCAACGCGGACCTGGCTCTCGCGAACGACCTCGAGACCACGCGCCTGACCCTCGCCTCCGGTGGCGCAGGCGAACAGGCGGGCCTGCTCGACGGCGACCGGGTCCTCACGATGGACGGCGCCGAAGTCGCCGGCTTCGATGACATCCGACGCATGGTGAGCGCGGCCGTCAGCGAGGGGCGTTCGATGCTGGTGTGCGTCGAACGGCCAGGACCGATCGGTAGCGAGCCCAGCTTCCCGACCTTCGAAGTGCGCCCAATGCCACCCATCTCGGCCACCTACGGTCTTTCCCTGCAGCCGCCGACCTACGTGTTGCGCGCCGACAACCCCCTGGAGGCGGCGCGCTTGGGAGTGGACGCCTGCTGGAAGTTCGTCGAGCAGGCGATCCTGATGCTCAAGGGAATCGCTGCGCGCGAGGTCAGCGGTAAGACTGTCGGCGGCATCATCACCATCGGCGTCGCCGCCCACGACTTCGCACTGGCCGGAGTGGTCAAGCTCTTCTTCTTCCTCTGTATCCTCTCCATGAACCTGGCCTTCCTCAACGTGCTGCCGATTCCCCTGCTCGACGGCGGCCACCTGCTGTTCCTGTTGATCGAGAAGCTCAAGGGATCGCCGGTCTCCGAGCGCATCATGAGCTACAGCCAGCTCGTGGGGCTGGTCTTCATCGTCACCCTGTTCCTCTACGTGATCTACAACGACCTGCAGCGCGTGATCAGTTGAGCCATGTCCGGCGCGGCCCCTCTCCACGCCCGCGGAGGTTCACTCAGCCCCCTTGTCTGGGGGCGCCTGCTGCGCCTTTCCCTGGCCCCCACCGCGGCCGCCGACGTGCTGGCGGGCCTGGTCCTCGCCGGTTCCGGGACCTTGCCTTCCGTGCATCTGACGGCCCTTCTCGTCGGGGCCTCTCTTTGCCTCTACCACGGCAACCTGATCCTCAACGACTGGCATGACCGCGGGTCCGACGCCCGCGAGCGCCCCACACGCCCCTTGCCCTCGGGTGCGATCGCGCCCACCGCCGCCCTCGCGGGCGCCGTGCTGCTGTGTCTCGCCGGCCTCGTGCTCGCAACCCTGGCCGGGGTTCGAGCCGCCTCCTGGATGGGAGCGGTGGGCCTCACGGCCGTCCTCTACAACGTTCGCGCCCGGGGCGCCCGCAGCGGCCCGCTCTTGCTTGCTCTGTGCCGGGCGGGCAACCTCGCCGTGGGTCTGTTCGTCCTCGGCGTTCCCCTCGGTCGCCCCTGGGCGGCCCCGGTAGTCTACGGGGCCTACCTGTTCTGCGTCGCTCGCCTCGGGCGCCTCGAGGACGGGGCGGACACCGATCTGCGAAGCGGACGACCGCAACGGCACCTGCGCCTCGCCGCCCTCCTGCTCGTGGCGGGTGGTCTGGCCCTCGTCTCCCTACCGCCCGCCGCCTGCGAGCTGGGCGCCGTGGCCCTGACACTCGCCGCGGCCGCCGGACTGCTACACCGCGCGCGCGGCGACCAAGTCTGGAGCCGCGGTGCGGTCGAGGGGGCCACGGGCATGGCCCTGCGCCGCCTGCTGGCCCTGACCGCGGCCTTCGCCCTGGCCTCCGAAGGTCCCCACGGGCCGATCGTCGCGGCGGCGATCCTGGCCGGCTACCCCCTCTCGTGGGGCTTGCGAGGGGCCTTTCCGCCCTCCTGACCCTCCTCCGACAGGGTCGTTCGCAGCCACTCGAGGCCTTGCTCGCGATCCCTCCACGCACCGTCGAGCTGAAGCTCGAAGGCCTCGGCCAGCAGGCTCCCCCAGCGCGGCCCGGGCTCCAGGCCGCACGCCGAGAGGTCGTCGGAGCCGATCCACGGCACCGGGCGCAGCTGCTCGGGAGCAAGGGAATCCCGTTCGGCCGTCAGCCGGGCGAGGGCCTCCGCAAGCTGGGGGCGGCGAGCGGCCAAGGTCTCCACTGCGCCCGGCCAGGCCTCGTCCGCCATGAGCGCCAGGCGCGCGCTACGCCCGGCCACCGCGCCCGAGAGGAGGGCTTCCAAACGCCCGCATGAGCGCCAGATGGCCAACACCGAGCGGCACAGGGCGCGCGAGGGGCGCAGGCCTTCCAATTGCGCCGTCTCCTCGAACAGCAGCACGGCCAGGGCGCTGGCGAAGGCCGGCGGCGCGGGCAGGCGCTCCATCGCCGCCACACGTTCGCTGATGCCGTCGAGTCCGGCGAACAGGTGCGCAAGGACGCCCGCGGCCTCGAGAACGCGCAGGCCACGCGCCGGGTCTTCGGCCGTCAACAAGCCCTCCAGCTCGGCCCGCAGGCGCTCACCACTGACGGCACGCAGGACATCGAGACAGCGCGACGCGGCCGCGAGGGCGTCAGGGTCGGGATCGAGCCCCAGGCGCGCGCAGAAGCGCCCGAGGCGCACCATGCGCAAGCCATCCTCGCCGAAGCGCAGCTCCGCATCGCCCACGCAGCGCAGACGCCCGCGCTCGAGATCGGCCAGGCCCTGTTCCGGATCTCGGAAGCGGTCGTCGAGGGGATCGAGGTACATCGCGTTGCAGGTGAAATCCCGGCGGCGGGCGTCCACTTCGACCGAACTTCCATAGGAGACGCCGTCCGGTCGCCGACCATCGCTGTAGCCCTGTTCGGCCCGGAAGGTGGTCACCTGCACCTGGACCCCTCCCATCATGACGACCACCGTCCCGAAGGCCTTCCCCACGGCTAGGCTGCGCTCGAAGAGCGCCTCTACCTCGTCGGGCAGGGCGTCGCTCGCCATATCGACGTCCACGGGCTCGCGGCCGAGCGCCAGGTCGCGCACGGCTCCGCCGACGATCCAGGCCTGGAACCCGGCCTCCACCAAGGTGCGCGCCACGCGGGTCGCCGCCGAGAGCAGGTCGGGCGGCAGGTCGCTGGCGGACGGGCGGCGGAGGGGCATCGCTTGCATGGAGAGTACCGACGATCAGCAGCCTAGCCCTCTCGGCGGGGGAATCCACCGCGCGCGGAGGCGGGAGGCGTGAGCGCGCCCAATCCGCCCGCGGCCGCCGGGCCGCCCCTGCTCCTACGCAGCCTGGCCCTTGCGGCGGTCGGGACGCTCCTCGTCCTGGTCACCTTCTCGTGCCTGCGCACGTTCGCGCGCCACGAGAATCAGCTCGATGCCCTGCGAGCGGCCGTGCTGCTCGAGCGCGTCGTCCTGGCGGAGGGCAGGGCAAAGCCGCTCGAGACTCCATCAGCCCTGGGCGCGCTCCTGCCCGATCACCCCGAGCTTCTGCGGCGCCTGACCGGCGCGTGCCTCCTGGACGACGGCAGCACCCTGCTCTACCACGGCTACCTGTTCGACCTGCTGCCGACCGAGGAGGGAGCGGTCCTGCGGGTCTGGCCCCGGCGCCACCCGAACACGGGCCAGGACGCGTTCCTTGTCACCCCCGGCGGCATCCTCGGCCACCCCAACCGCGCCGGCCGCTGGAGCGGCAGCACCGCCCCCCCGGTCCCCGGTCCGCTTTCCGAGAGCGGCTGGCGGGCGATCGACGCACCGGCCGGCAGGGGCACGAGCTACTGAACCGGCGGGCCGTACCAACGCCAGAGCAGGCATTGCAGGGCCGGACGCACCTCGGGATCGGAGAGCGCCAGGGCGCGCCGCTTGAGCAAGGAGGCGACTTCCGAGGCCGGCCCCAGACGCACCGATCGGTCGGCCGCGTAGAGCAACTCGTGAGGCGCGGCACGCTCGGAACGGATGACGCCAAAGAGGAAATCGCGCGCGAGGTCGTCCGAGCCGAAGGCGACGGCCTCGATCAGGTCCAGGCGCCGGCGCGGGTCGGACTCGTCCTGCCAGCCCCCGGCCAGGACCGCCCGCCCTTCGGGTGTGTTGCCCGCCTGGCGCACGAGCCAGCGGTGGGCGCTCATGCGGTGTAACTCCCCCGGCTCGGTCCGAGCCCGCTCCAAGAGCAGGTGACCGGCCTGTTCCAAAGGGACCTGCCCGACGGCCTGGAAGAGCGCCTGCCGCTGGCGCACGGTCTCGCCCTCCACGGCGCCCAAGCGCCGCTCGAGAGTCGCCAGGGCCGCCCGAGCCAGACCGGGGCGGGCATCCCAGTGGCCGCGCAGGGAGAGCAGGCTGATCTCCATCTCGCGCGGCCCGCCGTCGAGCATCGAGAGCGCCACGTCCGCGGCGGCCTCGTCCCCCAGGCTCAAGAGCGAGGTCAACGACGCCTGGCGCACGGCCCGCGAGCGGTCCTTCAGCCCCCCGTGCAGGGCGGCGCGCACCTCGCCGTCCGCTTCGGCCGCGGCCAACAAGCTGGCGGCCAGGGTACGTAGGGTCTCCTCGCCGTCCTCCATCAGCGCCAGCCCCAGCTTCGCCCGTCCGGCGAGCTCGGCGGCCTCCAGGGCCCAGGTGCGCCGCTGGGGATCGTCGTCGCCCAGGAGTTCCTCGATCTCGGCCAGGGCCTCGACCGACCCGCCACGCGCGGCGGCCGCGAGGACGAAGGGGCGCACGTCAGCGGGCAGCACCTCGCCCAGGAGCGGTTCGAGGGTGTCCGCCTCCCTTGCGCCGTCGGCCGCCATCGCTCGCGCGACCGTGCCCCACAGGTCTGCGTTTTCCAGATCCGCGACCCATTCCGTCAGGGTCGCCGCCAGGCGCCGTGGGTCGCAGGTCCACATGGCCTGCGCCAAGCTGCTGCGCAGGTCGGGCGCACTGACCGGGAGAAGGGCCTGCAGCGCATCGTATTCCGCCTCCGAGCCGTGGCGAACAAGGCCGCGCACCGCCTGAGCGCGCACGTCCTCATGGGGATGCTCGAGACAGCGCGCGAGGACCTCCCGCCCCAGGGGAGAATCGGACAGGCGCAGGACGCCCAGGGCATTGCGCAAGACAGGAATCCCCAGGCGACTGGTGTAGTGGCGGCGGATCTCCCGGTCGAGCTCCGCGATCGCCATGTCGCCGGACGCCGCCAGCTCCTCGCGCAGGTGACGCACGACCTCCAGCTGCCCGGAGCTGAGCTTGGCCACCAGGCTCGGCAGCAGATGGCTCGTGTCGGCGTCGAAGTGCCCGCGTGGAGGGCAGGGATCGAACAGAGGCCGCAGGCGCGGGTCCTCGCGCCAGGGGACGGCCGGCGCCTCCGTGGCCGAGCGATCCGAGCAACCAGCGACACCGGCGACGACGGCCGAGAGTGCGCACGCGCACACGACCCCGTGGCGAATCGCTCGCTTCAGTCTCCCAGGATTCCCTGTACGGCCAGCCATCGTGCCTTCGCCTGCATGAACGAGGCGCGCGCGGAGTTCTCGCGCTGGGCAGCCTGCACGAACTGGTCCTGGAATTGCAAAACCTGGAAGTTCGTCGAGATGCCCTCGCGGTTGCGCGCCTGTTCGGCCTCCAGTTGGCGCCGGCTGGCCGCCAGACTGGTGGCGGCCGCGGCCACGGCCTGAGCCTGGTGGGCCAGTTGCCGGCGCGCGTCGCGCACCTCGCTGGCGGCCAAGGACTCGGCCTGCTCCACAAGCAGGGTGGCCGAGCGCACCTGAGCCCGCGCAGCGCGCTCGGCGTAGCGCGCCGTGCGGTTCCCAAGAGGCACGCTGAACACCAGTCCGATGGTGTAGGTCGGGAACTCGTAGGAGAAGGCCTCCTCGAAGGCCTCGGAAGCCTGACCCGAGAAACCACCGCTACTGGCGACCACCTGCAGGTCTAGCTGGGCACGGCGCTGGGAGACGGCCTGGCGCAAGCGCACCTCGGCGAGCTCGATCCCCAAGCGCGCCTGGCGCAGGTCGCCACGGTTCTCCAGCGCCACGGCCAGCATGTGCGACCAGTCGGTGTCGGAGGGCGCCTCGACGCTCGCCGGCTCCGGCAGGGGCGTCACCGGCTCCAGACGAGTGTCCCAGCTCTCGCGGTCCTTGCCCGGGAATAGCTGCAGCTTGAGCAGGTCGTCGGCGGTGCGCACGTTCAACAGGGCCTGCAGGCGCGCTTCCTCGCGCAGGGCCAGCTGCGCCTCGGCCTGCAGCACTTCGACGTCGGTGTTCAGACCCGCCTCGTTCACCCGCCGGTCGCGCTCGAGTTGCTCGGCCGCCAGCTCGCGGCTGGACTCGGCCACCGAGAGCTGTTGGCGTGCGAGGACCAGGTTCCAGTAGGCGTCGCTCACCCTCAGCAGCAGGTCGTGGGCGACCTGCCGGCGGCGCTCCTGAGCCTGGCGGTAGACCAGCTCCGCCTGCTGCTGGGGAGCGGTGGCGACCTCGGAGCCGAAGCCTCGCAGCAGGGGCTGGGTGAAGCTGGCCCGCACGCCGTCGGAGGTGAAGGGGTTCTCGAGGATGAAGGTGTTGTTGGTCTCGGAGTTGGTGCGATCGAAGTGCACCGCAAAAGTGCCACCGGTTTGGAGGGCGCGGGTGAGGTCGAGGCTGACGAACTGGGTGTTGAAGGTCAGCACGTCGGCGCCGGACAGCTGAGAGCTGGCCTCTTCTTCCGAATCCGTGACCGTTGCGTTGGCGGCAAACAGCCAGTCGAAGGCGCCCCAGCTCCCGCGGGCCTCGAGGCGCGCGACGTCGCCTGCGACCTCCTCGATCGAGAGACCGATGTCGTTCTGCAGGGCGAGGATGAGGGCCTGTTCGATGGTCAAGGAGAGGTGCCCGGCCGACACCTGGAGCGCGGGCGCCTCGACTTGGGGCGGCTCGACGTCCCCGGGGGCGCTCGGCTCCTGAGCCGGGCAGGGCAACAGCGGCAGCAGCCAGGTCCAGAGGGCCGCGGTCGCGCGAGTACGGATCGGTGTGGACATCATCGAGTGACAGGATAGGCGATGCCCGACGCCGGCTCCACAGCGCACACCGCCCCCTCTCTCCAGAGCCCGCTCTCCTCCCCGGGCCTTCACGCGGAAAAGCCCGTCGGCCGGCTCAGCCGCCGGTCTCTCGCGCGCGCAGGGCGCGAACCCACTCGCTCGATACGGCCCCGGCGGCCTCGACTTCGAGCAGGTTCAGCCAGGCATCGCCGAGGGGTGCGACGCGCCGCGCCTCCCCTTGGTGCAACAGGAGCGGCGCGTGGGGGGCGTCCGCAGGCAGCGCCGCGCGCGCCCGCCCGAGAGCCGCTGCCTGCTCCGTCGTGAGCTGTCCGTAGGCCTCCGCCCGCGATAGGGCGCTGGTCCACAGGGGCTCACTCTCCCGGATGCCCGAACACAGTCGCGTCAGGGCAGCGTCGAGCTCCAACTCGCGGCCGCCACCCACGAGAAAGCGGTCCAACCACAATTCGCACCACAGGGCCTTGTGCACGGCGCTCGCGTCGGGCGCGGGCCGCAGGGCCGGGTCGACCGCGTCCGCGGCCTCGCCCGACAAGACCCGCAGGCGCGCCCGCAGCAGGGTGTCAGCGGTCGTCCGCGTGTCGACTGCCCTCGAAGCAGTGCCGCTCTCCCGAGCGACCGACCAGCGGCTCCAACGCAGGCTGTTCTGCACGTAATGCCGCGCGCGAAAGGCGGCCAGCCGAGCCTCGTCTAGGCGCTCCTGCCCGGGATCGGTGACCTCGCGCAGGGGTTCGTCGTAGGTGGCGAAGGGGTCGAGGCGCGGAGGCTCGACCAGGATCCGCGCCCCGCTCGGCTCCGGGCGCAACCAGCCGACCCAAGCCATCAACGGCAAGCCGAGCAGGTGCAGGAGCAAGCTGGCCGCGATGACGCGCAGGGCTGCGGAGGCCCGCAGGCGCTCGCCGAGGTAGGCGCGCACCAGGCGCAGGTCCCCACGCCAGCCGAGATCCTCACGCGTCGTGCGGTCCAGGATGGAATGCGCCAGCCGGCGCGCACGTCGCCCTTGCCCCGCATCGAGCTCGGGCGCCAAGGCGGCGCGACAATGGGCCAACCAGTCCTCCAGAGCGGCCAGGCGAGGGCCGATCTCTGGATCTGCCTCCAGTTCCGCGCGCCGGGTCGTGTCCGGCGGAGTCTCGTCCAGCAGCCAGTCGAGGAGGGCCTCGTCGTTCCACTCCACTCGGCGCAGCTCGCGTTCGCCGGTCACCGGACGCCTCCGTCGGGATCGGGCTCCGGTTCCAGCTTTCCGCGCAACTTGCGCAGGGCGTGGTGCATGCGGGACTTGACCGTACCCTCGGGGATCTCGAGCAAGGCCGCGATCTCGCCGTAGGGTAGCCCCTCGACGACCGCCAGCTCGAAGACGCTGCGGTGGGCCTCGCCGAGCTCCCCCACGGCGGCTCGCACGCGGCCCGCCTCCTCACGGCGTTGCAGGCGATCGAGGGGACCGATCGCCGGTTCGAGAGCCTCGACCTCCCCCACTCCCTCCTCGTGCGCCTCCGCCCGGGCGCCGCGCCCTTCGTGCCCCCCACCTGGGATCCCCGCCCGCCGCCGCGTCCGATCGACCCAAGCATTGCGCGCCACCCGGAAGGCGTAGGCGCGGAAGCGGCCACTGGGCTGGTAGGTGTGCACGTTGCGGAACAGCTTGAGGAAAGTCTCCTGGACCAGGTCCTCTGCTTCTGTCGGTCCGGCCCCGTGGCGCCGGAAGAAGCTCAGGAAGGTCCCTGTGTGGGTCTCGACGAAGGTCTCAAAGGGCGTCGGGTCGCCGGTGCGCAGGGCCTCCAGGGGGTCGCCCTCATGGTCCCATCCGCCCTTCAACGCCCCACCACAACGCCGGCCGCGAGCCGAGGTTCACCGCCAGCGGTCCCTTTTCGGGGGCTCTTCACGGCCCTGCGCTCCCCGAGAGCTCCACGGCGCCCCCCCGGACCTCGAGGGCGCGCAGCCAGGCTCCGGCGCAGGAGCGGCCGGGGGCGGCCCCCCAGGCGGCGAGGGTCAGCAGGCGCTCCCGAGCGTTGTTGTGGTTCAGTTCCACCCGCAAATGTTCGCGCGGGAGCCACTCCTCCACCCGCTCGGCCCATTCGATCACGGCCACGCCCTCGGCCCCCAGGCAATCCCCGGCGCCGTCCGCCAGCAGGGCCCGCCCGCGACCCTCCATCCAGGCATCGAAGTGCTGCAAGGGCAGGCGCCCTTCGTAGGTCGCGAGCAGGGCGAAGGTCGGGCTGGTCACCGGTTCCTCGACGCCCAAGCCGCGGGCCACACCGCGGGCAAAGCAGGTCTTACCGCTCCCCAGATCCCCGCACAGGGCGAGCACGGCGCCCGCCTCGAGCACTTCGCCAAGGCAGGCGCCGAGCGCCTCGGTCTGCTCGGGGGAGCGACTCAGGAATGACCGGACGTCGGTGGGTTCATCGGCCATGACGGTACCCGCCTTCGGAAGGGTCCCACAGGCGCCCGCCCGCGCCAAGCAGGCTACCGGAAAGGAAGAGCCCCGTTCCACGGCTCACCCGTCCGATCACGCTGACCCCCGAGATGTCCGTGCGCGCCCAGGCGGCGGGAGCCAGGGTCGCGAGGAGCTCGTGGTCCTCCCCGTCGTGCAGACCGTGCCAGAGCGCGGAGTGCCCACCGGCCCTGGCAGCTCGCCGCGCATCGGCATGGAGCGGCAGGCTCTGTAGCTCCACGCGCACGTTCGAGGCCCGCGCCAAGCGCCAGAGATCCAAGGCGAGGCCGTCGCTGATGTCCATCATGGCCCGTGCTCCCGCCCAATGGAGGGCCACGCCGAGAGCCAGGCGCGGGCGCGGGCGAAGGTGACGCCCGAGACCGCTCCCCCCCACCGCTCCGCTCAGCACGACCAAGTCCCCCGCTCTGGCCCGATCGCGCCCGGGAGCCGGGCGGCGGCCGGCGAGAACGCCGATGGCGCTCACCGAGAAGCTCGCCGGTCCGCGAGCACAGGTCAAATCGCCACCGACCAGCGGCGCACCGTGGCGTGCGCCCTCGCGCCGCACCCCCTCGATGGCGGCTCGCATCCAGGCCGTGCTGCGCTCGCGCGGGGCGCGCAGGGCGAGCAGCAGAGCCGAGGGCTCCGCCGCCGTGGCCGCCAGATCAGACAGAGCGCGGGCGGCGGCCTTGCGCCCTAGGCGCGAAGGCGCCACGCCGAGCGCCGCGTGCACGCCCTCGACCGTCGCGTCAACGCACAGCACCCTGCGCCCGCCGCCGGCGCTCAGCACCGCAGCGTCGTGGCCGTGGCTGCCGACGAGCACCTCCGGTGCGCTCTGCCGGGCCAACCAGCGGTGGAGGCGGTCCTCATCCCACATGGCGCACCTGTTACCAGTTCCCCCGCAGGACCACCCGCCCGCGCAGACGTTCGAAGCCCACCGGGCCTAGAGAAGCGCTGTCCGGCACCGAACAGGACTCGTCGTCGGTGACGATCCACAACCCACCCGCGAGCACCTCGGCCACCCGGCCAATCCGCAGCTCGCCTTGCGCACCCTCGTGGAAGACGACGTCCCCGATTCGGCAGTTCCTCGGTTGCAGATCGACGACCAAGGTCGTGCCCGGCGCGATGGCCCGCAGGGGTGAGCAGCGATCGGCGGGCATCTCGAGCAGCTCGAAGCGTGAAGCGGCGTAGAACGCGCCCGCCACCACCGCGAGCAGGGTGGCGCGCCGCATCCAGCCGAGGAGGACGCGCTGATCAGCCACGGCAGGCCGGCTCCTCGCACCAGGCGCGCGCCCGCTCGCCCGGGCGCGGACTCCCGAGCAAGTCGGAGAGAACGGCGACACCGTACGCTCCCGCCTCCCGCGCCCGAGCGACCCGCTCGGGCCGCATCCCACCGATAGCCCAGACCGGTCCATCGAATCCGACGGCGCAGCGGGTGAGGGGCGCGTGGCCCGTCGGGGCCAACAGGCCACGCTTGGAGGGCGTGTCGTGGAGCGGACCGAAGAAGAGGTAGTCGGCGCCCTCCCGCTCGCTCGCGGAGTCGTGTTGGTGGGCCGAGAAGCCCAGGCACACCTCCGCGCCCGCGACGGCGCGAGCCTCGCGCGGCGTCAGGGAGCGATGACCTAGATGGACCCCGTCCGCGCCGGCGGCAAGGGTCACGTGCAGGCGGTCGTGCACCCCCACCCAGACCTCTTCGAGCCCGAGCAAGCGCCGTACGAGGCGCAGAGTCTCGCCGTCGCTCAGGTGCGGTTCGCGCACCAGGATCGAGCGCAGCCCCGCTTCCCAGGCAACTCCCACCGCCCGCGCGAGCTCCTGAGCGTCGTCCGCACCGCGGGCGGTGCCGGGAGTCACGGCCAACAGACGGTCGGGGAGGCGCGCGGCCGTCACTCCGCCAACTCGATGATGTAGCCGAGGTCGCATAGCAGGGCTCGCTGCCTGCGCGGAGTGGCGCCGCTCTTGAGCTGGACCGTCCGTTCGTCGACCACGCGCCGGATGTAGGGCCGCACCCCCGGATCGCGGCGGAAGCGCCCGAGCACCTCGGTGTTCTCGCAGCGCGCGACGCCCTTGCGGTCCAGGACGATCAGGCCGGCGCGACAGGCCCAGTCGCGGATCGAGTAGAGGACGTTTTGGGGAACGGGGGTGCGCGAGTGGCTCTCGAGGACGGCGATCAAACGCCTGAGGGACATGCCCTCGGAGAGAGCGCGCCCGACACCCTTCTCGAGGATGCGAAAGTGGATCAGGTAGCCGCGCTTCTCGCGCGAGCAAAAGCGGTCGAGGTCGTGCACCAGCTCGGCGTCGTCTCCGGTCGGAAACAGCACCACCTCGTAGTCGGGCGTGACCACCAAGTTTCCCAACGGTGGAGTCTCACTCACGGAGGGCGTCGCTCCGCCCAGCAGACGGGCACCGGCGCGCGTCAGGCGCACGGCCACGGGGTGGCCGCGCCGGTCGTATCCGAGGTCGACCACGCCCAGCAGATAGAGGCGCTTGCGCACCCAGTGGACGAGGTTCCAGGCCAACCGTTGCAAGTCGTCCATGGCGCCGCGCGCGGCGACGGTGTCGCCCTCGGCGAAGTGATCTTCGACAGCAAGGTCATCGAGGCTCGCCAGGTAGGTGTTGCGCGCTAGGAAAGGCAGGTACATCAGGTCGTACCAGGTGCCCGGCTCGGAACGCTTGAGCAGGCGCAGGTAGATGCGCCGCAGGCGCGCCTGGTGGAAGTACTCCCCGCCGAGCTGCGCCTCCTCGACCGCGTAGGTGAGCAGAGTGCCGAGCTTCTCGTCGAGGGCCTGGGGTTCCCACTCGCGGCTGGCGGCGGTCAGGGCGAAGGTCCGCTCGCCGGTACTCTCGATCAAACCCTCGCGGCGGGCGAAACGGAAGATGAAGTTGAGCACCTCGGATCGCTCGAGCTCGCGCCCGGGGTTGGGGATCAGCTCCTGTAGGATGCGGCGCTCCGTGGTCTTGAATATCTCACCGTGGACGGTGAAGCGCACGTTGTGGTCGAGGATGTAGCCGATGAAGCGCGAGAGGTTGGAGACCAGATCGACACCGAGCGAGGCCTCGTCGTGCGGCGCATCGGGGTCGCCGGGGGCCGCCACCCGCCGCAGCCAGGCCAGGGTCACCTCGTTGAACACCAGGAGGGTCTCGTCGGTGTGCTGCAGCCCGTAGCGGGCGAGGTCCAGGCGGCCCACCGTTCCCACCAGCGACTCCTCGAGCAGCATTCCCCAGCGCCGGCCGTTCCAGTGTGGCAGGTCGGTCTCCATGCGTTCGAAGAGCGAGCGCGGCAGGACCCCGCCGAACTGCATGACGGCCTTCTCGACCAGCTGCCGCAGGCCGTCTGGTAGGCGCTCGATGCGCGCCACTGCCGCGGACTCCTCCGAGTACATCTTGTACATCTCTCGCAGGCGCCCGGCCCCGATGCGCGTGCTGCGCGCCGGGTCGCTGTAGACGCGGTCGAGGTGACCCTTGAGGGTCGTTCGATCGAAGATCCCCCGCCGATTGGCCCGCCGCAGGCGCAGGATGCGCACCGCGAGATCGTGCGGAACCCGGTGCCCGGGCACGCCGTGGCGGATCATCTCCGCGCTCTTCACCGCCGCCAAGAGGGCATGGCGCTCGAGCACCGCCAGGGAAGCTTGCAGGTCGTACTCCGAGAGGTAGGCCAGTTGGCGATTGGATGCCAGCTCGGCCGTAACGACCTCGTTGCGTGGAGCCGCGAGATGCACGTCGAGAATGGCCTGCAGGCGCTTGCCCATCCCAGCGATGCGGGCCTGCAAGACATCGTCGTCCTCGATCCACTCCAGGACCTGGCGCCGCAGGTCGGCCTCGTCGCTCGGCATCGCCGAGCGACGCTCCCCCGCCCAGAAGCGGAAGAAGTCACTCAGGTCGCACGCAGCCACCGCCTCCACGCAAGCGGCGGTCGTCAGCCGTCGCGGGGAGACCTTCGCTCGCGCCCGACCGCCGTGGGACGGTGCCGTCTTGTTTGCCGCACGCTTGCGGCCCGGAGAGGGTTGGGACCGACTCATGCCGTCGCTTCGGGTTCGACAGGCTCGGCGAGGTGCCCGGGCTCGATGATCTGGTAGGAGTAGCCCTGCTCGGTCAGGAACAACTGGCGCTTCTCCGCGAACTCCTGATCCCGGGAGCCGAGGGTGACGATCGAGTAGAAGATCGCCCCCGACCCGTCCGATTTTGGCCGCAGGATGCGCCCGAGGCGTTGGGCCTCCTCCTGGCGGGAGCCGAAGGTGCCTGAAACCTGGATGGCGACGTTGGCATCGGGCAGGTCGATAGCGAAGTTGCCGACCTTGCTGACCACGAGCAGGCGCTCCGTTCCGTTGCGAAAGGCCTGGTACAGCGCCTGGCGGTCCGCATGGGGAGTCTTGCCCGTGATCAGCGGTGCCTTCAAGCGCTTGGCGAGGGCCTCGAGCTGGTCCAAGTACTGACCGATCACGAGCACTCGCCCGTCCGCGTGTCGTTCGACGAGCAAGCCGACGACTTCGTTCTTGCCCGGGTTCTCGCTGGCCACACGGAACTTCCCGCGGGCATCCGCCGATGCGTAAGTGGACCTGAGGTCGTCGTCGAGGGGAACACGCACCTCGATGCAGGCGGCAGGCGCGATGAAACCCTGATGCTCGAGGACCTTCCACGGGACGTCGTAGCGTTTTGGCCCGATCAGGCAGAAGACCTCGTCCTCCTTGCCGTCTTCACGCACCAAGGTCGCCGTCAGCCCAAGGCGTCGGCGGGCTTGCAGGTCGGCGGTGACACGGAACACGGGCGCGGGCAACAGGTGCACCTCGTCGTAGATCACCAAGCCCCAGTTCTCGCGCGAGAAGAGGCCGAAGTGCTCGAACGCATCGCTCTTGCTGCGCCGCCAGGTGAGCATCTGGTAGGTGGAGATGGTCACATCGCAAACGCTCTTCCCCTCGCCCGTGTACTCTCCGATCTGGTCCTCGCTCAGCTCGGTCTTGTCGAGCAGCTCTCGGCGCCACTGGTGCACCGCAACCGTGTTCGTGGTCAGGATCAGTGTCTTGGTCCCTACCAGACTCATCACGCGCATGCCGACGATGGTCTTGCCCGCGCCGCAGGGCAAGGCGACGACGCCGTTGCCGCCCAGGACGCTGCCACCGGCGTAGAAACCCTGTGCCGCGAGTTCCTGATAAGGACGCACGGCGAAGGACTCACCGGATCGGGTGCGCTCGCGCAGGTCGATCTTCAGGGCGTCCCCATCCAGGTAGCCGCCGCGGTCGTCGACCGGGAAACCGATCCGGATCAGGGCCTGCTTGACCGTGCCGCGGGCCAAGGGCGGGACGATCACGCGCTCGCCGTCGTGCTCGACGAGGCGCGCGATGTCCCGGTAGCCCAAGACGTCAGCCAGCGCGGCGGGCTCGTCACTGAGAAGCTCGAACTCCTCGCCGCGCCGCTCGATCCGCAAAACGCCGTAGCGCTCTATCCACTCGCGTATCTCCTGCAAGACATTTGCAGGCACCGGGACACAGGCGTACTCCTCGAGCACCTCCGCGATCCCGCTCGCGTCCAGACCGAGAGCAGCGGCGTTCCAGACGGAGACGGGCGTGATGCGGTAGGTGTGCAGGTAGTCAGGGCTCTTCTCCAGCTCCGCGAACTGGCTCAGGGCATCGCGCGCCTCGGCGAAACGCGGGTGCTCGCGCAGCATGGGCTGGCCCTCGTCGTCCTTGACAGCGCGCCCTTCGGAGTCGGTCACTGGAGAGACGGTGTGCAGCATGAGGCTGCGGTCGCCCTGGACGATGAGCGGGTTGTCGGGGCGCAGGCTCACCCGACGGCCCCCTTCTTCCTACGCCGACCGGCCCGTGGGCGCCGCTTCGTTCGCAGGGAAGCGCTCAGGAAGGGCCCCGTGAGGGAGGTCGGGTCCAGCGCCAGCTCGCCTGGCGTGCCGTCGGCGATGCCCCGCCCGCCGTCGCTCCCGCCTCCGGGCCCGATCTCCACCAGTCGGTCGCAGACCGACAGCAGGCCGACGTTGTGCTCGATCACCACCACCGCGTCGCCGCGCCGAACGAGCTTGTCGAGCACGGACACGAGCTGCACTACGTCCGCACCGTGCAGGCCGATCGTGGGCTCGTCCATCACGATCACCCTCGGCGCACCGCCGCCACCGCGCAGGAGCTCCGCGCACAGCTTGAGGCGCTGCGCCTCCCCGCCGGAGAGAGTCGTCGAGGACTGCCCCAGGCGCAGATAACCCAATCCGACCTCGCGCATGGCCGTCAGGATCTCGCACGGCACCCTCTGGTGCTCGAGGAACTCCGCGGCGCTGTCCACATCCATCGCCAGCACGTCGGCCACGCTCCGACCGCGGTGGGTAATCTCGAGTACCTCAGGGCGATAGCGGCGGCCGTCGCACTCCTCGCAAGTGAGCCACAAGTCAGGCAGGAACTGCATCTCGATCTTCTCGGCCCCGCGCCCCTCACAGGCGGCGCAGCGCCCGCGGCTCGAGTTGTAGGAGAAATGCGCCGGTCCGAAGCCACGCATGCGCGCCTGGGGCGTGCGCGCGTAGAGCGCGCGCAGGGGCTCCAGCAGACCGCTGTAAGTGGCCGGTGTGCTGGCCGGAGTGCGGCCGAGGGGGCTCGCATCGACACAGACGACGCGCCCGCCGCCGCCGCGCAGGGCCTCCAGGCGGCGCCAGCGGCCGCTCGGCGCGTCTCCCCGCAGGGCCGGCACCAGGGTCTCCATCACCAGGCTGCTCTTCCCCGAGCCCGACGGCCCGCAGATCCCCAACAGCTCGCCGTAGCGCACGTCGAGGTCCACCTTGCGCAGGTTGTGGGTGGTCGCACCCCGCAGGCGCACGCGGCCGGCGGAGCTCCCGCCGGTCCTCGGCGCGCGCTCGGGCTGCAACTCCCCGCGCAGGGCGGCCCCGGTGGGAGATTCGGCGCAGGCGCGCACCTCGCCCGGCGTCCCGGAGCACACCAGGCGTCCGCCGTCTTCTCCTGCGCCCGGCCCCAAGTCGACGATCCAGTCGGCGGCCTCCATCACGGCCGGGTCGTGCTCGACGACCAAGACGGTATTCCCGCCGTCGCGCAGTTCGTGCAAGGCCGCGATCAGGTGTTCGACGTCCCGCGGGTGCAGTCCGACGGTCGGCTCGTCGAGCACGTAGCAGACGCCCACGAGACGCGAGCCGAGGCTCGCCGACAGGCGCACGCGCCGCGCCTCCCCGCCCGAGAGGGTCGCGGTGGCTCGATCGAGCGTCAGGTAGCCCAGGCCCACGCGCACCAGCAGCTCCAGGCGCGAGCAGAGCTCCTCGATCACGGGCGCGACCGCCTCCCGGCGGTCCTTGCGCAGGGTCAAGCGCTCCAGCCAGGCCAGAACCTCGTCCACGGTCATGGCCGTCAGCTCCGGTAGCCGTTTTCGGGCCACGGTCACCGCGGCCGACTCCGCCCGCAGGCGCCGGCCGTCGCAGGCGCGGCAGCGGGTGCGGATCATGACCGCCTCGAGAGTCTCGGCCCACTGCGCGTCCTCGGCGCGCAGGTACCAGGCGTCCACGTGACCGCAGAGTCCGGGCCAGTCCGCGTGGAAGCTCTCCTCCACATCGGCGTGCGCCGTGTGGCGCTCGCGGGAGACGGCGTAGTTCTCGCGGGCGCCGATCCCGCGCGCCAGTAGGGCTCGCTGGCGGGGCGTCAGAGATCGCCAGGGGCGCGCCAGATCGATGCGGTGCGAGCGCGCCACCTCCCGCAGAAGCTGTTCGTAGTAGCCTTTACCCTTGACCAGGTAGCGGCTGAGCTTCCCTTCGATAGCGCCCTCGCGAAGAGGGTTCTGGGGAGCGGAGATCAACAGCTCTTCACTGCACTGAAGGCGCTCTCCGAGGCCATCGCAAGCGGGGCAGGCGCCGGCGTGGGTGTTGAACGAGAAGTGGCGCGGCTGAGGCGCCTGCACGGGCAGGAAACCGCACTCGGTGCAACTGCCGCGGGTACTGTGCTCGCTGCGGGAGCCGCCGCGAGTCAGGACGGCCACCCGCCCGCCGGCGATGGCCTCGGCCCCTTCGATCGCCTCCGCGAGGCGTGCCCGGGCACCCGGCTCGAAGACCAGCCGATCCACCACGAGATCGAGGGTCCGTCGCTTGCCGATGCGCCTTGGGAGGTCCTCGAAGCGCAGCTCCTCGCCGTCGAGGAGCACGCGCACGAACCCGGCGCCGCGCCAGCCGTCGACGTGCTCCGCGAGGCTGCGCCCGCCCTCGGCCCCCAACGGCCGCCGCGCGGCCTGGATCGGGGCCAACACCCATCCGCGCTCCCCCGCGCAGTCGCGCAGGATGCGGCGCGCGAGGGTACTGGCATCGGCGCGTTCGAGGGGCTGGCCGTGCTCGGGACAGCGCGCCGTCCCAGCCCGCGCCCACAACACGCGTAGGTGATCATGGATCTCGGTCGTCGTAGCGACGGTCGAGCGCGGGCCGCCGCGGGCCGTGCGGGCCTCGACGGCCACCGAGGGGCCGAGGCCATCGATGCGCTCGACCGGCGGGCGGTCGCGCGCGCCCAGGAACTGCCTTGCGTAGGTCGAGAGGGACTCGACGAAGCGCCGCCGCCCCTCGGCGTGGATCGTGTCCAAGGCCAGGGAGGTCTTGCCCGAACCCGAGCGGCCGGTGATGACCGTCAGGGCCTCGCGCGGGAGGTCGACGGACAGTCCGCGCAGGTTGTGGGTGCGGGCTCCGACCACCCGCAAGCGATCGGGAGCGGTGCCAGGAGGGGCTCCGCCTCCCCCACCTGCCCGCGGGACGCCGGCCTCGCGCGCGGCGCACAAGGCGCGGCCGGTATGGGACGCGGCGCAGGCCAGGACCTCTTCCGGGCTCCCCTCGACCAGGACTCGCCCCCCACCGTCACCGCCCTCGGGGCCCAGATCGATGACGTGATCCGCCGCCCAGACGACCGAGAGGTCGTGCTCGACGACGACGACCGTGTGCCCGCGGTCGACGAGGGCCTGCAATGCCGCCAGTAGGCGCGCAACGTCCGCCGCGTGGAGCCCAATGGTCGGCTCGTCCAGCAAGTAGAGGGTGTGCCTACGAGGACGTCGCGACAGCTCGCGCGCCAACTTGACGCGCTGTGCCTCTCCGCCCGAGAGGGTCGTGGAAGGCTGCCCGAGGGTGAGGTAGCCGACGCCGATCTCGCTGCACACGGTCAACGGGCGCGCGATGCGCGGGTGGTCGGCGAACAGCTCCAGGGCCTCGTCGATGGTGAGGTCGAGGACATCGGCGATCGAGCGGGAGTCGTAGCGGACGTCGAGGGTCGCGTCCTGGAATCGTCCCCCACCGCAGTCCTCGCAGGTGACGGTCACCGGGGCGAGGAACTGCAGCTCGACCAGAAGGGAGCCCGCTCCCTGACAGGTCTCGCAGCGACCGCCGGACACGTTGAACGAGAAGCGGCTGCGCGTGTAGCCGCGCAGCTTGCTCTCGGGGAGGCTGGCGAACAGGTCACGGATCGGCCCCAGGGCCCCGGTGTAGGTGGCCGGATTCGAGCGCGGGGTGCGCCCGATGGGTGACGCGTCGATGACGACGAGCTCGTCGACGAGGTCGAGGCCATCGATGCCCTCGTGCGCCAAGGGCGGCGGCGCCTCCCGTCCGAGGTGGCGCTCGAGGCTGCGGCGCAGGACGCCGTCAACCAGGGTGCTCTTGCCCGAACCGCTCACGCCGGTGACCGCCACCAAGCGCCCGAGCGGGAAGGCGACATCGATGTCCGCCAGGTTGTGGGCGCCGGCCCCGCGCACGACGAGGGACTCGGCGCGCCCCGCGCGACGCTCGGCGGGAGCGGGCATCTCCAGCTCTCCCCGCAACAAGCGGCCGGTCGGACTGTCGGCGCGGGCCACCTCCGCCGGCGTCCCGCAGGCAACGATGCGACCGCCGTCGCGCCCCGCGCCGGGACCGACGTCCACGAGGTAGTCGGCGGCGCGCAGGGTGGCTTCGTCGTGTTCGACCACCAGGACCGAGTTACCGCCGTCGCGCAGGGAGCGCAGGGCGTCGAGTAGTTGCGCCTGGTCGCGGGCGTGCAGGCCGATCGACGGCTCGTCGAGGACGTAGGTCACGCCCTGCAGGCCGGCGCCGAGCTGCGCCGCCAGGCGGATGCGCTGGGCCTCCCCGCCGGAGAGCGAATCGGCACGCCGGCTGAGGGTCAGGTAACCCAGACTCAAACCGAGCAGGAAGTCCACGCGCCGCCGCACCTCGGCCAGCAGATCGCGGGCAATGCGAGCCTCGCGCGGCTCCAGGGACAGGGCGTCGAGCCGCCGCGGGAGCGTCGCGACGGGACAGGTGACGAGATCCGCCAGGGGAGTCTCGCCGAGAAGCACGGCGTTCGGCGCGGGGCGTAGGCGGCTGCCCTCGCAGTCCGCACAGGCTTCCTCTGCCAGAAAACGGCGCGCCATGCGCTTGAGCCCGCCGGAGTCCTGGGCACGCAGGAGGGCCGGCAGCACACCCCGGAAGCGGCGCTTCCAGCTCGCGTTGCCGCGGAAGCGCCGGCCGCTCCACGAGGAGCTGTCGGGGAACCGCTCGTCGCCGGTCCCGTGCAACACACGCGCGCGCGCCTGTTCGGAGAGCTGCTTCCAGGGCGTGTCGAGGTCGAAGCCGTGGCTGGCGCCGACCCGCTCGAGGAAGGCGAAGTCGACCCGCGGAAAGAGCAGAGCGCCGCCGCTGGCACGGGTGACGGCCAGGGCTCCCTCGCGCAGGGAGAGCGCCGAGTCGCGCACGACCGCGCGCTCGGTAGCGCGGCGCACGAAGCCCAGGCCCTCGCACCCGGGACAGGCTCCGTGGGGAGAGTTGAACGAGAACAGGCGCGGCTCGAGGGGCGGGACTTCCTCTCCGCAGCCGGGGCAGCAGCGCTGAATCGAGAAGGCGCGCTCTGCACCGTCGGCCAGCAGCACCAGATCGCCATCGCCCAGCTCCAGGGCGGCGTCGACCGCCTCGCGCAGGCGCGCGGGCTGCTCAGGATCGGGCTTGAGGCGATCGACGACGGCCTCGACCGTGTGCAGGCGGTAGCGTTCGAGCTCCTCGACATCCTCCAGTCTGCACAACTCTCCGTCGATCCGCGCTCGCACCAAGCCTGAGCGCCGCAGGTCACCCAGGAGTTTGCGGTGCGCACCCTTGCGCCCGCGCACCACCGGCGCGAGCAACTGCACGCGGAGGGCGGCATGATCGGTCAGGATCGCGGCGACGATTGCCTCTGGAGTCTGGCGGCGCACGGGCAGGCGGCAGCCCGGGCAGTGCGCGCGTCCCGCGCGGGCGTAGAGCACGCGCAGGTGATCGACGATCTCCGTCAGGGTGCCGACGGTCGAGCGCGAGCCGCGAGCGATCGACTTCTGATCCACCGCGATCGTCGGCGAGAGGCCCTCGACAGCGTCGACGTCCGGCTTCTCCATGCGCCCGAGGAACTGCCGCGCGTAGGCCGACAGGGTCTCGAGGAAGCGCCGCTGTCCTTCGCGGAAGAGGGTGTCGAACGCGAGGGAGGACTTCCCCGATCCCGACAGGCCGGTGACCGCCACCAGACGCTCCCGAGGCAGGTCGAGATCGACGCCCGCCAGGTTGTGCTGGCGGGCTCCACGGATCCGCAGGACTCCTTGGGAGCCCCCGGCGACCGTTGGCTGATCTGGTCTTGCGGAAGACATACGCGGTGTTCCCGGCCGCGACGTCCACCCCGCGGGAGGGGCAGACCGGCAGCGGGCTGGGGTGAGGGAAAGACCGCCGATCCTAGCACCGGCGAGGGCCCGCCGGTAGACGCACCGCGCCGCTCATCCGCGCGTACTCAGGTCTCAGTGCTCGACCCGGGCGCGGATCTGGGGCTGCAGGGCCCGGCCGGCGGCGACTAGGTGGCCGCCGCGCAGCCAGTCCTCGCCCCCGTCGGCGTCGGTGACGACTCCGCCGGCTTCCCGCACCAGGAGCGCGCCCGCGGCCACGTCGTGGGGCGAGAGGTGGAGCTCCCAGAAGCCGTCCAAGCGCCCCGCGGCGACGTAGGCGAGGTCGACGGCGGCCGCGCCCGTGCGCCGCACGCCGCGCAGGTCGTAAAAAAACCGGTTGAAGTTCTCGAGGTTGGAGTGCTCCAGCTCCCCCCGTCGGTAGGGAAAGCCCGTTGCCAAGACCGCCTGGCCGAGCTCCGCTGTGCGCGAGACCCGCAGGCGCCGCTCGCCGAGCCAGGCTCCTCCTCCGCGCACGGCGCAGAAGGTCTCGTCGAGCCGCGGGAGGTGCACGACGGCCACCCGCGGTTCCCCGCCGGCCCACAGGCCCATGCTGACGGCAAAGGCCGGCAGGCCGTGGACGAAGTTCACGGTCCCGTCGAGCGGGTCGAGGAACCAGCGCGGTGCATCGTCGTCGGGGGCGTCGCGGACTTCCTCCTCGGATTCGATGCGGTGCTCGGGGAAGCACTCCCGCAGGCGCGCAACGAGCAGCCGCTCGCTGGCCAGGTCGGCCTCGGTCACCAAGTCCCGCGCCGCCGACTTGCTGCGGATCTGCGAGGCCGCCAGTTGCCCGAAGGACTCGAGCAGAAGCTCCCCCGCCTCGACCGCGACGGTGCGGGCGACCTCGAGCACCGCGGTCGGATCGTGGCCGGCCAAGAGCTCGTCAGCCATCCCACCTCGCCATGTGCGCGCACAACTCGTCCGCCATCGGCTTCCAACAGTGGGTGTTGAGCCCGGAGATGTCGGGATAGGCGACCAGGATCGAGAACACGAGCCGACGGCCGGAGAGCGTCTCCACCACGCCGGAAAGCGCGCTCGTGCCCGCGATCCAGCCCGTCTTGGCCCGCACCCGCCCGCGGGTCGGGGCATCGCCCATGCGCCGCGCCAGAGTCCCGCTCTCGCCGGCGACGGCCAGCGACTCGAGGTAGGCCGACGCGACCTCTCCACCGAGTCCCGCGACGACCTCCAGCAAGGCGGCGATCTGGCGCGCGGTGACCCGGTTGTCGCGGGAGAGCCCCGAACCGTCGACTTGCACCAGACCGGCGGTCTGGAGGCCGAGACGCTCCAGGGCCGTGCGCGTGGCCTCGGCACCGCCCGCTCGGTCACCGCGCCCGGTCAAGGCCTGGCCCGTGGCCAGGAATAGCTGGTCGGCGACAGCGTTGTTCGAGTCGCGGTTGATCGGGACGAGGGTCGCCGCCAAGGGAGAGTGCAAGACGAACAGGCCCTGCTCGGGCGGCCGCCCGCGCTCGCGCACGAAGCCGCCGTCGATCTCGACCCCCGCCGCCGCCAGCTCGCTCGCGAGCACCTCCGCGAAGAGCTCGACCGGATCGGGGTGGGAGAAGCGCGCGCTCCAGGCGCGCACGTCCGCGGGAACCGCGCCACGCACCGTGACCGCCGGCGGGCGCGCCTCGACCGCCACCTGTAGGGTGCTGCGCGCCGGACCGGTGCGGACCGTCCCGACCCGACGCAGGCCGTGCCCCGCAGGCTGCACGCGCACCGCCGCCGCCTCCCCGCTGCGCCCAGCCTCGACGAGAGCCGTGAGGCAGCCGGCGTTGACGCTGAAACCGGCCACGCGCGCACAGCTCTCACTCCAGTGCTGCCCGGCGGGTGGCCAGCCGGGCCCCGGCCCGGGCTCGGGGAAAGCGCCCTCGTCGAGCACCACCGCGCCGCGCACCCTCCGCACGCCCAGCCGTGCGAGCTCGGCCGAGACGGGGGCCAACAGGTGCGCGACCGCGCCGCCGGCGTCGGGATCGAAGAGCGGATCGCCCCCCGCCCGCAGCACCAAGTCACCCTCCAAGACGCCGGCGCGAATGGGCGCGGAGGATTCGAAGCGCGTGTCGAAGGTAGCGTCGGGCCCCAGGAGCACGAGGGCCGCCGCGGTCGTGACCAGCTTCATGTTCGACGCCGGGCGCAGGGGCCGATCGGCATCGACCGAGGCCAGGTTCGGATTGCCCGAAAGCTCTCGCACCTGAACGGTGACCTGCAGCTCCCCGCGCGCCGCGCCGCGGCGCACGGCCTCGGCCTTGGCCGCAGCGATCGTCTTCCGCAGACGCTCGCTCAAGCGGCGATCGGGGACGGACGGCGATGCGGATTCCGGCGCGGAAAGCGCGGCCTCCAGCTCCACTCCCCCAGGCTCTCGCTCGACGGGCGCCGCCGCGAACCGCGGTTCGCCTCGCAAGGCGCCGGCGACCAGCACCGCGCACAAGGCCAGCGGCCCCGCCCAGGTTGCCGCCCTGCTGATCCTCCTGCGTGCCTCCATGTACCCCCGCGCGCCTTCCCGCGGCCCGAGGGCAGTCGTAGTGCCTGACGGCGCGCGGAGCAAGGCCGGGCGCCGAAAGCTCCGCGTCCTCAGCGCCCGGGAGCCGGCGGGCGGCCCTCGTCGCTGGCCAGCAGCCAGACCGCATTGCGCACCAACCGCGCCGAGCGCGTGATCTTGCGCACCGAGACGCCCTCGATGCCGTCGCGCCAGGTGTGGTAGTCGACGTTGCGGCTGATCGGCAGACCCTCGAAGAAGAACAGCACCGGGAGACCGATCTGGTGGAAGGAGAACTGGTCCGAGCGCCGGAAGAGATCTTCACCGCCCTTGGTCACCAAGTGCCGAATGCCCGTCTTGCTGTGCTTGCGCGCACGTTCGACCAACTTCGCCAGGCCTGGGTTCTGGCGCAGGCCGATGACCGCCACCTCGTCGTCGTCGCCGAAGCCGAGCATGTCCAGGTTGACCATCGCTACCACCTGGTTGCGGCTCACCGGCAGATTGCCGGCCAGCTCGCGCGAGCCGACCAAGCCGTCCTCCTCGCCCGAGAAGGCGCAGGCCAGGATCGTGCGCCGCGGAGGATCGGCCGCCAGGGCCTCGATCACCGCCAACAGGGCGGACGTACCGGAGGCGTTGTCGTCCGCTCCGGTTCCGATCCGGCCCCTGGCATCGACGCCGATGTGGTCGTAGTGCGCGCCGAGGATCACGACCTCCTCGCGCAGGACCGGATCGCTCCCCGGCAAGAGGCCGACGACGTTGTCGACCCGCACGGGGCGTTGGGTCGTAGCCGAGCCGAGGCTGACCTCGCGCCCGGCGAGCTTGAGCGAGATAGGCCTGCCACTCTTGTCCATGCGCCCGACGAGCTTGGCCGCGTCGGTGCCCAAGAGGCGCGAAGCTGCCTCCATGCTGATCTCGAGCACCGGCGGGCGCGAGCGCGGCATGCGCGGGGGACGGTCGTTGGCGAAGCGCGCGAAGGTGTGTCGGAAGTCCAGCCGGTTCCGCTCGTCGGTCTCCGCACCCTCGGGGGCGCGGCGCACGACCAGAACCGCGCGTACACCGGCGTCGGACAGGTGCTCGAGCTTCCTCCACAGAGAACCGTCGGCCGTGATCTCGGAGCCCTCGAAGCGCGTGCGATGGCGTGGCTCGCCCTCGAAAACGAGGGCGACCTTGCCCTTCAAACGCGCTCCCTTGAGGTCGTTGTAGCGTTCCTTCGAAGCATCGATGCCGAACCCGGCGAAGACCAGTTCTCCGCGCGCGCTGCCCGCACAGCGCGAGACCGGGACGTAATCACGCCCCAAGGTGAACTCGAACTCCTCGCCATCGGCCTGCATCGCCAGGGAGCACTCCTCGGGCAGTGGCGCCTCGTGCTGCACCCGGTAGGGCCGCAGGAACCCGGGACGCGCGTCCTCTCCCGCGTCGTCGTAGCCGACCTCGGCGCCTTCGCGCCGCAGGACCTCGACCGAGTCCTCGGCCGGCACCAGCCCGAAGGACGCGAACTGCTCGGCGATGTAGCTCGCGGCCCGCCGCAGGCCCTCGCTGGGCGTGTCCCGACCCTCCAACCCCGGCGCTGCGAGGACCTCCAGGTGCGCGCGGACGGTGGACTCCCCGATCTCCCCGCCGGCCACCGCAGCTGAAGGTGCGCGCCAGGCGGGGGCGATGAGGACACAGCAAAGACCGAGCTTGGCAACGGTGTTCATGGGGCGGAAGGGCGGCGCGTCAGGAGCACGGCACGCCGTGAAGGAAACCGCGGCAGCCCTCGCGGGCCGCCTGCACGGCGCCGGCGAAGACCACGCTAGGTCGAAGACCGCGACCGCTGCCGGCGCGGCAGGGCCGGGTCCATGTTCGGGTAGAAACGCGTCCCTCCGAGTGTACGTTAGCCGGGGCGGCGTAGAGAGCGCGTTCCGAGCGACCGTACCCGGCGCGCTGCAGGCTCGCCTCCGCGCCCAGGAGGGTCCAGTCTGCCGGGCCGCCTATTCGGCGTAGCCGTCGGGGTGGCTCTGCATGAACCCCCAGGCGTCCTCGACGATCTCGCGGATACCAGGGCGCCGAGCCTGCCAGCCGAGAACGTCCCGCGCACCAGTCCCGCCGCTCACCAGTTGCGGCGGATCGCCGGTACGGCGCCCGACGACCCGGACGCGGATCGGCAGGCCGGTCACTTCTCGCGCGGTCTGCAGCACCTGGCCGACCGAGTAACCAGAGCCCGTGCCCAGGTTGCAGACGACGCGGTGAGAGCCGCCCTCCAGCCGCGTGAGCGCGGTCAAGTGCGCGGTCGCGAGGTCTTCGACGTGGATGTAGTCGCGGATGCAGGTGCCGTCGGGCGTCGGGTAGTCGTCCCCGAAGACCTGGATCTCATCCAGGTGGCCGAGGGCGACCTTGAGGGCGCGCGGGATGAGGTGCATCTCGGGCTCATGGTCTTCGCCGATGTCGCCCTGCTGAGAGGCGCCGGCGGCGTTGAAGTAGCGCAGAGCCGCGTAGCGCAGGCCGTAGGCGCGGCCGAAGTCCTCGATCATGTGCTCCATGTGGAGCTTCGTGCGGCCGTAGGGCGAGATCGGTCGCTGCGGATGGTCCTCCGTCATCGGCAGCTCGAGCGGGTTCCCGTAGGTCGCGCAGCTACTAGAGAAGACGATGCAGCTCACGTCGTGGGCGCGCATCGCCTCGAGCAAGTTCCAGGTGTACTGGACGTTGTTGCGGTAGTAGAGGGACGGGTCCTGCACCGACTCCCGCACATAGCACTTGGCGGCGAAGTGGATCACCGCCCGCGGGCGGTAGCTGTCGAAGACCTTCCCAAGAGCGTCCCGGTCACCGAGGTCGACGATCTCCAGGGCGCAGTCGACGGCCTGCCGGTGTCCGGCCGAGAGGTCGTCCACGACGACGACCTCTATGCCGCGCTCCTGCAGCAGCCGCACCGTGTGGCTGCCAATGTACCCTGCGCCCCCGGCCACGAGGACCGGCCGTCCGTTCGTCGATTTCACCATGGATTTCAAGATAGCCTGCCTGTGGGAGGCTTTCCCAGCGCTTTCCCTCCCCTGCGTCCGGACAGCGGCCGGTCCCGGCGAGCGGATCGAGCCCAAGTCGAGCGGCGGATCAGCGGATCGAGGGACGGCGCCCGGATCCGGGTCAACGGTCAAGGTCCGCCAGGCGCGCGAGATCACCCCAGAACCCGGGCCAGGACTTGTGTACGCAAGAGGGATCGCGGACGCGCGTTCCCGGCACGACGAGCCCGAGGAGCGCTCCGGCGAAGGCCATGCGGTGGTCGCCCGCGGGGTCCAGCTCGCCTGCCGCGAGCTTGGCCTCTGAGCGAGCTCCAGCCACCTCGAGCCAGGTCTCTCCCGCGCCGACCTCGAAGCCGAGAAGGCGCAGGGCGCCGACGAGCCACTCCAGGCGCGGGCTCTCCTTCCCATCGAGCGTGCCGAGACCCTCGAGGCGACTGGAATGGCCGGCGGCGGCGGCGCCCGCGGCCACCGCCGCGAGGACGGGCGCCAGATCGGGCTCGCCGGCGAGGTCGCAGACGGCGCCGCGGGAGGGTCTACCCTCCGCCCAGAGGTGATCATCCCCCGCGCCGGCTGCGCAACCGAAAGCGGCCAGGTGCCCCACCACGGCCGCGTCGCCCTGCAGCGAGCGCGCCCCAACGCCCTCGGTGCGCACGCCGCCGCCGCTGAGGCAACCGGCCGCCAGGGCGACGGCGGCCGCCGAGGCGTCGGCCTCGATCGTCACCGGGCCCACCGGCGGGCGTGGTGGGCCGGCGAGGGGGAAGCGCTCGCGCGAGCCGCTCCTCACGCGCTCGATCGAAACGCCTAGGGAGGCCAGCACGGCGCAGGTCATCTCCAGGTACGGGCGGCTGGGGAGCTCCCCGTGCACCTCGAGAATCCCCGTTCTCTCGCGCCCGGCCAGGGCCAGCAAGAGGGCGCTCGCCTCCTGGCTCGACTCGGGCGCTTCGAGCGCCAAGTCCGCTTCGCCGGGGGCGGAATGGACGGTCAGAGGCCAGCCGTCGCCCCGCGTGCGGTCGATCCGCGCGCCGGCCCGTTCGAGGGCGCGCAGGAGCGCCGGACTGCGGCGCCGAGCCAGGCTGCCCCGCCCGCCCACCGTCGCCGGCCGCCGGGGATCGCCGCAGAGGGCCAGCAACGCGGTCGCCATGCGCGCCAGCGTGCCCGACTCCCCGACGTCCACCGCCCTCGCCATCGGCCAGGTCGGGCGCCCATCGCGACGAGCACCGCGCACGAGGAGATCCTCCCCCGAACGGGCATGCTCGACCCCCAGAGCAGACAGAAGGGCCAGCGCGGCGTCCACGTCCCCTCCGCCCCACACCCCCTCGATGGTCAGCGGTTCGTCGCACAACGTTCCACAGACAACGGTCCGCAGGACGAGGGACTTGGAGGGCGGCGGTCGCAGGCTGCCGCGCAGGGTGACGGCGCTGTCGAGACCGCGCGGAGCCTGGGGAGCGGTGGGGACCACGGGCGGTCGATTGTAGCGACCTCGGCGAGCTGCCATAATCACCCGCATGAACAGTCTGGCGACCTACTTGGGCGGCGAGGGAGGACCTCCGGGGCTGACGCGCATCGCGACCGGCAAGGTGCGCGATGTCTACGCGATCGACGAGGAACGCCTGCTCTTCGTCACGACCGACCGCATCTCCGCCTTCGACGTAGTGATGAACGAGGGCATCCCGGGCAAGGGCCAAGTGCTGACGCGCATCGCCGCTTGGTGGTTCGAGGCCACCTCGGACCTCCTGCCCAACCACCTCCTGAGCACCTCCATCGACGACGTCCCCGGCCTCGACGCGACCTGGCGCGCGGCGCTCGAGGGGCGCATCATGATCGTCCGCCGGGCGCGTCCGCCCCCGGTGGAGTGGATCGTGCGCGGCTACCTCGTCGGCTCGGGTTGGAAGGAGTACCAGGCGCAAGGAACGGTCTCGAACCTGCCCCTGCCCGCCGGCCTGCGCCAGGCGTCACCCCTGCCGGAGCCGCTCCTGACCCCCTCGACCAAGGAGGAGACGCACGACCGGCCCATCTCGCCGGCCGAGGCCCGCGAGCTCGTCGGAGACAGGGTCTTCGAGCGCGCCGAGAGCGCCGCCTTGGCCCTCTTCCGCCGCGGCAGCGAGCGCCTCTGCGAGCTGGGCATCATCCTGGCCGACACGAAGTTCGAGTTCGGCCTCGTCGGGGACGAGCTGATCCTGATCGACGAGGTGCTGACCCCCGACAGCTCGCGCTTTTGGCCGACGCAGGCCTGGGCCCTCGACACTTCGCCGCCGAGCTACGACAAGCAGATCCTGCGCGACTACCTCGAGACGCTGGACTGGAACAAGAGCTACCCGCCCCCGACCCTCGACCCGGCGGTGCTCGAGCGGGTCGCATCGCGCTATCGCGAGGTGTGCGAGCTGATCACCGGCGAGCCCGCCGTGGGCGCATCGACGTGAAGGTCGCCCTGTTGATGGGGTCGGATTCCGACCTCGAGCGCCTGCGGCCCTGCGTGGACCAGTTGGCCTCCCTGGAGATCCCCTGCGTCGCCCGCGTGCTCTCGGCCCACCGCACCCCAGAGGCCGTGGTCGAATTCGTGCGCGCCGCCGATGATGTGGGAGTGTTCGTCTGCGCCGCGGGAGGCGCGGCCCATCTGGCCGGCGTCGTCGCGGCGCACACCCTACGGCCGGTCATCGGCGTGCCGATGGACAACCCGCCCCTGGGCGGCCTCGACGCCCTGCTGGCCACGGTGCAGATGCCCGGCGGCATCCCGGTCGCCAGCGTGGCCGTAGGCGGCGGAGGGCCGCAGAACGCGGCGCTGTTCGCCGCACGCATCTTGGCCCTGGGAGACAGCAACCTCAGCGAGCGTCTGGAGGTCTTCCGGGAATCGATGAGCGAGAAGGTCGCCGCCAAGGACGCGCACCTGCGCGAGCTGCTGGGCTAGGGAAGAGCGAGATGCCCGTCGAGACCATCCGCTGGATCGGAGAACGCGGGGGCCATGCGCTCCTGATCGAGCAAACCCTGCTGCCGCGCGAGAGCACGCTGCTGGAGGTGCGCAGCGTGGGCGAGATGGTGGACGCCATCTACCGCTTGGCCGTGCGCGGTGCGCCTGCCATCGGCGTGGCGGCCGCATTCGGAGTGATGATCGGCGTGCAGGGCGAACGCGACCGCACGGGTGCCGATCTGCTCGGTCGCGTGCGCGTCGTCTGCGACGAGTTGGCCGCCGCCCGCCCTACGGCGGTCAACCTGTTTTGGGCCCTCGACCGCATGCGTGCACGCGCCGAGAGCGAAGCCGCGGGCGGCGCCGACGGCGAGGGGATCGTGACTTCGCTCTTCGAGGAGGGTTTGGCGATCTGGAACGAGGACCGCGAGACCTGCCGGCTGATGGGCGTCGTGGGCGCCGAGCTCATCGCCGACGGCGCGACGATCCTGACCCACTGCAACGCGGGAGCCCTGGCCACCGCCGGGCGCGGCACGGCCCTCGCCCCGATCTACGAGGCTACCGAACAAGGCAAGCGCGTCGCGGTCTATGCGGACGAGACGCGCCCCTTGTTGCAGGGCGCACGCCTGACCGCCTGGGAGTTGATGGAGAGCGGGATCGACGTGACCCTGATCACCGACGGCATGGCCGGGCGCGTGATGTTCGAAGGGCGCATCGACGCGGTCTTCGTCGGCTCCGACCGGATCGCGCGCAACGGCGACGTGTGCAACAAGATCGGCACCTACTCCGTGGCGGTCCTGGCCCGCGAGCACGGCGTCCCCTTCTACGTCGTGGCGCCCCTCTCGACCTTCGATCGCGACCTCACCGACGGATCGATGATTCCGATCGAGGAACGTCCCGCGGAGGAGATCACCTGCGGGTTCGGCACGCGCACGGCCCCCGAAGGCGTGGGCGTCTACAACCCGGCTTTCGATGTCACCCCGGCGCGCCTGGTGAGCGGGATCGTCACCGAGGCGGGACTGATCCGCGAGCCCGACCGGGAGAAGGTCGAGGCCGTACTGCGCGCCGCAGGCGCCTCCCTGAGCGGCTCCTGAGGGCAGTGAGCAGGGGCCACCCCCCGGCAGCTCCCGCCTCGGCCACCCCGCGCACAGGAACTTGGAATTCGCCGACGGCGTTCAGTCGCCCTCCCGCGGGGGCCGATGGTGAGGACCGGGCGCCGATCGGGCGCCGATCCCCCACCCCGGCAGACGAGGGCGTAGAACCGATGAGCGCAAACGAAAAGACGACCGAGAAGGCGACCGCGAAGGCCACGAAGAAGGTCACCAAGCGCAAGAAGACCGCCTTGCGGCCCGACGAGATGTCGGCCGAGGTGATCGAATTCATCACGGCCATCGACGAGTACAAGCGGATCAACGCGCGCCCCTTCCCGACCTGGAGCGAGGTGCTGACGATCCTCAAGTCCCTGGGCTACGACCGGCAGTCGGCCTAGCGGCCTCGAAGAGCTCGGACAACGCGGCCGGGCGCTCCAGCCATACGTCGGGCGCCTGGCGCTCGAGTTCGGTGCGCTCGAACGGTCCCCAGGACACCGCCGCCGTGCGCACGCCGGCGCGCCGGCCCGCTTCCAGGTCCTGGGGAGAGTCGCCGACGAAGAAGGTGGCGGCGGGCGGCACCGCGAGGCGCTCGACGGCCGCCAGCACGGGTGCGGGGTGCGGCTTGTGGTCACGCACGTCGTCGGAGCCGACCAACACCTCGAAGTAGGCCGCGAGACCGCAGCACTCCAGACCACGCCAGGCCGTCGCCGCGTTCTTGCTGGTGACGATCCCCAGGGCGATCCCGACGCTGGCAAGCTCGGCCAAGGCGTCGGCGACGCCCGGGAACGCGCGCACGGAGCGGTCGTGGTGTTCGTGGTTGTGGGCGCGGTAGGTCTCGATCATGGCCGCGATCTCGCACTCGTCGGAGGTGAACAGGGCGAACTGCTCGGCGAGCGGGCGCCCGAGCCCCGCGCGGGAGTGCTCTCGAGGCAGGTCGACGCCGCGATGCACGCGCAGGGTGTGGCGGTAGCTGGCGAGGATCAGGTCCACCGAGTCAATCAGGGTCCCGTCGAGGTCGAACAGGATGGCCGCTCCTCGCGCGGCGCTCACGACAGGCAAGCTTCCCACCCGCGTCGGATTTCGGCTCCGTCGAGGCCGTCGCCGATCAGCACCAGCAGGGACTCGGAGGGCACACTTCCGCCGCCGGGGCCGAGCTCGAGCCACTCGTACATGGCCTGGACCACGACCGGCTCGGCGTGGCCGGCGCAGTGCAGGAGCCCCTTGGCGCGGTAGAGGTCCTGGCCGCGGCGCCCGGCCACGAAGCGCAGCCACAGCTTGAGAGCGTGCAGGTCCAGGGGCCGGCGCGAGCGCAGTGCGACGGTGCTGACGCCGGCGGAGTGGGCGGCCGGCGGCGCGGACGCGAGGGCCGCCCGGTCGAGAACGATCGCCGGAGCGAGCAGCTCCCCGGGCGGCAGATCCGCACGCACGGTCTCGCGCACCTCGGCCAGGCCGTTGACGGCGCGCACGAGGGCGCGGGCCTCGGCCAGGGCGGTCGCAGTCACGCCGTCGGTGTGGTTGAGCACGATCAGATCGGCGTAGGCCAGCTGCTCGCCGACCTCGGGGTGACGCTCGTGTTGGTGCGCGAGGTTTCCGGCGTGGGCCAAGGTGACGATCCCCGCCAGACGATAGGCGGAGGAGAGCCCTGGATCGACCAAGAGGGTCTGGGCCGCCGGGCCGGGCGAGGCCAAGCCCGACGTCTCGATCAGCACGCGTTCCGGTGCGCGGCGCCGACCGAGCAGGCGTCTCAGGGTGCGCGAGAGGTCGCCGCGAACCGTACAGCACACGCAGCCGTTGGCCAGTTCGACCAGCTCGTCGCGCCCCCCGACCACGAGCTTCCCGTCGATCCCTTCCGAGCCGTATTCGTTGACGACGACGGCGATGCGCTCACTCTGCCGCTCGGTCAGGATACGGTTGAGTAGGGTCGTCTTGCCGGCCCCGAGGAAACCGGCCAAGAGGGTCACCGGGACCGGCTCGGTCGCTGCGGCCACGACCTGTCAGCCCCCCGCGTAGATCGGATGGGCGGCGGCCATCTCGGCGACCTCGCCTCGCACGCGCTTCGCAACGCTCTCGTCCTCGGGAGCGCCGAGGACGTCGGCGATCCAGTCGGCGAGGAGCAGCATGGCGTCCGTCCCCATGCCGCGCGTCGTGAGCGCGGCCGTACCGAGGCGAATGCCGCTGGCCTCCATCGGCGGCCGCTCGTCGAAGGGGATCAGGTTCTTGTTGACGGTGATGTTGACGGCGTGCAGTCGATCCTCGGCCAGTTGGCCCGAGATGCCGACCGAGCCGACGTCGACCATCAGGAGATGGTTCTCGGTGCCCCCCGAGACGATGCGCAGGCCACGCCCGGCGAGGGCCGCGGCGAGGGCCGCGGCGTTCTCGAGAGTGCGGGCGGCGTAGACCGCGAACGCCGGCTGCCGGGCCTCGCGCAGAGCGATCGCCTTGGCGGCGATGACGTGCATCAGCGGTCCGCCCTGCACCCCGGGGAAGACGCGGCTGTTGACGACCTTGATGGTCTCCGCATCGCACAGGATCAACCCGCCGCGCGGGCCGCGCAGGGTCTTGTGGGTCGTCAGGGTGACGATCGGCGCGTGGGGCACGGGACTGGGGTGGACGCCGCCGGCGACCAGGCCCGCAATGTGAGCCATGTCGACCATCAAGCGCGAGCCGGCCTCCTCGGCGATCTCGGCGAAGGCCGCGAAGTCGAGCAGGCGCGAGTAGGCCGAGGCCCCCGCGAGCAGGATCTTCGGCCGCAGGGCGAGGGCCATGTCGCGCACCTGGTCCATGTCCACGCGCTCGCTCTCGCGGTCGAGGCCATAGTGGTGGAACTCATAGAAGACGCCCGAGAAGTTCTTCGCATGGCCGTGGGACAGGTGCCCGCCGTGGTCGAGGCTCATGGCGAGCACCCTCGCGCCAGGTTCGCACAGCGCCATCAGAGCGGCGACGTTGGCCTGCGTCCCCGAGTGGGGCTGGACGTTTGCGCGTTCGGCGCCGAAGAGCTCGCGGGCACGGTCGCGCGCGAGGTCCTCGACCTCGTCGACGTGCTCGCACCCACCGTAGTAGCGCCGGCCGGGGTAGCCCTCGGCGTACTTGTTGGTCAGGGTCGTCCCCATGGCGGCCATCACCTCCTCGGAAGCGTGGTTCTCGGAGGCGATGAGCTCGAGCTGGCGCTCCTGGCGTGCCGATTCGTCGTCGACCGCACGCCACAGGGTTTCGTCGGTGCGGGGCATGTTCATCGCGAGATGGTAATCACCGACCCGAGGGCGAGAAAGGTCGCGCCGCAGCCGATGAACACAGGAACCGGGCACTCCGGGCGCCCGCGGCGCGTAGGATCGTGGCCCCCACCACCCGTCGTGAAGCACGTCCCCACCCGCTTGGTCTTGTTGTCCGCCCTCTTGGCCTCCTGCCCAGCGGGAGGGGAAGAGCCGCCGAGCGTGATCCTGATCACCCTCGACACGACTCGACCCGATTTCCTGGGGTGCTACGGGAGCGAGAACCCCACGCCCCACCTCGACCGCCTCGCGGCAGGGGGCGTGCGCTTCGAGCGCAACTACGCCACGTCGGCGGTGACGCCCGTCTCCCACGCCTCGATCCTGACCGGCTTGACCCCCTACCAGCACGGCCTACGGGTGCTGGCCGCTCCCGGCGGCTACCGCCTGCCCGAGGACGTGCCGACTCTGGCGACCGTCTTTCACGAGCGCGGCTACCGCACCCTGGCGGTCCACAGTTCCTTTCCGGTCTCCTCCACGTTCGGCTTCGCCCGCGGGTTCGACGTCTTCGAGAGCCTGGAGTTGGAGATGACCGAGCGGCCCGGCGGACGCAAGGGCTGGAACGCCGAAGCCGGTGAACGGCGCTCCGACCTGACCATGGATCTGGTGCTCGAGGAGCTCGAACGCACCGCGCGTCCGTACTTCCTCTGGGTACACCTGTGGGATCCGCACGACCCGCGCCTGGTCCCGCCGGCCGAGTGGATTCCCGACTCCGTTCCTCGGGTCGAGACGCGCGACGGTCAGGTCGGCTTCCCTCCCGGCTCGGCGATCTACGCCGCCGAGGTGCGCTTCGTCGACCGACAGCTCGGACGCCTCTTCGATCACCTGCGGGAGCGGGGAACCTTCGAGCGCACGCTGATCGCCGTCACCGCCGACCACGGTGAAGGGCTCGAGGACGGCCTCGAGCGCCACGGCTGGGAGTTCCACCGCATCCTCTACGACGAGCAGATACACGTGCCGCTGCTGCTCTCCGGCCCGGGCATCCCCGCCGGAGGTGTCGTCGGGGAGCTCAACTCGAGCGTGGATCTCTTCCCGACCCTGCTGGACTACGCCGACCTCGCCGGACCCGCGGGGATCGAGGGCCGCAGCTTGCGCGGGCTGATCGAGGGCCGCAGCGAGGCGCCGCGTTCGGCCTACGCCGACCAGATCAACGGTTTCGACCTCAACGCGACGATGGTCGACCGCCGGCCCGAGGCGGACTTTCTCTACGCGGTCGTCAGCGGCGACTGGAAGCTCATCTGGCGCCCGACGCGTCCTGAGCGCTCGGAGCTCTACCACCTCGCCGAGGACCCGCTCGAGACCCTCAATCGGCTCTCGACCGAACCCGAGCGCACCCGGGAGCTCCTCGCCGATCTCGCCCGGCGCGACGGCTGGGTCCTGCGCATGTTCTCGGGGGATGCGCCGTCGCCGGAGGTGCTGGCGATGCTCGAGTCCATCGGCTACAGCAACAGCGGGGACGCGCAAGGCGCGGATCCGAACTGGCAGTGGCTTTGCCCACGCGAGAGGACCCGTCATGAGGAACGCGGTCACTGCCCCGACTGCGACACCGGACTGGTGCTTGTGAAGCGCCGCTGAGACCCGCCGGCGGCCGCCGCTCTCCGACCGTACGCACCTGAACGCTCCTCCAGCGGCCGCGGCTACAGCGCAGACCGCTCCAGGGTCGGTTTTTCCCGGACCAACCCCCCGAGGTCGGGCCCAAGGGGTATGCTCCGGGAGTATCCCCAAATGGGACGAGCGACCTCCCCAGCACCCGGCCCGGTCAGGACCGTGCGACCTTTCGCGCGTGCGGTCCCTGGTGGCGAAGTCCTCCGGGCCGGAAGTTGGACGCCCACGCGGCGGTGTCTCCCGGCGGGGTCCTCCCGGAAGGGAGGTGCCAGAGAGAACACGAATTTGAAGCCGGACGCCACCAAGTCTCGGGGCGTCGGCTGTGCATCCACGACAGTCCGTCCGAGACGCCAATCCAAGAGAAGACTCCAAGCATGAAGATCCAAAACCTCCTCCTCTCCGCCGTTGGTCTGGCCCTCACGGCCTCCACCGCCAGCGCGGACCTGCTCATGACCGAGATCGTCGACGGCACGCTCCCCGGCGGCCAGCCCAAGTGGGCTGAGCTCACCAACACCGACGCATCCGGCTCCATCGACCTGACCCTGTACAGCTTCGGCAACTTCAACAACGGCGGCACGACCCTCGGCGGCGGCGCCGCGACGGTCCTGACCGGCAGCCTGGACGCCGGCGCCTCCTACATCATCTCCTACGAGGCCGACAACGGCCCCGGCAGCTCGATGTTCTTCAGCGTCTACGGTACCGATCCCGACCTCTACATGGGCGGCGGCTTCGTGAACGGCGACGACGTCCTGGCGCTCTTCTTGGGTGCGGCCACGGGCGACGGCACCAACGCCACCACCATCGACATCTACGGCGACCTGGGCATCGACGGTTCCGGAACCGCCTGGGAGTACACCGACAGCTACGCCTATCGCTGCGGTGACACGGCCAATGGCGGCGTCTTCACGACTACTGACTGGACCATCCCCGGGGCCAACACCCTCGAGAACGGCTGCAGCGGCGACGACACCTGCGAGCAAGCCAACCTCCTGGCTCAGACCACTCCCGGTTGTCACGCCGGCTGCGGTGGCGGCGGTGGTTGCGGCGGCGGCGGAATCGGTACCGCCTACTGCTTCTGCGACGGGACCGGCACCACCTCCCCCTGCGGCAACGCGGGCGGCGCCGGCGAAGGCTGCGCCAACGGCTCCGGCCTCGGAGGCACCCTCGGCGCGAGCGGCTCGACGAGCCTTTCGGCCGGCGACCTTGTGCTCGAGGGTTCCCAGGCGATCGCCACCCAGCCCGGCCTGTTCTTCCAGGGCGACCTGCAGATCGCCGGCGGCGCCGGCGTGGTCTTCGGTGACGGCCTGCGCTGCGCGGGCACGAACGTGATCCGCCTCGAGGTCGTCGTCTCCGACGCCAATGGTGACTCCAGCACCACGATCGACATCGGCGCCGGCGGCGGCGCCGCCGCGGGCGATTCGAAGGAGTACCAACTGTGGTACCGGGACCCCGCCAGCTCACCCTGCGGATCCACCTTCAACCTCACCAACGGCTTCTCCATCTCCTGGGACGCCTAGACGGCGAGACGGAGGCCCGCCCCGCCGGTCCCCTCGGGGTGCGGTGGGGCGCTTCAATGCGGGCGGCGTGCCAAACAGGCGCGCCGCCCGCTGTCATTCTCCGCCACGGATCACACCGCTGCGGGCGGTGCGGTCGCTGACACCGCCCGACGGCCCAGCCGGTGAACCGGGGCCGAGCGAACCGGCTCGTCACTGGCACGGAGCGTTCGGCGCTCCCGGGCTGCCGCTGTCGCCTCCTGGCAGAGGCGCGCTGGAAGCACACCAGTTGCCCGGATCGTCGTTGGAGAGCGGATCCGAGGATCCAGGATCGAGACTGGCGGAGCACCCGGGCGTCAGAGGCCAGGCGCCGGCGGCGGAGTACTCCACCGCGTCGAGCAAGACCCCTGCGCGGGTGTGGACGTATATTTCGTCTTCCCCGTTGGCGAGCACGAACCCCGTGTAGGCCATGTCGATCTCAACCCCGCCGTTGGTGGCCGGGTCGGGGTTGTTCCCCAGCACGAGGGTCGCGCCCGGCCCGATCAGGATGCCGGCGCCGCCGTTGGAGAGACCGAACAGGTCACCGTCGGCGTCGCTGATCACCAGCCCCTCCATGTCGAGGCGCCAGGGCAGGGTGTTGCGCAGCTCGATCCACTCGCCTTGCGAGTCGGAAACGGCCGCGGGATTGCTCATGAACTCGCTGATGACGACGTCACCGGGCTGGGGTTTCGACAGCAGCGGGCCGAGAGCGGAATCGCGGCAGGTGGCTCTGCAGGCCTCGACCGAGGCCGAGCCCGGGGCAGCCGCGCCAAGCGCTACGCGGGGCGAGAGCGCGAGCGGTGCTGTAGATGGAACGAAGGAGGATCCGGGCAAGGAGGGAGCGGGCAGGGAAGCCCCGCCGGCGGCGGGGAGGGTCGAGCCGAGGGAAACGAGGGCAGTGAGGATGATCGTGGGCATGGAAGCCTCCGCTGAGAGTAGGAGTAAGAGAGAGGGCAGCGAGCCGGGCCGCGCCCCCCCCGGCGACCTGCGGGCCGTGCCCGCAAACGTCGCGTCTCACTCTGGACCAACGGAAACGTGCCCCGTTGCGCCCTTCCTACGATCTTGCTCGATCGACCCCGCTTGACCGCTCGCGGGATCCGGGGGAGGATTCAGGAGACCCTCGGGGCTATCCGACCGCCGCACCGCCTCCACCCCCGGGGCGCCTCCACAGTCCTCTCTACCGTCCGCACCATGGCCCCCATCGCCACCAGAATCCGCCCCAGCGGCACTGCCGCATTACTGTGCCTCATCACCGGCCTGGCCACGGCCGGCCTGCGCCCGGCGGGGTTGCTGCCCTTGCCGACGACCCTGAATGACTTCTTCCAACCTGGAACTCAGCCGCTCTCCCTGATCGATCCCATGCAGCCGGCACAGAACTGCTCGGCCTGCCACGGTTTCTACGACCCCGATCAAGCCCCCTTCGAGCGCTGGAAGCACAGCCTGATGGCCCAGTCGATGCGCGACCCGGTGTTCCACGCCTGCCTCGCGATCGTCGAGCAAGACCTCGGCGCCGGCGGGGACCTGTGCCTGCGCTGTCACACGCCGACGGGCTGGCTGGACGGCCGCAGCACACCGACCGACGGCTCCGCCCTGGACCCGAATCTGGGGGACTTCGACGGCGTGAACTGCCACTTCTGCCACCGCCTCGTGGATCCTGTGTACACCCCTGGAGAGGACCCGGACGAGGACGCGGCGATCCACGCCGGTGTGGGGCCGGTTCCGGCCGACCCGCACTCGGCCCAGTACATCGTCGACCCCTACGACCGTCGCCGCGGCCCGTTCGACCTCGGCGCGAGCTTCTTCTGGCACGACTGGCTGGAGTCGCCCTTCCACCGACAAGCCAGCCTGTGCGGTACGTGCCACGATGTCAGCAACCCCGCCTTCACCTACAATCCGCAAACCCGGAGCTACGAGCTCAACCCCGCCGACGCCCCACACCCGACTCACGACAAGCGCGACGAGTTCCCCATCGAGCGCCCCTTCAGCGAGTGGGCCGAGAGCGACTTCGCCGAGCGTCCGATCGAGCTCCGCAACCGCTACGGAGGGAACGCGTCCGCCTACGCGACCTGCCAGGACTGCCACATGCCCGCCACGACCGGCGAAGCCTGCGCCCCTGGCCTGGGTGGGGAACTGCGGGACGACCTGCCCCAGCACGACTTCAACGGCGGCAACACCTGGGTCCTGAACGCGATCCGCTCCCTGTATCCGGACGCGGAGACCGGCATGACCCCGGAAGGCGCCGCCGACGCCCTGGTGCGGACGCAGGCGATGCTCTCGGCCGGCCTGGACCTCGAGGTCTTCGAACAGGCCGACGAGCTGATCGTGCGCATCGTCAACCAGACCGGACACAAGCTCCCCACCGGCTACTCGGAGGGAAGGCGCATGTGGATCAACGTGCGCTTCATCGCGCCCGGCGGCGCGCTGCTCGGCGAGCATGGCCACTACGACCCGGTGGCCGCCGAGCTCACCACCGACGACACGACGGTCTTCGAGCAAGTCTTCGGCCTCGACGCCGCGATGGCCCAGACCACCGGCCTACCCGTCGGCGAGAGTTTCCACCTCGCCCTGAACAACGTGGTGCTCCTCGACAACCGCATCCCGCCGCGCGGGTTCACGCTCGAGGGCTTCCGCGCGGCTCAGGCGGCGCCGGTCGGCGTCTTCTACCCCGAGGAGCACTTCTGGCACGACAGCTCCTTCGGTATCCCCGCCGGCTCCATCCGCGCCTTGGTGACGGTCTACTACCAGACAACCTCGAAGGAGTACATCGAGTTTCTGCGCGACGAGAACACCACCACCAATGCCGGGCAGATCGCCTACGACCAATGGGTCCTGCACGGCAAGAGTGCGCCGGCAACCATGCGGCGCGAGACCCACGAGCTGAGCGGGCCGAGCTCCTGTCCGCCGCCAATCCCCTACGGTTCTCCGGCGGAGACTTCCGGCGGCAACCTGCCGAGCGTCCAGTGGGGAGGGAAACCCTCGCTGCTCTCGGGTGGGTTCTCCCTGCAACTCACGGAATCGACCCCCTTCAGCAACGGTGTTCTGCTCTCGAGCGCGAACTCCGACAGTGAGCCCTTCGGCGGCGGGACCCTCTACCTCGCCCAGCCGCTGACGCGCGTGGCCAGCTTCACGACGGACGCCGCCGGAACCAGCCCCGCCCTGGCGATCGCGATCGACGCCTCGATGGTAGACACCAATCGCTACTACCAGTTCTGGGTGCGCGACCCCGGGGCGCCGTCGGGCTCCAACCTCTCTCCGGCCCTGCACGTCAATGTCTGCGAGTAGGGGTGCGCGGGGAAGGACCCAACGCAAGTTTTCCGTCAAGGGGCGCCGGGAAGGCGACTCACCTTGACAGGGATTGGATCTGCCTCGAAGATCAAGGTGGCCCTTCCCCGTTCAGGGTCGAGGATCCGGAGCCCTTCTCCGGCTGCCCCGGCCCGTACAACAGTGCTTCATCTCCCCTACCTACCGAGGACGGCCGCATGAATCTCCACCGACTGGCGCTTGGAGCCATCCCCGCGCTCCTCAGCTTGACCCTCTTCCCCGCACCGGCTCAGGCCCAACTGGAGGCCGAGCTGGTCGCCAGCGGCTTTTCGTCGCCCCTCTGGCTCGGCTCGCCCCCCGGCGACACATCCCGCATCTTCATCTGCGAGCAGAGCACGGGCCGCGTGAAGATCATCAAGGACGGTGTCGTTCTCTCGACGCCCTTCCTCGACATCGGATCGATCTCCCTCGGTGGCGGCGAGCGTGGTTTGTTGGGAATGGACTTCCACCCCGACTACGCGACCAATCGGACCTTCTTCGTCAGCTACACGAACAACTCGGGGAACTCGGTGGTGCGCTCCTACCTGGCATCCGCCGCGGATCCGGACATCGCCGACCCGGCCAGCTTCACCGACATTTTCGGCCCGGTGACCCAGCCCTACAGCAACCACAACGGAGGCTGCATTCGCATCAGCCCCGCGGACCAGAAGCTCTACATCGGCTTCGGAGACGGGGGCAGCGGCAACGACCCCGGCAACCGTGCGCAGAACGGAAACCAGCTCTTGGGCAAGATGCTGCGCCTCGAACTCGACGGCAGCATCCCCGCCGACAACCCCTTCGTCGGCAACGGCTCGGTGCGTGACGAGATCTGGGCCATCGGCGTGCGCAACCCCTGGCGCTTCAGCTTCGACCGCCAGACCGGCGATCTGTGGATCGGTGACGTCGGGCAGAACTCCCGCGAGGAGATCGACTTCGAAGCCGCCGGTGACGGTGGCAACAACTTCGGCTGGCGCTGCATGGAGGGCTTCAACTGCACGGGACTCTCGGGCTGCACCTGCAACAGCAGCTCTCTCACTCTGCCGGTGCATGACTACAGCCACGGCTCCGGGTGCTCGGTCACCGGCGGCTACCGCTACCGCGGAACGATGATGCCGAGCATGATCGGGCGCTACTTCTTCGGGGACTACTGCTCGGGCCGCGTCTGGTCCTTCGCCTTCAACGGCAGCTCGACCAGCAACCTGATCGATCACACCTCCGACCTGGGTATCCCCGGCGGCGAGCTGATCACCAGCTTCGGCGAGGACGCCAACGGCGACCTGTACATCGTCGACTCCAGCGGAGGCCAGATTTGGCGCCTACAGGAGGAGTGCGCTGGCACGACCACCAACTACTGCGTGACCTCGCCCAACTCGGTCGGCGGCGGTACGCAGATCTCCTCCAACGGGAACACCTCCATCGCCGCCAACAACTTCGAGCTGCAGTCCTTCGGCTCGCCTTCCAACCAGTTCGCCCTGTTCTACTACGGGCCGAACGAGATCCAGGTCCCCTTCGGGGACGGGTTCCGCTGCGTCGGAGGCACGGCCTTCCGCCTCAATCCTCCCCAGCAGACCGACGTATTCGGGGACTTCGTGCGGACGGTGGACATGAACTCCCCGCCCGCCGGCTCGGGCCCGGGCATGATCTCCGCCGGGGACACCTGGAAGTTCCAGGCCTGGTATCGTGATCCCACCGGCGGCACGTCTGGCTTCAACCTCTCCGACGGTCTGAGCGCCGACTTCTGCCCGTGATCGTCGGCTGACTTCTACGCTGCGCGCCGGCTTGCCGGCGCGCAGCACTCCGCTGGGCTCGCGTGTGCCCCAAGCCGCGCAACTCCCCTTCGCCGCTCGCCGCTCGTCACCCACCGCCTCCGCACCATGATCCGCCGCCTCTCGCGCACCATGCGCGGGCTCACCCGCCTGGTTGCCTCCGGCTCTATCGCCGCGGGGCTTTCGGCCCCGGCCTGGACCCAGATCACGGCGGAGCCCCTGGTCTCGATCAGCACGCCGGTCGTGATCGACGCTCCGCGCGGGGACTCCCAACGCCTGTTCATCGGCACGAAGGGAGGCCGCATCTGGATCGTGCGCGACGGCCAGATCGTGGCACCGGTCTTCCTCGACCTCTCGGACCTCGTCAGCGACAACTCCGAGCAGGGGTTGCTGGGTCTGGCCTTCCACCCGTCGCACTACGCCAACGGGATCTTCTACGTCAGCTACACCGACCTGGCGGGCTCCTCGGTCGTGCGGGTCTACCGCGTCTTCCCCTCCGATCCCGACCGGGGAGACCCTAACTCCTTCACCAACATCCTCGGCCCGATCTCGCAACCCTACGCCAACCACAACGGCGGCTGCATTCGGATCAGCGCCGCGGACTTGAAGCTCTACGTCGGTCTCGGGGACGGAGGCTTGGGCAACGATCCCGGGAATCGGGCTCAGGACGGGCAGTCCCTCCTGGGGAAACTCCTGCGCCTAGAGCTCGATGGCTCGATCCCCGCTGACAATCCCTTCGTGGGTCAGCCCGCGGTTCGGGACGAGGTTTGGGCCCTCGGCCTGCGCAACCCCTGGCGCTTCAGCTTCGACCGCGAGACGAACGACCTTTGGATCGCCGACGTCGGCCAGTCCACGCGGGAGGAGATCAACTTCGAGCCCGCCGGACAAGGCAGACACAATTACGGCTGGCGTTGCACGGAGGGGACGGTCTGCACCGGTCTCGGAGGCTGCACGTGTGCGAGCCCCGGGCTGACCGCACCGGTGTTCGAGTACTCTCACGCCGAGGGCTGCTCGATCATCGGCGGATTCCGCTACCGCGGCCAGCAGATCCCAGCCTTCCAGGGGCGCTACGTCTTCGGGGATTTCTGTGCGGGGAGAGTCTGGTCGCTAGCCTTCGACGGGAACGTGGCGACGGACCTCGTCGAGCACACCGCCGAGCTCAACCTGCCGCCGTCGGCTTCTCTCTTCACCTTCGGTGAGGACGGAGTCGGCGAGCTCCACATGGGCCTGATCTCCAGCGACGGGCCGGCGGTCTGGAGCCTCGTCCCCGGTTGCGTAGGCACCTCCCATCACTTCTGCGACACGACCCCGAACTCCTCCGGTACGGGCGCGATGATGGGCTCCAACAGCGAGACCAGCATCAGCGAGAACCTGTTCGAGATCCGCGCCTTTGGAGCCGTACCCGCCGAGGCCGCCCTCTTCTTCTACGGACCCAACGAGACCCAGATGCCCTTCGGTGAGGGGTTTCGCTGTGTCGGCGGCGGCGTGTTCCGCCTCGATCCGCCGATACCCGTCGGCGCGGGGGGGCAACTCGCCCGCCCGGTCGACTTCACAGCGCCGCCGGCGAACGTCGGTCCCGGGCGCATCCTGGCCGGGGACACTTGGAAATTCCAGCTGTGGTATCGCGACCCGGCAGGCGGGCCGGCGGGCTTCAATCTCTCGGACGGCCTGAGCGTGGACTTCTGCCCCTAGCGGCCCGTTGGGGAAAGGCCGCAGCGGCAGAGAGGGCGAAGTCGGAGAAGATCGCCGTTCAGCGGGCTCCTAACGAATCAAGCGCATGCTGAAGGGGTAGCGATAGCGCTCCCCACGACTCGCGGCGACGGCGGCCATGATCGTCAGGACGAGGTCAGCCACCAGCAGCGGGAAGAGCAGGAAGACGCCCACGACACAGAGCGTCAGCACCAGGCAGACCAAGGTGAGCAGGAAGACCGTGATCTGGAAGTTCAGGGCCTCGAGAGCTTGGTCGGCAACGAACTCACTCTCCTCCTTCTTGACCAGCCATACCACGAGCGGCCCGACCACCGAGCCGACGACCACAAGGCAGCCAAGGAGGCCAGCGAGGTGGGCTCCCATGGCCCAGTTGAGCTCCTCCTGGGTCGGTCGCCCGACGTGAGAGGGCGGCTCGAAGGACGGATCGGGTGCAGCCGGCGGGGGAGGGGCGTTCATTGGGACTCCAAGATGCAGGAGATAGCGCAAGACCGGGGAAGGGGCAGGGGACTTGCCTACGCCGGTGGGTCGATTGTATTCGGCCGATGCGTTGCCGGACCACAGGCCGCCGCAATCCGCTGGAGCGGTCATGCAGGAGGGCGCTTTGATCTGTCCAGGCCGCCCGGGTCCGACCTGATCCAGCGCGGCCTCGGCGATGGTCGCTACGCATTGGCGGCGTCCATCAGGCGCGCCCCCGCCCCGCCAGCTGGATCGCACCGCGGGCGGATCGAGCCGGAGGCGGGAAGGTCCTGTTCTACGCGGCGAAGGCCGGCACCTTCGTCATCGACGACGTGCACGAGGTCGAGGCTTCTCGAGGGTGCCGAGCTCGAAGAGACGATTCCCCCCCCTGCGGTGGCCAGAGGGCCCGTGCGGCCAAAGGCGCAGCTGTACTGCTAGCCGGGTGAGGCTCCGCTGCGAAGAGACTCCTGGCGGACCCGCCGCTCCAGATCGGGGGGCGTTCCGATCGACAGCACGCGCACCCTCCCGACCCAGTCACGGGCGGCCTCGAAGCCCGCCTTCGGGGCGACGAAGGTCAAGGTCAGGGCGGCCGGCAGGGTCACCGCCGCCGCCCGGCCCGTGTCGACGTCCAATCCCGATGGGCTGTCGACGGCCACCACGGCGCAACCCTCGCGGCTCGTCCACGCGCCAGCCGCGGCCATGATCCCCGCCAGGGGCTCGCGCACCTCCCCGCGCGCGCCGGTGCCCAGAAAGGCATCGACGAGCACCTCGACCCCGCCCAGGGAGGGCTCGAGCGCGCTCCAGGCGGCCGCGTCACCGAGGACGTGGTGGCGCAGCTGCATGGCGCGGGTGACCGCACGGAAGACGGCGGAGTCCGAGGTCGGCTCCTTCCCGCACCACGCCTCGCCGATTTCGACCGGCCAGCCCGCGCAAGCGAGGTGGCGGGCGATCACGTAGCCGTCCCCGCCGTTGTTGCCCGCGCCGCACAGGACGAATACCCGGGGAGCGGACGCCTTGGTCGCGAGCTCACCAGCCGCCACGGCCTCGCGCAGGGCATCGGCCGCGCCACGCCCGGCGTTCTCCATCAGCACCACCCCCGGGATCCCCAGCTCGTCGATCGCCAGCCGGTCGAGGCGGCGGACTTGGTCGCGGGAGAGCGTCCCGGGGTGAGCGCCGTCCAACGCCACCTACAGGGGGTGTCGCTTCATGAAGGCCTGAGCGCGCTTCCCCGAGGCCGTGTCGGGGAACTTGGAGGCCACTATCTTGTAGGTGCGGGCCGCCTTCTCGTACTCACCGGTCATGGCGACCGCGTCCGCCTTCTGGATCTTCTTGAACGCCTCGATGGCGTCCTTGGCCTGGGGCAGCTTCTCGATTGCCTTGGCACGCACCTTGGCCGCCTTGGCCTCGTCCCGTCCGTCGAAGAGCTCCTGCACCTCGCTCAACAGGCCCCAGGCTAGACCGTGGTCGCCGGACTCGACGGCCTCCTCGGCGGCGGCTCGCTTGTGCTCGAGCAGGCCTTCGAGGGAAGCTCGCGCCTTGGCGAAGCCGGGGTCGTCGGGCGTCTTGCCCAGGCCCTTGAGCGCCTCGTCGAGGGCCTTGCCGTACTCGCCCTTGCGAATGCGCTTGTTGAGCCCCTTGTAGGCCTTCCCCTCCACCGCGGGGACGAACGCCGCGTCCTCGAGCAGTCCCCGGAGCAGCGACTCGTCGAGGCCGCCGGGGTGTCCGCTCCAGACCAGTCGGCCGGCAGCGTCGATCACGACGGCGCTGGGATACCCGGACACGCCGTAGAGCATGTCCACGCGCGCCTTGGTGCGCGCCACCGGGAAGTGCATCCCGGTCTTATCGACGTGCTTCTCGATCAGGCCCATTCCCTCGTCGGACACGCCGACGACGACCAGCCCCTCGTCACCCAGCTCCTCGTGGAGCTCATTGAGGTGAGGGATCTGGCTCGTGCAGGGCGCTCACCAGGTGCGCCAGAACTCGATCAACACCACCCTCCCACGACAGGCGGCGAGGGAGTTGACGTCCGATTGGAGCCATTCGCCCTCGATCTCGGGGGCGATGTCGCCGACCTGGGCAACATCGATCCTGGGAGCGAGGTGGAGTGCACCGCCGAGCAGCAGCGCTGTCGTGATGGTATTCATGGTCGATTCTCTAGTGTGGCGGCCCTTGCGAGACAGGACCCGTAGGTACGGCAGGCAAGAGTCTACGCGTGAAACCGAATCCGACAAAGGGAGCGCCCCAGCGGCGTGGCGGAGTCAGGGCACGATCGCCGGGAGCGGACGCTAGCATTGCGCTCGCTGCCGCGCCCTTACGTATCTCTTGCCACCCAACGCCCCCATCGCCCATGGCCCAGCCTCACACGCCCTTCGCCGCAATCCTCGTCGGCTCCTGCCTCGCCTGCGGAGGAGGAGAGCCGAGCACCACCGCGCCACCGCCCTCCACGCCGCCTCCCCCCGCGCCGTCCGTGGCCATCGAAGCGCCCGCGGCGGGCGCCGAGGGCGTCACGGACGACACGCCGGGGTCCGTGGTAGGCGTGGCCCTCTTCCAGGGCCAGGCTCCCCAGCGCCAACCCCTCGCACTCAGCGGCTGTGACCACGGGGGCGACGAGCCGCCCCTCGACAACCGCATCATCGTCACCGACGGTCGCGTGCAAAACGTCTTCGTGAGCCTCAAGGGCCCGCGCGGTGGGACCGCACCGCCGCCGACCGAACCTGTCGTGCTCGACCAGCGCGGGTGCCTCTACACACCACGCGTCCTCGGCCTGCAGGTCGGACAGGAGCTGCGCGTGCGCAATGCGGACCCCCTCAACCACAACGTCCACGTCTACGCGCGACGGAAGACCTTCCCCAACAACACGCAAGCTCCCGGAGCCGACGACTTCGTCTTCGTCTTCGAGCGCAAGGAGCCCGCCCCGGTCCCCATCGGCTGCGACATCCACCCCTGGATGAAGTCCACCGTGCACGTTACGGATCACCCGTTCTTCGCCGTCACCGACGCCGCCGGGGAGTTCAGGATCGACGAGCTGCCCCCCGGAGAGCACACCCTGAGCGCCTGGCACGAGATCTACGGCAAACTGACAGCCGAACTCGACCTGCCTCCCGGAGGGACCGCCCGCCTGGAGTTCACCTTCTCCAAGTGATGCTCTGCGGGGTCGGGAAGAAGCCTCGCCGCCCTGGCGAGGCCTGACGCCCAGCACTGTTGACTCGCCGCGCCCCATCCCCGATAGTCTAGCTTGCGTAAGCGTCACCTACCCATCCGCTCCAGACCGAATCCCGATGAACGACATCCCCTTCCTCACCGACCACGCCCAGCTCAGCCTGCGCTGGGGCCACGTCATCGCCGGCGTCCTGTGGATCGGCATGCTCTGGTTCTTCAACTGGGTCAACTCCGCCTTCGCCCCGACCATGGACGGCGAGACCAAACGCAAGGTCGTCCCCGAGCTGATGCCGCGCGCCCTGTTCTGGTTCCGCTGGGGAGCCGCCTACACCTGGGTCCTCGGGGCGCTACTCCTGTTCGTGATGTACTACATCGGCCCGGTCAAGAACGCCTACGCCCCCACCTCCGCGCTCAGCGGGACCAACCCCACGCCCGCCGTCTGGGGCCAGGTCTTCGCCGCACTCCTGGTGGGCTTCGTCGTCTACGACCAGCTGTTCAAGGTCGTCGGGAAGATCAACCACTCCGTCGCCGTGCTCCTCTGGGCCGCGATCGCCGTCGGCTACGGCTGCTACCTCGACAGCACCCTGGGCTTCAGCGGGCGCGCCACGATGGTGCACGTCGCCGCCCTGTTCGGCACCTCGATGGCCGCCAACGTCTGGATGCGCATCTGGCCCGCCCAGCAGCGCATCATCACCGCCATCAAGAACGGCCAGGCTCCCGACGGCGCCGACGCCGCTCTGGCGGGCCTGCGCTCGAAGCACAACACCTACATGTCCATGCCGCTGCTGTTGTTCATGGTGGGCGCCGACCAGCCCGCGCTCAACGGAGCCACGTCCCTGGCAACGGTCTGGATCCCCGCCTCCCTCGTGATCGGCTTCGTGATCACCTGGGCCCTGTACCGCAAGGCTCCGCAGGTCCAGGGGTTCTGAGCAGCCGGCCCGGCCGCGGCATCGAAAGTCGGTGCCGCGTGCCCGGTCAGACCAGCTCCAAGGTCAGCTGGAGCCGCAGGAAGTCGACCTCGGCGAGCTTGACCGCGATCGGGTGACCCTCGGTGAAGGAGCGCACGGCGCGCCCGCGGCGCACCTGCAAGGTCGCCCCCTTGACGGTCCCGCGGTCGCCGATGGCACGCGTGGGCAGAAAGGCCGACACGTTCTGCTCCACCAGGAGGATCTCCATCCCCGGCGGGCTGACGCGCACGACCCGGCCGTCGAGCCGCTCCCCGATGCGCGGCTCCATGTACTGGCAGGTCTTGAGGTCGCCAACCGCCCGCGAGGCCATCTCGGCCACCTCCGAGCGCACGGAGCAGTGGGCGGCGATCTGGTTCAGATCGCCGACGAGCTCCTCGGTCGAGAGCTCCGCCGCCGCCTCTTCTCCGCGCTCCTCCACGGCCCACAGCCAGCGGTGGACGATCAGGTCGGGGTAGCGGCGGATGGGCGAGGTGAAGTGCAGGTAGGCCTCCCGCGCCAGGCCGAAGTGGGTCGCCACGTCCTCGTGGTCGCGGACCTCGTAGACGGCGCGCTCGATGAGCCCCATGATGCGACCGATCAGCGCCTCGGCGTTGGGGCGCCCGCGCGCGGCGCGGATCAGGCGCGCCACGTCACGGCCCGTCAGGCGCTCCTTGTTCGGGACCCGCAGGCCGTGTTCGGCCAAGAGGCGTGCGACGGCCGCGATCTCCTCGGGGTCCTTCTCGGGGTGTACGCGGTAGATCGTCGGCAGGCCGCGCTCGCGAAACAGGTCCCCCACCGCCTGGTTGGCGGCCAGGGCCGTCTCCTCGATCAAGGTTTGGGAGAAGTAGCGCGGTGCATCGATGACGCCGCACACCTCGTGCTCGTCGTCGAAGACGAACTTGCGCTCGACCGACTGCATGCGCAGGGAGCCGCGCGCGTCGCGCAGCTCCTGCTGGCGGCGGGTCCAGGTCGCGAGCAGCCGCAGCTCGGGCTCGAGGCGCGCGATCGCTCGCGCGTCCTCGGTCTCGTTCCCGTCGAGCAGCTCCTGCACGGCGCGATAGGTGTTGCGCTCGACGCTCTCGATGACGCTCTTGTGGACCCGCGCAGCGGTGCGTTGGCCCTCGGCGTCGAAGGTCATCACCACCGAGTAGGCCAGGCGCGGGCGGTGCGGCACCAGGGAGCAGAGCCCGTTCGAGAGGATCTCGGGGAGCATCGGCACGACCTGGTCGGGCAGGTAGACGCTCGTCGCCCGCGCCAGGGCTTCGGCGTCGAGGGCCGTGTCCGGTCGCACGTAGTGGGCGACGTCGGCGATGTGCACGCCGAGCTCGAGGGCGCCGTCGTCGAGGGCGCGCACGGAGATCGCGTCGTCGTAGTCCCGCGCGTCCTCGCCGTCGATGGTGAAGACCGTCTCGCCCCGAAGATCGACGCGGCCCGCGAAGTCCTCCTCCAGCGGGTCGTCGGGGAGGCTCGCGGCCTGGGCGCCCACATCCGCGGGGAACACGGTGCGCACGCGGAAGCTGGCCAGCAGCTCCATCTCCTCGCTCTCCACCTCGGCGTAGACCGGTGGTCCCGAGTCCATCGGGCCGAAGCCGTCGGGCCGCGCGTCGATACGCTCGCGCGGGCCATCGTCCGCATCCAGCAGGCGCTGCTCGGCCTCCGCCGACACCGCCGGCGTCTCGCCTGTCTCGAGCGTCCAGCCCGGGTCCACGCCGCCCTCCTTCTTCGGCTCCTCGCCACCTCCCTCCTGGCGCGCCAGATCCTTGAAACTCGTGAACTTGCGCGGTCGCTCGTCGGAAGCCATCGCCCGAGCATAGCGCTCCGAGCGCCACGGGCCTCTGCTAGACTCCGCGCTTGGGCTCCCCCCACGCCGTCGTCCTGATCGCCTACCTGCTGCTGCTCCTGGCCGTGGGAGCCTGGAAGACGCGCACCGTACGCACCCAGGCGGACTTCAGCCTCGCCGGCCGCGGCCTGGGGACGACGGTCCTCGCCGGCACCCTCCTCGCCACCTGGATCGGCACCGGGAGCGTCTTCGGCAACGCCCAGAAGGGCTACCAGGACGGTCTCGCCGCCTTCGTCCTGCCGCTCTCCAGCGCCGTGGGGATCGCGGTTCTGTTCCTCCTCGCCGCGCGCATCCGGCGTCTGGAACACTTCACGATCCAGGACATCCTCGAGCAGCGCTTCGGTGTCCCCGCGCGCTTGCTCGGCACCCTGGCCCTGCTCGGTGGCTACCTGATCATCGTCTCCTACCAGTACCGCGCAGGCGCCGCGGTCCTGGAGTACCTCTGGCCCGACCTGCGCTCCGTGCCAGACCCGGTCAGCGGCGAAGCCCCGACCTCGGCCCTCGCCATCTGCGTCGTCGCCGCCTTCGTCATCCTCTACACGGCCCTGGCCGGCATGATCTCGGTCGCCTACACCGACGTCGCCAACGGACTGCTGATGGCCCTCGGCCTGGCACTCGCCCTGGTGCTGGTCGTCTCCAGCGCCGGCGGCGCGTCCGAGCTCTTGGCGGCCCTGCCGCCCGAGGACCGCCGACTCACCGCCTACTCGCCGGCGCGCGTGGTCTCCTACCTGCTGCCCGCGTTCCTCTTGATCCTGGGCGACGCCAACATGTACCAGCGCTTCTTCTCCGCGCGCGACGAGCGCACGGCGCGGCACGCGGTGCTGGGGATGTTCGCCGGTGTCCTGCTCCTCGACTGGATGATCATCGCCCTGGCTGTCGGCTGCGCGGCCCTGGTCGCCCAGGGCGTCGTCGCCCCGCCGGCAAACCCGGCCCACGCCATCGTCCACGTGGCCTTCGAGGTGCTGCCCGCCGGACTCGGCGCCCTCTTGTGCGCGACCGTCGTGGCGGTCGTCGTCTCGACCGCCGACTCCTACCTGCTGTCGCCCGCGACCTCCCTGGTGCGCGACGTCTACCAGCGCTTCCTACGACCCGCCGCGAGCGAGGCCGAGCTGGTGACGGTCGCCCGTGGCGCCGTGGTCCTGCTGGGCCTGACCGCGCTGCTCCTCGCCTTCCAAGCCTCGAGCTTCTTCGAGGTCGCGCTCTTCGCCTACACACTCTACGGCGCGGCGATCACCCCGCCCCTGTTGGCGGCGCTGTTCTGGAAGGGCGCGACGCCCGCGGGAGCCCTGGCCTCGATGGTGACCGGCCTGGTCACCGCCATCTGCTGGGAGGTCCACCTGGGGGACTGGGTCGTGGAGCGCTCCGGCGACGGCCCACTGGCGGAGGTCCTGGCCCACCTCGACGCCGCCCTACCGGCGGTCTGCGTGAGCGTCGCCGCCCTCGTCCTCGTCAGCCTCTGCACCAACCCGCGCGCCGCGACCGCAACCTGAAGGGTCCGGCGGGTCTCAGTCCTCGCGGCTCTCGGCGCGGTAGGCGTCGCGGAACGACTCGCCGGCCCGCACGCGGTCGAGGGCGCGCTCCACCGAGCGCAGGGCGGGATCGGCGGCCACTCCTTCGAGGCGCTCGCTGTCCCACTCGAGCCCATCGACGAGCCGGACGGCGATCGGCAGGGCCGCCGCCATCCGATCGTGGGCCCGGAACAGGGGTGGCTTGAGCAACTGGAAGTCACGGTGGTAGCCCGACGGCAAGTCTGCCAGGACGCGCGCGAGAGCCTCGCGCTCGGCGCCCACCTGGCGACAGTGGGCGCGCAGGAGCTCGAGCGCGTCGGGATTGCGCTTGTGCGGCATCAGCGATGAACCGGTCGTGAGGGCCACGGGCAGGCTCGCAAAACCGAACTCCGCGCTCGAGTACAGCCACAGGTCGCCGGCCAGCTTGCCGAGATCGAGGGCGATCGACTCCAGGGCCGACAGGTACGCCAGCTCCGCGCGCCCGCGGGAGAGTTGGGTCAGGGTGACCGGTAGCTCGGGCCCTTCGAAGCCGAGAGCGTCCGCCACCGACTCGCGCGCGAGCGGCAGGGGCACGCCGTAGCCCGCGCCGCTGCCGAGGGGGCAGGAGCGCAGGCGGCGCCGGGCACCGGCGAGATCCTCGGCGCTGGCCTCCAAGGCCGCGCGGTGGGCCTCGCTCCAATCCCGCACGCTCGAGGGCATCGCGCGCCGCAGGTGCGTGTAGCCCGGCAGGGGCAGGGCGGAGCGCGCCGCGCGGGCGCAGGCGGCGATCAGCGCGATCAAGGCCGCCTCGGTCGCGTCGGCGGCCTCCCGCAACCACAGGCGCACGTCGAGTGCCACCTGATCGTTGCGACTGCGCCCGGTGTGCAAGCGCTTGCCCGCCTCCCCCACGGCCTCGGTCAGGCGGCGCTCGATGGCCGAGTGAACGTCCTCGTCGCCGGATTCGACGTCCCACTCTCCGCGCCGGTGCGCCTCGCGCAGCTCCTCCAGACCGTCATGCAGGAGCGCGTGGTCGGGAGCCTCGATCACCCCCGCCTCCAACAGGCCGTCCACGTGGGCCAGCGAGCCCGCGAGGTCGACTTCGACCAGGCGCCGATCCCACCACCAGTCATCGCCGACGGTGAAGCGCATCATCTCGTCGTCGATCGGTTCACCCCGATCCCAGACCGGAGCGTGGAACTCGTGACTCACTGGGCGACTCCTTCGGCGGCGAGCACCGTCAGGGCGGCGGGGATGAGCCGCTCGTAGAAAGCCGCGCCCGCGGCCAGCTCGGCGGAGGTGAGGAACTCGTCGGGTGCGTGGGAGCGCGCCGTGGCTCCCGGACCGCACTTCACCGCCGGGACGCCCGGCAAGAGCGCCATGTCCGAGAGGGTGTTCGAGCCGATCGCCTCCGTGCGCCCGGCACAGGCCAGGGCGGCGGCCACCAGTGGGTGGGCGGCTTCGGTCTCCACCGCCGCCAAGCGCTCCGAGCGCACCCGGACCCGTGCGCCGCCGAGGGCCGCTCGCAACAGGGCCACGCACTCCGCCGCGTCGTGCGGCGCCGCCAGGCGTGCATCGACCACCGCCTCGGCGCGGTCGGGGATGCGGTTGTGGCGCTCACCTGACTGCAACACGGTCAGCGCCATGGTGCTCTCTCCCAGGAGCGGATGGGCGCCGTCGAGCACCCAGGGCTCGGGGAAGGCAGTCAGGTCGCGCGCCGCCGCCAAGAGGGCGTTGGAGTGCTCCACCCGGGCCACGTGGGCGGCGTGACAGGACCGGCCTTCCCAGGACAGCTCCAACACCGCCAACCCGGCCTGGGCGCGCACGACCTCCAAGCCCGTCGGCTCGCCGGTCACCGCGCCGTCCGGCGCGCCGCAGTGAGCCAGGACGTCGGCCATCCCGGAGTTGGTCGTCTCCTCGCAGGCGTTCAGGGCCAGCACGAGGTTGCCGGGCAGGGTTCGGGGAGCACGCGCTGCCCGCGCCGTGGCCCACATCATGGCCGCTGCCGCGCCCTTGGCGTCGTTGGCGCCCACCCCGACCAAACGCCCGCCCTCCCAGCGCCCCACCCACGGATCGGCGCTCCAGCCCTCGCCCACGCCGACCGTGTCCAGGTGGGAGTTCAGCATCAACACCGGCCTGTCGTTCGCCGCACCGACGCGGCCGACGACGCTGCTCCCCAGGCGTTCGACCGCCACGCCGCGCTCTTCGAGCCAGGTCGCGGCCAAGCTCGCGGCCGCCCCCTCCTCGCCCGAAGGGCTCGGCGTGCGCACCAAGTCGGCCAGCAATCCCTCCAGCTCGGTGGCGCTCACGGACTCACCAGCGGTTCGGCGTGCGGCGCCGTTTCGCGCTCGAGGGTCACGAGCGTCCCCGTGCCGTGGGTCGTGTAGAGCTCGCCCAGCAGATCCTCGGCGGTCGTCCCGGAGACGACGTGCACGCGGGCGACGCCCCCCTCGAGCGCACGGCGCACGGCGGCCGCCTTGACCGCCATGCCGTCCTGCAGCGCGCCTTGGTCCGCCAAGTCGCCCAACTCCGCGAGGGTCAAGGTCGAGAGTACGCTGGTCGGATCGGAGGGCGCCGAGAGCACTCCGGCCGCTTCCGTTGCGAGCACCAGCTTCGCGGCCCCCAGAGAGCAGGCCAGCTCCGCCGCCAGCAGATCCGCGTTGAGATTCAGGATGCCGCCGGCGCCGTCGGCGACGGGCGGGCAGACCACGGGCACGAGCTCCGCGGCGAGCAGGGCGTCGAGCGGGGCGGGATCGACGCTCTGAACGTCCCCCACCAAGCCCAGGTCGATCACTCCCTCGCTAGTCTCCATCGGAGGCCGGCGCGCGCCGACGACCATCCCAGCCGACGCGGCGCAGAGGCCGACCGCGGGTGCGCCGGCCGCGCACAGCGCCGCCGTCCACTCACCGTTGACCTCCCCGGCGGTCGCCATGCGCAGAGCGCGAAGACCCGTCGGCGTGGTTACCCGCCGCCCGTCGACCGTGCGCGGTTCCTCGCCCAACAGCACTTGCAGTTCGCCCGTCTGGGGGCCGCCGCCATGAACGACGACCAGGCGCGCGCCGAGTGAAGCCAGGACCGAGAGCTGGCGCGCGAGCGAGCGCCGACGCCCAGGACCCGCAAGGCAACCGCCGCCCACCTTGACCACGACCACCTGCCCGCGGTGCAGGCGGGCGTACTCGGAAGCGCGGAAGAGATCGATCACAGTAAGACTCCAGAAGGTAGGTTTCGCTTCACGTTCACGCCGTGCCGTCAATCGAGTCGAGGGCAGTTCCCAGACGAGCCGCTTCCTCGAGGGTGAGGGTCAAGGGTGGCGTGAGGCGCAGGACACGCGGGTCGTTGCTCGTGCCGGCCAGGATCCCATGCTCGAGCAGCGCGCCCCGCAGCCCGCCGGCGCCGAGACCCTCGGGCAGGACCGCGCCGAGCAGGAGGCCACGGCCGCGCACCTCGCGCACCGGGCCGCGCAGAGCCGCCTCGCCCAGAGCGCGCGAGACCGTCCGCACCCTCGCGCCGAACGCCGCCTCGCCGATCCGGCGCTGCACGACGCAGGCCGCCGCCAGGACCGTCGGGCCGCCACCGAAAGTCGAGCCCAGGATCCCCGAGGGCAGCCTGGACGCCAGGGAGGCGGACAGCACGGTGACTCCGATCGGGAGGCCCGCGGCGGCGCCCTTGGCAGTGACAAGGACGTCGGGAGTGACGCCCAGGGTCTGGGCGGCCCAGGGGCGGCCGGTGCGCCCGTTGCCCGTCTGCACCTCGTCGAAGACCAGGGTCGCTCCGGTCGCATCGCATGCGGCGCGCAGCTCCACCAGGAAACCCTCCGGCGGAACGCGCACGCCCGCCATGGACTGGATCGGCTCGAGGACCACCGCCGCCACCGTGTCGTCCATCGCAGCGCGCGCCGCCGCGCCGTCGCCCCAGGGCAGGCGTGTGACCTCGAAGGGAGCTAACGGGAAGCCGCTGCGGGCGACGTCGCTGATTGCGGCGGCGGCCGCCGTGCGCCCGTGGAAGGCCCCCTCGAAGCAGACGACGCGCTGCCGCGAGGTGGCGTCGAGGGCCACCTTGAGAGCGTTCTCGTTGGCCTCCGCTCCGCTATTGGAGAGGAAGACGCGCCACTCGCCAGCGGGCAGGTTCGCTTCCAGGGCCTCCAAGAAGGCCGCGCGCGGCGGGTGATCGAGCAGGTTGGTGACGAAGGACACACGCCGCCACTGCGCGCCGAAAGCACCGGCGACCTCCGCGTCGCCCGCGCCGAGGGTATTGACGCAGTGCCCGCCGTAGAGGTCGAGCACGCGCCGGCCGTCGGCCAGGATCAGCTCGCTGCCCTCGGCGGCAACCACGTCCAGAGCCAGGCGGGGGTAGACGTCCAATTCGCGCAGGGCCATCAGGCGACCCCCGTTCCCGAGCGCGGCAAACCCGCGTGCTCCTCGAGGCCCGCCATGAGGTTCATGCACTGCAGTCCCTGGCCAGCGCCGCCCTTGATCAGGTTGTCGAGAGCGACGAACACCAAGAGGCTCTCGCCGCGCACGGCCAGGGAGAGGTCCGCGCGGTTGGAGCCCACGACCTTGCGCACCTCGGGGACGCCCTCGGCGAGGAGCTCGACGAAGGGCGAGGGGGCGAAGCGCTCGGCGTACGCTCCCCGCGCGTCCGCCAGGCTCGCCCCGCCCGCCAGGGGCAGGACCGCGGTCAGATGGATGCCCCGGGCGAAGGGGCCCGAGTGGGGAACGAAGCACAGCGGCGGGGCCAGCGACAGCTCCTCGAGCGCCCCGGCCAGCTCGGCCTCGTGCCGGTGGCCGCCGACGGAGTACGCGTGCAGGTTCCCATGGCGGTGCGGGTGGTGGGTGGTCGGGCGCGGCGTGACGCCGCTGCCGCTGGAGCCGGTGATGCCGTGAAAGACCCAGGGCGCCGAGGGATCCAGTAGGCCAGAGGCGGCCGCCGGCACCGCGGCCAGCTGCAGGGCCGTGGCGAAGCAGCCCGCAGCGGCGGCGCGGCGCGCCTCGCGGATGCGCCCGGGCCACAGCTCGGGCAGGCCGTAGCAGAAGGATGCGCGCTCGCCGGCGTCGGGGGCTTCCGCTCCGTAGGCGGCGCGATGGCGAGCTGCGGACTCGAGGCGGTAGTCGGCGGAGAGGTCCACCACCAAGACGCGCTCGGCAGCCGTGCCGAGCTCCGCGCGCAGCTCGGCCCAAGCCGCCCAGGCATGACCGTGCGGCAAAGCGAGGAAGAGGGCCAGGCGACCGTCCCCGTCCGCAAGGGCGGCGGCCATGCGCGCCGCCGCGCTCTCGGCGTCCTCGGTAGCGAGATCGCTAGCGAGGTGCCCGTGCAGCTCGCGGAGCGGCACGCCCGGGTTGCGGGAGACGACGCCCTCCAGGCGCAGGCCCCAATGGCCCTCGAGGAGGCGCGCCAGCTCGCCGGCGAGCATCCCACCCGCGCCGACGATCCAGGTCGGGACGGCCTCGCTCACGAGCCCACCTCCGTCACCTGCACGGCAGCGTCGAGGAGGCGCGCTGCCCGTTCCCCTCCCCCACCCAGGGCGTTCCAGGCCGGGATACCGAGGGTCTCCTCGCAGAAGCGAACACCGACGGGGGTGTCGGTCACTCGGCCGCTGATCAGCGCCGGGCGCAAGCCGTAGCGCTTCTCGAGCAGGTCCACGGCCCCCAGGGCTCCGACCGGGTCCTGAGCGCAGAGCACGACCGAGGTCAGGCTGCTGGAGAGGGCGGGGTCGCCGAGCAGGGCGGACACGCCGTAGGTCCCCAGGAGCCCGTCACCGAGCTCGAGCACGATGCGATCGGGTCGAGACTCGGCCAGGTGCCCCATGAGGGAGTGGGCCGCCGCGAGGGCGTTCTGCTCCGAGGTCGTCACCACCCCGAAGTCGGTGAAGTCCGCCACCGGATCCGCGCCGCAGTCCTGCATGTGCAGGACGTCCCGCCGCAGGGCGACGCCGGTCAGCTTGCCCGCCGCGACACGCCTGCCGCGCCTCGTCCAGTCGGCGACCAGGACACTGGCGGCGGTCGTCTTGCCCGAGTCCATGCAGGTCCCGACCAGGGCCACGACCGGCGGCAGCTCCGCCGGCAGGGGCGCCGCCGGCAAGGCGACGCGCTGGATGCACGCGGGGCGGCCGACGCGTCGGGCGAGGTAGGGAAACTCCAGGACGCTCCCGAGGACCTCCAAGCGAAAGGGCGGCCCGATGCCGGCGGCCGGCTGGGCGCCGGCGCCGATCACGCCGCCGAGGTTGAGCAAGAACAGCTCGTCTCCAACCCGCACCTCATCGGGCACATGGCCGGAGTAGCCGTAGAGGGCGTCGCGGTGGCCGAGGGCTCCCGCGATGACGTCGCCGGGGAAGACGCTCACCATGCGTCCGTGGACGTCCTCGAGGGTGTTGTAGCGGTTCTTGGCGGTCAGGACGCGGGCGGCCACGACGGCCCCCGCGCGGGCGGGAATGTCCTCGCCGAGGATCGCGTGGCGGTCGAGGCCGAGGCGCGCGGTCACCGAGCCGATCTTGTCCAACTGGCAGCGCTTCACCGCGTTGCCCCCGTGATCGAGGGGACCTCGAGGGTCCGGGTACTCGCCGCGGCCCGCGCCCCGGCGGCGCGCCGCGCGAGGCGCGCGGGCTCGGCCAGGATGCGCCCGAGGTAGGCCGCCCCGGCGGGATTGGAGTGCACCGAGGGCCGCTCGCCGTAGCGTGCGTCGCTGGCTGCCAACAGGCTGTAGGGCGACTCGACGCCCTCCACCAAGACGCTCCCGCCACGCACCGCGACGTGCGCCCGGCCGCAAACGGCGGCCTGGGAAGAGGCGAAGAAGGCCTCCATGTCGCGCATGGCCGGGTCGTGCAAGAGCCCCTGATGGAGGCGGCGTCCGTAGCCCTCGCCGAGCTGGTCCTTCCAGGCGCGCTGCTCCTCGGTCAGGACGAGCTTCTCGAGCTCACGGTGGGCGTCGAGCAACAGAGTGGCGGCCGGCGCCTCGAAGCCGATGCGGCCCTTGATGCCCAGGACCGTGTCGCCGAGGTGGTAGCCGCGACCACAACCTAGGGCACCGCCGGTGCGGTTGAGGGTCTCGATCAACTCGACCGGGTCGAGATCGACGCCGTCGATGGAGATCGGCACACCATGGGCGAAGGTCAGTGTCATGCGCGCCTCGCCGCCCCCGTCTCGGGTCCAGACCCAGGCGTCCTCGGGCAGCGGCTCGTGGCTGTTGAGGGGCTCGCCGCCGCCGATGGTCAGGCCCCACAGGCCGGCGTTGATCGAGTAGCGACCCTGCTTCCCCGGCACTTCGAGGCCGCGCTCGGCGAGCCAGGCGACCTGCGCCTCGCGCGAAGGCGCGAGGTCGCGCACGGGGGCGAGGACCTGCAAGTCGGGAGCGACGACGGCCAGAGTCGCCTCGAAGCGCACCTGATCGTTGCCCGCCGCGGTGCAGCCGTGGGCCAGGGCGTCGAAGCCGCCCTCGACCGCGCGCTCAGCCAACAACTCCGCCGAAAGGGCGCGCTCGGCGCCGACACACAGGGGGTAGACGCCGCCGCGGCGCACGTTGCCCGCGATCAGCCAGCGCAGGACCGAGTCGAAGAGCGTGCTCTTGGCGTCGATGAACTCGTGTCGCACTGCCCCCAGCTCGAGAGCGCGGCGGGCGATGTCCACGCGCTCGGTGGCGCTGAAGCCGCCGCAGTCGACGGTGGCGGCGGTCACCTCGTGGCCCTGCTCACGGGTGAGCCAGGCAACGAGGAAGGAAGTATCGAGACCGCCGGAGTAGGCGAGGAGAACGCGCATGTTGGTGGGTCCTAGTCGGTCGGGGAAAGGAAGAGCACGCGAGCCATCAGGGCGGCCCCCTCGGGGGCCGATTCCACGGCGACGAAGACCGTGTCGTCGCCCGCGACGGTCCCCACCAGACCGGCCAGGTTCTCGGCCTCCAATGCGCGCGCCACGGCGCTGGCCGCTCCGGGCTCGGAGAAGACGCACACCAGGTGCTCTCCGGCGAGCCGCGCACCGCGAAGCAGGGCCGCAAGGCCCTCCAGCGGGGTCACGCGCTCCTCGACCACCAGCTCGTAGGCGCCGGCCCGCTTGGCCACGCCGAGAGCCCGCAGGTCGCGACTCAGCATGGACTGGGTGGTCTCGAGGCCGTGCTCGGAAAGGCGAGCAGCCAGCTCCTCCTGGGAGTGGACCGGGCCACCCGCGAGGATGTGGCGGATGGTGGACCGCCGGACGCTGGTCTGGGGCGGGGACATGAGCGTAGTTATACGCTACGCGCTCGCTGCGCCAACTCTTTATGCGCTAGTTTTGACCCCGACCCGCTTTTTTATGCGCCTCGGGATCTCCGCCACGTCCGGGCTCGAGCCCGAAACGCCGCAGGCCGATCCAGGTGTACAGCTCCACGCCCAGGAGGAGGTTCTCGATGCTGACGTGCTCATTCACCTGATGGGCGCAGGCCGGGTGGCCCGGACCGACCTTGTTGATGGTCGGGATGCCCTTGGCGGCGTAGAAAACGGCGTCGTTGCCCGCGGGGGTGACGCCGAAGGAAGCGTCGACGCCCAGGTCTTCCCGCAGGACCCCCCGCACGATCCTCGCCAGAGGGTGTTCCTCGGACAGCTTCTGGCCCTCGCGGGCGTAGAGCTCCTCCCAGGTGATCTCGAAGCCCTCCTCGCGCGCGCGCTCCAAGCATTCGGTGACGCCCTCGCGAAAGAGCGCCAGGCCGTCGGCGTAGAGCACCGGCGTCGGGCGACAGTCCACGACCGCGCGCGCGTACTCGGGAATCACGTTGGTGCTCTCGAGGTCTCCCGCCTGAACGCAGGTCGGCGTCAGGGTCGTGGCCCCGAACTCGGGGTCGGGGTAGTCCCGTGCCCAACGCTCCTCCAACTCGCACAGGGAGCGCAGGATCTCCTGCAGTTTCGGGAGGGGGTTCTTGGCCCGGTGCGGGCGACTGCCGTGCCCGCCCCTGCCACGTACGGTCAACACGACGAACGAGCTTCCGCGGTTGCCAAGACAGACGAGGTCGAGGTCGGTCGGTTCGCAGACCACGCACTCGGTCCGCGCGAAATCGAGGAAGCCCTCGCGCTCGGCCCAGTCGAGGAACAGGCGCGAGCCGTCTCCGGTCGTCTCCTCCTCGATCGTGAAGGCCGTCATGAAGCGCCCGGGTAAACTGCACTCGCGCAGGTAGAGGGAGGCGAAATAGGCGCCGACAGTCGAGGCGTGAAGGTCGCTGGCGCCCAGGCCGTAGACCTTGCCTTCGACCACCTTCGGTGTGAACGGTCCGTAGGCCCAGTCGCCCGCGCTGGGCGGCACGGTGTCGAGGTGGCCGGCGATGATCAAGGTCGGGTCGCCCTCGCCCACGACGCTGATCACGTTCTCGCGGTCCTTGCAGGGGACGAGGTGGTGCTCGATGCCGTGCTCGCCCAGCCACGAACCGCAGAAGCGGGCCAGTTCGCCCTCGTTCCCCGTGACGCTGTCGATCGCGATCATGCCCTCGAGCAGGGCGATGATCTCCTCGCGCCTCCCGGCGACCCAGCTCCGGACACTCACGCTCCCCCCTTCCCCGCCGGCGGGTCGAGCAGCATGGCCTCGCAACAGCAGCGCCGGCCCTCGCTCCGCACGCGCTCGACGTTGCGGCAGGCGTCGCAGCCCTTCCAGAACTCGGGGTCGTCGGGCAGCGCGTCGAGGGACACGACTCGGAAGCCGAGAGAGAGGTTCATGGCGCGCACCTGGGGAGAGGTGGTCAGGCTCATCACCGACGCGGCGGGCAGCCTCTCGCGCGAGGAGGCGAACAGGCAGCGCTTCAGCTCGCCTCCCAGGCCGATGCCCCGCAGGTCGGGTCGCACGACCAGGCCGGAGTGGGAAACGAAGCGCCCCGCATCCCAGGCGGACCAGTAGCCGAAGCCGACCAGCTCCTCGTCCAAGAGGGCGAGGGCCGCCTGCGCCGCCGTGATCTTCCCCCGCAAGAACGAGTGCTCGCGGCGTGCGATGTCGAACTCCTCCGCCACGGACTCGATCAAGCGCGAGGCTTCCTCGGCCAGGCCCGCGTCGGCGGGACCGCTCCCGCGCACCCGCGGGCGCCGCTCGCTCTTGCCGATGCCGTTCACTTGCCGCCCAAGGCGGCGAACAGCGCCGCCGCGGTCCAGAGCCGGTTCTCGGCCTCGTCGATCACCGCCGAGCGGCTCGAGTCCAGAACTCCGTCACTGACCACGATGTTGCGCCGCACCGGGAGGCAGTGCATGAAGAACGCGTCGTCGGTGCGGTCCATGCGCGCCTCGTCGACGGTCCACTCCGCCCGCAGGGGCGCCTTGTCCTCGGCTTCCTGCTCAAAGCGCCCGTAGTAGTCCAGGGAACCCCAGGCCTTGGCGCACACGACATGGGCGCCCTCGTAGGCGGCGCTGGGGTCGTCGGTCTCGGTCACGTCACCGCCGCACGAGCGCGCGCGCTCGCGGGCAGCCACCATCACCGCGGGCTCCAGCTCCCAGCCCTTCGGGCGCAGGACGGTCACATCCATCCCCAAGTCAGCCGCCGCGAGCATCTGGGAGTGCGGCGTGGCCACCGGCAGGGACTTGGGGTGCCAGGTCCAGGTCAGGACGTACTTGCGCCCGGCGGGCTCGCCGAGGCGCTCCTGCATCGTGGCCATGTCCGCCAGCCCCTGGAGCGGGTGAAAGCGATTGGATTCCAGGTTCACGATCGGGACCTCGCCGTGCTCGGCGAGAGCGTGCAAGAACGGGTCGCGAGCCAACTCGGCGTAGTCGGCGCTGGCCTCGGCGCGGGCCGAGCCGACCGTGATCAACTCCGACTTCCGCACGCCGATGAAGTGGCACATTCGTGAGAGGACCGGCGCCAGCTCACGCACGTGCTCCTGGGTGCTCCCGTCCATCACGACGCCGTCGCCGACCTCGAAGTTCCAGGTGTCCTTCCCTGGGTTGATGGTGATGGCCGAGCCACCCAGGCGCGTCATGGCCGATTCACAGGAGACGCGCGTGCGTACGGAGGGGTTGAAGAACAGGAGCGCGCCCACGCGCCCCGCCAGGGAGCGCGGAAAGGTCCCGTCGCGGGCACGGGCCTTGAGGTCGAGGGCGCGGCGAACGAGGTGGCGCACCTCTTCCACGGAGAAGTCGAGGGTGCTCAGAAAATGGCGGTCTTGAAGATCGATCACAGCTTCATGATAGGCCCGGAAGCTCCCCGGGGCCTGCTCCGAGGCCTGGAAACGGATGCCAGGAGGCGCTCGCCGTGTCCCGCTCGCGGCTCGCCCCTCGCTCTCGCGAGGCCTCCCGAGCAGGGAGGACTTCACACACGGCTCTCCCCGTCCGATGAGTAGGAGCGTACCCTTCCGCCTTCAGCGCTCACCCCTCCCGCCCCCCCTTCGTCAGCCCCTCGCCTCAGCATGACCGACCCCACTTCGCTCATCATCATGGGAGCCGCTGGCAAGGACTTCCACGTGTTCAACACCTGTTACAAGGATCGCGAGGACGTCCGCGTGGCCGCCTTCACCGCTACCCAGATCCCGCACATCGACGACCGCGCCTACCCCGCCTGCCTGGCGGGGCCGCTCTACCCTGAGGGGATTCCGATCCACCCCGAAGAGGAGCTCGGCGAGCTGATCGAGCGACACAGCGTAGGCGAGGTGATCTTCGCCTATTCGGACATCGACGAGACCTACCTCGCGGCGCGGCGCGCCCTGGTGGAGGGAACCGGCGCGGTCTTCCGCACCTTCGACGTGGACGCCACGATGCTCCTCTCCTCCAAGCCGGTCATCGCGATCTGCGCCGTCCGTACGGGCTGCGGCAAGAGCCAGACCTCACGCAAGGTGATCTCCCTGCTGCGCGAGCGTGGGCTGAACACGATCGCCATTCGCCACCCCATGCCCTACGGCGATCTGTCGCGCCAGGCCGTGCAACGCTTCGCCACCCTCGAGGACATGCGGGCGCACGACTGCACGATCGAGGAGATGGAGGAGTACGAGCCGCACATCCGTAACGGCGCCATCGTCTACGCCGGCGTGGACTACGCCGCGATCCTCGCCGAGGCCGAGAAGGAAGCTGACGTGATCCTGTGGGACGGCGGCAACAACGACACGCCGTTCTATCGGCCCGATCTGTGGATCACCCTCGCGGACCCCCACCGACCCGGCCACGAGCTCGAGTACTTCCCCGGGCGGGAGAACTTCGAGCGCGCCGACCTGATCCTGATCAACAAGGTCGACACCGCCCCCCCTGGAGGCGTGGCGCTCATCGAGGCCAGCGCCCTAGAGCACAACCCCGACGCCCTGATCGTGCATGCCGCCTCGCCGGTCTCGGTGGACGACCCGCTGACCATCGCGGGCAAGCGCGTTCTCGTCGTCGAGGACGGGCCAACCCTCACCCACGGCGAGATGAAGTTCGGCGCGGGCGTGGTCGCCGCCGAGAAGTGGGGCGCCGCCGAGATCGTCGACCCGCGCCCCTACGCGGTCGGCCAGATCGCCGACACCTACGCCAAGTACCCCGACGTCGGTGCCGTCCTTCCCGCCATGGGTTACGGTGAGGCTCAGATGCGCGACCTGCAGGCCACGATCGCCGCCTGCCCCTGCGATCTGGTCCTCGTGGGCACGCCGATCGACCTTCCACGCGTGATCGAGATCGACAAACCGCACATGCGCGTCACCTACGACCTCGCCGAGGAGGGGACCGCCTTCATCGACGCCATCGAGCATGCCCTGCAGCGCGCGGAGCGCGTAGAGTAGAAGAAGGGCCGTAGCGAGACCAAGCCGCCTTCGTCGCTGCAAGGAGGGCGAAGTCGGAGCAGGACGTTTCTCTCGCGGCTGCTAGCGTTCGCGTGAGCGTTCCAGCTCACCGCCGGTCCAACCCCAGGCGCGGTCGAACCAACCGGCGGCCAGGACGCCGCCGTCACCCTCGGCGAGCACGCGCGCGCTGACCAGGGCCAGGTCGGGGAAACCGGCGCCGGAGACGAAGGTCTTGAAGGTGTAGCCCAGGCGCGCGCCGCGTATGCCGCTGTCGGCTTGCACACCCACCAAAGAGCGCTCCTCGCCTCGGCGCGGGTAGACGAACAGGCAGGCGAGGTCGTCTCCCTCCCAGGTGCGCTCGCCGATCGAGAGGGTGCCGCGCCGCGCACGCACGGGGCAGGCCTCGGGGAGTACGGCGTCCCAGGCGGCATTGGTGTCGGCGTTGCCGTAGAGGATCACATTGCGCTCCGACACGCGTTCGGGGTGCTCGGAGGCGCTCGCCAGGAAGTCCCGGTCCGAAACGACCCAGGCGTGACCGTTGGCGCGGTACCACCAGGCCAGAGCATCGCGGCGCGCGCGGCCCAGGGAGGTGTCCGCCTCCGCCTGCGTACCCGCCGTTGCGTAGACCAGGAGGAAACGGCGCTCGAAGGCCCTCTTGAAGGGGCCCGTGCGGCCGGAGTGCTTCTCCTCCGGGGGCGGGGCCGACCGCGAGACGCTCCACAGCTCGCCGTCCAAGCGCAGCCACAGCGGCCCCTCCCCCCCCGGCGGCTCGAGCTCGACGCCGTCTACCGCGAGCCTCCGCAGCCCCAGGGTCCAGCGCGTTGAAAGCCCCAGGCAGGCTACGTTCTCCAGCTCCAGGGGCAGCACGCCGCGCTCGTCTAGGGGCCCGGCGCGCGCCCGCGCCGGGCGCCCCCAGTGCACCAGCTGCTCCACGCGCAGACCGAAGTGCTCGGCGTCCACTCCGGGTCCGATCGTCGTGAACGAGACCTCCGAGGGCACGGCCGAGCGGCGTCGGGCCGCGAAGAGCTCGAAGATCCCAGGCCAGCTCAGGCAGTCCGCTCCCACGGCCGCGTCTCCGTCCCACCAGTGGCCGCGACCCTCGGCCAAGTGGGAGCGCGGCGCGCCCCCGGCGGCCTCGAGCGCCGCCAGCATGCGCCGCGCCTCGCCGGCGGGCACGTTGTCGTCGCTCTCGCCGTGCAGCACGAAGGTGGGCAAACCGACGAGGTTCTCGATCAGGCGCAGGGTGCGCGAGGCACCGTCGGCCGCCTGCCAGAGTTCCGCCAGCTCGCCGTCCGGTCTTCCTCCGTAGCTGTCGAAGCTCTCCCAGCCGGCGCTGGGCGCGATCGCAGCCCAACGGTCGGGATCATTGGCGGCCAAGTGCCAGACGCCGTGACCGCCCATCGAGTGGCCCGTCAGGTAGCAGCGATCGGAGTGCGCGCCAGAGAGGGCAAGGGCGTGCGCGAGCACCTCGTAGGCGTCGTGCCGTCCCCAGTCCTGCCAGTCGAAGCCGAAAGGTCTTCGGTTGGTCGGCGCGGCGATCCACAGGTCCGCGTAGCTGCCGTAGGCCGCGGCCTGGTTGCGGCAGGCGACGCCGGCGCCGTGCAGGGACAGGACCAAGCCCATCTCGAGGCCGACGCGCCGGGCACCTGTGGCCGGCCGCAGGGCGAAGCGCTGCACGGAGCCGTCGAGCGACGAGCGAAAGGTCTCCGTCCTGAGGTCGCCGGGCGAGACGCGCGGCAAGTCGATCGTCAGCGGCTCGCCCTCTCCCGCGGCGAGAGTCACACGGCCGTCGGCACCGTCGGCGAAGGCCATGGCCAGGGGTGGTTTGGCCAGGACGAGCGGGGCTAGTGGGAAGGGCAGGGCGCGCTCCCAGCGCGCGCCACCGGCGCCCTGCTGGACGACCAAACGCGGCGGTTCAGCAAGGGTCTCCCCGCTTGCGTGGACCAGCAAGGCGGAGAGCTGGACGAGTCCCTCCCGCCCCTCGACGAGATCGGGTGCCGTGCTGTCCCACCCGCCGAAGAAGACCACCGCCGGCGGGCGCCACAGGCCCAGGCGCGGGTCGCCTCGCAGGCCGCTGATGAACAGATCGTTGCGCCCGGCGCGCAAGGCCACGGGAACACCGCGCTTGCCGTACCCGTAGACGTCACCGACGAAACCGACGCCGTTGACGAACAGACGCGAGGCACCCTGCAGGTCCGCCATCAGCACGCCCCCCGTGGAGAGCTCGACCGCCGTGTAAGCCCAGGCCGCGTCTTCCCGTGGAAGCCGCCCGTCCTCGCCAGCGTTGCGCTCGGTCCAGACCCTGGCGTGTCCCAGCTCCCCGGGAGCAACTTCCTCGCCGGAGACGGGCGGCGTGCTGCGGGGATCGAGGAGGTAGCGCAGGAACACCGCGTCGGGACCGAAGGGCCGGCGGCCGCGCCGGTCGGTCGCGGAGAGCACAAGCCACTCGCGGGGCACGAGCTGCTCGGGCAACTCGGGGGCGACGAGGGTGTTGGGGAGGGAGCTGGAACCGAGGACGACAGCGAGGATCACAGACCACATGACGCGCATGCTAGCCTGTTCGCGTGGACACGCCATCCGCGCTCCGCCCCGTTCCGCGCCCCGTGGGAAACGACTGGTCGGGGACGGACCGAGCGACTACGGTGTCGGGTGGCGCGTCCGCCCCCCTCGTCCGCCCCGAAGCACCCCCCTCGAAAGATCGCCCGACATGCGAACCCTGCTGAGCAAGTTCTGCGAGGAGTTCGACCGCTCCGTCGAGCCGCTAATGGAGCCCCTGCGCCGGGCGAACGAGATCCTCGCCGAGAACGCCGGGCGTGCCTACGCCCGCGACGTGCTGCCCGAACTGCAGGAGCTCGCCCACCAGCTCGAGACCCTGACCGAGAAGGTGGCCGAGCAACAGGCCTACGTGCTCATTTTCGGCCCCCTCAAGAGCGGCAAGTCGACACTCATGAACGCCATGAGCGCGGCCTACGTCAGCGAGGTGACCAGCCTGCCCGCGTACCCGTGCATGGTCTACGTCGCCGACGCCGACGAGCGCGAGTTCATCACGACTCGCCACGACGGGACCCAGGATGTCTTCCACGATCCGGCCGCCCTGCGCCTACAGGTCTCGCGCGCCCACACGGACCTCGCGGAGCACCTGCGGAGCGTCGAGAGCGAGGGCCCGGACTTCGACCCGGCGGTGCACTTCCCCGAAGCCATCCGACGAATCGACGTGCGCCTGCCCGCGGGCGAGCTCGCCCGCTCGGGGTCGGTGCTGGTGGACACGCCGGGCCTCTACAGCCGCATGAAGTTCGGCTACGACCGAATGACGCGAGAGTTCCGCAACTCCGCCGCCTGCGCCATCTTCGTCGTCAAGACTGAGAACCTCTTCCTCGAGCAGGTCTTCGAGGAGTTCAACGACCTGCTCGACCTCTTCAGCCGCATCTTCCTCGTCGTCAACGTCGACAGCACGAAGAAGGACCTGCGCCCCGACGGCGCCCTCGTGCCCAGCCTGGAAAGCGAGGACCCTCTGCGCGTGATCGAGGCCTTCGAGAACCTCGCCATGAATGCGCCCCTGAAGGCCGCCGCCGACGAGGGCCGCCTGCGGATCTACCCGGTAGACCTGCTGCACGCCGCCTCGCGCCGCCTCGGTGGCGAGACGGTCACGGGCGCGCCCGCCGCGGCCAGCACCGACGAAGGCGGCGCGGCGATCGGCGGGCATCAGGCGGACTTCGAGGGTTTCATGACCGACCTGGCCGAGTACCTCGACTCGACCGACTATCTGCTGGCCTTCCTCGGCGACAGCATGCGCTGCGCCCTCGGCCTCCTGGCTGACCTGGAGACCGTTTGCCAACACCGCGCCTTCGGCGCCCTCGGCCAGGAGTTGTCCTCCCTCGAGCACGAGCACACCCTTTGCCGACAGCAGGTAGCGGCACTCGAACGCCTGGCGGGCTTCCCCTGGAGCGATGCACTCGAACGCCTCGGCGCCGGGCACGTCCCGGCGGACGACTCCGCCGCCCTGGAGGCCTTCCGGGACTTCGACCAGCAGATCGGCTCCGCGGTCCATCGCTGGTTCAAGACCGACGCCAGCCTGCACTCCCTGCTCGAGACAGGAGTGGCACCGCTGGTCGCCGCCGCCCAGCAGGACCACGCCGCTAGAGCGCGGGCGACCCTGCGGGACCTCGTCGATGAGGACACCGACGCCCGCGGGCTGCCCGAAGCCGTTGCCGGTGACATGGCGACCACGGGCCTGCGCCTGGCGGAATTCGCCCGCGGCGCCCTCGAGGAGCTCGACCCCCGGACCTTGGTCAGCTGCGAGATCCCCGTCATCGAGCTGGACGCGCTCCCCGTGCGCCGGGGCCCCGTCGACTGGCTCCTCTTGCGCTCGCGCGCCCGCGTGCAGCGCTCCCTCTTCGGCTCCCCCTCCCGCCCCGACAAGCTCCTGCCGCGAGACGTCAAGGCCCGACGCCTGGGCGAGATCGGCCGCAAGGCGATCGAACGAGCCCTGACCAGCGCTCTGCGCCGGCGCCTGCCCGAGCTCCTGAACGATGTGGCGGCCCGCCTGCACGGAGACTACGCCGCCGCCGTGGGCGAGGCCCTCGGCGGCCGGGTCGAGACCCTGCGCGCGGAGCTCGGCGCCGCCCTCAAGGCGACGCAGCAGCACCTGAGGGAGTTCCGCAAGGTGCTCAATCGCCTCTCGGACCTGGAGGCGTCGGCGACCATGACGCGTGATGCGATGACGCGCTTGGCCCGGGACTACCGCGAGACCGACGCCGAGGTGCTCCTCGCGCCGATCGAGAGCGAGCCGCAGGCCCACGCACCCGCCACCCTGGGCGACGAAGCCCCCCTCGCCGAGCAACGACAGGCCCCTGGCCGCGCGCCGGCGCGGCCCGAATCCGAGGGGTCCACCGAGGAGCCGGGAACCGACCAGCCGGCCCCCATCGAAGAGCCCACGACGCTCGAGGTCGACTGTTCCTCTGAGTCTCGAGAGCAGACGCTCTAGCCCGCCTCGCCCAGCGCCGCCTCCGCGGCCCGGGCCTGCGCCCGGCCGCTGCGCAGGTCAACGCGCGTCAACAGCGCGCCGCCCACGAGGAACATCCCGGTCAAGGGCAGGATCGCGGTCCGGATCGACCCGGTCGCCAGCAGGGTCAGGGAGAAGATCGCCGGTCCGACGACGCCGGCGAAGCGATCGAGGACCGCGAAGAGGCTGAAGAACTCCGCCGATCGCTGGCGCGGGATGAGGCTGGCGAACAGAGAGCGGCTGAGGGCCTGAGCTCCGCCCTGCACCATCGCGATCAGGAAGGCGAGGATGTAGAACTCGACCGTCGAGTCCATCCGCCAGGCCAAGATCCCCGTCGCCGTGTAGACGCCCAGGGCCAGGAGCACCGACGCCTTGGCGCCCAGGCGACGCGCCAACACACCGAACATCAGAGTGAAGGGGATGCCCAGGAACTGCACCGCCAAGATGGCGCCGATCAGGTGCAGGCGGCCGATCCCCACACGGTCGCCGTAGATGGCCGCCATGCGGAAGATGGTCGCGATTCCGTCGTTGTAGATCAGGAACGCCAACAACATCAGGGTCGCCTGCGGGAAGCCGCGCAGGTCGCGAAGAGAGGCCACGGTGGCATGCAGGGTCTCGCGCACGGGCCCGACGCCCTCGGTCGTCGAGCGCGCCACGCCGGCCGGTTCGCGCACGTGCCGGAAGAGCGGCAGAGAGAAGAGCACCCACCAGACAGCCACCGAGAGGAACGCCAAGCGCGTCGGCAGGGTCGCCTCGGCCGGTGTGAGCCCCTCGCCCGAGGGCAGTCCGAACAGATCGGGCCGTTGGATCCAGGCCAGGTTCAAGCCGAGCAGCAGCCCGCCGCCGAGGTATCCGAGGGCGTAGCCCGAGAGTGACAGGCGATCGAGAGTCTCCGGCGGCGCAACGTGCGGTAACAGGGAGTCGTAGAAGATGAAGCTCCCCGAGGCTCCGATGTTGGCCAGGACGAACAGAACCAGAGCCGCCACCCAGTGCCCATGCTGGAGGAAGGTCATTCCCGCGACCGCGCTCGCGCCCAAGGCCAGGAAGATGCCTAGGAGGGACTTCTTCCTGCGGAAGCGATCGGCCATCACCCCGAGGAAGGGCGCCATGAGGGCGATCAGGGCCAAGCTGAGGGCGGTGGCCGCCGAGTAGCGGATGTCCGCGCGGTTCGGTTCGACCCCCGCCGCGGCCACCTGGGCGTAGTAGATCGGGAAGACGGCCGTGACAACGACCGTGATCATGCCCGAATTGGCCCAGTCGTAGAGCGCCCAAGCGCGCATCCGAGGATCGTGCAGAGCCAGGCGCTCGAGGACCTTCATTGCCGCATCGTATAGACTGTCGGTCGCAACCCTATACCATCGGTCATGCCGCTTCTTCCCGAGCTTCCCTCCCATCGTGCATCCACGGCCGCGGGCCCTCGTGCGCGTGGTGGGCGCCCGGCCGCTCCCGTCCGCTCTCCTTGGGCACGCCCTCCCGACCCGACATGAAGACCGACGCCGTGGAGGTCGCCGCTCCCGCGATCATCTGCACCCTGCCCACCTACGACGAGGCGGACAACATCGAGCCGCTGACCCGCGAGCTCTTGGCGCTCGGGCCGAACTACGAAGTCCTGGTGATCGACGACGACTCGCCGGACGGAACCTGGCAGCGCGTCGCGGCCATGAGCCGCGCACAACCGCGAGTGCACCTCCTGCACCGCACCCGCGACCGTGGACGAGGGCGCGCCGGGCGTGCTGGATTCCTGCGCGCCCTGGAGATGGGCGCGGAGGTCGTGATCGAGATGGACGCCGACCATTCACACGATCCCGAGTTCGTGCCGGCACTCGTGGAGCGCCTGGCCACCGAGCCCGCGGTCGGTCTGGTCCTCGGTTCGCGCGGCGTACCGGGAGGGCACAGCACCGAGCGCACCGTCCTGCGCCGCTTGCTGACCAGGGCGGCCAACGCCTACATCCGCACGCTCCTCGGCCTCTCCGTGCGGGACTGCAACTCCGGCTTCCGCTGCTGGCGGCGCTCCACCCTCGAGCGCATCGCGGTCGCCGACACCTTCTCCCCCGGGCCGGCCATCGTGCAGGAACTGCTGTACAAGACCGCCCGCGCCGGGATCTCGATCGCCGAGGTCCCGATCACCTTCCGCATCCGCCACGCCGGGAAGTCCACCCTGACCCTGCGCACGCTCCTCGCCGGCTACGCGGCCGTCCTCAAGCTCCGCTGGCTCGCCCTCAGGGGGGAGCTGTAGCTCCCCGGCCGCCCCCCGCTCATGCCGAGGATGTCCAGCCTCGGTCTCCTCCTGGCCGTTCTCGTCTACGTCCTCCTGCGTGGGTTGATCCTCTACAGCGCCTTCGATTCGACGGCGCTGCCGATGTTCGAGCTCTACCCCATGGGAACCGCGCCCAAGGCCCTTCTCGAAGGAGTCGGGTTCCCGCTCTCGATCTACTTCGAGAACGCCGCGGGTCCACTCCTCGGGAGCCTGACCTCGCTCCCGTTCTACCTGGCCTTCGGCGAGACCTACCTGGCCGTCAGATTCGTCCCGGCGGCCTTCGGCCTGGGGGCACTGCTCTGCGGCTGGTGTTTCCTCGATATCGCAGCCGGGCGCAGAGCGGCCACGGCCGGGGCCCTGCTCGTCTCTTGGGGCGCCGCCCTCGCGGGCGTGCGGAGCAGAGCTTCCTGAGCGTCGAGGGCTTGCTCGCGGACATGCCGGGCTCGGCGCACATCGACCTGGCGCGCGGGGCCGGACGGGACCTCCGCTTCCAGGCTCTCATGATGACTGGCGACACCCGCCTGCTCACCGACCTGTCTGCCCTGGCACGGACTGGGGCGCCCTACGCGAGCGCGGTCATCGAGGGCGCCGCCGCCGGTGAGGACTACCCACCGGTAGCCCGGCGCATCGCACCGCGCCAGAGGGAGTGCCTGCGCCTGCTGGATCGGCTCCCCTCCGACCTGCGGCCAGCCTTCGCGCGCGGGATCGGCCTCGATTGCGGGCGCCTGGTGCGGCGCGGGATTCCCTCCGAGCTCGACGAGATCGAGACCCTGCTGCGCGCCATCCCGGCGACCCTGCTCGACACAACCCTGCAGGGGATCGATTGGGGCATGGCCGACGGCGGTCAGTCCCCGGGCCTGCCACTCGGCCGGCTTCCTTTCGTGCCTTCACCGCACCACGACTCCCTCCAGCGCGGATACGCGGCCGGGCGGCTGCACGTCTTCGGACCGCGGCAGGCCCTCGAACGGCTCGGAGACCTCCCCGCGGAATGGCGCGAAACCAACGAGAGCCTGGTCCTCGGCGGCTAGTCCGGCTTGCGCGCCACCACCCGCAGGCGAGCTCCGGGGAGCAGCCCAAGGCGCATCAGGCCGTCGAGGGCCAGGAACGTCCAGCGCTGCAGGAGCTCGACGGGGCTCAAGTTCACGGCCTTGAACAGGTGCGCCGGGCGCGGGACCGAGCCGCGGACGGAGAGCACCTCGAGACCGGCTCGGGCCAGCAGGCGTAGCAGGCTGGCCCGATCGAACTCGAGGATGTGGTAGGGAGCGCCGCCGTCGTGGTCGGGGGCGAGCTTCAACAGGCGCAGCAGCCTCGCGCCCACTAGGCGGCGCGGGAGCCAGGGCCCCAGGCCGCGCGCCGCGCGGAAGAAGACCGAGTTCACGTAGGTCGGGACGATCACGAGTAGGTGACCGCCAGGCCGTAGCAATCGGCGCAGGTCTCCCAGGACCTCCAGCGGGGCAGCCGTGTGCTCGAGCACGTTGTCCGCCACGCACAGGTCGAAACTCCCGGCCGTGAGGGGCGCCTGGGAGAGCTGCCCCTCGAAGACGTCCAACCCGAACTCCTCGATTGAGAAGCGGGCAGCCTCGGGCGAGAGCTCGACCCCGCACACCCGCCAACCTCGTCGCCGGGCCGCCTCGATGAAGAACCCGCCCGCCGAGCCCAGCTCGAACAGGGCAGCCGGCCCGCCCAGCTCACGCTCCAGCGACGCGACTTCGGTGTCATACCGAGCGAGCAGCTCGGCGCGCCGCTCGAAGTAGCTCCCCGTCTCCACGCCAAGGCTGTAGCCCTCGGTGAAGTAGTCGGGATCGCCGTACAGCTCCTCCAGGGTCGCGCCGTCCGGGCTGGGGTCGAGGTAGACGAAGCTACAGACCCGACACCGCACCAGGTCGAAGGAGCGCCCGCGCAGGGCGTACATCCGACGCTGGTACTCCACCGGGTCGTCGCTGCCGCAGACGGCGCACCACGCGTGGCGGGTGAAGACCGGAGGGTTGTTCACCGCCGCGTTCACCCGCGTATCGGGGGCGCCAGGACGAGAGGGAAGAAGAATCGCATGGAAGGGACGACGGAGCCACGTCGGTGGTCGGCATCCTAACAGTCCGTCCAGAAAGGACCCAGCGGGACGAAGGCGCCTTCGTCTCTGCAAGTCGGGCGAGGTCGAGGCGGCGCAGCCGCTCCCGAAGGGCCTCCGAGCCGGGATCGGCGCGTCCGACGCCGCGGCGGCGGAGAAGGCGAACCCGGAGTAGGGCGCTCTGCAACGGGCTGCTAGCCCACTCTCCCCTCTCCGTTCACTCCCGCTCTCCCAGGACCAGCTCCGTCAGGTGATCGAGGTCCATGAAGTTGGGGACGTCGGGATCGGAGGAGTTCAGAGTCACACGGGACAAGCGCAGGCTCTGGGCCGCCCGACGCGCAAGGTACAAGCGCGCCCCGGGCATGGCGTAGGCCTCGTTGGCGAGCTGCGTGCGGGCGGCTTCGGCCCGGTACAGTTCGAGGTTCCCCTCGCTCACCAGCTCCGCGTGGCGCTGGTCGGCCGCCAGGCGCACCTCTTGGCCGTACTCCTCCGTCCCGCGCACGAGCAGCGCCAGCTCCGCGGCGCTCTCGTTCTTCAGCCGGTCCATCTGAAGGTCCAGCTCATGGGTGACCTCCTGCAGGGAGCGCTCGATCTCCTGCAAACGCGTGGCGACCTTCTCCTCCTGCTCAGCGACGACGCGCGAGGCGTCGAGCAGCTGCGTCGTCTGGTGCATCAACTGCGTCTGTTGCAGTTTCTTCTCGTACTCCGTCGCGAAGGCGACGGAGGTGAACAGGATCCCCTGCGCTTCAACGTGCAGGGGGCGCACGGCGCGGTTCAGCTCGTCCAGGTTCTCTCGCACCCACTCGCCGCGCGCGGCCGTATCCGTCAGGTCCTGGGCACTCAAGCCCGCCATCTGCTGCACGAGCACCTTCTCGACCGTCGCCCGCACCAGCCGAGGGTAGCTGGCCTTCATCCCCTCCTGCACCACCCGATGCCCCTCGCCCGAGCGGATGGCAAAGGGCACGCACGCGCCCACCCGCGCCTGAGTTCCATCGCGGGTCCGCACGTCGAGGGCCGCTGCTTCGGAATCCTCTCCCTCACCAGAGAAAGTCAACAGGTGCGTGCCGCGCCGCAGGAGGTGCCAGTCGTGCCAACCGGCCAGTCCCAAGTGCAGGCCCGCGGCGAAGTCGCGCTCCTCGATCCCGCCCTCGCCCCAGCGCGCCGCCCGCACGCCGATGGCCTCGGCCGGGACGCGCACCACCAGGGTCCGCCCCGCCGCCCAGACGACGCCGCCCACCAGGGATCCCACGGCGACCGCGCGTAGGACGAAGGCCGCTCCTCGCCGCGCCGCCGGCCGGCCCGGCAAGCGCCGGCGCACGCCGGCGATGACGTCCTTCACCTTCGTGACCATGGTCACGATTCCCGGCCGCCCCGCAAGGGCTGCCCCCCGGGCGTGCGTGGCCTTCCAGGCCTTCACAGACCATCGCCACCCACGCACCACGGTGCCAGCCAACACGTCCCAGCCCCTGCGCGTCGGCGCGCGCTCGGTCGTTTGCTCTTCGCTGTTCATCATCACGCCTCTCAGTGCTTGCCTGCCACGGACTGTTCGATCACGCGCACGCCCTCGGGGGCGGCATCGAGGCTGTAGGGGACGAGTTCGAACTCGACCCCCGCCAGGGTTTCGATCAGAGCCTCGCGCACCGCGGCCTCCCCGCGTTGCTCGAGGGCCAACATCTGCAGGGTGAGGCCGTCGGCCTCTGCCTGGTAGCGCACGACGAGACCGTGCGCCTTCTGCTCGAGGGCCAAGCGCTCTAGCTCCCCCGCCTGAAGCCGGTTGGCGGCATAGAGGTCGGTGGCATGCCGCCGGTTGACCCCCTCGCGCTGCGTGGCGTCGCGGGCCTTGCTGATCTGGTCTTCGAGGACCTTCAGCTCGACGACCTTGTCCTTGCGGCGACGGGCGACCCGCTCTCCGCGCTCCGTTTCGAGCTGCACGAGCTTGCGCTTGAGCCGCTCGATCTCCTGCAGCGCCACCTGCCGCCGCTCGACCGCCTGCTCATAGGCCGGGTCGAACTTCGGGCGGATCGTCGAGAGCTCGAGAACCTCGATCCCGTGCGGCGCAAGCTCGCGGTTGAGGATCGCCTTGCAGGCTTCTGAGGCCTCTCGCAAGGTCTCCTGCTTGCTGATCTCCTCCGTTGGGTAGAGACCGAACTGGTCGCGCAGGACCGATCGTGCCCAGACCTCCACCAAGCCCGCCCTGGCCAGCGGATCGTCGCCCGTGTCGGCCACGGCCTCCCGCGCTCCACCCGAGACGAGTGCGTACTGGATGCTGAATGAGTCGAGCCCGAAACGCGAGCCGTCGTTGGCCCGCAGGAGCAGGCGCGAGACATGGGACGCATCAGCGCCTCCCTCCCCCTCCATCGTGAGCTGCTCGGGGCTGCGTGAGAGCAGGCGCACATCGTCGACGTAGGGCACGAACAGGAGGTTCCCAGGCTGCTCGACCACGCGGCTCGCCGAGCCGCTCCCCTTGAAGACGACGGCCACCTCTTCGTCTCCGACCGCGGCGACGCCCGCTGCACCAGAGAGTCTCTGCAGCGCACAGAGGCAGCCGAGCAGAGAGAGAACAACGGCGGCGAGGACGTCCGGTAACGCCGCTCCGCCTCGGGCACCCAATGACGAATGCCCAGGGTTTCGCTGAAACATGAGAACCTCGGGGGATCACGCGCGCGTCATCCGTGGGAGGGCGGAGCCCTCCGCGCGCAAGACCTGCAACCCTGCGTCCCCGGCAGGTTTCGCGAAACAACGCGCACGCAGTCACGGCGACGGCGAGAGGAGCTCCGACTCGACTCCGCTGGGGATCGCGGCGACCGGAGCGGTCCCTCAGCGACGGGGGCTCAGCCAGCGCAACGCGCGCGAGACCAAGAGCGCCGCGCGCGACACGCGGCGGCCGATGAAGAAACCGTCCTCGCCCTCGCCCTGATAGAGCGGCAAGAGCAAGAGCCCGTCTGCGGGGCTCTGGATCTCCCCATCCGCGTCGTGGGCGATGACCTCGCCGCGCGCGACCGGGCCGAAGTTGACGAGGCCGGGCGCCATGCGGAAGCGGTCGCGGGGAGTGATCGGGTGACGGTGTCGCACCTCCACCACGGACGGCAGCCCCTTCGCGGCGCTCCTCAGGCGCTCGCGCAGGGCGGCGTGGTCGCGCAGGTCCTCCCGTTCCAGAGCGCCGCAAGCGACGAGGGTCAACCAGATGGCGGCGACGTGGTGCTCGAGGGTCAGCGGGTCCTCGTGGGCGCCGCCCTCGAACCCGATAGCGGCGTGCCCACGCTCGCCGAAGTAGGTCAGGAGCGTGCCCTCTACGCTCTCTTCCAGCCCCAGAACCACGGGAACGGGCAGGCTGTCCGCCAGACACCGGTTAGAGGGAGTGTCGCCCACGATGGTGAAGGGCGCCCCACCCGAGGAAGTCGAGTGCAAGTCGAGCAGCACCACCGGCCCGCGGGCCCGCTCCAGCGAGCCAGCGATGTGCGCCAGCAGGGTGCGGCGCGCTCCACCGTCCTCGCCCTCGACCTCGCGCCCTCCAGCGCCCCACATGCGATTGAGGTCGCTCTCGACGAAGCGGCTGCCCCGCCGCAGGGCCGGCAGATTCCCGGCCAGCCCGATCAGGGTGCAGCGCAAGCGCAACCGACCACCCCGCAGGCTCTCGAACACGCGGCGAATGGCGCGCACCCCCGCGGGCTCGTTGCCGTGCAACCCCCCGACGATGAGCACGGTCACCTCGCAGGGATCGCCGTCCACGCGTCCCAGTAGGTGGTCGCCCAGCTCGCGCAGGTCAGGCTCCGCGTCCTGGGGCGGTTCGGCGTCAGCCGGCGGTCGCAACACCGTCACCCGCGCCTCCTCGCTCGCTCTCGCCGCCGAGCCGTTCTTCCAGCAGAGCTGCCGCCGCGGCCAGGAAGTCGTGTTCGGTGACGATTCCCACGAGGCGGCCCGCGCTCACCACCGGCAGGGCGCTGACACGCTCCTTGCGCATCATGCTGATCGCTTCCAGCGTCTTCGTCTCGGGCGCCACGGTCAGGGGATCGGGCTGCATCACCTCGCGCACCGCGATGGTCGCGCCACCCTCGCGCATGCCCCGCCCCACCAGACGCAACACGCGGCGGTGGGAGAGAATCCCCACCAGGACGCCTTCGTCATCCTCCACCGGGACATGGCGCAGGTGCTCCCAATCCATCAAGCTCGCCGCGAGGTCCACGAGATCCTCGGGGTGCACGGTGAACAGGTCGGTCGTCATCACCTGCCCGACCTTCTCGCAGCCGGCGAGGAGATCGCTGCCGGCATCGAGGACGGCCGGCGGCCAACGGTGCACCGGGACGCCCGTGCGCTGGTTCTGGTACATGGCAGCGGCCAAGGCCCGGGAGCGTGCGTCGCCCGTGCCCTGTGCTCCCATCCGTTCCAGAGAGTCGAGAGCCCACTGCGCGCCGGTCCTTCCAGCCCGAACGCGATCCTCTATGAGCCCCAAGAAACGCTCGCGGTCCCCCGCGTCGACCCCCTGAGCCGCGAGCCCCCCGTGCGCCAGGGGGAGCAGCTGATCGAGGATCAACTCCTCCGCGGACCAGGAGCGGCCCCCGGTCCAATTCAGCCGCGCGCTCAGTCCGTAGCGCGCCACGGCCACGAAATTGGCGCGCGCGTGGTCGAATTCCATCACCTCCCGCACGTCACCCAACTCCTCGGCCAGAGCCGAGAGCAAACCGAAGTAGAAAGAGGCGTTGGCGATCTCGTCGGCAACGGTCGGCCCAGCGGGCAGAGCGCGGTTCTCGATGCGCAGGTGGGCCACGCCGTCCTTGACCCCGTAGCAGGGCCGGTTCCAGCGGTAGACGGTCCCGTTGTGCAGGCACAGAGCGCGCAGGGCGGGGATCTCCCCGCGGTCGAGGACGGCGGCGGGGTCCTCGTCGCGCTCGCCTGCGATCAGGACCTTGAAGCGCGCTACGTCCTCGCGGTAGATCTCCATCACCGAGCGTTCGACCCAGCGCTCCCCAAAGCTCACGCGCTGGCGTGATCCCCGCGCCTGATGAGCCTTCGAGCGCGCGTCCAGAGATTGCTGGAAGAGCGCCACGCGGCTCTCGTGCCACAGGCGGTGCCCGAGCAGCACGGGCGAGTTGACCGCCGCCGCGAGCACCGGAGCGGTGATCGCCTGCGCGAGGTTGTAGAGGTTGGCGAACTCGTCCGGACCGACCTGGAAGTGGACCTGGAAGCTCGTGTTGCAGGCCTCGAGCATCACGTTGTCGTGGGTCGCGTGGAGTTCGTCGACGCCCTTGATCAGCGTCGTGAACTCGCCGCCGCGCAGTTCGGACATGACGCGGTTCAGCTCGCGATAGCGCGGCGTTGGCGTCATGTTCTCGAGGATCAGGTGCTCCCGCCGCAGGGTCGGCAGGATGCCGGTCAGGAGCACGCGTGCGCCGTGGTCCCCGGCAGCCTCCCGCGCGCGTGCGAGACAGTCTTCGATCTCGGCCTCCATGCGCCCGAGGGAGTCGCCTCCTAGCAGGCGCGGGCGCAGGTTCGCCTCCAGGTTGAACAGGCCCAGCTCGGCGGTGAATGAGCTGCCGGACAGGGCCGCGAGGACCTCGGCCCCGCAGGCTGAGGGTTCCATGTTCTCCTGAACCAGGAACATCTCCTGCTCGGCTCCGATGCGCCGGACGCCGGACTCGAAGAGCCCCTCCTCGAGCATGCGCTCGAGGGCGTGCACGTCCGCGAGCACGGCGCGCATGAAGACGCGCAGCTCGCCTCGATCACGGGCGGGGTTCTCGTCGTGGTGTCCCATCGGTCTGACCTCCGGGGCACAAGCTTAGCCCGCTGGGGGACCGCGGTCCCCCTCCGGGCTCCCGCGAGGTGGAGGCCCGCCCCCCCACGGACTAGAATCCGCGTGGATCGCCCCACAACGATGCCGCGCCGCCTCCTGCTCTCCTCGCTCGTCGCCGTCCTGACCCTACTGGGGGCCGAGGGCGCCCACCGTCTGTGGTCTGCGGCTCGCCCCCCAGGGGCCTACGACGCCACCGATACGCGAACGGCGATGCAGGAGCTGTTGAACTCCGTCAACCAGACGATCCCCATGCCGGGGGACGTGAAGGCGGCGAGCTTCAGCGACAGTTCCAAGCGCTTCGAGATCCTGCACCCCTTCCTCGGCTTCGACGCCAACTACGGCCCCGAGCAGCTGCTCAACGACATCGGGAACATCCGCCACGACCCGGACGCCTACTGGATCCTGATCCTAGGCGGCTCGGTGGCCAACATCTTCGGCCAGCAGGGCACGGAGCGCCTGGGGGAGCTGCTGGCCGCCGACCCGCGCTTCGCCGGACGCTCGGTGCGCTTCTTGAACTACGGTCGGGCGTCCTTCAAGCAGCCCCAACAGGTGATGATGGCCACCTGGCTGTTCAGCTTCGGCATCCAGCCTGACGCGGTCATCAACCTCGACGGCTTCAACGAGGTTGCCGTCAGCAATGCCAACGTCGCGCGCGAGATGCACCCGGTCTACCCGGCCTACGGGCAGTGGTTGGCCCAGGTACGCTCGGGCGACGCGGACATGACCAGCCTCGAGATGCTGACCGAGAGCCGCCGACGGCGCTCGGAGCTGATCGATTTCACCCAACGTTGCCTCGATCGCCGGTTGTACCTCAGCTCCCTCGCGGGAGGTTGGGCTCTCGGGCGAATGCGGGCGGAGCGCAAGGCTCTGGTGGCCGGGACCATGGACTACCTCGAGCACCTCAAGGCGGGCGGCCTCGACCCCTGGCTGCTCGGACCGACATTCGCTCCCGACCGCGACCAGGGCCTGCAATTCTCGGTCGCCAACTGGCAGCGCTCCTCCATCTCCCTGGCCGGGCTGTGCGCCGGACACGGGGTTCTCTACCTTCACGCCCTCCAGCCGACCCTCTACGACGAGGGTTCCAAACCACTCACCGACCAGGAGCTCGAGGTCAGCAAGACGATCGTTGAGTGGGTCGAGGGTGCGCGCCTGGGCTACCCGCTCCTGCGCGAGGCCGGCGAGACGCTGCGCGAGCACGGCATCGGGTTCGTCGACTGCTCGATGGTCTTCGAGGACGTAGTCAGACCCCTCTACTACGACGCCTGCCACTTCACCCGCGGAGGGAACGTTCGCCTGGCCGAGGCCATAGCCCCGGCGTTCCTCGCGCACCTTCCCTGAAGACGGCGTTTCGGCCTGCTTCGTTCACGAGCGATGCGGCCTCAGAGCAAGCGCGCGGCGCGCGGGTAGCAGGCGACGAGCGCGGCGCGCGTCGCGTCGGTCAGGACCGCCTCGAGGGCCGCGGGCCCGCCCCCGTCGGCGCGGCCCGTCTCCAGGGCCCCAGTGAACTCCTCCGAGCGCTCGGCGAGGGCTCGCGCCACGTGCTCGCTCCAGAAGCCGGGCCCCTGGCCATCGCGCCAGTTCCCTTGCCCGCGGCCGAAGTGAGCTACGGCCAGATACCGCAGGAGCAGCTCCTGCGCCAGGCGCTCGAGTAGGCCGGGGGTCCACTCCACGCACGGGTGCTCCTTCCCGCTCACCCACTCCACGGCGCGCCCCGCCCCGTGACCGGCCAGCCAGCCCCCGGCCGCCCCGAGCAACATTCCCCCACCGAGGCTGAAGCCACCCGACGCGAGGTCGGCCGCGAGGCCACCGATGAACCCCGAGATGACGGCACCGCGCAGGCCGAGCTTCCGTGGTGAGAGCCCCCCGCCGGTGGCCGCGAAATCCTTGAGTGCGGTCCGCAGCTCGGCCCGGCCCCGCCCCTCGATCCCGTGCAGCTCGATCAGCTCGTCCAAAGCGCGGCCCAGGCCGTTCTCCAGTCGGGCAGCGAGTCGCTCCATGCCGCGCCGGCGCCCCGCCCTCAGGGCCCCTTCCTCGAGCTCCTCGCGATCATCCCCGGCCCGCCAGAGTTCCTTCGCGATCAAGCTCATGGCCGTCCGCCAGCGTACGCGGCGCTCGTCCATCCAGGCCTCGAGCAAGGGATCGCAGGCGGAACGCCGCTCGAGGGGAAGGGCCTCGCGGACAGCCTCGAGCAGGGCGCCCTCCTGCACCCAGCAACGCGTGAAGGCGTCGAGGCCGAGCACGCCGCGCACGATGTCGAACCCCTCGCAGCGGGTGCGCCAAGCGTCCTCCTCGGCCCGCCGCTCCCCCGCCTCGCGCGGCGGGCCGGTCTGGTTCAAGAGCAGTAGGACCGGCCGGCCGATCCAGGCCAGCAGCTCCAGCTCGGCGTGGACGTAGCCGGCGTCCTCGGGATTCTCGGCACCGTTCACCAGGTACAACACGCAGTCCGCCTCATCGCGCACGTTGCGCGCCGCCTGTTGGCCACACCACAAGGGCCTGTCGGCGAGACGATCCCAGGTTTGGGCGAAGAAGGCCTTCAAGGGCTCCTCACTCGCACGCAGGCGCGCCAGGAGCCGGGCCGAGTCTCCGAAGCCGGGCGTGTCCCAGAGGACGAGCTCTCCGCCATCGGCGTCGGTCACGAGGACGTGGCGGGTGCTCTCTTCGGTCACGTGCGCCCGGTCGCGCACCTCCCCGACGTCCTTCCCGAGCAGGGTGCGTGCCAGAGTCGTCTTCCCCACGTTGGTGTGGGAGACGAGGCTGAGAGTCAGGCGCCCGCTCATCCGCTCGCCTCCGCCACCGGTGCGGGCCACATGGCCGCCCGCGCGGCGGCGAAGACGTCACTCCCGCCGCGCTCGGACAGCTCACAGTACAGGGCCTCGATCCCACGTTCGCCCAACACCTCCTCCCAAACCCGGCGGCGCTCGGCGAGCCGTTCGGCTCCACCCCCACCGCAGCGCAGGCGCAGGACGCTCTCGTCCACCACGACGAGCAGCCGCTCCCCTGGGGCCGCAGCGGCCAGGGCCTCGGCGAGGTGAACGCCGTGCACCTCTCGCTCGGGGCATTGCCCGGCGTTGAAGACGATCACCCGGCTACCCGAGCGCCTGCCTCCCGTGTCGCCACCGTAGGGGACGCGCTCCAACTCACCCAGCTCGGCTCGGCCACCGAAGACCTCGGCGAGCATCGCGCGCAGCCCCGCCTCGGCCTCGTCCGAGAGCCCGTAGGAGTAGGACTCGAGGTCCACGCGCACGCCACGGCCGCGGTCAGTGGCCAGAGCGCGTGCCAGGGAGGGGAAGGCGTCGCGCTCGAGGCACAGACTCGCCCCCAGGAGCCGCGCCCGGTGCGCGGACCAAGCAGCCAGGCCCAAGCGCGGGACGATCGCCAGGGCGAGGGTGGTAGCGGCGAAGAGGTGGATCCACTCGGCGGCGGGAACTCCCGCGTCCGGGCCGCCCATGGCGTCGAGGAGCGCGGGCTCGGGCACCCCGCGGCCCAGCAACCACGCCCCGGGAGCGAGCAGGACCGAGAGCAGAACGTGCACCTGCTCGGCATCGAGGAAGGTGCTCTCCCAGCCGGCGCGGTACTCGAAGACCAGGCCGCGCAGGTAGATGCCGCCCAAGAGTCCGAGGGCCAAGCCCGCGGCGCCGAGGTCCAGAAGGCAGCGCATGCGCGCCCCCACCAGCGGCGCGGCGACGCGCCCCCAGCTCTCGAGGAACCGTCCATGGATCGCGGCCGAGAGGCCTCCGGCCCGGTGCCGCCAAGTGGCCCAGGGTCGCTGGAGAGCGAGCCACACACCGACGCGCTCCAGGCCCGCGGGCCGCGGGAGTCCGATGCGGCAGGCGACGGAGACCGCGACGCGCAGGGGATAGGCGACGAGATTCCAGGCCAGAAGGGCCAGGAGCGAGAAGGACAGCAGGTTCAGGCGCTGGGACATCTCGAGCCGATCGGCGCCCAGGCCCAACAGGGCGGTCACGCCGAAAACCAGCCAGGCCGGCGGTGCGGGAGCGGCCGTGAGGGAGAGCAGGCGAGAGGAACCGGGAAGGTCGCGTGCGAGTCCTTCACGCAAGAGGCGCGCGCGCTCGACCAGAAAGCGCTCCTCGACCTCGGACCGGGCCGCGGGAGTCGCGGCCGCCGGTGCCCCGTTGCCAGGCGGCTCCCAACTCGGCTGCGCGGCGCCCAGCACCGCGCGCGCCCGGCGACTGGCCCGCCGGCGCTCCTCGTGCGCCAGCAGCGTTCCCTCGTGGTCGAGCTCCTCGAAAGCCTCCACGAGCAGCACGTCGCGCAGACTCCCCGGGTCCACGCCTAGAACCTCTTCCGCTCGCTCGACCCGATCGTCATCCCCGAGAGCCTCGCCCCGCCGGCCCACGGGGTCAAGCAGGGGAGCTCCTGCGTTGAGGTGATCTCGCCCTGACGGGCTTGGGCGAGCTTCTCTTGTGGAGGCCGCCCCCGCCCGCGGAGAATCGGGGCGTGGACGACCGCACCGACCCGCTCGATCTGCTCCTCCCCGTCCCCACCGAGGCGACGGGCGGGCCTGGGCTCTGGCTCCCTTCCCGCCCTCTTGGCGTCACCCTCGCCGCCGCGGCGGCGGTCGGTCCGGCCCTCGCACGCTTGGCTCGCGCCCTCGCGCCGCGTGGCGTCGCACTCGCCGGCGCCGACCCCGCGGGCGAGCTGCGGCTCGAGCTTCAGAGCGACCTCGAAGCGGAGGCCTACCGGCTTGATGTCACCCGGAGCGGTGCCCACATCCGGGGCGGCTCGGAAGCCGGCCTCTCCCACGGGCTCTCGACCCTCGCCCAGTGGACGACACTCTCGCGCCCCGCCGGCGAGCCGGCCCTTGCCGAGCTGCACCTGCGCGACGCGCCGACCTTCCCCGAGCGCGGCGCGCTCCTGGACGTCGCCCGCGGCCGCGTGCCCACGATGGAGGCACTCTTCGAGCTCGTCGAGAGCATGGCCGCCTGGAAGCTCAATCGCTTGCAGCTCTACATGGAGGCCAGCTTCGCCTACGCCGGGCACGAAGCGGTGTGGGCCGACAGCGCGCCCTTCACGGCGGCCGAGCTCACCGCCCTCGACGCCTTTTGTCGTGCGCGCCACATCGAGCTTGTACCCAACCAGCAGAGCCTCGGGCACATGCACAAGTGGCTCGTGCACCCCGATTACCGTGCGCTCGCCGAGTGTCCCGAGGGAGTCGAGCACCCCTTCAGCCGCGAACGCGAGCCCTTCAGCCTGACCCCCAACGATCCGCGCGTCCTCGACCTGCTCGGCGATCTCTACGACCAACTGCTGCCGTGCTTCACCAGCCGGGTCGTCAACGTGGGACTCGACGAGACCTTCGACATCGGTCGCGGTCGGTCGCGCCGGGCCTGCGCCGAGCACGGTCCCCACGGGCCCTACCTCGAGCATCTCGTCGCGGTGGCGCGGCTCGTGGGCGAGCGCGGATTCCGCATGCAGTTCTGGGGCGACGTCGTGCTCGAGGACCCGGCCTGCCTGGAGCGCATTCCCGCCGGAAGCGAGGCGCTGGTCTGGGGCTACGAGGCCGACCATCCCTTCGACGAGCAGCTCCCCCACTTCGCGCGCACCGATCATCCCTTTCAGGTCTGCCCCGGCACGAGCAGTTGGAACAGCGTCACCGGCCGCGCCCGCAACGCCCTAGCCAACCTCGCGCGCTCCACGGATGCCGGGCGACGCCACGGTGCGCGCGGAGTCTTGATCACCGACTGGGGGGACCGCGGGCATCTCCAAGCCCCATGGGCCAGCACCCTGGGCTGGCTGTCGGGAGCCGCCTGCGCCTGGAACCCCGCGGCCGCCGCGCGCCTGTCCCTCGAGTCCCTGCCCGAGTTGCTCGACCGCCACGCCTTCGACGCCCCGCGCACCTCCCTCGGCCACATCGCCGTCGAGCTGGCCGACTTGCACCGCTCGGCGGGGGGCTCTGCGCGAAACGGGACGAGCCTGTTCTACCTGCTGGCCTTCGCTGACGAGCCCTTCCCCCACGCCGCCGTGGGGCCTCTCGATGACGCAGGCCTCGCTCGGGCGGAGGAGATCGCACGGGCCCTCGAAACCGAGCTCGCGGCCGCGCCGGAGACGACGCCGGGCGAGGCTCTGCTGCGGGCGGAGATGAGCTGGGCCGCGGCCTTCTCGGCGCTGGGCGCACGCCTCGGACGAGCCCGCCTGGCCGCCCCCGCGGGCGCACCCATCGAGGCTCTCCCGGCTCCCGTGCGAGGCGAGCTGGGCGCCGAACTGCGACGCCTGCTGGCCGAGCAGCGCGCACTCTGGCCGCGGCGCTCGCGGCCGGCGGGCCTCGACGGCGCGCTCGCGCACCTCGTGCGCGTCGCCGGGCGCCTGGGTTAGGGCGTGCCGCCGCCGTCCCTGCCGGCGAGGTAGGGCTTGTGGCAGGCGCGCGGCGCCCGGCAGTCCTCGGGGGCGACGATCTCCCCGTCGGGGCCGAGGGCCTGCAGGGTCTCGCCGCACCAGCAGTGCCGGCTGGCGTCCAGAAGGTCTTCCGTCGTCTGCGGCGGGCGGACTGAGAAGACCAGCTTCTTGCTGCGCAACTCGCGGCAGAAGGGGCTGATCCCAGCGGTGGGGCGCGGGAGCTCGCTCACGGGCACCTCCAAGGGGTGGACGAGGAAGAAGGACGGAGTCGGCCCGCCGGCGGAGATACGGCCAGGTCCGCGGGCCCGTGAACGGAAAGGGGGTCGTCCGCCATCAGGTCAAACTCCGTAGCGCCTTGCGCAGCAGGCCCTGAGCCAGGGGCACCTTGTAGGCGTTGTGCTCGAGGGGCTCGGCCTCCTCGAGGGCGTCGAGGGCAGCGCGCTGGAACAGTGCCTCGCCGGGCACCTGCCCGACCAGCAGGCGCTCGGTGCGCTCGCAGCGCCAGGGCACGGGAGCGACACCTCCCAGACAGATCCGAGCGTGATGAATGCGTCCTCCGGTGACGCCGAGGGCCAGGGCCACCGAGGCCGAGGCGAAGTCAAAGGAGGCGCGCTCCTGGAACTTCAGGTAGGTCGAGCGCACGCCGTCCACAGGAGCCGGAACCTTCACCGAGGTGATCAACTCCCCCGCCGCCAGGGTCGTCTCGCGCGTGACGTCGCCCTCGCTCGGCAGAGTGAAGAGGTGCTCGACGACCTCGTCGCGCTCCCCGCCGCTCCCAGCGATCCGCACCCCCGCGTCCAGAGCGACCAGGGCCGGGGCCAGATCCGAGGGATGAACGATGAAGGACGGCCCACCGCCCAGGATGGCGTTGCCGCGGTTGAGCCCGCCCTCCGCGAAGCACTCCTGCCCGCCCTTCTTGAGGCACACGGCGTGCTCGTTGCGGAAGTAGGGGCAGCGCGGGCGCTGACAGAGGTTGCCGCCGACGGTGGCCTGGGTCCGAATCTGCGGGCTGCCCACCGACCGGGCGGCCTCGGCCAAGGCCGTCCATGAGTTCAGCACGACCTCATCACGGGCGAGGTCCGCGAGCGTCGCCATGGCCCCCACGCGCAGACCGCCGTCCTCGGCGCCGACCTCGTCCAGCCCCCCGACCCCGCGCAGGCTGACCAGCATCTGCGGCTCGAGGAGATGCTCCTGCAATTCGCTCAAGAGGTCCTGGCCACCGGCGAGGGCGACGGCCCGCTCTCGCGCCCCGGCCTCGGACAGAGCCTCGAGCGCCTCGGCGAGGCTCTCGGGTTGGAGCAAGTCGAAGGCCTTCATCGGGACTCCTCCCCCCGCGCGCGCGTCAGCTCCGCCAACCCCTCGAGCACCTTGCCCGGGGTCAAGGGCAGGTCGCCGAGGCGCAGGCCGCAGGCGTTGTGGAGCGCGTTGGCGATGGCCGCCGCGCCGGGAATGACGACCGCCTCGGCCATGCCGATCGGAGCGAGGCGCTCGTCGTCGTCGTCGATGATCGCCACCAGCTCCGGCATCTCCAGGGCACCGGCGATCTTGTAGTCCCCCAGGTTGTCGCTCAAGAGCAGGCCCAGATCGGGATCGATCAGGCGTTCCTCGAGCAGGGCGTAGGAGAGGGCCTGGATCATGCCGCCGTTGATCTGGCTGCGTAGAGCCAGGCGGTTGAGTGGCAGGCCCACATCCTGGACGCAGACCATTTTCTCGACCCGCAGCCGGCCGGTCTCGAGGTCGACGCGCACGCGCGCCGCCTGGGCGCCGTGCACGCCGCTGGCCTGGAGGTGCTCGCGCCAGACGCCTCGGGCGGTAATCCCCTCGTCGGGGAGCGTCCGACAGGCATCGTTCCACGCCATCGAGGTCGCACCCGTGTGCACCTCGCCTTCCTCGAAAGCGATCCGCTCCGCGTCCACGCCCAAGACCGCGCCAAGGTGCGCCGCGAGGGCCAGACGCGCCTCGTGGGCGGCGTCCTTCACGGCGGGCGCCGCCGAGCCGGTCGTCACGCTACCCCCCGAGGCGTTCGCGCGCGGCAGGCGGTTGTCCCCCAGGCGCGCCTCGACTTGCCCCAGCTCAAGGCCCAGTTCCTCGGCGACGATCGCCGCCAGATAGGTGCGCACGCCGGTGCCCAGGTCCTGGCTCCCCATCGAGGAGGTCACGCCGCCGTCGCGCTCGATGCGCACCTCGCACTCGCAGGCGTTGGGCCGCCCCCCACCACCCCAGACCGAGACGCCGAAGCCGATGCCCACCGCTTCCAGGCCGTCCCCGCGCCCCGGGCGCGAGCGATGCGGATGGTCCGACCAGCCGATCTCGAGCCCGACGCGATCCAACTGCCGGTGATAGACGGGGTCGGCGAGGTTGCGCTTGCGAAACTCCAGCAGGTCGAAGCCGCCCGCGACCGCCAGCTCGTCCACCAAGGACTCCATCGCGAAGCTGGCCTGGGGATGGCCCGGAGCCCGCATGGCGCGGCTGGAGTCGGTGTGCGTGTACACCGACGCGCGCCGCGCGTGGACCTGGGCGACCTCGTAGATGTACGGCATGCTCGCCACGGCTCCGCCGCCGACGCCACCGTACATCTCCGACTCCGCCTCGAGGGCGAGGATCTCCCCGTCCGCGCTCACCCCTCCCCGCAGGCGCTGGCGGCTGCCGCTGCGGTTGCCCCCGGTGTGGAATTCATCGGATCGGGCGACGAGCAGGTGCACAGGCCGAGAGCACTGCTTGGAGAGCATGCAGGCGATGCGCCCGTGGATGTCGAGGGAGAACTTCGAGCCGAAGCCGCCGCCCATGTGGTGCACGATCGTGCGCACGTTGCGGGCGGGGATGTCGAGCACGCGCGCTGCGTCGCGCGCGATGCCGAAAGTGGCCTGAGTGGAGGCGTAGATGGTCGCCTCCTCGCCGCCGCGGTAGTCGCAGACGCAGCCGTGGGTCTCCAAGCAAACGTGGTGCTGGACCGGCAGAGTGTAGGTGGCCTCGACGACGGCGTGGCTGCGCGCGAGAGCCTGCGCGACCGCCTCGGCGTCACCGTCCTCGCCGCGTTCGCGCCGGTTGCCGCGGCGTGTGACACCGGGGGCGCCCGGAGCTAGGGCCTGCTCGCGGTCCACAGCCCAGGGCAACTCCTCGATCGTGAGCCGGACCGAGCGGGCTGCGTCCTCGGCCTCCTCGGGGGTGCGGGCGGCGACGGCGGCCACGGGCTGGCCGAGGGTGCGGGTCATGCCCTCGTGGACGACGACAGCCGCCTCGACACCCGGCAAGGCGACAGCGGCGCTGAGGTCGACGGCGACCTCGGCCGAGGGCAATGGACAGCAAACGAGCCGCCCGTAGAGCATGTCGGGCAGGCGCACGTCGTGGGAGTAGCGGGCGCGACCGCTGACCTTGTCCGGACCGTCCACGCGCGGCAGGTCGTGGGCCAGAAGGCGCTGGCTCGAGCGCGGCTTCCAGGCCGGCCCCTCCGTTCGCGCGGAGGTCATCAGCGTCCTCCCCGCATGCGCCGGGCGGCTTCGAGTCCGGCCTGAAAGACGTGCGGGTAGGTGCCGCAACGGCACAGGTTGCCGGCGCAGCCCTCCCGGATCTGGTCCAGGGACGGATCGGCCTCGCGCGCGAGTGTGGCGGTCAGCGAGAGCGCGAAGCCCGGCGTGCAGAAACCGCACATCAGCCCGTCTTGGGCGCAGAGCTCCTCTTGCACGACGGAGAGGGTCTCCGAGTCTCCCAGCCCTTCCACCGTGGTCACCTCGCGGCCCACGGCAGAGAGGGCCAAGGTCAAGCAAGCGTTCGCTGGCTCGCCGTCGAGCAGCACGGTGCAGGCTCCGCAGCTGCCTCGCTCGCAGACGCTCTTGGTGCCAGTCAACTCCAAGCGGTCGCGCAGCGCGGAGAGCAGCGTCGTGCGCGGCTCGACCTCCAAGGTGTGTGCCCGTGCGTTGACCGACAGGGTGATCTCGACCGTCCCGCTCAAGACAGCGCCGGACGCGCGATGGGCGGGTGCCCCCTCGGTCGCTTGAAGCTGCGCGCCCAGAGCTCCTCCGGCGGCGACCCCCCCGGCGCCAGCCAGGAAGGTGCGCCTGGAGAGGGTGCGGCGCCTCGGATCGGAAGCCGGGTCGGGCGTCATGTTCGCTTTCTGCTCGTGTCTGTCCGGTTCGGCGGGGACGCGGTGCGGCACGCACGCGATGGGCCTGGATTGTAGGCGCGGCCGCTCACGGCCTCCAGGGGGCACGGGCGCGGGTCAATCGGGTCGCCGGTGCTCGTAGACCGTGCGCAGGAGAGCGGGGCCGCCGCCGGGCGGAGCGCTCTCGAACACCAGGCGCCCGTCCACGAGGCGCAGCAAGGTGCGCGAGCCGTCCAGGGAGGCGAGGGCGATCCCCGCCTCGTCCAGGCGCCCCGGACCCGAGGCCGTGCGCAGGCCCGACTCCGCCTGCGAGGCCCAGACGAGCTGATAGCGGTCGCCCTCGCGGTCGTAGGCCAAGAGGCCCTCCGCCTCCACCGGGCCTCCTTGCCGTTCGAAGCGCACCGACAGGCGCAACAGGCGTCCGCCGAGCAGGGCCTCGAGGCGGGCCGTGCCCCCCGTCGAGGTGAGGGAGCCGCCGTCATCCCGAAGAACCTCGCGGCGCACTCGCCACTCTCCCGCCAAGGAGGCCAGGGCGCGCTCGTTGGGATCGCGGACCAGGGGAGCGCCGCGCTCCACCGCCGCCTGCTCGTCGCCCGCCCCCCCCGCGAGGGCGGGAGCGGGGGGCGGAGCCACGCAGGCCGCGCCCCCGCCGAGGCACGCGCCCGCGGCCAGCAGGTGCAGGGCGGGTGCCCATCGTCGGATGACTGCGCGGATGGTCAAGGTGTCCTCTGCGTGCGCCAGATTGCGTGTCGCACCCTCAACGGGTTCCTCCAGCGTAGCGCTTGGCGGCCGGCAGCCAAGCGTCGCAGCCGCCATCGCCGCCGGCACGGCATTCGCAAGAGTGGGCGCGGCGCATCGACCCCAAACCGAGGACACTCCCATGAACGCCCCCACCCTCTCCGTCCTGCTGGCCTCCCTCGCCCTGGCTCTCGCTCCTTCAGAAGCTCGCGCCGGCGGGGGCGTCTCGATCTCCTACCGCGGCGGCGGCCTCAGCGTCCAAGCCTCTCTGGGGCGTTCGGTACGCTCCTACGGCGGCTACCGCGCCTCGCGCCCCGCGCGACGTGTCTGGGTCCCCGGCCACCACGAGCTCGTCCAACGGCGCCACTGGATTCCTGGCCCGACGCGCCAGGTGTGGGTTCCCGCCCCGCGGCAGGTGGTCTACGACGCCTGCGGGCGCCCGCGCACGGTGCTCGTCTCCGGCGGACACTGGGAGACGGTGACCGATCCGGGACACTTCGAGGTGCGCCATGTCCAGGTCTGGCGACGGGGAGCCTGGCGCTTCGGTTGATGCGTGAACGAAGGGCCGGAACTCGTGGATGGGGCCCGGCCCGACGAGCCCCCGCGACGCTTGCGTCGCGGGGGCTACTCAGGTTGGGGCCGGAGCTCGCGGACGGAGGACGAGGGGGAGTCGCTTGCGGCCTCCTCCGACCCCCTGGTGCGCGTTCTCAGAGACTACGCGAGCTCAATCGCCGGCGGTGCGCTCCCGGCCCCACTCCACCGAAAGGGCCGGATGCTCGGCGTGCAGAGCGGCGAGCTCCACCGACGGTGAGACGCCTCCCGCGACGAAGCGCTCGCGGAACTCCCTCGCGCAGCGCAAGTCGCGCGCACGGTGGAATCCCGCGGGAAGCCGCTCGGCTCCGGCCAGGGCCAGCTCCCACAGGTCGATCGCCACGGCTCTCAGGCGCGGATCGGCCAGTCCCTCGGACGCGGCGGCGGCCCAGCAGGCGGGTAGGGCGGCGCGCAGTTCGCCGAGCAGCTCGCCAGCCCCGTCGAGGCTCTCGGCGTCGTAGAGCAACCCGGTCCAGAACACCACCAGGGCGCCGCGCCAGCGGCGCGGTACCGCGTCCGCCGCACGCAGCTCCAAGAAGCCGCGCAGACGCACCTCGGGGAACAGGGTCGTCAGGTGGTAGTCGACGTCCGAAAGGCGGGGATAGCCGTGGCGCGCGTGCCCCTGCTCGATCCAGTCGCGCAAGCGAAAGCCCGGCTGACCGGGCACGGCCGCCTCATCCGCCTCGTAACCCAGGAACAACAGCGGGTCGGCCTCGAGGGCGAACTCGGCGTATTGGCGCCCCGGGTCGTCCTCGGTGCCCTCGAGGAACAGGGAGGGGAACCCGGTGCGCGTGGGGTCGAGGCCCTGCCACGCCTGGGCGCGCCGCGAAGCGGCCCCATCCAGCGGGCTCGAGGCGAAGCAAGCCGCGGCGAGAGGGCTGGCCAGGTTCGCCACGCACCAACGTGCAGCGGCGACCTCCGGGGGACCGAGATCCAGGTTGACCTGCAGGCTCGCCGTGTGCCGCATCATCACCGCTCCCTGCGGTCCACGGTTCGCGAGGTAGGCGGCCATGGCGCGGTAGCGCGGGGCGCGCAGCTGCTGGGGCACCCCTTCGAGGCCGCTCCACAAATCGATGCCGCTGGCGCAGAGAGCGAAACCGGCGGGGTCGAAGGCCTCCAGGAGGGCGTCGGCCGTCTGTTCCACGTCGGCCATCGCCGCGGCGGCGGTGGCGTGGATCGCCGTCGAATGCTCCACCTGCGCCCCGGGTTCGAAGGTGATGCGTCCGCCATCGCCGAGGGTGTAGACCGGCGGCGGCCCGCCGTAGGCGCGGCGGAAGCGGCGCCGGCGGCCGGCGACGACGCTCATGCAATCCAGGACGCCGCCGTTGGCCTCGAGGGGCACGCGCCCGCTCGGCGCGCCGTCGGCGCCGAGCTGAAAGAGCAGGAACTCCGGCTCCAGGCCCACCTGCCCACAGCAGGGCGCGGTTTCGTCGGGCCGGTAGACCGTGGACGCGATGCGCTCGCGCGCCTGTTCAACGCTGACGGCCTCTCTGCGATCAGGGGTGGGCATGGCCTCCGGTGGACCGCGCCGCCGGCCCGGCGCGCTCGACCCGCAGCAGGATAGCGCCCCACAGCGGGGCGCGACAGACTCGCGCACCCCCGCCTCCCACCGCCGCGGGCGAATTGGCATCATGCTCCGCAGCCATGATCACCCCGGCCTTTTCCCTGCTCCTCGCCGCGCTCCTCGCCCCGCACGCGCCCGCGCCGCCAGACGGGCCGATCCTGGCGCGGGTCGAGCTGGGAGCGCCGAGCGCCTCTTCGTTCCTCCTGCGCGCCACCATCCCCGTCCCCGCCGGAGCCTTGGACGGTCCTCTGGTTCCCTTCGGCCTACGGCGCGCCGGCCGCGAAGGGGCCGCGACGGTGGCCCAGATCGAGGTCGTCACACGCCGCGCTGACGGCACCCCCGAGGTGATCGAGGTGCTGGCTCCCATGGCGCTCGAGGAGGAGGACAGGGTGGGCGACCGCCTGCGCTTCGAGCTGGTGGCGCGGGCCAGCGGCGCGCCGCCCGCGCGCCGTTCCGACGGCCTCGATGCTCTCCTGGACGCCGCGCAAGGCGGACGACTCGTCCTGCGCATGAGCGACGTGTACGGCCACCGCTACCGCTGCGATCTGCTCGCGGCGGTCGGCGAGGGCGGCGTCGGCTCGCGGCGCACCGCTGCCGATGGCGCCTACCTGCGTCGTTGGCGAGTCGGCGGAGTCCTGCTCCCCGAGGAGCGGAACGAGGGCTCATCCTCCCCCGGCGGACCGCCCCTGCCCCACATGATGGGCGTCCACGCCTACCTGACCCGCCGCCGCAATGACGGGGTGCTGTCGCTCGATCTGCGCCTGCACAACGGCTCGAGCGCCGGTCGGCGCGACCCACTGCCGGGCGAGGAACCCGTGGGCACGCTCTACTGGCGCGAGATCGAGCTGCTCGTCCCCGCCGGTTGGTCTGTCCTCCCTGAAGTGCGCGACCCCTTTTTCGGCGAGGCGCGCGCGGGGGACGGCGGCCTGATCTTCCCGCTCGTGGCCGCCCACGCCACCAAGGCCCTGCACATGATGCCGCCGCAAGGCCAGCTGTTGCGGCGCCTGGTCCTGGTCGCCAAGGGCGACGAAGCCGCTGGAAGACGGCGCCTGGCGCACGAGGGCCTCGCCTTCTGCACGCACGACGCACGCGCCTGGTCCTGGGCCAGCCCCACCACCCAAGCCTACTTCCCTCAGCGAGACCTCGTCGGGAGCATGGATTGGTTCCGGCGCGGGTCCGACCGTGGCAAAGCTGCCCTGCGGCGCGCCGAGGACGTGCGGCTCGTTCAACTGCTGCGACAGCTGGAGGAGGGCGCCGAGGGAGCGTCACCGGGACGCTCCCCCTCCCTGGGCTGGGCCCATCCGCTCTTCAGGTCCCAGGAGGGAGCTCACGGCGGCGAGGGCATCCACTTCATCGAGGGACACCGGGCCATCGGCGGGGCGTCCGGCTCGTCCTACCGCCTACTCGAGCTCCACCACCGAATGAACGCCTCGCGCCAGGCCGAGGCCCTCTACGACCGGCGCGGCGATCCGGTCGGCTACGGCGAGTGGGCCGACGATCAGGGCGCCCTCGACTTCGACTTCCGGACCTACGGGCGGACCGTGCCGCCGGAGTTCCGCCAGCACTGCCGGGGCGGGCCCGCCCCCCGCGAGCAGGTTCTCAGGGTGCTCGCAGACGACCTGCGGCCTCCCTACGACCGCGGAGATGGCCACGTCCAGGGGGGCAAGCTCCCGACCGGCGACGACGATCTCGTGCACTGGATGTGCCACGACACCCAGCACCTGGTGCGCTACACGAAGCAGACCAAGGCCTTGCAGTGGCTCGGCAACGATCCACTCGCGCGCGACGACCTGCGCCTGGGCGCGGAGCTGTTCCATCTCTGGTTCCACGAGGGAGCCTCGCCTCATCCCAAGGGGCGGGCGATCACCCTGCGCCACCTCGAGGCCCTGGCCGCCGCCCACCCCCACCAGGGCTTGCCGATCCACCGCGGCCACGCCTGGGGGATCGACGCCTTCTGCGCCGCTTGGGCCGCGGCCGACGACGCTTGGCGCGAGCGCCATCGTCTGTGGATCGAGCGCGTCGCGGACCTGTTGGTCGCCGGCGCCAATCCCGGCGGGATCGTGATCCGCAGCGACAGCCCGCCCCTCTTGAAGAACCCGCGCTACGAGGGAGCCCACGCCTTCCAGAGCGAGATCCTGCTGCTGGCCGTGCGCAGCCTGATCGAATCGGTCTTCCGCGGCGTGGACCCCGAGCGCACCGCGGCGCTCGAGGACCTCTACCTGCGCGGCAGCGACTACCTGTTCTTCGGCCCGGTCTTCGGCAAGCTGGCGGCCACCTGGTCGAATCCCCAGGACCCGGTCTGGTTCCACGGTCCCCGCTGGGCCTTCGCCGTGGCGCGGGCCGACGGTTACCGCACGCCGCCCTTCAGTGACACGGGGTTCTGGGGGCCGGACTACTTCCCAGAGGACGGTTTTCGCGGCGACTCCGTCGAGACGACCTACGGATTCGCCATCCTCGCGCTGGCGGCGGACCTGAGCCCTTCCGAAGGGCGCGGACTGGAGAACCGCTACCTGCGCCGCTCGCTCGACCTGTGGAAGCCCCAGAGCGAGTGGCCCGCGCGCCTGCGCTCGTTGACCGAGCGCTTCGGCGAGGAGTCCTTCGACAACTCTCCCAACTGCATCGGCTACCTCGGCCGTTTGCAGAACGCGGGGGTCCTCAAGGCGCAGTCGTCATCAGCTCGGTGACCAGACGCGCGAAGCGCGCCGGATCGCGGGGCGTCGTCCCCTCGGCCAACAGGGCCTGGCCGTGGAGCAGGTCCGCGAAGTCGAACAGTCGCGGATCGTCTTGCGCCTCGGCGTGCATCGCGCACAGGCGCTCGATCAGCGGGTGGCCGGGGTGGAGTTCGAGGATGCGCTCAGGGCCGGGCAGGTCGGGAGCCATGCCGCCCTCGCGCAGGGCACGCTCGAGGTGCGGGCGCGGGGGGCCCGCCTCGCTCACCAGCACCGCCGGGCTCTCCACCAGGCGCGTGGAGAAGCGTACCTCCTTGACTTCTTCGCCGAGGTGCTCGTTCAGAGCCTCTAGCAAGCCGGCGCTCGCCTGAGCCGCGGCGCTGGCGCGCTCCTCTCCCTCCTCGTCGGCCAAGTCGAGGTCAGCCGCATGGACCGACCGCAGGGGCTTCCCGGTGAACTCGCTCAGGCGGTCGACCATCCACTCGTCCACCGGGTCGGTGAGGTAGATCACCTCCCAGCCGCGGGATCGCAGGGGTTCGACGAGGGGTGACGCATCGAGGGTCGCCCTATCGGGTCCGAGCAGGGTCCAGATCGCCTCCTGCTCCTCGCCCATGCGCTCGACGTACTCGCCCAAGGTGGTGCGCTCGCTGGCTCGAGAGCTCTCGAACAAGGCCAGCCCGGCGATGCGCCCGTCCTCGTCCTCGCCCGTGCAGATGCCCTCCTTGAGGACCGTGCCGAAGGCGTTCCAGACGCCGTCGTAGGCCTCCCGGTCGCGCTCCCGCAGGGACTCCAGAGAGCCCAGGATCTTCTTCGTCAGGCTGCGCCGAATCTGCCGCACGTGCGGGTTGGCTTGCAGGATCTCGCGCGAGACGTTCAGCGGCAGGTCGGAGGCCTCGACCACTCCTCGCACGAACCGCAGCCAGGGGGGCAGGAGGTCCTCGCACTCGGCGGTGATGAACACACGCCGCACGTAGAGGCTCAGCTGCGTTCGCCCCGCCTCCCCGCCGAAGAGGTTCGCCGGGCGCGCGGAGGGGATGTAGACGAGGGCCGTGAACTCGCTGGCGCCTTCGGCCTTGAAGTGGATCGTCTCCGCCGGCGCGTGCCAGTCGTGGGTCAGGTGCTGGTAGAACTCGCGGTAGTCGTCGTCGGAGAGGTCCGCCTTCGGTCGGGCCCAGAGGGGTTTCTGGGAGTTGAGCACGTCGTCGCCGAGGCGGATGGGGTACTCGACGAAATCGGAGGATCGGCGCACGAGGGCGCGCAGGGTGCCTTCGTCGAGGAAGTCGGGCGTCTCGCTCTCATCGCCCTCACGCTCGCTGAGCAGCAGGGTCACGCAGGTCCCGCGCTTCGCGCCCGGGGCGGGCTCGATGGTGTAGTTGCCGTCGGCCTCCGATCGCCAGCGATAGCCGTCTTCCTCACCGGCCTTGCGCGAGACGACGGAGACCTCCTCGGCGACCATGAAGCTGGAGTAGAACCCGACGCCGAACTGCCCGATCAAGTCGGGAGCGCTGGCTCCCTGGTTCGCGGAGATCTCCTCGAGGAAGCGCTGGGTGCCGGAGCTCGCGATCGTCCCGAGGTTGGCGATCAGCTCGTCGCGGTCCATCCCGATCCCGTTGTCGATCACCGAGAGGGTGCGGGCATCGGCGTTCACCTCCAGGGTGATCGCCAGCTCCTCGTCCCCCTCGCCGAGGTCGGGCTGGGTCAGGTTCTCGAAGCGCAGCTTGTCCAATGCGTCGCTGGCATTGGACACGAGCTCGCGCAGGAAGATCTCCTTCTCCGTGTAGAGGGAGTGGATCATCAGGTTCAGGAGTTCCTGGACCTGGGCTTCGAAGGGGCGTGTTTCGGCGGTCTCGGTCATCGTCGTTCTCCAGGCGTAGGGGGCATGGCAAGCCCCGGATTGTGCGCCCTGAGGGCGTCCCTGTCACCTGGTCGGAGTGAGGATCGGGGACGCGGGATCCGGTCCGGCCAGCAGGATCTGTTCCGCGAGCGCGCCCCCCACGACGGACCAGGACCGCAGGTGGAGCTCGCCTCCCGCCCCCGGCGCGGCGATCAGGTGCGACCAGCCTTCGGCGGCGCCGGCTCGATCGGCCCGCGAGGGCCAGCCCGGACCGCCGGGATGGCTGTGCCAGACGCCGACGACGGCCAATCCGGCGGCGTGTGCCCAGCGTTCCCAGCGCAGGTGGGCGACGGGGTGAAGGCGGAAGCCGACGCCCGAGGAGGGCGGGTTCACGTTCTCCAGGCACGCGGCCCGCGCGACCGAGGTCGTCGCCGCTTGCCGCAGTCCCAGGAGCAGGCCACAGGCCTCCCGCTCGCCGGCCCTGCGGGCGCCGGCGAGGATCCGTCCCCGCTCGCGAGGCGGCAGCACCAGAGTTCGGAGCGCGCCGAAGCTCGCGTCAGCGTTCGCTCGTTCATTCCCATGCCCGTTCGCGGCGGTGTTCTCCAGGGCGTTCGCGTAGGCGCTCGCGTAGGCGCTCGCGCCTGGGCCGGCGCTCTTGGGAGCCTCAGCGGCGATGTTCGGCTGGGCGTCGAGAGCCTCACCCATCGTCATCCCCATCTCCGAGGGAGGCTCGGCCGTCACTGTAGATCCCACTCTCCTGGCGGTTGCGCGAGCCGTCGGGGTGCCAGAACCGCCACGGTCCCTCCTCGACGCCGCGTCGCAGCTCGCCCTCGGCCCGCAGGTTGCCGTTGCGCCACCAGTGGACCCACCACCCTTCCAGCTTCCCGTCCACCAGGCTGCCCTCGGCCCGCAGGGCGCCGTTGGAATGCCACAGGCGCCACACGCCCACGCGCAGGCCCGCGCGGTACTCACCGGTCGAAGCGCGCTCTCCGACGGGGTGCCAGGTGGTCCATTCCCCCTCGGCCAGGCCGGCGCGGTAGTCGCCTTCGCTCAGCGGTCGCCCGCCGCGGCTCCAGCGCCGCCAGCGCCCCTCGCGCCGCCCGCCGGCGAAGAGGCCCTCGCGCCCGGCCTGCCCGTTGCGGTAGCTCTGGCGCCAGGTCCCCTCCCGCAGACCGGCGACCAGCCGCCCTTCGAGGGAGAGCTCGCCGTTGGCGTGCCAGAAGCGCCACAGTCCCTCGCAGCGGCCCGCGACGAAGATCCCTTCTCCGCGCAGGGCGCCGTCGGGGTGCCAGAAGGTCCAGGCGCCTTCACGCCGGCCGGCGCGGTGGCGGCCTTCGGAGCGACGCCCGCCGTTGTGCACGTGCCAGCGCAGGCCCCAACCTTCGCGCTGACCGGCGTCGTATTCGTCTTGGGCGTAACGCCGCCCGTGCTGGTCCCAGAAGGTCCAGCTCCCCGAGCGCAGCCCGTCGACCAGGGGCCCCTGGCTGGCCCGGCCTCCGGTGCGGTAGCGACGCGTGTCCCGCATGTCCGCGGTCCATGGTACCCCTGATCCCGGCCTTCCCGCCTCGCGGGCGGCCGCCTTGGGGACGGCCGCCTTGGAACGGGTCCCGGGCCGGGTCACAGCGGAACGGCGGCCCCGGAAGCGGAGGTCCTACGACAACGCTCCGCAAGCGGTGCAGCCCGCTCACGGAGCGAAGAACTACGGCCGGGGAACCCCGCGCCAGACGGAGGCCCTTCTGCCTGGATTGGAAGGTCCCCGACCGTGGTTATGCACATGGGACGAGGTGCGACGTCCGTCGGTTCCGCGGATTCTCGGAGAACCGGGACTCCCTTGGGGGCGCCCACGTGCCGTCCCACCCCTGGGAAGGGCGTCACCAGGCGCGTTTCCTGCGAGAGTCTCCTCCCGAGCGGGAGGGAAGCCGGGGGAACCTGCCGGTGACGCACTCCGGAGTGGAGCCGCTGGAAGGAACCGGCTGACGGCCGTCGGCGCTCACTCTGCGGGCTGCTAGGCAAGGGGCCGGGCCGGGCGCTCCGCCGGAGCGGCCGGCGGCGACTCCTCCCCACCGACGAGGGAGGTCAGGCGGGCGATCGTGGCCGGACCGTGGCCGGCGAAGTGGTTGTTGGCGAAGGCGTAGGTCTCGCGCACGTCGGCGGGCAGGTCTCGCAGGAGCTCGGCCCAGGCCCGCAGGCGTTCGTCGCGGTCGATGACCACGCGATCGAAGGTGCTCGTCACCGCGTCGACGCGCTTGCGGTCACCGATCAGGCGCAGGTAGGTGAAGTCGGTCGTGAACAGATCGGCGCTTCCGGCGAGGTCCGCCGGGCCGGGCATGTACGGCAGGTCCACCAGGACCAAGGCCGCGCGGTGGCTGCGCAGGACCTCGGCGAGGGGCTCACCGAGCCAGCGGGGGTTGCGCACCTCGACGGCGTAGCGGAAGTCGCTCGGGAGGCTTCCGAGGAAGGCGTCCAGGCGCTCGAGGAAAGGCCCCGCATCCCTGAAGGCCTTGCGGTTGAAGTAGGGGAACTGCAGCACGAGCGGGCCGCACTTTGGGCCCAGGAACGCCATGGCCTCCAGGAAGCGATCGCGGTCCGCTCCGACCGACTCCTCCACCAGCAGCTTGCCCGGATCGGGGCGCGGGCCCTCTCCGGCGTGCACGATCGAGCGCGGGAACTTCGCGCACAAGACGAATCCCGCGGGTGTGCGCCGCTCCCAGCCCCCGACCAGCTTCGCGTCCGGAACCCGGTAGTAGGTCACGTCGGCCTCGACGGCGCGCAGGCGCGTGGTGTAGTAAGGGAGGAACCCAGCCGCTTTCGTCCCCGCCGGGTAGAACGAACCGACCCAGCTCGGCGCCGACCAGCTGCAAGTGCCGAAGTACAGGCGCGGTCGGGACGCGGACGCCATGTCGAGCGGTGGCCCCGCGGTCCCTACTTGCCTTGGATGCGCCGCAGGCGCACGAAGTTGGTCACGAGCTGGAAGACCGACAGGTCGCGCACCTCGCGGGCCGCCTTGAGGTTGTTCTCCCACCACTTCGCCTTGCGCGTCTCGCGCAGGCGCGCGTGGGAGAGGCCCATGTGGTCCATGGCGTAGGCCATGCGCTCCTCGCGCTTCTTGAGCTGGGAGGCCAACTCCAGACCCTGCAAGTCGAAGTGATTGACTGAGTCGAGGACGACGCCGTGGCCGAGGCGGAACCAACAGGCCAGATCGCCGCTGCCCCAGCGCTCGGTACACTCGGGGCTGTCCACCAAGACCTCCGCGCGTTCGGGCTGCAGCACCTCGATCAGGTGCGCACCCTGCAAGGCGTAGATCGGGCGCACGCCCGCGGTGAAGACACCCTCAAGGTAGGGGCTACCGGGCGCGCAAGGGCTGGCCAGGACGTTGTCGAGCACCTCGCCGGTGGTTTCGAACTTGCGCACCAGGCCGGGCTCGATGCGCTCGATGGTCTCGCGCAGGGCCCAGCAGGAGGTGAAGAGGTAGCCTCCGACGTGCACGAACCACTCGAGGCGCTCCACGTCCTCGGTCTCGATCTCGCCGGTGCAGTTGGCGACGAAGACGCCCGCTGCATCGAGGCCGTCGTTCACCACGCGTGCCGCGGCGCTCAGGCGGTGGTCTATGCCCAGGGTCTTCAACAGCTTCTGGATGTGGTCGCCACGGCTCTCGAGCACCATCACGTCGAGGCCCTCGTAGATGCGCGCCGCGGGCGCGGAGTAGCCGAAGCGTCGCTCGCGATCGGCCACCTCCTTCGGATCGATCATGCGCAGGCGGTCGCGGTTCTCGGCCCACCAAGCGGACCAGATTTCGGTGCGCGGCTCGAGCTCCTCGCGGGCCAGGGAGGTCAGGTAGGCGTGAGCCGTGCGGGCCACGAGAGGCTCGCGATCCTCGAGAGCCGCGATCAGGGGATCGACGGCCTCCTTGCGTAGACAGCGAGAGAGTCCCACCACCGCGGCGCCCCGCAGGCGCCAGGCCTCGGAGCGCGACAGGCGCGCGAGGGCGTCCACGGCGCCGGCGGAGCGCGTGTGCCCGAGGGAGACGGCGGCGGCCGCCGCCACTTTCCATTCCGCCGCTTCGAGTGCCTCGCAGAGCGGCCCGACGGCAGCCTCGAGACCCGCCCGTCCGAGGGCCACCGCGGCCCGCTCGCGCACCCGAGGATCCGCGTCGCCGGACAGGCGCGCGGCGAACCAGGCGTGGTCGAAGGCCTCCTCGCCGACCGTCTCCGCCCCCAGGACGGAAAGGGACGCGTGGCGCACGCGGGCGCTGGGATCCCCCTCGCCCAGGGCGATCGCGCGCTCCCGGGCCCAAGGCGCATCGATGTTCCCCAGGACCGCCACGGCCTGAGCGCGCACGCCCTCGCCGTCGTGCTCGAACGCCGCCGCCAGCGCCGCGCGCAGGTCGTCGGGCTGCACGAGCCCCGCCCGCAGCGCGGCCCGCGCCAGGCGCGGGCCGCGCGCGGCCGCGGCGGGCTCGACGGAGCCGCACAGGCGCGCCACGCGCGCGGAAACCTCTCCAACGCGCTCCGCGCCCGGTTCGAGCGCCCCGAGGCCAGAGACGAGGGCGGCGACGGCCCGGCGCTCGATAACGCCAGACAAGGCGGGCCTGGAGAGGAGCTCGCCTAGCAGGTCCACCTGCCCCCCCCGCGGGTCATTCGCGGCGCTCTCGAGCGCCGCCGCGCGCACGGCGACGAACTCGCTCTCGAGGAGCTCCCCGAGCACGGCCGCGCGGTCCTCGCGCGCCGCCGTCAAACGCGCCCGCGCGGCGGCGGCCCGCGTGCGGCTGTCGCGGTCGCCCAGGAGCTTCTCCAGGTTGCGCGGGCTGCGGGGCTCGCTCGCCGCGGACGCCAGGAGCGGGAAGGCCTCCAGAGCCGTTGCGGTCTTGCGCCCACCGATCTTCTTGGCCACGTCGGCGAGAGCCTCGTCGGGGTCGAGGGCCGCCGCCGCCAGGGCCGCGGCCCGGCGCACGCGGGTCGCCGGTCCGTCGAGGATCACGTCGATCAGGGCGCCCACCGCCTTGGGACTGCCGACCTCCCCGAGCGCCTCGGCGGCGCGCTCGACGACCTCCCAGTCGCGGTCGCCGAGAGCACCCGAGAGGAGCCGCTCGGTCTTGGGATGCTCGGAGGTACGCAGGAGCTCGACCGCCTGCAAGCGCTCGGTGACGTCTCGCGAGCGCAGCAGCGCCGCGGGATCCTGCCACCCCGCCGCGGCGGGCCGGGCCAGAGCCAGGAGGAGCAGCGGCAGCCAACGGGAACGTCGAGCCACGCCGACCTCAGGCCCCTCCGGCGTCGACGGGCGACGTCGCGGGTGGAGCCTGTTCGTCCGCGAGCAACTCCAGGACCCGCTCGGGGGGGCGGGCGATGAGAGCCCGCTCGCCTCGCACGGCGATCGGGCGCTCCATCAGGATCGGCTCGGCGGCCATGGCGGCCAGGATCACCGCATCGTCGGAGCCCGGACCGAGGCCCGCTGCGGCGTACTCGGGCTGCTTGCGCCGCACCCACTCGCCGATCGGTGCGCCGAGACCCCCGGCGAGGGTCGCGAGCTCGCCGGCGTCGAGGGGGTTCTCGAGGTAGAGGCGCACTTCCAGGGAAGCGCTGCTCTCCTCGAGCAGGGCGAGGGCGGCGCGGCTCTTCGAGCAGCGCGGGTTGTGGAGCAGACGGATCGCGGCGGGGTCGCTCATGGTCCCGTGAGGGTAGCAGCGCGGCCGATGCCCCGGAAGTGCCACACGGGCGCATGGCCGACGAGGGCAGGCCTTTGCGCCTCCTGAAGGGAGGCTTGGAGGCGGCCGCGAGTTAGGCTCTCGCCATGGGCTCTCTCCTGAAAGCAACGCTCACCGTCGCCGGCACGCTGGTCGCTGCGTTGGTCGTGCTCGAGACTCTGCCGCGCTGGGTCGACCTGCCCGGGCTGTCGGCCGGCGAGCTGGATCCTTACGCGGAGGGCGAGCGCAACGCCCGCGTCCAGCCTCACCCCTACCTGGCCTACGCGCCCAAGCCCAACCACAGCTTCGAGCAATCCCGGCACCGGGGCAGCCACAACAGCCTGGGCTTCCGGGGACCCCAGATCAGCCTCAAGAAGCCCGCCGGCACCCTGAGGATCGCCTGCCTGGGAGGCTCCAGTACCTACGGCCACGGGCCGAGCAGCAACGAGACTACCTGGCCCGCGCGCCTGGAAGCCCACCTGGCAAGCGCCCGTCCCGAAGGCGCGATCGAGGTCATCAACGGCGGCTGTCAGGGCTACTCGACGTTCGAGAGCCTGGCCAACCTAGCCTTCCGCGTGCTCCCCCTCGAGCCCGACATCGTGATCGTCTACCACACGATCAACGACATGCGCTGCGCCCTGTATCCCGGAGCGAAGCCGGACAACACGCACTGGCGAGCGGTCTGGCGGCGCTACGAGCGGACCTGGATCGAGGACAGCATCACCTTCCAAGCCTGGCGCCGCTACTGCACCGACTACATTCGCAGCCGGGGTGATATCGGCGCCTTCGCGATCGTGAACTTCGACGAGCTCAAGGAGCGCGATCTCTACGCCTGGCCCTCCGAGCGCCCCGTTGGCTTCACCAGCTTCCACCGCAACCTGAACGGCATCGTCTCCCTGGCCGAGCAACAAGGGGCGCGGGTCGTTCTGGTCACCCAGGGGCTGCGTCGCAGCAGCCTGGACGGGGCTCCGTCGCGGGAGGATCAGCTGCGGGCGTTCGACTACCTGACCGAGATTCTGGCCCTGGTGGCCCGCGAGCGGGAGGTCCCGCTGGTCGACGCCCAGAGCGTTCTGGCGGACGCCGACGCCGCAAGCGAGGGCGGGGTCTTCACCAGCGACGTCCACATGACGGACTTGGGTGCGGACCGGCTCGCCAGCACCCTGGCCCGCGAGCTGCTCGCCTCGGGCCTGATCCCCTGACCCGCGAGGTTTCGATCGCCACGCCAGGGGGTCGCACCCGGCGGCGCGGGGAATTGCGATGACCACCCGCGAGCCAGCGGGTATACCCACGCGCCGCGTGATGCACACCATGCCCCCCGCCGTCCACTCCGCCGCCCGCGGGCTCCTGGCCGCGTTCGCGTCGGCGATCGCTTCCCTGACGCTCGCCCCTGGCTGTGCGCCAGCGCCGGCGCCCGGGTTGGTGATCCAAAACCCCCAGGGCGAGCGACCGACCTTCCATGACTTCGGCCGTATCGCGGCCTGGGAGGAGGTGCGCCACACCTTCATCCTGCGCAACAACGACCCCGAGCCGATCACCATCCGCCGCCTGATGCCCGCCTGCTCGTGTGCCGTCGGGCGCATCTCCTACCTGGACGCCGACGGAGAGCGCGTGCGCGGCCGCCCGCGGGAGGAGCCGGTCCTGACCCTCCCCGCCGGCGCCGAGGCCGAGCTCGAGGTCGTCGTCGACCCGCGTCACGTGCGCGTCAAGAACGCGGACAAGCTGGTCGTCCTGCGCTTGTCCTGCGACTCACCCAACACGCCCTTCCTGACCTTCGAGCTGCACCTCTACGTGCAGTCTCTGCTCCAGGCCACGCCGCAGACGATCGACCTTGGCCCTATCCCCGCCAGCAGCGGCGGCATGGGGACCAGCAAGGTGATCACCGGTGTCGCCGGTTCGACGGTGCGCGTGACCGGCATCGAGTCCACCAGCGATTCCCTGGAGGCGGAGCTGGCCCACACCGTGCAGTCCAGGGAGCACCTGTGGACCGTCACGGCACGCGTCGCTCCCGGTCTTCCGCGCGGCGCTTTCCGCGGGGAGCTGCGCCTGGCTCTGACCGGCCCCGGCGGCCCCGATGATCGGCGCAGCTTTCCGATCCAGGTCCAGGCCACGGTCGTCCCGGACGTCATCCTGGAGCCGGGGACCTTCTCCTTCGGGAGCTTCTCCCCGGTCGACGGCGCCCTGGCCACGGCCGAGGTGCGGGCCCTGGTCGGGGGTGATCGGGTGATCGTGACCGGCGCCGCCGTGAGCGGAGCCGACGCTCAGGCGATCTCGGTCGCCTTCGAGCCGGTCGCCGCCGACAGCCTCGGACGTAGCGAGCGCTGGTCGGTGAGCCTCCACGCTCACCCTTCGATCCAAAGCGCCACGTTCAGCGGTCGCGTCGAACTGCAGCTCGAACACCCCCTCGTGTCCTCGATCGACGCGGGCTACGTCGGGCACACGCGCTGATCAGCGCCGGGAAGCCGGCAAGACCAGGGCCCCCGCTTCCTCGCTCCGCGTGTTCTCTCGCGCGCGGGCGGACAGCCAGCGCCGCCAGGCCTCGGCGTCTCCCCCGGGAATGGCCGTCCCCGCCAGCCACCGCAGGGGCCCGACGAGCAGTTCGAGGGTCAGCACGCTCATCTCCTCGACCATCGGCGTGAGCAGGTCGAGAGCCTCGGCGCGCCGCCCGGGCAGGATGCGCACGGCGCGCTCCATCAGAGCGGGCCCCCTGACCTGCTCCTCGCGCAGATAGCGCAGGAGCTCGGCCGGCTCCACGGGGGCGGGGGGGAGGAAAGCGGCCAGGCGTACACGCTCCGCCACGCCGACCCGAACATCGGCCGCCGGCAAACTGCGTTCGGCGAGCCGCGCCTCCACGGTCGTGAGTTCCAGGTACCAACGCGCCCGGATGGCGAGGGTGCCCGCGGGCGCCGAGAGGGTCATCGTCGCCAGGTGCCGGCGAACCTGCTCGCCGACGGGTAAGGGAAGCTCCTCGATGTCCTCGATCACCCCCACGCCGACGCGGCGATTCTCCGTTCCGTCGCAATCGACCGCGACGACGGTCTCCCGCAAGCGCGCCCCGCGCGGGCGCAGGACCAAGGCCTCGCCGGTCCCCTGGGAAGCGAGGAGGAACACATCGTAGGCCCCCGGCTGGCCGGCCCGCTCCTCAGCAACCAGGCGCAGATCGAGGGCGGTGACCAGGGCGCGCCCGTCGAGGATGCGCTCGTAGGCACGGGCCAACTCCAGTGCCGGCCCGCGGGGGTCACGGGCCAGGAGCCGCTCGAGGATGCGCCGGGCGGACTCGTTCTCACCGGCCATCACGGCCAGGTGCAACAGCTCGAAGGCCGGGATCTTCTCCGGGTCGATGGCTCCCCGCGTGGCCAACAACTGGGGAGCAGGGCCGGCGGCGGGCGGCGGGGTCCGGCAAGCGAGGGCCGAGAGGCTCAGACACAGGAGCAGGCTCGAACGCATCCAGGACTCCCGCGTTCCCCGACCGGTCGGTCGCGGCGAACCGGGGCGAATCGGCACGGGGCCGCTCTCCCGGCCGTCTTGCGGAGAGCGCCGCGAATCCGGTGCGGTGCAGCGAGACTCCTTCACGGGGTGCCTAGCAGCCCGTTGGCGATTCTCGTGCGGGCAGCCAGCAGCCCGTTGGCTTTGCTCAACGGGATCCTAGGCCTCGGCCGGCGCTTCCTCTTCCGTGGGAGCGGCCCCCTCGGGCCCCCCCTCGGTTTCCGAAGTGGCTTCGTCGGCCTGCTCGGCCTCCGGCCCGTCCGAAGCGTCGGTCTCGGCCGCGTCGGTAGCGTTCGCGGGCGCGTCCTTCTCGGTGGCCGCCTCCTCGGGCGCCGGCGCGTCGTCCGCCTCGGGCGCCGGCGCGGCGTCCTCCTCGGGCGCGGGCGCGTCGCTCGCCTCGGGCGCGGGCGCGTCGCTCGCCGCGGCGGGGTCCTCGCCCTCCATCTGGGTCAGGATCGCCTCGTTCTCCTCGAAGTCAGCGTGGACGAAGGAGAGACCGATCTTGCGCTCGTCGATGTCCACCCGGATCACGCGTACCTCGGCCTTCATCCCCGGACGCAGGATGTCCTCGGGCGTGTCGACCTTGGTGTCGGAGAGCTCGGAGATGTGCAGCAGTCCCTCGAGCTCGGAGTCCAACTTGACGAAGGCGCCGAAGCTGGTGGTCTTGGTCACGAAGCCCGAGAGCAGGTCGCCGACGTGGAACTTGTTGGGGATGTCGTCGATCCACGGGTCGGGAGTCAGCTGCTTCATGCCCAGGGCGATGCGCTTCTTCACCTTGTCCGCCGAGAGCACGGCGCACTGCACGCGGTCGCCCTTCTTGACGACCTCGGAGGGGTGCGTGACCTTCTTGGTCCAGCTCATGTCGGAGACGTGCAGGAGGCCGTCGATGCCCTCCTCGATCTCGACGAAGGCGCCGTAGGAGGTCAGGTTGCGCACCGATCCCTCGATCACCGTGCCGGCGGGGGAGTGCTCGTCCACCAGATCCCAAGGGTTGGCTTCGGCCTGCTTCATCCCGAGGGAGATTTCCTGCTTCTCGTGGTCGATCGCGAGCACCACGACGCTGACCTCCTCCCCGCTGGTCACGAGCTCGGAGGGATGGTTGATCCGGCGCGTCCAGGACATCTCGGAGATGTGAACGAGGCCCTCGATCCCGTCCTCGAGCTTCACGAAAGCACCGTAGGACATGATGTTGACCACCTCGCCCTTCTGGACACTCTCGAGCGGATAGCGCTTGTCGATGCCATCCCAGGGCGAAGCGCAGAGCTGCTTGAGGCCGAGGGCGATGCGCTCGCGGTCGCGATCGACGCGCAGCACCATGACCTCGACCTCCTGGTCCATCTCCACCATCTTTGACGGGTGATTGATGCGGCCCCAGGACATGTCGGTGATGTGCAGCAGGCCGTCGATGCCACCGAGGTCGACGAAGACGCCGAAGTCGGCGATGTTCTTGACCACGCCGGTGCGAACCTGCTTCTCCGTGATCTCCTCGAGCAGATTCTCCTTGAGGCGCTGGCGCTCCTCCTCGAGGAGCTTGCGGCGCGAGACGACGATGTTCATGCGCTCCGGATCGATCTTGATGATCCGCGCGCGGATGGGCTCGTCGATGAAGGCCGCGATGTCTTGCGTGCGGCGCAAGTTGACCTGACTGGCGGGCAGGAAGACGTTCACGCCCTCCACGTCCACGAGAAGGCCACCCTTGATCTTGCGCATCACCACGCCATTGATCTCGTCGCCCTCGTTGTACTTGACCGACACACGCTCCCAGGCGCGCAGGCGATCCGCGCGGCGCTTGGAGAGGTTCGCGGTCTGCTGGTAGGCATCCTCGCCCTCGTAGAAGACCTCGAACTCCTGTCCGGCTTCGGGCAGCGCCTCGCCGAACTCGTTCAAGGGAACGTGTCCCTCGGACTTCCCTCCGAAGCCCATCACGACCGTTTTCGTGTGGTCGTCGACGGACTCGACCGTGGCGATGATCAACGTCCCCGGCTTGATGTCCTTGACCGACTCGAAGAGCCTCGTCTCGAGGTCCTGGGCCGAGGTGCCCTCTAGGGCGAAGTCGAGTTTCCGCTCGATCTCCTCTTCGGGGAGGTCGAAGCGCTTGAGCAGGCGCTGGGTCTTGGGCATGGGAGGCGGGCGCCCACGGGGGAGCCATCTCAGGAGGTTTCAGGGTCGGGACGGACGAGCGGCACTGTGCGGCACCGGACGAAGCTCTCCCCGTCCGCCGCACCGGCCTCTCGCGGCCTGAATCGTCAGGCCGAACGGGACAGTCTAGTCAACTCGACGGGGGCGAGTCGAGCCCCAGCCGCCATCAAGCGCCCCCAGCCAGGGCCGCGACGGCGTGCCGCGCGTCGGCGAGCGCTCCGGGGGCCACCGAGTCCAGAGCGGGGCCGAAGCGCAGACACACGCGCCCCAGACGCGGCCGGCGCGCGCCGACCGGCCAGACACCACCGGCGCCCGAAATACCAACCGGCACGATGGGCACGCCCGCCCGGCGCGCGGCGAGCACTCCCCCGCCCCGGAACTCACCCAGGGTCCCGTCGCTCGAGCGCGTGCCCTCGGGGAAAATGGCCAGGCAGTCGCCGCCGCGCAGGCGCGCGACCATGGCGCGCAGGGCCGCGCGGTCGGGTTCCCCCGGCCGCACCAGAACGGCCCCGCAACGCGCCATGATCCAAGCCATCAGGCGCGAGCGCCCCAGGCTGGCGCGCGCCACGAAGCCCACGTGGCGGTCGGTCGCGACGGCGATCAGCGGGATGTCGAGGGCCGACGAGTGGTTCGCCACCAGCAGCACGCCGCCGGTGGGAGGCAGGTGCACAGCGCCCTCGACCCGCAGGCGGTGGGCGCCGCGACACCACAGGCCGCTGACTGCGCGCAGAGCACGGTAGATCGGAGTCTTGGGCGTGGCACTCCCCAGCTCACCGGCGTCCCCCCCCTCAGGGCTCAACTCCGGCTGCCTCCGCCGCCCAGGCGCTCGAGGAGCGTCCCGACCACCTCCTCCGCCGAGAGTCCGTCGGTTTGGACGACCACGGCGTCGGAAGCCTGCATCAAGGGCGAGGTCGCGCGCGTCGAGTCCTGACGGTCGCGCCGGGCGAGCTCGCCCTCGATCTCTCCCACGCGCTCCGGCTGGCCTACCTGCGCCGCTCGCCGGCGGGCGCGCTCGGTCGGGCTGGCGGTCAGATAGAACTTGTGCTCGGCGTCGGGGAAGACGGTCGTGGTCGTGTCGCGCCCCTCGGCCACCACGCCGGCTCCGCGTGCCGCGACTGCGCGCTGCACGGGGACGATCTCCCGCCGCACCTCGGGGTGCGCCGAGACCGGCGAGACCGCCGCGTCCACCGCCGGCGAGCGCACCTCCCCTCCGCTGCGCACGCCGTCGAGGAGCACCTCCCCATCGGACGCAACGTCGACGCTCACCGCGCGCGCGATCGCGCCGCAGGCCTCCCCATCCGTCGGGTCCGCCTCCGCGCGCAGCACCGCCAAGGTGATCGCTCGGTACATCGCGCCGGTGTCGAGGAAGGGCAGCGCGAGGGCGCGCGCGAGGCCGCGAGCAACCGAGCTCTTGCCGACACCGGCCGGGCCGTCAATGGCGACGATCATGGCCCGGGAGGATACGCGCTCGGCGCTCATTCACACCTCCCTCGTGCTCGACACCAGTTCCAGCTCGCCCGCGGCGCCGATGCGCAGCTCGTCCCGCTCGCCGCCGTAGGCATCGAGGACAATCCAGCGCAGCCCGGCGTCGAGGCGTTCGTCCCGCGCCTGGTGGGCGTGGCCGCAGACGAGGGTCGCCGCCCCGGCAGCGGCCGCCAGGTCGCGGGCGGCGGCCGGTTGCAGGGCCTTGTAGGCGGGCGTCTTGGCCGCCACCGCGCGCGAGGAGGCGCGCCGCAGGCGGCGACCGATGGCGCGCGCGAGGCCCCGCGGCAGGCGTGCGCCCAGCCAGCGCACGGCGCGGGCGCGGGCGAGCCGCTTGTAGCGCTGGTAGGCCCGGTCCTCGGTGCACAACTCGTCCCCGTGCACGAACACCGCCCGCCCACCGTCGGCCAGCAGTCCCAGGGCGCCGGCTGGGTGCAGGGTGCAGCCGCTAGTGCGCTCGAAGGAGCCGTCGAGCAGGAAGTCGCGGTTCCCCGGGACGAGGTCACACAGAACCCCCCGTTCGCGCGCCGCGGCGAGGGCGGCGATCACCTCGCCCGCCCCACGCTCGCCGGCGCTGCCAGGCCCCAACCAGGCGTCGAACAGGTCTCCGAGGATCACCAGTCGCGGCACGGCGAGAGCCTCCAGCCAGCGCGTGAAGGACTTGGCGCGCTCCTCGTCGGCGGTGTCCAGGTGCAGGTCACCGATGACGGCGGCGCCCGCCGAGAGGTCCACTTCGGGCCACTTCCCGACCATGGTCACCGATCCTAACCGCCCGGCCCCTCGAGGCCGTAGTCCCGCATCTTCTCCCACAGCACCTTGCGCGAGATCCTGAGTACTTCGGCGGTCTGGGTGCGGTGTCCGCCGGTGAGGACGAGGGCGCGGCGCAGGTGCTCGATCTCGCGCTCGCGCAGGAACTCGCGTAGGGGCTCTACCCGCTCGGGGACCTCGGTGGCCCCGCGCCAACGCTCGTCCCGCGCCAGAAGGTCCCCGGCGGCCAGCTCGCTCCCACCGCCGGCGAGGGCGATGGCGCGCTGCACCGCGTTCTCGAGCTCGCGCACGTTCCCCGGCCAAGGGTAGCGCTCCAGGCCGCTCATCGTCGAGGATGCGAGAGAGTAGTCGCGGCCACCGCCGTGGCGCTCGATCATGCACTGCACGAGCAAGGGCACGTCACCGGCGCGCTCCCGCAAGGGCGGCAGACGCACGGGCACGACGTTGATGCGGTAGAAGAGGTCCTCGCGGAAGCGTCCCTCGCCGACGAGGTCGCGCAGGGGCGCCTTGGTCGCCGCCAGAACGCGGATGTCGATCGAGCGCGTGCGCTCGCTGCCCAACCGCTCGAGGGCTCGCTCTTGCAGCACGCGCAGGAGCTTGACCTGCACCGCCAGGGGCATGTCGTCGATGTCGTCGAGGAAGATCGTCCCGCCGTCGGCGAGCTCGAAGCGCCCGCGGCGCTCCTTGTGCGCGTCGGTGAAAGCGCCCTTCTCGTAGCCGAACAGCTCGGCTTCCAGCAGGGACTCCGGCAGGGCCGCGCAGGAGATCGCGACGAAGGGGCCCTCGGCACGCAGGCTCGAATGGTGCAGCGCCAGGGCGACGCGCTCCTTGCCGGTACCGCTCTCGCCCTCGATCAGCACCGTGGCCTCGGTGGGCGCCACGGTGCGCACGCGCGCGAAGACCGCTTGCATGGCTTCGGAAGTGCCGATGATGCCCTCGAAGCCGCCTTCCTCGCCGAGGCGCTGCCGCAGGCTGTCGTTCTCTCGCTCGAGGTCGCGCAAGCGCACGAAGGTCTCCACCAGCGAGACCATCGACTCATTGCGGAACGGCTTCTGCACGGTGACCCGTGCGCCGCTGCGCACGGCCGCGTCGGCCTGCTCGAGGCTGGCGAAGCCGGTCATGATGATCACCGGCCGCGAGGGGTCGAGGGCCATCGAACGCTCGAGCACGGCCATGCCGCCCTCGCCTGGCATGCGCACGTCGGTCAGGACGGCGTCCGGTGTCTCCGCTTCCAGCACCGCCAGGGCCGCCTGGGTATCGGCCGCCGCGAACACCTCGTGGCCGGCCTCGGCCAGGGCGTCTTCGAGGGTCACGCGGATGGTGACCTCGTCGTCAGCCAGCAGGATCTTCACCCTCGACGCTCCACGATCAGCCGCCGCCGGTCGCGCAGCGATCACCGCCACCGCCCGCGGCCTCCTCGAGGGCCAGCTCGGCCCAGCGCAGCAGGTCGTCGAAGAACAAGGTCTCGCCGCTCGAAAGCCAGCTCGCGCCGATCGAAAGGGTGGTCCGAAGGCGCACTCCCTCCGCTTCCAGCTCCAGTCCTCGGCAGGCGGACAGCAGCCGCTCGGGCAGCACCTGCGCGTACTCCTTGCGGGCGTGGGGCACCACCAGGAGCAAGCGGTCGTCGGAGAGCCGTCCCACGAAGTCGCTCGAGCGGGTCTCGGCCTGAGCGAGGGCGATCACCGCCTCCATCACCCTCTGCTTCGCGTCGTCCCCGTGGCGTTCGCGCAGACTTGCGAGCCCGTCCACTCCCAACAGCAGGCACAGGAGCGGGTAGCCGTAGCGCTGGGCCCGGCTGAACTCGACCTTCATCAGGTGCTGGATCTGAGCCAGGCTGTAGAGCTCGGGGTCGCTGTCTTTCGAGGTCGAGGCCATGATCGGGGGAGGCGCGGCGGCGGTCGTCAGCGGCCGGTTACACGGTCGAAGAGCTGATCGTAGCTCCAGCCCCACTTGATGCGACAGAGGATCATGATCACCAGCAGCAGGCCGGTGTAGATCCCGATCGTGACGCCCTGAGCGACCACCATAGCGGCTCCGCTGCGGACCTGCTTGCGCGCCCGGCGTCCCGCGCCGCGGATCCCGCTCGTGGCCGACGACATCAGGAAGTCACGCAACAGGCGCCCGGCCCGGTCGAGCAGGCGCGGATCGTCGGCGCGCACGCCTCCAGCGCCCAGGAGGTCTCGGGCGCAGGCATCGGCGTCGAACTCGCGGCGCACCACGGCCTCCTGCCAGCGAGCCGCGCTGCGCCGGTCGGCCATCCCCAGGTCGACCGCCATCCCGGCCTGAACGCGCCACCAGGCGCGCTCGGCGATGCCCGCCGCCGGCGCCGCAGGCGGGGCCTGATCGGGAACGGGCGCGAATACGGGAGAGGTGACGGGCGCGCTGGGGGGAGCCGCGACAGCCGCCTGCACGGGGCTCGGCGGTGGCGTGCTCGGCTCCTCGATCAGGACCGGGGCGGACCGTGCCTGGTATCGCAGGCGCACGCCGCCCCACTCGATGCGATCTCCCGCCTCGAGGAGCACTTCGACGACCTCGACCCCGTTGACCCGCGGTCGGCCGGCGGCCCCGACGAAGACGACCTTCGGCGGCTCGTCCCAGAAATGCAGCTCCCCGGGCGGCGCGCCGGACACGACCACGTCGGTCCCCGCCCCGCCCACGCGGGTCAACCCGCGGCCGAGGAGCTGGCGTAGCTCCCCCCCCGCGGACTCGATCTCGAGCCAAGACTCTCCCACGGGCCTATCTGTAGCTTCTGAAGGCCGTCGTTGCACGCTCGCGCCCGTAGTCAACCCCTTTCTGCGACACTAGGGAGGATCCGTGGCCGCCCGCCGGATCTCCGGCCTCCTCGACCGAACCGGGAGAACAGAATGAACATCGCCCTCCTCGCCCTGCTCGCCCTCCCCGGAACAAGCCAGGACTGGCACTCCACCCAGCTGCCGTCGTTGAGCATGGAGCCGGTGCCCGCGCCCGCATTCGCGGCCCTCGCCAACGGACAGCACGTGCTGCTCACCGAGGAGCCCGCCAACTCCACCGCGGAGCCCGCACCCGCCCTCCCCGCTAGCCAGGTGCGCCAGATGCTCGAGGCCGAGGCCCGGCGGCAGGGGCGTTCGCTCAGCTTCTACCCCACCTCGCCCCCCCTGCTCGTCAGCGGCAGCCCGGAGGATCGCGCCTGGCTCGACACCGCCCTCGACGAGCTGCAGCGGGCCGGAGAACGCACCGAGATCGAAGTCTCCGCCTGGCTGCGTCCCGGCCTCGCGGGCGGCACGACTGGGGACAGCCTGCCGCACGACGGCCAGGCCCCCGCGGGCAGCCACGCCTGGCACGGTCGGCTCAGGTCGGGAACCCAGGCGGCCTTCGGTCGCCGGTCGCAGGAGAGCTTCCTGGCGGGCTTCGACGTCGAGGTCGCCCAGGACGAGGGCGTCGCCGTACCGGTGGTCGGCCAAGTCCTCGCCGGCCACACCCTCCACGTGCGCGCCGCGCGCATGGACGGCGGGCGTTCGATCCACATCGTCGGCGTACTCGACCTCGCCCGCCTGCGTACCTACGAGGACTTCGATCCCGGCACGCCGGATCTCGGCAGCGTCCGCCAGCCCCTCGTGGACCTCGTGCAAGTCCACTTCTCCGGCGTCGTCCCAAGCGGCGGCTTCCTGACCGTCAGTATCGCGGGCTCGCCCCTCGATTCCCCCGACTGGGTCCTCTGGGTCCAAGCCGCCACCCAACCCGACCCCGAGCGGGCTCCCGGGGCCGGCTGGCGCGTGGCGGACCTGGCCCTGCTCGCCGCTCCCGCCTCGCGCCTGCCCATCTGGCGCGCCCACTGGGGCCCCCGAGGCTGGAGGTTGCCCTCCCTGGCGGTCGCCGCCCTGCCCGCCCTCGCCGAGCCCGCCGTCTCGGTCTCTCCCGCCGGCTTGGACTCCCTGACCAACTCGGCCGACCGCCGCCCTCCGCGCTCCCTGCCGCCCGCCTACTGGACCGAGCGGCTGCTGCTCGTGCACCCCGAGGACGTCGAGCGCTGGCAACGGACACGCGAGCTCTGCCGCACGATGGAGAGCGCGCGCCTTCCCTCCGCACGCCTCGAGCTCGCCGCCGGCGACCTGCGCATCTCCCTCCCGATCGCCGCCGGCGTCCCCGCGCGCGTGCTCGTGGGCACCGAGCGCACGTTCCTCGTGGGCTACGAGGCCGAGGTCGCTCCGGACGTCTCCATGCCGGCGCCCGTCATCGAGCGCTGGTTCGAGGGCCTGGCCTGGCAGGGCCGGCTCTCGTCGGGCCGGCTGCAGGCCACGCTGCGCACCACTCACACCGAGTCCGTGGAGATCGCGCCGCGCTCCGACACCATCCTCGGGGACCTGCAGCTCCCCCGGCGCTCGGTGCGCGCGGCCGAGCTCAGTCTGGCGCTCGGCGCTGGGGCAGAGGTCGCATTCGAGGCCGAAGCGGACGCCGCGGCGGTGAGTCTGAGGCTGGTCGAACCCTGAGCGGGGCGCACCCGCGACTCGGAGTACCGCGGGCTATACTCGTGGTCCCCCTCGACGCACGCGGGGATCGTCAACGTGAGACTCGGCCTCCACCAATCCGCCCACCTGGCTCAGCGACTGGTTCAGTCGCCGCAGATGATCCAGGCCATGAAGATCCTGCAGCTGCCGGCGCTGGATCTCGAGGCGCGCATCCAGCAGGAGCTGGACGAGAACATCATGCTCGAGCGTCGCGAGGAGGAGACAGCCGCCGCCGAGGCCGCACCCGCGGCGCCCGAGGAGAGCGCGGAGTTCACCGAGCGCGACGCCATCGACAAGATGCTCGAGGACCTCGAACGCCTCGACCGCGATTACGGAGACGGCTCCCGGGTCACCGGCAGCGGCGGCGCCGAGGACGCCGATCGCAAGCTGGCCGCCATGCAGAACGCGCCCGACGTCCCCAAGTCCATGGCCGAGGCCCTGACCGAGGAGCTCGCCTTCCTCGACCTCACTCTCCGCCAGCGCTCGATCGCCGAGTACCTCGTGTGCTCCCTCGACGAGCGCGGTTACCTGCGCGAGGACCTCGAGGACCTCGCCGCCGCCTGCCCCCTGGAGCCCATCGAGGATTCCGACACACCGACCGATCCGATCGGAGTCGAAGAGGTCCTCGAGGTCCTGACCCTGCTGCGCGAACTCGTCCACCCCGGCCTCGGAGCGCGGGACCTGCGCGAGACCCTGCTGCTCCAGATCGACTCCCTCGACCTCTCCACTCCCCTGCCGCGCACGATCGTCGCCGGACACCTCGATGACCTCGAGCGCAATCGCCTGCCCCACATCGCCCACGAGACCGGCGCCTCCATCGAGCAGGTCAAGAGCGCCATCGAGACGCTCAAGACCCTCGACGCCACTCCCGGCGCGGACTACGGCGAATCGCGCGCGAGCGTGATCCACCCCGACGTCATCGCCGAGGACCTCGACGGGGAGTTCGTCGTGCGCCTCGACCGCGAGCGACAGCCGCGCCTGACCCTCTCGCGGGCCTACCGCGAGCTGCTCAAGAACGCCGACAAGGGCGACGACGTCGAGTCCTGGCTCAAGAAACGCCTCGAGAGCGCACGCTGGTTCATCGACGCTCTTGCCCAACGCCAGAGCACCCTCGAGCGCGTCGCGCGGGTGGTCCTGACCCATCAGCGCCCGTTCTTCGAAAAGGGCCTGACCGCCCTCCAGCCCCTGCGCATGCAAGAGGTCGCCGACGAGATCGGCGTACACATTTCGACCGTCAGCCGCGCGGTCAGCGGCAAGTACGCCCAGACTCAGCGCGGCATCTTCCCCCTCAAGTTCTTCTTCTCGGGGGGGACCACCGCCGACACCGGCGAAGTCACCAGCCAGGGGAGCATCCAGGAGCGGATCCGCGAACTGATCGAGAGCGAGGACAAGCAGAAGCCGCTCTCCGACGAGGCGATCGCCAAACGCCTACAGGAGGACAAGGGCATCTCCATCGCCCGTCGAACGGTCACCAAGTACCGCAAGATGATGTCCGTGCCCTCCTCCAGCCAGCGCCGGACCTACTGACCTTCCACCCGCCGGGCGCCCGCGCCCACCCCAACCACCCCAGAGCCGAAGCACCTCTCCCATGAGCGTCCGAGCCACCGAGCTGCGCAAGGGCAGCGTGATCGAGCGAGACGGCGACCTGCTGAAGATCACCGAGTACCACCATTCCACGCCCGGCAACTGGCGCGCCATCATCCAGATGAAGACCAAGAGCCTGACGACAGGCCATGCGGGCTCGATCCGCGCCGGCTCGGGCGACACCTTCGAGATCGCCTTCCTCGAGCGCCGCAAGTGCGAGTACCTCTACCGCGAGAGCAACGGCGACTGCGTTTTCATGGACGGCGAGTCCTTCGAGCAGTTCCCCCTGCCTGCCAGCCTGGCGCGGGACAGCATGGGCTACATCAAGGAGAACACGACCGTCGAGCTGACCTTCCACGACGGAAGCGCGATCGGCATCGACCTCCCGCCGACGGTCGAGCTGGAGGTGACCGAGGCCGAGGCGGCCGTCAAGGGCAACACGGCGACCAACGTGAAGAAGGACGCCGTGGTCGAGACCGGCCTGGGGGTCAAGGTGCCGATGCACGTCTCCGTCGGTGACCGCATCCGTATCAACACCGACACGGGCGAGTTCCAGGGCCGCTGTACCTGACCCGCGGCGCGATCACTCGCGCAGGTAGACGTGGACGTCGAGGTCGCGTCCCTCCATGTCGACAGCGAAGCGGCGCACGAGACGACAATCCGACCGAAGCCAGGCCTCGATGCGCGCCCTGTCCCGCTCGCCGAAGCCCTCGAACCACTGCGGGCGCACGACGACCCAGATGCGCCGCGCGTGGCGCGCCCAGCGCCGCGGCCCGGCGGGAAACCACTCCGAGAGGGTGCCGACTACCTCGGGATGGCGCAGGTCGCGGTTGGCGCCGCCGAGGGTGAACTCGCCCACGGGCGCCGCCATGCCGAGCACCAGATCCCCCGGCCTCCGCCGCGCGTCCACGTACTCGTAGGCGGCGCGCCACTGCGGCCGCTCTCCCTCACGCACGACCATGTAGAGAGCCAGGTTGGCCAACGCCGGCAACAGCAGCAGGGCGGCGACGGCTCGATCGCGCAGGCAGCGCTCGTCGCAGGCCGAGGGTGCGAGCAGGGCGCTCGCGAGCACCGCCGCCCACGGCAGGAGCGCGAGAACGTACTGAGCCGACATCACGACCCGTGCCGCCAGGACCGTCACGAGCGCCGCGCAGAGCACGACGACCGTCAGGGCGAAGCCGATGAAGGGCTCACCCCGGCGCAGGCCCGCCCAGGCGCCGGCGGCGGCCCCGGCCAAGAGCGCGGGCGTGAAGAAGTAGCCGCAGGTCAACAGCAGGTGAGCCACGCCCGCGGCCGGGTGGGCGACCGGCTTCTGCCCGGCGTGGTGCGCCAGGGTGGCGAGGGCGCGCGGCCCCACCCCGACGACCGCCAGGAGCAGCAGGAGCAGGAGCGCCGCCCAGGCGGCGCGCGGCAACGGCTGCCCGCTTCGCGCACGGCGCCAGAGCGCGGCAGCGGCGAGAGGACCGGCCAGCAGGGCTGCCGAGGGGTGCATCGCCCCCGCCAGACAGACCGTCCCCAGCCCGGCAGCGGCCAGGACCCGCCCGCCGCCCGGACCGGCCCGACGCCACGCGCCGCGCAGGAACAGGCCCACGCCAAACAGGGAGACGGCCAGGGCGAAGGTGTAGAAGCGCGCGCTCTGGGACCAGTACACGTGCCAGGCACTACAGGCCAGGAGCGCGGCGGCGAAGGCCGAGCGACGCGTGCCGAGCGCCGGGCGGAAAGCCCACCAAGTGAGAGGCACGCAGGCGATCCCGCCCAGACAGGGCGCGAGGCGCAGGGAGAACTCGCTCGGTTCGCCTCCGGCGAGCGCGACCGCGGCCCCGATCAGGCGGTAGCCCCAGGGGTTGAAGATCTGCTCGCTGCCCAGGGCGTGGTGCAAGTCGGCCCAGGTGTAGGCCTCGTCGATCCACAGACCCCACTCGCCCAGGCGCAGCAAGCGCACGGGCGCCAACAACAGCGCGAGCCACAGGAACGGACCCGCGCCCGCTTTCCAGGACTGCCCTGAGAATTGCGACATGAGAGCTTCAGCAGAGTTCCACAGCCGGCCGACGATCGCAACAGCCCTCCGAGCACCTCACCGGCGCTTGCGTCCCCTCCCGCCGCATCCCAGAATCAGCCTCGTGCCGCGCCTCATCCACCGCCTCCGCCCGGCCCTCGCCGTCCTCGCCGCCCTCACCGCCGGCTGCGCCGCTCCCGGCGGCCGCACGCCGGTTCTCTTCACGACCGAGCCCCCCGGCGCTGCCGTGCTCCTCGACGGCCGTTACTCCGGCTTCGCCACGCCCTGCCAGATCGGCCTGCCCCTCGACGGCGGTGCGATCCACGTGGAACTGGCCAAGGACGGCTTCGTGACCGCCGTGCGCGACCTGGAGGGGGGCACGCACACGATCACACTCCTGTGGAGCGAGATGAACGTCGGCCACCGCGCCTGGCGTTTCCCCCTGCACCTCAACGCCGACGACTTCTTCGTGCCGGTGCGCGCGGTGAGCCCGATCAAGCCGGCGCGCATCTTCGTTCGCCTCGCCCGCAGCGCGGACTCGGAGCTCTGAGGTGCGGCCGGCGGTCTTCCTGGATCGCGACGGCACCCTGATCGTCGAGCGCGACTTCCTGACCGAAGCCGACGAGCTCACGCTCCTGCCGGGAGCCGCAGAGGCCGTGGCGCGCCTGAACACCGCGGGCTGGGCGGCGGTAGTCGTCACCAACCAGAGCGCCATCGCCCGCGGCCTGCTCGACGAGCGAACCCTAGGCGAGATCCACCAGCGTCTACACGCCGAGCTCGCCGAGCACGGCGCGTACCTCGACGGCGTGTTCCACTGTCCCCACCACCCCGAGCACCCGACGCCGCCCCTGCGCGCCACTTGCTCGTGCCGCAAGCCGCTCCCCGGCCTGCTCGAGCGCGCCGCGCGCGAGCTGGACCTCGACCCCGTGCGCAGCTGGTGCGTGGGCGACGCCGAGCGCGACCTGTTGGCGGGCGAAGCACTCGGAGCGCGCGGGATCCTGGTAGCCACCGGCAAGGGCGTGAGCGAGGCGGCGCGCATGAGCGCCGCCGGCCGGCCGCCCGTTCGCGCGGCCGCCGACCTCATGGCAGCGGTCAGCACGATCTTGAGCGCCGATCAGGCCTCGGCGTCGGGCTGCTCGTAGACGCGCTCGATGCGGTACTCGCGCAGGGCGCTGGCGCGGGTGTAGATGATGATCTCGCCCACCAGCCCGAAGCCGACGACCTGCACCCCGAGCACGAAGAGCATCACGCCCAAGAGGAACAGCGGCCGGTTCCAGACGCCCGCCTCGGGGATCAGGAGCTTCTGCACCAGGACGCCGCCCGCGAGCGCGCCACCGAGGAACGCGAACAGGCCGCCGAGGGCACCGAAGAAGCGCAGGGGCTGCAGGGTGAAGCGCGTCAGGAAGACCACCGCCGCGATGTCGATCGCGCGCCGAACGTAGACGCCCAGGCCGAAGATCCCCGCCCCGCCCCATTCGCGCACGTGACGCACCTTGACCTCCTCGACGGTGAACCCCTGGCGGTAGGCGACCACCGGCAGGAAGCGGTACATGTCGCCGTAGATCGCCAATCCGGCCAGAGCCTCGCGCCGCATGGCGCGCAGGTAGCAGTTGAGGTCGTGGAAGGGCGCCCCGATGATGCGCCGAATCAGAAGGTTGAAGCAGGCCGATTGCAGACGATTCAGCACGGGATCGACGCGCGGCTTGCGCCAGGGGACGACCAGGTCCGCGCCGCCGTCGATGGCGCTCAACATCGCTCCAAGCTCCGCCGGATCGATCTGGACGTACTGCGGGGAGGTCACGATCACGCGCCCGCGAGCGCGCTCGAGGCCGGCGGAAAGGCAGGCTGACTCGCCGAAGCGCTGCTGAAAGGCGAGCGGACGCACTTGCTCGGGGTTCTCGAGCTCCAGGGCCGCCGCCTCCTCCCAGGCCGAACCTCGCACACCGTCGAAGACGGCCACGCACTCCCAGCTACGCCCTTGGCGCGTGAGCTCGGCCCCCAACGCCTCGATCACCTCCCGAACGCAACCGTCCGCAGTCTGCACAGGCAGGACGATCGTCACGTCGAGAGTCGCCTCCGCCTGGGGCGCCGCCTCGCGCGCGGGGGGCTGCTGCTCCGGCTCACTCATGGGGACTCGTCGTGAGGATGCGGCGGCCGCGCCCGGCGAGGTGTACATCGCTGGCCTTCACGACCAACTCGGCCAACAAACCGAGCAGGAAGAAGTAGACCCACGCCATGAAGCACAAGGCGAAGGCGCCCAGCATGGCGCCGAACTCGACTCCGCCGGTGGATCCCCGCGCGCCGAGGGACCAACCGCCGTAGGCGACCGCTAGGGCAGCGGCGCCGAAGGGCGCAGCCAGGAACAGGAAGTACTGCAACGGACTGCGCGAGAAGGAGGCGATCATCTTGACCGTCAGGAGATCCGCCAGGACGCCCCACGCCCGAGCCAGACCGTACTTACTGCGGCCAAAGCGCCGCGCGCGATGACCGACGACGACCTCACCCACGCGCGCCCCACTACCGGCCGACATGGCCGGCAGGAAGCGGTGCTGCTCGGCGTAGATCGGCAGCTGCTCGACCAACTGACGCCGGAAGGCCTTCAGGGTGCAGCCGGTGTCGTGGATCGCGACGCCGGTGATCCAAGCGATCAATCTGTTGGCGAGCTTGGAGGGCAGGGTGCGCAGCAGGACGCCATCGTGCCGCTCGCAGCGCCAGCCGGCGACGATGTCGTAGCCCTCGTCGAGCCGGCGCAGGAGGGCGGGGATGTCGCGCGGATCGTTCTGCAAGTCACCGTCGAGGGTGACCACGACGCGCCCGCGCGACTGAGTGAACCCCGCGGCGAGGGCGGCGGTCTGGCCCGCACGGGCCCGGAAGCAAACTACCCGCACGCGGCGATCGCTCCGCCACAGCTCCAGCAACCGCGCTCGAGACTGGTCCCTGGAATGGTCGTCGACGTACAGCACCTCCCAGGTCCAGCCGCCCGACTCGAGGGCGGCCACCAGCTCGGCGTGCAGGACCGGTAGGTTCTGCTCCTCGTCGAACACGGGCACGACGATCGAGAGGTCGAGGGGGAGGGACATCATGAGAGGGAAACCAAGACGACCCCGCGCACGGCCGGGGCACGCGGGCCGGGGCCCCTTGGGGTTCTTCGGCCGAGAACGCGGCAGGATAAAGGTCCGGAGCACTCTCAGCCGCCCTCGACCCACGACAGGCGCCGCACAGAGGATTTGTCCCGACTTTGAGACTGAGCCCGATCCGGGATAGGATGCGGTGATGAGCGACGACCTTGGAGCGGTACCGAGGGAATGCCCCTGGACCCTGGTGCTCGGCCCCGGCCCTGCCCTGGCGCGCCTGGCGGCCTGGCTCCGGGCACACCCCGCGGAGCCCGCCGGCGGGACTCCGAAGTCGGTCGAACAGCTCGACGATTGGTGTGAGCTGTATTCCACCTTCCCAGACAATGGCCGCCTGCTGGTGGATGCGGACGCTCTCGCGGCTTCCGACCGAGGGAGGATCGAGGACTTCCTCGACGCCCACCGCGCTTGGCGCCTGCACCTGTGCGGCAGTGATCCCACGGGAGCAGCGGCGCGCCGCCTGCTCGATGCCGAGCGAGCACGATGGACACCCTGGCCCCCCGATCTGCTCGAGCTCGAGGGCCTGCTGCGCACACCGGCCTCGCCGTCGCTCCAAGGAGCGACGGCTCCCGAGCAACGACCCGCCCAGGCGCGCGAGGAGGCGGGCCCGGACGCGAGCGGCGAGACGAACGACCCCGCCCGCACGGACGCCACCCCCCCGCTCGGCTCCGGAACGTCAGGACGCCTCGACCCGCGCATGCGGGAGGAGATCGAGGCCATCCTCGAGTGCCCCGGGACGCCCTCCGACGCCGCCCCCCACTCTCCAGCCGAGCTGACCGAGCCAGCCGGGCAGGCCGGGCCGGCCGGGCAGACCGAGCCGGCCGGGCAGGCCGAGCCGGCCGACCCCGCTCCGTTCTTCCGCGCGCAGGTGGCGGACCTCGCCGACATCGCCCAGCGCCTGCACTTCTCCCTCGCGCGCTGCCGCCCGCTACCCGACTCCGACAGCGCGGACGCACCCGCGGCGCCCGACGCCGCCGCCTTCGACGACCTCGAAGCCGAGCTGCTGCACCTCGAGCAGTTCACGCGCACTCTCGGCTACACGGCCGCGCCCCCCGCCTGCGGCAAGCAGACGCTCGACCTCGAGCGCCTGCTCGAGGAGCAGCTCGCCTCCCTGACCGCCGTCGAGCCTCGGCCGACCACGCACCTCGCCACCGGTGAGGCCCTGCCGGTAGCCGCCGACAAGGCGCTCTTGGCCCAAGCCCTCGACGCACTGCTCTTCCTGGCTCTCTCGACGACCGGAGCCGACGGCACCTTACGCATCGAAGCCGCCGCGGACGGTCCTAGGGCGCGGGTGATCCTGGCCTTCCCCGCCGGTCCCCTCGCGGGCCTGGAGCCGGCGGTGATCCTCGAACCCTACGGCGTCTCCGCGCTCCTGCCGGAGCTGGGCCCCAACGCCCTCGCCGCCGCACGCGGCATCATCCGCGGCCAGGGCGGCTCCCTGACCCTCTCGACCGGGCCCGAGGAGCACCTGATCTGGCTCCTCGAGCTGCCCCTGGCCAAGTGAGCACCGCGCCTACTCACCGCCCGGCGGCCTGGGCGCGGGCTCATTGATGCGCTCGAGCGCCGCGAGGGCCGCGGCGCTCACCGCCGGCCCCTCGCCCAGCAGGCCGATCAAGGCCGGGATGGACTCCCGCGCACGGAAGGTCCCCAGGCCGCGCACCGCCTCGACGCGCACCGCCTCGTCCCGATCGGGCCCGAGAATCGCCAGGAGCATGTCGAAGGCCGCGGGTGGCCGCTCGACGGCGAATCGCTCCTCCGCGGGCTCCCCGGCGCCGCCGGCGTCGCTCCAAGACAAGGGCGTTCCGAGGGCAGCGACCGGTGGAGCGGCCTCTTCGAGCAGATCGCGCCAGGCGATGCGGACGAGTTCCGCCGATGCGTCGACGCGGCTCGCCAGGCCCGCCGATGCGCGCGCGCGAGCATCTCCGCCGGGAAGCGGGTCGCCAGCGCCGCCCAGACCAGGGCCGCCGCCGAGAGCACGCCCGCCACGACCAGGAACCGCCCGCGGCCCGGACCGATACCGGGAGCCGGGTTCATCACGCAGCGATCATACTCGCGAAACCGTGCACCCGGCGGTGTGGGCCTTTCGCTGGCGGTGCTCCCGCGCCCGTGGCCCGCGGACAATCGTGGAGGTCGTCGAGGACGCGGGGCATGGGAGAGCGCCTCCAGCCGGCCGTGCGCGCGTTCTCGGCTGGAGGTTCGCGAGGGAAGCGGGTCGAGCCCGCGGAGAAGGCGGACGGGCAGGGCGGAGTCAACGCGTCTGGACCGGGCTCGGCGCCTGTCCTGCGCCTGCGCCACTGCGCCTCAACTCCCGCGGGGCCGGATGTCGAAGAAGGTGAACATGCCCGCCTCTGCCAAGCCCTCCCCCCTGCCCCAGCGCCTGCTCCTGATCGACGGTGATGTCGAGGGAGCGCGACACCTCGCCGACGCCCTCGAAGTCCGCGGGAACTCGGTCGAGGTCTGCGGCGGCGGCCGGCGACTCGAACGCCTGCTGCGCGGCGAGGTCTGGGACGCGATCCTGAGCGATCCGCAGGTCGCACCCATGGAGACCTTCGCCGGGCTGCTCGAACGCCCCGGCGCACCGGCCGTGATCCTGATCTCCGGGTTCGGCTCGATCCAGGACGCGGTCGCGGCCATGAAGCTGGGAGCCTCCAACTACCTCTCGCGGCCGGTCTCCTCCGAACAGGTCGCCGTCGCCCTCACGCGCGCGCTCGAGAACCGCGACCTGCGCGCCGAGAACCGTCGCCTCAAGGCCGAGGTCGGCGAGCGCTTCGAACTCGACAACCTGCAGAGCCGCCACCCGTCGATGGCGGCCGTCTTCGAACTGCTGCGGTCGGTAGCCGACACCCGCGCCACGATCCTGATCGAGGGCGAGAGCGGCACGGGGAAGACCCTGCTGGCGCGCGCCGTCCACCGCCACTCCGCGCGCGCCGACGCACCCTTCGTCGAGGTCAACTGCGGCGCCCTCCCCGATAGCCTGCTCGAGAGCGAGCTCTTCGGCCATGCCCGCGGCGCGTTCACCGGGGCGGCCCGCGAGCGCAAGGGCAAGTTCGAGACAGCCCACACGGGCACGCTCTTCCTCGACGAGATCGCCTGCGCATCTCTCGACCTGCAGGTCAAGCTGCTGCGCGTCCTGCAGGACCGCGAGTACGAACGCGTCGGCGACGACCGCACGCGCAAGGTCGACGTGCGCGTCATCGCAGCCACCAACACCGACCTCGAGCGAGCCGTACGCGAGGAGCGCTTCCGCCAGGACCTGTACTACCGAATCCGCGTCCTGCACGTGGAGGTCCCGCCCCTTCGCAAGCGCCCCGCCGACGTGCCGCTCTTGGCGGAGGAGTTCTGCGAGCGCCTGAGCGCCGAGCACGGGCGCTCCCTCGCGGGGATCGATCCCGGTGCTCTGGCCCTCTTGTGCTCCCACGACTGGCCCGGCAACGTGCGCGAGCTACAGAACGGGATCGAGCGCGCCGTGCTGCTCGCCCGCGGTGAGCGCATCCGCACGCGCGATCTGCCGCCGGAGCTAGCTCTCAGCGAAGCGCCCGGCCGCGCCGCCTCCGCCCCTGCCGAGGGCGGTTGCGCCCCTACCACCCTGCGCGCCGCCGTCGACGAGACCGAGCGGGCGACCCTCGTTGCGTGCTTGCGCCGCTACTCGGGTTGCCGGAAACACGCCGCGCGGGAATTGGGCGTGAACAGGACGACCTTGTTCAACAAGATGAGGAAGCACGCCCTGATGGATGTGGACTTCGAATTGCCCTCGGGCGGGTCCACGCCGACGGCCGCGCCCGAGCCCCGCCCCTCCCCATGAAGTGGACCCTGCGCCTGCTGATCGCCACCGCCCTGGGCCTGGCCCTCGCCCTGAGCGGCATCCTCGGCGGCGGCGACGCCGCCTCCGGCAGGGAGCTGCTGGCCGAGGTGCGCTCGGACCTGGAGGACCCCGATCACGACCCGGACGAAGCCCTGCGCCACTTGGGCACGGCTCTGCGCCTGGCCGAGAGCCATGGCCCGCGCGTCCTGGCCGCCGAGGTGCTGCAGACGCGCGCCGAGCTGCTGATGGAGATCGGCGCCACCGAGGCCGCCCGCGCGGACATCGAGACGGTCCTCGAGCGCTACCTGCCCGAAGACCGTGACCTGCGCCTGATGCTCGTGGAGACGGACCTCGCCTCGGGCGACCTCGAGCGGGGCTTGGCCACGACCGCCGCCCTCCTGGCCGACGCCCCCGACTTCGGTCCCGCCCTGGTCGCCTCCGGGCGCCTGCGCGAGGGACTCGCCGACCGGCGCCTGGCGGAGTGCCACGAGATCCTGAAGGTGGTCCTGGTCGCCGACGACGCCCTGGAGGCCCACCGGCTCCTGACCCTGCTGGTCGGACGGCGTGCGGACGACCCGGGACGCGCGACCAACGCACTGCAACTCCAGGCCCTCTTCCCGCCCGGCGAGGAAGAGCGTCTGGCGCGCATCCTGGCCTTGGCGGACGAGGCCAGCGGAGCCGTCGGCTCGGCCCTCGACGAGTACCTGAGTAGCCTGAGCCATGGGTACTTGGCTCCCCAGGCGATCCTCGGGATCTTACGCGCCCTGACCGACGCGGGACGCGGGGAGCTGGCCGCCGACCTCGGCATGCTGGCCCGCGCCTGGCCCGCCATCGACGAGAACGTCGACGTCACCAGGGCGCTCCTGAGCATCCTGCTCGCCCGCACGGACCACGAGCGCGCGGGTGACGTCGCCAAGACCTGGGTGCGGCGACGGGGCCACTTGGAGCCGGAATTCCTGCACCAACTGGCAGAGGCGCTCTACTTCGCGGAGACCTGGAATGCCCTCCTGTTGTGCGCCAGCTGGTTGGGGGACGCGGGGACTCACAGCCAGCAATCCGCCAAGCTGGTCTACCGCGGCTTCTCGCTGGTCGCCCTCGGGCGCGCGGAGGAAGGCGCGGCCCTCCTGCGCCGATTCGCCTCCAGGCGCAGAGTGATCCCGATCCCCGGCATGCGCACCCGGGCCTGGCTCGGCGTGGCCGACGCCTCGCGGACTCTCGGGGATCCCTTCGGCGAGCGCGAAGCCCTGTACGAGGTGGCGCGCCTGTCCCCCGAGGAGTCCGGCGACGCCTGGTACCGCCTGGCCGGGATCCAGCTCTCCGATCGCCGCAGCGGCCTGGGCCTGCCCCTCGAGGCCATCGCGCAGGCCATGCGGCTCGACCCGCGACGCAACGACGAATTGCTCGACTCCTTCGTCGATGTCGGGGAGCAACTGCTCGACGCCGAGGGCCGCGACATGCGAGTCCTTTACGCCGACCTGCGCGAGGAGCTCTCCCTGCTCCCACGGCGCACGATGAACGCCTACGAGCTGCACCGCCTCGCCGAGCTGTACGCGGCCGATGGCGAGGACTTCGGCGTCCTGACCGCGACACGCCAGATGCTCACCCGCTACCCGGGCTTCCTGCCCGCCATCGACCTGCAGGCCGACGCCCTGATCCGCATGGGGCGCATGCGCGAAGCGGCCGAATTGTGCGTGCAGCGCCTGGAGATGAAGGGCCGAGATTCCATCGCCTCACGGCTGCTCGACCTGGTCCCCGCGGAGGCCTTCAGTGGAGAGCAGATCGTGCGCCTGATGGTGGCTGATCCCGCGCGGACCGGCCGCCTGGAAGCCGCCGCGCACCTGCGCGCCCGAGGGGATCGCCAGGGTGCGCTGGAGGTCCTGCAGCACGAGCGCGGCGCGAACCCCGCGCCGGAGATCCTGCGCGCGATCTGTGAGGTCTTGGCCGATCAGGGCGAGTACGGACCGGCCCTGGCCGCCTTCGAGCTCCTGCGTGCGGGCGCGGCTCCCGGCGCGCCCGCGAAGCCCGACCAGCTCGAGCTCGTCTGCGCCCTGCGCAGCCGCCGGGCGCCTCGGGTCCGAGCCCTCGTCGACGCCCTCGTCGAAGCGCCGGACACCACCGACGAGGACCTCGAACTCGCCGCGGACACCCTTCTGCGCCTGGGCGCCCCCGAGGAGGCGAGCGGGCTCCTCGACCTGCTCGCAGGCAGGCGTGCCGTCGACGGAGCGCTCCTCTTGCGCGCCAGCTTGTGCGCCCTGGCCGCGGGCGACCTCGAGCGCGCGGAGATCGAGCTCGACCGCGCCGAGCCCTTCCTCTCTAACGCGGCGGCCGCCGTCGCGCGCGTTCAGCTCGCCAGCCGCCGGGAAGACTGGGCGACGGTCGCGGACTCCACCCGCGGCCTGGGTGACGACGGCCCGGCGGGAGCGCCCCACGTCGCGGCCCTGACCGCCCTCCTGGGGGCCAATCCCGAACGCGCGCTCGAGCTGTGCGCCATGGACCCGAACCCGCCGGGCGCCTTGCAGACCTTGGTCGACGCCTTGGCCCGCCATGCCAGCGGCACCGCGCCCGCGCCGGCCGACGGGCTCGGTCCAGACGGCGCGCGAGTCATGGCCGAATTCCTGCTCGGCAAGGGCCCCTCCCGGCGCTCGCCGCTACACGCCGCCGCCCTGCTGCTGGCCCTCGAGACCCCTGGCTTCCAGGCCTTCGCCGCCCACGAGCTGCGCGGAATCACCCCGCCGATGCGCGAGAATCCCTGGCCGGCGACCCTCGAGGCCGAAGCCTGCCTGCGACTGGACGCCCGAGCCGAGGCCGAGAACCTCCTCCGGGGCGTGACCACCCGCCAGGGAGCCTTCGTGCCGGCCTGGGACCAACTCGAGCACGCCGTGCGCGAACGCGTCCGCACCACCGACCACCCCCATCTGACCGAACTGCGCGAGCGCCGCCTGACCAGCCGCGCACGGGCAGAGCCCGACTCGCCCGAGAGCCTGGTGCTGCTGGCACGCAAGGACCGCGCCGAGGGACATCCCCTGCGCGCGCAAGCCGCTGCACTCGCGGCCATGCGGGCCCGACCCGGTTGGGTCGAGGCCCTGGCGGAAGCTGCCCGCGCCGCGTCCGCCGCCGGCGCTCACACCCAGGCCGTGACCGCTTGGCGTCGAGTGCTCCTCGAGCACCCACCCCACATCGCCCGTCCGTTCGTACCCGATCTCCTCGACGCCCTGGCTGGCGGAGCGGCGGGCCGGGAGCCGAGCCTGGACGCCGCCACGCGCAGTGCGGCCCTCGAGGAGGTCAGCGAGCACCTGGCGGACGATCCGCGTCTGGCCCTGGCCCGCGCCCGCCTGGTCCTGCTCGATAAGCCGGACAACCCGGCGCTGGGCATCGCCCGCGCCTTCGGTCACCTCGACGCGTTCCTCGCCGGCCATCCCGACACGACCCTCGAGAGCCTGCAGCCCGGCTCCTCTGAGGCCTGGGCGGAGTTCTACGTCGCGATCGACCCGGAAGTCGCCGAGACCTTCCTGCGCTCTCAGCGCGAGCGCGAACCGGGAAACGTCGAGCTCTGGCTGCAGCTCGGCCGCGTGCAGCGCAGGTCCGGAGCGATCGACGAGGCGACCGAGACCCTCCTACGCGGCACGCGCATCTCCCCCGACCCGCGCCTGCGCCTGGAGCTGGCGCGCTCGGCGTCCTCGAAGGCCATCCCCACGAATTCGCTGCAGTCCCTACTCGGGCCCCGGACCCACCCCACCGGCGGGCGCGTCGCCTTGGAGGCGCAGCTGATCTCCGCCCGCGCTCTGCTGCGCCAACCGGCGCGCAACGCGTGGCTGAACGCAGCGACCTCCCTCGCGGAGCTCTGGCAGCGACACGAGCGGGTCGAGTCCGCCGACCTCCGGCGCGAGCTCGGCGAGCTCTTCGCCACGGCACTCCTCGCCCGCGGGCAGGAAGGCGACGCAGAAGTGGCCGAGGTAGCGCTCGCCCTGGCCGTCGAAGGACTCGAGGACCCCTATCGCCTGACCTACCTGCGCACCCTGGCGGGCCTGGCGCGCGTCGGGCACGGCAAAGCGCGCCCCTGAGGGCGCGCGGCTGCTTCAGCCGACGACATCGGCGTTTTCGGCGAGCACGCGCTCGTAGGGGTCGAAGCGGAAACGCTCCAGCAGGCGCTCGAGGCGCGGCAGCGTGCGCTTCAGGTTGAGGGTGTGCCGGAAGCGCGCGAGCAGCGGCGCCGGACAGCGCGGCTGGTCGGAGTCGAACTCCCAGGGATGCAGGTAGAGCGCCGCCGGGCGCCCGCGACGCTCCAGGCCGGCGATGGCGGCCGCGCTGACGGCTACGGGCAGGAGCCGGAAGTAGCCGCCGCCCCCCACGGGCAGATTGCGCCCGGCGCAGGGCCAGGTCGCCACGGGAAACTCGCGGATCGAGCCGCCGGCGGCCTCGACGGTCGAGATGCCCGGCTCGAAGCCGGGCACGCCGTAGAGCGGGTGGCGCACCGGGTGCACGCTGGAGTCGTAGCGGTAGCCGCGCTCGACGAGCACATCGAAGGCCCACCACGTGTCTCGGGTCAAGGTGAAGGTCGAGGCTCGGAATCCGCGCGGCGCGGGTGCACCGGCCGCCGCCAAGGCCGCCTCGGTGCGCGCGAGGTCCTCCACGAGGCCCGCGCGGCCCAGATCCTGAAGAAAGGCGTGCTCGAAGCCGTGGCTGGCGACCTCGTGCCCGGCGTCCAGGCAGCGGCGCACCAGGTCAGCGCGCCGCTGTGCGATCCAGCCCAGGAAGAAGAAGGTCGCCCGCGCTCCGTGCCGCTCGAGGGCGCCGAGGATCACGTCCATGCCCACGTCGAGGCGTGAGGGGACGCCGTCCCAGTCATCGCGCCGGAAGTGTCCTCGCAGGTTGGCGACCTGAAAGTACTCCTCGACATCGAAGCTCAACGCGTGGCGCATCATCGGGCGGCTCAGGCCGCCACCCCCCGCACACCGTGGCGGCGCCGCCAGTGCTCGAGCACCAGCAGACTCCAGAGCAAGCGGGCGTGGTCCCGGCGCCCGGCCTGGTGCTCGGAGTAGCGCCGCCGCAAGACGCTCCGATCGACCCACGTGTCGGGCAGGCTCTCGAGGGCATCGGCCACGGCCGCTGCCAGACCGCCGCGGATCCAGCGCCCTAGCGGTGTGTCGAAGCCGCGTTTGGGACCATCGAGGACGCTCGCCGGCAGGCTGGCGCGCAGGGCCTCGCGTAGAGCGTGCTTGCCGCGGCCGCCACGCACCTTCTCCTCGAGCGGCAGATTCACGAAGCGCTCCACGAGGCGATGATCGAGCAGGGGCACACGCACCTCGAGGGAGACCGCCATCGAGGCACGGTCGGTCTTGGTCAGGATCTGCTCGGGCAGGAACCCGTGGAAATCCGCGTACTGGGCCCGGTAGAGCGCGTCGTCGAACGCCGGGCGCCGGTAGTGGTCCTCGAAGGCGTCGAAGGGGTCGTGATCGGCCAGGGCCGCGCGCAGGGGTTCCGCCAGCAGTTCGAGGGCCTCTGCACGCCCGAGATGGGTGACGCTGTTCCAGTAGGCGCGGGCCGGGCTCTCCCCGAGATTCGCCAGGACGCTCCCGGCGCGCAGGAAGCGCGGCGCCCAAGCCAGGCGCGGGAAGCAGCAACCGACGGCGCCCAGAAGACGCGCACCGCGCGCGCCGGCGGCGCGCCTCGCGCGCTGTTCGGCGACGTCGAAGACGTAACGCCGGTAGCCGGCGAAGATCTCGTCCCCCCCGTCCCCCGAGAGGACCACGGTCACGTGCTCGCGCGCCATGCGCGACACCAACCAGGTCGGGACCGTGGATGGGTCCGCCAGCGGCTCGTCGTAGAACCACGGCAGGGTCTCCACCGCAGTGGACGGATCGGGCTCGAGGATTTCGGTGTGGTGCACGATGCCCAGGCGCCGGGCCGTCTCGACGGCCAGGCCAAGCTCGTCGTGCGACCGCTCGCGGAACCCCACCGAGCAAGCGATTACCGGCTCGCCGCTCTCCGCCATGCTGGTGACGACCGCGGTACTGTCGATCCCACCGGAGAGGAAGGCCCCCAGGGGCACGTCCGCCTGTTGGTGCTCGGCGACGACGCGGTCGATCCACTCTCGGATCTCCCCCTCCGCGGCAGGCTCGCGCAGCCCGTCGGTCGGCAGATCCCAGTAGCGCCGGGGGTGCGCGCTCTGCCCCGGGCTCCACTCCAGGAGATGGGCCGGCTCCAGGCGCTCCAGCCCGTTCCAGGCCGAGCGGCTCCCGGCGCAGTAGCCCTGAACGAGGTAGTCGAGCAGAGAGGCTCCGCGCAGCTCGCGCCCGACGCAGCCGCCGGCGAGCAAGGCCTTGGGCTCGCTGCCCCAGGCCAGGCCGTGCTCATCCTGAACGTAGAACAGCGGCTTGATGCCGATCCGATCTCTCGCGAGCAGGACGCGCGGCCGGGCCGGATCGCGCCAGTCGAGGACGCACAGGGCGAACATGCCCACGAGCTCGCGCACGAGGTCGGGACCGTGCTCCTCGTAGAGGTGCGCGATCACCTCCATGTCCGAGCCCGAACGCAGGTCGTGCCCGCGTGCGCGCAGGCCCTCGCGCAGGTCGCGGTGGTTGTAGATCTCACCGTTGCCGAAGACGGCGACGTCTCCGTTCTCGTTGAACAGCGGCTGAGCGCCCCCGTCCAGGTCGATGATCGAGAGGCGCCGAAACACTCCGGCGAGGGGCCCGCGCACGACGAGGCCCTCGTCGTCGGGTCCGCGGTGGACGAGAGCCGCGCCCATGGCTGCGAGGCGCTCGCGCTCGGGCTCGGCACGCAGGTCGTTCAGAGCGATTCCAGCCAGACCGCACATTACGCGCTCCCCGTCACGAGATTCGCCCAGCGGCCGCCCGCGCTCCCAAGCCGGCCAGCCGGCCGGCCGCGGAGAAGCCATGCGGCGAGGTCGGGCTCAGGACACCACGGTCCGCCTCTCTCTCGGGGTAGCGTCCCTCGTCGGCCAGGTCGCGCCTGGCGATGATCCCAAAGGCCACGATCAGCCCGACCCAGTGGTAGAAGAGGTCGAAGTGGGCCCGATTGAGGAACACGCTTCCTGTGAGATAGGCGATGAGCGAGGCCTCGAACATCGAACAGTAGTTCTGAATCCAACTCGTTCGGTAGCGCTTGCGCGCCAGAGCGCGCACCTTCCACAGGTCGAGGAAGCTCAGGAAGAGCAGGGTGAGGTAGAGGAACAGGGCCGGCGTCCCGCACTCGGCCCAGATCTGTAAGTAGCTGTTGTGAGCCACGTGAACTCCCTGGGGGCCGGTCGCGGCGCCCTTCAGTCTCGGCGCGTACTCCCTGTAGCGCTCTTCGAACTGGCCGTAGCCGACGCCGAAGATCGGGTTGCCCGCGGCCATGAAGCCCGCGGTCCTCCACGAGTACAGACGCGCCATGGCCGAGTCGTCCTCCTCGTAGCTCGTGATCGTGGCGATGCGGTCCTTGTAGGTCTGGGGCGCGGCGAGCACACCGGCCACCAGGAGCAGAAGCCCCAGAGTCAACCCGGCGACCCGATTGCGAGAGCGCCAGATGAGGGCCAGGGTCGTGACCCCCATGGCGAGGAAGCCGCCGCGGGAGTAGGTCAGCATGATGGTGAGCATCGACAACGGCACGCAGAAGATCAGGAAGCGCCGCAGGATGTCTCGCCGCTCGGAGTGCGCCGTGTACCAGAGCATGGGCAGGGCCATGCAAAGGGCCAGGGCGAAATCGTTGTTGTCCCGCAGCATCCCGCCCGGTCCCTGCAGGATGACGATCGAGCCGCCCGAGAGGATCCCGGAGAGGCCGCCTTTCAGGCCGTAGAAGGCGAAGGACAGCGTGATCACCCACAGCAAGGCCCGCAGGCGGTCGCGGGTGGTGACGATGCCGGTGGTGAACAGCGCGATCACGATGATCTTGACGTACTCGGTGTAGAGCGAGAGGGCATCTCCGCTGGATTCGCCCGAGGTCAGGATGCTCGCCCCCACCAGTACGACCAGGGCGATCATGATTGCAGTGCGCGCATCGAACGCCATGAACCGCTTCTCGCGCCGCGTAGAGAAGAACCCCGCGAAGGTGATGACCGCCACCATGAAGGACCAGCGCATTTCCCGGGCGAAGCCCCAGGTCAAGTCCTGGACTCGCATGTAGGCGAGCATCGAGAAGACCAACAGCCCGACGAAGGGCTTGCGGAAGCAGGTGGGCATCAAGCCCAGGAGCAGGAGGCTGACGATGATGTCACGCATGGCGCCTCCTCACCCGCCTCTCGTCGGTCCCTAGCAGCTGGTTGGAAAAGGACCGTAGCGCGGCGAAGCCATCCTCGTCGCTGAAAGGAGGGCGAAGTCGAGACGGCGCAGGCGGCGTGATCGGACCGTCGAGCACGGATCGACGAGTCCGACGCCGCAGCGGCGGAGAGAGCGAAGTCCTAGTAGGGCGTTCTTCAACGGGCGGCTAGCGGAACAACTCGCGGAACTCCTCGATGCCGTCGAGGACGTCGGGAGCCAGGAGATCGGGGTTGGTGGCCCAAGCCCAGGTGACGAAGACGACGGCCCCGATGAGGACCGTGCTCGAGCTGCCCACGGCGATCCGGCGCAACAGGCGCCGCCGGAGCTGGGCCCGGGTCACGATGTCCTCCACGACGCCCAGGACGGGGATCAGCATCACGGCGCTGATGTCAGCGGCGCTCTTGAAACTGGAGCGGCTGAGCTCGGCCAGGATCGCGGATCCGGCCCCCAGCGCGAGCCCCGCCACGAGGGCGAAGGCCACGATCATGAACGGGTTCGGTTCGGAGGGGGTCGATGGAGCGACGACGTCCTGCATGATCTGGAAGGGGTTTCCCGAGGAGGTCTCGATGAACTCCATCTGGTGCTTCTTCCTCTGCAGCATGACGTCGACATCCGCCAAGGATGTGGTCAAGCGAGTGATCGCCTCGGAGTGCTCCGAGTCCTCGCGGTAGACGTCCTGCAGCTGGCGCAGGACCTCCTGGTCCTGCTCGAACTTCTTCTCCAGCTCGACCCTCTCCTTGCCCACCAGGACCAGCGCGAGCTCCGCGCCCGCCAGGCGCTCGTTGAGGATCTGCCAGGCCTCGTTGGGGACCCAGTTCTCTTGCACCTCGCCCCGGGTCACGAGCTTCTCGAGCGCATCGATGTTCCCTTCGACCGTCTCGATCAGGTGCTGCAGCTGCCGGTAGGTCGAGTGAGCCGGTCGCCACCCTCCCGTGCGCAGCTCACTCAGATGCTGGGCGCGCTCCGCCCGCAGCTCCTCGAGCTTCTCGTCATAGGTCTGCCCCTCGACGTAAGCCATCTCCTGGACCCGCTCGTCGGTCTGTTCGAGTTGCCCGGCGAGCTCCTCGACCGTCGCCTGAGCAGCGGCCTCCTCGAGCGCGAGCTCATCGATGCGGGTCTCCAACTCCATCAGGCGCAGGTAGGCGGGATCCTCCGTCCGGCCCTGGTTGGAACCAGGCGTGGGCTGGGTCGGCGAGAGGCCGTAGCGCCCGCGCAGCTCGGTCAACTGGCGGTGCTCCCGCTGCAGCACCTTCTCCTTCGCCGCCTGCTGGGCCAGCAAGTTGCTGTACTCCAGCTTGATCTTGTCCCGGTCGCGCTCGACCACCTGCTCGATCCAGGCCGTGCGCAGCTCGCGCAGGAACTCCTCGGCGCGCTGAGCGCTCGTATCGAGGTACTCGATCGTGACGAAGGTCGAGCCCACGTCCTTGTTCTTGCGCGGCACGGTCACCGTCAGCGAGTCCTGGATGTCCTGCAGGTACTCGTACTGCTCCTCACGCGGCAAGGTCAGGTATTCCGCCCAGTTCAGCTTCTCGACGACCCAGCGGATGCGCTGCAGCGACTTGATCTGGTGCGGAGCGTTCTCCGCCTCGCGCGCGCTTAGGGAAAGCTCCGTGCCCGAGGCCCCGCCCACGCCGGCAAGGGTCTCGCGCAGCTCGACCTGGGTGGTGACCTCGTACTTCTTGGGGACGATGATCGCAAACCCGACGCCCAAGGACAGAGAGAAGAGCGTCGGCAGGACGATCTGCCACACGCGCCGCTTGAGGATGGCCAGGAACTCCTGGAGCTGCCCCGGGGGATCGATCTGAACCGCCATGAGCGAGAACGGAGCTAGAAGATCCCCCCGCCAAGGCCGCCACCCAGACCTCCGCCGCCGAGGCCACCACCCCCGAAGCGCCGCCGCCCACCGCCCAGACCGAACAGCGCGCCGCCGAGTCCCTGAAGCACCTGTCGCACCGGGAACAGCAGGGTGTCGATGAAGTAGCCGAGCTGGGCCAGCATCGTGGGCGGGACGTAGATGATGTCCAGCTCCTGCACGTGCACGTTGAAGGTCGAATCTCCCCGGAACATGTCCGTCAGGTCCGCGGTGATGATGCGTGGATCCCGCGGGTCCGCACGGATCAGCTGCACGCGCCCGAGGTTGGCCGAGTCCGACTTGTAGATCGGCATGACCGCCTCGAAGAGAGTCAGGTCCCCCTTGAAGGGCTTCTCTCCCTCGCCGTTCACCTCGCCGAAGACGAAGTAGTTCTTCCCCTTGGCGTTGATGCGCACCTTGACGTCGAGCAGGTCGAAGTACGGGCTGTACTTCTCCATCAAGAGCGCCTCGATCTCGGTGCGAGTCATACCCGCGACCTGGACGGCGCCGAGCTCGACGAGCAGCACGGTGCCGTCGATGTCCACGACCACATCGGCGCCGAGCTCCTTGGAGTGGTAGGAGTCGAAGATCTGAAGCGTATCCCCGATCGTGATGTAGTTCTCCTCCTCCGCGTTGCCCGTGTAGCGCTTGCCGAAGCCGTCGGTGTTGAGGTACTGCAGGAGGCGCTTGTCCGGATAGGAGCTGCAGGCGCACAGGAACGCGAGCCCCGCGCACGCCAGCGCGCGCCAAGTCCCCGCCAGGGAGGATCCGGCACCCCGCAGGGGGAGCGCAGGCGGCGATGCGACGGTGGGAAGGCTCATACCTGAAGGGCTCGCGCGGCGGCGCGGGGACGCACGGACGAGGGGTTCATCGGCACCATTGATCCACGGGTTGACCTCTCGCTCAACGCCCGTATTGGCGGCGGTAGTAGTCGCGGTAATCTCCGCTCCTAACCGATTGCAACCACTCAACTTGTGCCTGATACCAGCGGACCGTCAGGGGCAGGGCCCGCTCGAAGGTGAAGCGCGGAGTCCAGCCGAGCTCGCGGCCGATCTTGCCGGCGTCGATCGCGTATCGGCGGTCGTGGCCCGGACGGTCGTCCACGAAAGTGATCAGGGACTCGGGCTTGCCGAGCTCGGCGAGCACGCGCTTGACCAGGTTCAGGTTGGCCAGCTCGTTGTTCCCTCCGATGTTGTAGACCTCCCCGGGAACTCCACGCTCGAGCACGGCGCTGATCGCCTCGCAGTGGTCGCGGACGTAGAGCCAGTCGCGGACGTACATCCCGTCCCCGTAGATCGGCAGGTCGCGGTCCTCCTGGGCGTTGGCGATGATCAGCGGCAGGAGCTTCTCGGGAAACTGGTACGGCCCGTAGTTGTTCGAGCAACGCGTGATGCAGCCCGGGAAGCCATGGGTGTGGAACGCCGCCCTCACGAGCAGGTCGCTCCCTGCCTTGCTCGCGGAGTAGGGCGAATTCGGCGCCAGTGGCGTCCGCTCGGTGAACAGCCCCTCCGAGCCCAGCGAGCCGTAGACCTCGTCGGTCGACACGTGGACGAAGCGCGCCACGCCGTGGGCCCGACAGGCGTCCAGAAGCACCTGGGTGCCCACCACGTTGGTGCTCACGAACGCCTCTCCGTCGATGATCGAGCGGTCGACGTGGCTCTCCGCCGCCATGTGCACCACGCCCATCTTCGATCCCTCGCCCGCCGCGTCGAGGGCCTTGCCCACGTCCTCGGCCGAGCGTACGTCGCCGTGCACGAAGTGCGTGCGATCCTCGACCGCGGTCAGGTTCGCCAGGTTCCCGGCGTAGGTCAGAGCGTCGAGGTTGACCACCCGCAGCTCGGGGCGCTCCTCGCACAACATGTGGATGAAGTTGCTGCCGATGAACCCCGCGCCGCCGGTCACCAATACGGAATCGAGCGCCATGTCAGGGCTCCTCTCCGCTGTCGCCGAGAAACGTCATCAGTGCCTCGCGCCAGGGCGCGAGGCTGCGGCCGCGCAGCCGTGTCAGCCGCGAGCAGTCTAGAACGCTGTAGGTAGGTCGGTGAGCGGGCCGAGGGAACTCAGCGCTCATGCAGGGCACGATTCGCGCCCGTTCCGTCCCGTCGGGGAGGCCCGCCTCTACCGCGGCGACGGCCAGGTCGTACCAGGTGCAGCTCCCCTCGCAGGCGGCGTGATAGACCCCGGCGGAGCCGGCGGCGAGCACGTCCCACAGAGCAGGCGCGAGTTCCAGAGTCGACGTTGGCGAGCCAACCTGGTCGTCGACCACCTTCAGCTCCTCGCGCTCAGCGGCCAGCGCCCGCATGGTGCCTGGGAAGTGCCTCCCCCGGGGACCGTACAGCCACTGCGTACGCACGATGCGCGTTCCCCGCGGATGAGCCTCCATCGCCGCCCGCTCGCCGGCCAGCTTGGTACGCCCGTAGGCGCTGAGCGGGTTCGGCACGTCCTCGATGCGATAAGGTCGGCGCGAGGTGCCGTCGAAGACGAAGTCCGTCCCTACCGCCACCAGGGGAACATCTGCCTCCGCGCAGGCCGCGGCCACGCACCCGCAGGCCTGGCCGTTGATACGCAGGGCGAGCTCCTCCTCCTCCTCGGCCGCGTCCACCGCGGTGTAGGCAGCGGTGTGGATGACGCCCGTGAAGGGCCCGTGCTCGGCGAACAACGCGGCGACCTGCTCCGCCTCGGCCAGGTCCACGCCGACGGCCGTGACGCCGCCGGCCTCTACCAGGTCGGTTCCAATCACCGTCGTGCCGTCGGGCGCGCTGAGGAGCACTTGGCTCCCCAACATCCCCGCGCCACCGGTGACCAGGACTCGCTCCGCCCCCCAGATCATTCAGTCGACCTTGTTCGCCCCGCCCCGGGCCACGAGGTCCGCCGCGCGGTGCAGAGATTGGAAGGTCCCCGCGTCGGTCCACCAGCCCTCGAGCACATCGTGGGTCATCGAGCCCTCGCGCACGTACCAGTTGTTGACGTCGGTGATCTCCATCTCGCCGCGAGCGGAGGGGACGAGCGTGTCGATCACGTCGAACACGCGCTCGTCGTACATGTAGATCCCGATCACCGCCAGGTTGGTGTCCGGCTCCTTGGGCTTCTCGACGATCTCCCCCACCACACCGTCGGTGATGCGCGTAACGCCGAAGCGTTCGGGATCGGGAACCTCCTTGACGATGATCTTGGCGCCCTTCTGTTGGGCCCGGAAGTCCTCGACCGCGCCGCGGATGTTGTTCTCGATCAGGTTGTCGCCCAGGACGACGCACAAGCGGTCACCGCCCGCCCAGTGGCGCGCGAGCCCGAGGGCCTCGGCGATGCCGCCCTCCCCCTCCTGATAGGTGTAGTTGAGGTGCTTCAGGCCGAAGTCGCTGCCGTTCCCGAGCAGGCGCAGGAACTCACCCGAGTTCTGACCGCCGGTGACGATCATGATGTCCTCGACCCCCGCCCGCACCAAGCTCTCGATCGGGTAGTAGATCATCGGCCGGTCGTAGACCGGCAGGAGGTGCTTGTTCGTGATCTTGGTGAGGGGGAACAGACGCGTGCCGAGCCCCCCGGCGAGAATGACGCCCTTCATGGGAGTAATTGGAGAGGAGTTCCGCGGATCATGTGCGATGGGCGCCTGACGCCGCCCAGAGCGCCGTCGGCCGGCCATGGTAGGGGCGCCGCGACTCCCCCGCAACGACGATCAGCTCGCTCCTTGGCGCTCCCGGTACCACTCGACGAAGCGCCCGAGGCCCTCGGAAACGGCGGTGCTCGGCGCGAAGCCCAGCCGCGACGCGGCCTTCGAGACGTCCGCGAAGGTGATCTCGACGTCGCCCGGCTGCATCGGTTCACGGGCGATGATCGGCTCCCGTCCGCAGGCTCGGCCCACGAGCTCCACGAGCTCCTCCAGGGAGGTCGTCTCCGACCCGCCCAAGTTGTAGATCTCGTACCCCTCACAGCGGTCGACGGCGCGCACGACACCGTCGACGATGTCGTCCACGAAGGTGTAGTCCCTGCGCGTCGAGCCGTCGCCGAAGACAGGGATCGGCTCGCCGGCGAGGATCGCGCGCACGAACTTGTGGATGGCCATCTCCGGGCGCTGGCGCGGCCCGTAGACGGTGAAGAAGCGCAGGCAGCTGGTCGGGATCCCGTACAGGTGGTGGTAGGTGAAGCAGTGCAACTCCCCCGCGCGCTTGGTCGCCGCGTAGGGAGACACGGGGTGGCGGATGTCGTCCGACTCCTCGAAGGGGACTTTCTCGTTGCTGCCGTAGACGCTCGACGAGGAGGCGAAGACCATGCACGTCCCCGGCGAGCGCCGGATCGCCTCGAGCAGAACCAGGGAGCCGCGCACGTTGACGTCCTCGTAGTGCAGCGGATCGGCAAGGGAGGGACGGACGCCGGCCATGGCCGCAAGGTGCACGACGGCATCGAAGCGCCGTTCCCCGAACAGGCGCCCGACGGCCTGTGCGTCGCGGATGTCACCCTCGACGATCTCGGCGCCCTTCAGGCCGGCCGCGTTCGCGCGCTTCATTCCGGGGTCGTAGAAGTCGTTGAAGTTGTCGAGGACGACCACCTCGTCGCCCCGAGCGAGCAGCCGCTCACAGAGGTGGGATCCGATGAACCCGGCGCCGCCGGTGATGAGAAGGGTCGCCATCGTTCACTCCACGGTCACGCTCTTGGCCAGGTTGCGAGGTTTGTCGATGTCGCAGCCGCGCCGCAGGGCGATCTCGTAGGCCAACAGCTGCAACGGCGCCACGCTCAGGATCGGCGCCAGCCAGGGACTGGTCTCGGGGATCTCGACCGCCTCGTCGGCCAAGGCGAGACTTGGAGCGTCGGAGCCGACGCAGATCACCTGGCCCCCGCGCGCCCGCACCTGCTCCAGGTTGGAGCGCACCTTCTCGGCCAGGGGGCCCTTGTTGGCGATCACCACGGTCGTCATCCCCGGCTCGACCAGGGCGATCGGCCCGTGCTTCATCTCCCCCGCCGGATAGCCTTCGGCGTGCATGTAGGAGATCTCCTTCAGCTTCAGGGCGCCCTCGAGGGCCACGGGGTAGTGGATGCCGCGTCCGAGGAACATGAAGCCCTTGACCTCGTGGTGGCGCTCGGCGATCTCGGCGATGCGCGCGTGGGTCTCGCGCGAGAGGAGCTGAGCGAGGCGCGGCCGCAACAGGCGCAGCTCCTCGAGCAAGGCGCGGCCCTCGCCGGCGTCGAGGTTGCCGCGTGCGCGCCCGGCCGCCACGGACAGCAGGTAGGAGGTGACGATCTGAGAGACGAAGGCCTTGGTGCTCGCGACTCCGATCTCGGGCCCGGCGCGGGTCATCAGGAAGCAGTCAGCCGCGCGCACGAGGGAGCTCTCGGGCACGTTGCAGATGGCGCCCGCGCGCGCGCCGAGCTCACGGGCCAAGCGCAGGGCCGCCAGGGTGTCGGCCGTCTCGCCGGATTGAGAGATGGCCAGGGCCAGGGTGCGCTCGCTCAGCCGCGGCGAGCGGTAGCGAAACTCGCTGGCGTAGTCCACATCGGCCGGGATGCCCGCCAGACCCTCCAGCTGGAAGGCCGCCACCTGGCAGGCGTAGCGCGCCGTCCCGCACGCCAAGAGCTGCACGCGGTCGAACGACCGCAGGCACTCGGCGTCCCAACCCTCCTCGGTGAAGCGCACATCTCCCTCCACCTCGTCGATGCGGTCGAAGGCCGTGCGCGCCAGGACATCGGGCTGTTCGTGAATCTCCTTGAGCATGAAGTGCGCGAAGGCGCCCCGACCAGCCTGTTCTTCGTCGAGCTCGACCTCTACCGCCGGTCGCTCGGCCTTCTCTCCCGCCGCATCGACCACGGCGTAGGATCCCGGGCTCAGGGTGGCGACGTCGCCGTCCTCGAGAAAGACCAGCTCGTGCGTATGGCGCACGAGCGCCAACGGGTCGGAGGCCAAGAAGGCGCCGCCAGCGACGACCGCCAGGCACAACGGCGGGCCTTGGCGGGCACAAACCAGCGCGCGGTCGTCGTCGATGGCTAGGGCGGCGATCGCGTAGTAGCCGCGCACACGTGCCAGGGTGCTGCGCACGGCGTCGACCAGGGCGGCCCCCGCCGCGAGCTCGCGGCCGACGAGCTGCGCCAGCACTTCGGTGTCGGTCGCCGAGAGGAACTCGACGCCCTGCCCGCACAGCTCCTCGCGCAGCTCCAGGTAGTTCTCGATGATGCCGTTGTGCACCAAGGCCACACGCCCGCCCCCGTCGGTGTGCGGGTGGGCGTTGATCTCGGTCGGCGGGCCGTGGGTCGCCCAGCGCGTGTGTCCGATTCCGATCCGCGCGCCTTCGAGAGCACCGTCGGCGAGCACGCTTTCCAGGGCCTCCAGCCGCCCCGCTTGGCGCCGAATCGAGACGCCGCCGTCGGCGCCGACCGCCACGCCGGCGCTGTCGTAGCCGCGGTATTCCAGGGCGCGCAGGCCCTCGAGCAGGCCCTCGAGGACCGACCCTTCGCGCAGGACGGCTCCCACGATGCCGCACACGGCTAGTGGCTGCGCTCCCCGCCGCCCCTCGCGCTCAGGCGCGCGGCGAAGTAGGCCATCGTCTTGGCCAGGCCCGTCGAGAGGTCGACCGCCGGCTCCCAGTCCAGCAGTGCCTTCGCCTTGGAGATGTCCGGCTGGCGCACCTTGGGATCGTCCACGGGCAGGTCGCCATGGACTATCTCCGAGGAGGAGCCGGTGCACTTGATCACCGCCTGGGCGAACTCGAGGATCGTCATCTCGGTGGGGTTTCCGATGTTGACGGGCAGGGGCTCGTCGCTGTTGAGCAAACGGTAGATCCCCTCGATCAGGTCGTCGACGTAGCAGAACGAGCGCGTCTGGGAGCCATCTCCGAAAACCGTCATCGGCTCGCCGGACAGCGCCTGGGCCATGAACGCAGGGAGGGCGCGACCGTCGTGCAGGCGCATGCGCGGGCCGTAAGTATTGAAGATACGAACGATGCGAGTGCGGACGCCGTGGAAGCGGTGATAGGCCATGGTCATGGCCTCCGCGAAGCGCTTGGCCTCGTCGTAAACGCCGCGCGGGCCGACCGGGTTGACGTTTCCCCAGTAGTCCTCCGATTGCGGGTGCACTAGGGGGTCGCCGTAGCACTCAGAAGTCGAAGCGAGCAGAAAACGAGCGCCCTTGGCGCGGGCCAGTCCGAGGACCTTGTGGGTCCCCAGGGAGCCGACCTTGAGCGTCTGGATCGGCAGCTCCAGGTAGTCGATCGGGCTCGCGGGCGAGGCGAAGTGCAGGATTGCGTCCAGCTCTCCGGGGACGTGCAGGTACTCGGTCACGTCGCGCTTCTCGAAGTGGAAGCGCGCGTCTGAGAAAAGGTGCTCGACGTTCTCGAGGGCGCCGGTGATCAGGTTGTCCACGCACAGCACCTCGAAGCCCTCGGCCAGAAAGCGTTCGCACAGGTGGCTCCCGAGGAACCCCGCCCCACCGGTCACGAGCGCGCGCGGTGCGCTCATCGTCATCCCCTCCTCTCTTCGTCAGTATCGCTCTCGGCCGCCCCGTCACCGCCGCCAGGGGCGGGGTTCTCGTCGGCTTCTTCGGTGCCCGCGCTCGGTTCGCTCACCGGCGACTCGCCGTCGCCCCCGGGGAGCTCCTCGGCTCCACTCTTGCCGTCCGCCCCGTCGCTCGGCGGCGGCGAGGCCGCGGAGGCGGCGTCTCCTCCGATTTCGATCACCGCCTCCGGCTCGGCTCCGGGTTCCGGTTCGGCATCCGACTCGACTCCGGAACCGGGCTGAGCCTCTCTCCCGCTCTCGCCCGGGGCGTCGGAAGCACCGTCTGGCGCCCCGAGGTCCCCTGTCCCTTCCCCGGACGCGCCCGCCGGCGGCGCGCTGATCGCCTCCAAGCCGCGCACCAGGGCGGACTCGCCGCGCCCGAGGCGCAGGCGCACTCCGAGGGCTCCGACCTCGTGCTCGCCGCCGCCGGCGGTCACCCGCCAGCCGTGGTCCACGGCCCCCGCTTCGACGTCGCCCTGCACCTCGAGAGGGAACCCCGCGCCGCCCAAAGCCGTCCCTGGGTTGGACTCCACGGGTTTCCCGCCGATCGAGAGCAGGGGCACATCGATCCCCTGCCCGGGGTAGAGTCCGAACACTCGGTCGCGGAAGGCGATCTCGCCGGCCGCCTTGGACTGGTTCGTCACCCGCAGCACGTCCTCGCGCCGAAGCTCGACGACGAAGGGCCCCGAGCTCGCCATGAGCAAGGCGCCTCCGGGGAGCTCGATCTGCTCCTCACGCGCCAGGTGGATGTCGGTGCGCTCGATCTCAAGGAAGACGAACAGCGGCTCTCCGCGGCTCGGTGAGGCCACGATCCCGGTCGTGCGCCCGAAGAGCACTAGAGAGCTCCCGTCAGGCCAGAGCACTTCGGCACGGCCGCCGGGAGCCGAGTGGATCCAGCTCCCCGCCGTCACGCGCCGCGACTTGTCGTAGAAGCGCAAGGGATACGCCGACAGCTCCCCCGCCGGCCGCAGCTGCACCGGATCGGCGTGGCGCACCACCAGCACCTCCTCGGGCCCGGGGAGCAGCAGCGCCCGGCTGCCCGGCGCCAGCTCGACCCCGACCGATTCCATGGGCCCCGGCGTGCGCTGGGTCGGGATGTACGGCCAGCGCATGTCGCCCGCGCAGGCGGCGAGGAACACGGCGGCCATCGCCGCACAGCACCGCGAGCGGGGCGCGCTCACGAGCCGACCCCCAGGGAACCGGGCTGGGAGAAGTAGCGCTCCATGAACCCGGTGTCGTGGGTCGCACGCACGAAGTCCGTGTGGGCCAGCACGTTCCGGTGGATCGGGATGGTCGTCGCGGGTCCCTCGATCACGAACTCCCCCAGGGCGCGCAGCATCGTTCGGATGGCCTCGGGGCGCGTGTTCCGGTGCACCAGGAGCTTACCGATCATCGAGTCGTAGTTGGGCGGGATGCGGTAGCCGCCGTAGCAATGGCTGTCCACCCGCACTCCTGGGCCGCCGGGCGCGACGAAGGTCTCGACCAGCCCCGGAGAGGGCTGGAAGTTCTTGGTCGGGTCCTCGGCGTTGATGCGGCACTCGATAGCGTGCCCGCGGGTCACGACGTCTTCCTGAGCGAAGCCGAGAGACTCGCCGCTAGCCAGCAGCAGCTGCTGCTGGATCAGATCGACCCCCGTGACGAGCTCGGTCACCGTGTGCTCGACCTGAATGCGGGCGTTGACCTCGATGAAATAAAACGCCCCCCCGGGATCGAGCAGGAACTCGACCGTCCCGGCGTTGTGATAGCCCGCGGCGCGAGCCATGCGCACCGCCGCCGCGCCGAGCTCGAGCCGTTGCTCAGCGTTGATGGCGTGCGAGGGCGCCTCCTCGATCAGCTTCTGGTGCCGGCGCTGGACCGAGCAGTCGCGCTCGCCGAGGTGGATCACGTGTCCGTCCCGGTCCCCGAGGATCTGCACCTCGATGTGGCGTGGATTCTCGACGAAGTGCTCGATGTAGACCGTATCGTCCCCGAAGGCCGCGAGCGCCTCCGAGCGCGCGGCGTGGAAGCCGTTGATCAGGCTCGGCTCGTTGTGAGCGACGCGCATCCCGCGCCCCCCGCCCCCCGACGAGGCCTTGATGATCACCGGGTAGCCAGTTTCGCGCGCCACGCGCGAGGCCTGGTCCTCGTCGGCGACCGGGCCATCGGAACCGGGGACGACCGGTACGTCGGCTTCGATGGCCAAGGCGCGCGCATTGGCCTTGTTGCCCACGGCGGCAATCGTCTTCGGGTCGGGCCCGATGAAGTGGATCCGGCACTCGTTGCAGACCTCGGCGAAATGGGCGTTTTCCGCCAGGAAGCCGTAGCCGGGATGGATCGCCTCCACATCCCCCACCTCGGCGGCGGAGATGATGGCCGGGATGTTCAGGTACGAAGCACCTCCCGCCGCCGGGCCGATGCAGATCGTCTCGTCGGCCTGGCGCAGGTAGAGCGCGTCGGCGTCGGCCTCGGAGTAGACGGCCACGGTCTCGACGCCGAGCTCGCGGCAGGCTCGGATGATCCGCTGGGCGATCTCCCCGCGGTTGGCGATCAGGACGCGTCCGAACATCTAGCAGCCCGCTGAGAAAGGGCCGTAGCGAGAGGGAGACGTCTTCGTCGCTGCGAGGAGGGCTAGGTCGAGGCGACGCGGGCGCTCGGGTAGGGCCGCCGGGCACGGATCGCCGGGTCCGACGGGGCAGCGGCGGGAAGCGGGGAGTCGGAGAAGGGCGTGTTTCAACGGGCTGCTAGGACGTCTTCACGAGGAAGAGCGGCTGGCCGAATTCGATCGGCTCGCCGTTCTCCACGAGCACCTCGGCGACCACGCCGCGCAGCTCGGCCTTTATCTCGTTCATGACCTTCATGGCCTCGATGATGCAGACGACCGACTCGTCGTCGACCGAGCCGCCCACGTCCACGAAGGGATCCGCCTCCGGCGAGGCAGCGCGGTAGAAAGTCCCCACCATGGGACTCGTGATCTGCTCGTGGCCCGCGGGGATCCCGCTCCCGCCGGTGGCCTCGCCCCCGGCCACCGCGGCGCTCGCGGCGCTCGGAGCCACGGGCGCCGCGGCGCCCGGCAGGACCTGCACCATGGGCTGCACGACGCTCTCGCCGGTTGCGCTACCACGCTTGAGGCGCACGCGGACGCCGTTGGGGGCGTCGTCGATCTCCAGCTCGGTGATGTCGGCTCCGGTCATCAGGCGCACGAGTCGCCGGAGCATCTTCAGGTCGATCATCTGGGACGGTTCAGGGCCAAGGGTCGGGGGAGGACACATCGCAGGTCGGCAGGATAGCGCCGGCGGAGGGCCGCCGGAACCGCCGGGCGTCAGGAGCTCGTCTCCGCCAGCCAGGAGCCGCCCTTGCCACCTCGTTTCTCGAGCAGGCGCAGCTGTTCGACCGCAATGGCCGGCGAGAGGGCCTTGGTCATGTCGATCACGGTCAGGGCCGCGATCCCGGCCCCCACCAGGCACTCCATCTCGACCCCCGTGGGGCCGGTGCAGGCCGCCCGGCAGCGGACCAGGAGCACGTCGGGGTCCCCGTCGCCCCGCTCAAAAAGCACCTCGACGACGTCCAGGCCCAGGGGGTGGCACATCGGGATCAGCCCCGCCGTGCGCTTGGCGGCCAGGATGCCGGCGCTGCGCGCCACCTCGGTGATCGGGCCCTTGGGCCCGCCCTCGGTCAGGACGCGCTCGAGCACACCGGTCGGGAAGCGCACCCGGGCCCCGGCCACGGCCTCGCGCCGGCCGGGCGCCTTGGCGCCCACATCGACCATGCGCGATTCGAGCCCCTCGGGGCCGCTGCTCAGGTGGCTGAGCCCGCCGTCGCTTTCCCTGTGTTCCACGTCCACCGTTCCCTGCCCGGCATCTTAGCCCGAATCCGGCGCCAACCCTCACCCCCCGACGATGTCCAATCCGGATTCCGCCGGGGAGAGCACCCCCTCGAAGGCACCGCGGCGGTTTTTTCCCACGTCGAACCGATCACGGGTCGAAGCCAGCCGTAGATTGGGCCGATGGCGTACCGAGGCTCGCCGGCCGGCCCCACCGACGGCGCTCCCCCCGGCTCCCACCGAACCGCAAGACTGAAGCCCTCCATGATCGGAATCACCACTCTGCTCTGCATCGCGCCCCTTCTGCCCGTCTCGGCTCGCCAGGATCCGAGTGAAGTCGAAGCGGCCCTCGCCGAGCGCGCCGCCGCAGCGGTTGGGCTCACCACAGACCGCCTGTGGGCCGAAGCCGGCGCCCTCGCGGCCCTGGCCGACGACCTCCCCGAGGGTGCCCTCGCGGCGTCCCTCGAGGGATTGTTGGGGGACGACTCCTTGCCAGCCCGCGGCGTGCTGCTCCTGGCCGCGGCGCGGCTCGAGCTCGCCGAGCCCGACTGGGACGCCCTCGGCCGGCGCCTCGGTCCCTTGCTCGACGGTGACGACGAGGAGGTCGTGCGCGGCGCCGCGGGCCTCCTGGCCGACGCCGGCTTCCACCTGCTCGAGCCCGACCGCCGCGAGGAGCTGGTGACGCGCCTCCTGGCCGGAGCGCGCGATGCCGTGCGCGAGCCCGCCACGCGCCTCGAGCTGGCGGTCACCGCCTGGCGCCTCGGCAGCGGGCGCCAAAAGCGCGCCGCGCGCGCGGAGATGCTCACGTTTCTCGAGTCCTCCGACCCGGGTTTGCGCGGTCAGGCCGCCCTGGCCCTGGCCCGCGCACGAGACCTGGAAACCGCCCGCGGCGAGCTCGAGCGCCTCGCGCGCACCCCCGGCGAAGCCGGCCTGCTGGCCGACGCCTTCCTGCAAGTCGAGCGCACGCGCGCCTACTGGGCCAGTAAGAACCGCAACCAGCGCGAGCGCCTCGACCAGGCCCTCGCCCAGGAGGGCCCGCCGCGCGACCTCGAGAAGTTCGAGCGCATGATCCAGCTCATCCAGGGCCGCCACATCGAGGGCGACCTGCCCCACGCCGAGCGCGACTCGCTGATCGACGCCGGCCTACAGGGGATGCTGCAGAGCCTGGACAACCACTCGAACTACCTCAGCGAGGAGATCTTCACCAAGTTCCAGCAGGAGCTCGACGGTGAGTACGGCGGGATCGGCGCCTACGTCCAGAACGACCCCGGCGACGGGCTCTTCACCATCACGCGTCCAATTTACTCCGGCCCCGCCTACAAGAGCGGTTTGATGAGCGACGACAAGGTCGTGCGCATCGGCGACTGGCCGACCCTCGAGGGCGGCCAGGGCAAGGCCTCCGAGGAGATCATCCGCAAGCTCAAGGGCAAGCCCGGTACGGACGTCAAGCTCTACATCTGGCGGCGCGGGATGGACTCGGCTCTGATCGACCGACCGACCGAGGACATGGCGGTCGTGATCCGCCGCGAGCTGATCACGATCCCGCCGGTGCGCTGGGACATCCTCCCCGGACGCATCGCCCTGGTGGAACTGACCCAATTCTCGGGCGTCGCCAGCCAGGAGCTGGGGCACACCCTTCTGGGCCTGCTCCAGGCCGAGCGCGTCGAGGGCGTGATCCTCGACCTGCGCAACAACCCCGGCGGCCTGCTGAACGAGGCGCGGGCGGTGGCCGACCTGTTCCTGCCGGGCGAGCGCCTGGTGGTGACGACCGAGAGCCGCGTCGCCGCCCCCGAGCAGCTCCATACTGTGCGCGACGCGCTGGTCGCCGCGGACGTCCCCCTGGCGGTGTTGATCAACCGCTTCAGCGCCTCGGCTTCGGAGATCGTCTCCGGCGCGCTCCAGGACCACGCTCGCGCCACCATCGTCGGCCAGCGCAGCTTCGGCAAGGGCTCGGTCCAGAACCTGATCCCGGTGCGCGGCGAGCGCGACGATCGCTTCGACGACGAGAACGGCAACGGGCGCTTCGACAGCTGGGAGACGATCACCCGCGACTGGAACGAGAACGGCGAGTTCGATTTCGCCCCGCGGGTCAAGCTGACCGTGGCGCGCTACCTGCTGCCCTCGGGGCGCTCGATCCACCGCGAGTTCGACGAGGAGGGCAAGATCGTCAGCGCCGGCGGTGTCGTGCCCGACGAGGAGGTCGACCAGCGACGCTGGGAGCACTGGAAGCTGGAGGAGATCCGCGACCTGCGCTCCGAGCGCGCGATCCGTACCTGGGTCGCCGACCACTGGGAGTCCCACCGTGACCTGTTCGAGGAGCTCGCCTACGGCGACGGGGGCGACACCTCGCGCTATCCCGGCTTCTCGGAGTTCCACGCCGGTCTCTCAACGCTCCTGCCTCCCCAGGACCTGCGCCTGTTGCTGCGCACCGAGATCCGCCGCCGGGTGCAGGACGAGCGCGGTGCAGCCTTCCCCTTCGGCGGCGATTACCAGGAAGATCGGCAACTACAGCGTGCGCTCGAGGTCGTGTTCGAGGAGCTGGGCCGCTCGGCAGGGGAGGTCGAGGCCTACGCCCTGACCTTCGACGGCTTGAGCGAGGAGGCCCTCGACTCCGCGGAGACCGTCACCGCGACCGCCAGCAGCGAGGAGGAGCGCCGCAGCGTGCGCGACGCCCTGGCCCAATTGGCCGCGGCCCGCCGCGAGGACGGGAGGCTCTCCACCGAGACCCTCGAGCTCTTGACCGGCATCCTCAACCGCCTCGACCACTAGCGCCCCCCGGCGCTGCCCTCGCGGGCTCCCGGCGGCGCGCCGTGCCCCCTGCGCGGCGCGCCGAGAACCGTGCGCGGTGGAACAGCGCGCCGCTCAGGTCTCTTCGGCCAGGTCCTCGAGAGCGGGCAGGACCAGCTCGCGCACCAGAATGATGGCCGTCGCCGCGATCGGTAGGGCGAGCAGGAAGCCGAGCATGCCCAGGGCGGCGCCGCCGACGAAGACCGCCGCCAGGACGACCACCGGGTGCAGCCCCAGGCTGTCGCCCAGGATCTTGGGGATCAGCACGTAGCCTTCGACGATCTCGGCCAGGCAGAAGACCGCCAGGACGCGCCAGAGGGCACCCACGAGGTCGTGGCCCAGCAGGGCCAGGAAGAAGGCCGCGACCCCGGCGACGAGCGGGCCGACGAAGGGGATCAGGGCCATGAAGCCGCCGCACAGGCCGAGCAACAGGGCGTAGTCGACCCCCAGCACGGCCAGGCCGACCGAAAGCAAGAGGCCCTTGATCAGGCACACCAAGAGGCGCCCGCGGAAGAAGTTCGCCAGCACCTCGCCGATCTGACCGCTGACGCTGACCAGGCGCGTGCGCTCGCGGCGCGGGAGGTAGTGCTGCACGAAGCGGTGGATGCGCTCGAGCTCGAAGAGCAGGAAGTAGGTGTAGATCGGAAGCAGGAGGCAGAAGGTGCCGAAGGCCAGGGCCGAGCCGAACAGACGCCGAAACAGAGTCAGGCCCGTGCTGCCCGCCGCCAGGCCGACCTCGGCGGTCTGGCCCGCGCGCTGCCCGCTGAAGAGCTCGCCGCCCACCCAGGCGGCGAGCGAGCGCAGGGTCAGCTCGCCGTCGTCCAAGGTCCGGATCCCGCCCGCGCCCGCGCCTACTCCCGCGCCCGCGCCCAAGCCCGCGCCGCCCGCGCCCAAGCCCGCGCCCGCGGCCGCGCCTCCGGCGGCCGCCGCGCCACCGCCGTCATCGTCATCGGCATCGGAGCTCTCGCCGTCGCTGTCGCGGAACAGGAACCCCCGCACGCGGTCGATCGATCCCTGGTGGCGCTCGAGGAAGGCGTCCACCTGCTCCTCGGCGCGCCCGATCACGCGCTCGTCGCGGAAGTCGCCCGCCAGCATCCGCCCCTGGAGGAGCAGGCCGGCGAGGAGCCCCGAGAGGCCCAGGGCGAAGGCCGCGAAGATCACGTTCACCGACTTGCGCCGCGACCAGCCGCGGGCCTGGAGCTGCAACACGAGCGGGTGGGCCACGTAGGCGGCGAAATAACCGGCGATGATCGGGTTGAGGACCGAGCGCACTTCCCACGCTCCCCAGACCGCCACCACGCCCAAGAGGGCGAGCAAGACGTTGCGCGTGGCCGGCGAGAAGCGCTCGAGCATCGCCAGGATCCTGCCGGGCGCGCCGAGCCGAGTCCAGGGTCCGGATCGGGGAGGGGCTCAGGCCTCGCCCGCCGGGCGCGGCGGGATCTCCGCGGGCAACTCCAGCTCGTACTCCTCCACAAAGGCCTGATCGAAGTCGAAGCCGTCGCGGAAGTCCTCGATCCTGTCGTCCTCCTGGCTGTTGAGCAGTCCGCTCTCCACCAAGAGGAAGACGATCCGCCCCCAATCGATCGTCTCGTGGACGCCCCAGGAGCGCCAAACCTGAGCTCCCAGGGGACCGAACAGACGCAGGGCGTAGCTGCGCATTCCGGCCAGCAGCTCCTGGCCCGAGACGTGCCGCTCGGCACCCTCGGCCTCCGCCCGTCCCGCGAGGCGCACGGCATGGTCGAGGGATTCGAAGAGGAACTGGAAGGCCGCGGGAGCGTAGCGACCGTCGCTCAGGGCCAGCTTGCGCAGGGGGTCGGTCATCGCGGCGCCCACCCCGTCACCGGCCGCGCGGCCGTGCTCGACTCGGCCAAGGCCAGGGCCGTGCGATCGAGGATGCCCGGCGGCGAGAGATTGGCCTCCACATCCTGCCGAGCCTGCAGGAGCGCGTCCACCGTGCGCGCGACACGCGCGCCCCCGACGCCCGCCCAGCCCTCCAGGGTCGAGCCGTGGGCCAGAGTCGTCGCCTCGACGCCGTGCTCGAGGCGCAGGAGGTCCCGGGCCAGCTCGAGGGCCAACACGACCGCCGCCCGTGTCCGCGCCCGGGCGCGGGCCGCGTCCGTGCCGCCGGAAAAATCGCCCCGCACCTCGGCCAATCGCGCGGCGGCCTGCAAGGGCTCGACGGTGCCGCGCAAGACCTCCGCCAACAGCGGCTGCATCTCCAGAGCGCCCTCGCGCAGGAGCTCGTGGGCGCGCCCCGGCGCACCGCCGCTCCAGCGCCCCAAGCACGCGGCGTCACCGCTCGCCACGCCGGCCGCCTCGAGCAGGTCGGCCGTCTCCGCCACGCCCACGGCCTCCAGGCGCACGGCCACGCAACGGCTGCGGATCGTCTCCAAGAGCTGGCCCGGTCTAGAGCTCTCGAGCACCAACAGGGTCGCCTCACCCGGCTCCTCGAGAGTCTTGAGGAGGGCGTTCTGCGCCGCGGCGTGGGCTCGGTCGAAGTCGCGCAGGCACACGACGCGCCAGCCGCCCTCGCGGGCGCGCAGGGAGAGGAACTCCTCCACCGTGGTCACCCCCGGGTGGTCGTGGCGCGGGGTCACGCGCCAGATCGGGATCGTCTCGAGGCCCTCGTCCTCCGGATCGAGCAAGTGCAGGTCGGCCAGAGTCCCCGCCCGCAGACGGGCGCAGGCGCCGCAGCTCCCGCAGGGCGGGCCGGGGCCGCCGTCGCACAAGAGCCCTCGGGCCAAGCGCACGGCGGCTTGGAACTTGCCGACGCCGCGCGGGCCGTGGAAGAGCAGGGCGTGGGGCAGGCGCCCGGCGGCGGCCGCCGTCCACAAACCGGTGAGGACCTCGGCATGACCGATGAGCTCAGACGAGGACACGGCGCACCTCCTTCAGAATGGCCGCGTGGACCGCCTCGACGCTACCGGATCCATCCAAGAGGACGGCGCGCCCGACTTCGGCCGCGTAGCCGCGATAGCCCTCCGCCACCCGCGCGTGGTAGGCGTCGTCCTTGTCCTCGATGCGGTCGCTCGGCGCTCCGCGCCGCGCGGCGGCGGCGGCGGGGGCGAGGTCGAGAACGACCTCGAGATCCGGGCTCGGGCGTCCCGCCCAGGCCGTCAGAACGGAGCGCACGCGGGCCGTCGAAAGCCCGCCGGCGTGGCCCTGGTAGGCGCAGGTCGAGGGATGGAAGCGCTCGCAGACGACGTGCCGCCCAGAGGCCACCGCAGGGGCCACGAGCTCCCCCAGCATCTGGCGCCGCGCGGCGGCGAAGAGCAGTACCTCCACGCCGGCGTCGAGCTCCAGGGCGCGGTCGAGCAGGAGCTCGCGCAACCGCTCCCCGAGAGCCGTCGAGCCGGGCTCGCGCAGGTGCAGGGGGGCGTGCTGCGCGCTGACGCCCTCGCCGAGGACGCGCACGAGCAGCTCGGCCTGGGTCGTCTTGCCGCAGCCGTCCACACCGTCGAGGACCAGGAACAGGCCGCGCTCGGATCGGGGCGCCATGGACGCATCCTAACCGGCTTCCCGCGCCGGCCTTCACCTCCGAACGGGCAAACGACCGCGGCCGTCAGCCGTCCACGCGCGCGGCAGCCTCCGCCGCCGGGGCGCAGTCGGCATCGAGCGCCAGAGCCCTCGCCGCGCGGCCGGTGGCTTCTTCGCCACGCTCCAGCTCGACCAGACACAGAGCCTGCCAGCCCAAGAGCAGCGCGCGCTCGGTCTGGGAGAGCGGGCCCGGGCCGTCCAGATCCAGCTCCGGCGGGACGAGCGCCGCCACCTCGAACTCTCGCAAGGCCTCGGCCCAGCGCTCGCAGGCGTGCAAGGCGAGCCCCCAGTCGAAATGCAACCCGCGACCGAAGGGATCGACCTCGTTGGCCTCGCGCAAGAGGCGCGCGGCGCGCGCGGGCCGGTCGTTCTCCATGTGCCAATCCGCCACGCGCCGCCTGGTCGGGAGGTCGGCGGCGTCGTAGGCCAGGTAACGCTCGCGGGCCGCCATGGCCTCGTCACCCCGTCCCTGCTCGGCGTAGAGCGCCGCCAGACGCAGCTCCGCCGCCAGCTCGCGCTCATCGAAGCCCGGGAAGGCGCGCTCCGCCGCCACGAGGTGCGCCTCGGCCGCTTCCGCCTCCCCCGCCGCCCGGCACAAGGCCCCCAGGGCGATGCGCACGCGGAAGTCCTCGCCGCCGGCTTCCAAACCGGCCGTCCACGCCTCCCGCGCGGCCTCCTCGTCACCGTCGGCGAGGGCCAGCTCGCCGCGCAGGAAGAGCGCCCGTGGTTCGCGCCGCCCGCCGAGTGCCACGCGTCGCAGGGCCTCCTGGGCGTCGACCTCCCGCCCGGCCTGCCACTGTCCCCAGGCGATCGAGCACCAAGCTTCGCTCCACTTCTCGCACCCGCGCGCGTCGGCGGGGACCTCGTCCTCCAACCCCAGACGCAAGCGCCCGAGGAGCTCGCTCCCCCAGCGTGGCTCGATCGCCAGGGGCGCGACGAGCTCGGTGACGAAGGCCGCCAGGTCGGCGTCGAGCTGTTCGGGGGAGATCCCCAAGACCTCGTCCAGGGCAGCGTCGAGGTCCAATCCGCGGTCGAAGGCCTCCAGCAACCGAACGGTCGTGGCGAAGCCGTGGCGCTCGACGAGCAGCTCGCAAATCAGCCCGCCCTGGTAGTAGCCGAACAGGATGCGCGGGCCGCGGAAGGCGCTATTGAGCTCGCGCACGGGGATGATGGTGCCGTTGTGGTGAGCGTCGAGGAGCTCGCGGCGCATGTTGCGCGCCCAGGCCGGATTGCGCTGGGCCTCTTCCCAAGTCGCCAGCCCCTCGGTGACCCAGCGCGGACAGCGATTGTGGGACAGGCCGAGGTGGATCACGTGGGTGAACTCGTGGAACGAGGTGCGCGCCCAGGAGAAACGGCCGCGCATCTCGCACAGAGGCGAGAGGGCCGTCACCACCGGTCCGAAGCACACGCCGAGAGCCGGGAATCCCTCGAATCCCGTGGAACGCACCGAGAAGTCCTGGTGGCGCCGGAAGACCTCGATGCGTACCGGGCCGGGGGTGTAGCCGTAGCGCTCGGCCAACTCGGCGCGCGCCTCCCGGTAGAAGGGCACCAGGTAGACCTCCAGGACCCCGGCGCCGTCGGGCTGCCAGACGAACGACAGCTCGCCGAAGGTGTCGACGCGCGCGACGCGCTCCATGCGTTCGAGCACGCGGGCGGTGTTGGCGCGCCAGGCGTCCTGACGCAGGCCGGCGTGGGCGTCCGCACGGGCGAAGGCCTCGCGCGCCCCCCCCTCGTCGCCCGTGTTGGCCAGGGCCCGGCCGAGGTAGGTCCAGGCGACGTGGTCGGCGCCATCGCGAGCCACGGCGCCGCGCAGGAACTCGACCGCCTCGGCGAAGCGGTAGAGCTCGACGAGGTGACGGCCGAGCCCGCGCTCGGGGCGGCTGTCGTGCCCGTCCTCGGCGCCCAGGGCGTCCAGCAGTGCGCCGGCCTCCTCGCGGCGGTGCTCGATCCAGGCCAGGGCGGCCTGCTCGGCGCGCACGTCGCGCCGGCCGCCGGCCAGAGCGAGCAGGCGCGCCAAGCGCACGCGCGCCGAGCGCAGGCGGCCGTCGTCCAGGTCGGCGGAGAGCCCGGCGAGCAGCGCCGCCACCGAATCCGGCCGCGCCGCGAGCGCCTCCCTCAGCCAGTGGGACGCCGGCTTGCTCGTTCGCCGCCAGTTCACGCGGTGCAGCTCGAACAGGCCGAGGAGGGCTCCCTCGCAGGTCGGGTACACCTCGAGGGCCTCGTCGTAGAGGTCGGCCGCGGAGCGCCCCTTGGCCTCGTCCACCTCGCGGTCCGCCTCGAAGTAGACGGAACCGAGCTCGACGAGCACTTCGGGCTCGACCCCCTCGCCCCCGCGCGCGGCGCGGTCGGCCGCGATCAGAGAGCGCTGGGCCTTCTCCAGGCGGCCCAGGGCCCGCTGGCAGCGGGCGCGGGCCAGGAGCACGCGCCAATCGCCTCCCCCACCGGCGTCGGCCCCGAAGCGCAGCAGGCGCAGGCCCTCCTCGCGTTGGCCGAGAGCGCTCCGCACGCGCGCCATGATCCAAGCATCGCGGGCGTCCTCCGCCGGGCTCAGGCTGGCGAGGGCCTGCTCGAGGACCGCGTCGGCCTCCACCGCCCGCCCCAGGTCCACGAGCTCCCACGCCAGCTCGCGGGCGCAGGCGGCGCGCCCTCCCCGCGGGCTGCCGGGGGCATCCGCCAGGGCACGCCGCAGGTCCGCCAGGGCCGCCTCGTGGTCGGCGCGTTCGCGGGCCACGCGCCCGCGCAGGAGGCGGCTGGCGGCATCGGCGGGCTCGTCCCGCAGGTGCCGGGAGAGGATCCGCCCGGCGCCGCGGAGGTCCCCACGCCGCCGCAGGCGGTCGGCCTCGGCCCGCTCCTCGGCCAGCAGCGCTTCGAACTCGGCCTCGTCCTGCCCAGCGGCCGGCGGGCCGGCGGGGCTGGCGGAGCAGGCGGGGCCGGCGGAGCAGGCGAGGGTCAGGGCCGAGAGCAGGGCGGTCAGCATGGCGGCGGTGGGCGGGCGGGGAAGTTCGCTAGGCCGATCCCCGCGGCCGGTGACATTCTCCCTCCCCAGCCCCCGTCAGTCTCCCCTTCCCCGGTCTTCCACGCCAGGGCCTTTGCCTCGCGCTCAGGATTCGGGTATGCAGCGAGGTCATGAGCGCCAGTCGGGACGGAGTCGAGAGCACCCGCGCGCCACGCGTCGCCGCCAGACACGCCAGACACGCCGGGCACAGGGCGCTCGGCGCTCTGCTCTTGTCCTGGGTGGTGAGCGCCTGCGTGGGGGGCGGAGGCCCGATCCGCGGCTCGAGCGATCCCTGGCCCTCGCCAGCGGTGCCGGAATGGGTCGGGGAGCCCCTCACCTGGTCGAAGCTCGACGCGATCGAGTCCTGGCTCGTCGCCGAGCCCCAGGCCGAGGCCCTCTGGCGTCTGACCGCCGAGCTGACGCTCGCCGAGGGACGCCTGGAGATCGCCGCCGAGCTCCGGACAGCCACAGAGGGTCCCCCGCCGGTGCGCCACGCCGCCGCACGGGCCGGCTTCGAGCGCGTCGTCGCGGACCCGCGCGCGAGCTCGGACCAGCGCCGACGCGCTCTAGCCGGTCTGGCGCGCCTGGATCAGCTGGGCGCGGCCCCGCCGCCGACTCCCGGCGAGCTGATTGCCCGTGCGCGCTGGGGCGCGTCCGCTCCGGTTCCCGCTCGCCTCGATCCGGTCGGCGGGCGCTGGACGCGCATCACCGTGCACCACTCGGCCGAGGTCCCCGGCACGACCCTCGACGGCTCGATCGCCGACTCGACCCTCGCCCTGCGCAAGATCCAACGCGTCCACGTCCACCAGCGCGAATTCGGCGACATCGGCTACCACTTCCTGATCGACGCCGCCGGACGCCTGTTCGAGGGGCGCTCCTTGCGCTGGCAGGGAGCCCACGCCGGCGGCATCTTGAATCGCGGAAACATCGGCATCTGCCTGCTGGGCGACTTCCGCCACCGCAGCCCGAGCGCGGGCGCCCTCACTTCGTTGGCGAACCTGTTGGACGAGCTGCGCTCCGCCCACGCGATCCCTCTCGGCGCGGTGCGCGGACACAGCGACCTGAAGCAGACACTCTGCCCCGGCGATTCCCTGGCGCACTGGGTAACGGACTATCGCGGCGGACGGGCCGCCGGCGCGAGCGACCGGCCGGAAGGGGTCCGCGCACGACCGGCCTCGGCGCCCGCGAGCGCCGGAATCGTGCACTGAATCCGGTGCTGGCCTCTCGCACTGGGCCTCTCGCACTGGGCGAGCGGCGCGCGTCAGGCGTCGAGGGCCGCGAGTCGGGCCTCGACCATCTCGCTGATCAGGTTCTCGAAGCAGATCTCCGGTTCCCAACCCAGCTCGCGCCGCGCCTTCGATGCGTCCCCCACGAGCAGCTCGACGTCCGCCGGGCGAATGAAGGCCGGATCGGTGCGCACGTGGTCGCGCCAATCGCGGCCGATGCAGGCGAAGGCGGCCTCGCACAGATCGGCGACCGAGCGCGTCGTGCCGGTCGCGATCACGAAGTCGTCGGGCTCGTCGCACTGCAGCATGGCCCACATCCCGCGCACGTAGTCGGCGGCGTGCCCCTAGTCACGGCGAGCCTCGAGGTTGCCGAGGACGACCTCGCTCGCGAGACCGCGCTCGATGCGTGCGACCGCTCCCGCCACCTTCTGGGTCACGAACTCCTCACCGCGCCGCGGCGACTCGTGGTTGAACAGGATCCCGCTGCAGGTGAACAGGTCGAAGGCCTCGCGGTGGTTGACCACGGCCCAGTGGGCGTAGACCTTCGAGACGCCGTAGGGACTGCGCGGGTAGAACGGCGTGAGCTCGTCCTGTGGGCTGGCCACGACCTTGCCGAACATCTCCGAGGTCGAGGCCTGATACATGCGCGCCTCCGGCGCGACCTGGCGCAGGGCCTCCAACAGGCGCACGACGCCGACGGCGTTGACTTCGGCCGTGTGCACCGGCTCGGCGAAGGAGGTCGGGACGAACGACTGCGCGGCGAGGTTGTAGACTTCGCGGGGTCGAGCCTCCTGCAGGGCGCGCACCAAACTGGACTGGTCGAGCAGGTCGCCGCCCACGAAGTGAATGCGCTCGCGGAGGTGCTCGACGCGGTCGAGGCGCGGGCTGGAGGAGCGGCGCAGGAGACCGTACACCTGATAGCCGAGCCCGAGCAGGAACTCCGCCAGGTAGCTGCCGTCCTGACCCGTGATGCCGGTGATCAGGGCTCGCCGCTCACCGGCCGGGAGGTTGGGCTCGTCCATCCGACGGCGATCCTAGCAACCCGTTGGAGAAGGGCCGTAGCGAGACGAAGACATCTTCGTCACTGCGAGGAGGCGGAATCGGAGTGGGGCGTTCTTCAACGGCCCGCTAGCGCACCGGGGGGGGAGAAGCCGTGCTCGCGGGGGGCGAATTCACGCCGCGAGGCCTCCGCTCCACAGGATCGATCCCACGCCCACGGCCAGGATCACCCGATACCAGCCGAACAACGCCAGGCCGTGGCGCTCGAGCCAGGCGATCATCCAGCGCACCGAGAGCACGGCGAAGAGCCAGGCCGAGAACAGGCCCAGGACGAGGTTCAGCGGGCCGAATGTCGCCAGCATCTCGCTCCCGTGGCCGAGGGCCTTGTAAGCCGTGGCGGCCAACAGGGTCGCCAGCCCGAGGAGGAAGCTGAACTCGACCGCGGCCGACAAGCTCAGGCCCACCAGCAGGCCGCCGACGATGGTCACCAGGCTGCGGCTGGTGCCGGGCCACAGGGCGAGGGTCTGAGCCAAGCCGATGACCAGGGCGGCCGAGGGAGCCAGAGAAGCCAAGCTCCTCTCGCTCCGCGCGGTCGAGGCCCGGCGGGCCCGGCCGACGACGAGGATCAGGACGCCGCCGACGAACCAGGAGGAGACGATGGGCCACAACCCGAAGAGGCGGGCCTCGATCCAGTCATCGAAGAGCAGGCCGACGACCGCCGCGGGGACGAAGGCGGTCACGATGCACGCCAGCAGGCGCGCGCCCTCGGCATCCCCGCCGGCGAGGCCGCGCGCCATCTGGGCCACGCGGCGGCGGTACAGCCCGGCGACGGCCAGGATCGCGCCGGCCTGGATGCAGATCGCGTAGGCGTTGGCGGCCCCGCCGGCCTCCAGGCCCAGGGCTCGCTGGGCCAGCAGCAGGTGGCCCGTCGAGCTCACCGGGAGGTACTCGGTCAGGCCCTCGACGGCGCCGAGCAGCAGCGCCTCCCACCACTCCATCAGGTCCCGGCCCTGGCTTCGGGCGCGGCCTCGATGGCCTCGACCGCCTCCTCCACCGGCGTGTACTCCAGCCCGAAGGCCTCGGCCACCGGCCGACAGGTCAAGCGCCCAGCGACCACGTTGGCGGCCGTGGCCAGGGGGCGGCTCTCGCGGATGGCGCGCGCCGGGCCGAGGGCGGCCAGCTCGAGGGTGTAGGGCAGGGTCGCGTTGGTCAACGCGTAGGTGCTCGTGCGCGGCACGGCCCCGGGCATGTTGGCCACGCAGTAGTGGACGACGCCGTCCACTAAGTAGCTCGGCTCGTCGTGGGTCGTGGGGTGGCACGTCTCGATGCAACCGCCCTGGTCAACGGCCACGTCCACGATCACCGCCCCAGGCTTCATCAGAGCCAGGTCGTCACGCCGGATCAGGCGCGGGGCCGCGGCGCCGGGGATCAGCACGGCCCCCACCACGAGGTCCACCTGCCCCAGCATCTCGCGAATTGCCAAGGGCGTCGAGAAGACCGTACTGCAGTTGCGCGGCAGGCTCTCCTCGAGCTGCCGCAGGCGCTCGAGGTCGATGTCCATGATCGTCACGTCCGCGCCCATGCCGGCCGCCATGCGCGCCGCGTGGGTGCCGACGACGCCGCCGCCGAGGATGAGGACCTGCGCCGGGCGCACGCCGGGCACGCCGCCGAGCAGGATCCCGACGCCGCCCTGGTGCTTCTCGAGGGCTTTTGCCCCGTCCTGGATCGCCATGCGACCGGCGACCTCGCTCATGGGCGTCAGCAGGGGCAGGGAGCCGCCCGCCTCGAGGGTCTCGTAGGCGAAGCAGTGGGAACCGGTGGCGATCATCGCCTCGGTCAGCTCGCGGCTCGCGGCGAGGGGAAAGTAGGTGAACAAGGTCTGGCCGGGACGCATCAGCGGCCACTCCGCCGCCAGAGGCTCCTTGACCTTCAGGATCAGCTCGCTCTCGGAGAAGACGGCCTCGGCGTTGGACAGGAGAGTCGCCCCGGCCTCGCGGAAGGCCTCGTCGCTGAGGCCGCTGCCGAGGCCGCCTCCCGCCTCCACCGCCACCTCGTGCCCCGCCGTGCGCAGCCGGTCAGCACCGGCGGGGGTCAGGGCGATCCTGTTCTCGTGGGTCTTGATTTCGCGGACGACACCGATCTTCACGGAGAGCCTCGTCGGGGGGGAAAGGGGATGAGGTTTGGGCTTGGGGCGGCCCAGGCCAAGACACTATCCTCTGCGCCCCTGCGAGCGCCATCCCGGTGCCCGTGGGAAACTGCCGCGGTGCGGCTAGGGCGATTAGCTCAGTCTGGTTAGAGCGCCACGTTGACAACGTGGAGGTCACTGGTTCGAGTCCAGTATCGCCCACCAACTCCCCGCTCGGGCGGCGACCGCTGCCCCGACGCGGAGTACTCCAAGATCTCCGCTGCAGAACCCGCGGGGCCCTGCTCTGCCGGAGTGCCGTCCCCTGGCCCCGGGGCGGGACTTTGCAGCTCAGCAGGCCCTCACATTACGCTCCTCGGGCCGTAGAGCGGGCCCCGGTACCCGCCCGTGCCGCCGCCCCCGGAGAACCACTATGCTGAACCTGCTCTTGCCGTTCCTGCTCTGCCCCACCCCGACGCTCGCTCCGGCACTCGCTCCGGCACTCGCCCCCCAGGAGCCGTCCCTCGACGACTACCTGCGCGGGATGTCGGATACAGAGCTCTACGAGCGCCGCCGCACGGCCGAGTCCCTGGTGGTCGAGAAGGCGATCCCCGCGGTCGTCTACATCGAAACCGGGAAGAAGGTCCAGTGGCGCGATTTCTTCGGCCAGCGCCAGTCGGCCCTGCGCCGCGGTAGCGGCTCGGGCGCCGTGATCCGCCCGGAGGGATTCGTCGTCACCAACTACCACGTGGTGGGCGGCGCGGATCAGATCACGGTCCACTTCGAGAAGACGCTCGATCCCCACCCCTACGTGGCCAAGCTCGTAGCCGCGGTGCCGCAGGAGGACCTGGCCCTGCTCAAGCTCGAAGCCAACCCCAACCGCATCTTCCCGACTCTCGCGCTCGGCACGAGCTCGGACTTGATGATCGGCGAGCGCGTCCTGGCCATCGGCAGTCCCCTCGGACACACGCACACGGTCAGCATGGGCATCATCTCCGGCCTGCACCGCAACGTGCCGGTCAGTGACCCCAACCAGCCGCGCCAGACCCTGCGCTTCGAGGACCTGATCCAGACCGACGCCTCGATCAACTTCGGCAACAGCGGAGGCCCCCTGCTCAACATCAACGGCGAGTTGATCGGGATCAACAGCGCGGTGAACACCGCCGCGGAGAACATCGGCTTCTCGATCCCCGCGGACCGTGTCCGGCGCGTACTCGAGGAGCAGCTGATCACGCCGGGGAGCTACAGCGCCTGGGTGGGCTTCGAGGTCACCGAGGACGACGAGCTCGTGGTCACGAAGGTCGTCGACGGCAGCCCGGCCGGCGAGGCCGGCGTGCGGCGCGGCGATCGCGTCCTGGCCGTCGATGGCCGCGAGGTCACAGAGCAGGGGGCCTGGCGCCTGGCGCGCCTGGGGCTGGGGCCGGCACGCGCCGTGCGGCTGGCTCTCGGCCAGGGTGGCGAACGCCGGGAAGTGAGCTTCTTGACCTGGGAGAAGGCCAAGGGGCTCCTGTGGGAGCGGATGGGCGCCACTTTCCGTGAGAACGCCGTCGGCAGGCGCAGGATCCTGGAGATCGAGCGCCTGCGCGAGGGGGGGCCGGCTGCCGAGATCGGCCTGGATCGCGGGGATCTCGTCGATGCCGTGCAGCCCGAGAGCGATGACGAGCTGGCCCGCGCCTGGCGCGTCGGCACGCGCTCCGAGCTGGCCGGCCTGGTGGGACGCCTGAAGTCTTCCACTCCCCTCGAGGTGCAGGTCTACCGCGAGCGCGAGCTGCTCGAGGGCGTCTTGGTCCTCGACTGACCCGCCCGAGCTCGGAAGCAGACCTCTCCCCGCCGCCGGCAGCCGCTATAATCCGCCGCCGGGGAAACGCCCGCGGGCGTCCCCATCTTCGGTCCCGCGCCGCCGGTTCCACGCCGGGCCCTCAAGGGACCAGGCCGGCGGCGTCGAAAACCCGATAGAGCGCCGCCCCGCGCGGTTTCCTGCCCTGCGCCTCCTCCGCGTCCCCCCCTCCCCGCGCCCCATGAAAGCCCTGGTCGAGTTCACCGAGCGCTTCGGGAACATGCTCTCCCGAGCGCTCCTGACGGTGCTGTACTTCGGAGTACTGGGGCCCTTCGCCCTGTTCTACCGCCTCCTCGCCGATCCCCTGCACCTGCGCCGCCGCCCCAGCGGCAACTGGGTGGACTGGGAGGCACGCAACGAAGACCTGGCCGCCGCCCGACGGCAAGACTGAGCCGCCCCGCCATGAACGTCCTCGGACTCTCGTTCTACTACCACGACTCCTCGGCCGCCCTGGTCCAGGACGGCGTGCTCGTCGCGGCCGCGGAGGAGGAACGCTTCAGCCGCCTCAAGCACGACTCCGGCTTCCCCGCCCTGGCGATCGAGTTCGCCCTCGAGCGCGGGGGCATCACGATCGACGACGTCGACCACGTCGTCTTCTACGAGAAGCCCTTCGTCAAGTTCGAGCGCATGCTGCTATCGGCGATGGCCACCTTCCCGCGCTCGGCGGCGGTCTTCCGCGAGTCGATGCAGCGCTGGATCTCCGACAAGCTGTGGATCAAGTCCATGATGGCGCGACGCATGGGGGTGCGCGGCTCGAAGCTGCTGTTCGCCGACCACCACATGTCGCACGCGGCGTCGAGCTACTTCACCTCGCCCTTCGACGAGGCCGCCATCCTGACCGTCGACGGCGCCAGCGAATGGAGCACCTCGACCATGAGCATGGGGCGCGGGAACAAGATCGAGATCATCAAGGAGCTGCGCTTCCCCCACTCCCTTGGCCTGCTCTACTCGGCCTTCACCGCCTACTGCGGGTTCGAGATCAACGAGGGCGAGTACAAGCTGATGGGCATGCACCCCTACGGGAAACCTGTCCACGCCGACAAGATCTACGAGCTGATCGAAGTGGCGCCCGACGGCAGCCTCTGGCACGACATGAAGTACTTCGCCTACCACTACTCGCGGGACAACACCCTCGCGAAGGTCTTCGGCGAGCACTTCGGGCGACCGCCCCGCGATCCGAAGCTGCAGGACAAGTCGCTCGACCCGTTCTACTGCGACATGGCGGCCAGCATCCAGCGCGTGACCGAGGAGATCCTGCTGAAAATGATCACCCACCTGCACGGGGTGACCGGCTCCAAGAACCTCTGCCTGGCGGGCGGCGTGGCCCTCAATTCGGTCGCCAACTACAAGCTCCTGCGCGACGGCCCCTTCGACGACGTCTACATCCACCCCGCGCCGGGCGACGACGGCGGGGCCGTGGGGGCTGCCTACTGGGCCTACAACCACGTGCTCGATCAGCCGCGCGGGCCGGCCCTCCAGGACGCTTTCCTCGGCAGCGAGTACTCCGACGAGGAAATCGAGACCTTCCTGCGCAAGAACGACATCGCCTTCCAGAAGATCGAGGACGACGAGGAGTTCTTCGATACGGTCGCCCAGGCCCTGGTCGACGGCAAGGTCTGCGGCTGGTTCCGCAACCGCTTCGAGTGGGGCCCGCGAGCACTCGGCGCGCGTTCGATCATCGCCGACCCGCGCAAGGCGGAGATGAAGGAGAAGCTGAACGCCAAGATCAAGTTCCGCGAGGCCTTCCGGCCCTTCGCGCCGTCCGTGCTCGAGGAACGCGCGGACGACTTCTTCGACTTCCCCGAGCCTCAGCGCCACGCGCCCGCGCGTTTCATGCTGTACGTGACGCCGGTTCGAGAAGACAAGCGCGCGGACCTGCCGGCGATCACCCACGAGGACGGCTCCGGCCGCTTGCAGACGGTGTACAAGGCCACGAACCCGGACTACCACCGCATGATCGAGTTGTTCGGCGAAAAGACCGGCGTGCCGGTCGTGATGAACCCCTCCTTCAACCTGAAGGGCGAGCCGATCGTCGAGGATCCCAGTCACGCCTTCAACACCTTCAGTCTGTCGGGAATGGACCTCCTCTTCCTCAACAACTACATCATCGCCGCAGACGCGAAGAAGAAGATCGCCGACACGAAGTTCAACCTGCGCCACGAAGGCGACTCGGTCACGGCGATGGTGAGCTAGAGGACACCGAGAACCATGCGCGCCATCAACGTCCTGCTCGCCATTGCAATCAGCCTGCTGCTCTTCGTCCTCACCTTCGAGGGGGGCCTGCGGGTGATCGGGATGGCACCACCCCGAACGATCAACCAGTTCGACAGCGCCACCGGCTGGACCAAGCGCCCCGGAGCCACGGCCCGCAAGTCGACACGCGAATACGACGTCACCTTCGAGATCAACGAGCTCGGCCTGCGCGACGACCCGATGGAGAGTCCGGCCAAGCCGGCGGGCGCCTTCCGTGTCCTGTGCCTCGGCGACTCGTTCACCCTCGGCTACACGGTCGAGCGCGAGAACCTCTTCGTCGACCAGCTCGAGCGGTGGTGGAAGAGCGAGAACCGGCGCGTCAACGTCATCAACGCCGGGACCGAGGGGTACTCCACCGACCAGCAGGCGGTCTGGCTGAAGGAGCACGGGGAGGAGTTCGCTCCAGACGTCGTGCTGCTGTTCCCCTACGACAACGACCTCTACTGGAACGGCCAAGAGTCCTACGGCGGCTTCCCCAAGCCGCGCTTCGACGCGCAAGGACGACTCGAGGAGCGTGTGCTCGACGATCCAGGCGAGCGCGGGTGGCTGCGCAAGACGGCGATCGGACACCTCGCCTCCAAGCTCGTCGAACCTCCCGACCAGACCCACCGCTTCAGCCCCGCGGGGAGCGAGCGCATGATCGAGCGCGAGTTCGCTGTCGTGCTCGACCAGCCTCCCGGCTTCATCACCGATGCGGTAGCGCGCACCGGCGGAGCCCTGCGCTTCTTGGCCGGCCACTGCCGCGATCTGGACGCGCGCCTGGTCGTCGTCCCGCTCCCTTCCCACAGCGCGATCTACCCGGCCCACGCCGAGCGCTTCGGACGCCGCTACTTGGGCCTGGAGCCGGAGGAGTGGAACCCCGATCTGCCGGTCGGGACGATGCTCGAGCTGTGCGGGAAGCTCGGCATCGAGACCCTCGACTGCCGCCCGGCCCTGCGCGCCGCGGCTGAGGCGGGAGAGCAACTCTACTTCGACGTGGACTGGCACCTCAACGAGACCGGCAATCTGGCCTTGGCCGGCTTCCTCCACCGCGCCCTCGACGTGGACCTGGCGGTCTTCCCCGAGGGGCACCGGGCGATGGATGCCGGGATCGCTCCGCGGATCATCGCCCCTGCGCCTAGCCGCACCTGGCTGAAGGTCTTCGGCGTCCTGTGGGTCCTCCTGACCGCGCTCTACTACGGAACCTACCCCGACGAGAGGAAGTGGCAGCCGCCGCTGAAGGTCTGCGCCATGCTGACTGCGGTCTTCTGCATCGTCTTGGGCGGCGAGTGGCTGCTCGGATGCCTGCCCGCCTCCCTCGCGCAGTTCCTGCTGCTGATCTTCGTCGTCGGTCTAGCCATCTTCATCCTCTACAAGCTCGGACGCCGACTGGGCACGATCCTCGAGCTGTTCAAGGCCTTCACCCTGCGCGGACACTGGTACCTGATGCCCCTGGTGGTCGTGCTGCTCACGATCGGCAGCCTGCTGGTGGTGGCAGCGAGCTCCCCGCTCGTCGCGCCCTTCATTTACACGCTCTTCTAGCTCGTGCTAGGGTATTCCCGTCCTCGGGGAACCCATGACGCCAAAGCCACTGCAGGTCGTCGCCTTGCTCTTGTCGGCCCTCGCACCTTCCGCCGGTGCCCAGGTCGGCGCCGTGCTCGCGGCCGAAGCCGACGGCGCGCGAGCGCGGGCCTGGTTCGTCCCCGACAGCGGCCTGTTGGTGACGCGCCCCGGCGGCGCCCTGGTCCTGGGTGACGCGTGCGCCCCACGCTTCGACCGCGACGGGCGCCTCATCTTCGACCGCACGACCGACGACGGACACCGGGAGCTGACGCGCTCGAGCTGGGTGCTCGAACCCGACAGCGACACCGCGCGCCCCGCCCGCCCCGGAGAACGCCTGCCCCCCCACGCCGCGCCCGATTCCCCCGCCGCCGGCGGCGCCGTGCGCATCTGCATCGACCCGGGCCACGGCGGCGCCGACCCCGGCGCGTCCGGCTACGGCTACGAGGAGAAGGCCTTCAACTTGGACATGGCGCTGCACCTGCGCGACTGGTTGTTGGCGGACAGCGCCGATACGAGCGGTGGCGGCGAATGGGAAGTGCTGATGACGCGCACGAGCGACGCAACGGTTTCCCTCGCTGCGCGCGTCGACATGGCGAATGCCTGGCCCGCCGAGCGTTTCGTGTCGATCCACTGCAACGCCTTCCCCGATCCGGCGGCGGACGGCACCGAGACCTACAGCTTTCAGGAGGGCACGAACTCCGCCGACCTGCGCGACCACATCCAAGGCGAGATGGTCGCCGCCTGGGGCCTCGACAACCGGGGCTCGAAGACGGCCGGGTTCTACGTGCTGGTCTACACGTCGATGCCCGCGACGCTCTCGGAGACCGGTTTCATCACCAGTCCCATCGACATCCAACCCCTCGCGGAGCTCTCCGACCCCGACGCCCGCGAACGCATGGCCCTCGCCCACCTGCTCGCGCTCCAGGCTCACTTCGGCCTGGCCCCGCACATCCCCGAGCAACCCGGGCCGGCAGCGTACTGCGAGGCCAAGCAAACCTCGATCGGCTGCGTACCCGCCATCGGCTGGAGCGGGAGCCCGAGCCTCTCCGGCCCCGACGACTTCCACGTGGCCGCGGGGCTCGTTCTCGGCGGCCAATTCGGGACCTTCTTCTGGGGAAACGCCGCCGCCGACACGCCCTTCGCCGGCGGCACCCTGTGCGTCCTGCCGCCCCTGGTCCGCACGCCGATCCAGAACGCCGGCGGCACGCTCTGCGGCGGAGCGTTCGACTATCACTTCTCCCAGGCGGTCATGGCCGGCCACGGCCTGCAGCCAGGAGACGAGGTGTTCGGGCAGTTTTGGTTTCGCGACCCCGGCTTCCCGCCTCCCGAGAACGTCGGCCTGAGCGACGGACTCCAGTTTCCGCTCCTGCCCTGACGATGGACCCAGGAGCCCCCTGCGCGCGACGCGCGCAGCCGCTACCCCTGCGCGCGGCGCGCGCAACCGCTACACTGAGGGGCCCGCTACATAGATGGGCCGGACGAACACGCCCCTCCCTGCCCCCCCGAACGCAGACAGCCATGGGTAATTTCTTACGCGAGAACTGGATCTGGATCGTCAGTCCGATCGCCATCGTCATCCTGGGACTGTGCTGGATGATCTACATGGGCAGTTCCGGCGACGGTGACGCACCCTTTCTCTACAACATCTACTAGGGGCTCCCGCCGGGCCTCACTCGGAGAGGTCGAGGCCCAGGCGCCGGAGGAGGTCAAAGCCTCCACAAGCCTCGGCCACCAGGAGGTGGGCCGGTGTGCGGTCATCGATCATCCAGCGGGCCAGGCGCAGGGGATCCGAGCCCGGGCCGACGGTCCCCGCGTGGGTCGTGATCGACCCGCGGAACCCGGCCGCCGCCACCGCCGCGCGGGCGCCGTCGTCCACGTCCCAGTGCCGGCCGAAGGGATAGGCCATGATGTCCACCGGCGCGCCCAGACCGCGCTCGAGGGCCCGGCGCGCGCCGGCGATCTCCTCTTCCTGGCGCTTCGGGTCCAGGCCGGCGAGGACCGGATGGGAGACCGTGTGGGCTCCGATTTCGAGCCCGGCGGCGCGTAGAGCACGCGCGTCCTCCCAGGTCAAGTAGAGGCGGTCACAGAGGGCGCGCTCGTCGCCGCCGTGGGCACGGAACACCTCGTCGAGAGTGCGATCGCGCTCCGCCTGATCGGCGTCGTACTTCAGGGCGCGCTTCATCTCGTAGGCCGGGCGCGCGCCGACGGCGCCGGCGACGAGCAGGGCCCCCAGACGCTCGTCGGCGCAATGGGTGGCGTATTCCCGTGCGAACTCGGCGGGCGGGATGCGGTCTAGCAGCCAGAAGTACTTGTGAGTCCAGTTGACCTTCCGCTCGTCGAGAGCGGCGCTCTCGATGAAGATCGTCGCCGTGGCGTCGAGCTCGGCCAGCAGGGGTTGCAGGACCTCGCGGTTGTCCCGGTAGCCGTCGTCCATGGTGAGCGCCACCAGGCTGCGCCCGCGCCCCGCGGCCAGCGCCTCCAGTCCGGCTGTGACCGTGGTCAGCTCGTAACGCCGACCGAGGCGCCTGAGAACGGCCTCCAGCCCTGCGGGCGACATCTTCATGTCTCCCGGCAGACAGCCGTTGCACTCCTCGTGCTCGACGCAGTGCCCGCCGAGGATCAGCATGCGGCGCGGCATGAGTCGGTCCACCAGGAGATACAGGCCGCTGTAGCTGAGCAAGCGCGCCCAGAGCCCGCGCAGGATGCGTTTCAGTCGATGTTTCAAGGTCGCCTCTTCCCAGGAGGGTCACGGCCGGGAACCAGCCTACCCCATCGTCTCGTCGTCGCGATCGCCGTCGGTCAGGTACCAGCCGGCGGGCGAGCGCACGGCCCGCGCCAGAGGGTGCTCGGGGCGGTGGACCATGGCGATCACGATCAGGTGGTTCTCGGCGCGAGGAGGACGGAATCCCGCATCGACGAGGCGACGTTCCCAAGACGTGCCGGCCACGGCGGTGGCCTGCACGACCGAGGCGCCGGCACTTTCGAGCAGGGAAAGGCCTCCTTCCAAGGCAGCCGCGGCGGCGCCCTCCGAGGGCGCGAGGAGATCGACCAGGTAACCGACGGCGCTCCCCTCGCGCGGCATCTGCACCACCGCGTATCCGGCCAGATCACCCTCGATACCGCGCACTCCCAGGGCGCGGTGCAGGCCGGCGGCGTTGGAAAGGAAGCGCCAGTCGAGATAGGCCGCGTCCCGCCGGACCATCAAGGTGTGGCGCCGCTCCACGACCCGAGAGAGGTCGGCGACTTCCTTGGGGAAGCGCTCGAGCGGGCGCACCTCGAAGCCGCGCGCACGACCGCGGAGAGAGCGCCGCCCCGAGCGCGCGCCCAAGGCCGCGAGGGGCACCAGGGCACTGCGCAGACGCCCGTCCGTGCGTCGAACGGCCCGCGCGGCGCGATCGGCGCGGAGCACCAAGGTCCAAGGACGGATGATGCCGACTCGCTCCCAGCCCAGGCGCAGGAAGATGTGGGCCGAGCGTCGGTTGGGCAGGCCGATGGTGACCGGCCAGCCCAACCGCCGGACCTCCTCCATGCAAGCCCGGTCGAGCCCGCTGAAGATCCCACGCTTGCGCCAGTCCGGGTGGGTCATCACGTCCCCGGTCTGCCCGATCGCCGCCGCGTGATCCTCGAGTCCGTCGGGGATGGCCAAGCGCGGCGAGCAAGCGTAGCCGCAGATGCCCTCCCCCCCAGGCGGACGACTGATCAAGCTGATGGCGGCCCCGTGCGGGTTGCGGTCGTACCGCCAGGCCAGCCCGTCGGCATCGAGGTCCTTGGCGAAGCAGGCCCTGAAGAGCCGCGCCTGCTCGGCGCGGTCCTCAGGCCCGCAGAAGTGGATCACAAGCTCCTCGTTCGAGACGTCCGCCGAAGCGTCCATGGGGCCGCTACGGTAGAGCCGCACGCGGTCGGAGGCGAGCCCCAAGCCCGTGCATCCGCACCAGGCTGCGCCCCCCCGCGGCGGGGGCGTCGGGGAGCGCCCGGGGAGCTCCGGGAGCCGTGGCTCAGCTCTCCTCCATGACCTTCTGCATGACGTTGGAGCTCTGGGGCGGCGGTACGAGCCCCAGGGCACGGCCGAGGCGCTTGCGCCCGAAGAGCGGGTTCTCGAGGTAGTACAACACTCGCTCCATGAAGCGCCACGAGCGCTGACCGTAACCGTAGTACCAGCGCTCATAGGTGCGCACCATGTTCTTGCGCAGCTCCTCGAGCTCGAGCTGAGTGAAGTGCTCGTGCTTGTAGGCCGAGCGGTTCGAGGAAACGTAGTTCTCGCGCAGGTCCTCTACGTCGATGTTGGCCAGGTAGCCATCCCAAGACTCGGTGCCGATCAACGGATTGAAGACCGAGACGCGTACCAGGTCGGGTCCGGCCAGACGCAGGATCTTCTCGGTCTCCTCGATGTCCTCGGCCGTCTCGCCCGGACTGCCGACGATCAGGTAGACCTTGGCCCAGATCCCAGCACGGCGCGTCATGCGCGCCGCCTCGACGATTTGCTCCGGCGTCAGGTCCTTCTTGAGCACGTCGAGCATGCGCTGGCTGCCCGACTCCCAACCGTAGTAGATGCGCCGGCAGCCGGCGCGGTGCATGTGCTTGAGCAACGGGTAGTCGACGCAATCAGCACGGGTATTCGCTATCCACTCGAACTTCACGCCGCGCCGGAGGATCTCGTCGCACATCTCGTGGATGCGCTTCTTGCGCAGGGTGAGGATCTCGTCGACGAACAGGATCACACCCGGGTTGTAGGCCTTCACGATGTGCTCGACCTCATCGACGATCAGCTCGGTCGAGCGCACGCGGAAGCCGCGTCCGGTCAGCTCCTTCTGGCAGAAGATGCACTTGAAGGGGCAGCCACGGGTGGTGAAGACGTACACCAGACGTTCGGGATTGAGCTCGAAGTAACGCTCCATCGGGAGCAAGTGGCGAGCGGGAATCTCGAGCTCGTCGAGCTTCTTGATCAGAGGCGGCGCGGGATTGTCGATCGCGAGCTCTCCCGAACGCATGGCCGACAGGCCGGGAACCTGTGCCAGCTCGGCCTCGTCGCCGCCCTCGAGGGCCTGCACGAACAGCGGCAAGGTCTCCTCGCACTCGCCCTTGATCACGTAGTCGAAGTGCCCGCTGTCGAGGAACACGCCGGGATCCACGGACGCGTGCGGCCCTCCCATGACGGTGATCTTGCCCTGCTCCTTGGCCACCCTGGCCCAGGCGATGGCGCGCCGGATGTTGGGCGTCAGCGACCCGAGACCGATGATGTCGTTGCGCTCGATGGCGGCCTTCATCTCGCGGTCGTCGAGGATCCGCTCGTCCGCCAGCTCGACCGGCAGACCGGCCTTCTCCATCGCCGCGCCGATGTAGGTGATCCCCAGCACCATCGAGAGCGGGTCCTCTTGGACGTGGGGCTTGACGTAGCTGACGAGGGTCTTGCGCATCGGGAGTCAGAGGAAGGCGGCGGTCGTCGGTGGGCTCGTGCGGAACAACGGCTGGCCCTCCTGCAAACCTAATCCGCACGGTAGGTTTGTGCAACGAGGCTCGCTCGGAGTGTCCCTACGGCAATCTATCGGCCGCCGCGGCTTCGGCCATGCGGGCCTTTCCGGCCCGCGTGGGGGAGCTTCAGGCCTCCTTGCCCCCTTCCGGCGCCGTAGACGCCGCCGCCCCACCCCAGACGCCTCCCCCGCGCCGCACGCTGCGGAAGAACCAGGCCGCGTACACCAAGTGCACGACGGTCCACGACTGATACAGAGACAGGCCCCAGGCGGTGCCGGTGTAGGGCACGGTCAGGATCAACCAGACATTGGTCGGGATCGTGATCACCGCACCGATCAACGTGATCACGAGCAAGGCCTTGATGCGGTTGGCGACGATGTAGAAGGACTCGACCGTCGACCCGAAGCCGTAGGGGATGTAGCCGATCACCAGGATCGCGGCGAAGGTGAAGACCGGGCGCACGTAGTCCTCGGGAAACAGGAGCGTCACCATCCACGGCACGAGCGCCAGCAGCAGCAGTTCACAGACCGCGATCAGGCTGCCGGTGATCAGGGTCGCCTTGACGAACAAGGTCCGGAAGCGGTCGATGTCCTTCTTCCCGGCCAGTTCGCCCAAGGCCGGCAGCAGGGTGCGGCTGACGCCGAGGGCGAGCATCATCGGCACCATCATGATGCGGTGCGCGATGTGGAAGTAGGTCACCCACGAAACGCCCGCCACGACGCCGATGATCAGGCGCGGGAAGACGGTCCCGAAGAGTGACTGACCGTTCTTCAGGAACGCCACGCGCACGCCCTGCCGGATCCCCTGGCGCACCTTGACCTCGCGCATGCGCGCCACGATCTGGCGCGCGCTGGGAAGCGGGTGGCCGCCGTCCTTGCGCGCCTCGCGGTACAGCTCCGAGGCCAGGATCGATCCGATCACGCTGGCGCCCAGGGTGCCGATGATCGCGCCCTCGGCCGAGCCGGTGATCGTCGCGCCCAGGATCACCAGGAAGAAGCGCACCAGCTCGTGCCCGTTCTCCACCTGCCCCAGGAAGAACATGCGCCGCGTCCCCTGGAAGGAGACCATGGCCACGACCCGCGGTAGCTCCAGCAGCGGTTGAGCGCAGAGCCAGGCCGCCCACACGCCCACCTCGCGCGAACCGTACAGGCGCTCGCCCACGGTCGGCAGGATGAGAGCGCCGCCGATGAGCAGCAGGGTGCCGAACAGCAGCACGGCCTTGGCCATGAAGGTCACCCAGCCCGAGGACTTGTACTCGTTGTCGCGCGCCGCCGCCGCGGCGATCTGGCTGGTCGTCGCCTGGGCGACGCCGACACTGATCATGAAGTAGAACAGCGCCTGGAGGGAGATTGCCGAGACATACAGGCCCTGGCCGTGAGCGCCCAGGAGAAAGGCCAGAGCCACCGCCGAGGCGAGCTGGCTGGCCTGATTGATCATCCCCGCTACCTGCAAGGTGGCGGCGTCACGCACGAAGCGGTTGCGCAGCCAAGTTACGGGGTGGAGATTCACGGCGCGCCCTCGCGGTAGAGGTCCAAGACCCGGCGCGCGTTGTGCTCCCACGAGCAGGCGCGGGCGTGCTCGATGCCGCCGGCCCCCAGCTCCCCCCGCAGCACCGGATCGTCCAACAGGCGACTCATGGCCTCCGCCACAGCCGCGCGCTCGGGAGCGACCAACAGCCCGCTGCGCCCGGCGAGGACGGCGTCCTCGGATCCGCTGTCGGTTGTCCCAATGACCGGCGTGCCGGCCGCGGAGGCCTCCAGGTAGACGATCCCGAAGCCCTCGAAGCCGCCGTCGCCGGCGGTCACCGGCGTGTGCACGAAAACCTCCGCGCGCTGCAGGAGATCGACCTTCTCGTCCTCGGAGACGTTGCCCAGAAAGTGCACCCGCTCGCACAACCCGGCCCCCTCCACGAGCGATTCCAGAGAGCGCTGGTACTCGTCGTCCCCGTGCTTGCCGACCAGGAAGTGATGCAGGTCCGGGCGCTTGGCGGCGACGTCGCACCAGGCCGCCAGGGCCAAGTGGTGGCCCTTGCGTTCCTTCAGCTCGCCGATCGAGAGGGTGAATCGCCGCTCGCTCCATGGGCGATCGGCGAGGGCGCGCGGGCTCTCGTAGTGGCTGGCCGCAACCGCGTTCGGGATCACGCACGGGCAGCGGTCCCGGCCACCCACCTCCCCCATTTGAGCGGTCAGGCGCCGCGCCGTGTAGCCGCTGACGGCGATCATCGCCGCGAAGCGCCGATAGGCCCAGAGGGCCTTGGCGCGGTGACGTCGGGTCTTGAGGGGCTGGATCGTGTAAGTCCCGTGGGCCGTCGCCACGCAGGGCCGCCCGGCCAGGCGCGCGCCAAGGAGCCCGAGAAAACTGTGCGGGTAGTCCTTGATGGCATGCACGAGGTCCGCGCGCCGGGCCGCACGCCAGACCCCGGGGAGACTCGCGAGCAGGCTGCACCAGAAACGCAGCGGCGACATGTAGAAGAAGTAATCCGGAGGCAGGCCGACCGCCACCTTCCAGTGCGCGGGCACGTCGGCCGAGCTCGGGCGGTGCTTGCGCGCGAGCAACACCTCGACCTCCAACCCTTCGTGGACCTGTTCGAGGGCGGCGATCAGGCGCACAGCGTAGCGCCCGACGCCGTCGAGGTCGGAGAGGGAATCGGTGAGGAAGAGGACCCGCATGGGGATGGGGATCGCCGCATGCTATCGAGCCCCTCGGCCCAGTCCACGCGCAACCTCGATCAGCCGGCGGCGCGCGACGCCATCCAGTCCACCAGCCGCTTCGCGCGGGCGTCCCAGGTGTGTTCCCAGGCGCGCTCGCCGAGGCGCCGGCCGAGGCTCACGCGCAGGGCTTCGTCACCCAGCACCACGCGCACACCCGCCGCGAGGGCACCGGGATCGTCGGGCGCCACGAGCCAGGCGTCCTCGCCGTGGACCAACACCTCGCGCAGACTCGGAAGGTCGCTCGCCACGAGGGGCAGGGCCGCCGCCATGGCCTCGAAGACCTTCAGGGGCGAGGTGTAGCGCGCGCTGATCGCGGGTCGTGAGCGGTTGGGGACGACCCCGACATCCGCCGCCGCCAGGTACAGCGGGACGCGCTCGGGAGGCTGGAAGCCATCGAACCTGACCTGCTCGACGCCCCGGGCCGCCCGGCGCAGGCGCGCCACGTCCGTGTCCATGCCGCCGGCGATGACGACTTGCGCTCCCTCCAGCTCGCGCGCCGCCTCGACCAGGAGCTCGACGCCCTTCCACTCCAAGAGGCCGCCGGTGTAGACGACGACGGGGCGCTCGGGCTCGAGGCCCAGCTCGCGCCGCGCCCGCTCCTTGTCGGGGAGCGCGGTGAAGCGCTCTGGGGCGAAGCCGTCATGCTCGACGCGCACGGCGTCCGCACCCAGCCCGAGAGCCAGGAGATCCTCGCGCACGCCGCCGGAGATCGCGACCACCCCGGCCACAGCCGGCGCGCACTCGGCGAGCCAGCGCCGCCGCGTCCGGCCGCCGGGGACTCGGTGCACCTCGAGGAACACTCCGCGCCTACCGCCGCGCACGAGAGCGCGCGCCACCTCGATCTCTCGCGAAAGGACCCAGGCCTGATCGGGTGCAGCCGCCACGTAACGCGCCGCTCGCCGAGCGAAAGAGAGCTCCTGCAGGCGAGCGGGAAAGTACTGCAGGCGGCGCGGGACGCGGTCGATCCAGTCCACGCAGCCGACCGCACGCACGGCGGGCACAGCCTCGCCGCTCCCCGCCGCCTGGTAGTAGGCCCACAGCTCCTCCGGCGCGACCCGCGGCGTATCGCGCCTAGCCGCATGCACCAGGGTCGTCGCGCAGCCCGCGCGTGTGAAGGCCGCGGCCACCTGGGCTACCTGCAGCGACTGCGCCCTCTGGGAGGGCATGCGTGCGTTGGCGACGAGGAACAGGGCGTGGGGGCCGCTCACCCCCCCCCACCGCCTTCCGGATCCTCGGGCGCCACGCCGAAGCTGTCGGTGTAGCCGAGGTCGTGCAGCAGCCGCCGCTGCTCGAGGTCGCGCGGGCTAGCGGCGAAGTCGCTGTGGGGAATCGGCAGGGCGGCGTTCCACTCGAACAGAGCCTTGTACAGCCGGCGAGCCTCCTCTGGGTGCTCGCCCAGGGCGTTGTCCCACTCCTCGGGGTCGCGCGCGAGGTCGAAGAGCCGCACCGGGCCACGGGTGGGATCGGAGAGTACGCGTACGTCCTCCACGTCCAGCAGGGTGCGCGGCACGATCAGCTTGTAGCGCGCGCTCTGGATCGAGACGAAGAGGTGGTTCTCCGCGAAGCTGAACTCCTTGACCGCCGCCGCGCGCTCCTCGCTGAACAGCGGGCGCAAAGAGACACCGTCCACGCGCGCGTAGGGGTCGTCCTCGGGTTCCTCCGGCAGCTCCATCCCCAGGAGATCGCAGACGGTCGGAAACAGGTCGACACTCTCCACGAGCGCGGCGACGCGCAGGTCCTCGGGCAGCAGCTCGGCGCAGCTCATGATCAGAGGCACACGCAGGTTCGTCTGCCACATGTGGTTGTGCTCCCAGATCCCCTTCCGCTCGCCGAGGTCCTCGCCGTGGTCGGCGGTGACGATCACCAGGGTCTCCTCGAGCACGCCGAGCTCCCCGAGCTCGCTCAGCAGCTCCCCGATCATGGCGTCGGCCTGGGTAACGCCGGCCTTGTAGAGGTTTCGGATCTGGGCCACATCCGCCGCGTCGGGTTCCTGCACGCCCTCCTCGATGGCGATGCGGTGCTCCGCGTAAAACGCCTGGACAGGCCCGTCGTAGGCCGGATCGCAGTACATCTCCTTGAAGATCGCCGGCGGGTCGTAGGGCGTGTGGGTCGAGTACAGGTGCACCATCGCGACCCAGCGCCGGTCGGCGTTCGCCCGCAGCCACTTGCGCGCCAGGGATACCACCAAGCTCGAATCCACTCGCTGCTGGATCTTGTTCTTGAAGATCCACGGCAGCAGCTCGGAGCGGAAGACGCTCCACTCACTGTCGGTCTCGACGATGTCGTGCCCCATCATCGCCTCGGCGTAGACATCGAAGCCGCGCGCGAGCCCGGAGCCGTGGGAGAGGGCGCCGGTCATGAAGGTCCCGCCCGTGAAATCCTCGTCGCGCATCGTCCAGCCGCCCGTGTGGCGGCCGGTCTTCAGATGAAACGGCAAGGTCACGTTCGAACGTACCATGCGCACGCCCGCCTTCTGGGCGATCAGGCCGTGGCGCCGCGGATACTTGCCGGTGAAAAAGGACCCGAAGCTGGTCCAAGTGTAGGGAGCCTGGACGAAGCAGTTCTCGAACAACACGCCTCGACTCGCCAAGTCGTCGAGCACCGGCGTCCGCACCTCCTCGCTCCCGTAGCAGGCCAGGTGGTCGGCGCGTAGGGCATCGACGACGACCAGCAGCACGTTGGGCATGGCGGCGTTGCGCTCGGACAGCTCGCCGCGGCTTGCGACGGCCCGCCGCTCGCCGGCGACGAACAGCGCTCCCCCCAACCCGGCGGCCAAGGCCAGCCCACAGACGATCGAAAAGACCGCGCGCGGCAGGCGTGAACAGATACCGGCGAGGAACCACGCGGCGACGGCGGCTACCAGAAACTGGACCAGGGCCGCTGTGAGGCGCTCGGGCGAGACCGAGGAGTGTCCCTCGAACACGAAGGGCCGCGTCCACCAGTACAGCTCGACGAACAGCCCGAGGAGCAGCCCCGCCGCCAGCAGCCGGCGCCGCCGCGCCCGCCGCGCAAGACGTCGCATGAGAGGGTGCAGCGCGGCGCCGGCGAGGCCCAGCAGCAGGGCGTAGCCGGCGCTGTAGGAGCCGACCGCGGCTGCGTAGCAGCCAAGCAGCGCGCGGGACCCCGCGGGCCCGTGCAGACGAGTGTCCGCGACAGCGGCGTCCACCAATCCGAAGAGCAGGCCCGCGCAGCAGGCAGCCTCCAGCGCCGCCCGGACCGTTGCGCCTCGCCCGGCGTCCTCTTCCCTCACGTTCATGGGCACGAGGCTACAACCCTCACGACAGCCTGTAACGGATCTCGTCGCCTGCGTCGACGACCTCGGCGGCCAGCTGGGGGACGCGATAGGTACTCTCCCCCACGGCCCCGCGCGCCGCGAGACGCTCGTGCACCCGCAGGCCCCCCCCGTCCACGCTGAAGCGGCGCTCGACGCAGGTCCCCTCCACGGGCATCCCGTCCCGCCAGGCGAGGGGGCCGCGCAGGAGCACGCCGTCCGTGTCGACCTGCAAGGCCGGGGCGAGGGCGAAGGCACTGCTCACTCGCGGATGGGCGAACGCCGCGACACCTCGCAGCAGGACGCGCCACGGGGTGCGCAGGGCCTCGCCGAACCGTCGAGCGCGCAAGTGGACCCGCGCCAGCCAGAGGCTGAAGCGCAGCTCCCGCCCGCCCGCCCGCCAGCCGCGACGCGGCGAGGGGAGACCGCGGCACCCCGACCACTCGGCCTCCTGGCTCCCGCCGAGACGGCAACGCTCGAGCAACTCGGCTCCGTCGGCGCGGCGCACGACGCGCAGTAGCCCCGCTCCATGCGGGCTGCCGTGGTGCACGTTGACCCCCGGGCGCCGACCGCGCACCCAGGCGACGATCGCACCGTCCTCGATGCGCGCCAGGGATGCGTCGGAGAAGTGGCGCACGCGCACGACATCGCGGTCGCCCGCGCCCACAGCCGGCGGCCTCCGCAGGATCGCCTCGAGGTCCTCCGCGGCGCGCGCCATCCACATCGCGTGCCCGGCCCAAAACACGGGGCACTGGTAGCTCCGCCCGCGCCCCGGCCCGGGCCGGTGGCTGCCTAGGCGGCCGTCGGCGTCGAGGTGCGCCGCCCAGGCACGGAAGGAAGCGACGGCCGCGTCGGCCAGTTCCTCCCCTCCGAAGTGCCGCCAGCCACGAGCCAGAGCGAAGGTGTCGAAGGGATGCGAAGCCACCTCGTAGGTCGCACCCCAGTACCAAGGCTTGGCCTCGACCAGGCCGCACTTGATCCCGTCCGGACCGGTCAGCGCCGACAGGAACGCGAGTCCGCGCACGAGAGGACCGCGCAAGCCCGCGTCCCCGGGGTCGCGCCCCAAGCGCTCGAGAGCGTGCAGCACGAAGGCGGTGACCCGCGACTGATAGTAGGCCGAGACGTCGCTCGCCCCGACGTGCTCGGCGCCCCACTCCAGTGGGTGGTAGGGGTAGCTCCCGTCCGGGTGCTGGATCGCGCCCAGGAGCTCGATCGCCTCCATGGCGGCATCCTCGAGCACGTCGTCGTGCTCGAGGGCCCAGGCCGCCGCCAGGCCCGTCAGCCCCCAAGCGCGCTGCGCCGGGATACCCTTGTCGAGCGCCGCGTAGCGCAAGTAGGTGCGCGCGTGCAGCAGGGAAGCCGCGGAGAGGGCTTCGGTATCGGTCGGCTCGAGCTCCTCGCCCAGCTCACCCACCAGCTGGGCCAAGGCGTCGCTGGCGGCGCCGCCGTCGATCACGCTGTTGGAGCAGTTGAAGGGGTCGTGACGCCCCGGACGGAAAGTGTGCGCCGGGCTGGTCCCCTCGCGTTCGAGATTCGATACGAGCCGCCGTCCCTGCTCCAGAGCCACCGCCGCCAGCCGCGCGCGGTCCGCCCGCGGGTCCATGCGGCGCAGCTCCAAAGCCACGACGATCGCGCCGGCACTCTTGCCGCCGTGCTCGACGCGGTGCTCGGGGCACACGATCCTTCCCCGCCCGTCGCGCAAGGAGAGCATCCAGTCCAGGGTCCTGCGCAGGGGCGCCAGGAGCTCCTCGCGCACGCCCGGAGCCACGGAATCGGCCTCGGATCGCGTCACGTTCCGGCGCCGGCGGGCGCCGCCTCCATCTCCCGCACCAGGCGCATCATGAGCCCGTCGACCTCGTGGCCCTCGCGCACGATGGCGCGCAGGCGCCCGCCGAGGAGCGCACGCTCCTCGCTCGCCAGGCGCAAGAGGCTCTCGATGCGCCCGGCGAGCTCCTCGGGGCGGCCGGTCTCGAAGAGCAGCTGCTCGGCTTCCTCCCCCAGCGGCGCCAGAACGCCCGCCGCCGCGTCGCTGCACGACACGACCGGCCGCCGGCAGGCCATCGCCTCCAGGAGGGTCTTGTCGAGGCTGCCGGTCAAGCTGGCGTTCACGACGCACACGGCGCGCCGGTAGACATCGACCACCTCGCGGTAGGGAACGGCCCCGTGGAGAGCGACGCACCCGGCGAGATCGGGCCGAGCGATGCGCGCGCGGACCTCCGTCAGAGTCTGGGAGTCGGCCCGCGTCATGCCCGGCCCCACGAGGTCGAGCCCGAGCTCGAAGCCGCGCCCGCGCAGCAGCGCCAGAGCCTCGAGGATCGTGAGCGGGTCCTTGCGCGGCGTGAGCCTGCCCACCGAGAGCAGCCGCGGCGGCTCGTCGCTCGGCGCCTCCCCCACGTCGAAGTGCCCGAGGTCGATGCCGTGCCCGGTCACGACGCAGCGCTGCGTCGGCACGCGCATGGACTCCGCGGACGCGGTGAACACGCGGTCGACTTGCTCGACGGCCAGGCGCAGGCGGCGGTCGACGCCCGCGTGGGTGTACCACAGGAACAGGCCCGCTCCCGCACGCCGCGCCGGCCGCCGCGCCACGAGGACGTAGCGCGGCACCATGTGGGCCAGTACCGCGTCGAATCCCTCCTCCTCGAGGGCCTCGCGCAGGGCCGCACGGTAGCGCAGGTAGCGTCGGACGACTCCTCGCCGCCCGATCTCGCGACAGTCGACATTGGCGGGCAGGTCATCGGTCCTGCCGACATCGAGGGCGACGACGCGCACGCGCTCGCAGTGCCGGGCCAGCCCGCGCACCCAGCGCGAGAAGAACCCCAATACGGCGTCATCGGCGTCGATCACCTGGGTCAAGAGCAGCAGCCTCATCGCCTGCCCCCCCCCGCCAGGGTCTGCAGGCCCTCGGCATAGACACCGATGGCGCGCGCGTACTCAAAGCGCCCCGCCACCTCGACCGCGTGCGCCCCCATGGCCGAGCGCGCTTCCTCGTCCCCCAGCACCTCCTCCACCGCGCCCGCGAGGCTCGCGACGTCGAAGCCGCACAGCCGCCCCGCCCTCCCGTCGGCGAGCAGCTCGCCCATCACGCCCACCGGCGTGCTGACCACGGGCGTGCCGCAGGCCATGGCCTCGACCGTCACCCGCGGGCCGCCCTCGCAGGTGGAAGCGCAGACCATCGCCCGGCTAGCGCGGTAGACGCGCGCGAGGTTCGCGGGAGAGTCCACCCAGCGCACGAAGCGCACGGCGTCAGAGAGCCCCAGGTGCGCCGCGCGCGCGCGCAAGGGCGCCTCGAGCGGTCCCTTGCCGACGAACAGGGCCGTGGCCGCCCGACCGTGTTCGCGGCACAGGGCCAGGGCGTCGACGATGCGCTCGAGGCCCTTGTTGCCCACCATCCGCCCCACGACGCACAGGTCCTGCTCGATCTCCTCGTCGGGCTCCGGGCGGAACACGTCCAAGTCGATGTAGAGCGACGGCAAGACCAGGACTCGCTGGGGAGCCACGCCCCAGCGCCCGAGCAGCTCGGGCATCTCGCCGCCGTTGACCACCCGGAAGGCCGCCGCCCGCTTGTCGGCCCAGCCGATGTAGGCCCGGGCCAGGACGAACTCCAATCGCTCCCCCAGACCGGCGGCCACCGGGTGGCCGGGGACGTGGTGCAGCTCCGAGAGGTACGGCACGCCGGTCGCCTTCGCCAAGCGCGCGCTACCCAGGCCGTTGTAGAACCAGCCGTAGTCGTGGCTGACGATCAGGGTGTGACCGTGGGCCTCGATCAGCTCCCGCCCACGGCGGGCGATGTAGCCGACCATCCGCCAGCGCGAGCAGTCGGCCGGATGGAAGTGGACGTTGTCGTGGATCGTCCGCACGACCACCGTGCCCTCGGGGCGCGGGCAGAGCACATCCACACGCTCGAAGTGGCGCGAGAACTCGCGCTGCATCGAGTGGAACGGGCCGCGCTCCCCGATCGTGACCTGGCGGTCACCGCTGACCATCAACAGCCGCATCGCCTCTGCTCGCAGACCGCACGGTAGACAGCCAGGAGCCGCTCGGCCAGAGCGCGGCCCGAGTAGGTGCCGCAGGCCGCCCGCGCACGCCGGCCGCAGGCCGCCCGCAGAGCCTCGTCGGCGGCCATGCGCTCCAGAGCGAGGGCGAGCTCCCGCGGCGTGCGGCCCAGCAGCCCGGTCCGCCCGTCCGTAACGACCTCGCCCACGCCCCCCACGGGACAGGCCACGACCGCCAGGCCGGCCGCCGCGGCCTCGATCAGGGCCACCGGCAGCCCCTCGGAGCGTGAGCTGGCGAGCACCAGGTCGAGGTCCGCCAAGACCTCGACCATGGCGTCGAAGGCGCCGGGCAGGTGCACGCGGGAAGCCAGCTCGGGGGGCAGGGCGGCGCGCCGTCGCTCCAACTCGGCGCGCATGGCTCCGTCGCCGATGAACACCAACTCGAGCTCCGGCCTGGCCCGGGCCGCGCACGCGAAGGCCTCCAGCGCCCACTCCGGCCGCTTGACGGCGGCCAAGCGACCGACGACCCCGATCAGCAGGGCGTCGGGGGCGACGCGCAGGCGGCGGCGCAGGGCGCCGTGGCGGGCGTCGACCGCCAGCAACGGCTGGAGGTCGATCCCCGGCGGCACGACCTCGAGCCCCTCGGCCTCGACCACCCCCAGGCGCAACAGGTCGCGCGCCGTGGCCTCGCTGACCGCCAGAATGCGATCACTGCGCCGCGCCAAGCGCCGCTCGTGGGCCACGATCCAGCGCGAGACCCGCGGTGAGAAGTAGCCCTCGAGGACGTGGCCGTGGAAGGTGTGGACGAGGGCCGCCGCGGGAGGGCGGGCGAGGCGGGCGCGGCCGAGGGCGCCCGCCTTCGAGGCGTGGGTGTGCAGGACGTCCGGCGCGAAGGCCCGCAGCTCGCGGCGCAAGCGACCGAGAGCGCCCAGATCTCCCACGGGCGACAGACCGCGCCCGAGGCCATCGATGCGCCGCACATCGACCCCGCGCTCGCGCAGGGCGTCGGTGAGGTCGCCCTCCCCGGGCTCCGGCCGGCCGCAGTAGACGCGCAGATCGTGCCCGTCCTCGACGAGCAGCGGATCGCACGCCAAACACTGCCGCGCCGGGCCGCCGAGGTTGAGGCGCGTCAGGATGCGGGCGATGCGCAAGCGCGCCTCCCGGCCCCGGCCGGCGCGAGCCCGGCGACAGGCGACGCGGGGTGACGGTCGAGGGTGTCGGCCACGATCGCCGCCAGGGTCATGCAGGGAGGTGCGATCCCCACCGAGCCCAGGCGCGTCAGGTCCGGCACGCGGTGGGTGACTTCCTCGAAGGCCGGGCCCAGGCTGGCGAGCGGATCGACGCGCACGATTGGAGCGAGGCTCCCGCAGTCCGCGACCACCGCGCGGGCGAGGCCCGCGATGCTCGTCCGTGCCCGGCCGCCCACGTTCAGGGGGCCGGCAGGCAGGGCGGGATGGAGCGCCAGCTCCGCGAGCACGCGCGCCACCTCGTCCACGTGGGCGAAGGTCCGCACCTGCAGCCCGTCTCCGTGCACCCCGAGCGGGAGCCCGGCGCGGGCCGCCTCGATGAAGGTCGGCAGGACCATGCCGCTCTCCGCCGACTGCCCGGGACCAACGACGTTGAACAGGCGCAGGTGAACGGGGCCGCGGGTTCGTGCCCACAGCCCGGCGGCGGAATCGAGCAGCTCCTCACCGATCCGTTTCGACGCCGCGTAGGCGAAGCGCCCGCGGGCGTCGGCCGCGCGCAAGGGCGCGTCCTCCCCGAGGGGCTCGCACCCCTCGGCGTAGACCTCGCTCGAGGAGGCGGCGAGGACCCGCGGGCGCGAAGGCGCGGGCAGACTCCCGACCGCATCGACGAGGGCCCGTACGCCGGCCAGGTTGGCACGCCGGCAGGCCTCCGGGTCGCGCAGCACGGCTCGCACGCCGACTCGGGCCGCAAGATGAAAAAGCACGTCGAAGGGGCCGCTCTCGCGCAGGACGCCCGCCAGCAAGCCCGGCTCCCCGACATCCCCGCGCACGGAATCGGCGCGCAGCGGCCCAGGCACGCGTACGGAGTCTCCGGCCGAGCCGTCATCCAGACACACGACGCGCATGCCACGGCCGGCGAGCTCGCGCGTCAGGGCGGAGCCGATGAACCCCGCCCCGCCGGTGATCAGGCACTGCAGCAATCGAGGGGGATCGGAGATGTTCATGGGCCACAGGCGCAGGAAGGGACGCCGTGCGCGCCGCGTTCTTCCCGCGCGCACCGCGGGTCGAGTCTACGGCCGCCGCCGGGGCCTCTCCAGGCTCAGACCGTGAGCAAGCTCAAGTGGTAGGCAACGAGCAGGGTGTAGGACCCGGCGGCCACCCACAGTCCGGCTCGAGCCAGGCGGAAGTTGCGGTGCACGCACAGCACCAGGAGGGCCAAGGAGATCACGACCGACTTCAACAGCACGAACTCAATGCGCCCCGAGCCCAACAACAAGTCCGCCACGGGGTTCAGCTCGACGCCGCCGGCCTGTAGGTGGTAGAGGGTGAAAAAGCAGTCGAGGGCGTTCATCAACCCGACCCAGACGATGCAACCCAGCAGGCGCGGGTCGTAGAGGTCGACGAAGGCACCGGCAGCCTCCCCGGCGCGCCGCGGAGCGCGCCGGCGCCCGCCGGCGAAGGAGTAGCGCGAGAGGCGCGCCGTCGGACGGCGCCGGCGATCGGGACCTCCGCGGCGGCCCGGCTCGGTGGCGGCGGTGTGCTGTGGTTCCATGGTGGAGCTGCTCCAGAGCCTATCGGCCTCCCTGCGCGCAGGCGTTGAGGAGTTCGTCCAACACTGTCGTGGCGTAGGATCCGGCGGGCAGCTCGAAGGCCAGGGTCCGCTCGACGCCGCTCCCGCCGACCTCCAGGCCCAGCACAGGCACCCGCAGGGGACGCCGCGCTCCACGGGGGGAGCAGCCCGGCAGGAGCCGCTTGAAGGCCGCCGGGTCCACGCCCAGCGCGGCCAGCACGGCGCGCTCGATCCGCCCCGGGCGCCCGCTCGCCAGGGGCGCCTTCCAGCCCGGAAGGGGTCCGGTGGCGCTGCGTTCGAAGGGACTCGGAGGCCGATGCCCGCAGGTGCGGTCGCCCTCCTCCGGTTCGCCCGGGGCGGGTCCCCGCCGGGCCAGGACGCCCTGAAACACGCGCGCCTGCAAGGCCGAGAGGTGCAGCAGGAGCCGCGTGCGCCCCGCGGCGCGCGCGGCGGAAGCCCAGTCCCCCCGCCGCCGCGCGAGCTGCCGCGCCACGGGAGCCAACTCCCGCGGGAGGCGCGCCGCCAAGCGGTCCGCCGAGCGCAAGCCGCGTCCGCTCACCAGGCGCTCGCCCAGCTCCGCCACCGCGGGCGTGTCCGGCGCGTGCGGCGGCGTGCAGATCCCTCGCACGTAGTCCTCGAAGCGGCGCTCGAGAAGGGCCAACCCCAGGCGATCGCCGTCCCCGCCTGCGCCGAAGCGCTGGGAACCGAAGGCGTTGGGCAGACCGTCGCGGGCCAGCTCCGCCAGGCGCGCCTCGGCCCGCGGCCAGAGATCGCCGTCGACCGCGCGCAGGCGCAGGCGAAAGCGGTTCCCGCGCAGCATGCCCGGCTTGAGCTTGCGCACGCGCGACACGGCCCGCAGCACTCTCAGGTCCGGCCAGTCGATCTCGCGCGCTCTCTCTTCGTCGGCGCCCGCGACGGAGATCCACTGGCGCGTCACCGCCCGGCGATCCTTGCGTCCGGCGTAACCGATGTCCGCTCCACGGCGGTCGAGGGCCAGCGCCAAACGTCGACAAGCCTCGTCCGTCGCAAGGCCGCGTTTCTCGATCCACAGGTGGAGGTGCTCGCCCGGCCGGACGTCCTCCTCGTCGCCGATCTCCTCGACCTCGAAGTCCTCCTCGGTGACGCGGGCGAGGAACGGGGGCGGCAAGGTCTTCACGCCCCGGGTGCCTCCAGCACCTCGCGGTAGACCGCAAGCGTCTCCTCGACCATGCGCTCGAGACCGAAGCGCGAGCGCACGCGCGAGCGCCCGGCCTCCCCGAGGGTTCGCCGGAGCTCGGGATCGCGCGCCAGGTCGCTGAGCCCCAACGCCAAGGAGCTCGTGTCGCCGGGAGCCACGAGCAGGCCGGTCACGCCCTCGTCCACGACCTCGGGAATGGCAGAGACGCGCGTCGAGAGCACGGGCAGCCCGCTTGCCATGGCCTCGAGGAAGACCAGGCCGAGCCCCTCCCAGAGCGAGCTCATGACGAAGGCGTCCGAGGCCGCACAGATTGCCGGGACGTCGCGGCGGATCCCGGCGAAGTGCACGCGCCCGCCGAGGTCGAGGTCGCGGGCGCGGCGCTCGGCACGCTCGCGGCCGTCGCCGAAGGGATCGTCGCCGACGAGCAGGAGGCCCATGGGCACGGCTCCCACCTCGCGCGAGGCGGCGGCGAAGGCATCCAGGAGCACATCGTGGGCCTTCTGCGGGGCGAAACGCGCGACGCAGACGAACAGCACATCGTCGGGGCCGAAGCCGAACGAGGCGCGCAGGGCATCGCGCTCGGCGGCGGAGGCCTCCCGCGCGGCCGCGAAGGGCGTCGGATCGATACCGTAGTAGATGCGCCGCAGCCCGTCCTCGGCCACGCCCCCGTGCTCGCCGAAGAAGCGTCCGACGTGATCGGAGAGCACGATCGTGCGCCGCGGAAGGCGCGCGATCAGGCCGTGGAAGAAGGAGACCAAGGGTCGCCGCAGGACCTGTTCGTCGTTGTGCTTGCCGGAGATCAGGTGCGAGCACGCGCCACGCAGGAGGGCGCTCAGGGCTGTCAGGCCGTCGGCCTTCAGCAGGTGCGAGTGGATCACCTCCGCCCAGTCCAGCCGCCCCGCGAGGGAGCGCCCGCCCCACGGCAGCCAGGCGACGCGCGCGACATCATCGGCTCCGGCCGTACGAAAATCCTCCGCGAGACGCGCCTCTCCCTTGAGGTAGCAGACGCGCACCTGGTGACCGCGGGCACACTGACCGCGCACCTGGGACAGAAGGTGCATCTCCGCGCCACCCACGTCGAGGGTCGTGATCACGTGCAGGATCCTCACAGCAACTCCCGGTAGAGATCGACCACCGCGTCGACCATCGCCTCGCGGGTGAAGTGGCGCGCCACGCGCTCGCGGCCACGCTCCCCCACCTCACGGCGCTCGGCGCGCGTGAGGGCGAGGGCCCGGCCCAGGGCCGCGCTCAGGGCCGCGGCGGAGATCTCGCTCGCCAGCCAGCCGCAGCGCCCCTCCTCGATGACGTCCAAGGCCCCGTCGACCGGCGTGGCGACGACCGGAACACCGGCCGCCATCGCCTCGAGGACGACGTAGGGCATGCCCTCCCAGCGCGAGGGCAGCAGCAGGAGCTCGACCGAGGCGAGGATCCGTTCCACGTCGGGGCGAAAGCCCAAGAAGCGCACCCGCCCGGCCACGCCGCGCCGCTCGGCGCGCTCCTCGAGAGCCGCCCGGCACTCGCCGTGGCCGACGATGAGCAGCTGCAACCGGGGATGATCGGCGAGGGCGTCGAGCGCCAGGTCCTGGCCCTTGGCCACGTTCAGCAGGCCGACGACCGCCGCGCAGGGAAGATCGGGGTCGAGGTCGAGGGCGGACAGGTCGAGGCCTTGCGGCCGATCCCCGGGCCCGTCCCCCGCGATGCCCACCTCCACGCCGTTGGGGATCACGCGCACGCGCTCGGAAGCGACGATGCCGCTCTCGCGCACGGTGCGCCCCTCGCTCTCGCTGACCGCGATCACGCGCTCGGTGCGCGCGCCGAGGCGCCGCTCGAGCTCGAAGAAGGCGCGCCGCTTCAGAGGTCCGAACATGTCTCGAAACAAGAAAGCGAGGGTGTGTGGCGTGTGCACACGCCGGCCGATCCCGCTCCGGATCGACGCCGCGCGCCCCAGGACGCCGCCCTTGCTGCTGTGGGTGTGGACGATGTCGGGACGCTCGGTGCGCAAGAGACCCTCCAGGGCCCGCAGATGCCGCGCGTCCCGCAGGGGCGAAATGGAGCGCACCATCGCCAGCTCCCGCACGTGGCAACCGGCGGCGGCGAGGCGTTCGAGGTCCGCCCGGAAGTCAGGCTGACGTTCGGCGGAGACCGCGAGGTACACCTCGAGACCACGCTCGGCGAGCCCCCCGGCCAGGTCCACGAGGTGCCTGCGGGTGCCCCCGATCGTGGACTCCATCACGTGCATGACGCGCATGGAACGGTCCGGTTCAGTAGGCGCCGGTCCCCTTGGCGACGGCAAACCCCGTCAGCGCGATGATCACCAGGTCGAGCAGCAGCGACTGGTGCTCGATGTAGTACAGGTCGTAGTCCATGTTGTCGTGGATCGCCTGCTCGCGAGCATAAGAGATCTGCCACAGGCCGGTCACGCCCGGCTTGGCGCGCAGGCGCTCGAGCTCCAAGGGACCGTACTGATCCACGATGAAGCGCATCTCCGGGCGCGGCCCGACGATGCTCATCTGCCCCAGGAATACGTTCAGGAACTGCGGCAGCTCGTCGAGGCTGTAGCGCCGCAGAAAGCGCCCGATGCGCGTGATGCGCGGATCGTAGGGTGAATTCGGCGCGGGCGCGTCTCCGCCCATGTGCAGGTGCATGGTGCGGAACTTGTACATCCGAAACGGCTTGCCGTCCCTGCCGATGCGCTCCTGCACGAAAAGGGCGCGCCCGGACGACTCACGGAGGATCAACACCGCCGCCATGAGGAACAGCGGCGCACCGAGCACCAAGACGACAGACGAGAGCACCAGGTCCATGGTGCGCTTGGCCAGCGCCGAGAGCAGGCTCTGGCTGCGCTCGGCACGGCTGATGAGCGGGATCGAATCCAGGTTCTCGATCCGGATCTTGTAGCTCAACAGGTGATAGAAGCGCGGGACGACGTGGTACTTGACGCCGCAGCGCTCGCAGGCCGCCACGATCGCCATCACCTCCTGCTCGTCCCGGTCCGGAAGGGCGACGAACACCTCGCTGATCTTGTGCAGGCCGACGAGGTACTCGAGGTCGTCGCGCCCACCGAGCACTCGGAAGCGTCCGATGGCGGAGTCCGCGCGCTCCGCCTCGTCGTCCACGAACCCGATCAGGTTCAGCCCCAAGGTCGGCACGAGCATGAACTTGCGCTGCAGGGTGCGCCCGGTGTCGCCGGCACCGTAGATCAGCACGTTGCGGTTCCCAACGCCGCGCTGGTGCAGCATCTGGATGAACTTGAACGAGGCGAAGCGACTGGCCGTGGTCAAGATCAGGATCAGCGCGAAGGTGATCACCATCGTGATCCGCGAGAAGGACGTCACATCCAGATTGAAGTCGAGGTCCACCCACTGGTGGGCGGGAACCACCCACTCGAACAAGAAGCCCTCGGCGCCCTGGGTCGTGCTGCGCAGCAGAACGACCAGGGTGAAGAACACCAGGAACGAGACGATCGAGCTCTTCGCGATGGCCTTGAACTCCTCCATGTTGAGGAGGCTCTTGACCGGGCTGTACATCCCGAAGGCGTGGAAGCTCACCAGACAGACGGCGGAGATCAGCGCCCACAGCTGGCGGTAGACGTGCAAGTCCGGCGCGCGGCCCGTGCCGCCGATGCGCAGACCCACCAAGTAGCCCAGCCAGCAGCTCAGGAGCAGCACCGCCAGATCGACGAAGACCTGCAGCGAGAGGACCAGCGGCTCGAAGTTGCGTCTCACCAGATTCCCGAGGCCGAACACGACGCCTCTCCTCGCATGTTCCCGGCCCCCTTCAAGGGGTCGGGGCGTACTTCGCTCGCTCGCCCCACCAGGGGTCAGGACGGGCCGGTCGCTGTCACGGTGATCGTCGATGCGAGATGCCGGGGGCTCTTCGATCCCGAGGCGGCGTGGGATCGAGGGACGGATGGGGAAAGGACCAGCGTAGCGTGACCAGGCGCCCCGGAACAGATGGGGAGGGGCGCCGAGCCCGATTTCAGGTGCGGAGCTCCCCGAGGAGCCCCTCCACCGTATCGGCAGCGCGCCCGGCCTGGACTGGATAGTGTTTCCGAAAGGTCCTCACGCCGCCCGGAGCGAGGCCGTCGCTGACCGCCCTCAGGGCGGCCCAGGGCACATCCCCGGCCGCCGCCACGCTCGCGATCGCGGCCGTCTCCATGTCGGCCACGCACGGGCCGACGAAGGCGCGGGCCAGGCGCAGGCGGCGCCAGAGGGTCAGTGCCGGCCGATCGGCGGTCAGAAACCAGCCCTGGGGGCCGGGAGTGGTCCTGGTCCAGGCGGCACGCAGGCGTGCGTCGGCCTCCGCCTCTCGCCCCTCCAGGACGGCCAGATCCGCCTGCACGGCGCGGGTGCAGTGGACCAGTGTCCCGGGACGCAGGGAGCGGCGCAGGCCGCCGCAGACGCCCACGACCAGGAGCCTGCGTGTCGCCCCGGCGGCCAGCAGGAGGGCCGCGGCGCGTGCGGCGCGCACCTTGCCCACGCCACCGACACAGGCCAGCACCTTCTCGCCGGCAAGGTCGAGCTCCAGGATCTCGAGCCCCGCCGACCTGCGCTTCGCACGGGCGCACCCGGCCAAGGAGCCGAGCTCCTCGGGCAAGGCGCAGACCACGCCCGTGGCGCCGCCGCGCTCGGGATCGGGGGTCGAGGTGAGTGTGGCAGTTGACACGGACGGCTATTGTGGCGCGGCCCGAGTTCCATGCGACCGAGCGACCTCGTCTTCTTCGTCAGTGGTGCGGCGGCCCTACTCCACCAGACCGTCTGGATCCGTCTGCTCGCGCGCCTGGTGGACAGCGACAGCGCGGGCATGGCGGTCTTCCTGGCGGTCTTCATCGGCGGCATGGGCCTCGGTGCCTGGCTCGCCGGCCCCCTCGCCCGTCGCACCGCCGGTCCCCTGCGGATGTTCTGCCTGCTGGAACTGGGCTTGGCGACCTGGGCAGCCCTCTCGCCCTTCGCTCTGGAGTTCATCGAGCCGACCGGGGGTGCGGCCACGCGCGCCCTCCTGGCGGCCGGCCTGTTGCTGGCGCCGACCGCCGCCATGGGCGCCACCTTCCCTCTCATGGGGCGCCTGATGATCGCGAGCCGCGAAGCGGCCGGGAGCGCGACGGCCGCGTTCTACGGCGCCAACACCCTCGGCGCCGCCGCCGGAGCCCTGCTCGGCCCGCTCGCGGTGATGCCGCTGCTGGGACTCACCGGCACCCTCCTGGCCGCCGCCGGCTTGGACGTCGTCGGCCGCGGGCCTCGCGGCGCACCTGTTCGGCGGCGCCCGCCCACCCGCAGTCTCGGCGAGACCTTGCTCGCGCCGGGTGCGCGCGCCAGCGGGGAGTGAACGGGCGCCACGCCGGCGGCGACCGCCACGGAGGCTCTGCTATGCTCTGCGCCCATGTTGATCGCCATGACAGGGGCCACCGGCTTCATCGGCAGTTACTTGGCCCGCGCCCTCGCCGGCGCCGGCCACGACTTGCGCATGCTCGTGCGCCCGGGCCGCGAGCACGCCCTGCCCACCTTCGCGGGCGTCGAGCGCCGTGAGCACGCCGGCGACCTCGCGGATGGCGCCTCCCTGAGCGGGTTCCTCGAGGACGCAGACCTGCTGCTGCACCTCGCCAGCGCCCACGACCACTTCGACGACGAGGCAATGCGGGCGATCAACATTGGCGGCACCGAGGCCCTGCTCGCCGAGGCAGCCCGCGCGGGTGTCGAGCGCAAGCAGGGTTTCGCGCTCTGGGTGGTTTCCTCGGCGGTCATCGGCGCGCCCGTCTACAGCTACTACCGCGATACCAAGCGCATCCAGGAGAAGCTCATCCGCGGGTCGGGGATCAACTGGACGTCCTTCCGCCCGACCCTCGTCTACGGCGTCGGAGACCAGCGCCACACCGCGCCGCTCCTGCGCCGCTGCAGCGCCCCCAAAGGCAAGTTCTGGGTCCCCCACGACGGCAAGTCGCGCATCAACCCGGTCCACGTCGAGGACGTGGTCGACGCCGTGATGCGCTACTTCAGCTTCGAGCGCGGTGTCGATTGTTGCTACGAGCTCGCCGGCCCCGAGGGCATCCCCTACAACGACTTCATCGACGTGACGATCGAGGCCACCGGCGGCGGCGTGCGACGCCGCAACCTGCCCAAGAAGTGGGCCGATCGGCTGATCCTGTTGAAGGGCCTGTTCACGGACACGACCGAGGACCGGCGCGCCTCCGCCTACTTCACGCTGCACCACGAGCACGACATCACCAACGCCACGGTCGAGCTCGGCTGGCATCCGCGGCCCTACGCCGAGGGCATCCGGCAAGTCGCGGCCGGCGATTGGTGGCAGTCCCCCGCCGAGGCCTGAGCGCGGTGCGCGCCCTCAGCCGTTGCGGATGAGCTGCGCGTAGAAGCGCACCATGTCCAGGTAGCCGTCGAGGGCCAGGCGCTCCGCCGCGCCGTGGATGCGCGGCAGGTCGTCGGGCCCCAACCGCACGGGTAGGAAGCGGTAGACGGCGGGCGAGCAGGCCGCGAAGTGGCGGGCGTCGGTGGCCCCGGTCACCAGGGACGGAGCGACGACCGCCTCCGGGAAGACCTGCCGGATGGTGCGCTCGAGCCAAGCGAAGGCCTCGCCCTCGGCGGGCGAGACCGGCGAGGGTTCGACGCCTTCGATGAGCTCGACCGCGACCAGCTCGTCGGCGACGACCTCGCGCACGTGGGCCAAGACGCCGGCCACGCTGTCGTGGGGGTGGACGCGAAAGTTGACCGTGGCCTCGGCGCTCGCCGGCAGGACGTTGGCCTTGACGCCGCCGGAGATGAGCGTCGCCGCGGTCGTCGTGCGCACCAGGGCCGCGGTCGAGGGGACGGCCAGGAGCTTGTCGAGCACCAGCGGCTCGAAGAGCCACAGGTTGGCCAGGACCAGGCGCCGGGCGAAGGGCATGTGGGGCACGAGCGCCACGAAAAGGTCGCGCGAGGGGCCGTCGAGGGCGGCGGGCAGGCCGCGCTCCTCCAGGCGCGCAACGGCGGCCGCCACGCGACCGACGGCGGTCTGGGGCGGCGGGAGGGACGAGTGCCCGCCGAGCCCCGCCGCCGACAGGCGCACGGTCGCCGAGCCCTTCTCGCAGACGCCGACCGCGGCTACCGGGCGCTCGACGCCGTCGACGATGCCCTCGAGGACGGCCAGGCCCTCGTCGAGCACGAGTCCCGGGCGCACGCCGCGCTCGACGAGCAGCCGCGCCACGATCGCCGCGCCGCGCTCGCCGCCCACCTCCTCGTCGAAGCCGAAGGCGATCCAGACGTCCCGGCGCGGGCGCAAGCCCTCGGCCAGGAGGAGCTCGAGGGCCTCGAGGATGGCGAGGGCCGAGCTCTTGTCGTCCAGGGCGCCGCGGCCCCAGACGAAGCCCTCGGCCAACTCGCCGCCGAAGGGGGCGTAGGGCCAGTCGCCGCCCTCTTCGACCGGCACGACGTCGAGGTGCGCCAGGAGCAAGAGCGGCGCACCGCGGGGTTCCGGCGCCGTCCAGTGGTAGAGCTGAGCGTGACGCCCCACGCGCTCGGGCTCGAGGCTCGCGTGAACGCGCGGAAAGTCGTCGCCGAGCTGAGCCAGCAGGGCGTCGAAACGCTCGTGGGGAAACAACGCCTCGTCGGCGGTCGAGACGGTTCGCCGCTGCAGGGCGCGCCCGAGGCGCCGCGAGAGGGCGAAAGGATCGAGCTCCAGGGACGCCACGGGCTCGCCACCGCCCTCCTCGCCGGCACCGGGCACGGCGCGCGCGACGAGCAGGACGGCGAGCCCGAGCAGACCGATCCCCAAGGCGGACGAGAGGGCCCTCTGCCTCACCGGCTCCATCCCCCGCGCACACGACGGATCGGCTCAGTCGTCATAGTCGCGCAGCTTCGCCAGGACCGAGTAGTCCTCGATCGTGCTCATGTCCCCCACCGACTCGATCCCGGCCGCGATGTCACGCAGCAGGCGGCGCATGATCTTGCCGCTGCGGGTCTTGGGCAGGGCGTCGGTGAAGCGCAGCTCGGCCGGGCGGGCGAGCTTGCCGATCTCGCTCGCCACGTGCTCGCGCAGGGCGGCGCCGAAGGCCGCGTCGGCCTCGACATCCGCCGCGACGGTCACGAAGGCGCAGATCGACTGGCCGGTCACCTCGTCCGGCCGTCCCACGACTGCCGCCTCGCAGACCGCCGGATGGCTGACCAGGGCGCTCTCGACCTCCATCGTCGAGAGCCGGTGCCCACTGATGTTGATCACGTCGTCCACGCGCCCCAGGATCCAGAAGTAGCCCTCCTCGTCGCGCCGCGCGCCGTCGCCGGCGAAGTACAGTCCGGGCAGCTGCGACCAGTAGGTCTCGCGGAAGCGCTCCTCGTCGCCCCAGATGCCGCGCAGCATCGACGGCCAGGGCTTGCGCAAGGCCAAGAGGCCGCCCTCGTTCGCGCCGAGCTCGTTGCCCTGCTCGTCGACGATCACCGGGTCGACGCCGAAGAAGGGCCAGGTGGCCGAGCCGGGCTTGGTCTCGGTCACTCCTGGCAGGGGCGTCAGCATGATGGCGCCGGTCTCGGTCTGCCACCAGGTGTCGACGATCGGACAGCGGCCGCCGCCGATCGTGTCTCGGTACCACATCCAAGCCTCGGGGTTGATCGACTCGCCGACGGTCCCCAACAGGCGCAGGGACGAGAGGTCGAAGCGCTCGGGATGCTCGGCGCCCAGGCGCATGAAGGTACGGATGGCGGTCGGTGCGGTGTAGAAGATCGTCACGCGGTGCTTCTCGACCAGCTCCCAGAAGCGCCCGGCGTGGGGCGTGGTCGGGGCTCCCTCGTACATGACGACCGTGGCACCGTTGGCCAGCGGCCCGTAGACGATGTAGCTGTGGCCGGTGATCCAACCGATGTCGGCGGTGCACCAGTAGACGTCGTCCTCGCGGAGGTCGAAGACGTACTTCGTCGTCAGGCTGGTCCCGACCAAGTAGCCGCCGGTGGTGTGAACGATGCCCTTGGGCTTGCCCGTGGAGCCCGAGGTGTAGAGCAGGAACAGCGGGTCCTCGCTGTCCATCGCCTCGGGCTCGCACTCGTTGGCGACGCCCGCGAGCAGCTCGTGGTACCAGCAGTCGCGTCCCTCGGTCCAGGCGACCTCGTTCTCTCCGCGGCGCACGACGACCACCGTGTGCACGAAGTCGAGGCCCTCGATCCCCGCGTCGACCTCGCGTTTGAGGGGCAGCACGCTCCCCCGCCGCCAGCCGCCGTCGGCGGTGATCACCGCGCAGCAAGAGCCGTCCTCGATGCGGTCGCGCAGGGCCTGGGCGCTGAAACCGCCGAAGATGACCGAGTGCACGGCGCCGATGCGCGCGCAGGCCAGCAAGGCCACCGCCAATTCGGGGATCATCGGCATGTAGATCGCGACCCGGTCGCCCCTGGAGATGCCGCGGCTCTTGAGGCCGTTGGCGGCGCGGCAGACCTCGCGCTGCAACTCGGCGTAGGTCAGGGTGCGCGTGTCTCCCGGCTCGCCCTCCCAGACGATGGCGGGCTTCTCCGCACGCTCGGGGAGGTGGCGGTCCAGGCAGACCGCCGAGGCGTTGATGCGGCCGTCGACGAACCAGCGCGCGCGGGGGGCCTGGGACCAGTCGAGGACCCGGGAGTAGGGCTCGCTCCAGGGCAGCTCGCGGGCCACCCCGTCCCAGAAGGTCTCCGGCGACTCGATCGACTCGCGGTACATGCGCCGGTAGGTCTCCTCGTCACCCAGGACCGCCCGCTCCCGGAACTCCTCGGGCGGGGCGAAGCGGCGATCCTCGTGCAGGACGTTGTCGATCTGGGACATGGTCTTCCTCGCTTTCACCGCAGAGCGTAGCCGATGTAGGACCGAGATGGAGAGGACCTCTCCGTCGGCGGCGGCGAGTGGTCGGCCCCGCGCCGAACACCGTTGTACCACCGCGAATGCGGACCACCGAGGTGCGTATACTGGGCCCGAACCCGACCCCGAGAATGGAGCGAACATGGGCCTGATCAACTGGATCTTCGACATCTACCAGCACTCCGAAATCGACAAGGTGCGAGCGGAAGCCTCCGCCGCCCGGCGCGAGGTCGCCCACCTGCGCGGCGGGGGCGGGAGCCTGGACGCCGAGCGCCTCGAGAGCGCCCTGGGGGAGTTGGCCTTGGCGACCAAGACCCTGCAGCGCGTGCTGGTGGAGAAGCAGGTCTGCAGCGGCGAGGAGTTCGCCGAACGCCTGCGGCAAATCGATCTCGAGGACGGTAGGGCGGACGGGCGCGCGCCTCTGACTTGAGGAGCGCGGCCGCCGCGGCCCTTTTTTCGCGTTTTCTAGCGCCCGCCCACGCGCCGGGCACGGAGTCGGGTCTGCCATGCAACACCCTCAGCCCGACGGCGAGCCTCAACAGCAGAGAGCCCTGGTCCTGGAACACTGGAACTCGTGGGTACGCGTCTGGCTGCCCGCCACGGGCGAAACCCGCTGGGTGGACTTGGAGGAACAGGGCTGGACCGCCGAGGGCGACGCGGAGCGCCCCGAGCGCGACGCGCCTACGCCCGGCGTCGGAACAGGGTGAGGTAGCGGCTCACCTTCCCCGCCAGCCTCAAGGGATGGCGCAGCTCGCTGGCGATGCGCCGCGGGCGCAGGTAGAAGCGGCGGTACGCCTCGCGGATCTTGGCCTCGATCTGGACCGCGCTCATGTGCTCGTTGCCCTCGAGAGCGGCGAAGCCGGTCATCGTCGCATAGTCGAAGTCCCGCTCGCCGCGCAGGAGCTCGTAGAGAGGCGTCCCCGGGTAGGCGGTCACCGCGCAGAACTGCACCTGATCGGGATCGAGGCGCTCGACGAGGTCCATGGTCTCCTCGGCCATCGCCGGCGTCTCCTCGGGAAAGCCGATCATGCAGAACGCGCGCGTCTCGATGCCCACGGCCCGCGCCGCGCGAAAGACCTCCTCGGCGTGGTCGTGATCGATGAGCTTCGCGCCGCAGTGCGCGCGCTGGATGACCGCGTTGCCCGACTCGACGCCGAGGGAGATGTGGCGGCAGCCGGCCGCGGCCATCTTCTCCAGGAGCGGCCGATCGAGCGCCTTGACGGCGGTCTCGCACTGCCACTCCAGCTCGAGCCCCTCGGCCCTGATCCCGTCGCAAATGGCGTGCACGCGGTCCTTGCGGGTGGTGAAGATCGGGTCGCGAAAGACCACGTGAGAGATCCCGTGCTCGCGGTGCAGATCGCGCAGCTCGGCCAGCACGTGCTCGGGCGAGCGGAAGCGGAAGCGCAGGCCCTGTGCCAGGGTGTAGCCGCAGAACGAGCAGTCGAACGGGCAGCCGCGGGAGGACTTGACCGTCGTCACAGGACCGTCGACTCCCGGGAAGCGGTAGGCGCGGTTGTCGAGCAGGTGGCGCGCGGGCAGCGGCAGCTCGTCGAGATCGCGGATCTTCTCCCGCTCGGGTTCGTGCACGATCTCGCCGTCGGCTCGCCGCCAGCTCGTTCCGGCCACGCCCTCGAGGGGCTCCCCGTTGGCTACCCGCCGCGCCAGCTCTCGCACGGTGTACTCGGGCTCCCCGCGCACGACCACGTCCACGCCCTCGTTCTCGAACACCTCGCCGGGGGTGAAGGTCACCTGGCTGCCGAGGATCCCCACCGGAGCGTCCGTCGCACCGCGCACACGGCGCGCGAGCTCGAGGTCCTGGCTGAGCGAGGTGCTGCTCGAATCCAGACAGACCAGCTCCCCCCCCAGGGCGACGACGGCATCGTGGGCACCGGCGAGGTCCAAGCCGAGCGCGTCGCTGTCGTGGATCGCGACCTCGTGACCGTCCGTCTCCAAGAGCGCCGCAACGTGGGCCAGCTCGATCGGCGGATACAGCAGGCCCGGGTTGACGGCCATGCCAAAGCCCCCCATCAGCCCGCGGCTGACGCGGTACTCGGGGGGGCTGGGAGGGTTGACGAGGACGATCTTCACGGTCGGAGGGCTAGGAGGGCCTTCATCGGCTCCCGGCGTCCGCTAGCCGAAGGCCTGCCCCCAGCATACGCCTACTCGCTGCGAAGCTCGCCGCCGAGGTCGGCGGCGGCCCGCTCGAGACGGCGCAGGAACTTGCGGCCGTCCGCCTCGCCCAGGGTGCGCTCGGGGGAGGCGAGAACGACGTGGAAGGCCATCGAACGGCGCCCCGCCCCCACGCTCTCACCGCAGAACACGTCGAAGAGCTCGCAGGAGGCGACCAGGCCCTTGCCGCAGCGCTCGATGGCCGCCACGCAGTCACCGACGCCCACCTCGCCGCCGAGGGCCAGAGCGACGTCGAGCTTGGTGGCCGGGTAGCGCGGGATCGGCCGGTAGCCCGCCGAGCGCCGGGAGCATTCGAGCAGGCGGTCGAGGCTGACGCGGGCCGCGACCACATCGCTGGCGAGCTCGCCTTCGAGACCCAGGGCGCGGTGCAAGCCCGGTTCGAGCGCGGCCAGGACACCCACCGCCCGCCCGGCGCCGGAGGCGTCGGGGAGCACGACGCGCAGGGCGCGGCCGGGGTGCGCCCAGGGCTCGTTCAGCTCCCCGTCGGGTACCTCCCAATCGGGCGTGTCGAACCCCACGCCGCGCAGCAGGTCTTCCACCACGCCCTGCAGCCCGGCAAAGCAGCCCGCGTCGAAGCGGGCGGCGGCGGCGGCGGGCGGCGCGGCCCAGACCAGGGCGACCTCATGGACCTGCGCGGGCTCGCCGCGCTCGCTCGCGCGCTCGGGAAGGTAGCCCTCGCCGACCTCGAACAGGCGCACGTCCGTGCGCCGGCGGCGGTTGGGCTCGAGCAGGCCGAGCAGGCCAGGAAGCACGGAGCGACGGATGCTGCGCTCGCCCTCGCGGACGGGGTTTCGCAGTTGGAGGTGCGGAAGATCGGCGAGGCCCAGGGTCGCCAGGGCGTCGTCGGAGAGAAACGAGTAGGTGAGCACCTCATGGAAGCGCGCCCCGCCACTCAGCCTATCCTGGATCCCGCGCACGAGGGCGCGGCGCTCGTCGGGCGGAGGCGGAGCGATCTCCGCCGTCAAGCGGCGCACCGGGATGCGCTCGTAGCCGACGATGCGGCCGACTTCCTCCACGAGATCCTCCTCGAGGGTCACGTCCTTGCCCGCGCGGCGCGAGGGAACGGCGACGCGCAGAGCGCCCTCGCCCGCGCTCACATCGAAGTGCAGGCGCCGCAGGCTGTCGGCGATTTCCTCGTCGGTGAGCGAGAGCCCGAGCAAGCGGCGCACGCGCTCACCGCGGAGGTCGATCTCGCGGGACTGGTCGGTCCAAGCGCCCACGTCCGTGGGCGGAGCGGGCAGGGTGATCTGGGGCTGGAGTTCGGTCAGGGTGCGCACGAGGTGCGCGGCGGCCTCCATCGGCAGCGCCGGGTCGAGGCCCTTCTCGAAGCGCGCCGAGGCGTCGCTACGCGTCCCCAGGCGGATCGCGCTGCGCCGGACCGTGACGGGATCGAAGTGGGCCACCTCGAGCAGCAGCTCGCTGGTGCCCTCCAGCACTTTCGAACCCTCGCCGCCCATGATCCCCGCCAGGGCGACGGGTTCCGCGCCCGAGCAGATCAAGAGGTCCTCCTCGCCGAGCGAGCGCTCCTCGCCGTCGAGGGTCGTCGTGCGCTCCCCGGCGTTCGCCATGCGCACCACGATTCCCTCGGCGGACAAGCGCCCGCGATCGAAGAGGTGGTTGGGCTGACCGAGGTCGAGCATGACGAAGTTCGAGAGATCGACAAGGAGGTCGAGGGGGCGCTGTCCGACCGCCAGGAGCAGGAAGCGCAGCCAGTCGGGGCTGCGACCCTGGCGCACGCCATCCACGGGCAGGGCGACATAGCGCGAGCAGGCGACGGAGTCGATGCGCACCGGGAAGGAGGCGCCGTCGCCTGTGGGCGGCAGGCTGAGATCGAGGGGCAGGAGCTCACGGCCATGGATCGCCGCCAGCTCCCCGGCGATACCCCGGTGGCCCCACAAGTCGGGGCGGTGGGTGAGCGACTTGTTGTCGATCTCGATCACCGTGTCGCGCACATCGAGGGCCTCGGCCACGCCCAGCCCCACGGCGGCATCCTCGTCGAGGACCCAGATCCCATCGTGCTCGTCGCCTAGCTCCAGCTCGCGCACGGAGCAGATCATCCCCGTCGAGGGCACACCGCGGATCTTGGCCTTCTTGATCTTGAGCTCCCCCGGCAGCACACAGCCGACCTCGGCCACGGCGACCTTCTGTCCCGCGTCCACGTTGGGTGCGCCGCAGACGATCTGCAGGGGCTCCTCCGCCCCCACGTCCACTGTGCAGACGGCGAGCTTGTCCGCGTCGGGGTGTGGTTCTCGAGTCTGTACGAAGCCCACGCGCACGTCGTCGAGGTGCGGGGCGAAGGCCGTGATCCCCTCGACCTCGGCGGTCGAGAGGGTCAGGGACTCGGCGACGTCCTCGGGCGCGAGACCGCCGAGGTCCACGTGCCGGCCCAGCCAACGGGTGGAGATCAACATCAGAACTGCTCCAGGAACCGCAGGTCGCCGGCCATGAAGTGGCGCACGTCGTCGATGCCGAGCAGCATCATCGTCAGGCGATCCAGGCCGAACCCGAAGGCGAAGCCCGTGTAGCGCTCGCTGTCCACGCCGCTGGCCGCGAAGACCCGCGGGTGGACCATGCCCAGGCCGCAGAACTCGATCCAGGAGGTCCGGCCGCAGACGCGGCAGCCGCCCTCGCAGAAGGGGCAGCGCACATCCAGCTCGAATCCGGGCTCGACGAAGGGGAAGTAGCCCGGCCGCAGGCGCGTGTCGAGCTCGCGCCCGAACAGGTGCGCCAGGAGGGAGCGCAGGGTGCCGATCAGGTGCCCGGCGGTGACGTCCTCCCCCACCACGAGCCCCTCGACCTGGTGGAAGGTGTGGTCGTGGGTCGCGTCCTGCTCCTCCTTGCGGAACACACGCCCAAGCGAGATCACGCGGTAGGGCGGCTCGACGCTCTCCATCGTGCGCACCTGCACGGGCGAGGTGTGGGTGCGCATCACCAGGTTTCCGCTCCCGGTGCAGTAGAAGGTGTCCTGCATCTCGCGCGCGGGGTGGTCCGCGGGGATGTTGAGGGCCTGGAAGTTGTAGTAGTCGAGCTCGACCTGCGGACCCTCGAGGATGCGGTAGCCCATCGAGGTGAAGACATCCTCGACCCTGCGCCGGACGCGCGTGATCGGGTGCAGGGAGCCGCGCCGCGCCGGCCGAGCCGGCAGAGTGGGATCGAAGTCCTCGCAGGAGCGCTCGGCCGCCAGCAGCTCGGCCTCGAGCACCTCGCGCCGCTCCGCCGCGACGGCGAGGAGCTCGCACTTGAGCACGTTGGCCAGCCGCCCGACTGCCGGCCGCTCGGCCTTGTCGAGGCTCGGAATCGAAGCCAGGATCTCCGCCAGCGGTCCCTGCTTGCCGAGCAAGTCGCGCTCGATGCACCGCAGGGCCTCCAAGTCGGCCGCGGCGGCGATGCGCGCACGCGCATCGGTGCCGAGCTGAGCGATCCGGTCTTCCACCGCCCGGCTCAGACCAGCGCGCTCTTGGCCTCTTCGGCCAGGGCGTCGAAGGCGGCCGGGTCGTTTACCGCCAGCTCGGACAGCTGCTTGCGGTTGAGGTCCACGCCGGCCCGCTTCAGTCCGGCCATCAGGCGCGAGTAGTTGATCCCGCGCTGCCTTGCGGCGGCGTTGATGCGCAAGATCCACAGGCGTCGGAACTGGCGCTTGCGCTGCTTGCGGTCGCGGTAGGCGTAGGCCCAGGAGCGGACCAACGCCTCGCGCACGGTGCGCCAGAGCTTGGAGCGCCCGCCGCGGTAGCCGCGGGCGGCCTTGAAGTAGCGGAGCTTCTTGCGCCGGCGCGGAGCGCCGTAGGTGACGCGCACCATCTCAGGACCCCATCATCCGGCGCATCATGTTGCCCCAGGTCGTGGGCAGGACGATGCGTTCGCGCAGCCGGCGCTTGCCGGCGGCGTTCTTGGAAGCGTGCATGTGACCGCGGGCGGGACGGCTGCACTTGACGCGCCCCTTCTTGGTCACCACGAAGCGCTTCTTGACGGCGCCCTTCGACTTCATCTTCGGCATGAGTAGATCCTCTGCTCGGTGGGGTTTCCCCGCTCGCCGGCATGCCTGCACCGCTCGCGGGAGCCGGGACGAGCCCGGACTTGGAGGGCAACAGAGTACGGTTCCGCCGCCCCGAGGCAAGGCCCGCCCGGAGAAAGCGCGCTTGGAGGGAAGCCCGCGGGGCAGCGGGCGGCGCGGGGGAGGGCCCGGGGGAGAGCGCGAGGGGACGGCGTGTGGCCCGCCGGCTCAGACCTCCGCGGCCCGATCCATCTTCTGAGGCAGTGGCGCGAGCATCATCGTCATGCGGCGCCCCATCATCCGCGCCGGTGATTCCACCTTGGCGACATCCTCGAGGGCGGACACCACGTCCTTCATCACGTTGTAGCCGTGCTCGGGGTGCCGTAGTTGGCGACCTCGAAAGATACAGACGACCTGAACCTTGTGACCGGCCGCGAGGAACTTGCGTCCCTGGACAAGGCGGTAGCCGAGGTCGTGCTTGTCGATCGCGGGCCGGACGCGCAGCTCCTTGAGGTGGGACGCGGTCTTGCGCCCCTGTCCGGTCCGCTCGCGCTTGCGTTGCGCGTACTTGAACTTGCCGAAGTCCATGATGCGACAGACGGGCGGACGCGCGGTGGGCGAGACCTCGACCAGATCGAGGTTGGCGTCCTGTGCCATGCGCGCCGCCTCGGAGGTCTGGACGATTCCGACCTGCTCTCCAGCAGCGTCGATCAGCCTCACCTCGGGAACGCGAATCTGTCTGTTCCGGCGATAGTCCTGTGCCAGGGTCGTTCTCCTTTGTCTTGTTTCGGTGGATCAAGCCCGCTCGCGGGCCGCATCCGGGGTCGAGACGGCGGTCTGCCGCCATCGTGAAGCGTCACCGCTCCAGGGGAGCAGCATAGTTCGCGGCCGCCGCGAGCGCCACCCGCGGAAGGCCGAGACGAGCCCGAGATCCGTCACGCCTCGGCGCCCGCGGCGTCGGAAGCGGCCCGAGCGGCTGCGTCCAACTCGATGTGGACGTCTCCGAGCTGCTCCGCGCTCACACGCGAGGGCGCCGCGCACATCAGGTCCGCGGCCGAGGTTGTCTTGGGGAAGGGCAGGGTGTCGCGCAGGTTCTCGAGGCCGAGCGAGAGGGCCACGATGCGGTCGAGGCCCACGGCGAAGCCGGCGTGGGGCGGCGCTCCGTGGGCCAGGGCCTCGAGCAGGAAGCCGAACTTGAGCTCCTGTTCGGCCGGCGTGATGCCCAGAAGCTCGAAAACGCGCTGCTGCACGTCGGAGCGGTGGATCCGCACCGAGCCCGAGCCCAATTCCCAACCGTTCAGCACCAGGTCGTAGGAGCGGCTGGCCAGGGAACTCAGATCGGCGCCCTCGCCACCGAGGTTCCAATCCTCGGGGGCGGTGAAAGGGTGGTGCGAGGAGGTCCAGCCGCCGCTCTCCTCGTCGCGCTCGAAGAGCGGAAAGTGGGTCACCCACAGGAACTCCCAGGACGTCTCCCCCACCAGGCCGCGGCTTCGGCCGAGGTGGACGCGCAGCTCGCCGAGGGAGCGCTGCACGATTGCGGCGCGGTCGGCCACGAAGACGCACAGGTCGCCCTCGGTCGCCCCCATCTGCTCCATCAGGGGCGCTCCGTCTCCGTTCATGAAGCGCGCCAGGGGGCCGGCCCCGCCGTCGTCGGCGGGCTTCCACCAGGCCAGCCCGCGCGCGCCGTAGTCCTTGGCAAGGACCTCGAGCGCCTCGATCTGCTTGCGCGAGAGCTCGGCGCCGCCGGAGACCACCAGGCCCATGACGCGCCCGCCGCCCGCGATCGTGTCGCGAAATACGCCGAACTCCGAGCTCGCGGCCCACTCGCCGACGCAGACGAGCTCCATGCCAAAGCGCCTGTCGGGCTTGTCCGAACCGAAGCGTTCCATCGCCTCCGCGTAGCGCATGCGCGCGAAGGGCACCGTCACTTCGACGTCCATCGACTCGCGGAAGGTGTGCGCGAGAACGCGCTCCCAGACGGCCCAAACGTCCTCCTCCTCGACGAAGGACATCTCCATGTCGAGTTGAGTGAATTCCGGCTGGCGATCGGCGCGCAGGTCTTCGTCGCGGAAGCAGCGTGCGACCTGGAAGTAGCGATCGTAGCCCGCGACCATCAGGATCTGCTTGAAGATCTGCGGGGACTGGGGCAGGGCGTAGAAATTCCCCGGGTGGACGCGGCTGGGCACGAGGTAGTCGCGTGCGCCCTCTGGAGTGGCGCGGGTCAGGATCGGTGTCTCGATCTCCAGGAACCCCTCGTCCTCGAAGGCGCGCCGCATGGCGTTGATGAAGCGCGAGCGGTGAGCCAGGTTGCGCTGCAAGGGCCCCCGCCGCAAGTCCACGTAGCGGTAGCGCAGGCGCGTCTCGATGGCCGTGTCGAGGTCATCGAGGACCTCGAAGGGCGGCACCTCGGAGGTGGAGAGCACCTCGACCCGCTCGGCGATCAACTCCACGTCGCCGGTCGGCAGGCCCTCGTTGCGGTTGGACTCGCCGCGCGCGGCCACCTCGCCGCGCACCGAGAGGACGTACTCCGGTCCGAGCTTGATCGAATCCGCGATCTCCTCGCGCAGAACGACCTGGGTCACCCCGTAGCGATCGCGCAGGTCCACGAAGTAGATCCCGCCGTGGTCCCGGCGGCTATCGACCCAACCGTTGAGGGTCACCTTGCAGCCGACCCTCTCGGACCGCAGCTCCCCACAGGTGTGAGTCCGACGCCAGTCCGCCGCACTCAGCTCGTCCTTGCTCTCCGACACGTCGCGCAGAGTACCGTCCGCACGGCCCGATTCCCTCACCTCGCCCGGGAGTTCACCCCCGCGTCCTGACTCTGGGCGAGGATTCAACGGCGACGCCCGAGCTGCTGGCGCAACAAGGCCCGCCGCAAGGCGGCTTCGGCCCGCAGGAAGTCGATCGCCGACTCGCGCACGAGCGCCTCACCGCGTCGGGCGATGCGCCCGCGGGCGCGTTCCTCGGCTTTCTTGGCGCGCTCGACGTCGATCTCCTGGCTCTCCTCCCCAGCCGCCGTGAGCACCCGTACGGTGCCCCCGCGTACCTCGGCGAAGCCGCCGTCCACGAAGAGCATGCGCTCCTCGCCGCCCGCGCGGTAGCGGACGAAGCCGGCGTCGAGGGCGGAGGCCATCGCCGCGTGGTGCGGGAAGATGCCCATGTCCCCGTCCAGACCGGGAACGCGCACCGAGGCGACCGTCGTGTCCACGACGATCCGCTCGGGGGTGATGACGCGCAGGGTGAGTTCCATCTTTCGTGCCCGAGTCGCCTAGCCCTCGGCGGTCATCTCTTCGGCGCGCTTGATCGCGTCGTCCACGGAGCCGACCATGTAGAAGGCCTGCTCGGGCAGCTCGTCGACCTCGCCCTCGATAATGCGCTTGAACGAGCGCACGGTCTCCTCGCGCGGGACGAAGATCCCCGGGGTGCCCGTGAACTGCTCGGCCACGAAGAACGGCTGGGCGAGGAAGCGCTGGATGCGCCGCGCGCGGGCCACGACCTGCTTGTCCTCGTCCGAGAGCTCCTCGATACCGAGAATGGCGATGATGTCCTTGAGGTCCGCGTAGCGTTGCAGGATCTGCTGCACCGAGCGGGCGACCTGGTAGTGCTCCTCGCCCACCACGTGCGGGTCGAGCATGCGCGAGGTCGACTTCAACGGATCCACGGCGGGGTAGATTCCGAGCTCCGAGATGGCCCGGTCGAGAATGATCGTCGAGTCTAGGTGAGCGAAGGTCGCCACCGGCGCGGGGTCGGTGATGTCGTCCGCGGGGACGTAGACCGCTTGCATGGAAGTCACCGAACCCCTGCTGGTCGAGGTGATGCGCTCCTGCAGAGCGCCCATCTCCGAGGCCATCGTGGGCTGGTAGCCCACCGCCGACGGCATGCGGCCGAGGAGCGCCGAGACCTCCGAGCCCGCCTGCACGAAGCGGAAGATGTTGTCCACGAACAGCAGCACGTCCTGGCCGAGCTCGTCGCGGAAGTACTCCGCCATCGTCAGCCCCGCGAGGCCCACGCGCAGGCGCGCGCCGGGGGGCTCGTTCATCTGGCCGAAGACCAAGACGGCGTTGTCGATCACGCTGGCCTTCTCGCCCTCGGGGGTCGTGTACTGGGATTCGGTCATCTCCAGCCACAAGTCGTTGCCCTCGCGTGTGCGCTCACCGACGCCACAGAACACGCTGAAGCCGCCCTTCTCGACCGCCGTGATCCGGATCAGCTCCTGGATCAGCACGGTCTTGCCGACGCCGGCGCCCCCGAACAGGCCGATCTTGCCGCCCTTGGCGAAGGGGCACAGCAGATCGACGACCTTGATGCCCGTCTCGAAGACCTCGCTGACCGCCTCCTGCTCATCGAACGCGGGGGCGGGCCGGTGGATCGGCCAGGCCTCGCACTCGGGCAGGGCACCGCGCGAGACCGTGTCCAGCGGGGTGCCCAAGCCGTTGAAGATCCGGCCCTTGGTGCCCTCGCCCACGGGCACAAGGATGGCCGCACCCGTGTCCTGGGCCGCCATCCCGCGCCGGCAGCCATCGGTGGTGGCCATCGCCACGCAGCGCACGGTGTCGTTTCCGAGGTGCTGGGCAACCTCGAGGGTCAGGTCGATCCCGCGCTCGGGGTCGGTGACCTTGAGGGAGTTGTAGATCGTCGGGAGCGATTCCGCGGGGAAGCGCACGTCGACGACGGGGCCGAAGATCTGGGCGACAGTGCCGGTGGAGGTGGTGGTCATGGCTGGGGAGGGTTCGGTCAGCGGGCTAGCGCAGCGCCTCTGCGCCGCCGACGATGTCGAGAAGCTCGGTGGTGATCGATTCCTGGCGCACGCGGTTGTAGCGCCCGCGCAGCACGTCCTGCATGTCCGTGGCGGCATCGGTCGCGGCCTTCATGGACATGCGCCGGCTGGCGTATTCGGAGGTCAGGGACTCGAGCAGGGCGCTGTAGACGCGGGTCTCGAGGTAGCGCGGGACGAGATGCCCGAAGAGCGTCGCGGCGTCCGGCTCGAGCAGGATGTCCCCGCCCGCGCGTGCGTCCTCGTCGCCCGCGATGGCCGCCGAGGAGATCGGCAGAAACGGAACGCAGCGCGCCTGGTACTTGGCCATCGAAACGAAGCTCGTGAAGCAGATCTCGACGCGCGCGTAGCTGCCGCCGAGGAACCCGTCCACGAGGGTGCGCGCCGTGGCGCGGGCACCGGCGAAGTCGACGGCTTCCAGGGGCGGTTCCACGAGGAATCGCTCCACGTGTAGACCGCGTTTCGAGCAGTACTGGTAGCCCTTTCGGCCGATGACGAACAAATCGACCGTGTCCTCGCCAAACTCCGCCAGGGCGGCCTCGAGGGCGACGAAGAGGTTGGAGTTGTAGGCTCCGCACAGGCCGCGGTCCGAGGAGACGAGCAGCAGGGCAGTCCGCTCACCGGCGCCCGGCTTGAACAGCGGCAGGCCGTCGACGTCGTCGCCCAGCACCCCGGCGAGGTTGCCGACCAGACCGGCGATTTCCTCGGCGTAGGGCCGCGAGGCTATGGCGCGCTCCTGAAAGCGGCGCAGCTTGGTCGTCGACACCATCTCCATGGCGCGCGTGATCTGCTTGATGTTGCCGACGGAATCGATCCGCTGGCGGAGTTCCTTGATCGCAACCACCGTCTACATCCCGAGCTGTGCGCGAACGGCCCCGACGGCTTCCTGGACGGTCGCCTTGGCTTCGTCGCTGAGGAGCCCGCTCTCCAAGATGCCTTGGCCCACCTCGGGCTGAGCGTCTCGCATGTGCGCCAGGAAGGCCCGCTCGAACTCGCCCACGCGAACGGTGGGCACCTCGTCGAGGCTGCCCGACGTGCCGGCGTGGATCATCATCACTTGCTCTTCGACCGGGACCGGCGCGTACTGGCCCTGCTTGAGGATCTCCACCAGCTTCTCACCGCGGGTCAAGGTCGCCTGGGTGGCCTTGTCGAGGTCCGAGCCGAACTGGGCGAAGGCCTGCAGCTCCCGGTACTGGGCAAGGTTGATGCGCAGGCCGCCGGCGCTCTTCTTCATGGCCGGGATCTGCGCCGCGCCCCCCACCCGCGAGACCGAGATGCCCGCGTTCACCGCCGGCCTGACGCCGGAGTTGAACAGGTTGGCCTCCAGGAAGATCTGGCCGTCGGTGATCGAGATCACGTTGGTCGGGATGTACGCGGAGACGTCGCCCTCCTGGGTCTCGACCACGGGCAGGGCCGTCATCGAGCCGCCGCCGGCCTTGTAGCGCGGGTTGATCTGTGGTGCGTTGTCCGCCAGCTTCGCCGCGCGCTCCAGCAGGCGGCTGTGGAGGTTGAAGACATCCCCGGGAAAGGCCTCGCGCCCGGGCGGGCGGCGCAGGAGCAGCATCACCTGGCGATAGGCGAGGGCCTGCTTGTAGAGATCGTCGTAGAAGATCACGACGTGCCGGCCCTCGTCTCGGAAACGCTCGCCCATGGTGGCGCCCGCGTAGCACGAGAGGTACTGCATCGACGCCTCGTCGATGGCGCTGGCGGTGACGACGATCGTGTAGGTCATGGCGCCGGCGGCCTCCAGGCGCCGCACGAGGTCGACGACCGTGGATTGCTTCTGGGCCACGGCGACGTAGATGCACAAGACCTGCTCGGGGTTGGACGGATCGCCGCCGCCGGTGGTCTTCTGGCTGATGATCGAGTCGATGATCAACGCCGTCTTGCCCGTCTGGCGGTCGCCGATGATCAGCTCGCGCTGGCCGCGGCCGATCGGAATCATCGCATCGATGGCCTTGATGCCGGTCTGCAGCGGCTCGGTGACCGGCTGGCGCTCCACCACCGACGGAGCGGGCTGCTCGATCGGCAGGAAGTCGTCGTCCCCGACGCCGAGGGGCCCGCGGCCGTCGAGAGGATCTCCGAGGGCGTTGACCACCCGGCCGAGCAGGGAGTCGCCGGTGGGCACGGAGATGATGCGCCCGGTCGCGCGCACCTCGTCCCCCTCGGAGACCTCCGTCGCCGATCCCAGCAGCACGCAACCGACGTTGTCCTCCTCGAGGTTCAGGGCGACGCCCCTGACGCCGCCCGAGAACTCGAGCAGCTCGTTCATCATGCAGTCCTCGAGGCCGTACACGCGCGCCACGCCATCTCCCACGGAGAGGACGGTGCCCACGCTCTGCATCGAGGTATCTCCTTGGTACGACTCGATCTCCTTCTTGAGGATCGAGGTCACTTCTGCGGGTCGGAGGTCCATGGTTCGTGTCTCGTTCGTTTCCTGACAGGTATCTCTGACAGTCGTATGGGGTCGTTCTCGCGCCTCAGGCGTTCGGCACACCGGCGCTCTTCAGGCGCTTCTTCATGCCCGCGAGGCGGCCGCGGACCGAGTGGTCCACGAGGCGGTTGTCCACGAGCACGCGCACTCCGCCGACTAGCTCCGCGTCGATCTCGTTGGTGAGCAGGACCTCCCTCGAGAGCCTCCTGCCGATGTTTCCGGCCAGGCTGGCGATGTCCGCCTGCGCGAGCGGCCGGGCGCTCTCGACGCGCCCCTCCACCGCTCCCTTGCCGGCCAGGTAGCGTTCGCGAAAGGCCGCCCCGAGCCCGCGCAGCACCTCCTCGCGGTGCTTGTCGAACACGAGGCCGACGAAGTTCTGCAGCAGGGGGTGAAGGGTCTCGCCCAGCCGCTCCAGGCGTGAGCGCTTCTCCGTAGCGGGAACGCGTGCGTCGAACAGAAAGGCCGCCACCGAGTCCTCGGCGATCTCACCCGCGATCTGCTCCACGCCCGAGCGCACCGACTCCAAGACCCCGCGCTCGGAGGCCAGTTGGTAGAGCGCCTCGGCGTAGCGGGCGGTGACCGCGTCAACGATCACGCTCCGCTCCCCCCCGCGCTCTCGCCGCCGCCGAAGGCGGCGCCCATCATCTCGCCGACCATGCGGCGGTCGTCCTCGGAGTCCACCCGGCGCTGGAGAACCTGCCCGGCCGCCGCCAGCGAGAGGTCCACGACCTCGTCGCGGATGGCCGCGAGGGCCTGCTCCTTGGCCGTCTCGATCTCCCCGTGGGCCCGCTCGCGCATGGTCTCCGCCTCTGCACGGGCGCTGTCGAGGATCTCGCGTTCACGCGCCTCGCCGCGCTCACGCGCCTCGGCCATGAGCTTCGCGGCGCCGGCCTGGGCCTCGCCGAGCTTGATTTCGACCTCCGCCCGCGCCTTCTCCGCGTCCTCACTGGCTTGCCGAGCACTCTGGATGGCCTCGGTGACGCGCCCGTCCCGATCCTCGAGGGCACGCGTGACCGGCCCCAGAATGACCTTCCACGCGAACGGCAGGGTCAACAGGAAGATGACCCAGGTCCACAGGGCGTTGCCGAGCCCCGTGAGTTCGAGGGGGTTGAAGCCCCCGCTCGCGGGGAGGATCAGGTTGATGGCCGTCATGCTTGGTGGTTCCACGGGGAGTCGGGTGTGGTCGAGGGGCGAAGGTGCACTTCACGGGAGAGAACCTCCCCAGCGCCCGCCGGGCCGCCGGCGGGCGCTGGGACTGCGGTCCTCGCCGGTAGCTCAGCCGCCGACGCCGAGGGCGATCAGGAGCGTCACGACGACGCCGAAGAGACACACGCCCTCGATCAGGGCCGAGAGGACGATCGAGGTGCCCTTGATGGCTTCAGCCGCTTCCGGCTGACGCGCGGTGCCCTCGGCGGCCGCCCCACCGATACGGCCGATGCCGATGCCGGCGCCGATGGCGGCGAGTCCCGCACCGATACCGGCGCCCATCTTCGCGATGTCCATGACCTGTTCGCCGTCCTGAAGGATGTTCATCGTTCTGTCTGTCTTTCTCACTCGGGCGGCCGGGCCGCCCTGCTGGGGTTCTTGGGTTCTTGAGAGGTTCTCGAAAAGGAACTGGCAGTCGGAACCGCGCCGGCCCGCGAGGATCCGGGCGCAGTTGGAGGGTGTCTGTCGCTCAGTGCTCGGGGTGCATCGCCCCCTGAACGAACATGATCGAGAGCATGGTGAAGATGTAGGCCTGCAACATCGCCACGAAGAACTCGATGATCATGATGAAGACGGCGAAGCCGAGGCTGATCGGAGCCGAGCCCCAGCCGACGACGGCGCCGTAGGCCCCGAAGGTGAAGATCATCCCCATCAGGGACAAGACGACGAGGTGTCCGCCCATCATGTTGGCGAAGAGCCTGATCATGAGCGCAAAAGGCTTGATGAACAGGCCGACGAACTCGACCAAGAACATCAGCGGCCACATCGCCGCGGGGACGTCGGGCACCATCCCGGTCCAAAACTTCACAGGGCCCTGCTTGGCCATGCCGCAGCCGAGCATGCAGCCCAGGGTCAAGAGGGCCAGGGCGCCCGTGACGAACAGGCTCGCCGTGGGCGTCGCCGCCCCGGGCAGGAGCCCCATCATGTTCATGAAGAACAGAAAGAAGAAGACGCACAGGAACAAGGGCAGGAAGCGCCGCCCGTCCTCGGGGCCCATGACCGGCAGGACCATCTCGTCGCGGATCCACAAGGCGAACCCGGCGAAGAGGCGGCTGGTAAGGTCGCCGTGCCCGGTGCGCAGATAGCGCGGAACGCCCGAGAAGACGACGAAGATCAGCAGGCAGGCTGCGATCTGGAACAGTTGCAGGTTGGTCAGGAGCAGCAGGGGGGCCTCTGAGGCCCGGCCGTCGCTCATGTTGAACAGGCCGAGGAAGCCGGGCAGGGGTAGGGCCAGGAGGTACTCCCCGGCGTGGGCGCCGTGGTCGGCGTCCCCTCCCGCCTCGGCATCGTGAGCGCCGGCCCCGTGATCGTTGTGCCCTTGCTCGCCGGATGCATGCCCGTCGTGCCCGTGCTCTCCGTGCGCGGTCACCTCGAGGGGCACGGGCACGAGGTGCATGTAGAGCGTCTCGAACGCGTTCGCTCCCTCGTGGTGCGGCGTGTAGCGCTGCGCGAGGAAGATCGGCGCCACGACACAGGCGAGGATCAGCAGGGGACGCAACAAGCTCACGACGCCCTCCGCTCGCGGCCGAGGGCCGACTCGCGCAGGGCGCGGGTCGTGTCGAGGGCACCCACGACCATGACGACGAAGACCACCACCGCGAAAGCCACGAGGAAGCTGCGCCAGTCGACGCGCGCCGCCGCCTGATCGACAAAGCGGAAGACGAGCGCTCCGCACAACACGGCCACCAGCTTGAACAGGAAGGCCATGACGTGCGCGCCGAATACTCTCTCCGGTCGGGTGCGGGCCACGTGCTGCTGCCACGCAACGCCCAGGCCGGCCACGGAGGCCCCGCACAGGAAGCCGGCCAGCACCCCCAGGCCCAGGGTGCCGCCCAGTCCCCACGCGACCAGGCCGGACACGGCCAGGGCGGCGAGGATCACCATGTGTGTGCGAGTCATGGATTGGGGGGAGTGTGCTCGTGCGGCGGGCGCGGTCGTCCGCCGGGGACCTTGTTCAGCAGTGAGAGGAATCCTCCGACGGCGCCTAGACCGATGCCCGCGATCATTCCCCAGGGCAGGCTGTCCAGGGCGTTGTCGAGGGCGTAACCGAGCGCTCCCATCACCACGATCGTTCCGGCGTAGGTCAGGCCGAGGCCCGCGTAGCGCCCGTAGTCGTGGTTCATGGCACGCGTGAGAGTCGTGCTCGTCCGGAGGGTGGACTTTCCAAGGAGTGCGACGAGCGCCGCGCCACACCGGCGCCGATCCCGACGGACTTCATGGGCGAACAATCTAGGGTCCTCTTCCGGCCCGTCAACCGGTGGGGCACGATTTCGGCGATCTATTCCGTTTCTTCTCCCCGAAGCGCGTCCCGCCGCCCTCCGCGCCCGCCGCCCCCGCGCCCGCCCCCGGTGAGCCAGGGGCGGACGGAAAGCCGACGGAGTCCGCCGCTTGCGAAGTCTGGTGGCGCGTTCACGGACGGCGCAAGCTAGAATCCCGCCCTCCGGGCCCCGCAGCGGAGCCCTCCCCCGCCCCTCTCCCCCCGTATTCCGGCCCGCGAGGGCCGCTAGACCGTGGAACGCACTCTCGTCCTCCTCAAGCCCGATGCCGTCCAGCGCGGGCTCGTCGGCCGAATCATCGCCCGCTTCGAGGCAAAGGGCCTCCACCTCTCGGGCCTCGAGTTGCGCAGCTTTCCCACCGAGCTGATCGAGCGCCACTACGAAGTCCACCGTGAACGCCCCTTCTACGGCAACCTGGTGGCCTTCATGACCGCCGGGCCGGCGGTCGCGATGGTCCTCGAAGGCGTGGACGCGATCGCCGTCGTCCGCCGCCTGGTGGGCGCGACCAACGCCCGCGAGGCCGCTCCCGGGACCATTCGCGGCGACTTCGGCATGTCGTTCTCCAACAACTTGGTCCACGCCTCCGACAGCCCCGAGAGCGCCGCAAGCGAGCTGGCCCTCTTCTTCCCCGACCCAGAGCAGCGCGCCGAGTGGAGCCCGGTCAGCGAACCTTGGGTCTACAACGTCGCGGAAGAGCTGTCCTGAGCCTCAACGCCCGGCAGATCGGGGAGCTGGTCGCCGAGCTGGCCCCCTTGTTGTCCGGGGCCGAGTTGCGAGACGTCCACCCGCTCCCGCCGCGCGACCTGCTGCTGGTCTTCGCGGAGTGCGATGATCCCGCGCGCGTCCTGCGCCTGCGCCTGGCTGCCGACCCCGACGCCTCGCGTCTGCACTTGCAGCACGGGCGCGTGCGGCGCTCGGCCGGGGGCCCGCTCTGCCCGTTCTTCAGGCGCCTGATCGACGAGCTACCCGGCCGCTCCTTGCGCCGCCTCCAACAGGTACGCGGCGACCGCTTGGTGCTCCTGGAGTTCTCCGGCGGCGGTGAACGCCGAGCCCTCCTCGCCGAGCTGACGGGCCGCCACGCCAACCTGCTCCTGCTCGGCCCGCGCGACGAGTTGGTCGACCTGCTGGTCCCGGCTCCCTCGCGCAAGGGCGACCCGCGCCTGATCGTCGGGCGCCCGTGGCGCGCTCCCCCCGGCAGCCCGCCAATCGAGAAGTCCCTCGCGACCGTAGCCCAGGCCCTGCCGGCCGTCGCCGAGGCCGCCCTCCCCGAGCGCGCGCCGCTCTCTTGGCTGGTCGAGGCTCACTTCCTGCCCCAGGTCGCCGAGCGCGAGCGCGATCGGGCGCGACGCACCCTCGTCCGCCGCATCGAACGCAAGCTCGACCGCGCCCGCTCCCTCGCGCGCGGCCTCGCCCGGCGCGTCGCGGCCTGCGAGACGGCCGAGCGAGTGCGCCAGGACGGAGAGTTGCTCCTCGCCCACCTCGCACGCCTGCGGCGCGGCTTGGACTCGGTCGAGCTCGAGGACCTCTACAGCGACGGCTCGCCCTCGCGCCGCATCCCCCTCGACCCGCGCCTCGATCCCCAGGGCAACGCCCAACGCTTCTTCGACCGAGCGCGCAAGCTCGAACGCTCGCGGGCCGAGCTACCGGAGGAGGTGACGCGCGTCGAGCAGCGCATCGCTGACCTCGAGGAGCTGCGCGCGCGCGCCGAGGACACGTGCGAGGACGCCGCCGCCCTCGACGCCGTGGGCGTCGAGGCAGGCCTGCTCGACGCGCCGCAGCAGGCCGATCCGCGCAAGCGCCCGCCCCCCGCGCCACGCCTGCCCTACCGCACCTTCACCGGTTGCGCCGGATCGGAGATCCGCGTCGGCCGCAGCGCGCGCGACAACGATGCCCTGACCTTCCGCCACTGCCGTGGAAACGACCTGTGGCTGCACACCGCCGAGGCCCCCGGCAGCCACGTCGTTCTGCGCACCGCGCGCGGCGTGGAGCCCGATCCCGAGGAGGTGCTCGACGCCGCCCACCTCGCCGTGCACTTCTCCCCCCTGCGCGGGGCCGGGCGCGCCGACATCCACGTGGCGCGCCGCAAGCAGGTCCACAAACCCCGCGGTGCCCCGGCGGGCCTGGTTACCCTCTCGGGCGGCCGAAACCTGGCCGTGCGCGTGCAACCGCACCGGCTCGAGCGTCTATTGTCGCCCGACCGCACCGCGAAGGACTAACCTGACCCCACATGGACGCCCCTCGAAGACGACACTCACTCGCCACCGGCCTGCTCTGCGCGGCGCTCTCCACCACCGCCTGCAACAGCACCAAGCCCACCGAGGCCGAGCTCGACCGGCAACTCGAGATCCACACCGAATCCACCATCGGTTACCTGGACATGGGCGAGATCGACCGCGCGATCGACCAGGCCCTACGCGGGCTGAGCCTGGCTCCCGAGGATTTCAGGCTGCGCTTGTTCCTCGGGCGCGCGCTGCAGAAACGCGGGCCGGTAGAGGATCTGCTGCAGGCGGAGCGGGTCTTCCGCGACCTCTCGCCCAGCGAGGACTTCCGCGTCTCCCTTGGTCTAGCCGAAGTCCTCGAGCGAAAGGGTCTGGCCCTGGACGAGTCGGCCCGCGGGGTGGCCCCCGGCCGCCACGCGAGCGGCGCCGACCAGGCGGCGACCAGCCGGAGCCTGGACCGCGACGCACACGTGGCCTGGGACGAATCCCTGATGGCCTACGAGCGCGCCCTCTCCCTGCGCCCCAACGACCACCCGGCGATGACCGGCGCCCTGCGGGTCGCGAGCTTGCGCGGCGACCACGAAGCCAGCCTGAGCTGGACCGAGGCGATCCTGTCCAGCACGAGCGCCGACCGGGCCTTCTGGCGCTCCCAGCTCGAGCGCCCCGAGCTCTCGGCTCGCGACGAGCAGAGCGCCCGCGACAACCTGGCCGACCTCGACGAGCTCGAGGTGGCCGTGCAGCTGCATGCGGCGACGACCCTGGTGCTGATGGAGCGCAAGCCCGACGCGGTCGAGCGCCTCGGACGCGCCTGCGCCCTCGTCCCGGATCTGGCCGCGCTCCACAGCCGCCGCGCGCAGCTCTTGGTCGAGCTCGGTCGCTACGAGGAGGGCCTGGCGGAGATCGACGAGTACCTGCGCTTGGCCGAAGGCCTGCCCTTCGAGCACCCCGACATCCGCCGCGCCTACAACCTGCAGCAGGTCTGCCGCAGCTCCCTGGCCGGGCCCTGAGCTCGACCGTCCGGCAGCCCGTCGAGGATGAGGCGTGGCGAGACGTGGACTTCCTCGTCGCCGCGAGGAGAGCCCGGTCGCGGTCGAGCGCTTCTCAACGGGTTGCTGGGGCCCCTGGCTCAGTCGGAATCGTCCGGACGCCAGGTCAGCACTCGCCTCCCGCCGCGGCAGTCGGCCACCTCGACCACCAACGGCTCGCCGGCGGTGCGCTCGCCCATCAGGCAACTGATCTCCGCGGGAGCGCAGATCGCTCGGCCGTCGAGGGTCACCAAGACATCGCCGCGCCGTAGTCCGAGCTCGTCGGCGATCGTGCCCGGGACGACGCGCCGGACCAGAATCCCGCAGTCGGGGGCGACGCAGCAGGCCGCGCGCTCCTCGGCCGTGGGCGCGCCGCACTCGATCCCCAGAATGTCGGTCGGCAACTTGCCGGCCGTCCCTCGGTGGCCCGGTTCGAGGGCCCGACGCCAGCCGAGGGGATCGATCCGCAGGCGCACAGGCCCGTCCATCCAGCGCAGGCTGGTGCCCGAACCGAAGGGCTGTAACGCCATGTCCGCCAGGCCGGGGATCTCGTCCGCGAGATGCGGATTCGCCTCCAGGATCAGGTTCAGGCAGGGTGCCTCGTACTCCCGCGTGTTCCCGTCCTCCGTCACGAGCAGGCGGACGCCGTCTGGGCGCACCTCGACGCTGTAGCTGCGGCGGCTGCCGCCCGCACCCGCCTGCGGGAGCAGGCTCAGGTGGCGCGGGCTGACCAGGCTCAGGCCGCCGCCCCCGTCGAACACGCCCGCCAACAACCCCTCGATCGAGCGCAGGCGCCCGGTCAGGTCATCGCCGCCGGGGACGAGGGGATCGATGAGCGGTCCGGCGGCTTGCCAGCCGCTGAGCGGGGCGCGGTCGAGCTCGCGCAGGGCCAGGCGCGCGGTCCAGGCCAACTCGGGCTCGGCCGTGCTGCAGGACCAGACAGCCAGGGCGCTCCGGGCGGCGGCGCAGGTGCGCGCCTCGGTGAGAAGGGCCTCGAAGGCCGCTTCGCGCAGGTCGAGGTCCGGCTGGCCGAGGCGCCGCTTCCAGTCCGCGACACCGAAGCCATTGCCGTGGGCAAGAGGCTCCGTGGCCGCGCGCAGGCGGCTGCTGCGCGCGTCGGCGGGTTCCTGTCCTTGCACGTCCCGCGGCTGAGCCCCCGGCACCCACGAGCCGGCGGCCAGCAGGACGGCGAACAGGGCACCGCAGGCCGTATGGCCGGCGGCGGGCAAGAAGAGCCGGCGAAGGTGGGGTGCGCGCTGCATCGGCGGTCCTCGGGGGGTTCAGCGGATCCGTGGCGGCAAGATGAGGTGTCCGGCGGAGCTCGCGGCGGAGGCTCCGCCCGTCAAGGTCCCCGCCGGGCCCGTGGGAATGCTCTCTCCGCCGCCGGGCGCCTCTGCGGAGGGGTCGGAGGCGAGAGAGACAGCCCCGAATGAAACCGCCCGATCGGCCAGGCGCGCGCCGGTCTCCACCGGTCGCAGGGCGACCGAGCTAGCGGTTCCCTCACCCGTCGAGGGTCGCGCGCCGGCGTCCGGCGCACCGGGGCCGGACGCCGTGCCGAGGCCACCGCCGGGATTCGGGCCGAAGAAGTCCGACTGGTCCAGCCGCGACCCCACCCACACCCCGCCGACGGCGAGCAGCAGGGCGGCCGCGGCGGCGGTCGCGAACCGGCGCGCGGAGGTGCGCGGGACTGTGGCCAGGCGCCCCTCGCCCGCCAGTTCTGCCCGCAAGGCGGGCCAGGCGTCCGTCGTCGGGCCGGGGGCGTCCTTCACAGAGCGCAGGGCCCTGCGCGCGCCATCCAGGCCCGCCAACTCCACGCGGCAGGCGCCGCAGGACTCGAGGTGCTCCGCCAGCGCTTCGAGGGCGGACAGCTCGAGGTCCGCGCCCACAAAGAGCGGCAGCTCGCCGCGCACTTGGGTACAGGTGAGAGGTTGTTCCATGCGATCGGGTCTCCAGGCCGGTTCAGGCTTGGGGCCGCCCTTCGGGAGGTTCTACGGGAGGCTCTACGGGCTCGGGATGCGAGCTGTTGGCGGCGCGCGACCCGCGACGCTCCCAAGCCTCTTGGAAGAGTTTTCTGCCCCGGTGCAGACGCCAGCGAACGGTGACGTGGGTGGCCCCGACGATCTCGGCGATCTCGTTGCAGGGCAGGCCCTCCAGCTCGCGCAAGACGAGAACGGAATGGAAGTGCGGCGCCAGGGTGGCGAGCACGGCGCGCACCTCGGCCACGGTCTCCTCGCTCTCCATCGCGGCCGCCGGGGCCGGAGCGTCGTGGTCCACCAACTCCAGGTCGGCGTCTTCCTCGTCGGGGGCGCTCGTACTCTTGACCGGCCGCCGGCGGCGCAGGTGATCGATGGCCAGGTTGGTCAGGATACGGTACAGCCAGGTGCTGAAGGCGTACTGGAAGTCGAAGCGCTCCAGGCTGCGAAAGACGCGCAGGAACCCATCCTGCACCAGGTCCCGTGCGTCTTCGTCGCAGGGGACCATGTTGCGCACGACGCGCCAGGCGCGACCCTCATAGCTGCGCAGGAGCTCCTCGAAGGCCCGCTCGTCCCCCGCCTGGGCGCGCCGGATCAGGACGTGCTCGGGCCCGGACTGAGCCGCCGGGCGGGCCGGAGCCTGCTCGGAGCGGGGGTCGTCGGTCTTGTCGGGGACGGGGTCCACGGGGATCTTGCACGGGTCGGGGCGGGGAGCCTAGCTGGCGGAGGTACGCGCGGCGTACACTCGATGTTAGCAGTTACCGCGGTCCTCTCCGGGGCATCGTCCGGCGGGTGACGCCGCCCTCAGGGGCAGGCCGGGAAGCGCCCCTCGATAGCTCCGGCGTGGCGGAACTTCTCACGCCGCAGACGGAGCAGCTCTTCCACCGGCAGCCGCCGCAGGGCGGCCAGCTCGGTCAGGATCGTGCCCCGCACACTCGCCATGGCGCTCTCGCGGTTGCGGTGGGCGCCGCCGCGTGGTTCGGGAATGACGCCATCGACGAGCTCGAGGCGCAAGAGGTCGGCGGAAGTCAACCGCAGGGAAGCGGCGGCGTCGGGAGTCCGCTCGCCGTCCTTCCAGAGGATCGCCGCGCAACCCTCGGGGCTGATGACCGAGTAGTAGGCGTACTCCATCATCAGAACGCGGTCACCGATACCGATCCCCAGGGCCCCGCCCGAGCCGCCCTCGCCGATGACGATCACCAGGATCGGCACGCGAAGGCCGAACATGGCCAGGATGTTCTCGGCGATCGCCAGGGCTTGGCCGCGCTCCTCGGCTCCGATCCCCGGGAAGGCGCCGGGGGTGTTGATGAAGGTCACGATCGGCAGGCCGAGCTTCTCCGCCTGCCGCATCTTGTGCAGGGCCTTGCGATAGCCCTCGGGGTGGGCGCAGCCGAAGTTGCAGGCCAACCGCTCCTTGGTCGTGCGCCCCTTGCGGTGGCCGATCAGCATGAAGCGCTCATCGTCGATGCGCGCCAGCCCGGTCAGGATGGCCTGATCGTCGCCAAAGGCGCGGTCGCCGTGGAGCTCGATGAAGTCGTCGAGAATGTGGTGCACGTAGTCGCTGGCCACCGGCCGCTCGGGGTGGCGCGCGACGCTCACGCGCTCCCAGGGCGAGAGCTCGGAGTAGGTCGTCTCGATGGCCGCCTCCAGCCGCGCGCGCAGGGCTGCGATCTCGCTCGAGATGTCCAGGCGGGTGCTGCCTGCGAGCTCCTGCAGCTCGGCCAGTTGGCCCTCGAGGTCACGGATCGGCCGTTCGAACTCGGGTCCGGTCTCGGAGCTCCGTGGGGAACGCGAAGCCCCCGCCGGGCTTGCGCCGCCTTCGCGCTCGGGTTTCCTGGGGGGGTCGTCGCTCACGGTTCGCTCACAGCCTCCATGGCCTCGAGCCCATTTTCGGCGTTCGTCGGCCCCGGCGCAAGCCCCGCCCGATCCTGCCTTCGCGGGTTGGATCGGCCGCCGGGACCGCTATTCTTGACCTACCGAAGGACATCCCCCGTCGGTGCCCGCGGTCGACCGCCGCCCTCTCCCCGATCCGCGACCGCCATGCAAGCCTCCACCGAGCCCGAGTCCGCGACCGCCGCCGCCACCCTCCCCGACGCCTGGCGGGTTGAGTGCTTCCGGCGCTCGGTGGCCGACGACCCCGATGGCGCGGGCCTGCCCGCCGCAGCCGCGGAGCTGGGCATCGAGGGTCTCGACGACGCCCGCCTCGGCCGCGGGGTGCTCCTGCCGGCCTCCCTCGGGCGCGAGCACATCGAGCGCATCATCGCCGAGCTGCTCGCCGATCCGCTCCTGGACGAGGTGCGCCTGACGGCCCCCGGCCAACTCCCCGCGATCCCCGCCGGGGTGCGGCGCGTGCTCGTGGCGCGCAAGCCCGGAGTGATGGACCCGGTGGCCCAGACCATCCGCGAAACCCTGGCGCGCGTGGGTCTGGCGCGGCTCGATCCGGCCGAGTGCGTCTCGACCTTCCGGGCCTGGGAACTCTCCGGCCCCCTGTCGGACGAGTCCGCCGCCACCCTCGCCCGGCGCGTGCTGGGCAACGAGACGATCGAGGACGTGCTCCTCGATGACGAGGGCCTGCACCACGGCCCGCCCGCCGCGGGAGCGCCCCACGGGCGCGTGGAGGTCGCCCTGTGCGAGGCCGAGGACGCGCGGCTGGCGCGGATCAGCGACGAGGGCGGTCTGAGCCTGAACCTCGAGGAGATGACGGTCATCCGCGACCACTTCCGAGCCGCGGGGCGCGAACCGACGGCCTGCGAGCTGGAGACCCTGGCTCAGACCTGGAGCGAGCACTGCAAGCACAAGACCTTCGCCGGGACGGTGCTCTACTCCTCCCCCGGCCAGCCCGTGCGGCGCTTCGAGAACCTCCTGGAGGAGACGATCAAGCGCGCGACCGAGGAGCTCGACCGGCCCTGGTGCGTGAGCGTCTTCCACGACAACGCCGGCATCATCGCCTTCGACGGCGACTGGGACGTCAGCTTCAAGGTCGAGACCCACAACCACCCCAGCGCCATCGATCCCTACGGCGGCGCGGGGACGGGGATCGGCGGGGTGATCCGCGACATCCTGGGCGTGGGGCTGGGAGCGCGGCCGATCGCCAACACCGACGCTTTCTTCGTCGGTCCCTCCGACCTGCCGGCCGAGGAGCTGCCGCGGGGCTGCATGCACCCGCGGCGCATCCTGCGCGGCGTGGTGCGCGGCGTGCGCGACTACGGCAACCGCATGGGGATCCCGACCGTAAACGGCGGCGTCTGGACGCACCCGGGTTACGTGGCGAACCCGCTCGTCTTCGCCGGCACGATCGGCCTCATCCCGCGTTCCTGCGCGACCAAGAGCGTGGCGGCTGGAGACTGGATCGTGGTCGCCGGCGGCCGCACGGGGCGCGACGGGATCCACGGGGCGACCTTCTCGTCGGTCGAGCTGCACGAGGAATCGGAGACGGTCTCGAGCGCGGCGGTGCAGATCGGCGACCCGATCACCGAGAAGCGCGTACTCGACGCCCTGCTCACGGCCCGCGACCGCGGCCTGTACCGGGCGATCACCGACTGCGGCGCGGGCGGGCTCTCCTCGGCCGTGGGCGAGATGGGCGAGGAGCTCGGCGCGACGGTCGATCTGGAGACGGTCCCGCTCAAGTACCCCGGGCTCACGCCGGAGGAGATCTGGATCAGCGAGGCGCAGGAGCGGATGGTGATGGCGGTGGGGCCCGAGCGGCTCGAGGCCCTCGTGGAGGTGTTCTCGGCCGAGGGCGTCGAGACCAGCGTGATCGGGCGATTCGAGGACACCGGCCGCCTGCTCTTGCGCCACGGGGGCGAGGTCACGGGCGAGCTCTCGATGGCCTTCCTACACGGCGGCACGCCGCGCCCGGTGCGCGAGGCGGTCTGGACGCCGCCGGAGCACCCCGACCCCAGCGTGCCGGCCTGCGCGGACCACGGCCGAACTCTGCTGGAGTTGCTGGCCATGCCGGACGTCGCCAGCAAGGAGTGGATCGTGCGCCAGTACGATCACGAAGTGCAGGGTTTCTCGGTCCTCAAGCCTCTGGTCGGCGTGCGCGGGGACGGCCCCGGCGACGGCGCGGTGCTCAAGCCCCTGGTTGACTCTCCCAAGGCCCTGGCCGTCGGCTGCGGAGCGAACCCACGCTACGGCCTGCTACACCCCGGGCGCATGGCCGCGGCGGTCATCGACGAGGCCCTGCGCAACGTGGTGTGCGTCGGTGGCGATCCGGAGCACACGGCGATCCTGGACAACTTCGCCTGGGGCAACTGCGACAAGCCCGACCGCCTCGGGTCCTTGGTGTTGGCGGCGGAGGCTTGTCGCGACGCCGCGCTGGCCTACGGGACGCCGTTCATCTCGGGCAAGGACAGCCTCAACAACGAGTACCGCGTGGGCGGGCGCGCGATCCCGATCCCCCCCACCCTGCTGATCTCGGCCCTCGCCGTCGTGCCCGACGTGGCTCGGGTGGTGAGCATGGATCTCAAGCGCGCGGGAAACGGAGTCTGGCTGGTGGGTGCGACGCACGCGGAGCTGGGCGGCTCGCACTACCTCGCGGCCCGCGGGCTCGAGGGCGGCGTGGTGCCGGCACCGGACTTGGCCACGGCTCCCGGCGTCCTGCGCGCCCTGCACGGCGCCCTGGCCGCGGGCTGTGTGCGCGCCTGCCACGACCTCTCCGAGGGCGGCCTGGCGGTGGCGGCGGCGGAGATGGCCTTCGCCGGCGAGCTCGGCCTGACTCTCGAACTCTCGGCCGTCGAGGCGCTCGAGGCTCCTCCCGGCGCGGATCTCGACGCGACCCTGCTCTACTCGGAGTCGACGACGCGCTTCTTGGTGGAGGTCGAGCCCGCCGCCGAGGAGCGCTGGCTGGCGGCGATGGCCGGCGTGCCTTGCGCGCGGGTCGGGCGCGTGCTGGCCGAACCGCAATTGGAGATCGAGGGTCTGGGCGGCGGGCGTCTGGCGTGCATCGCCCTCGCGGACCTGCGTGCCGCCCACGGAGGAGGGTTTCAGGGATGAGCGCACCGCGAGCGTTGGTGTTGCGTGCGGCGGGAACGAACTGCGACGGCGAGACGGCGCGCGCCCTCGAGCTGGGCGGAGCGACGGCGGCGGTCTGGCACCTCGAGCGCCTGGTGGCCGAGCCCGACCGCCTGGAGCAGACCGAAATCCTGGTCCTGGCGGGCGGCTTCAGCCACGGGGACGACGTGGGTGCGGGGCGCGTCTGGGGCCTCGACCTGCGCCGCCGCTTGCAGGCGGAGCTGTGGGCCTTCGTCGAGCGCGGCGGCCTGGTGCTGGGGATCTGCAACGGCTTCCAAGCCCTCTTGGAGTCGGGGCTGTTCGCTCCCCGCGGCAGCGCGGCGGCGGAGCGCGACGTGGCCTTGACGGCGAACACGTCCAACCACTACGAGTGTCGCTGGGTGAGCTTGGAATCACTCGACTGTGTCTGCCCCTGGATCGTGGCCGGCGAGCGCTGGCCGGTGCCGGTGGCCCATGCCGAGGGACGCTTCGCCGTGGCCGACGGAGGTGTCGTGGAGCGCCTGCGGGCGGCGGGTCAGGTGGCTCTCAGCTACGTGGCTCCCGGCGGCGGGCCGGCGGAGTACCCGGCCAACCCCAACGGCTCCGTGGCCGACATCGCTGGGATCTGCGACGCGAGCGGCCGCGTCCTGGGCCTGATGCCCCACCCCGAGCGCAACGTGAGCCCCTGGCACCACCCGCGCTGGACGCGCATGGAGGCGCGCGAGGAGGGCGAGGGCCTGATCTTCTTCCGGCGCATGGTGGCGGTCGCCGCGGGTGTGTCGGTCTGAACGGGCTCGCGGCGCCGCGGCGGCGGTGCCGGTTCGGGGGCGGCGGTGGCCGGCGGAGTGATTTTTCCTCTTCGGCGCTACTGAACCGCCGCTTCAAAAGCGCTAGGTTCGGAGTCGTCGAGGGAGCGAAGCCCGCGAGACGGAGGGCGCGCTCGAAGATGCATTTCACGAATCCGGGCCGAGCCCCAAGAGGACAGAGACATGCGCCACAAGCTCATCGCCAGCATCCTGATCGCCCTGGCCCTCCCTGGTTGCCTGGCGGCCGCCGCGGGGGTCGGAGCGGGGATCATCTTCAGCCAGGAGATGGACGCCAACACCTACACCTACTTCCTAGAGAAGGACGCGGACGTGGTGTGGGCGACGGCCAAGGCTTCCTTGAGCCACCAAGCCACTGAGATCATCGAACCCGACGAGGACCTGCGCACGGTCACGGCGCGCATCGACAATGCCGACGTGGTCGTCTCGGTGGAGCTCCACGACCTCGACCGTTGCGCCCTGCGGGTCTCGGCCCGCAAGTTCGGAGTCGCCAACGGCGAGCTGGCCGAGATGGTCATAGACGAGATCGTCCGCGACCTCGAGCGCTGAGCGGAGTCCGCCTCGCGGCGCGAGCGACGGTCTGGCGACACTCCAGTTCGACTCGTAGCGCCTCCTCGGCGGCGCTGTGTTCGAGCGCGGTGCGTCTCGGGCAACGCTCCCGCCCGGCCCGTCCGGTGCTTCCCGCGCCGACGGTTCGGCCAGACCGACGGCGCTTCCCGTCCGGGACGGCATCCCTCCGTCCGGTGCAGCCAGCCCCTCCGGCCGGTGTAACTAGCACCGCGGGGCGGTTTCGTCGATGCCGCCGTTGGGTCGGTGGTCTCGCGCGGGCGAGTCTCACCCTAGGTCGCCGAGGCTCTCGGCGCAGGAGGCGCAGCGGCCCATCAGGCGCAGAGAGTGGCTCTCGAGGGTGAAGCCCTGGCTGCGCGCCACCTCTCGTTGCAGCTTCTCGATGCGTGGCTCGCGAAACTCACAGATGCGCCCGCAGTCGGGGCAGATCAGGTGGTCGTGGTGCCCATGCCCGAGCACGTGCTCGTAGACGATCTCACCGCCGCCGGTGTCGAGGGACTCGATGAAGCCGCCTTCCTCCAGTAGGGACAGGGTGCGGTAGACGGTGGCGCGCGAGACCTTTGGCCCCTCCTCCTCCGCCATCCAGGCGTAGAGTTGCTCGGCGCTGAAGTGCTTGTGCGTGGCAAAGGCGCGTTCGAAGATGCGCCATCGCTGCGGAGTGAGCTTGAGGGAGCGCGAGCGCAGGTAGCTCTCGAACTTCTGGTCGATGAGGGTCTGGTTCACCGCGTGCTCAGCCGGAGTTCAGGTCCCCTCGCAGGTCGGATCGAAGGCGGGACCCGCGCTGTCTGTCCCGACGGCGGGGCCGGCATCTCGGGGTTCGGCGACGGGCTGACCCGGGGCGCCCGCGGTGACGGGAGCCCCGGCGAGGGCCTCCCCGTCCGCCGGCTCGCCCTTCGTCTTGTCGAGAATGGCGCTGATGTGGGTCTTGCGTGCTTCGACCCGCGCCCCGATGTCTCGCCGACAGAACTTGCCCGCCCATTCGATCCGGTCGTAGGCCTGGTAGGCCTTCTCGCGCGCGGCTTCGATGTCCTCGCCGAGTGCGGTCACGCACAAGACGCGTCCACCGGCTGTGTGCAGTCCTCCCTCTCCGGCGACGGTGCCGCCGTGGAAGGTGACGACATCCTCCTCGGCGTCGGCCTCCTCGGTGCCGCTGATCGAATCGCCCTTGCGGTAGGGTCCGGGGTAGCCCTCGCTGGCGCCGACGACGCCCACGGCGGAGCGCTCATCCCATTCCGGGGAGTCCATCTGCTCCAGGGTGCCGCGGGCGGTGGCGGCGAGGTAGGGCAGGAGGTCGTCTTTGAAACGGCGCACGACCGCTTGTGCTTCGGGGTCGCCGAAGCGCACGTTGAACTCGAGCACCTTGGGCCCTTGTTCGGTGATCATGAGTCCGGCGTAGAGCACGCCGTGAAACTCGACTCCTTCGGTGCGCAGACCGTGGATCGCGGGGATCAGGATGCGCTGTTCGATCTGTCGCAGGAGGCGTCGGGTCAGGCTGGGTGCTGGCGAGTAGACGCCCATGCCTCCGGTGTTCGGTCCCGAGTCGCCCTCGCCGACTTGCTTGTGGTCGACGACGGGTTCGAGGATCAAGACGGCTTCGCCGTCGGTGATGGCTTGGACGGTAGCCTCCTCGCCTTCGAGAAACTCCTCGATGACGATGCGGGCGCCGGCGTCACCGAGGCGCTTCGCCTCCATGACGGCATCGACGGCCCGGCAGGCCTCGGTCGCGTCAGCGCAGATGAAGACGCCCTTGCCGGCGGCGAGTCCGTCGGCCTTGACGACCTGCGGCCACTGCTGGCAGGTCTCCAGGTAGGCCTTCGCCTGCCCGGAGCGATCGAACTGCCGCCAGGTGGCGGTCGGGATCCGGTAGCGGTCGAGGAGGTCCTTGGCGAAGGCCTTGGAGCCCTCGAGTTGGGCTCCCCGGCGCGTGGGTCCGAAGGTGTCGATGCCCGCCTCGGCGAGCTCGTCGGCGAGCCCCTTGCAGAGCGGGTCCTCCGGCCCGACGACGACCAGGTCGACGTCCTCCTCGCGCGCCAGTCGGACGAGGCCGGCGACGTCATCGGCGGCGACGGTCACGTTGCGAGCGACGCCGGCGGTGCCGGCGTTGCCGGGTGCGCAGAGCAGCTCGGAGAGCAGTGGGGACTGGGCGATCTTCCAGCACAGGGCGTGCTCGCGCCCGCCGCTGCCGACGACGAGGACCTTCATGGGCGGGTCTCTTGGGGACGGGAACCGGGGCCAGCGGGCAAGCTACCCGCTCCCGGCCTTTCGGGCCAGCGCTATCCCCCCGGCGCCGCCCTCCCACTCCCCGCCCGGTCCTGTGCCCGCGCCTCCTCGTGCCTTAGAGTGTTCAGGCGGCCGTGTGTGTCGTCCCCGGGGAGTACCTCAGTTGGTAGAGGCGGAGCTTTGGGTGCTCCGAGTCGTGGGTTCGAGTCCCATCTCCCCGACCACATCCCGCTCCGGCGCCCGTAGCTCAGGTGGATAGAGCATCGGATTTCTAATCCGAGGGTCCCAGGTTCGAGTCCTGGCGGGCGCGCCAACTCCCGGCGGGGGTGCGCGGCGTCGGCCCCGCGGTGGAGCGACCGTCAGCGGGGGCGGCTCATGACGAGCTGGGGGCCTTCCCACCCGCCGGTCCAGAGGAAGCCGGGCGCCTCACAGAAGGAACACGCGCTGTACGGGAGGTCCCGACGCAGCATCCCAATCTCCTGTGGTGGAGACGCCCCCCCGCCGAGTGCCGAGGAGGGCAGGCGGCGCGCGCCGCCGCCGGGAGACGCGGGATTCCCGCTCGTTGTTCTCAAACCTGGACATCCCACAGGTCGACCCACCACGCATCCGAGAGCTTCGCCCTCACTCCCAGCCAGGAACCGCCCCGATGCAACCGACTCGAAGCCTGTTCTCCCCGCTCGCCATGCTCGCCCTGCTCACCGCCGGGTGTACGACTGCCGGTCCCTTCGTCACCTCCATCTCCAGCGACGGACGTGGTGGCGTGATCGTCGAGAAGAGCATGGTCAAGTACAACTCGTTCATGGGCACCGTCTCGAACGAGCACACGACGAGCACGACCATCAATTCGATCGACACGAGGAAACTCGACAACACGGCCGCCAGCAAGCCGCAAGAGTGCTGGACCGGAGAATCAGACTAGATCGGCACGGCACCTCAGCGGTGTCCCCTACCGAGGCGCGGGGGCGCGATGCGCGGCGGAATGCCCTCGCGGGTCTCGCCCCCTCCCGATCCGACTCCGCCCGACGGGTGGTCCCGATCGGCAAGGCGTTGCCGCGGGAGAACCGACTACAGCTCGCCGCCCAGGTCGGCTACCCGAACACGGTCCCCGTCGTCGGATTGGCGTGGCGCAGGCGAGAAAGGAAGCTGGTGTCCACCTGCGTCCCGGTACGGGGCAGGTCGAGGACGAACGGGTGCGCGTCGTGGTCGCGACCGGACTCGCAGGACTCGATGATCCCGGCGAGCATCACCCCGATCATCGGGGCCGTCTTGAACGAGGAGCCGCTCGTACCGACGGCCACGTACCAACCCGGCAAGTCCGTGCGGTCCACGATCGGGTACCAGTCCAAGGTCGTGACGTCGTAGAGGTGAGCCAGGCCGCTCGGCGGGCCCATCTCGATCCGTGGGAAGCGCTTCATCGCTCGCAGGACTTGCCGCTCGCGGTAGCGCTGCGTGATCCCCACGTCGAGGGCGTCGGGGTCGTCCACCCACTCCAGCTCGTCACACGCCGGGTCCGTCGAGCCGATGATCAACTGGCGCTCGCCGGACTCCGGGCGGAGGTACACGCCGCCGTCGAGGTCGCCGACCACGGGCACCCGCTCGGCGCCGCTGCAAGGATTGGCGAGGGCGTGCACCTCCCGGCGCAAGGGACGCGTCTCCAGGGGCAAGCTGACACCCCCCAAACCGTTGAGCACCCCCGACCAGGGCCCGGCCGCGTTGACGACCACGTCCGCGACCAGGGGCCGGCCCCGGGAAACGACCACCTCGAAGGGCGCTCCACCCTCGTGGCGGACCGCCGTGACCTCGGTGTTCAGCCGATAGCGCACGCCGACGCGCTCGCCCGCCAGGCGCAGGTTGTGGGTCGCCAGACCCGGGGAGACCACGTAGCCGCCGTCCTCCTCGAATACGGCCCCGGCGATACGTTCCCCGCTCCCGACGAGGAACTCGGGGTGGTCCACCGCGACCGGAGGCGAGCAGCGCCCCACGTCGAGGAACCCGAAGCGCTCCTCGACGGCGTCGGCATCCAACAGGCGCACGGGCACGCCGCAGGAACGCATGTCCTCGACGATGGCGAGGACCGACGCGTCCAGCGCCTCGGGCAGGAGCAGGACGCCGGGGCGCTCGAAGACCGCCAGGTCCCCGTCGATCGGACCCAGCCAAGCCCCCCAATCAGCCCACAGATGCGAGGCCTCCTGGGCCAGACGGACCATCCCCGGCTGGCTGTAGAAGCGCCGCACGATCCCGCAGGAGGCGGAGGTCGAGCCGTGACCGACCTCGCCGTTGCGGTCGACGACGACCACCTCCGCCCCGAGCTCACCCAGCTCGCGGCTGATCGCACAGCCGAGTACGCCCGCTCCGATGACCACCGCTCGCATGACCGAATTCCTCCACGCCGCCCGACGCGCCTCGGCCGTCCTCGCCTCCAGGACCCCAGACACCACGCACGGGTCCAGAGTATAGGCGACCGCCGCACGCGCCCCGCTCCCCCGCCCGGTGGTCCCCGCCGCGCTACCGCTCCCGGCGCCCGCGGCGCCCGCGCGGCCGGCCCTCACTCCGCGGCGCGCGCGAACTCCAGCGAGAACCACGCCACGGCTAGCTGGCGCCGATCGAGGGCGCCCTCCATGAAGTCGGCCGGTGCCCGGGTGTAGGCGTAGCGCAGCTCCACGCGGCAAGGCGAGGCCCCGCGCGCGGCGGCGGGGACGTCCAGCGAGTAGGTCCCCAGGCCCTTTCCCAGGCGCACGGCGCCGATCTCGGTCCCGTCGACGAAGACGCCCACGACCTGCGCCGGGCGCCCGGGGAACTCGTAGGGAGCCGCGGCGAAGGTCATTCGCAGCGCTCCCTCCGGGGGCAGGGAGACCTCGAGCGCCGAGCGCGCACCGAGGCTCCAAACGAAGCTCCGTCCGCCCATGTTCTCGGCCTGCGCCCAGCCATGGAGCAGGAAGGGGCGCTCCCCCCCCGAACCGAATTCCAGGCGCAAGGGGAGGGCGGGCTCGGCGGATCCCGCGGGATGGTCGGCGGCGGAGCCTTCGGCGCCGGGTGCGGGCGGCGCAACGGCCTCGCTCGCTCCCGCCCCCCCATCGCCGAGCAGTCTTGCGACGAACGCGGCCAGCGCCTCCCCGGCCACCGCGTTGCCGCGCGCGTTGAAGTGGGTGTCGCGCAGGTGGTAGACATGCCGCCGGCCGTCCGCCAGAGGCTCGACCGCCCGTAGCAGGGGCAGCAGGTCGAGGTGTGGCAGGCGCCGCGAGCCCATCCACTCCACGGTCTTGCGCTGGGCAAGGTCGCGCTCGAGGGGTTGCTCGTTCATCCCCTGCACCGTCTCCCACAGTCCCTCCTCGACCTGCAGCTCGTCGGGGATCAGCACGAAGGCCACCGGCGTCGAGCCGGCGGCGGCGAGGATCGCGTCCAGCTCGGCGAAGAACCGGCCGTGGGCGCCGCGGTGATCGATGCAGATCGCCCAGGCGATGCGCGCCTCGAGCTGGTGAAACAGGTCCGCTCCCATCGTGGGCCGCTCGACCAGCGGGTCCTCCAGCCACGGGAAGCGCCGGGTCAGGGAGACCCCCGAGGACTCGACGGCCGCCAGGAAGGTGCGCGAGATCTCCAAGCGGCGGAGGATGTTCATGCGGTGCCAGACGATCGGCAGCAGGTAGGCATCGGCATCGTGCCAGCGCGGAGGGCCGGGGGGCGCGGGGCTGGTGACGATGTCGTTGCCCAGGTAGAGCTGGATCACGATCAGGTCGGGCTCGAGCTCCAACGCCTCGCTCACGAGCAGCTCGAGGTAGTCGGCGGGCCCGATGCCCGGGAAGCCCAGGTTGTAGATCTCCAGGCCGCTCGCACGCTCGGCTACCGTCGTGAAGTGGTAGTGGTGCGGGACGCTTCCGTAGCTGAACGAGTCGCCGATGCTCACGACCAGCGGGCGGCGCGCCTCGCCCGCCGCGGCGAACTCCCCGTCGTAGTGCCCGGTCGTGTTCATCGGGAAGTGGAAGCGCAGGGCTCCCGGCCTCTGCCGCTCGCTCTCGCGCCGGATCTGCGAGGGCGTGTCGCGCGTGATCAGGATGGGAGTGGGGCGCACGGCGGCCACGAAGCGCAGGGAGAGCTCGCCGAACGCCACCCCGACGACCCCGCAAAGGCACAGGCGTTCGGCGAGCCGACGCAGCCCCTCGGGCAGGCCGCGGCGCGCCGCGGGCAGGAACCAGGTCCAGAGCACGTAGCCCAGGTACGCGCCCGCCAGGACGAGTTCGGCGGTGACCGGGTGGCGCACCCGGAACGGTCCCTGGAACGACTCGGCGGTCGAGAGCACGAACACTGAGGAGACCACCAGTGCGACGCCGAAGTAGACGGCCACGCGCAGGCGTAGGGCCACGTCGCGCTCCGCCCGGCGCCGCGCCGCCCACCACGCGACGCGTGCGAGCTCGAATCCGCCAGCGATCACGGCCCCGGCTGTCAGCACCGACAGGGCCTGCACGCCGATCTCCCCCAGGCCGTACCGGTCCGCCAGGATCCGCAGCACCATGCGTCGCTGCACGGACAACTCCCACACCGCCCAACACGCCCGCACGCCGAGCCCGTGGAGTACGAGGAAGACGAGCGGCGCGAGGAGCCTCACCGCAGCCCACCCCGTTGGCTCGGCCCCGCGCCCCCGACGGGTCGTCCACCCCGTCCGGCTCCCCAGCGCCCGTCCTCTCGCGCATGCGGCCGTCCGGGGAAAAGTACCTGCGCACTCGGCTCCGCCCGCACGGCGCTCCGCCGTGCGGGGGCGCGCACCAAGGAGGACTCAGCTGATCGGATGGCGCAGGGAGCTTCCATATTCCCGGTCAGTCGCCCGTGTAGCCGAGCGCCTCTAGCTGCTCGAGGGTGGCAGGGCGCACGCCGTCGACCTCTTTCCGCTCGTGGGCGGCCTGCTCCGTCGCGTCGTGCCACCTCAACGCGTACTCGGCCAGACGCCCGGAGAGCTCCGGGTGCTCGGCCGAGACGTCCGCCTGCTCCCTGGGATCGGCGCGGAACTCGTACAGCTGGACGCGCTTGGTCCGCCGGCTGATGAGCATGTGGTGGCGGTCGGTCGCCACGGCGAGGCTCCGGCCGTAGAAGGGCGACTCGGAGACGGCGATCCGGTCCCCGGCCGGCGCGCGGCCACCGACGAGCGGGAGGAGGCTCTCGCCGTCGATGCCCTCCGGCGCTCGGAGACCGACGGCCTCCAGGAGGGTGGGCAGCACGTCGATCGACTCCACCACGGCATCCACCTCAACGCCCTCGCGCTGTTCTGGGAGCTTGATCACGAGCGGGATGCGTGTCACCGGTGTGTGCAGCTTGTCGTGCATGACGCCGCCATGGTCGAGAAACTCCTCGCCGTGGTCGGAGAGGAAGACGATCAACGCGTCGTCGAAGAGCCCGCGCTCCCGTAGGCCGGCGAGGAACTCCCCCAGCCAAGTGTCCACGTATCGGATGCCGCCGTCGTAGAGGTCTACTAGGTAGGCGAGTTGCTCTTCCGTCAGGCTCGGGGGCTCCTCGCTGTTCCTGCCGTCCCAGACCCGCAGCATCTCCATGCCGCAGATCGCGCGGAACTCGGCGCTCGGCAGGGCACCATCAATGAAGAACATCGACTGATACGGCTCGGGCGAGCTCTCGTAGGGCGTGTGGACGTCGTAGCTGTGGATCAAGAGCAGGAAGGGCTCCTCGCCAGCAGCGTTCGCGTCCAACCACCCCTCGACCCGCGGCCCGATCTCGGCGAGGCCCCCCGCCCGGTCGTCGTAGAGGTCGAATCCCCGGCCCAGGCCGTACTCGGTGCTCATGTAACCGCCGTCCACGAAGGCGGCCGTCCGGTAGCCCGCCTCCCCGAGCATCTCCGCCAGGGGAACGACGGAGTCGGGCAGGGCCGACTCCACGGCGATGCGGCCGTGATGGGTCGGATACAGGCCGGTGAGGATCGAAGTCTGGGAGGGGATCGTGAACGGAGCCTGGGCGAAAGCCCACGAGAACGCCGTCGCCGCGGCGGCAAAGGCGTCGAAGCTCGGACTCGTCTCCCGCTCGTAGCCGTAGTGCCCGAGGTGGTCCGCCCGCAGGGTGTCGATGTCGATGATGATGATCGACCGCCCCGTCCCCAAGACGGGGCGGTCGAGCCAGTCCTCGCGCGTGGCCACGGCGAGGATCGCCAGGCCGGCCAAGCCGAGCGCGCCGAGCAGGAATCCGATGCGCTTCATGAGCTATCGTGTTCCGCGCTCGGGGCACCGGCGGGAGCGTTCCCTCGGTAGCATCTCGCCCAATCCTACCCGCGAGAGAGCGCCGGGGAGACGAAGACCGGCGCAATGGAACCGTGCGAGCCGTCCCATTCCATGCCGCTGCCTCCGCTTCGCACTCAGCGAACCTCGCGGTCGGGTTGGCGCGGCCGGCGCGCGCCCCTTGTCGCCAGAGCCGGCCTCCCGCGAGGTCCATCTCGCTCGACGCGCACTCCTTCAGTCCAGCCCGGCGCCCTTGGCGCGGTAGTGGGCCCGCACGTCGCCGCGGCGCGCCGCTGCGAACAGGCGCGCGATACCCCCGCTCCAGGTGCGCCCGTGCTTGCCGGCCGCGGCGTACTCACGCTCCATCACGCTGTCGTGTTCGTCGATTGCATCGAGCAACTGCGCGTCATCGGGGTAGCGTCCCTCGAAGAACACGCCGGCCAGGGGGAGCCGCGGGCGAACGGGCGGCTCCTCCGCGGCCGGGCCCACGCACAGACCGAAGAGCGGCAGGACGTCCGCGGGCAGCTCCAGCAGGCGGTAGACCTCCCCGAGCCGGTTCCGCAGTCCGCCGATGAAGCACACGCCGAGGCCGGCGGCCTCGAAGCCCAGGGCGAGGTTCTGGGCGAACAGGACCGCGTCCATGACCGCCACGAGGAAATCGTCGAAGTTGGGTCCGAACTCCGCTCCGGTCCGCTCCACCACCAGCCGGTGCCTGCGCTGATCGGCACACAGGACGAAGAACGCGGCGGCCTCCCCGACCTGCGCCTGACCGCCGCAGAGCTCCGCGAGACGCTCGCGCTCGCCACGGTCACGGACCCGGATCAGGGAGTAGGCCTGGACGTGGCTCGAGGTCGCCGCGCACTGGGCGGCCTTGACGCAGCGCGCCACCAGACCGTCCTCGACCTCCCCACCCGCGAAGCGCCGGATCGTCCGGTGCGCACGCAACAGTTCCAATAGCCCGGTCTCGTCCATGTGCGCCAGGATAACGGCCGGGCGCCTGCCGCCACCGGACCTCTCCCCGGTCCCGTGGACTCGATCCTCCCCAGCGGATAGGTTCCGACGCAATGGGCGACGCCATCCTCTCCTTCCGCAGCCCGCCCGGGGCGCGAGCGTCGATGGGCGGCAAGGGGGCCGGCCTGTACGAGCTCGCCCACGGTGGGATGGCGGTGCCGGAGTGGTTCTGCGTCAGCGCCCAGGCCGCCGAGGAGCGCCTCGCCCCCGTCGCCCCGGAGATCGCGAGCATCCTCGCGGAGGTTGACTCCGGCGAACCCGAGCGCCTCGCGAAGGCCAGCGGAGGGCTCGTCGCCCTGGGCGCTGACGTACCACTCCCCGCGGCGACGCGGGAGGCGATCGAGGCGGCCCTCGCGGGCCTGGACGGAGAGCGCTTCGCCGTCCGCTCCTCCGCCGCCGGAGAGGACGGGGCGACCGACTCCTTCGCGGGACAGCTCGCGACGTTCCTCCACGTCCCCCGCGACGAGGTTTGCGAGCGCGTCGCGGCCTGCCAGCTCTCCGCCTTCGCCCCGGCCGCCCTCGCCTACCGGCGACAGCGCGGGGCGGACCCGGGCGCCGTGGCCGTCATCGTCCAGGAGATGGTCACCAGCCGCTCTTCGGGAGTCCTGTTCACGGCCAACCCCAACGGGAGCCTCGACGAGCTGGTCGTCGTGGCGGGCTGGGGCCTGGGGGAAGGCGTGGTCGGCGACGCGGTCGAGACCGACACCTTCCTCTATGACCGCCTCACGGAGTCCTGGAGGGGCACCGTCCGCGAGAAGCGCAGCCGGATCGTCCTCGACGAGGAGAGCGGCGGCGGCACGCGCCGAGCCCAGCTCCCCCCGGACCTCGGCACGCGGCCGGTCCTCGGCGAGGAACAGCTGGAGGCCCTGCGCCAGGCCGCCGAGGAGATCGAGGCCCTGCACGGTCCGGCGCGGGACGTCGAGTGGGCCTTCGACCCCGACGGACGCCTCGCCATCACCCAGAGCCGGCCGATCACGACCCTGCCGCGCGGTGAGCTCTCGATCTTCGACAGCAGCAACATCGTCGAGAGTTACCCGGGCGTGACCTCGCCCTTGACCTTCTCCTACATCCGATGCGCCTACGCGCGCGTCTTCCGCGACATCGCCCGGCGCCTGGGGGTGGGACGGCGCGAGCGCGAACGCAACGACGACCTGTTCGAGAACATGCTCGGACACCTCGACGGGCGCGTGTACTACAACCTCGGGAGCTGGTATCGCCTGTTCCGCTTGGTCCCCTTCACCGGCGCCTACCTGGCGGTCTGGGAGGAGATGCTCGGGATCAAGAACCCGCGCCCGACCTCGGCGGGCACGCGACCCCTCGCCGCCGTGCGCGGCCTCCCGCGCGCCGCTCGCACCGCCGGCAGTCTGCTCTGGAACCTCGCCTTCCTCACGCCGGTCATGGAGCGCCTGCGCACACGCTTCGGCGGGATCGAGCGACGCTTCCGCGCCCTCTCCCTCGACGAGCTCGACAGCGTCGAGCTCGCCCGCCTCTACCGCTCCCTCTCGCTCGAGCTGATGGACGGCTGGGACGTCACCCTGGTGAACGACGTCTACGCCATCGTCGGCTCGGGGCTGGTGCGAGCCGCGCTCGAGCGTGCCGGGGCCGAGGCCGACACCTTCGGCGCCCTGATGGCCGGCGACGAGGAGCTGGAGAGCGCCCTGCCCGCCCAGAGCCTCGCCCTGCTCGCCGACGCCGTGCGCTCGGACGCGCGGCTCGCCGAGGCCCTCGCCGAGGCGGCGGCACTGGACGGGGAGCCGGGCGGCGCCGGCGCCTTCCCCCACCACCCCGACTTCGCGCGCGGCTTCCAGGAGCACCTCGAACGCTGGGGCGACCGGCACCTCGCCGAGCTGAAGCTCGAGTCCCCCAGCCTGCGCCACCACCCGCAACTGCTGGCCGGGCTGATCCTGCGCCAGGCCGAGAGCGGCCGCAGCGCCGGGGAAGCGCGGGATCACCGCCGGCGCCTGAGTGACGAAGCCCACGCCGAGGCCCGCCGCGCCTTCGCCCGCGCCCCCTCCCGAAGGGCACTGTTCGCCCTCGCCCTCTACATCGCGCGACGCTCGGTCCGCTATCGCGAGAGCTCGCGCATGGACCGTGCCCGCGGCTTCGGCATGATGCGCGACCTGTTCCGTGCCATGGCCACCCACCTCGAGCGCGAGGGCGCCCTCGATTCGGCCGAGGACGTCTTCCACTTGACCGTCGACGAGCTGTTGGGCTTCGTCACCGGGAGCGGCGTCGACCCGGACCTCCGTGGGATCGTCGAGCGCCGCCGCTCGGCGGGCCGAACCTGGCGGGCCGACGGCCCTACACGGGAGCGGCTGCGCTTCCGCGGCACGGTCGGCTCCCATCCGTCCCCCGCCCGCGCCGCCCCTGCGGCGCCCGCCGCCGGGGGTGGCGCCGGGGGCGGCGCCTCGACCGCGCCGCAGACCTTCGCCGGCACGGGCTGCTCGGCGGGCACGGTCACGGCCGAGGTCCTCGTCGTGCGCGATCCATCCGAAGCAACCGACACGGCCGGCAAGGTCCTCGTGGCCGAGATGACCGACCCCGGCTGGGTGTTCCTGATGATGTCCGCCGCTGCCCTGGTCGTCGAGCGCGGGAGCCTGCTCTCCCACACCGCCATCATCGGCCGCGAGCTGGGCCTGCCGACGGTGGTCGGCGTCGAGCGCGCCTGCAGCGTCCTCTGCGACGGCGACCGCGTCGAGGTCGACGGCCGCAGCGGGGTCGTCCGCGTCCTCGGCCCGGACGATGCACGGGAGGGCGCTCCGTGACGCGCTGGAGGGGCATCGCGACGTTCCTGTGGGAGATGTGTCCGCCCCATCTCCTGCTTCCGGTGGGCGCGGCGCGCTTCTGCGCCGTCTACCTCGGCCTACAGGCCCTCGCCGGGCTCGAGCCCCTCGTCCTCGGCCTGCGGGCCGTCACCGGCACCGCCAGCCTGATCGGGTTCGTCGTCCTCGCCCGCGTCTACGACGAGCTCAAGGACGCCGACGCCGACCGCCGCCTGGCGGCCTCCGGAGACCCGCGCACCGCCGACCGCCCCATCGTGCGCGGCATCGTCGACGAGAGCGACCTGCGCCTGCTGCGCAACGTCCTGATCGGCGCCCTGGTGGCCCTCCAGCTCCCGGGCGCGGCGCCCCTGCCGCTGTTCGGGTTCGCCGTCGCCCTGACCGTGTTCTGGCTCTCCTCGCACTGGTTCTTCTGGCCGGCGGTCCAGCGTCACCTGCTGCTGGCCCTGGTGACGACCAGTCCGCTCACCCTGTTCGTCCTGGCCTACGTCGCCACGCTCTTCGCCGCCGACTTCGGCGTCGAACACCTCGACGGATCGGCCGCCTTGCTGCTCGTCGGTCTGTACGCCCCGATGCTCGCCTGGGAGACCTCGCGCAAGATCCGCACCCCCGCCGACGAGACCGACTACGAGACCTACACCCGCGCCGTCGGACCGCGCGCCGCCTTGGCCCTGCCGATCACCTTCACCCTGCTCGCCACCGGCATGCTGGCGACGGTCGCCGCGCGCGCCGGCCTGCCGCCGCCTTACTTCTGGGCCCTCGGCGGCGCCTGCACCCTGGTCGTCGGCGCCTGCCTGGCATTCGTGATCGCCCCCAGCCGCCGCCGCGCGCACCTGGAGCCTGTGACCCAGGGCTTCCTGGTCGTCGCCGACCTCGGCCTCGCGCTCGGCCTGGCGTCCACCTTCCCCCTCACCTGGGCAGGCTGAATCCGGTGAGCGACTCCGTCCGCGACGCCGCCTTCTTCGACCACGTGGGCTACGCCACGGTCTGGGAGGACGAGCGCTGCATCGACGAGGGCCTGCGGCCCCGACCCGGCGACCGCGTGCTCTCGATCACCTCCGGCGGGGACTTCAGCCTGCAGTTCCTGCTCGCCGACGTCGCCTCGGTCCTCTCGGTCGATTTCAACCCGCGCCAGGACTTCCTGCTCGGCCTGAAGGTCGCCGCCCTCGCCGAGCTGTCCCACGACGAGTTGTGGCGGTTCTGCGGCCTGGAATCCTGCGGCGACCGCGCGGCCCTCCACGCGCGCCTGCGCCACCGCCTGCCAGAGGACGCGCGCGAGTACTGGGACCGCCAGCGGGGTCCGATCGAACGCGGCTTCCTCTCCGGCGCGAAGCAGGACCGCTTCCTGCATCGGGCGGGGGCGGTGATCACCGCCGTCCTCGGGCGGCGCGCCGTCGAACGCTACTTCGCCAGCGAGACCCTCGCCGAGCAGCGGGCCGCCATCGGGCCCAGCCTGCGCGGCCTGCCCTGGCGCGCTCTGGCCCGCGTGCTCTTCAGCCGCGCGGTCTTCAACCGCGCCTTCGACCGCGCCCACTTCCGCTACGCGACCCGCGAGCACCACCCGGCGAGCCTCCTGCGCGAGCAGGTCGAGGGCGTCTTCCTCGATCTTCCGGCACGGGAGAACTTCCCCTACCACTGGGCCTTCCGCCGCGGCTTCCGCGACCGCGAGCACTGCCCCGCCTGGCTGCGGGCCTCCGGCCACGACAACCTGCGCGACCGCCTAGGGCGGCTCACCTCGACCGTGGCCGACCTCGAGAAGGTCCTCGAGGGCCTGCCCGACGGCTCCCTGGACTGCTTCCACTTCTCCAACGCCTTCGATTGGGTCAGCCCGACGCAGTTCCTCGTCCTCATGGGTGAGGTCGTGCGCGTCGCCCGTCCGGGGGCGCGCCTGTGCTACTGGACCAACCTGTTCAACACGCGCCGGGAGCTCGGCCTCGCCGTCGGGGCCCTGGGCGGAATCCGCGAGGAGCGCGAGCTCGCAGACCGCATCCACCGAGCCTCCCGCACCCCCGGCTACTCCTCCTGCACCGTGGGGACGATCACCAAGGAGTGGTAGAGCGGATGGACGAGGGAACCGAGGGCGCCTACGTCGACCGCGAGAGCGGCGAGCTGTGCACTGAGCACGTCCACCAGAGCGGGCTCTTCCGGTGGCTGTACGCTTCGCGGACCGGGCGCGCGGTGCGGCGCTGGCTGACCGGATCGGGCCTCCTCCACCGCGCGGTCGGCCGGTTCGCCGATTCTCGGCCGTCGCGCCTGTGCATCCGGCGCTTCAGCACCGTCACCGGCGTGGACACCTCGGAGGTCCTGAAACCCGAGGGAGGCTTTCACAGCTTCAACGAGTTCTTCGCCCGCCGCCTGCGCCCGCAGTGCCGGCCACTCGACGCCGACCCCGAGGCGCTCGTCTCCCCCGGCGACGGCAAGCTGTTCGTCTCCGGCGACTTGGGAAGCGGGGGACGGATCACGGTCAAGGGCTGCTCGTTCACGGCGGCCGAACTGCTCGCAGGAGCCGCCGACCCGACTCCCTACGCGGGGGGGAGCGCCGCCGTCCTGCGCCTGTACCTCCCCGACTACCACCGCATCCACTTCCCCGCCGACGGAGTCCCCGGTCAGGACCGCGAGATCCCCGGCCGCTACCTGTCGGTCACTCCCTTCCGCGGCAACGACGAGCCGTTCTACTTCCGAAACCACCGCGTCGTGAGCGTGCTCGACAGCCCCCGCTTCGGACCCCTAGCGATGGTCGAGATCGGGGGCTTTCTGATTTCCAGCGTGCGTCCCTTGTGCGCCCCGGGGCAACCCGTGCGGCGCGGCGACGAGAAGAGCCTGTTCGCCTTCGGAGGTTCGACCCTCGTCCTGTTGGCCGAGCCGGGGAGGGTGGTCTTCGACGCCGACCTCCGCGAGCACTCCGCGCGCGGCCTGGAAACCCGCGTGCGCCTGGGGACGCGCATCGGCCTCGCGGGGCGCGCCGGCTCAGCGTAGGTCCTTGGCGAAGACGGCGTAGGTCCGGTCGGGAGGGCCGGCGGCCGAGAGGATGCTGGGCCCGTCGCCGACGAGGGCGCCGGTGGCGTGGGCGTACCCTCCGCGGGAGCAGAGGTCGAGCCCGTGGGCCATGATCTCGTAGATGAGGTTCGTCTTGCGGTAAGGCTGAGTGACGCCGAAGACGAAGAACACGACCCGGTCTCGTGGATCCCGGGCCAGGGGGCCGAGTTCGCTCCCGTCGCCGTCGAGCTCGCAGAACGCACGGGAGAGGTCCTGGTAGCCGAAGCTGAAGCCGGCGATCTCGCCCGTCTCCGGCACCTCCCAGCGGGTCAGGAACTCGGGGCGGGACAGGTCGAGGAGCGGCGCGAAGGCCTGGCGGAACTCGGGCAGGTCGATTCCGGCGCAGTGGTAGTTCTCGGCAAAGCACTCCATGATCATCGGGTGCAGGCGGTCGAGTTGCTCCCCCAACGAGGAGCTCGTCGCGTCGATCGCCCGGTACTCCCCCGCCCCCTCGCTCCGCCGGGTCAGGCCGGCGGCCACGGCGGCGCCGATCCCGCCGAGGACCTCGCGGGGCAGGTCCCAGCTACGCCAGGTTGCGTGAGGCGCGTACCCGCCGGCCTCGACGAGGGCGCGATAGTAGGCGGGCGAGCGCGGCTCGCCGAGGAACGGCTCACGATCGAAGCCGTCGATCTGCAGGCGGTAGCCGCCGTAGACGCTGAGGTTCACCGGCCCGTGTACGACGCGGCGGCCCTCCCCCGCGAGCCAGGCCTCGGCCGCGGCGAAAAGGGCGGAGGCCACGGCGGTCTCGTCGACGGCCTCGAAGAAGCCGAAGTGCCCCGTGGCCTCGGCTGCCAGGCCCTCGTCAACCGAAGCGACGATGCGCCCGACGACCGCGCCGGAGCGCCGGCAGAGGAAGGGCTGCGCCCGGCCGTGGCGGAAGAACAGGTTCTCATCGGAGAGCTGGGCACGAACGCCCTCGCGCAGAGGCGGCACCCAACTGTGCTCCTCGCCGTAGATCCGCCAGGGGAGCTCGATGAACTCCTCCAGGTCCGCTCCCGCTCGCTCGATCGCGGTGACTTCGAGTCCTTCCACTAGCTCGCCTCCTCTCGCCCATCGGTGCCGCCGCCGGAGGCGGCGCGGATCGTTCCTCGGTCGCCGTCGAGGGTCACGACCTCGCCGTCGGACAGCACGGAACACAAGTCCTTGACCGCCAGAACCGCCGGGATGCCGTACTCGCGCGAGATGACCGCCGCGTGGGAGAGCAGGCCGCCGGTCTCGGTCGCCACCCCCGCCAACAGGCCAAAGCGCGGCGTCCAGCCCGGATCGGTGTAGCGCGTGGCGAGCAGGTCGCCCGCCTCGAGGCGGTCGGCGTCGAAGATGTCGCGGATGACCCTCACGCGGCCGGTCACGACTCCCGGACTGCACGGCACGCCTCGCAACTCGCCGCCGGCCGCGCCCCCCGCCGCCCGGGTCAGGGCGGCATAGCGGTCCCCGATCTCGTCGGGGTTGCGGTAGTGGCGGAAGGAGCGGTAGTAGAGGCGGTTTCGCATCACGAGGTCCGCGATCGCCTCCCGCGTGCGCGCACCACTCATCACCGCCAGCAGCTCGTCAACCGACAGGAAGAAGACGTCGTCCGGCACGGCCAAGAGGCCCGCATCCACCAAGCGCTCCGCCACCGCCAGGGTGAAGCGGCGCACGAAGAAGTAGAAGCGGGTCGAGAGGTCGCGTAGCTCCTCACGCCACCACAGGAACTCGCGTAGGCGGTCGAGCTTGGCGGCGAGGGAGCGGCGGCGGTACCAGGGGGCGAGGCGCAGCACGCGCTCGCGCTCGGCGCGGTAGGCCTCGTGGGCTCGCGCATTCGCGCTGCGCGGGTCGGCATCGTCGTCGAGCTGCAACAGCCCGCGGCAGTGCTCGACGACGATGCGCGGGTCCTCGCCGTAGCGCGGGACCGAGAGATCGAGCTCGCGCGTCGCGTGGTGACGGGAGCGCCGGACCACCTCGGCCAGCTCGCCGAGAAAGTGCTCCTTGGATCCCTCGAGCATGGCGCGTGTCAGGTGCGCGTCGTCCGTGCTCGCCCAAGCCTCGCTCGCGGCGGGCGAGCCGCGGATCTGGCGGCTGACGTCCCACAGCTCGTAGTTTGGCAGAAGGTGCGAAACGTCGGTCAGTCCGGAGAAGAGGGTCAACAGGTCGACCTCTCCCCGGAGCTTGGCGAAGGCGCCCTTGTAGAGCGACTGCAGGTTCGAGTTGTTGTAGACGAGGGTGAAGTAGGTGCCCTCGCTCTGAAAGTAGTCCGGTCCGATCAGCTTCTCGTAGAGGGCGAACAGCTCCCTGCGCTCCAGGGTCGCCGGGTCGATCCCGTCCAGCTCGGCCAGGCGGCGGTTCTGGCGCGCGGTGTGCACCTCGAACAGGGCGCTCTGCTCCCGGATCGCGCGCTGGAGGGCCAGAAACACCCGCGCGGCGTTCCACAGGGTGCGCGGTGTGACCTTCGAGGTCAGCCCGCGCCCTTCGTAGGCGACCTCGATCCCCAGCTCCTCGTCGAACTCGCGCTCGACGAAGCCGGGGATGGCCAGGAAGCACTGCTTGACGCGTTGCAGGTTCCAGTAGGGGCGGCCGAAGAACATGTCGCCCCAGCGGGTCCCCTCGTCGGTTCCCAACAGGCGTACCCTACTCAGGTACTCCGGCATCGTGCGCTCGAAGATCGTGTCGTAGAGCGACCACATGAAGGGCGTGCAGACCGAGGAAGACACGCCGCCGTCCTTGAAGTCCGCGGTTGACCACTCGCCCGGGATGCCGCCGGTGCGGATGGTGGTGATCGGCCGCGCCTGCAGGACGAACAGCCGCCCGTCGGCAAAGGCGAACTCGATGTCCACCGGGAAGCCGTACTCCGCCTGGATGCGGACGGCGACGTCTCCGAGCTCGGCGACCTCCCCCCCCGTCAGCACCTCGCCGCGGCGCAGCTCCTCGCCGAGGGGCTCCTTGCACACGAGCTTCGGCGGTTCGCCGGCCACCAGCGCGTGGGTCTGGTCGGGAGCCGTGCGCTCGAGCTCGGCCCGCCGGTACCAGTCGTAGCGCACCTGTTCAGGAGTCACGCTGCCGCCGACGAGGGCCTCGCCCAGCCCGCGGCAGGCCTCGATGACCAGCTCGGTGTCGGCGCCGGTGAGCGGGTTCACGGTGAAGACCACACCACTCTTCTCGGCGGGGACCAGCTCCTGTAGGACGACCGCGATCGAGAGGTCGGCGAGGGAGATCGCGTGGTCGAGGCTGTAGGAGAGCACGCGCTCGTTGAAAGCCGACGCCCAGCACTCCCGGATCGCGGCCCCGACCTGCTCCGCCCCGCTCGCCCCGAGCACGCTCGTGTACATCCCGGCGAAGGAGGCGCCCGCGAGGTCCTCCTTCGTGCCGCTCGAGCGCACGGCGAAGCGGATGCCCTCGCCGCGCGCCGCCACGAAGCTCTCCAGGTCGCGCGTCAATCCCGCGGGGAACGGCGCCGATACGATCGCCTCCCGGGCGCGCCCGGCGAGCTCGAGGCAGCGCTCGCGCTCCGCGGGCGGACAGGAGCGCACGGCGGCGACCGACTCACGCGCTCCGCCCTCGCTCACGAAGGCCTCGAACGCGCCGGTCGGGACCACGGCTCCGGGAGGGACGCGAAACCCCCAGCCGGCGAGGCGCACGAGTCCCTCGGCCTTCTTCCCCGCCGCGCCCAGGCGCGCGGGGTCGCGCGCCAGCTCCGCGAACTCCACCAGACACCCGCCAGCGTCCGTGGGCTCCACCTCGCCGCACTCAGTAGCTCGGCGCATCCTTGATCCGCCCCAGGGCGAAGCCGTGGCTCTCTGCCACCTCCATGATCGCCTCCACGCGCTCGATCGAAATGGACCCGAAGCTGTAGTGCTCGTCGATCCCCTCCAGCCCCATCAGCATGGACTCACTGACGCAGGCATAGGTCTCCCCGGTCGCCACCGAGACGCCGGGGATGCGAAAGTCCTCGTTGCACGGGAGGCGCACGACTCCTCCGAGGATCACGGTCACGTCTGGCCGCTCGGTACGCACGGACGGGTCGGTGTCGGTCGGCACCGAGATGTCGCAGATCACGACCGGTCCCTCGCCGAGCATGGAGGGAAAGAGGATCGGCGCGGGATCGTTGGTCGTGCTGACGATCAAGTTCGCGTCGGTCAGGTCGGACAGGTCCCCGCTGACGCGGACGGGAGCCTCGCGCCCCAGGGTCCGCTCGAGTTCGGCGAACAGCCACGGCCCGACGTCCTCGACCTGCTCGCTGCCGTTCAAGAGCCCCCCGACGGTCTCGCTCCTCCAGAGGGCGCCCGCGATCCCCCCGAGCGCGGTGCGCTCCGCGGCATCGCTCGCGCGCAGCGTGTCGAGGGCGGTTTCGTAGATGCGGGCGGCCACCGCTCGCAGGCGCCGCCGGTGGGCCGGCCGGCCGACGAGCAAGAGGCGCGGCACGCGCCGCGCCAGGAGCTCGCCGTAGACGCTGCCGATGTTGCCCAGGGCGCCGATGACGGCGGCGCTTCCCGCGGCGAACTCGATACCCTCCTCCTCCGCGGTCCGCACGAGCGCCTCGAACCCCATGGCGACCGTCAGGGAGTTCCCCGAGGTCAGGGCCAAGGGCCCGGTGTTCTTCACGTCCAGGCAGTTGTTGGTGATGATCGAAGTGAATCCGCCGTAGCCCATCACCTGGCAGCCCGTGCTCTTGGCCAACTCGACCGCGATGTCGATCTTGTCGTCGAGGAAGTGGCGGTTGCGCGCCCGCATGTGGGCGCCGATCGTCGCCGAGGACTCGAACAGGGCGATCAGCTGGAAGTCGACCAGAGCGCCGCTCGCCGAGCGGATCGGGATCGCCGGCATCAGGAACGGATCGACGAGGTCCTTGAAGCGGTCCAGCAGAGAGCCCAACTGCTCCTCGGAGAAGCCCTCCAGGCCCGGATCGAAGTCGATCAGATCGCGCGGGTGGATGAAGTGCCCGAGGAAGGCGACCCTGCGCGCGGCGCGGGGAGGAGGAGGCGGCGGAGCGGGGCGCCTGCGGTCGGCGATGCCCTGGGGGTCGTCGGGGCTCTCCAGGCCGGCGATGAACTTCAACAACTCGTGCGTGTTCTGCTTCTCGATCGCCTCGCACAGCCGGCGGATCCCCTCGGCGAGGCGGTCGCAGTCGTCCTCGGTGATGCGGTAGGAGGGTTCGAGCCGCAGGGTGTCGCTGTTCGAGAGTGTCGGGAACACGCGCAGGCGGTGCTCGTGGAGCAGGTAGCCGGCGACGACGTAGCCGAAGAGGTGCTGCTGTCCGAGGGCGCGCAGGGTCGTGCAGGACGACTCGGTCTGAGAGCACAGCTCCAGGCCGATCATCAGCCCGCGGCCGCGCACCTGTTCGATCACGCCGGGAAACTCGCTCCGAATGGCCTCGAGCCGCTCGATCAAGCTCGCCCCAATGCGCTGACAGCTCGCGTACACCTCGTCGTCCCGCTCGAGCAGATTGAGCGCGGTCACGGCCAGTGCGGCGCTGTGGCAGTCCTCGGCGAAGGTCGAGGTGTGGATGCGGCCGAACCGCTCGTCGTACTGCGCGGCGTCCATCAACAGCGCGGAGACCTTCGCCATGCCGCCGCCGAGGCTCTTCGACAGCAGGTAGTAGTCGGCTACGACGCCTTGTTGCTCGGAGAACAGGAACGTCCCCGTGCGCCCCATGCCGGTCTGGATCTCGTCGAACACCAGGGGGAAGCCGCCCGCCGTCGCCTCCTCGCGGCAACGCTCCAGGTAGGCCTTTGGCACGACGTGAATCCCGCCCTCGCCCTGGATCGGCTCGACGAAGAAGCCGGCGATGTGGACCAGCGGGATCTCCTCCACCGAGAGCTCATCACCCTCGGCTCCGGCGCGCACAACCGGGCGGTAGAGGGTGCTCGTACGCCCCGCGACGGCCTCGTGCAGGGCCGCGACATCCCCGCAGGGCACGAAGGCTGCCTCGATGCCGAAGCCCACGAAGGGCTCGCGGTACTCGTCGCTATGAGTGAGCTGAACGGCTCCGCTCGTCTTGCCGTGGAAGGCCCGCTCGAGGGCCAGGAAGACGGGTTTCCCAAGCCCCTCGAGGGTCCCGCGGTTGACGGCGTCGAGGCGCTCGAGCGCCTCGGCCAACGCCCCCCCGCGCGCGTCGTCGTCCGCCTCCGGGCGGTGCACCAGGGTCCGCAGCTCCAGCACCGCCGTGGGCGGGTGCTCGGAGAGCTCGGCGGGGAGCTGTGGTGCGCCCACGACCTCGCGCAGCCGTCCACCAACGGCCACCCTCGCCAGGTCCCGGCGGCGCGAGATGCGGACTCCGTCGGCGCGCAGGTCCCGTACGAGGGCTCGCAGGCGGTTGTTCCAGACCAGGATCGCGTGCTTGATCGCGCCCTCGACCGCCTCGGCCCCGGAGTTGGCCAGGGTCGTCAGGTAGCGCCGCCCGGTGCGTCTGGCCAGCATCTCCCCCAGCCGCGCGCCGACCTTGGCTGCCTCCGGCCGGGCGCTGCCCTGGCTGTTGAAGGGCAGGCCCTCCGCCAGGGTCCTCTGGGCGCGGGCGACCAGCTCGGGGGGGTTGTGGCCGAACAACGCGGCCCCGAAGCCTCCCACGAAGTCACACACCTCGACCTCCCGTCCGTCCTCGCCGCGGTAGAACAGGGACGCTCCCTGGCCGCAGTGATAGACCTTGTCCATCCGCATGGCGTGCAAGCGCTTGCCGATCGAGGGCCGGCAGTGCTCGGTGTACCTGGCACTGTGAGATTGAGGCACGAGTTCACTGTGATCCGAAGCTCCCCGTCTCAAGGCGCGCGGGGGCGGGAGGCCCTGCATTCTACCCAACGGTTACAGCCAATCAGACAGACGCGCCTTGGAATGCGCCCGCTCGGGCGCCGGCCCGCGGGGATCAGGGCTGCTCGAGGTGCTCCCCGCTCTCGAAGAGCAGGATCGAACCGGCCACGACGTAGGTGGTCTGAAAGCGGGAGAAGGCGCCGACCGTGGTGGCGAATCCGGGCTCGAAGACGGACCCATCCATGAACAGGAAGGCCGTGCCGTCGTCGGCCACGTGGCGCACGCGGCGCGTTTGGTAGGGAACCTCCTCGGCATCGCCGGGACCGCGCACGAACTCCGCCTGACGGTGTCCCTGGCCCTCGAGCCAGATCCGCTGGCCGCCGGAGTGCAGAAAGGCGCGCGCTCGGGGGGCCAGGAAGTCCAGGGGTTCGCGCACGTCGACCCGGATCCCGTTCTCCAGCGTCAGCCGCTGCTTCTCGATGCGCGCGAGGCGCGTCCAGAAGCCGCCGCTCACCGGGCGGGCTCCCCCGCCGCCCGCTGACCGCCTCCGGCAGAGGTAGTGGACGAGCTCGGTCCCGCGCTCCTCGAGGGTGACCACCGCCGCCGCCGCGGGCCCCCGGCCGACGACCGTGCATTCCACGCGCAGCGGCGCGACGCCCAGGCGCGCGGGGAGCTCGAACAGGGCACTCTCGACGCCCCGGCGGCGCCACGCCTCGACCAGCACGGCGCCTCCCCCCAGGCCGGCGAGCACGGGCATGCCCGCCTGCTCCACGAGGCCAACCGACCACTCCTGGGGCAGTGTCCCAGGCCAAATCGCCCGCGTCGCCGTGCGGTCGAGGTGCCAGGAGCCGAAGATCTCCCCCGGAGCGGCTCGCGTGAACTCGTCGGGCAGCGCCTCGCCGGCGGCCGGCGCCTCCCCCGCCGCGTCGCTTCGTCCTCCACCCTGCCGGGAGGCGCCCAGGGCCATGCCCAAGACCGCCGTCACCAGCACCCACCTTCCGATTCCGATCGCGGCTCTCATCCCAGGCCTCCAGCAAGGGGACACGGACCGTTACTCGCGCACCCTAGCACTTCGCTCACCCGCGAAGTAAGGCCCTCCCGGCGGGAGTTCCTCGCTCCGGCCCCCACTGGCGGAGCTGCCCCAACCCCTCGCGAATGTCCGCGGCGAGCGCCGGCGCCCAGCCCGAGCGGCCCACCAGCCCTCGGGCAGATTCGCTCTCGCGCCGGTCAAGTAGGCACTTCACGACCGGGACGCGCGCCGCCGGGTTGGGCCTGTGATGCGTCGGGCGTGACGGGAACCGGGGAGGGACACGGGCTAGGATGGGCCCCGCCATGACCGCGCTCTCCAGCCGGACCGGCGCGCACACGGCGGGCCGCGCCCCCTTCGCCGCCTGGCGCAGCCTGCTGCTCCTCGCCGTGCTCGCCGCCCTCCCCTGTGCCTTGGGGTTCCCCCTCCCTCGGGCCTGGGAATCGGCCCTCAGCCCGCGCCTGCCCATGTGGACGGACGCGTCCTTCCGCGACGCTGAGCTCGTCCTGCGCGGTCCCGACGGCAGCCGGGTGCGACTGAACGCCTCCTCTCTGCGCCTCGAGGCGGCCCACACCCCGGGCCTGGTTTCCGCCGCCAAGGCGCTCGTCGCCCGCGACGCCGTGCTGCGCCCCTTGGGGGCCGAGCGCCCGGCGTGGAGCTTCCGGCGCCTGGAGCTCACCCGTGAGAACGGCCCGCACGCCTGGTTCGGCCCCGTCGGGTGTACGCGAAGCGATGGGAGCGTCGAGGCGAGCGAGGCCTCCCGCGGTTCGCTCTCGATCGTCTCCGGCGAAGTGCGCTGGCGTCCGGCGAGCCGTTGAGCGAGGGCTATCGCCGCGGGTCAGCGCTCCCGTGCCACATGCACGAGGACGATACCCAGGGCGCCCGCGGAGGAGAATGCCAGGGCGCTCCCGAGCAGTTCGGCCCCGATCCCGGCCCCGAACGCACCGGACAGAGCAGCGCTCCACCGCGTCCACTGCAACCAGAGAACGAGCGGCCCGCCGTAGGCGAGGGGGCCCATCCAGCGCGCAGAGGCTTGCGCGGCCCGCAGGGCGAGGGCGGCGACGAGGAGCACGAACAGCCCGTGGTTCGAGAACCCCGCGAGGTCCGCGGGCGCGGGCGCGACGAAGGGCACGGCCGCGGCGAGGTCGGCGAGGGACGCGGCCCGCCCCTCGCGAACCTGAGGTCCCGCCGCCGTGGGCCGGAACTCGATCCAGCGCCACTCCCCTTCACCCTCGCGCAGGGCCGCGCCCCAGACCTCGCCCGTGGCCCAACTGACGCGCCCTCGATCGGGGCGGGCCACCCTCGCCGAGAGGAGCGCGTCCCCCGCCGCGAGCACGGCCAGGGAGAGGGCGAGGGCACCCGCGGAGATCCGGGCGAGGGGCAGGCCGGCGCAGGCCACGATCGTGTGCTGGCGCCTCGCGACCCACAGAGCGATGGCGCCGGAGAAGCCGACGGCACAGGCGAGGGGCCAGCAAGCGAGGAGGTGCTCGAAGGCGGCCTCGATGGCCTTCGCCGCGATCCGTCCCGGCGTGGAGGCGCCCAGCTCGTGCGCGTAACGGAAGGCCGACTGCACCAGACTCAAGGTGGCCACGACCGCCGCGGCGGCCACCGTGTGGCGCAGTACATCGGCCGCGAGGTGCCGCCCGAGGCGCCTCATGATCTCCACACCGGCGCGCGCAGGACCAGCCAGACGACGGCGCCGGGAGCCACGGCGGCTCCCCCCAACAGGACCGTGGCCATCCGCGGAGCGTCGGCGGCGACCGAGCGCGCCCCGGAGATCATCCAGGCCGAGAGAACACAGACGAGCCCGCACGCCACCAGGCTGGGCAGCGCGCGGTCCCCCAGGGGTGGGAGGGTAGACAGGCACAGCGACAGCTGCAAAGCCACCAACAAGGGCAACGCCGCGAGCAGCAGGCGGTAGAGGGGCTCGACCGCGTAGCGGTTCGCCGCCCGCCGCGCCGCCCGGCCGGCGACGGCGCGAGCCTGCCGAGCGTCGGCGGCGAGCCGGGGGAGGGGGCGGCTGTCCGCCTTGCGCCATGGGCCGGACCCGTCCCGAACGAGCGCGGCCAGTTGGGCCTCGACGCGGGATCGGCCGAAGCGGAGCGGCTCCTCGCCGAGGCCCCCGCCGACCACCACGCCGTCGGTCAGATCGATGACCAGACCTCCCTCTCGGTCGAGGGTGAAGCTCGCCTGGGCCGCTCCCAGGGCCGCGAAGGCCTCGCGCGAGTCCTCCACGACGAGCGCGAAGTCCCCGACCTCTCCGCCGCCGACGGGGCGGCCGAAGAAGGCGAGGTGCTCGAAGCGCTGCGAGCCGCCGCGCTCCGCCAACAAGGCCCCGACGTCCTCCGCGCAGAGCCAGTCCGTTCCCCGAACGGTGCGCGCGGCAGCCGGGTGCACCTCCACCAGCAGCATGGCCGACGCCAGGCTGAGCAGAGCGGCCGGCACGAGGATCCAGCACAACGCCCAGGCCGGCGAGCGCGTGCCGAGAGCGAGCGCCAGACTCTCTCCGCTTTCGTGCAGGCGGGCGTGGAGCAGGGCGACGCCCCCGGCGGCAGCCAAAGGGAACAGCAGGGGCGCGCAGAGCACCGTCGCAGTCTTCACCGCGAGCCAGGGCCGCAGGGCGAGCAGCGCCTCCCCCTGCCCCCCGTCGCCGGCGAGCAGGGCGAGGAGCAGCAACGGGCCGAGGGCCGCGAGCACGGCCAAGGTCGCGTCAGAGGCGTTGCGAACGAGGTACTGCGCGAGGGCGGGCATGGATCGTCCCGTCTCCCCGGCGAGCGGCCTCGCCGAAGGGCCGTGAGGATGGCCTCGAACGGACTAGTAGGCCCACTCCAACGGGTACCCGATCCAGGCCGTGTCCCAGGCGTGGTTCAAGTCGTTCCAGAAGTCGAGCGCGCCCTGCGCCGGGAGCATGTCGCCCGAGAGTTGCCAATGCAGCAGGGCGATGTCCGAGAAGAGGAGGCGGTCGAAGCTGCCGAGGCCGGCGACCGTGTACATCCCACCGGTGTAGTCGGGCAGGAACAGCCGGCCCGCGTAGGTGTCCCTCTCGAACAGCACGTCGGGGTCGAGCTCGAGCTCGGGCAGGACCACGATCTCCCAGCCATCGACGAACGAGACCTCGGGGACGTGTGACGGACCACCGTCGATCGCCGCGCGCACGCCCTCGAGCCAGGGCAAGCCCTGCTCGAATCTCCACAAGGCCTCGTCGGTCACGTACAAGGCGTCGTCCCAACCAGCGGGGTCCTCCTCGTACTCCATGCCCCGAACCAGATCGTCGATCCCGGCCAGCAAGGCCGTGCGCGCGGAGTTCAGGAGGGACTGCGCCTGTGAAGAAACGTCGAACGTGTTATGCGTCGACAGCTCGTCCGCGCTGTTCAGCAGACCGTCGCGTCCCGTGGTGGACTGCATCCCCTGGACGATGTCGTCCGGCGAGGGGCCGCAGTACAGCCGGTAGGGCATCGGCGTCTCGTCCACAACGTATTCGACGGCACGCTCGTAGAGAGGGTAGAGGTCCGCCTCGAGATCGATCACCGCCTGCAGGTACAGGATTGCGCTCAGCATCCGCAGACCGGAGGCCGTGAGCTGGCAGTCCCCGTAGTCGAACTCGGTTTCCGGCAGGTCGTTGAGACCGCGCAACTCGTAGCTGAAATCCTCCGAGACGTCCTCGAGCATCTCCGCCGCCCGCACCACCTCCTCCGCCAGATCCTCGGAGAGGAAGTCCTGGAACCGCGAGACCAGCGGGAAGTCGTCGCTCGGAGCCTCCAGGCCGACCGAGGGGTCCTCGTCGCGGGCGAGGTCGAGCAGGAACTGCCCGTACAAGTGGATGCCCATGTCGTCGAGCAGCCGCCCCAGAGTAGAGGAGCCCTCGTTGTCGTCCAGGAACAGCACCAGGCGCACCGCCGACAGGAGCACGCGGGCCATGTCGTGGTCCACCGCCACGCGGCTGTCCCCGAGGGCGCCCTCGAGGACGTCGCGGGCGGCCACGAAGCCCGCCCGCGTCTCCTGGTTGAGGTTCTCCACGGTGACCTCGATCGGTTCCTCCACGGACCGCCCCCCCCCGCCCCCACCACAGGCCGAGAGCAGCGCCGCGAGGCCGGCGGAGACGAGTACGGTGGCGGAACCTCCGCGGTGCGGGAGCGCGAGTCGTTTCATGTCGAGCAGGTCCTTTCTGCGTGGCCGATGGACCGGAACGGACCACCGGGGAACCACACACCCAGGGAGCGAGTACGCGCCCATCAACCATCGCATCCGCCCTCGCGTCAAGGGCGGCCGCCACGGATTCCGCGCCCACCCGACTCGAAGGTCCCCCAGGGCGCCTCCCGCGCGGCCCTCGGCCCCCGCGGCGCACCGCCGCGAACTCGGACGGGAGCCCGCCGGAGCGTCCCCGCACGCATCCCCGGCGCCCACCGCCGCTCCCCCTCAGCCGTCGTCGGCGGCCAAGACCAAGAGGGCCAGGGCGGTGGCGGCGCGGCCGATGTAGTGCTTGCCGTCACGGCGCGGGGAGCGGGTGGTCCAGGTGCCGTCGGGTCCCCGGTGATCGCGCAGCCATCCCAGGGCGGCCGCCACGGGCGCGTCGGACGGGGAGGAGCCCGTGCGCAGCAGGACGTAGGCGGAGAAGGCCGTCGGGTAGGCCTCGCTCGTATCGGCCTGGGGACCGCCGCCGTCGCGCTTCCAGTCGGGAGCCGCCAGGGAGGCCATCGACCAACCGCCGTCGCTCCCGACCGCCCCGATCAGGCGCCCGCGCCAGGCGGCTCGATCCGCGCGGGAGGCCACGCGCGGCCAGAAGGAGGCGGCCCACAGGCGCATGGCGGCGTCGTGCAGGCCCGGCGGCGGGTGCTCCCGCAGGCCGTCCGCCAGCCGGCGCGCCGCGTGCAGGTCAGCGGGCCGCGCTCCGCCGATCTCGCGCAGCTCACCGAGGGCGACGAGCATCAGGGCGGGGCCGAAGCGCAGATCGCTCTCATAAGGAGGCCAGTTGCAGGCGAGCCAGTCCTCCCAGACGCCGTCGGTGCCCAGGGTTTCCCAGGCATGGTCGAGGGCCCGGCGGGTCACCGGGTGAACGGCCTCCCCGAGACGCGCGTCGCTCAACGCTAGGAAGGCCGCCGTCGACACCATGCCCTCGACGCTGCCGTGTTGGCCGTGGGGCTCGTCATCGCCGTCGAGGAATCGCGTCAGGTACTCGCGCGCGAAGCTCCGCAGCTCCTCCAGCTCCCCCGACGCTCCCGCGACCTCCGGCAGGGCCGCCAGGGCCCAGCCGTTGGTGTGACAGGAAACGCAGTCGCGCCGCTCCCCCCACTCGCGGGCCCACCGCCCCAAGACGGCGACCCCGTCCGCGATCGACGAGGCTCCCACCGCCGGCGCTCGCTCGTCGGCTCCCCCCGGCCCACGGCCGTCGGCCTGCGAGCCGCGCTGTCCGGCGGGCGAACCGCCGCCCGCGCTCGCCCCCGTGCCCAACGCGAGCGGAAGGGAGCAGGCGACGACCCAACCGAGGGCGAGACGGAGCTTCCCCATGACGCTCCATTCTGACCCGGGACACGCACGCACCCAAGCCCCCGCCCGATGCGGCGAGCCCCCCGGGATCCTCAGCGCAGGTTCAGGATGCCGCTTCCCTTGCCCGAGATCAGCGCCTGGGTCGCCGCGGCGTAGTTGAGGTGGTTGGCGAAGCTCGCCGTCCAGGGCAGCGCGTCGCGCTCGCAAACCGCCCCGAGGGCGATGGCCGCGAAATCCCGGGCGAGGTCCGAACGCCGCGGATCCTCGAGCAGCTCCACCAACGGGTCGATGGCCCGCGCGTCGCCGGTGAAGGCGATGGCGGCGACGGCCGCGGACTGCACCGCCACGCTGTCGGACTCGCGCATGACCTCCAGGAGATCGCTGACGACGCCCTTGTGCCCGAGCAGGGCCAGGGCCGTGGCGGCGTCGCGCAGGAGAGCCGGCCGATAGCGCGCCTCGGCGACGATCTCCTCGAGAGGCCCGATCGCCTCCCGAGCGCCGAGCAGGCCGAGGGCGATGGCGACCCGCCCGCGAGCCCCGGCGTCGTGGGTGCGCGCGAGGCGCTCGAGCAGGACGGGCGCCGCCGCGACACTCCCGCGCAGGCCGAGGGCCACGCACCAAGCGCCCGCGTCGGTCGGCGAGCCGACCTCCTCGAGGGTCAGACGCAGGCCCTCCGAGACCTCCTCGCGGAGCTCGCCGCCGCCCGCTCGCAGGTGGTGTGCGAACAGGCCCAGACCGAGAGCCGCCCACGGTCGCAGGCGCCGCTTGCCGCGAGCGAGCTGCTCGACGAGCAGGGCGCGGCCAGCGCCCGCGCCCGCGAGAGGATCGCCCGCACCGGCTCCGCGGCGGCTCGATACCAGGGCCACCGACAGGAGCGCGAGCTGACGGCCGAAGGTGTCCTCCTCGACGACCGCCGTGCGGAGCGCGCCCCGCAGGCGCGCGTCGAGCGCGTCGGCGTCCGCGTCACCGACCAGGCCGAGGGCTTCGAGGACGCCGTAGCGCACGAGGCGGTCGGTCTTCACGGCTCCGGCGAGGGTGTCGAGCAGGGCCACGGCGACGGCCTCGCGCTCGGGATCGGAAGGCCCCCGCAACAGACGGGCCAAGGCCAAGGGGACGTGGGCGCGCACGAAGCGATGCCGCCCTTCGTCACGGAGGAGCTCGGTCAGGAAGTGGAGCTGCCCCTGCCGGGACGTGCTCGCGCTGGGACTCGGCTCGCCGTCGTCCGCCGCCGGTCGGGCGGTGTCCGCCAAGCGCGTGAGTCCCAAGGCCGTAACGCAGGACACGAACAACTCCGGCGTCGCCTGATGCTCGCCCTCGAGCAGGCGAACCAGGGTGTGGGCAACGAAGCGGCGCTCGTCCTCACGCTCGGCGTTCGCTCCCACCAGTCCCAGCGCCGCCGCCGCTAGGGCGCGGATCCGCGAGGGCACCCGACTACGGCCGAGCCTGCGGCGGGCGGCCTCGTCGTCGGCGGCGACCGAGCACAGCACCCGGGCGGAGGTGCCGTCCGCCAACAAGCCCAGGGCGACGATCGCCGCCTCGACGACCCGCTGGTCAGGGTGGTCGAGGTGCGGCAGGAACAGCTCGCTCATCGAGCGCACTCCCGCGGGGACGTAGACCGGGTGCAGCTTGGCCAGGGCGATCATCGCGTCGCACAGGAGCCGGTCGGTCGGGTCGTCCTCGATCGCCCGCCGAAGAGCCGGGCCGGCCTTGAGCGCAAGGTCGGCGTCCGTCGGCGCGATGCCACCCGATCCCCCGCTGCTCCCCAGGCCGAGGAAGAACTCGTCGCTGCCGGTCACGGACCCGGCGGCGTGCACGCGCGCACGCAAGCCGAGGTAGGGATCGGCGTTGAACCCCCACCACAGGCTCCAGTCGGAGAGGTCGGGCACGGCGCCGCCGACGAGCGTGGCCACCGACCGGCCGCCGGCAGGCGCGGCGGGCGCCGGCGCGGTCGGAGCCGGGGTGCCGGGGGTGGCGGGCCCGCCCGCCCCCGGCGTCGCGGGGCCCCCGCCCCCGCCCCCGCCGCGACCGCCCGAACCAGCCGGACCGTCGTAGGGCGGCGGCCGGGGCGGGGGCGGCCTGAACGCTCCACCATGAGCCTCGAGCGGGCGCGGACAGACGAGGACGGAGAGCAGGAACAAGCAGGCCGTGGCGATCGAGGTTCTCATGGATGCTGCTCCCGGATCAGAGTGAGGGACAACTCGCAAGGCGGCGGGGAGAGGCTCCCGGCTCGCACAGGTCCGCTCTCCGCCAACGAGCCTGGTTTAGTGGCTCCCCAGCCACAGGTCACTCCGACCCGACACCAGCGGCGCGTGAATCGGCCCGCGGGAGCTCCCGCGAGTTCCCGCGGGCGGGGCGAAGTGACTCCTGAGTGCGCCTCTTCGCGCAGCCGCTGCGCTTTTCACGGGCGCGCCTCCCGGGGAAGCGGGAGCGGCTATCATCGAAACTGGCTCCGAACCCTACGAAGGAGATTCTTCATGCCGACCACACCGACCGTCTCCCGCGCCCTCGGCGCCGCGTTCCTCGCCCTGGCGGCTCCCTTCGCTTCCGGACAGTCCCTGTGGTTCGTGAACGCCGCCGCCGCTCCGGGTGGCGATGGCAAGAGCTGGAGCGAGGCCTTCGACACCCTGCAAGGCGCCCTCGACGTCGCCGGCGAGGGCGACTCGGTCTGGGTCGTCGCGGGCATCTACCATCCGACGAAAGAGCACAACGCGGGCGATCCCCTGAGCGTGATGTTCTACCTCTCCGAGCGCGTCTCCCTCTTCGGTGGCTTTCGGGGCACGGAGGCGGCCGTGGACGAGCGTGACCCGGGGCTCTTCGAGCGGACCGTCCTCTCCGGCGACATCGGCCTCCCCGGCGATCCGTCCGACAACGCCAAGCACGTCCTGCGCATGGGCAGCCTCTCCACCCCGGCGACCGTCCTGCCCGAGGTGAGCGGTTTCCGCGTCACCGGCGGCAACGCGCCCGGACGCGGCGGAGGCCTGGTGATCGGCCTCGACGGTCAAGGCTACAGCCCGGCCCTGCTGGTCAGCGACTGCCTGTTCGACGGCAACTCCGCCGACCAGGGCGGGGCGATCTCCACGACGGACTTCGGCCTGCTGCTCCTGAGGCGCTGCAACCTGCGGGGCAACACGGCCCTGACCGACGGCGCCGCCGTCTTTGCCCGCACGGGTTCCCTGCACGCGGCGAACTGCACCTTCACCGACAACGCCGCCGGAGCCCGCGGGGGCGCCCTGTGGGCCACCTCCACTTCGGCGGGGATGCTCACCTACTCCAACTGCCTCTTCGCCCGCAACACGGCCGCGAGCTCGGGTGGCGCGGTACACCTGAGCGGTTCGAACTTCTTCTCGGGCGTGGGCAGCTGGCGTGGCTGCACTTTCGCCGACAACCAGGCGGGCGCGACCGGCGGGGCCTTCCACGTCAACACGAACGCCGCGATCCAAGGACGGGCGGACCTGTTCAACACGATCGTCTGGGGCAACGACGCCCCGCAGGGCCCGCAGATCCACGGCCTGGGACAGACCGTTCTCTACTGCGACGTCGAAGGCGGCTACGCGGGCACGGGGAACATCGACCAAGACCCGCTCTTCCGCGGCGTCGGCGGCGCTGAGTACGAGCCGCGTCCCGGGTCGCCGGTCAACGACGCGGGAGACAACGGCGCGCTCGCCGCCGACGAGCTCGACCTCGACGGAGACGGAGTGCTCAGCGAGCAGATCCCCCTCGACCTCAACGACGTCGCGCGCCGCATGGGCGAGCCCCTCGCCCCCGACAGCGGCGCCGGGACGGCGCCGCTGGTCGACATGGGCGCCTTCGAGCAGCGCGTGTTCCGGCGGCCGAACTGAACGGCCGCCGCCCCCCGGAGCCGCCAGCGCGTCCCCGACACTCGCGCGGGCAGAACCACACGCCCACCGCGCTTCACTCGCCGTCGCCGGCCACTCCTCCGAGCACCTCAGCCGCCTCGCGGGTGAGGGAGTGGTCGGGGCGCGTCTCGCGCAGGACCCCCAGGATCTCGCGCAGGAGCTCCACGGCGCCCGCGACGTCTCCCAGCGAGCGCAGGCAACGCGCCAGGCGCGCTTGGTCGAGGGCGCTCTCGCCGGGTGTCAGCTCCCAGGCCGAGGCCGAGGCGACCAGGGAGCGGAAGAGCGCCGCCGCGCCCTCGTGGTCGCCGACGGCGCAATGCGCGCGCGCCAGACCGCGCAGGGCCCTGACCGAGTCCACGTGCCCCGCCGATAGGCCGCAGGCCTGCGCCATGGCGCGACTGCGAGTGAACACCGCCATCGCGCTTTCGATCTCCGCCAAACTCGCGTGCAAGCCGCCGAGGTTGTTCAGCACCAGGACGATGATCGGGTGGCCGTCGGGGTGGTTGCTCTCGAGCACCTCGAGAGCCTGCTCGTAGCAGCGCGCCGCCAGGCGCTCGTCACCGCGGAAACGCGCGTTGACAGCCCGCCCGTTGAGGGAGTGGGCAGCGTTGCGGTGCAGGGGTCCGAGGGCGCGCACGGTGATCGCGTACGCCTCTTGAAACAGCTCGTCCGCCCTGTCGTAGCCGGCCTCGTCGTCCGCGGCGCGCGCCATGGCGGACAGGCAGCTCGCGCGGTCGGCGAGGACTCCGGCAAGAGCGGGGTGGGCGGCGCCGAAGCGCTCCTCGAGGATCGTCAAGGCCTCCCCGAGCAGGCGATCCGCACCCGCCATGTCCCCGCGGATCGATTGGATACCGGCCAGGGTGCTCCAGGCTTCGGCGACGGTCTCGTGATGGGCGACGCCGGCGCCGCGGAAGATCTCGATCGCCTCCTCGAGCAGCGCCTCCGCCTCATCGATCCCGCGCTCGCCGTGCACCAGGATGCCCGCCAGATCGGAGAGGCTCTGGGCCACATCCGGGTGTCGGTCGCCGAGCAGGACGCGGCGCGTCTCCAAGCCGTGGCGCACCTCCTCCTCGCCACGCGCGAAGGCGCCCTGAACCGTCAACGCCAGGCCGAGCTCGCGGTGAGCCCTGGCCGTGTCGAGGTGCCCCTCCCCGAAGCGCTCGACCGCCCTTGCGAGCAGGTCGCGCAGCTCGCCCACGGCTTCGTCGGCGCGTCCCATGCGGCGCAGGATGCCGGCGCGCTCTAGGCGCGAGTGCCACAGCACGCGCGCCCCAGGATCGAGGGCAGCCTCCTGCCTTGCGATGCGCTTCTGGCTGCGGGAGAGGGCCTCGTCGAGCCGACCGCGGGTGATCCGTAGGCGAATCCAGAGCGCGTCACGCTCGTCCTCGTGGAACCCGGCTCCGTGCAGCGTTTCCAGCACCTGCTCGGCCTCGTCGTAGAGATTCTGATGGACCAGAGCCCGCGCCAGCCTGACGCGCACGGCGACGGCGTGTTCGGCATCGGGCTCGGCCATGGCGTCCATGAGAGCCTCCGCGCGCCGTAGGTTCTCGCCCGCGGCCGTGAAGTCCCCCAGGCCGATCTGCAGGTCGCCGAGGACCGCGCGCAACTCGGCCTCGGTGCGCGGATCGTCGGCGAAGCGCTCGCCGATGGAGAGCCCCGCGTCCCCGAGCACTTCGCCGAGTCGCGGCCTGTAGCCACGAACGGCGGGGTCCATGACCGAGAAGAGATCGCGGGTGACGAAGCGCTGCACGCGCAGCGCACGCGCCTCGGAGGCCTCGGCCTCCCCAAGCGCCCGCTCCGCCTGGTCGGTGCGCTCACGCAGGGCGAGGCTCTGGAACTGAGAGACGCCGCCGAAGACCGCCAACGAGGCGAGGAGTGCGGTGCCCATGGAGAAACTCAGGCGGTTACGCGCCACGAGCTTGCGCACCGTGTACCAGGCGCTCGGCGGGTGGGCCGTGATCGGGCGTCCGTCGAGCAGGTTGCACAGATCGGCGCGCAGGGCGTCGACCGAGGGGTAGCGCAGGTCGAGGTCCTTGGCGATCGCGCTGGCGACGACCGTGTCGAGCTCGGCCGTGAGCTCCCCCCGCCCGGCCGAGGCCGATCGCGGATCACAGGTCTGCAGGGTGTGCAGGACGTCCGCGAAGCCCCCGCCGAAGTCGTAGGGCGCGGTGCCGGTCAGCATCTCGAAGAGGATCATGCCAAGGGCGTAGACGTCGCCGCGCACGTCGGCGGCGAGCGCCCCGCCGAGCAGCTGCTCGGGCGGCGCGTAGGTTGGCGAGCCCATGAACTCGTCGGTGCGGGTCAGGCCGCCGACGGCACTCCCTTCCTCGAGCTCCAGCTTGGCCACGCCGAAATCGAGCACATGCGGCCGGTCGTCGGCGTCCACGAGGATGTTGGACGGCTTCAGGTCCCGGTGGATGACGCCTTTCTGGTGGGCGTGCTGCACGGCGTCGGCGATGTTCACCATGAGCCGCAGGACGTCCCGCACGCCCCGCGGTTCGTCGCCCCGCGGTTCGCCGCCCTGCGGCCTGGCCCAACGCACGGGCGTGACTCCGTCGATCCACTCCATCGCCAGCACGGGCTGGCCGTCGACGTTCTCGACGCCGAGCAGGGTGACGATCCCCGGGTGCTGCAAGTGGGCGGTGATCTCCATCTCGCGCTCGAAGCGCTGGCGGCCGCGCTCGCTGGCGAAGCGGCCTGCGATCATGCGCTTGAGGGCGATGACGCGCCCGGTGCCGGGTTGCTCGGCCCGAAAGACCACCCCCTGCCCGCCGCGCGCGATCTCCTCGAGGATCTTGTAGGGGCCGATGACGCCTAGGGGGCCGCAGCGTAGGGAATCGCGCACACAGGCCAGCCAGTCCTCCTCGGCGAGATCGAAGCCGAAGGCGGAGAGGCAGTCCTTTTCCGGGCGTTCACTCGCGGGGGACGTCATCGTCGGCCTCCTCCTCCGCGATCTGCACGCCGACGAGCTCCTTCATGCGTTTGCGAATGCGCTGCTTGACCTTGTGGACGGCCTGGGTGGAGAGCTCGTATTCGGCGGCGACCTCCTCGGTCGAAGCCCCCGCCAAGAGGCGCTCGAAGATCCGCACGCTGCGCTCCTCGAAGGTGCGCCGCACGCTCTCCATGGCCAGTCGATAGTGATGTTGGACCCACTCTTGCTCCCAGGCTTCGTCGATTGGGGTGTCCCCCTCGGCGACCAGGACGTCCCGTACCTCCGTCTCTAGGTGCACGGCGCGCCCGCTTGGATGCGCGAGCATGCGCGCGACGGCATTCGCGGTCACCCGGGCGAGGTAGGCGCGGAACTTCCCACGCTCCCGGCGGTAGAGAAACCCGCGCCGAAAGGCGGTCGAGAGGCTGATCATCACGATCTGCCGCGCGTCCTCGGCATCCGCGGCCTGCAGGCCTCGCCGCCGGCAGTAGCCGAGGATCAGGTCACGGTAGAGGGACTCGAACTCGAACCAAGCGCCGTCGTCCTCCCCGTCCCGCATGCGGAGCAGGAGGGACGGTCTCGTCGGCTCTTCCACCATCTCGGGCGAGTCTAGCACCGCGAACAGCCCGCTTTCGCCTGATTTGCCGCGTCCAAGGTGCGCGCTATCCTGCCTAGAGGTCGGTGACGGGGAAGAGGCCCGCCCCACCACCACTCAACCACGGAGCCCTGCCATGTGCCGACGAAACCAATCCTCACGTCTCCTCGCCGCCCTCTCCCTGGCAGCCCTCGCCCCGCTCGGAGGCGCCCAGTCCGTCTGGTTCGTTGACGCCTCGGCGCCCGGGGGAGACGGAAGGAGCTGGAGCCAGGCCTTCGCGGCCCTGCAGCCCGCCTTCGACGCCGCCCTCGACGGCGATCAAGTCTGGGTCGCCACGGGCACCTACCGACCGACGCGCGAGCAGGCCCATGGCCACGCGCGCAGCGCTACCTTCGAGTTCGAGCGTCAGTTCTCGCTGTTCGGCGGCTTCGCGGGCTTCGAGGCGAGCATCGACGAACGCAACCCGGCCCTCTTCGAGCAGACGATCCTCTCCGGCGACATCGGGGTCGCCGGTGATCCGTCCGACAACGCGTTCCACGTCCTCTACATGGGCAGCTTCCAGACCGCCGCCGACGCGCCGGTGGTCAGCGGGTTCCGCGTCACCGGGGGTCGGGCGGACGGCCAGGGCGGCGGCCTGTGGATCGGCCTGGACGGCATGGGCGCGTCGCCGGTCCTGCAGCTCAGCGACTGTCGTTTCGACGACAACGCCGCCGTGGACGGGGGCGCGATCGCCACGGTGGACTTCGGGCTCGTCCTGATGAAGCGCTGCCGCCTCGAGGGCAACCGGGCCGCCGCCAAGGGCGGTGCGGTCTACGCCCGCACCGGCGGCCTGCGCGCCGTGAACTCCATCTTCACCGACAACGTCTCCGAGGGGCGCGGCGGAGCCTTGTGGACCACGTCGGTCTCGACGGGTCAGATCACCTTCTCCAACTGCCTCCTGGCCCGCAACTCGGCATCACTGACCGGCGGAGCGGTACACGTGAGCGGCTCGGAGTTCGTCGCCGGCCGAGGCAGCTGGTACCAGTGCACCTTCAGCGACAACAGCGCCGGCACGAAAGGCGGCGCGATCCACGTCAACACGAGCGCCAACATCCCGGGCCGCGCGGACCTCTTCAACACCATCGTCTGGGGCAACGACGCCCGCTCCGACGCGCAGATCAGCGGCCTCGGACAGACCGTGCTCTACTGCGACGTCCAGGGCGGCTACGCGGGGACGGGCAACATCGACCTCGACCCCCTCTTCCGCGGCACGCCCGGCGCGAAGTACGAACCCCTGCCCGGCTCCCCGGTCAACGACGCCGGGAGCAACGCTCTGCTCGTCGGCGACCAGCTCGACCTCGACGAAGACGGGATCTGGAACGAGCAGATACCCTTCGATCTCAACGGATGCCCGCGGCGCGCCGACGATCCCCTCGCGCCCGACGCGGGAGGCAAGGACGCGACCGTGGACATGGGCGCGGTCGAGCTGACGGTCCTCGGCAGCCGCCGCTGATCGTCGGCGGGCCCCGAGGAGGAGGAGCGGGGCCCGCACGGCGCTGGAGGAGTGGGGCGGCGCTCGGGTAGGATGGCCCGCCCGCTCCTCAAGATCCCTCCCGACCCCCGACCCGACCCCACGAGTCACGAGATCCTCGAGCCCGCCGACGCCCACGAGCGCATGCAGAGCGAGGAAGGCTGGCATTGTCTCGACGTGCGCACTCCCGAGGAGTTCGCCGCCGGCCACCTGCCGGGGGCCTGGAACGTGCCCTTCGGCTTCAAGGGCCCCGACGGTCTGGTCCCCAACCCCGAGTTCACCGCGACGGTCGACCGCCTGTTCGGCAAGGAAGCGCAGATGGTGGTCTACTGAGCGGCCGGTGGACGCTCGCAGCGTGCCTGCGAAACACTGGTCGCGGCCGGCTTCAAGGGCCTGGTGGACATGCCCGGCGGCTTCAGCGGCAAGCGCGACCACGCCGGGACGGCTCTGATCACAGGTTGGGAGGCGCGCGACCTCCCCTGCAGCCGGGCACCCGCCACCGGACGCTCATGGGAGGAGCTGCGCGACGATCGCTGATTCGCTCCGACGCGCCGACCAGGGAGATCGCGAAGGAGTGAAACGCCCGCGCGCGCCGCGCGTACCTGCGGGGATGAACACCCTCGAGACCGTCCTGGCCTACGCCTGTCTCGCCGCCGCGGCGCCCGCAGCCGGCGCCGGGGACGAGCCCGCAATCGGCGCGCGCATTCCCGAGCTCTCCTTCACCGACACGCGCTACCTTCCGCGCTCCCTGACCGAGTTCGGCGAGCGCAAGGCCTACGTCCTGGTCTTCACGACCACCGACTGCCCCCTCGTCCAGCGCTACCTGCCGCGCCTGGCGGCCCTCGAGCGCGAGTTCCGCCCCCAAGGCGTGCAGTTCGTCGCCGTCGGAGTCGGCCCCCACGACTCGCTGATCGAGCTCGCGGCTCAGGCCGTCGAGAAGGGAGCCGGGATTCCTTTCGTCAAGGACTTCGACGGTTCGACCGTCCGCGCCCTGGGGGTCGAGCGCACGCCCGAGGTGGTCGTGCTCGACGCCGAACGGCGCCTCCGCTACCGCGGGCGGGTGGACAGCCAGTACCGCCTGGGCGGCGTGCGCCCCGACGAAGGACGCGCGGACCTGCGCTCGGCGATCACGGAAGTACTCGCCGGGCGCGAGGTGACGGTCAGCGAGACGCCGGTCGACGGGTGCCGGATCCAGCCCGCTTGGAAGGGCTTGGAGGAGACGCCTTCCTACGCCGCGGTGGATGCCGTCCTACGCGCGCGCTGCCAGGAGTGCCACCGCCCGGGGACCGAGGCGCCCTTCCCGCTCATCGACTTCGGGGACGCGGCCGCCCACGCCGACACGATCGGGGAGGTCGTGCGCGAGGGTCGCATGCCCCCCTGGTACGCGGACGAACGCCACGGGACCTTCAGGAACTCGCGCCTGCTCACCGACGAAGAGCGCGAGACGATCCTGGCCTGGGTGCGGGGCGGGGCGCCGGGCCCGGGCGACACGCCGCTGCCGCCGCCGCTCGAGTGGCCGGCGACGGACTGGCGCATCGGCGAGCCCGACCTCGTCATCGCCCAGCCGCAGGCGGAGGAGTTGCCCGCCGAGGGCTACATTCCTTATCGCTACGAGGTCCTGCCCTACGTCTTCACGCACGATACCTGGGTCCAAGCGATCGAGGTGCGCCCCGACAACCCCGGCTCCCTGCACCATGCGAACCTGGTGCACTTCCGCGTCGGATTGGACTTCGACGAAGGCGGCTTCCTCACGGGCCAAGTCCCCGGCGGTGCGCCCCTCGACTTGCCCGCCGGCACGGCCTGCATGATCCCCAAGGGTTCCGTACTCGCCTTGCAGATGCACTTCGTCACCACCGGCGTCGAGGAACGCTGTCGGATCGAGATCGGCCTCCGCTACCCACGGGCGAAGGTGATGAAGGAGCTCCAGCACCACATGATCGTCAACCGCCGCTTCCGCATCCCACCCGGCGCTCCGGCTCACCCGGTCGCCGCCGAGGCGACCTTCCAGCGTGATGCCACCGGCGTCGGCATGTTCTCCCACATGCACCTGCGCGGCCGCGACATGACCTTCGAGGCCACCTACCCGACGGGCAAGTGCGAGACCCTGCTGTCGATCCCCAACTACAGCTTCGACTGGCAGCTCGGCTACGAGCTCGAGCCCGACTCGCGGCGCTTCCCCGCCGGAACGCGGGTGGAGGTCCTGGCGCACTTCGACAACTCGGCCTTCAACCCCTACAACCCCGACCCGACGAAGACCGTGCGCTGGGGACCGCAGACGCACCACGAGATGATGATCGGTTTCCTCTTCTACACAGAGGACGGGCAAGCCCTCGACCTCAGCATCGACCCGGAGACCGGGCGCGTCACCGGCGGAGAACCCGAAGGGGGCGGCTGAGCGGTCGAGGTTCGTTGTCCGCGGCGCCGGGGCCCGATATCATCGGGGCCCGCTCCGCCGCCGAGCCGCGTCCACACCGGACGGGCCGGGCCGGGGGGAGCGCCGGAGGCCCCCCTCAGATGACGGCTGAACGACTGCAGAACCACATCGACGGCGCTTGGATCGACTCCGACGCCGCCGAGGTCTTCGAGGTCACCAACCCCGCTAGCGGCGAGGTGATCGGCCTGACGCCCCTGTGCGGAGGCGACGAGGTCGATGCCGCGGTACGCGCCGCCGCCCGCGCCTATCCCGACTGGCGTCGCACGCCGGTCGAGGAGCGCATCCAACCCCTCTTCCGCCTCAAGGCCCTCCTGGAGGAGCACGCCGAGGAGTTGGCCACCATCGTCACGCGCGAGAACGGCAAGACCCTGGCCGAGGCGCGCGGCAGCGTGCGGCGCGGCATCCAGATGATCGAGGTGGCCTGCGGCGCGCCGACCCTGCTGATGGGCCAGGCACTCGAGGACATCGCCGGCGGGATCGACTGCGAGAGCGTGCGCCAGCCCCTGGGCGTCTTCGCCTGCATCGCGCCGTTCAACTTCCCGGCCATGGTGCCGATGTGGTTCTTCCCCTTCGCCGTGGCCTGCGGGAACACCTTCGTCAGCAAGCCTTCGGAACAGGTGCCCTTCTCGCAGGATCTCGTCTGGCGTTTGATCGACGAGGCCGGCTTCCCGCCGGGCGTGCTCAACCTCGTCCACGGCGGCCGCGAAGCAGTCGATACCTTGGTCGAGCACCCTTTGGTGCGCGGCGTCTCCTTCGTCGGCTCCAGCCCGGTGGCCGAGCACGTCTACAAGACGGCCGCCGTCCACGGCAAGCGCGTCCAGGCCCTCGGCGGAGCCAAGAACTTCGTCATCGTCATGCCCGACGCGGACATGGAGCTCACCGTGGCCGCGATTGCGGACTCGGCTTTCGGCTGCGCCGGCGAGCGCTGCCTGGCCGCCAGCATCGTCCTGACCGTCGGTGACTGCCACGACGAGGTGCGCGCCGGGCTCGAGCGCGCCATGGCTGCGATCGAGGTCGGCGACGGGACGCGGGAAGGCGTCACTCTCGGTCCCCTGATCTCCGCTGCCCACAAGCGCAAGGTCGAGGAGTTCATCGCCGCCGGTGCCGCGGAGGGCGCCGAGCTGGTGCTCGACGGCCGCGAGACGCAGGTCGATGGCCTCCCCGGTGGCTTCTTCTTGGGCCCGACCCTCTTCGACGGCGTCACGCCGGCGATGAGCATCGGCTCAGACGAGATCTTCGGCCCGGTGCTGTGCCTGATGCACACCGAGAACCTCGAGAGCGCCCTGGAGATCACGCGCGAGCAGCCGCTGGCCAACGCCAGCTCGATCTTCACCACGAGCGGTAAGCACGCCCGCACCTTCCGCTACGAGATCGAGGCCAGCATGGCCGGCGTGAACATCGGTGTCGCGGCCCCGATGGCTTTCTTCGGCTTCGGTGGCGCAAAGGGGTCGTTCTTCGGAGACCTCAAGGCCCACGGGCGCGAGGCCTTCGACTTCTTCACCGACCGCAAGGTCGTCATTTCCCGCTGGTAGAGAGGAACGTGTAGCGTGGCCAGAATCGTGAAGGGCGGACTGATCCAGTGCGCCAACCCCCTCAATGACGAGTCGCGTCCCGTGGCCGAGATCCAGGCCGCGGCGCTCGAGAAGCACCTGGGGATGATCGAGCAGGCCGGCGAGGCCGGCGTGCAGATCCTCTGCCTGCAGGAGATCTTCAACGGGCCTTACTTCTGCCCCGGGCAGGACGTGCGCTGGTACGACGGCGCCGAACCGATCCCCGGACCGACGACCGAGGCTCTGGCGCCACTCGCCGCCAAGCACCAGATGGTGCTCGTCGTGCCGCTCTACGAGCGCGAGCAGGCCGGTGTCTACTACAACAGCGCCGCGGTCATCGACGCCGACGGGACCTACCTCGGCAAGTACCGCAAGAACCACATCCCCCACACGTCCGGGTTCTGGGAGAAGTTCTTCTTCAAGCCCGGGAACCTCGGCTATCCGGTCTTCGAGACCGCCTACGCCAAGGTCGGCGTTTACATCTGCTACGACCGTCACTTCCCCGAGGGGGCGCGCCTCTTGGGGCTGAACGGTGCCGAGATCGTCTTCAACCCCTCGGCGACGGTCGCGGGCCTCTCACAGTACCTGTGGAAGCTCGAGCAGCCCGCCCACGCGGTGGCCAACGGCTACTTCATGGGCTGCATCAACCGGGTCGGAACGGAGGCCCCGTGGAACCTGGGGAAGTTCTACGGCACGAGCTACTTCGTTGACCCCCGCGGCGAGTTCCTCGCCGAGGGTTCCGAGGACGACGACGAGCTGGTGTGCGCGGAGATGGATCTGGAACTGATCGAGGAGGTGCGGCGCGTGTGGCAGTTCTACCGCGACCGACGCCCCGAGACCTACGAAGACATGATCGGGCTGCTGCCCTGAGGAGATCGATGGCGAAGACACTCATCAAGGGCGGGACGGTCGTAACTGCGACCGAGGTGTTCTGCGGCGACGTGCTGGTCGAGGGCGAGAGGGTCGAGGCTGTCGGCCGCGACCTCACCGGCGAGGCCGAACGTTCGATCGATGCGACCGACAAGCTGGTGATCCCCGGCGGCATCGACGTGCACACGCACCTCGACATGCCGTTCGGCGGGGCGTTCTCCGTCGACGATTTCGAGACGGGCACGATCGCGGCGGCCCACGGCGGGACGACGACCGTGGTCGATTTCGCCATCCAGGAGCGCGGCAAGCCCCTGCGGCATGCCTGGGAGACCTGGATGGCCAAGGCCGAGGGGAAGGCGACCATCGACTACGGCTTTCACATGATCATGTCCGAGCACACGCGCGAGCTCGAGCGCGAGATGGGCGACCTGGTCGAGGAGGGCGTGACTTCCTTCAAGCTGTTCATGGCCTACCCGGGCGTCTTCTACATGGACGACGGCGGGATCTTCCGCTGCATGCAGCGCTCCGGAGAGCTGGGAGCGACGATCTGCATGCACGCCGAGAACGGGATTGTGATCGACGTGCTGGTGGAGCAGGCTCTCGCGCGCGGGGAGACCGAGCCGCGCTACCACGCCCTGACCCGCCCGCCGCGCGCCGAGGCGGAGGCCACCCACCGCGCCATCGCCCTGGCGGAGATGGCGGACGTGCCCGTCTACATCGTGCACCTCTCGGCCGCCGAGGCCTTGGCGGAGGTGAGCGCCGCGCGCGCCCGCGGCCTCGACGCCTTCGCGGAGACCTGCCCGCAGTACCTGTTCCTGTCCCACGACAACTACGAGGAACCGGGTTTCGAGGGCGCCAAGTATGTCATGAGCCCACCCCTGCGGGACAAGGCAAAGCAGGGCGAGCTGTGGCGTGGGCTGAAGACAGGCGATTTGCAGGCGATCTCCACCGACCACTGTCCCTTCTGCTTCAACGAGGGCAAGCAGCTCGGCCGCGACGACTTCAGCAAGATCCCCAATGGAGCGCCCGGGATCGAGACGCGCATGCTGTTGACCTTCGACGGCGGGGTGGCGGCGGGGAGGATCTCCCTCAACCGCTGGGTCGAGCTAACGTCGACGTCCCCCGCGAAGCTGTTCGGCCTGTTCCCCAAGAAGGGCACCATCGCACCGGGCGGTGACGCGGACATCGTCGTCTTCGACCCGGCGGGCCGGACGACGCTGAGCGCCGAGACCCTGCACATGAACGTCGACTACAACCCCTACGAGGGGCGCGTCGTACGCGGAGCGGTGGACGTCGTGCTCTCGCGCGGCGAGGTGATCGTGGACGGAAGCAGCTTCAGCGGCTCGACCGGCCGCGGACGCTACCTGCCGCGCAAGGACCGCTTCGCCCGGCTCACCCCCCTGGTCTGACCAATCCCGAGAGGACGCCATGAACGAGGATACTCGCCAGGAAGATCCGGCCGCGGCGGCCCGTGCGAAGCACGCGGAGTACCTCCTACCCGCGGTCGCCAACTACTACGACGAGCCGGTCGTGCTCGCCAGTGGCGAGGGGATGACCCTGCGTGACGTCGATGGCCGCGAGTACCTCGACTTCTTCGGTGGCATCCTCACCGTCTCGGTTGGGCACTGCAACCCACGCGTCACCGAGCCGCTGAAGCTGCAAATCGACCGCCTCGGCCACGTCTCCTCGCTCTACCCGACCGTGCCGACGGTCGAGCTGGCCGAGCGCCTCGCGCGCCTGACTCCGGGGCGCTTGAAGAAGAGCCTGTTCACGGCCTCGGGCACCGAGGCCGACGAGACGGCGGTGGTCCTGGCGCAGCTCTTCACCGGTTCCCAGGAGATCATCGCCCTGCGCCACGGCTACTCCGGGCGCTCCCTGTTGGCTCAGTCCCTCACGGGCCACGCGCCTTGGCGCGCGGTCCCGACCCAGATCGCTGCGATCAAGCACGCCGTCTCGCCCTACTGCTACCGCTGCCCGCTCGGCGCGACCTACCCCGAGTGCGAGGTGCGCTGCGCCACGGACCTGCGCGAGCTGATCCAGACCACGACCACCGGATCCGTGGCCGCCTTCCTGGCCGAGCCGATCCAGGGCGTGGGCGGCTTCATCACGCCCCCGCCCGAGTACTTCCAGATCGCGGTCGACATCGTGCGCGAACACGGAGGCGTCTTCATCTGCGACGAAGTCCAGACAGGCTTCGGGCGCACCGGCAGCCGCATGTTCGGTATCGAGCACTGGGGCGTCGAACCCGACATCATGACCATGGCCAAGGGCATCGCCAACGGCATGCCGCTGGGCGTCACCATCGCCACGCCCGAGATCGCCGACGCCTTCAAGGCGCTGACGATCTCGACCTACGGTGGCAACCCGCCCTCATGCGCCGCCGCCCTGGCCACCCTCGACGTGATCGAGGGCGAAGCTCTCGCGGCCAACGCCGAGACCCTGGGAGCGCGCCTGCGCGAAGGACTCGAGGAGCTCCAGCGCCGCCACCCGCGCAGGATCGGTGACGTGCGCGGGAAGGGTCTGATGCAGGCTCTCGAGCTGGTGGTCGACGAGACCGCCGGCGACCGCACCCCCGATCCAGAGAGCACCTCGCGCCTGTTCGAGGAGACCAAGGCGCGCGGCCTGTTGATCGGCAAGGGCGGCCTGCACGGAAACGTCACGCGCATCTCTCCGCCCTTGATCGCTGGCGCCGCCGACGTGGACGAGGCCCTGCGCATCCTCGGCGAGGCCTTTGCCGCCATCGACTCCCAACCAGGATAGGACGCCGTGCCCGATCTCTCCATCGAAGTCGACGGCCTGCGCTTCCCCAACCCCTTCGTTCTGGCCTCGGGTCCGCCGGGGACCAACGGGAAGGTCATCAAGCGTTCCTTCTCCCTGGGCTGGGGCGGCATCGTCTGCAAGACGATCAGTCTCGACAACCAGTTGGTGACCAACGTCGTCCCGCGCTACGGCAAGCTCACCGACCGCGACGACAAGAAGAAGGTGATCGGCTTCCAGAACATCGAGCTGATCAGTGACCGCCCGTTCGAGTTGTGGCTGGAGGAGCTGGCCGAGTGCAAGGCCGAGTACCCCGACCGCATGTTGATCGCCTCGATCATGGAGGAGTACCACGCCGACCGCTGGGTAGAGATCGTGGAGCGCCCCCAGGCCACCGGCGTCGACGCCCTGGAGTTGAACCTCTCTTGTCCCCACGGCCTGCCCGAGCGCCGCATGGGCGCCGCGATGGGCCAGGATCCCCAGATCGTCGAGGAGGTCTGCGGCTGGGCCAAGGACGCCGCGACGATTCCCGTCTGGGCCAAGATGACGCCCAACATCACCGACCCGACCGGCCCCGCCCTGGCGGCCGTCCGCGCGGGCGCGGACGGCCTGAGCGCCATCAACACCATCCTGTGCATCATCGGGATCAACCTCGACACCCTGCGGCCGATGCCGACGGTCGAGGGGCACTCCGAGCCCGGCGGCTACTCCGGCCAGGCGGTGCGGCCGATCGCCCTGCGCCAAGTGATGGAGATCGCCCGCGCCTGCCCCGACGCGTCGGTCTCCGGCATGGGTGGCATCGAGACGGCCGAAGACGCGGTGCAGTTCCTGCTCGTCGGCGCGAGCACGGTCCAGGTCTGCACCGGCGCCATGCTGCACGGCTACGAGATGATCGGGGAGTTGTGCGAGGGCCTCGCGGCCTTCATGGAGCGGCACGGCTTCGAGAGCGTGGCGGAGTTCGTCGGCAAGAGTCTGCCTTGCTTCACGACCCATGCCGATTTGGTCGAGCGCCAGCGAACAGCGCGCCGCGAGAAGGCGGGCACCTCCAACCGTGACGGCATGTGGAAGGGTGACATCGCCGCCGAGACCGACAGCCTGGTGACGGACTGAGGCCGGGACACCGGCGCCGGCCACGGCGGCGCGAGGGTCAATCCCCGGCGTACCCCATCGCCCGCAGCTCGTCTTCCTGCTCCTGGGACACGGCCGCGGCCGCGCCGCCGACCGTCGCCTCGAACAGGAATCGCTCGCGCTCGCTGAAGCGCTGCATCAGTTCACGCGGCCAGGCCACCTCGGAGTCGGCCAGGTCGCGCCGTTCCGCTGGGTCGCGCGACAGGTCGTAGGCGTGGGCCAGATCCGCCAGGCCAGAGTCGCCCCGTGAGGTGGTCGCGATCACCTTGCGTTGGCCGGCGATGATCGCGGCGTGATTCGGGGCGCCGCCGGAGCACTGGAAGGCGTACACCGCCCCCGGACCCGCCGCAGCCAGGGCGCCGGGGCCGCTCCAGGCCGGCCAGGGCGGCAGGCCGAGCAGCTCGCAGATCGTCGTCGGCACACTCGCCAGGCTTCTCGGCCCATCGACGAAGCCGGCGGCCACGCCCGGTCCGGAGACGATCAGGGGGACGCGAACCAGCTCCTCCCACACCCCCGAGCCGTGCCGCTGGACGCCGTGCTCTCCGAAGGCCTCGCCGTGGTCGCTGGTGAAGACCACGAAGGTGTCGGCCAGGAGCCCGCGCGCGCGCAACATCGACCACAGCGCGCCGAAGGCCGCGTCCATGTCGGCAGAGCCGCCTCGGTAGAGCGCGAGGAGGTCGGCGGTGGGCGTCTGCGCCGGAGGATCGTCGGGAAGGCCGGCGAGGCCCAACTGGGCACCCAGTCGTTCACGGGTCCGCGGGCTGACCACGTAGGGATGGTGCGCGCGGTAGCTGTGGAAGAAGAGGAAGAACGGCCGGCCGTCGTCCGCGTCGAGCAGCTCCTCGAAGAGCTCCAACGTGCTCTCGACCGGGCCTTGCTCTTCGTGGAACCACTCGAAGCCCTGATCCAGACCGTAGGTGCGCGAGACGAAGCCGCGCTCGGTGACGGCGCCGGTGCGGTAGCCGTGCTCGCGCAGGACCTCTGCCAGCGTCCGCGCGTCCTCCGAAAGCCGCGAGGCGCGGGTGTCGGCCGCGGCCTGGTGAGGGTAGAGCCCGGCGAGCATGGATGCGTGCGAAGGCAAGGTCCAGCTGCTCGTGGCATGCGCCACGCGCACGACGCGCGCGCCCTCGGCGAAGCGGTTCAGGTGCGGCGTGAGCTCGGGCAAGCCGCCGTAGACGGCCAGGTTGTCGGCGCGAAAGGTGTCGGCCGAGACCAGGACCACGTTGGGGAGGCGCGGGTCGTCCGGCGGCTCGCGCTCGAGAACGGGGTTCAGGAAGGCCGCCACACACGGCGGCCCATCGACCTCGAACCGCAGCGTGGCGCCGGGGCGGCGCGTCCCATCGAGGCGCACGACGTGTCGTTGCGCACGCACGCATTCGTCGAGCGGCTGTTCGACTTCGAAGGAAGTGCGTCCGTCGACGAGCACTCGAAAGCGGACCGGTCGACCGTCTTCTGTGTGTCCGAAGGCGGCGGTGGCGAAGCGCAGCAAGCCGTTTGCAGGAAGGTCGATGGAGAGCTCCTCCGCGCGGCCCGGGAACAGGGGGATGCCGTTGGCCTTGAGCGGCCCGAGGGCAACGCGCCAGAACCCGTCCTGTTCGGCGCCCAGCTCGAGAGCGAGGCGCAGGGTGGCCTGCTCGAAGAGCTCGTCGGTGTCGCGCAGGACCAGGAAGGCCGTGTCGCGCGCAACGCTGAAGGTGCTCTCCCTGGGGAGCCTGTCGAGGAATGCCGCGCGCATGTCGGCGTCGACGCCGTCGGGCAGCCGCGCCCACAACGCACTCGCCCAGCGCCGGTCAAAGAGGGTCAGCTCGCGCTCGCCGACTGCGAGTGTGGGTCGCGTCGCGGCGTTCTCGGCGCGGTAGGTCGGGACCAGCATCCGCGTGCGCCAGATGCCGTCGCCCAACGCTTCCCAGTCGGCGCGTTCGATCTCGATCTCGACCTCGACCCGCGCTTCGGCGGGCGCGAAACCGCGCGACAGGTCGATCCGCCCCGCCGGCGCGTCACCACCCGAGCACGCCGCGGCCAGCAGGGAGACGAACCCGAGCAGCCGATCTCGCCCCACCATGCCCGCACCGTACTACCGGCGGACAGGAGATGGAACCGGCCGTCTTCGGCCTCCCTGCCTCCAAGCTCCAGTCCGAGGCGGCGTGCCACCCCGCCGCGTGGGCCTGGAGGAGGCGGGCCGCCCGCCGAGCGGCGCGCTACGGCCAGGTCGGTGCTCGGCGCTCCGTGTCCGCGATCCTCCACGCGTCGCGCTGGGAGCCGAAACCCGTGGGCGGTCAGGCCTGGTCGACGGTGCCGGTCGCGCGGCCCCCCCCGGGTGCCCCGTGCGAGGCTCGAGGTGCGTCCTGGCGGCACCTCGAGGTGCCTCCCACCGGGAAAGGGGCCGGCGGTGGGACCTGTCCCGCCGTCCGGAGGCCTTCTGTGGCCGGGACACCCGCGCCGGCCGCGGAGGCGCGAGGGGCCTGGCAGTCCGTTGAGAAAGGGCCGTGGCGAGACGAAGGCATCCTCGTCGCCGCGAGGAGGGCGAAGGCGGAGCAGGGCGTTCCACGACGGGCTGCTAGCTCCTGAGCTTCATCCCCACCGTGTACAGGGCGCCGGAGAGGAGGAAGCCGACGAACCAGGCGTAGGTGTAGACGCTCGCGAAAACGGCCGGCACCGAGGCGACGAGCCCCGCCTCCGCCAGGAACCCCGGGACGTTGGGCGCGACGCCGGCAACGAGGGCGAACACGGCCACCGGGTTCACTCCGCCGATGTAGGCGAACGCTCCGTGGCGCTGGTACAGCGCGTCCACGTCGATGTCCGTGCGCCGCACGAGGAAGTAGTCACAGATCACGATGCCGCCGATCGGACCGAGCAGGGCCGAGTATCCGATCAGCCAGGTGAAGATGTAGCCGTCGGTCGATTCGATCAGCTTCCAGGGCAGGATCACGACACCGACGACGGCGGTGATCAGGGCGCCCATACGGAACGTCGCGCGGCGCGGAGCGAGGTTCATGATCACGTTGGCCGGCGAGACGACGTTGGCCGCGATGTTGGTCGAGAGGGTCGCGATGCTCAGGGCGACGAGCGATATGACGACGGTCCACCCGCCCCCCATGCGCCCCGCCAAGTCGGTCGGGTTGGGGATCGCCTCGCCGAAGATCACGACTGTCGCGGAGGTCACGGCGACGCCCACGAAAGCGAAGAGCGTCATGACAAGCGGCAGGCCCAGGGCCTGGCCGAGGGCCTGGTCGCGCTGGGAGCGCGCGAAACGCGTGAAGTCAGGGATGTTGAGGGAGAGGGTCGCCCAGAAGCCGACCATCGCCGTCAAGCTTGGGAAGAAGACCGAGAGGAAGCGGCCCTCCTTCTCGCCCCCAGGGTCGAAGGCCGAGCGCGCCGAGAGCATGTCGCCCCAGCCATCCGTTTTCAGATAGGCCCAGGCGAGCAGAGCCAGACCCATCAGGATCAGGAAGGGCGCGGCCCAGGTCTCCAGCAGCTTGATCGATTCGATCCCGCGCCACAGGATCGCGACCTGCAACAGCCAGAAGACGAACACGCAGGCCAACTCGGGCAAGTTGAGGCCCAAGAGCGGGAGATCCGCCCCCGCGTAGGGTTCCGCACGCAAGACGCCGGTGAGCTGGTAGATCGCGGCGCCGCCGATCGCCGTCTGGATCCCGAACCAACCGCAAGCGACCAGCCCGCGCAGAACCGAGGGGATGTGGGCGCCGGAGATCCCGAAGCTGGCGCGTGAAAGGACGGGAAAGGGAACGCCCAGCTTGGTACCCGCGTGGCCGTTGAGGATCATCGGAAGCAGGACGATCAGGTTGCCGAGCAAGACCGTCCCGACCGCCTGCCACCAGTTCATGCCGAGATCGATCATCCCGGCGGCGAGCATGTAGGTCGGCACGCAGACGACCATCCCGATCCACAGCGAGGCCATGTTGCCAACGGACCAGTTTCGAGCCTCGGGCGCGGTCGGCGCGAGGTCGGCGTTCGTCAGGGACGGATCGGGTTGGATCGGCATGAACGCGTCACTCCTTCTTGCAATCGCTGCAGCACGGCACCGTGCGGCATCGGGGGCGGAAGTTACTGTACGCTTGTGGATGAGCGAGGTCCCCCCCCTGTCCCACTCCCCAGCGTCATGCACGACCCATTCCTGGAAGAAGCTCTCCGCGAAGCTCGCGCGGGCCTGGCCGAGGGCGGGATCCCCATCGGCTCGGTCCTGGTCCTCGACGGCGAGGTCATCGGCCGCGGCCACAACCGACGCGTCCAGCGCCAGAGCGCGGTGCTGCACGCCGAAATGGACTGCCTGGAACACGCCGGGCGCCTGAGCGCCGCCGAGTATGGCCGCGCCACGCTCTACTCGACCCTCTCGCCCTGTGACATGTGCAGCGGCGCGATCCTGCTCTACGGAATCCCGCGCGTGGTCGCCGGCGAGGACCGCACCTTCCGGGGGCCACAGGAGTACGTGCGCTCGCGCGGCGTCGAGCTCGCCGTCGCCGACGATCCAGCCTGCATCGCCTTGATGGAGGCCTTCGTGGAGGAGCACCCCGAACTGTGGAACGAGGACATCGGCTGCTGACCCGCCGGCTCGAAGGCGCGCGAGTCCCCTCCGCGCGGGCCGCCTTCGCCCTGGCGGTCCTCGCGGCCTGTGCGCCCCCTCCGCCCGCGCCCTCCGCCCTGTTGGTGACCCTCGACACGACGCGGGCCGATGCCCTTGGCTGCTACGGGAACCCCCAAGCGACGAGCCCCAACCTCGATGCCCTGGCGGGAGAAGCCCTGCTCTTCGAGCGCGCCCGTACGACCGCGCCAATCACCCTGCCGGCCCACGCCTCGATGCTGACCGGCCTCTACCCGCCACGCCACACCTTGCGCGTCAACAACGCGCGCTCCCTGCCCCCCAGCGCCGTGACCCTGGCCGAGCGAGCGCGCGCCGCGGGCCTGGAAACCGCCGCCTTCCTGGCCGCCGTCGTCCTCGATCCGGCCTTCGGCCTCGACCAAGGATTCGAGTGCTACGATGCGCCTCCGCGCTCACCCAGCCGAACGGCGAGCGCCTACGCCGAGCGCTCCGCGGAGGAGGTCGTGGACGCCTTCCTCACCTGGCACCGCCGCCGAGAGCGCGCGCGACCGTTCTTGGCCTGGGTCCACTTCTTCGACCCCCACCGTCCCTACGCACCCCCCGCACCCTTCGTCGAGCGGGTCGGCGGTGATCCGTACCTGGGCGAGGTCGCGGCCACCGACCACGCCCTCGGACGGCTGCTCGACGAGCTCGGGCGCGACGGCACCCTGGAGCGCACCTGGGTGATCGTGGTTGGCGACCACGGCGAGTCCCTCGGCCAACACGGCGAGCCCACGCACTCACTGACCTGCTACGAGCCCGCCCTGCGCGTGCCTCTCCTGGTGCGCTCACCCGACGGCGCGCGGGCGGGCGAGCGCTCGGATGAGACCGTCAGCGTCGTCGACGTATTCCCGACGCTTCTCGCCGCGCTCGATCTGGGCCCGGCGGGAGACGTGGACGGGATCGACCTGTTCGGCGCCGCCGTCGATGCCCGCGCGGGTGTGTACTTCGAGTCCTACGCCGGGCACCTCGACCACGGCTGGAGCCCGCTCGCCGGCTGGGCCGACGAGGGCGGAAAGTACGTCCACAGTTCCCGACCCGAGCTCTTTGATCCGCGGACCGACCCCGGCGAGGAAACGGACCTGCTGGCGACTTCGGGCGCGGAAGTGTCGCTCTACCGGCGCCATCTGGAGCGGCTGGCAGCCCTGCCGGCCCTCGTCCCCGAGCGCGCCGGAGGCGATGCGCGTCACCTGCTCGCCGAGTTGGAGCGGTTGGGCTACGCCGGCTCGGGCGCGCGCGACGACGAGCTCCCCGAGCCCCTCGCCGCGGGAGCGCGGCCGAGCCCCCACGATCGCATGGGCGAGGCCGCCGCCATGAGCCGCGCCGCGGCCCTGGGAGACACCGGCAATCTGCCGGCGGCCGTCGCGGCCCTGGAGGCGGTCTTGGATGAGAACCCCCACAACCTCTGGGCGCGACGCTACCTGGGGACCTACCTGCTGGCTCTCGACCGCGAGGAGGAGGCCGAGCCCCACTTTCGCCGTCTGGTCGTCGCGGGAGCTCTGCGCGCGGCGACGGTCAACAGCCTCGGGGTCTGCCTGGAGAGGCGCGGCTCCAACGAGGCCGCCCTGCTGCACTACCGGCGGGCCGCCGGTCTCGACCCACGTCACCGTCCCTCGCTCACCAATGCCGCCGCGCTCTGCGAGCGCCTCGGACGCCCGGCGGAAGCCGAGGCGTGGCGCGCACGCCTCGCGCTCCTCGACCCCTGACGCGCCGCGCCGCGGCCGGCGCCCGCGACGACCCGGCCCGGGCGGATTCTGCCCGCGACTTGCCGCACACCCCGGGAGGACTGCCGCGCCATCGGCGGTCCAGGCCGCCTCGCCGAGGAACTAGGATCGAGGTCCGCCAGGCGTGCTACATTCGAATCGACGCTGCCGAGACGCTCGGCCCTCCCACCGGGCCACCTCCGATGAGTCGACTCCTACCCCTCCTGCTGCTCCTCGCCGCCCCGGCGGCTTCGGGCCAACGCATCGCCGCGGTGCGCGTGGCGTCCGGGCTCGACCTCCCGACCTCCCTGTGTACCGCGCCCGGTGACGCCCGCCGCCTGTTCGTCACGACCAATCGCGGCGTCGTACACCTGATCCGGGACGGGCAGGTCGAGCCGCAGCCCTTCCTGGACCTCTCCGGGGTCGTCGAGCAGAACGCCGAGGGTCTGCTGTGCATGGTCTTCCACCCTGACCACGCCTCCAACGGCCGCTTCTACGTGACCTACCAGGACCCCGGCCAGAACTCGCGCCTGGTGCAGTACGAGATCTCGAGCGACCCCGACGTCGCGGACCCGGCGAGTGCGGTCACGATCCTCGGGCCTCAACCCCAACCGGACGTCATCCACAACTGGAACTGCCTGCGGTTCGGTCCCGACGGGATGCTCTACGTCGGCATCGGCGACGGCGGCCTGAACCTCGATCCCAACGACCACGCCCAGAGCCTCTCGACCACCTTCGGGAAGCTCCTGCGCCTCGACGTGGACCTGCCGCCGCCGCACGTGCCGCCGGACAATCCCTTCGTAGGCGTTCCCGGAGCCGAGGAGGCGATCTGGATCTACGGCCTGCGCCAGCCCTGGCGCTTCAGCTTCGACCGCGAGCAGGGAAACCTGTGGATCGGTGACGTCGGTCAGGGGGACCGCGAGGAGATCGACTTCCAGCGCGCCGGCAGCACGGGTGGCGAGAACTACGGCTGGCGCTGCATGGAGGGGACGGACTGCACCCTGGTGACGGGTTGCGCCTGTGCCGCTCCGAGCTGGCTCCCGCCGGTCTACGAGTACGATCGCCTTCTCGGGGACTGCTGCGTGGTCGGCGGCTACGTCTACCGCGGCGCCGCCATGCCGGCCGAGCAAGGGAGGTACTTCTTCGGCGACTTCTGCAGCGCGCGCGTCTGGTCCCTCCGCTTCGACGGCTCGAACGTGCTCGAGTTCGCCGAACGCACCTCGGAGCTGGTCCCCTGCGGCGGGGCAACCATCGACCACGTGGTCTCCTTCGGAGAGGACGCCGACGGCGAGCTCTACATCCTCGACACCGCCGGCGGAGAGGTCTTCAAGCTGGTGCCCGCGGGTGGAACCGCCTGGAGCTACTGCTTCTCTGGTCCCAACTCCGCGGGTGCGGGCGCACGGATCTCCCACGGCGGCACGACCTCGGTCTCCTCCGACGACTTCGAGTTGCGCGTCGACGACGCCGTCGCCGGTCAGTTCGGGCTCTTCTACTACGGTCCGCAGCGAATCGAGGTCCCCTTCGGGGACGGGGTGCGTTGCATCGGCGGCGCCTCCTGGCGCCTGAACCCGCCCCAGATCATCGATTCCTCCGGCCACGCCGCACGGCCGGTTGACTTCGACGCCCCCGTGGCCCCCGGTGGCGAACTCGACCCGGGAGACACCTGGAACTTCCAGTTCTGGTACCGCGACCCCCCCGGCCCTGGCGGAACGGGTTTCAACCTCTCCGATGCTATCTCCGTCACCTTTTGTCCGTGACGCTGTCTGGCTGTCCGTGACGCTGCCTGGCTGTCCGTGACGCTG
>NZBA01000051.1 GCA_002686265.1 Planctomycetota bacterium
GGTGGTCATGGGCCTGGCCGAAGAGGCGGGCGTCAAGGGGAACCTCGATTCGTTCACCTACCGTGTTGTGTTTCCAAACGAGGACCACGTTCTCGATTCGAGTTCGTTCTTGAGCCCCTTTAACGGTACGCCCCCGCCCGGTGGCTTTAACGGCAGCATTCCCTTGGGCGACGTGAGCGTCGACATCACGCATTTCGTCGACGCGGGCTCCCCCTACGCGACACCTCTTGTTTCGGATCTCTATCGGACCACGGCCTCGAATGCAGGCGTTCCCGCTGTGGGGTCTGGCTTCGTGGTGGAGAAGCTCGTATTGCGTGCTCCCACCGCAGTGGGCATCTACTTGATCGATATTTCGGTGGTTGAGGCCGCTGACAATACAGGTGCGTTCCACACTGTATCCGCCGGACCCGCTTTCACGCTGGAGGTTCCTGAGCCGAGCGCGATCCTGCAGTGGAGTTCAGGGTTGATCGTAGTGATGATCCTGCAATCGCTCCGTGGACGACGTGCCAAGGCCCTATTAATCGCGAAGAGGTGATCTATGCGAAGGCAATTCGTGCGTTCTGTTCTCTTCCTCATAGCGGGCTGTTTCGCTCTCTCTGGGTTGCCTGCATGGGGGGCACCTTTCGTGCCCCTGGCCTGGCAGCAGGAGGTCACCACCGTGGGGCCCCTGGTCGGTGAGCGTAAACATCTGAATTGGATCCGCGATCTCGACCAAGACTTCGTCGATGATCGCTTCGCGGACTTGGCGACGACAGACACGACCCAGGTGATCGTCCAGCTCAGTCGCTGTCTGGAGCGCGCCGAGGTCATCGCCAACCTGGGAGGCTACGGCACTGTATCGGATGTCGGGGTCCTCGCGGGCTATGCGGTTCTTGAGGATGTCCCGGTCGTTCTCCTTCAGACTCTCGCACTCGAGCCGGGTGTTGCCGCGCTCGAGTTCCCTGCTGAGATGAAGATATTTCTCGATACGAGTACGCGGAGCACTCGTACACGCGCCAGCACCACCTATTCCCCCAACACTTTCGAGGAGAGCTTCGGCTTCGACGGGACCGGAATCGATATCGCGATCATGGACAGTGGCGTCGACGATATCGTCCACAACGGTCTGCCCTTCAATGTTTCGGGTTTTAACGCGATCACCACGACCGCTGGTGATCCCAACGATGACAACTTCTGCGCGGGATCGGGGGCCGATGGGATCATCGACACCGCGGCCGCTGGGGATGATATTCAAGTTCGGCCGGTCGGGAACGGGGCTCTTCCTTCCACCCCGGGGTTCTTCTTCATCTGTGCGCAGCCCGGGCCGAACGGGATCCGCGATACAGTCCTGGTTGGAGACGATTTGACAGGGGCGCAATCTGTGCTCACGGGTAACGACGGAATCTGTAATTCTCCGGTGCTGGGCGACGATGTTGTGGTCATTCCCGTGGGCCAGGGTCTTGCCAATGGATGCGGCGTTCGGGTGGGAGCTAACGGTGCCAGCGACTCGCCGCTGGGCAACGATGATGCTCTGGCGAACACGTTCCATGGGACCCACGTTGCGGGAATCGCCCTCGGTCGCGGCGTTGGGGCAGGTTGTAGCGCGGCCGACGACGGCTCGATTCCGAATGACTGCCAGGGAATGGCACCGGCCGCGGGGCTCGTCGACGTGAAGGTGGCTAACGATCTAGGCAGCCTTCAGTTTGCTGATGCCCTGGATGCGATCGACTGGGTCTGGCGGGACGGCAATGCCGAGATTGTCAATATGAGCTTCGGAAACGATTCCAATAGCGACGGAACCAGCGCAATGTCGCAGTCGATCAACGCTCTCGTGGCCAACAATATTGCTGTGGCTGTAGCGGCTGGCAACTCGGGTGCGAATTTGCTTGGTCGAACGGCCTCGGCCAGTCTCGCGATCACTGTGGCCAATTCGGATGATCTGGATACTGTAGACCGGACGGATGATGTGATCGCGGCAAATTCAACATTCGGCCCAAGAGTGGACTTCAACGCCGCCAATCTTTTCGTCGGAATGTTAAAGCCCGATATCACGGCTCCTGGGACGGCCATTATTTCGAGCCAGGGTGATACCGCCAACGGCTACCACGCCCTCTCCGGGACATCGATGGCGACCCCGCATGTCGCGGGGGCAATGGCCTTGCTTCTGGATATGAGAGCAGATCTTCCACCCGGGGCGATGAAGGACCTCCTCAAGCGGACGGCGTTCGTGACTCCTGCCCACAACGCGGCGGGTGCATCTTTTCCCGGTGTCGACCCCGTATACAACACGAGTTGGGGCTTTGGCTTGCTGGATCTATTCGCAGCGGGCCAAGCACTGCAGGCAGGCATCACCGACCTGTCCTTTCCAAATTGCATTGGTGCCCATCCCAACTACCCGACGGTGCGACGCTGCCAACTCGGGGGCGGAGCCGCGTCGTGGGCGAATTCTGCCGACATTACTCTGGCCACGGATCCCCCCGTTCAGGGGGATCCGAATAGCATCACAGTTCAAGTGGAGAACCGCACGGGAAGCGGTGCGCAGAACGTAGTCGTCTGTATTGAGGTGAAGGAACTCGGCGTCGGCGTTGGCGAGTTTTACGAAGTGGGCTGCCGAGAGGTCACGCTACTCGCTGGGATGGCGTCGACGAACGTCAATGTTCCGTGGACACCATCCTTCGACGACCACCAATGCATTCAGGCGACCATCGACTACGGCTTTGACTCGCAATTCGCGAATAATGCGACGCAACGAAATGTGAGTCCGGTTTTCATCGCGTCCCCGGGCAAATCGAGCTTCCATGTCCAGAATCCTCTAAACGAGGCCGCGACCCTCACCTACGATATCCGGGGGGATAGTCGGTTGGGCATGGAGTTCCTGAATACTCTCCCGCAGTCTCTTGGCCCAGAGAACTGCCCTCAGCTTGTGGATGTAGAGTTCTACCCGGTTCCCGGACTCACGCCGGGTACGGTGATCCCCATCGAGATCCGGGCCACGGCCACGTCCGATTCGCATCCGCAGGGAGTTGAGCTCTCGGGAGTGCAATTCAACGTCACGGTCGTAGATCCCGGCATCAAGCGCAACTACACGATCGCCAGACACGGTCCCCAGAACCTTCGTCTCCCGCTGCCATCCCAATCCCGCCCTACGAGCGATCCGCGCCGAGAGGTGAGGCAAATAAGAGCCGTTTTCAACGTGCCGTTACAACCTGCAGATGGGCAACTCGATCCTGCCGACGTGTACATCTCGAGCGCATCAGCGTCTCCCATCCCGGCCTACTCAGTATCTTTCCCGGATGGGAGCAATGTGGGTACCGAACTCGCCATTGTCTTCGAAGAGCCGCTGGACAATCTTGAAATCTACAACTTTGGCTTCGCTTTATTTGTGGATCTGGACGGGGACCCGCTCACGGGTGTTCCGAGCTTTGAACTGCGCGTACTCCAGGGTGACGCCGATGACACGGGTTCGGTGGACAACGACGATGTTGTTTATGTGCGCGACCGGATCAACGAAGAGCTCTCCAATTCGCAGGTCGCCGGTGCCGATCCCAATTTGACGGGCTCTATTACTGGAACGGATATCAGCTTCGTCCGCTCGAGGATTGGCAGCGCATCGCCCTAAGAAACTCGGAAAGCCCCGCAACGATTGGCCCAAGCTCAGCCTATTCCTGCCCGATCCCCATACGGTCGGCTAGAGATTTCCTGGGCGTTTTGGGGTGGCGGGCACTTTCTTTTTTTTTTGCCGTCGCCGCCGAGTTCCGCAGGCAATTTGAAGCGAAACATTCCCGCGTCGATCAGTGCGTCAACCTTCTCGTCCGGTACCCTGCACAGAGTTCCTGGGCCCGATCTCCACCATCGACGATTACGTCCTTCAAGGCCCCGATTCGCTCCAGCAACGAGCCTTTCGATGACGTCGTATTCGCATGATTTTTTGTTGCCATTTTTCGGGCCTCGGTTGTCATCTCTGATGAGCGATAGGAGGTTGGTCTATGTGGGTCGGGTTGGACGAGCCTGGGTTGCTATTCATTCTGAGCTTCCGCTTCTGTGGCGGCGAGGGAAGCCGCCTGCCTCAAATAGGATTTTCGCGATTCGCACCCTGGAGGCGGGTGTTGGCATTGGCTAGTGCCAACCGCAACCGCGTCAGTCTCGGAGCCTATTCTGGCCGCAGTTTCTGGCTGAATCGGTCGAGTCTGGCAATCGCCGGCTACGGTATGTGGCCGAGAGGGTGCTCCCGTGTGCAATCGGGCTAGTCCAGCCCGCACATGCGGTTGAGCGTGTTCACAAATAGACGGTGCGCTCCGTCGAGGTCGATGCCGTCATCGAAGTAGACCGCGGAGCGGAGTCCGATCATCATGGCGTAGGCCGCCTCGGCGGCATCCTTGGGGTTCTTTATGAAATCTGCGGGCGAGGCCTCGAAGATCTCACTGAGCAATCCCTTGCACTGAAGGTCGAACTCGGCCTTGGTGATTCTCAACACATCGTCATGCACGGCCGCACCGAAGCACTCAAGCATGAATCCGATTTCCATTTTGGTGCTGGTCTCACCTTTGAACCAGAAGTCCGCAATCAAATGGATGCGCTTTCCGGGCGGCTCTGTCCCGAATTCCGTAATTCGTTCGAGGAATCGGATGGAGACAGCCTCGAAATATTGCTCGAGAATCGTCTCCTTGCCCTTGAAATAATAGAGCAGATGGCTTGCGGACATCCCGGCGCCTTCGGCGATGTCGGCCAGGGTGGTTTTCACATATCCCTTGCGGATGATGCAGTCGTGCAGTGACCTAAAGATCAGGCGTCTGCGTTCATTGCCGCGGGAGTCACGGCCAGCGCCCGTGGCGTTTTTTCTGATAGGTGTTTTTGGCATGGCCCGATACCTTCTCGCCGACGCATTCGCAACCTTGGCAGGCTGAAGTCATCGGGTTTCCTGTTTCTTGAACTTAATTCAAGAACCGAGTGACTCCTCCCCCGGCAAAGCCGGGGGCTTCGGGAATGTGAGCCGCTCAAAGCGGCAGTGACGGGGCCGCTACGCGACCCCTTGAACCCCCTGAAGGGGGTCGGGTCTACAGCAGACCCAGTTGCTCAATCCTTCGATCCTCCGACTCTTGATGCCGGATGTAGTCGCGGATCATCGCTTCATCTCGACCTACGGTCGACACGAAGTAGCCTCGTGCCCAGAAACTCTGGCCCACAAAGTTCCGCTTTCGTTCAGCATACGTCCGCGCGATATGAATCGCGCTCTTCCCCTTCACATACCCAATCACTTTCGAGACCGCGTACTTCGGCGGAATTTCGATCAACATGTGCACGTGATCAGCCATCACGTGGCCCTCCCGAATCCGACTTTCCTTCTGTTCCGCCAGACGCCGGAACACATCGCCGAGTTCTGCTCTTATCTGTCCGAAAATCACCTTCTTGCGGTACTTCGGAATGAACACGACGTGATACTGACACTCCCAACGGCTATGCCGTAAACTCTTCGTTTGACTCAAAGGGACTCCCTTTCGTGATGCTTTGCCGGCTCACAGAAGGGAGTTTTCCTTATCTATTGGTGGAATTGTCAAACTTGGGCTGCCGCCCCGGCAGAGCCGGGGGGTCTCCCGGTTGGTCTAGGAGACTTTGACTCTTCTCCGCAGCTTACCGCCGGCTGCTGGATCCAGGATGTCTGCGGAATTCTCCATCCGTTTCCGCAGCATTCCGGCCAGTTGGATTCGGGAGGAGATCTACATATCGGGTACAACACGAGATACTCCGATGACCACTTGTATCGCGACCAAGTGGGGTTGGTCGGTCATCACTGGCCCAGTTCGTTAACGACCGAAGGTCAGAACGGCGCCGACCGTGTCTGGTCCCGTTGGACGCCGGTTCCCGAACCCAGCACCGCGCTCCTCTTAAGCCTAGGCCTGGCTGCCCTTGCTGTCCGGAGGGAAGTGATAACTAGACTTGCTCCGTGTCTGATCCTTTTCGTGTCCATGCCCAATTGGGCCGAAGCTGCTCCGGTCGTCCTGTTCGGGTCCGAGTTCTGGGATCCAACCGGCGGCCCGCAAGGAGATGGCGCGCTCGTTTCCGGCCTCCAGAGGTATGACACCAATGGAGCTTTTCTCTCGTTCCTCGAAGCGCCTTTGTACGACACCCGCGCTGCGGTCGGAAACGAAATGTGGGGAATATCGGGAAGGCAAGTGAGCCGATTCAACTCGGCAGGCAACCTGCTAGGGACATTTACCGCCCAGTACGATGTCGAGCCCGGTTATATCATATTTGTAGTTCCCGAACCCGGCACCGCACTCCTCTTAGGTCTAGGACTAACTGCTTTGGCGGTTAGGAGGGAGGAGTGATGCGGTCTGTTCTAGTTACGGCGGTCGTAATCTTCACATTCAGCGTGTCCGCCGCCGAAGCAGTGCTCATCGACGATTTTAGTGCCGGCGACCCGTGGGCTGCTGCTTCTACGAGTGAATTCGCGCAATTCAACCTGGAGACCGCGGCTGGCGGCAGGCGTTTTCTAAGGACGTTCTCTCCAGGCGTGACCTCTTTTGTGCCTGGCGAGGGTGTCAGCTGGTTGCTCGTGAGCTTCTTTGAGATCGCGTATGACCCTCTGATTGGAAGTCTCGATTTCGCGAATACCAACCCTGCTAGTCGCATTTTTTTGGACTTCGAGAATCTTTCTGAGCCAATTCAGCTTAAGGTGAGCGCTCGAAACAACGGGAACTGGTATGACAACGACTACGTGATAGCAGCGGGAACTACAAATTGGAGTTTCCCAATGAGCGACATCCCTGTCTCTAATTGGGCAACCATAGAGCCGATCAAGTTTTCACTTCAGAGTGCGGCCAGTAGTGGTTCATTCTCTGGCACGCTCTCTCGAATAGAGGCGGTCCCCGAACCCAGCACCGCCCTCCTGATGGGCCTCGGTCTCGCTGGGCTGGCGAGTAGGCGGCGGTAGCGGGCTCGAGTGCAACCCCCGGCAGGATCCGTCAGTCACCAGCACCAAAATGAAGGAATCAACATGCGCTTTGCTGTCTTTGCTCTCACGGCGTCCATCCTGTTCTCGACCGCTTTAGGTCACGCTCAGCAGCTCGACCCGTGGCAGCTCGTTGGGCATACGACTACGACCCACCTAAGTGGAGAGGGTTTGCGGGCTTTCACGCTGGCGTGCCAGGCCGAGTTTGGTCTCACCGCTCGAATGTGCACGTCCGCCGAGGTGCAATCGACCATCACCTGGCCGTCGCTGACCGCAAGGTCGTGGGTTCAGCCGGTTATCCTCGTATCCGGGGGCTTCTTGCAAGACGCCGCAACAGGCGGAAATGCGGGGACGTGCGACGGCTGGTCGAGCAACAACGGCGGCGGTGATAATCTGTTTGGTTTCCTGCTGACTCCAACCGGTTCCATGGGCCAATTTGAGAACGACGACCTTTCGAATACCGCGTATTGCGGGATTCAACACCCCGTAGCTTGCTGCCGTCGAGTCCCCGAGCCTACGGCTTCGCTCATGCTGCCGGTGGGAGGACTCGCCTGCCTGGGGCTCGCCAAGTCGAGGAGCTAGGCGCGCCTGCCGTTAAATCGAGCTCAATTAGTTGCCCAGGCGATGGCCGAATGGGGGGGCGGGCTTTGGCAGATCGTAAGACCGAAAATAATCCCAGCGTTCTGATAGCGCCTCCAGAGGACCGGATGAGTCTGCTTGGGTGCCACAAAAGCCGCGCGGACTACGGGGCCCCCTCCTCTTGAATAGAGCGCTGCCCCGTGCCGAAGCCCGATAGAGATCCGCGCTGGGATGAGATCGCGCTCATGTTGCGCATCTCGAGTTCGGCGTGAACGTATTTGGGAAGCTCCAGAGCTCTTCGAGCCGCTAACCAGCAGTCAGCCCAGACGTCGGCTCTCCACTGGGGTTATCGGTGCCGCCCCCCACGCGGCGTCCACCGCAACCCGCGGCTCTTCAAATACTACCGGTGGATCTTCCGCCTGGGCGTGCCGGTCGAAGGCGAAGAATTTCTATACCAGGACGAGTACCGGCTGTGCGGGTATGACGCCTTCCAGCTACTCGCCAAGCTTAAGCGTGAGGGGAAGAGCTGCGTCGTCTACAACCAGCGCTACCCCCGGTCCGATCCGCGCAACCCGTTCGACCCCGAGAAATGGGACTCTTTCGCGCCCTCGATCGACGACGACCCAGATCCCGAATGGCGCGAAGGGTTCAAATAGGATTCAGCACGCAGATACGGGCAACAGCGGTGGTCCACCAGCCCTACCCACCCACCTCAGAGATCCCCCTCGCCGATCTCGACCGGCCGAGTCGGGACCGCTTCCGGATCTCGCGCAGCGCGCTCCGCGAAGAGAGCGCTCTGGAGCGCGGCGTAGAACCGTTGGTAGGCGGCGGGCGCCTCGACGGCGCGAAGGTAGTACTGCGCCGAGGTACGCACGATCAGCTGTTCGGCGTTGCGACGACGAATCGTGGCCGTCATCCGAACCATGTCCGCGCGCGCCTGAAACGGTCCCCATGAACGGTAGATCCGGTTGAACACGACGAGGCTCTCCTCGTCGTACAAGAGATACGTCGGCAAGCCCCCGACCTCTGGGCGCTCGTCCGACAAATATTTCTTGCCGGACACGATTCCGATCGCGGGATCGAGGACCTCGATCTGGAAACCGAGATCCTGGAAGGTCGCGATCATCGCCTGCATCATCGTCTCGCGATCACGCGTGTCGAAGACGCGGCTCTGGGCGTTCCGCACCTTGACCTGGCTCTCCTCGGACTGGAGCACCTGCACCCAGTTGTCGCTCTGAATTTCGTGCCGAGACACGAACCCGGAGCAACCCACGAGGAGCATCGCGAAGAGCCCCAGAGTCGCCGAAAGGAACCGCACGGCTCAGCTTCGCCCGATGAAGAAGGAACGCTCGAGCGTCGCGAAGAAGTCGCGATACACCTCCGGGTCGGTGATGGGCTCATTGTTGAAGAGGGCGTTCACCCGGATCGTCATCCGCCCCTCTGCGGCCGATCGAACCGTGACGGTCACCCCCACGACGTCGTAATAATTCGGCTCCGCGAAGCGGGCGCCGGTGACGATGCCCAGAGGCTCGTTTGCACGCTCGATGATGAAGCCGAGATCCTGCAATCCCTGAATGACGCCGCGAATTGCCGTCGTGCGGTCGGAGACGTCGAAGGTTCTCGTCTGCATGTTCCGCATCTTCATCTGCTCTTCGGCCGATGCGAACAGATTGACCGGTTCGACCTCCGGCGGACTGGCGCAACCGCCGAGGCCCACCACGACGGCCACGACGAGAGTCGTCACGACAGCCCTCGGCCGGAGCCGGAGAACGCGCGAAAATAGATGGTCGATCATGTTGGACCTCCTCAGATTCTTTCGCCTTCGAGGAAGACAGACTTGTTGAGACGCGCGAAGAAGCGCTGGTAGATCTCGGCGTCGCGGATCATTTCCATTTTTTGCTCGCCGGGCGGAATGTAGATGTCGCCAGATTGCCCCTCGCCCTTCCAGACGAGCCGATAGAACATCACCCGGACCTCGAAGCGCGCGCCCTCCTCGCCACTTTCGAGGGGGTGGGCAATCAGTGAAGCATTGATCTGCTGGTGTAAATCGACGGGGGGCACGTAGATGGCGCTGCTTGTCGAGCCGCCGGCAGCGCACAGGACGGTCAGCAAGGTAGTGAAGAAGGCCGTGAGGCCCTGCGACCACTCCTGTCCTCTCTCCCGCGCGCTCCGTTCCTTTGCTGCGCGAAGAAAGCCCAGAGCCCGGTTCGACTCAGTCACCTGAAAGCCCAGGTCCTGGAGCGCGGCCGCCGAGGCCGACAGCAGTTCATCGCCATCGGACATCTCAAATCGACGAGTCTGCATCGACTTGTTCGCCGCGCTCTCCGGCGTGAGCTGGAAGAACTCCTTGCTCGTCGTACGGGGGCCGCTCGCACAGGCGCCGAGAAGAAGCAGCACCGCGAGAAGAAAAGCGCAATGCGGTTTCGGGCCGCCAGAGCGCCTCATCGTGCGTCTAGAACTGGGAGTAGTTGTATGAGAAGTCGCGCACCATCTTCTCTTCGTCGTACTTGATCACGACGGTCAGCGTCTTCTGCGTCGTGGATTTCTGGTTCTGGGCCGTCCGACCGCCAATGATCAGCAACGTGCCATAACCGGAATTCGACGTCTGGACGCTCTCGGACGAGACTTTGTCGTAGATCCAGACCTCACGGCGCTTCTCGTCCGTCGTCACGATGTTGGGGGAGCCAAGAATCACCGCGACGTCGGAGGCCGGCATTCCAACCTTGATCTCGCCCTGGACCTTTCCGACGGTCAGGTTCTGGGCAGCCGGTGCCGGCGGCTCGGGGTGTCGCATGCAGCCCGCAAGGCCGAGCACGAACAAGCTCACGAGCGCCGCACGGAAGGCAAAAGCGGAGCGATAAGAAGAGTTGCGCATCGAAGGATCTCCTGGGTAGCCCGTGATTCCAAAGGAACACGAGCTAACGGGTCGTTCGAAGGATCGCGCACCTTGGAGAAATGCGGGGAATGTCCCACCGGCGGTTGATCTTCCAGGAAAATAGAGCGGCGGCTCCTTCACCCTCCGTGTGTTACGGAGGGGGTGCTTAAACCACGAAGGAA
>NZBA01000052.1 GCA_002686265.1 Planctomycetota bacterium
CACTCCTGCCGTCTGATCAGCAGGAGAAGGGTTACACGTGGGTCATTTTTGGGTGCAAATACCCGGGTCTAGTGGGTCACTTTTGGGTGCAAATCAACACGCTATCGGCCAAAATGAGAAATAACAGTCGAACCGAAGATTTATTCCGAAAAATTCTCGGTTCGACCCCTATTCAATCGGCGCAACTCGCCGTATCACCAACGCATAAAAGAATACCAGCCAGGTAAGCCCACCGACAAACACGAACGGCGCCGATGGCATCCATAGGTCAAAAATAACTCCGCCGATCCAGGTGGAAAAAATGATGCCGAGGGTGCCTGCAAAGCCGAAACCGCCAATCACGACGCCCCGGGCTTCTTCGGGTGCTTCCTGGCCCACCAGCGCCTGGGCAGAGAGATTGCAGGCCGTTTGACCGATGCCGAGTAAGATGAACAGTGGCAGAAAGGTGGGGTCGTCGGGATCGGTCACGAACCACATGGAGCTGTAACCGAGTGCGCCAAGCAGCGAACCGATGGCAAGACCGGTAACACGGTTGATCTTGTCGGTCACAAAACCCAGCACCGGCGATGATCCCCAGGCCGTCGCCCGCGGCGCAGTGCATTGTTGAGCCAAGGACCTGCCGCCAGGTAGCAGACACATACTGTTCATGGGTGCCAGGGAGCGGCTCTCTGCACCCCAGTACATAGAAAAATGCACCAAAGGGTCCGGTGAACAGCGTCAGGATGACGAATCCCCACTTGAGGACAACCGCTTCAGGCGTCGTACGGATGTCAACCACCACAAACAGAACCGACATCCCGGTCAGGATGAACCAGAGCAGCATAACGCCATTGAGCATAGGCAACCCCCTGAAAATATATTACCTCTTTCCCGCGCTTGCAGGGAAAAAAGATGCCTTGTACAACCTTGGGCAACCATGATGCGTGGACGCTTTAGATGACATCGTGGAGCGCGACCTCGGACTGCGGAGCCTGAATTCCCACGCAAATGTATAACCACCCGATCTGATATGATCATCGGCTTGAAAAAGATCATAACTGCAACAGTGACACCACTCGCATCGATTTTTGGCAGTGGTTTTTTGGTGATAGTACCGATTTTGAGTGGCTTGGTGGGCCCCTATTCGGTTTTTGCCATGGCGCTTGTTTGTGCCCTTGCCTACGCGGTGGGCAGCGTGGTTCGATTCAACATTGCTCACTTCGAGCCGCTTCTTGAGGCCAACAATGCCCCGTTTCTGGCCCGACACTCGGAGCAGGCTGCGGATCTGGCGCTGGTGCTGGCCTATGTGATTTCCGTCTCTCTCTATATCAATATCCTTTCGGCTTTCCTGCTGCACGGGATTGGTCTGGACAACCCACTCAACGAACACATTCTCACGATATCGGTAATCAGTTTTATCGCCCTGGTGGGTGCCACCCGGGGCCTTAACATGCTGCATACACTCGAGAGCTATGCGTTGTGGATCACAATGGTCATCATAGTTGCGGTGCTGATCGGATTCGGGAGCTACGATCTGAATGTCGCAAAAGCCGGAACGCTGCAATGGCCATCGCGTCCTGATGCGACTCCGTGGGTCATCCTGACGACGCTGGGTGGCACGCTGATCGTTACCCAGGGATTCGAAACCTCACGTTATCTCGGCCAGGAGTTCGATCGCCAGACCCGAATCCGCTCCAGTCGCTTGTCGCAGATCGTGTCGACGGCGGTTTATCTCATCTTCGTCGCCCTGGCGACACCCCTGATGTACTTTCTCGGTGACAGTGTCGATGACAGCGCACTCATCATCCTGGCGGGGAAAGCTGCTGTCTGGCTTCCTATACCCCTCATCGCCGCAGCAGTTCTCAGCCAGTTCAGCGCTGCCGTTGCCGATACCATCTCCGGAGCCGGCAACATGATCGAGGTCTCGGAGCAGCGTGTCGACCGCAGACTAGCCTATCTGCTGATCTGTGGTTTCGCTATCATCCTGGCCTTCCAGGATACATTAACGCTGGTGGCGTTGGCCTCCAGGGCATTTGCCTTTTATTACCTGTTGCAGTGCCTGGTGGCAATCAGCATCACGAAAAATACCTTCAGGAGAGTCTTGTACGGCCTGGTGGCCGTCATCCTGGCCTTCATCACCGTCTTCGCGGTGCCGGTGGGCTGAGTTACTCCGGCGCGGACCAATCCGGGCAACAATTAACCGGGGCCAGGATAAAAACCGGCTGGACTGACTTAACCCGGATTATTCACCAGGGGGGTGAGAAGGGGCTATCAATAATCCGTTTCAGATGCTTCTATACGGTTGGAAAACGAAAAGAAGCTCTGAACCCGGATTATTCACCAGGGGGGTGAAGAAGGGGTAGAAAAAATCCGTTTCAGATGCTTCTTTACAGTTGCAACCAAAAAGAAGACCTGAAACGGAGGATTCGTCCAATGGGTGGCGAATAGACCTGCAAAGCGCTTGTGCAGCGCCGAAGAAACCGCGGGATACAGGCCGGCGGGCAGTCGGGGCCCGGTTAAAGAATAATCCTGCCTGGAGATCGATATCAGGTTACACTCTCTCCAGGGATGGGGGTGAATCCGGCATCCGGATACAAGAGGTGACCAACATGGTAACAGGTAGAAAATGTGGCGTTTTGATCGCCATGCTGGCGACCGTCTCGTTGATGGCTGGCGTATCGCACGCCGAAAACCTTGTGCGTGGACCTTATCTGCAGCAGGGGGCCAGCACGTCGGTTATCGTACGCTGGCGCACCGACGTGCCGGTCGACTCGTTGGTGCATTATGGGTCAGCGCCGGGCCAGTTGACCGAGTCGGTCGACTCCGCTGCGCTGGTAACCGAGCACGAACTGCCCTTGACGGGTCTTTCTCCCGACACGGTGTATTTCTATTCGGTAGGCAGTTCTGGCGGCGCTATTGCGGGCGACGATAATGAACACTTCTTCCGCACCTCGCCGTTGGCGGGAAGTGTCTACGACAGCCGCATCTGGGTGCTGGGAGATTCCGGAACGGCCAATGCCAATGCCGCGGCAGTGCGCGACGCCTATCTCGATACGCGCCCGTCCCGGCGCGGTGGCCGGGAGGCGTGGGCAGCGGCAAGGGAGCAGCAGCTTTTGCTGCCTCAAAGAATCGTCCATTCTGAGTGAGCTTACCCGACGGCAGACTAAGCGGCTGATCCACTAGCTTAGGTATGGGGCATGCCTTCGTTTTGGGCTCATCATGCCCTTCATAAATAAGAGTCTCACCATCATCCACAATTTCATCTTCATAAGGCGAATTCGCTGACACAGACATCAATACAACTGAGTAATTCAGCCCTAGTCTAAAGTTCATGCCCCGTTGAAGATGTGCGCCGCCCTCACGATCACACATTTCTCGGTAGGAAATGATCTCGTTATTCACCGATCGACCACCGCCGTATAACGGCGAACAAACTCGACCAATTCTGTGTCACACGCGTTACAGACCTGCTCCAACTCCAACAGGTCTAGACGGCGTTCACCAGATTCGTATTTGCTGACAAAGGATTGTGGCTGATCGAGCCGAGTCGCGACATCAAGTTGCCGTAGACCTGCATCCTCGCGTATTTCGCGAAGTAGAATTAGGAAGGATTTTTGTTTTGCTCGGGATAAAGATTTTTGCATCCTGCCAGGATGCTATATCCTCTTTCAGGATATCCCATATTCGGATATTTTCTTTATGTAAGTTGGCCTAAGCAAGCCCCATTCAATAGGGCTATTGGATTTAATAAATACATCAACTCTGTTAGAACACCTTGAGCCACCGACCACGGCATTATGAGAGCGACTACTCAGTTGTAAGTTATTGTTTTAATTATTAATCGCCAAGGGGCGTCCGTTGCTAAGTGCATGACAGTGCACAACGATGCACAACCAGGTCCCGCAAAACTCCCGCAATGAATTATGCGCATATGGGCAGATGAGCCACCGAGTAAGTTCCAAATAAGGTGCTGTGGTCGGTGGCTCACCGGTTAGATTTGATGATGCTGCGGTCGAGGGTGATTGCCTGGTTCACGAACCCAGAACTTAGATTGTCGGCACCTCAGGATCAGGCGGGAATCAATAGCCGTCGAAAGGCGCTTCGAACGAGTGTAAGGTCGGATAGAGAGTCTACAAAGGAGAACGAGCATGCCTGAACTAGCAACCATACTGTTCTACTTAAAATGGGCAGCGATAGTTGTCGGCGTAATCTTGATATTCCGGGGGCTTGTGCACGCTTTCGTCTTACGAGAAACGGTAAAAAAAGCAGCCGAGCAATTGCCAGCAGAAGTACGCACGAGTCAAGATGCTGTCTTAGCCTCGACCGTGCTTGTCTTGATGCCCCTCGCCGGTATCCAGTCCACGTTAGAGGCCATTGTCGGTGCGGTTCTTATTGTTGCGGGCAATACGCTATAAACTAGATGTCCTAGTCGGAGACCTCAGCAAGTTTTTCGCTAGCGTTTGAATTGCCCGGCTTGTTCTTGTATCGACCAGTTGCAGTAAAAAACTGGACCCAGCCACTAGGGTCGCCGCCCACGCCACTTGCTCGCTCCATCGCACTACACGCATCGATAAACGCTTCAACGGACAAGCCGTCGAAGGCTTGCAAGATTCGCCACGCTCTGTTTCTCGCACTGCCTTGACGAAAGGGCTTTTTCGGTTGTTGGACAATATTAATTGTCTTCATGTTTTCGTTCACACAAGCTTGTTCATTGGAGATTGTATCAATATCGGGCGGGACTGTCGTATCCGCTATATAGTGACGATTACGCATCCCTCGATTAATTATTTGAATCTCTTTTCGCAGTTGCTGATGAACTTTTTTTGCGTCTTCCGAAATATACGAATCTCCGATTGTACGGGGCACGCAGTAGGTTGGCAGTACGTCTTCCATCAATGTGTCAACGATGGAACCGGCCTTCTTGCCCAGCGTAATTATTGCTCGAGGCTCCAAAAGCCCCAATGTTGGCCGGACGATTCTAGCCCATGAAGTACGACGAGCCTCTATTGGTGGCATTTTGTCGTTTCGAGTCCGATAAGGTACGACGTTCATATATGCAATTTCTTCAATGCTTGCACCTGCCGCTTCGAGCGTCGATCCAAGGATTCTCCATAGGTTCCAACTGGTCACAATTGGCACGAACGCTCTGTTGATTGCTTCGAACGTTGCAACTACATTTTCTTGGTTGGCCGACTTGAACTCGTGGAGCAGAGGGTAGAAGACATCATCCTCAGGTATGCGTCGATCGTATTTATCACCGCCGCCGCCTGGATTTATAGCCAGCAGCAAGAGTCCCTGCCTAGGCACATACTTGTTTCCAACATACCCCGCAAACATCGTAGAACTGTCTTTGGGGAGATTAATCGGCCTAAGTAATGTATCGGCATCGCCGAAGATATCCTGCCGAGAAATTGTAGTTAGATGGTTAAAATGAGCAGCAAGGCTCTCTCGGTACCCCATGTTAATCAATCTCCAGATTATTAATTCCTCGGGAAGTCTACCTAAAGTGGTGCGACTGTCGAAGTCTGCTTTGAGTCGGAAGCATTTATATGCTGTTATAAAGCAACACAAAGGTCAGAATGGCTACTGTAAGCCTTAAAGCGGACGTCGGTGAAGCGATGCCCTTCGACCGCGGCAGTATTAATGCAGCGCTTGGCGTCCCTGCTCAGCGCCATTGAAAGGCACTCGCGAAGCCAAATGAAATTCTTCGGGATATTTTCGGAACAAACTAAGTGTATGCTATCTGCTGCGGTTTCAACCGATCGACGCAACACATTGGTTAAATCGTTCGGCTGGTGTTTCGAAGTTTAACGTTTCTCGCGGTCTCTCGTTAAGTTGTCTTGCGACAGCATTTAGTTTGTTCTGATGAACCCCTGATAGATCCATGCCCTTGGGGAAGTACTGTCGCAGCAGTCCATTGATCTGCTCGTTGGAGCCTCGTTGCCAGGGGCTTTGCGGATCGCAGAAATAGACTTTGATATCTGTCGCCAGCGAGAAACGCTTGTGATCCGCCATCTCTTTACCGCGGTCCCAGGTCAGTGATTTATAGAGTTCGCGTGGCAGCTTGTGCGCCTGCTTGATCAACGCGTTGATGACGGTCTTGGTGTCTTTGCCGTCGGTGCGAACCAGCATGCAATAGCGTGAATGGCGTTCGACCAGTGTGGCGATCTGGCTGTTGTTGCTGCCGCATATAAGATCACCTTCCCAGTGGCCTGGCACGGCGCGATCGTCGACTTCGGCGGGTCGCTCGCGGATCGACACTGCATCGGTAATTTGTCCATGATCAGGTGTCTTCTGGGTATGGTGGCGGGAACGACGCATCGTGCGGCGCCGGCGCAGATGCGTGACCAGTTCCTTCTTCAAGGCCCCGCGCGCCTGAATAAACAGCGTCTTGTAGATCGTCTCGTGGGACACCCGGCGGTCCTCGTCGTGTGGATACTGGCGCTTGAGCCGACCGGCAATCTGCCACGGCGACCAACGCTGCCGCAACAGCCCGGCCACTGTCATTGCCAGCGGGCGATTCAGCGCCAGTTTACAGCGCTTGGGCCGACATGCTCGATCCCAGGCCGCCTGCTCAGCGGCGTGGGCACGGTAGCTGCCAAGGCCACCGTTACGGTTGAGTTCTCGGCTAATCGTCGACGGTGCACGA
>NZBA01000053.1 GCA_002686265.1 Planctomycetota bacterium
GGGAGACGATTTTCACTGACTGGCAACAGTGAAACAAAACTGCCCTCCAAAAACTAGCTCAGTTCACCAGGAAATGCCAACTTTGGCGCGGCCTAGAGCAGGTCTGAAGTCAAACGTTGAATCGCCAAGCGCACCTCCGGCAGTCCTCACGTTGTCGTTTGAGGCTGAGAAGGCTGATCCATACGTTGTCTTTAAGATGAGCGCCGACCTGAAATGCCGCGACGACAATTCGAAAGAAGTCAGCGTATGGAAAGATAGCAAAGAAGTGGCAAGGCTGAATCGCAGTGTGCTGGGCAACACACCTCCAAAGGTGCTACGTGATAAGGTGTCACGCTTTTACAGCCCCCTCATCAGGGAATATCGGCAGGCTGCCACGGCTGGCAAGCAACCTTGAGTGCGACCACATGTGGTGGTCCAGCGTTCTTTATGACGCTTCCGAGGAGACAGAGGCACACCCACATCGGTCTTAGCCCAAATACCATTCAATGGTGTTGGCCGAGAAGGCGGCGGCGTTCTTTTTCGTGCAGCGACGTACGATCCGTAGACGCCGAGGGCCGAAAAAGACTCCCGATTGCAGGACGCCGTCGGCGGAGTATCATGGGGCTCGAATGGTCAGATCTCGGCCCGACGCATCACGACACGCAATTAATCGACAGTATTATAAGGGCTTCGCGAAACATGGAGGCCAAGACATTCCGAGTTCGCCGGATTCTTCGTTTGAGCAGTTGGCTTGTCGGCGTCGTCGCGTTCTGGGGAATGTATTCGACCGTGTCGCAGGCCGAGTTGCCAGGCAATAAGCCGAATATCGTGATTCTGCTGGCAGACGACTTGGGCTGGAACGACGTGGGCTACCACGGTAGCTCCGTGAAGACGCCGCATCTTGATCGCTTTGTCCGCGATGGAATTGAACTCGACCGCTTCTACGTTGCTCCTTATTGTGTGCCGACCCGTGCCGGATTGCTGACCGGACGTTATCCGCACCGGTTTGGTCTTCGCTACCGTGCCAACTTCGCCGTTCGGGCCACGCTTCCTCCCGAGGCTCTCACGTTGGCCGAGGTATTGGCCGACGCAGGATATGCAAGGCGCGCTTGTATTGGCAAGTGGCACCTCGGTGACAGTCAGCAGCAGCATCCGCTGAAGCAAGGTTTCCGACACTTCTATGGCATGTTGGGTGGGATGGTCCACTACTTCGATCATCGCACGATTCCATTCGGAGCCAACGCAGAGAATCGGCCGCGACTACTTGACTGGCATCGCGGTCACGACATCTGCCACGACGAAGGTTATTCCACTGACTTGATTGGTAACGAAGCCGTTCGGTTCATTGAAAGAAGTTCAAGCGAGCAGCCGTTATTCTTGTACGTGGCCTTCAACGCACCTCATCTGCCGCTGCACGCGAAACCCGAACTGCTGGATCGGGCGGATGTCGACACGGATAGGGTTACACAACTGTTGACTGCAGATGAAACGACCAATCGAGCGATCTACAGCGCCATGGTGGCCTCTTTGGATGCGAACGTGGGCCGGATTCTCGCAACGATCGATCAACGAGGCTTGCGCGAAAGGACGTTGGTGTTGTTTTTGAGTGACAACGGAGGAGTGGCTCGCTTCGGGATTAGCGACAACTCGCCATTGCGCGGGGGAAAGAACATGGTCTTGGAGGGAGGTGTCAGGGTGCCGGTCGCCATCCGTTGGCCGGCTGCCTGGCGGGGCGGGCGCAAAGTCACCGAGCCTTTGGCCTATATCGACGTGCTTCCGACGCTTGCTCGCATCGCCGGAGTGGAACGTCTGCCCGACGGCCTGGACGGTAAGGACGTTTTTGAAGTCCTTGCCGGAGAACAACCCACCTTGGAACGCAACATCTATCTTGGACCGCAAACGCTGGTCGGCAAACGCTGGAAGCTGGTCGACGACGAGTTGTTCTCCATTGCCACCGATCCTGGTGAGACAATCAACGTGGCGCAGGACCATCCCGCAGCGGTGCATTCGCTCAAACGAGAACTCGCAAGACTGAGGTAACGCTGAAGGAGTGCAACAAGATGCCTGGACGGCGGCCAAAGAGGATAAGAGCGATGAAACAACTTGCCCTGGCAATGATCGTAGTTTTTCTGTCGTCGGTCGGTCTCGCGTTTGGACAGACGCCTTCCTGGGCTGATCCGGAACTGCGAGTCCGACAGGGCATGTTGCTTTGGCTTGATGCGCAGCGGATTGGGCAAGCCCGCTCGGATCTCGATTTGCCAACACTCAAAGATGGCGAACTCCTCGACGACTGGCAGGACGCATCGGGCAACCACCGTGACTGCATCCAGCGGAATCGCGAGAATCAACCGAAACTCGTCCAGATTGATGACGCTTGGGTCGTTCGTTTCGACGGCCAGTCGGATCACATGCGATGCCTGACCGTTCCGGGCGAGGCCGAGGCGCTGACCGCGTTCATTGTAGCGGCACCGCACGAAAACCCCGGCGGCTACCGTGGCTTTCTTGCGGCCAATGCGCCGGGGCAGCGAGATTACCAGTCCGGGTTCAATGTCGACTTGGGCCCTGGTCCGACGTTGCGGTTTGAGCAACTGAACGTCGAAGGTCGTGGCTTCGGCGGCGCCCTCGATCTGTATCAATCCGGCGATCGCTTCGGAACGCTGCATATCATTGAAGTAGATGTCAATGGCGAAAAGGGACAAGTCCGGTTGACGTTGGATGGTAAGCCGAGCGGCTCGCGGCCGTTTGCTCCAGGTCGACTCTCGCTGGACGAGCTGACCGTCGGAGCACGTTACTTCACCAACGGCCCCGGCCTGCAACAAGTGCGAGGCGCGTTGAGATGTGATATTGCGGAGATCATTCTCTACGATCGCGCGCTGTCCGGCGAAAAGGCAGAAGCTGTACGGGCTTACTTGAACAAAAAACACGCGAATCTGGCCCTGCAACTTCCTCAGCGATTGCGATTGGGTGAAGCGGGAGAACCGCTTGTCAAAGCAGAGAATCCACCGGCCGTGCAGATGCTGGTGCCGGGTTTCCGCGTTCGCGAGTTGCCGCTCGCATTGACCAACCTGAACAATGTCCGCTTTCGCGAAGACGGTAAGCTGATGACACTCGGCTACAACGGCGACTTGCACCTGTTGAGCGATACAGATGGAGATGGGCTCGAAGACCATGCGAAGTTGTTCTGGAAGAACGAGGGCAGTTTGCGCGGCCCCATCGGTTTGCTGCTGACGCCGCCGGACTATCACCGAGGTGCCGGGGCGTTCGTTCCCAGCAAAGGCAAGCTGTCGCTGATCGTCGACACCGACGGTGATGACAAAGCCGACGAAGAGATCATTGTGGCCTCCGGCTGGCAGGAGATTCCTCAGAATGTCGATGCCGTTGGCATCGCCATGGATAAGGACGGCGCGCTCTACTTCGGCTTGGGAACAGCCAACTATGCCAACGCGTATCTCGTCGATGATTCCGGCAAAGCAGCCTACGATCTGGCGAGCGACCGGGGCACGGTTCAGCGAGTCTCACCGGACTTCAGCCGCCGCGAAACCGTTTGTACGGGAATTCGATTTCCGATTGCCTTCGCGTTCAATCGCGATGGAGACTTATTCTGCACCGAGCAAGAGGGGGCGACATGGTTGGCCAATGGTAATCCGTTTGATGAGTTTCTGCACATTCAGACGGGACGCCATTACGGTTTTCCTCCGCGTCATCCCCGGCACAATCCAAACGTGATTGACGAGCCATCGACGTTTGACTATGGGCCTCAGCACCAGTCGACGTGCGGATTCGTCTTCAACGAACCGGTCAATGGCGGGCCCGTGTTTGGACCAGCGTTGTGGGCGGGCGATGCGATCGTGTGCGGCGAATCGCGAGGCAAACTCTGGCGCACTGCGTTGATCAAGACCGACAGAGGCTATGTTGCCGATTCGCAGCTCTTCGCCTGTTTGCAGATGCTCACCGTTGACGCCTGTGTCGCGCCGGATGGAGATCTGGTCGTCGCTTGTCACAGTGGTCCGCCCGACTGGGGCACCGGTCCGACGGGCATCGGCAGACTGTTCCGCATCGAGATGATCGAGGCTGACGCACCGCGCCCCGTGAACAGTTGGGCCGAATCTCCCAACGAGATTCGAATCGCTTTTGACAAGCCCCTCGATCCTCTGGCGATGCGACAGCTGAGCGAGCGAGTACGCGTTGGATTTGGGCAGTATGTGCGAGCGGGCGATCGCTTCGTTAGCCTGACGCCTCCCTATGCAGTTGTCCAGCGCCAAGCGATGTCGCCACGTTATTCGCTACCAGTAGCCGGAGTGTCTCTGACACCGGATTTAAGAACCATGATCATTAGCACCGCTGCGATGCACGCCAATGCCCACTACGCGGTGACCGTGCCAAACAAGTCAGCCAGCGAAGTGGCAACGGATGGGTTGCTTCGCCAGCATCCCCAACTTGATGTCGATTTCTCGCTCAACGGTCTGCGGGCGGAGTGGCGTGCCGACGATCCGTCAGACGGCGGCGCCTGGTCGGGCTGGCTGCCGCATCTCGCCCCAGACGTTGCCAGGCGGTTGACGGCGGGCAGCGCCCAGCATGACTCGCTATGGTCGTTGCTCAGGCAGCCGGGCGAGTTGACACTACGGACTCGGATTGATCTGCACCACATCCTGCGTCCCCGAGTTCAACCAGGATCCACCATCGACTATGAATGGCCGCCAGAAACGGTGACGGTGACGATCTCGTCATCATTGCCGGTTGCGGCAAAGGCCTCAAGTTCGCCAGACCTGCCCCACGAAGTGAATGCGAAAGTTTCGGAAGACGGCAGGCAGCAACTGCAGTTCACGGTATCGGGCGATACCACGGACTTTGTCGAACTCGAGGTCAAGCTCACGACGAGCCTAGATGTCACGCCCGAAATCTCCGTAGGTGTCCACACCAATGAAGATCCCCGCCCGCGACCGTTGCCGCTGAAGCGGTTCTTCCTGCCTTGGGTCAAGATGCGTGAACCAGATCGTGACGAGCAATTTCAACCGCAACAGATCGCCGAACTGGAGGGCGGTAGCTGGGGACGCGGTCGCCGAGTCTTTCACAGCGGGGAGGCAAGTTGCTTTAAGTGCCATGCTATCAAAGGAAATGGTGCGAAGATTGGTCCCGATCTCGCCAACTTGATTCACCGAGACTACAAATCGGTTCTTCGCGACATTGTGAATCCAAGCTATTCGATCAATCCGGACTACATCGGACAGACCGTGGTTTTGCACAGCGGAATGGTCCTGACCGGAGTGCTTCAGTCGGAAGGAGGGCAGTTGCTGCTGGGCGATGAACAAGGGAATGTAACCCGGCTCGATCGAGCTGAGATCGAATTGATGAAGCTGGCAAACGTCTCAGTCATGCCCAAAGGTGTGCCAGAAAAGTTGTCACCCCAGCAGCTTCGCGACTTGATGACGTTCTTGTTGACCAAGCCACCACATATGCCGCTGAACTCGCCTCTGAAAGCGCCGCCGCTCCGCACTCAGGCCGAGTTGGCCGCGGTGTTGGCAGCTGAGCCTAAGACGCACGAATCAACGCGACCGTTGAACATGGTGTTGGTCGCCGGTAAGAAGGACCACGGCCCGGGCGAACACGACTATCCGGCTTGGCAAATCCAGTGGGGTCAGCTATTGGCTTCGGCGCCGGACGTTTCCGTTTCCTTGGCTTTGGAGTTCCCAACGGAAGATCAGATTGGGGCCGCGGACGTGCTGATCTTCTTCCAGAAGGGAGCTTGGGATGATGAGCGGGCGAGGAACATGGACAAGTTTTTCGCGCGTGGCGGTGGCGCCGTCTACATTCACTGGGCAGTCAACGGGGACGAGCGCGTGGCGGAGTTCTCAAAGCGAATAGGGCTTGCGTCGCGAGGGGGCAACATTCGCTATCGCCACGGACCGCTGACTCTGAACATGCACAACACCGATCATCCGATCATGCGCAATTTCGATTCACTGCAGCTTTATGATGAAAGTTACTGGCTATTGACTGGTGATCCACAAGACGTCACGCTGCTGGCCACTAGTGTCGAAGATGGCGAACCGCAGCCACAATTGTGGACCTACGAGAAAGGGTCGGGGCGCGTGTTCGTCAGCATACCCGGTCATTACAGTTGGACGTTTGACGACCCGCTGTTTCGAGTGCTATTGCTTCGCGGCATAGCCTGGACCGCGAAAGAGCCCGTTGATCGGTTCAACGAATTGGCTCCACTCGGAGCACGCATCGCGCGCTAGTCCAGGCGGTCGTGTCACGCTCTATGCCGATGGAAGCGAAGTGGGCAACAAGCAACTGCCGTTGTACTGGTCCACTTCAAGTCCAGAGAAGAAAAGGGGATAAGTCGAATGGCCTGCACTTTCTGAGAAAACGTCTTCAATTGGTATCCACTAAAAAAGGCTCTTCTATCATGCTGCGGTTGCAAACAAAGCCGCACGATAGGAGAGCCAA